>NZ_CP109434.1:3535000-4742500 GCF_036227105.1 Amycolatopsis sp. NBC_01488 | reverse complement strand
GGCGGCCTCTCCATGGGTGGCCAGATCGTCATGCAGCTGGCGACGGACCACCCAGGCCGACTCCAAGCCCTCCTCCTCGCCGACACGTTCGCCGGCCTCGACACCCCGGCGGCGAAGCAGGCCCGCCTCGACACCGCCGCGCGGATCACCGAGGAGGGCATGCACGACTACGCCGACGAACTGCTCCCCCGGATGATCTCGAAGCAGACCCGCGCGACCAGGCCGGACGTCGAAGCGCACGTCCTCAGGATGATGCGCAACGCGCCGCGAGAAGGAGCAGCGGCCGCCCTCAGGGGACGCGCCGAGCGGCCCGACTACACCGAGGGGCTGAGGCGCGTCGACGTCCCCACCCTGGTGGTCGTCGGAGCTGAGGACGAGTTCACTCCCGTGCGCGACGCCCGGCTCATCCACCAAGAGATCGAGGCTTCGACCCTGGTGGTGATCGAGGGCGCGGGCCACCTGCCTAACCTGGAGTGCGAGACGGAGTTCAACGAGGCACTCAGCATGTTCCTAACCTCAAGCGGAGCCACGCCATGACCCAGCAGACCGTGTTCGTGACCGGCGCCAGCGCCGGCTTCGGTGACGCCATCGCGCGCCGGTTCGTCGCCGAGGGCGCCCGCGTCATCGCCGTCGCCCGGAGTGAAGACAAGCTCGCGAAGCTCGCGGCGGAACTCGGCGACGCCGTCCTCCCGGTCACCCTCGACGTCAGCGACCCCGAAGCCGTCAAGAACACCATCGACAACCTCCCGGAGGGCTGGCGAGAAGTCGACGTCCTGGTCAACAACGCCGGCCTGGCCAAGGGCCTCGAGCCCGCGCACAAAGCGGACCTCCAGGACTGGGACGAGATGATCGCGACCAACGTCCGCGGCCTCGCGCACGTGACCCGCGCGCTGCTGCCCGGCATGGTCGAGCGCGGCCGCGGCCACGTGATCAACATCGGCTCGATCGCCGGGACCTACCCCTACCCCGGCGGCAACGTCTACGGCGCGACCAAGGCGTTCGTCCACCAGTTCAGCCTCAACCTGCGCAGCGACCTGCACGGCACCGGCGTCCGCGTGACGAACGTCGAGCCCGGCATGGTCGGCGGCACGGACTTCTCGAAGGTCCGCTTCGACGGCGACCAGGACAAGGCCGACAAGGTCTACCAGGGCACCACGCCGCTGACCGCGGACGACGTCGCCGAGTCCGTCTTCTGGGCGGCGAACCAGCCGAAGCACGTGAACATCAACGTCATCGAGCTGATGCCGGTGGTCCAGAGCTTCTCGGCGCTGCAGATCTACCGGGAGTCCTGAAACAGCGAGAACAACGCCTGCTGACCCGGGTCCCGCTCGGTCGGCAGCCGCTTCGTCCGCGGCCGCCCGCCGGTCGAGGGATACCGGAGCACCAGCTCCCCGATGCCCGCGAGCTGGTCGAGCAGCTCGCGCACCGACAGGTTCATCCCCGCCCGGTCGGCCTCGCGTCGCATCAGGTGGGTCACGGTCGCGGCCAGCACCGAAACAAGCCCGTGCGCGGCGATCCGCTGCCGCGTCCACTCCCAGCGCGGGGTCGGGCCCGTGACGGCGGGGCCGGTGAGCCAGCGGAACGTCGACTCCAGGTGCGTGCGGGCCCGGTAGGCCGTGACGACGTCGCCGATCGGCCAGTCCCGGTCGGTGACCAGCACCTGCTTGCCGAAGAACTCGTCGTCCAGCCGGGCCAGCGCGGCGGTGTCGATCCGGCGTTCGAGGCGGATCTCGCCGGGCCGGTTCCCGCTGAGCACGGCGGTCAGCACGCGCTCAATGCGCCGGCCGCGCGTCACCCGGCCGAGTTCGGCGTGGACCTGGGGGCGATCGCCGCGGTGAGTGCCCGCCGCCAGCGCCTCGGCCAGGCCGTCGAGCTCGCGGGTCGCGGTGGCCAGCTCGTCGGCGAACGCGCGGGACTGCGCGGCGTGCAGCGTCGCCGAATGCGTGAGGATCACGCGCCGCCGGACGCCGTCGACGACCGCGTGCGTGTCCAAGGCGGTGAGGCCGGCGAACCGCTCCGGGTCGACGCGCTTGCGGGCGGACGCGGGCTGGGTCAGCAGCTCGGGGTGGTCGGTCAGCGGCAGCGAGCCGACGAATCCGCTGCGTGAGCCCAGGTCGAGCTGGGCCGCCTGGCCGGAGTGGAAGACGAGCGTCGCGGGGCCCAGCTCCGCGGTCAGCGAGGCGAACGTCGGCGCCGTGTCGTCGTCGCGCCGGTACACCCGCGATCTGAGGGGGATCGCGCCGTCGCGGGTCACCCGCAGGCCCGCTCCGGCGAGGACGCCCCGGCACGCCGAGGGCAGCGTGCAGTCGGCCGGGGCGAACGCGGCGAACTGCGGGACGTCGACGGCGAGTGCCGCGTGGTCGTCGAGCGTGTCCAGCACCGCGGCGGCGATGGTGTCCTCGATGCGCGCGACTCGTTCGGGCGTAAGGCGTTCCAGCGCCCGCCAGGTGCCGTCCACTGTGGACACCCGAGGCCGCACGAAGTCGGCGGCGGCGCTCGCGGCCCACCACTCGCCGATCGGCGTCCCGGGCGCGGTCGCGCGGTGCAGCACCGCGACGGCGAGCCTCAGCCCCAGCGACGGCTTCGCGCGCACGACGTCGTCGACGCGCCGGACGAAGTCCAGCCGGGAGAGGGTCGCCCACACCGCGGCGACGTCGCCGTACGTCCGGTACGACGCCGACGCCGGTTCGCCGCCCGGGACGGCGCGGGCGATCTCCTCGGCCGTCCCGAGGTAACGCTGGGTCACCACGCGCGGCTTGCCGTCCACCCGCCCGGACTCCGCCAGGTAGTAGTACGTCCGTCCGCCGATCTTCTTGCCGACCACCGATGCCACCCTTTAGGTAATACAC
The DNA here is from genome assembly GCF_036227105.1 of Amycolatopsis sp. NBC_01488. Lineage (NCBI taxonomy): Bacteria > Bacillati > Actinomycetota > Actinomycetes > Pseudonocardiales > Pseudonocardiaceae > Amycolatopsis > Amycolatopsis sp. NBC_01488. The sequence goes on along the minus strand of NZ_CP109434.1, from coordinate 4,739,651 downwards.
GGCCGAGCGCTGATCGACAACCAGGGCACCCGGCTGACCTGCGACGACGATCACGCCCACCGAACGGGTGAGCCGGGTGCGCAACACACACTGGCTGGTCCCGCGAGGACAGTCCTAGCGTGGGTGAAATGGGACCCGAACCCGACGCCACCGCCCCGACCGCCTCCGCGATGCGCCGCGCGCTCGCCCGGGCGCGTGACGGGAAGACACTGGACGTAGCCGAAGCGAGCGTCCTGCTGCACGCCCGCGGCGACGACCTCACCACGCTTTCCGAGTACGCCTCCCGCATCCGGGACGCGGGCCTGGCCGAGGCCGGGCGCGCCGGCATCATCACCTACAGCCGCAAGGTGTTCATCCCCTTGACCCGGCTCTGCCGCGACCGCTGCGGCTACTGCACCTTCGTCACGGTGCCGGGCCGGCTCGAATCGCCGTTCCTGTCCCCGGACGAGGTTCTCGACATCGCCCGCAAGGGTGCGGAAATGGGCTGCAAGGAGGCCCTCTTCACGCTCGGCGACCGGCCTGAAGACCGCTGGAAGGCGGCCCGCGACTGGCTGGACGCGCACGGCTACGACGACACGCTCTCCTACGTCCGCGCGATGGCGATCCGGGTGCTCGAGGAGACCGGCCTGCTGCCGCACCTCAACCCGGGCGTGCTGACCTGGCAGGACTTCCAGCGCCTGAAGCCGGTCGCGCCGTCGATGGGCATGATGCTGGAGACGACCGCGACCCGGCTGTGGAGCGAGAAGGGCGGCCCGCACTACGGGTCACCCGACAAGGATCCCGCGGTGAGGCTCCGCGTGCTCGAGGACGCCGGGCGCAGCAGCGTCCCGTTCACCACCGGCGTCCTCATCGGCATCGGCGAGACGCACGAAGAGCGCGCCGACGCGCTGTTCGAGATCCGCAAGGTCGCCCGGACCTACGGCGGCATCCAGGAAGTCATCGTCCAGAACTTCCGGGCCAAGCCGGACACGAAGATGCGCGCGACGCCGGACGCCGACCTCGAAGAGCTGGCCGCGAACATCGCCGTGGCGCGGCTCGTGCTCGGCCCGAAGATGCGCATCCAGGCGCCGCCGAACCTGATCGGCAGCCAGTACGACCTGATGATCCGCGCCGGCATCGACGACTGGGGCGGCGTCTCGCCGCTGACCCCGGACCACGTCAACCCCGAGCGCGCGTGGCCGCAGATCGACGAGCTGGCCCGCCGCACCGAGAAGGCCGGGTTCGAGCTGAAGGAACGACTCACCATCTACCCGGAGTACGTCAAGGCCGGCGAGCCGTGGCTGGACCCGCGGATCACGCGGCACGTCGCCGCGCTCGTCGACTACGACACCGGGATGGCGCGCGAGGACGCCAGGCCGGTCGGCATCCCGTGGCAGGAGCCGGACGGCGGCTGGCAGGAGTCCGGGCGCACCGACCTGCACACCGAGATCGATACCACCGGCCGCACCGAGGACCGCCGCAGCGACTTCGACTCCGTCTACGGGGACTGGAAGGAGATCGGCGACCGGATCAAGACCGGGCCGCAGAAGTTCGACTCGACCGTGCTGGAAGCGTTGCGCAGCGCGGAAAAGGACCCCGCCGGGCTGTCCGACGACGCCGCGCTCGCGCTGCTGTCCGCCGACGGGAAGGAGCTGGACGCCTTCACCAAGCTCGCGGACGACCTGCGCCGCGAAACCGTCGGGGACGACATCACGTTCGTCGTCACGCGGAACATCAACTTCACCAACGTCTGCTACACGGGTTGCCGCTTCTGCGCCTTCGCGCAGCGTCGCACCGACGCCGACGCGTACACGCTCTCGCTGGAGCAGGTCGGCGACCGCGTCGACGAGGCGTGGGCCGCGGGCGCGACCGAGATCTGCATGCAGGGCGGCATCCACCCGGACCTGCGGGGCACCGCGTACTTCGACCTCGCGGCCGAGGTCAAGCGCCGTCAGCCGGAGATCCACCTGCACTCCTACAGCCCGATGGAGGTCGTGAACGGCGCTTCGCGGACCAACCTGTCCCTGAAGGACTGGCTGATCAAGGCCAAGGAAGCCGGCGTCGACTCGCTGCCGGGCACGGCCGCGGAGATCCTCGACGACGACGTCCGCTGGGTGCTCACCAAGGGCAAGCTGCCGACGTCGGAGTGGATCAAGGTCGTGACCACCGCGCACGAGGTCGGGCTGCCGACGACGTCCACGATGATGTACGGCCACGTCGACACCCCCGCCCACTGGGTCGCGCACCTCAAGCTGCTCGCGCGGCTGCAGCGCGAAGGCCTGGAGAAGCACGGGCGGCGCGGGTTCAGCGAGTTCGTGCTGCTGCCGTTCATCCACCAGAGCTCGCCGATCTACCTCGCCGGGCTGGCCCGCGCCGGGGCGACCGTGCGCGAGAACCGGGCGGTGCACGCGCTTTCCCGGCTGCTGCTGCACGGCATGATCGACAACATCCAGAGCTCCTGGGTCAAGCTCGGCGAAGAGGGCAGCCGCGCGGTGCTGCAGGGCGGCGTCAACGACATCGGCGGGACGCTGATGGAGGAGACGATCAGCCGGATGGCCGGCGCGTCGAACGGGTCGTACAAGACGATCAGCGACATGCGCGCGATGGTCGAGCCGCTCGGCCGCCCGCTCGTGCAGCGCACGACCGGCTACGGCAGGCCGACGGCCGAGCGCGTCGCCGCCGCGGAGGCTTCGGACGGCGTCGCGACCGCCGTGCGCAAGCCGCTCCTGCCGCTGCTCACGCCGTAGGACGGTAGCGGGCGCCCAGGCTCCGGGCGCCCGCTACTCTTGCGGCGCATGGGGGTTCTCGCTTCGCACCGCTTCTGACGCACTGTGTGTCACCGCTCACAAACGGACGGTTGACCAACCGGACTCTGTGCTAACTCTGGTCCCTCACCCGGCGGAAGGGACTTCGATGAGCACCTCCGTGGCGCCACTGGAAATGGTCGACACCGACCGTTACCCGCTCTCCGATCCGGACCGTCCCGCGTGGCGCGAGATCGTCGCCCGCACCCGTGCCGACCTGGTCGCCGTCGGGTGCAGCGTGCTCGCCGACTTCATCCGGCCCGAGCTGCACGACGTCCTCCGGGAAGAATGCGCCGCGCTGGAGCCGCACGCCTACACGAAGATCGAAAAGGTCAACGCCTACAACACGGCGATCGACGAGCCGCTGCCCGAGGACCACCCGGGCCGCACGATCATGGAGCGCGGCAACGCCTTCGTCGCCCGGGACCACATCCCCGCGTCGTCGATCATCGCCCGGCTCTACACCAGCCCGCTGTTCCAGCGGTTCGTCGCCGACTGCTTCGGCCTGCCGGAGCTGCACGAACTGGCCGACCCGCTGTCCGGGCTGACGCTCAACGCGATCGCACCCGGCCGCGCGCACCCGTGGCACTTCGACACGAACGCCTACACCGTGAGCATGCTGACGCAGGCCGCCGAAGCGGGCGGGACCTTCGAATACTGCCCCGGCATCCGGTCCGCGGCCGACGAGAACTTCGCCGGCGTGCGGGAGGTCCTTTCCGGCGAAAGCACCCGTCCGGTCCAGCGGCTCAGCCTCCGTCCGGGGGATCTGCAGCTCTTCCAAGGGCGCTTCGCCTTGCACCGGGTCAGTACGGTGGAGGGTGCGATCGCGCGGCATTCCGCGATCTTCGCCTACAGCGAGCGCCCGGGGGTCATCGGCAGCGCGGAGCGGACCAGGCAGCTCTTCGGCCGGGTCTTGCCCGCCCACCTCGCGGGGCGCACCGACCGGGGTGACGAGCTGCTCGACTAGTCCATCCATGCCCCCACCGCCGCCCTCAACGGACAGCGGAGCTGCGACTAGATCAGGAGCCTGGCCTGTGCCTTTCGACTCGACCGGCAAGATCTCGTTCGACCACATCTACACCGCGCCCGACCCGCGGCCGTTCTTCGGCACGCTCCGCCGCGTCGGCTACGAAATCCCCCAGCTCGCGAAGCCGTACTTCGCGAAACTGATCGGCGAACACCCCGCCGAGCGCCCGACCGTGCTCGACGTCGGCTGCTCGTACGGCGTCAACGCGGCCCTGCGGCGGTGCGACGCCACGATGGACGACCTCTACGCGCACTACACCGACCCGGACGTGCGGCCGCTGAGCCACGCACGGCTGCTCGAAGCCGACCGGACGCGCGTCACCGGCGAGGGCGGGGCGAAGTTCTACGGCTTGGACGCGTCGGCGCCGGCGCTCGAGTACGCGCTTTCCGCCGGGTTCCTCGACGAGGCGATCCACGCCGACCTCGAGCACGACGACCCGGACAGCACCCAGCGCAAGCTGCTGGACGACGTCGACCTGGTGATCTCGACCGGCTGCGTCGGCTACGTCACCGAGAAGACGATCACCCGGATCGCCCGCGGCTCACGGCCGTGGATGGCGCACTTCGTGCTGCGGATGTTCTCCTACGAACCGGTCGCCGACAGCCTCGCCGGGCTGGGGTACGAAACCGCGCAGGTACCGGGCGTGTTCCGGCAGCGGCGGTTCGCCTCCGCCGAGGAGCAGACGCAGATCCTCGACACGCTCGACGCGGCCGGGTTCGACCCGGCCGGCCTGGAGTCCGACGGCTGGCTCTACGCGCAGCTGTATGTTTCCCGTCCTGAAGGCGCGGCCGCGGAACTCGCGGCCACGCTCGCCACTTCTCAGCAAGAAGGATGATCGTGAGCAGTCCGGACTGGTCCACCCGCACGTTCGGCAACGAGGACCGGCTCCCCCGCGTCCCCGTCCCCACGCTGGAGGACAGCGGCCGCCGCTTCCTCGAGTGGTGCGCACCGCTGCTGACGCCGGACGAGCTGGCCGCGACCGAAACGGCGGTCGCGGAGTTCCTGGCGCCCGGCAGCCCCGGACGCGGGTGGCAGGCCGCGCTCGAGGAGTACAACCGCTCGCCCGGCGTGCGCAGCTGGCTCGACACGTTCTGGCCGTACCGCTACCTCGGCCGCCGCGACCGGATCGCGCTCAACGCCAACTTCTTCTTCCTGTTCCAGGACTCCCCGCTGGGTCAGGTGGAGCGCGCGGCCGAGCTGACCGCGGCCGCCGTGGACTACAAGCTGAAGCTCGACGAGGAACTGGTGCCGCCGGTGCTGCTGCGCGGGACGCCGCAGTCGATGGTGCAGCACCAGTACCTGTTCTCGGCCACGCGCATCCCGGGCGAGCTGCTCGACACCGCGCGCACGCGGTTCCCGTCGCCGGAGCGGCACATCGTCGTGTTCCACCGGGACACGCCGTTCCGCCTGGACGTCCTCGCCGAAGACGGCCGCCCGTACTCGCCGGCGCAGCTGGCCGACGGGTTGCGCGCGATCCTCAAGGACGACCACGTCGCCGACGTCCCCGCGGGGCACTTCACGACGAAGGCGCGTGCGGAGTGGGCGGCTTCGCGGGCCGCGTTGCTCGAAGCGGGCAACGGCGACGCGCTGGAGACGATCGAGACGGCGTTGTTCTGCCTGTGCCTGGACGACTTCACGCCGTCGAGCGCCCTGGAAGCCGGTGACCGGCTGCTGTACGGCGACAACCGCTGGTACGACAAGGCCGTGTCGCTCATCGTGTTCGAGGACGGCACCGCGGGGATCAACGTCGAGCACTGCGAGCTCGACGGCACGACGATCCTCGGCTTCACCGACGTGCTGCTGAGCGGTTCGCGTTCGTCGCGGGAGCCCGCCGAGGGCGTGCCGGGCTACGAGGTCGTCGAGTTCGCGTTGACCGACGCCCTCCGCGAAGACGCTCTCGCGGCGGGGGCCGCCTTCAGGGCGTACGCGGACGCGACGGCGACGCAGACCGTGTCGTTCGACTTCGGCGCCAACCGGGCGAAGGAGCTGGGGATGTCCCCGGACGCCTTCGCGCAGATGGCGTACCAGCTCGCGCATCGCCGCGCGAAGGGCCTGACCGGAGCGACGTACGAGTCGATCGCGACGCGGCAGTTCCAGAACGGGCGCACCGAGGCGATGCGAGTCGTGACGCCGGAGGTCGTGAAGTTCGTCGACACCGTCGAAAGCGGCACCGCTTCGGCCGACGAGAAGCGCGAAGCGTTCCGGACGGCCGCGGCGAAGCACGTCTCGCGGGCGAAGGAGTGTCAGGCCGGTGACGCGCCGGAGCAGCACCTGTGGGAGCTGCAGCTGATCGGGAAGCGCCGCGGCGACCCGGAAACGCCGTCGCTGTACACGTCCCCGGGCTGGCTGAAGATGCGCGACGACTACCTGAGCACCAGCTCGGCGCCGTCGGTCAACATCCAGTACTTCGGCTTCGGCTCGACGAGCCCGCAGTGCATCGGCGTCGCGTACGTGCTGCTGCCGGACCGCTGGAACATCTACCTCAGCACGCCGAAGCACGTGTCCGCGGAGATGTACCGCTTCGCCGACGAACTCGCTGTCGCGGTGCGGGAACTGCAGGACCTACTGGCCGAGTAAGCGCCGCAACCAGGTCAGCCGGGCGGCTCGTGCCGCCCGGCTGATCCGCGCTTCCGGGGCCAGCGAGTCGAACCCGTGGAAGCCCCCGGGCCAGACGTGCAGCTCGGCCTCGCCACCCGCCTGCCAGATGCGGCCCGCGTACGCCACCACCTCGTCGCGGAACGTCTCCGCCGTGCCGACGTCCAGGAACGCCGGCGGCAGCCCGGCAAGCTCGGTGGCGCGGGCCGCGGCGGCGTAGGGCGGGACGTCGTCGAGGTCGCCGAGGTAGGCCGTCCAGCCGACCCGGTTGGCCGTGCGGTCCCAGAGGCCGCGGCCGTCGAAGTCGACGGCCGACGGCGTGTCGTTGCGGTCGTCGAGCATCGGGCACAGCAGCAGCTGCCCGGCGACGGACGGGCCGCCGCGGTCGCGGGCCAGCAGGGCCGTGGCCGCCGCGAGGCCGCCGCCCGCGCTGATCCCGCCGAGCACGAGCGGGGCGGCGTACCGCTCGGCCGTCCACAGTAGACCGGCGTAGCAGTCCTCGACCGGCGCCGGGTACGGGTGCTCGGGCGCGAGCCGGTAGCCCGGCGAGACGATCGTCAGGCTCAGTTCGCCGGCCCAGGCCAGCAGGTTCGGCACGTCGGCGCCGAGGTGGCTGCCGACGATCGTGCCACCGCCGTGGACGTAGTACAGGACGCCCGCGCTCGACGCCGGGGCCATGACCAGCAGCGGGACGTCCCCCGCGTACTCTTCCGCGACCTTGTACCCGGGGTACGCGGCGGCCAGCTCCTCGACGGTCCGGTGCTCGGCGGCGTTCAGCTCGCGGCGGCCGGGGATGTCGGCGAGGGAAGCCAGTGGCGGGCGGAGGACGCGCAGCATCTCGACGACGGGCGCCAGCTCGGGGTCGAACGGCGGCGGCGTCACGACGTCGGGTCCGAGACGACGAGGACCAGCGACCCCTCGAACGTCCGCTGCTCGCGCAGGCGCCCGTAACGGCGTTCCCACGTGCCGTCGTCGAGGTCGTGCTGCAGCTCGGCGGCGAAGCGGTGGTGCACGCGGTCGTCGACGAAGCTCCACGCCGAGCACGACAGCCGCGCGCCCGGGTCGAGCAGGCGTTCCGGGCGGGCGTAGTAGGCCTCGTTGAAGCCGTCGGTGCAGTCGATCGGGATCGGCACGCCGATGATCGACGTGGTACCGCCGAGCCCGTCGGCGATGTCGTCGACCGGCGGGTAGCGCCGCGCTTCGGTTTCGATCACCTCGGGCGCGTAGTCGAGCAGCCAGAACCGCCGCAGCAGGGCCGGGTCGCAGGTCAGGATGGCGATCGGGCCGCGGGTGACGCGGCGCAGCTCCTTCAGCCCGGTCCACAGGTCGTTCCACTGGTGGACGCTGAACGTGCTCATCGCGCCCTCGAACGCGCGGTCCGGGAACGGGAGCTTCTCGGCCACCGCGTCGACCGCCGGCGGCAGCTCCGCCGGGCGCTGCGCCCGCATCGACGCGGACGGCTCGACGGCGGTCACTTCGCGGTCTTCGGGTTCGTACGCGCCGGCGCCCGCGCCGACGTTCAGCACGGTCCGCGCGTCGCCCAGCGCGTCGAGGATGTACTGGCCGATCCGGGGATCCGGCTTGCGGTAATCGGTGTAGACCCCGCCGATCGCGCCGTAATCCGCGTCCCCGGCGCTGCCGTCCGCACGTCGCTGGCTCATGCCGGAAAACTATCAGCGCGCACCGACCGCGAGAGCGTTGCTCCGCCGGGCGTAAGCGAACGTCGGGCATCCGGCGCAGTCGTCAATTCCTGTCGCAAAGTTGCGTAAGTTCGTCCAACTATTGCGGTTTCTTGTCCCAGATTCGTATGATCCCGGTCACAGAGGTCCCCCACCTGCTGCGGAAAGGCCAGTGCCGCCCATGTCTCCCAGCTCTGTCTCCAGCGCGCCCGAAAAAGCCCCGGATCGCCTCCGGGCCAAGAGATTCGGTGCGATCGCCGCCGCCGTGACCGTCGCGGCCGGCCTGACGATCGCCGCCGCTCCCGCCGGCAGCCCGGCCCTCGCGGCCGGCCGCGGCGCGACCGTGCCCTTCCTCGAACAGGAAGCGGAAAACGCGGCGACGAACGGCTCGATCATCGGCCCCAACCGCGCGGCGGGCACGCTCGCCGGCGAGGCGTCCGGCCGCAAGGCCGTCACGCTGTCCGGCCAGGGCCAGTACGTCGAGTTCACGCTCACGGCCCCGGCGAACTCGATCGACTTCCGCTACAGCCTCCCGGACTCCGCCAACGGCACCGGGACGAGCGGCACGATCTCGCTCTACGTCGGCGGTGCCCACAACCGGGACATCGCGCTGACCTCGAAGTACGCCTGGTACTACGGCTCGTACCCGTTCACCAACAACCCCGGTGACGGCCACGCGCACCACTTCTACGACGAGGCGCGCGCCCTGCTCGGCACGTCGTACCCGGCCGGCACCAAGATCAAGCTGCAGGTCGACGCGGGCGACACCACGGCCTCGACGATCGACCTCGCCGACTTCGAGCAGGTCGGCGCGGCCGCCTCGCGGCCCGCGAACTCGGTGTCCGTCACCGACTACGGCGCCACCGCGGGCGACACGAGCGACGACGCGGGCGCGTTCGACTCCGCCGTGGCCGCCGCCCGCAGCCAGGGCAAGGAGGTCTGGATCCCGTCCGGGACGTTCACCCTCGGCCACCACATCACGGTCGACCAGGTGACGATCCGCGGCGCCGGGCCGTGGTACTCGGTGCTGACCGGCCCGCGCGCCGGGATCTTCGGCAAGGGCGAACCGGCGAGCTGCGGGACGTCGACGTATCCCGGCAACGGCGCCGTCCCGGGCACGAGCAGCGCGGTCAAGCTGTACGACTTCGCGATCATCGGCCAGGTCGACGCCCGCGTCGACTGCGACCAGTCCAACGCCATCGGCGGTGCGCTGGGCGGCGGCTCGGTCGTGCAGAACCTGTGGCTGCAGCACACGAAGGTCGGGCTGTGGCTCGACGGGCCGTTCGACGGGCTCACCGTGTCCGGCAACCGGATCCTCGACCAGACGGCCGACGGGCTGAACCTGCACCAGGGCATCAGCAACGTCACGGTCACGAACAACTTCCTGCGCAACACCGGCGACGACGGCCTGGCCATGTGGTCCGAGCACGACGCCGACCACCACAACACGTTCTCCTTCAACACCGTCCTGCTGCCGATCCTCGCGAACAACATCGCGATCTACGGCGGGCACGACAACACCGTGTCCGACAACGTCGTGGCCGACAACCAGGACCAGGGCGGCGGCCTGCACATCGCCAACCGGTTCAGCGCGGTGCCGCTCTCGGGCACCACGACCGTCGCGCGCAACACCGCGATCCGCACCGGCGTGCTCGACTCGAACTGGCAGTTCGGCGTCGGCGCGCTGTGGTTCGACGGCCGCGACTCGGCGATCACCGGCCGCGTCGACGTCACCGACCTCGACCTGCAGGACAACAACTACGAGGCGATCCAGTTCATCGACAGCGCCACCACGGACGTGCACTTCACGAACGTCCGGATCAGCGGGGCCGGCACGTTCGCCTGGCAGATCCAGGCCAAGCCGACGGGGTCGGTGCAGAACGTCGTCGCGACCGGCGTCGGCCGCGCGGGCGTCTACAACTGCATGGGCCCGGACGCGATGACCGGTCTCGCCGACCAGGGCGGCAACTCGGGGTGGACGACGACGTACTGCGGCTCGTGGCCGACGCCCGTCTACGGCTCGAACAACGGCGGCACCACGACCACCACACCGCCGCCAACCACCACTCCGCCGACCACGACCCCGCCCACCACGACCCCGCCCACCGGGAGCCTGGCGCTGCACAAGAACGTCAGCGCGTCCGGCTCGCAGGGTGGCTTCCCGCCGGGCAACGCGGTCGACGGGGACGCGAACTCGTACTGGGAGAGCACGAACAACGCGTTCCCGCAGACGTTCACCGTCGACTTCGGCAGCACGGTGACCGTCTCGCGGCTGGTGCTGAAGCTGCCGCCGTCGTCGGCGTGGGGCACCCGCACGCAGACGATCTCGGTCGGCGGGATCAAGGCCGCCGCCGGCTACACGTTCAACCCCGCGTCCGGCAACACCGCGACCATCACCTTCCCGGCGACGTCGGCGCGCACGCTGCAGCTGACCTTCACCGGCAACACCGGCTGGCCCGCGGGCCAGCTGTCCGAACTCGAAGCCTATTCCTCGTGAGCGAACGAAAGGTGCTGATGATGCCCTCGATTCCCCGCGGCGCGGCCTTGCTGGCCGCCGCACTCGCCGCGGCCGGCCTGACCGTGCTTTCCGGCGGTACCCCGGCCGCCGCGGCCACCTGCCCCACGACGGCGTCCGGCGGCGCGAGCGTGCCGTTCCGGACCGTCGAGGCCGAGTGCTCGGCGACGAACGGCTCGGCCGTCGGCCCGGACTACACGCAGGCCAGCATCGCTTCGGAAGCGTCCGGACGGCAGGCCGTGAAGATCACGACCGGCCAGTACGTCGAGTTCACGCTGCCCGCGGCGGCCAACTCGATCAACGTCCACTACAACCTGCCCGACGGCTCGTCCGGGCGGCTTTCGGTGTACGTCAACGGGACCAAGCTCGGCAGCGGCCTCTCGGTGACGTCCCGGTATTCCTATGTGGACACCGGCTGGATCCCGGGCGCGAAGACGCACCACTTCTTCGACGACGCCCGGCTGCTGTTCGGCCAGAACGCGGCCGCCGGAGCCAAGGTCCGGGTGGAAGCCGACTCCGGCGACGTCGGCCAGGCGACCATCGACCTGGCCGACTTCGAGCAGGTCGGCGGCGCGGGTGCGCAGCCGGCCAACTCGCTTTCGGTGACCGACTACGGTGCCACGGCGAACGACTCGTCGGACGACTCGCAGGCGTTCCGCAACGCGCTCTCGGCGGCCCGTTCGCAGGGTCGCGAAGTCTGGGTGCCGCCGGGCCGGTTCGAGATCGGCTCGGCGCTGCAGATCGACCAGACGACCGTCCGCGGCGCCGGCCAGTGGTACACGGTGTTGCACGGCAACAACATCTTCAACAACGGCAGCGCGTCCGGCAACATCAAGCTGTACGACTTCGCGGTGTTCGGTGACGTCACCGAGCGGAACGACGGCAGCCCGGACAACGCGTTCCACGGCGTGCTCGGGAACGGCTCGGTCGTGAGCGGCCTGTGGATCCAGGACACGAAGTGCGGGCTGTGGCTGATGAACGGCGCGTCGTCGAACCTCACGATCGAGAACAACCGCATCCTCGACACGCAGGCCGACGGCGTGAACTTCGACGGCGCCGTCACGAACTCGACGTTGCGCAACAACTACCTGCGCAACAACGGCGACGACGGCCTCGCGCTGTGGTCCAACGGCCAGGCCGATTCGGGCAACTCGCTGGTCAACAACACGGTCGTGCAGCCGAACCTGGCCAACGGCATCGCGCTGTACGGCGGCTCGAACAACACCGTGAGCGGCAACCTCGTCCAGGACACGAACGCCCTCGGCGGCGGCTACCTGGTCGCGAACCGGTTCAGCTCGGTGCCGTTGAGCGGCACGGTGACGCTGTCGAACAACACCGCGCTGCGGGCCGGGGCGCTCGACCCGAACTGGCAGTTCGGCGTCGGCGCGCTGTGGTTCGACGCGCGCGACCAGGCGATCACCGGCGTCACGATCCGGGTCACCGGGTTCACCGCGATCCAGAGCCCGTACGAGGCCATCCAGTTCATCGACGGCAACGGCGCGGGCAAGCAGATCCAGGGCATCACGATCGACGGCGTCTCGGTGCAGGGCGTCGGCACGTTCGTGGCGCAGTCGCAAACGCAGGGGTCGGTGTCGATCAGCAACCTCACGGCGTCCGGCGTCGGCGTGACCGGCACGTACAACTGCCCGTACCCGACGTCGATCCCGAAGATGACCTTCAGCGGGTCCGGCAACAGCGGCTGGACCGGCACCTGGAGCGACTGCTCGACGTGGCCCGCGCCGAACTCGGGGCCGCCGCAGCCGCCTACGTCCGGTAGCAACATCGCGAAGGGCAAGGCGATCAGCGCGTCGGCGTCGCAGGGCGGGTTCCCGCCGTCGAACGCCAACGACGGGAACGCGAACTCGTACTGGGAGAGCGCGAACAACGCGTTCCCGCAGACGCTGACGGTGGACCTCGGCGCCGCTTCGTCGATCAACAAGGTGACGCTCAAGCTGCCGCCGTCGTCGGCGTGGGGTGCGCGCACCCAGACGGTGACGATCTCGGGCAGCCAGGACGGCGGCTCGTACACGACGCTGGTGGGTTCGCGCGGCTACACGTTCGACCCGGCCACCGGCAACACGGCGTCGGTGTCGTTCGCGGCGACGTCCCAGCGGTTCGTGCGGCTGACGTTCACCGGCAACACCGGCTGGCCCGCGGGCCAGGTGTCCGAGTTCGAGGTGGCGGCTTCGTAGCCCGGCCCTCCGGCAAGCCCGTACCGGTCCCCGGGACCGGTACGGGCTTGTCACAGTTTTGCGCCCAGTTGCTGTAAAGTTTCACTCATGACGCGTCGTCTTGCCGAAGTCGCCCGCCAGGTCGGGGTCAGCGAAGCCACGGTCAGCCGGGTGCTCAACGGCCGGTCCGGGGTGTCCGCCAGCACCCGGGCCGCCGTGCTCACCGCGCTGGACGTGATGGGCTACGAACGCCCCACCCAGCTGCGCGGCGAGCGGGCCCGCCTGGTCGGGCTGGTGCTGCCGGAGCTGCAGAACCCCATCTTCCCCGCACTGGCCGAGATCATGGGCAACGCCCTCGCGCAGCAGGGCTTCACGCCGGTGCTGTGCACGCGGACCGCGGGCGGGGTGTCGGAAGCGGAGTACGTCGAGCTGCTCCTGCAGCAGCAGGTGTCCGGCGTGGTGTTCGCCGGCGGGCTGTACGCGCAGGCGGACGCGGTGCACTCGCACTACCACCACCTCGTCGAGCGGCGACTCCCGACCGTGCTGATCAACGCGGCGGTCGACCACCTCGGGCTGCCGCAGGTGTCGTGCGACGACGCGGTGGCCGTCGAGCAGGTCGTCGGGCACCTGAGCTCACTGGGGCACGAGAAGATCGGCCTGGTGCTCGGGCCGACCGACCACGTGCCGTCGAAGCGCAAGCTCGAAGCGTTCCAGGCGTACGCGGCGAAGCTCGGGCTGCCGGTGCTGGACGAGCTGGTCGAGCACGGCATGTTCTCCATCGAAGGCGGCCACGCGGCGGCGGCGCGGTTGTACCCCCGCGGCGCGACGGCGGTGCTGTGCGCGAGTGACCTGCTGGCGCTGGGCGCGGTCCGCGCGGCCCGGCGGCAGGGGCTGTCGGTGCCGGAGGACATCTCGGTGGTGGGCTACGACGACTCGGCCCTGATGAACTGCACCGACCCGCCCCTGACGACCACCCGCCAGCCGATCGAGGCGATGGGCCGCGCGGTGGTGGAGCTGCTGGTGAAGCGCATCAACGGCGGCGAGGTGGCCGCGGAGGAGCTGCTGTTCGCCCCGGAGCTGGTGGTCCGCGGGTCCACCGCCCGCCGCACGGCCTAGCTCTCACGCCCCCGGCGCGACGGCTCACGAGCCGTCGCGCCTTTTCGCGTACCCGAGCGCCAAGATCCATCCACGGGAACTTCCCAGACAGTCGGCCCACGCACCCAGACAGTCGGCTCGCGCGCAGGTGGACGAGACGCCGGCGAGCCGTGTCGTCCGCCCAAACACGCGTGTCGACCCTCCAGGCACGTCGCTTGCGCGGCCCCTTGCCCTCCCGGACACCAGCCGCCCGCGTCCTGTTCGTAACTTGCAACTTCTCGTCGCCTTATTGCGTCGATCTGCTCTTGCACTTTAGAGTGACCGCAATCACGTGACAGCCGTCGCGACCCGAGAAGAGGCTTGAGATGAGCAGTCCCTGGTCCCGATCCTTGCCCCGCCGGATGTTCTGCCTGCTGGCCGCAGGCGGCCTCACCCTGGGGGTGGCCGCCTGCGGTGACGACGGCAACGCCGCCGCGCCCGGGGGCAAGGTGACGATCACGGTCACCGGCCAGCCGCCGACCAGCCAGCCGTTCGAGCGCAGCGTGTTCGACGCCGACGTCAAGGAGTTCGAGGCTTCCCACCCGAACATCCAGATCCAGCCCCACGAGGGGTTCATGGACCCGAAGACGTTCTCCGCGAAGCTGGCCGGCGGGCAGCTCGAAGACGTCTACTACGTCTACTTCACCGACCCGGCGCAGATCATCGCGCGGCACCAAGCCGCCGACATCACGGAAGCCGCGAAGAGCGTTCCGCACATCAACGACATCAAGCCGGAACTCCTGGACAACTTCCGCGACGCGAACGGCAAGCTCTACGGCCTGCCGACGATGAACTACACGATGGGCCTGCTCTACAGCCGCCCGCTGTTCCAGAAGGCCGGGCTCGACCCCGACAAGCCGCCGACGACCTGGGACGAGGTCCGCGCCGACGCGAAGAAGATCGCCGCGCTGGGCAACGGCACCGTCGGGTACGCCGACTACAGCAAGAACAACCAGGGCGGCTGGCACATGACCGGCTGGCTGTACTCGATGGGCGGCGACATCGCCCGCAAGGACGGCGACAAGTGGGTCGCCGACTTCGACAACGAGAAGGGCAAGCAGGCCCTGCAGTACCTGCACGACATGCGCTGGACCGACAACTCGATGGGCGCCAAGCAGCTCCTCGAAGCCACCGACGTCCAGCGGATGATGGGCGCCGGCCAGCTCGGCATGTACATGGCCGCCCCGGACAACGTGCCCGTGCTCGTCAAGCAGTTCAACGGCAAGTACGACGACTACGGCATCGCCGGCATGCCCGGCGGGCAGGGCACGCTGCTCGGCGGCGAGGGCTACATGATCAACCCGAAGGCCTCGCCGGACAAGATCAAGGCCGGCCTCGAGTGGATCCAGTGGAAGTACCTCAACCCGGACCGCTTCGAGAAGCACATCCAGCAGTACGTCGACGGCAAGCAGCCGGTCGGCCTGCCCGCCGAGCCGACTCCGGACGTCTGGCAGGGTTCGGTGCGCGACCAGCAGCTGGCGCTGAAGGCCAAGTACGCCAACGTGCCCGCGCAGAACTACCAGTCCTACGTGGACACGACCGGCAAGATCAAGGGCAGCATCGAGCCGCCGAACGCGCAGCAGATCTACGCCGCGCTCGACAGCGTCATGCAGGCGGTGCTCACCGACCAGAACGCGAACATCGACCAGCAGCTGTCGTCCGCGTCGTCGAAGGTCAACAGTGTCCTCGCCCAGGTCAAGTAGCCTGCTCGCCTGGCCCGCGACGTCCTCGTCGCGGGCCGGGCGCCCGGCCGTCTCGCCGGAAGATCGCCGCCGGACCCGGCTCAGGCGCAAGCTGAAGGAGAACCTCACCGCGTACGGGCTGCTCTGCGCCGCGCTCGTGGTGTTCGCGCTCTTCTCCTGGTACCCGATCGTGCGCGGCGTTCTCCTGAGCTTCCAGCAGGTCGACTTCGTCAACGCGCCGACGTGGGTCGGGTTCGACAACTTCAAGCGGCTCTTCGCCGACCCGCTGTTCGGCGTCGCCTGGCGCAACACGCTGCTGTTCACCGGGCTGGCGCTGGTCTTCGGCTTCGCCGTCCCGTTCCTGACGGCGGTGCTGCTCAACGAGATCCGGCACGCGAAGGCGTTCTTCCGGCTCGCCGTCTACCTGCCGGTGATGCTGCCGCCGGTCGTGACGGCGTTGATGTGGAAGTGGTTCTACGACCCGGGTCCCGGCCTGTTCAACTCCGCGCTCGGCGCGGTCGGCCTGCCCGGCGGCCAGTGGCTCGACTCGAGCGGCACGGCGATGCTGTCGCTGGTCTTCGTCTCGACGTGGGCCAACATGGGCAGCACCACGCTCATCTACCTGGCCGCGCTCGGCACGATCCCCGGCGAGCTGTACGAAGCCGCCGAACTGGACGGCGCCGGGCTGTGGAAGCGGCTGCGGCACGTCACGTTCCCGCAGACGCGGTTCGTCCTGCTGGTGCTCCTGCTGCTGCAGATCGTCGCGACCATGCAGGTGTTCACCGAGCCGTACGTGATGACCGGCGGCGGGCCGGACGACTCGACCGTCACCGTGCTCCTGCTGCTCTACCGCTACGCCTTCGTCTACAACGACTTCGGCTCGGCGAGCGCGATGAGCCTGCTGCTGTTCGTGGCGCTGGGCGTGTTCTCGGCGTGGTACGTCCGGCTGACGCGGAAGGCGGACCAGACATGAGGACCCTCGTCTCGCCCAGCGCGTTGCGGAGCCCGCGCGGCAAGGCCGTCTACGGCGTGATCTTCGCCTGCACGCTCGTGGTGTTCGTGCTGGCCTTCATGTTCCCGCTCTACTGGGCGGTCACCGGCGCGCTGAAGTCTCCGCAGGAACTCGCGCAGACGCCGGCGACGCTCGTCCCGCACGAATGGCACCCGGAGACCTTCGCCGAGGCCTGGGACCAGCTGAGCCTGGGCAAGTACTTCCTCAACACGCTCGTCGTCGCCGGCGGCGCGTGGCTGGCGCAGCTGGCCATCGACGTCCCGGCCGCGTTCGCGCTGTCGAAGCTGCGCCCGAAGTTCGGCAACGTCGTGCTGGGCCTGATGCTGGCCACGCTGATGCTGCCCGCGACGGCCCTGCTCGTCCCGACGTACGTGACGGTGACGGACCTGCCGCTGCTGCACCTCAACCTGATCAACTCGCCGACCGCGGTCTGGCTGCCCGCGGCGGCGAACGCGTTCAACATCTACCTGCTCAAGCGGTTCTTCGACCAGATCCCGGACGAGCTGATCGAGGCCGCGCGCATCGACGGCGCCGGGCCGGTGCGCACGCTCTGGCGGATCATCCTGCCGATCTCGCGGCCGATCCTGGCCGTGGTGTCGATCCTCGCGGTGGTCACCGCGTGGAAGGACTTCATCTGGCCGCTGCTGGTGTTCCCGGACACCGAAAAGCAGACGCTCTCGGTGATGCTGCAGCGGGTGGCGATCGACATGCCGCTCAACGTGCTCGTCGCCGGGATGGTGCTGGCCAGCCTGCCGATGGTGGCGCTGTTCCTGGCGTTCCAGCGGCAGATCCTCGCCGGGCTGACCGCCGGCGCCGTCAAGGGCTGAGCCGCACCCGGGGTTTCCACAACGACTAGGAGGGCACTTCCGTGACCGCTGATGCGCAGTCCGCGTCGACCGCCGACAAAACCGGCTGGTGGCGCAGCGCGGCGATCTACCAGGTCTACATCCGCAGCTTCGCGGACGGCAACGGCGACGGCGTCGGCGACCTCGCCGGCGTCCGCGCCCGGCTGGACCACCTGGCCGACCTGGGGATCGACGCGATCTGGTTCACCCCCTGGTATCCGTCGCCGATGGACGACGGCGGCTACGACGTCGCCGACTTCCGCGACATCGAACCACTCTTCGGCACGCTCGCCGAGGCGGAGGACCTGATCGCCGAGGCGCACGCCCGGGACATCCGGGTGATCATCGACATCGTGCCCAACCACTGTTCCGACGAGCACCGGTGGTTCCAGGCCGCGCTCGCCGCGGGCCCGGGATCGCCGGAGCGGCAACGGTTCTGGTTCCGGCCCGGCCGCGGGCCGGACGGCGCCGAGCCGCCGAACAACTGGAAGTCGCGCTTCGGCGGGTCCGCGTGGACGCGCGTGCCGGACGGCGAGTGGTACCTGCACCTCTACAGCTCGCGCCAGCCCGACTTCAACTGGGACAACCCCGAAATCCGCACGGAGTTCGAGGACGTCCTGCGGTTCTGGTTCGACCGCGGCGTCGACGGTTTCCGCATCGACGTCGCCGACGGCCTGGTGAAGGACCCGGCCCTGCCCGACGTCGAAGAGGGCGACGAGACGCCGTTCTCCGACCAGGAGGGCCTGCACGAGATCTACCGCTCGTGGCGCAAGATCGTCGACAGCTACCCGGGCGAGCGCGTGCTGGTCGGCGAGATGTGGCTGCCGGACATGTCCCGCGCGGCGCGCTACCTGCGCCGCGACGAGCTGCACTCGGCGTTCAACTTCGACTTCCTGGTCTGCCCGTGGGATTCCGCGCGCTTCCGGGACGTCATCGACCGGACGTTGCGCGCGCACGACGAGGTCGGCGCGCCGGCGGCGTGGGTGCTGTCGAACCACGACGTCACCCGGCACGTCACGCGGTACGGCCGCCAGGGCGACACGGGCTTCTCGTTCGCGAACCGGCTGCACGAGCTGCCGGTCGACCGCGAGCTGGGCACCCGCCGAGCCCGGGCGGCGGCCCTGCTGACGCTGGCGCTGCCCGGCGGGCTGTACGTGTACCAGGGTGAAGAGCTGGGCCTGTGGGAAGTCCTGGACATCCCGGACGAGCTGCGCCAGGACCCGGTGTGGGCGCGCACGAACGGCGCCGACCCCGGACGTGACGGCTGCCGCGTCCCGATCCCGTGGTCCGGCGACGAGCCGCCGTTCGGCTTCGGCAGCGGCAGCGCGTGGCTGCCGCAGCCTTCCGAGTGGAAGGCGTTCACGGCCGAAACCGAGGCCGCGGACCCGACGTCGATGCTGTCGCTGTACCGCTCCGGACTGCGACAGCGGCGCGACCTTCCCCCGGGTGAGCTGGAATGGCTTTCGCTGGGCGACGGCGTGCTGGCGTTCCGGCTCGGGCCGGAGTTCACGTTCGCGCTGAACTTCTCGGCCTCGCCGGTCCCGCTGCCCGCCGGCGAGGTGCTGCTGGCCAGCGGCTCTCTCGACGGCTCCCTGCCGACCGACACCGCGGTCTGGCTCCGGTCCTGAAAGCCATGAGGGGCACCTTCATGGACTTAGAGCCATGAAGATGCCCCTCATGGACTACCTACTTGGTCAGCTGCAGGATGTCCACGCCGCGGACGTTGTCCGCCACATACACGTACTTCCCGTGCCAGTACGGCGCCCACGCGCTCGCGTCACCAGGGCGGAAGTAGGCGATCTGCCGCGGGTTCGTCGGGTCGCTGACGTCGAGGAACCGTGTGCCCTGCGAGTAGAACGACTGCACCAGGATCTTGCCGCGGACGTCGAAGTAGTGCGCCGAGCAGTCGTCCGACGCCGGGTCGCTGCCCTCCTGGCCGTTGACGCTCCACGTGCCCACGCTCTGCAACCGGAACGGCTGCGAAGGCGTCGAACGCCAGCCTTCGCCGTGGTACGAACCGGCGAGCGACGAGATCGTCAGGACGCCGTCGCCCGCGCAGCCGTCGACGAAGTTCTCCTCCGTCGCGTAGATCAGGTCCTGGCCGCGCCACGCGCCGTCGCCGATGCGGTGGCCGGCCGGGTGGAAGCTGTTGTGCATGAACCGCGACGGTGCGGCCGTCTCGGCGATGCCGCCGCCGGCGTAGGGCACCGGCTCGTGCGCCGTCGCGCGGCGGATCTTGTTCGTCACCGGGTCGCGGTGCACGCCGTTCGTCCAGTAGCCGCGGACGCCGCCGCGGCCGGACACCCAGGCCACGCCGTCGCCGTCCACCTGGACGTCGTGCACGTAGTCGGTCTTGCCGTCGTTGCGGGCCAGCTCGATCGGCTGCGGGTTCACCTTCGGGTGCCGCGGGTCGCGCACGTCGGTGACCCAGATCGGGCGCCCGCCCCAGTCTGCGGGCTGGTCGTCGGCCTTCGCCGGGCCGCCGGTCCAGAGGTAGCGGCAGCCGTCGACGCAGCTGGTGGTGTGCCCGGCCGGCACCTTCGTGTAGCTCAGGATCGCCGGGGCCTCGGGCTTCGAGACGTCGACGACGTAGATGCCGGACTCGCCGGTGTGCGTGGTGCCGCCGAACGCGCGCGGGTCGCGCGAAAGGAACACCAGCTTGTGGTTCTGGTCGACCTCGGTGTCCTCGGTCTCCCACAGCCCCGGCAGGCTGACCTGCCCGACCAGCTTCGGCGCGGCCGGGTTCTGCGTCAGGTCGTACACCTTCAGCCCGAACTCGCCGGACACGACCATGACGTCGCGGTGGCCGTAGTCGAGGAAGTTGACCGAGATGGCACCGGCGGCGTCGGGCACGCTGCCGACGGCCTTGACGTTCTTGATCGCCCCCGGATCGCCCAGCGTGCGGGTGGCGGGAACAGCGGGTTTGTCGTCTTCGCCGCAGGCGGCGGCCGGCAGCCCGGTCGCGACCAGCGTGGCGCTGACGGTGACGGCGGCGAAGCACGACCGCAACCAGGTGCGCACGCGAAACCTCCCAGAACGCCAGAACCGTGACCAACCGAACGGTACGACGGAGATCAACCGGACACAACCACCTTTGGTTGCCTCCTGACTGGTAGGACTGGCCCATGCGCCTGCTCGCCGTGCTCGCCGTCGTGGCCCTCGCCGTCACGGGCTGTTCCGATCCCGCCCCGGGCCGCCCGGGTGTCCTGTCCGCCGGCATCCGGGAACCCGCGACGCTGCTGCCCGCCGACGTCGCCGACCAGGCCGGCCGGCTGGTGACCGGCGCGCTGTGGACGCCGCTCGCCGACTACGACGCGGCGACCGGCAAGCTCACGCCGCGCGCGGCCGAGTCGATCGAGAGCACCGACCGGGTGCACTGGACGGTCAAGCTGCGGCCGGCGAAGTTCCACGACGGCTCGCCGGTCACCGCCCAGTCCTATGTGGACACGTGGCAGGCGGTCGCCGCTTCGCACTGGGCTGCGGCGCCGGTGCTCACGAAGTTGTTGCGCGCTCGGGAGATCACCGCGTCCACTCCGGACACGATCGCGCTGACGCTCGACCGCCCGTCCGGCCAGGTTCCCGCGCTGCTCTCGGCGCCGGGACTGGTGCCGCTGCCCGCGTCGGTGCTCGCCTCGCGTGACTGGGCGGGCTTCGCGAAGGCGCCGATCGGCAACGGCCCGTACCGGCTCGACGGCGCGTGGCGGCCCGGCTCGGGCGGCACGCTGAAGCGCGTCGGCGAGGGCGTCGGCAAGGCGACGGAGATCGACCTGCGCGTCGGCGACCCGGCCGCCCAGTACGACGAGGTGAAGTCGGGCACGCTCGACCTCGCCACCGAAGTTCCCGGCGAGAAGCACGACGCGATGCACGGCGACTTCGGCGACGACCACCACGCGACGTGGGCGTTGCCGCAGGCAGGCTACCTGGCGTTCCCGGTGGGGAACCCGCGGTTCGCCGACGCGACGGTCCGCCACGGCTTCGCACTCGGCGTCGACCGCGCAGCCCTCGAAGCCGGCCCGCTGGCCCACCAGGCCGACCCGGCGAAGGCCTTGCTGCCACCCGCGGACGCCCCCGGCGAGCGAACGGGCACCTGCCGGCCCTGCAGTTTCGACGCGGCGGCGGGCAAGGCCCTGCTGAAGCAGGCGGCGTTCCCCGGCGGCGCGACCGTCTACTTCGGACCTTCCACCGAGGCGTGGACGCGGACCTTGGTCGTCGGGCTGCACAAGGCACTGGACGTTTCGGTGACGGCCCAGGCGAAACCCGCGTCCGGTTCGGTCGACGGACCATCCACATTGGACGTTTCGCTGGTTACCGCGAGTCCATACGAGCTGCTCTCGACGCTGGCGTCGGAATCGGGTTACGCGGACGAAGTGTTCCGCCAGAACCTCGACCTCGCGGACGCCGCGGCGACGCCGGAGGAGGCGGGCGAGCTGTACCGCCTGGCCGAGAACCAGCTGCTGCGCGACCTCCCGGTGGCCCCGCTGTGGTCCGGCCACGGCCACGCGGTCTGGTCGCCGCGCGTCCACGACGTCCTGACGACGCCGTTCACCGGCCCGGTGCCGGCGGGGATCGGGGTCTCGTGACCTGGGAGCCCGCGTCACTGTCCGAAGTGGCCGAACTGTTCTCGCGCGTTCGAACGCCCTGGTGGGTCGCCGGCGGCTACGCGATCGAACTCGCCGTGGGCCACGCGTTCCGCGAGCACGCCGACGTCGACGTCCTGGTGCTCCGGCGCGACCAGCTCGCGATCCAGGAGGCGCTGCCGGACTGGGAGTGGTGGGCGGCGGACCCGCCCGGCACGCTGCGTCCCTGGCGGCCCGGTGAGCTGCTGCCCGAAGGCGTCGACGACGTCTGGTGCCGCCCGTCGGCGTCCGCGCCGTGGCGGATCCAGGTGATGCTCGACGAGACGCTGGGTGACGAGTGGGTGTCGCGCCGGAACCCCGCCGTGCGGCGTGCGGTCGCGGATCTCGGCGGCGTCTCGGTGGCCGGAATCCCTTACCTGGCAGCGGAAGTACAACTGTTAGCCAAGGCCCGCGGCACGCGTCCCAAGGACGAGCAGGACTTCGCCGCCGCACTGCCGGTGCTGGATTCCTTGCAGCGGGCATGGCTCGCGAACGCACTACAGGAGACGTACGGCGAGCACCACTGGCTCGACCGCCTCTAGACCGCGGCGTGGTCCGCCAGCGTCTCGATGAACGCCGTGGTCAGCGGATCCGGCGCGGCACGCGTGTACGCGGCCACCGTGCGGCGCACCGGCACCGACGGCCGCAGGACCCGGCCGTCGAAGCGCGCCGGCAGGACGTTCGCCGGGACCAACGCCGGGCCGAGGCCTGCCGCCGCGAGGATCGGCGCCGCCGCCGTCTGCTCGGTGCGGACCGCGGCGCGCGGGCGGAACCCGGCCGTCGCGCACGTCGCGTCGACCAGCTCGGCGAGGCCGTTGCCCGGCGCGTAGTGCACCCACGCGCAGTCGGCGAGCGTCGCGAGGTCGACGACGCCCGTCGCGTCGTCCTCCGAAGCGCCATCCGCCGGGAGCACGACCACGAACTCCTCGACCCCCAGCGGCCGCACCGGGCCCGGCCAGGCCGGCGGCGGCGGGCCGAGCGCGACGTCGGCCTCGCCCGCGGCCATCGCGTCGCGCAGCTCGTCGGCGTGCCGGAACTCGATCAGCCGGACGTCGACGTCCGGCCGGTCGCGCCGCCACACCCGCAACGCGGGCGGCAGCACGCCGAGGCTCATCGAGTACACGGTCGCGACCTGCAGCTCCCCCGCCGTCGTGCCGGAGGCGAGCCGGGCGGCGCAGCGGGCGCGTTCGGCGTCGGCCAGCGCGGCCCGCGCGTGCGGCAGCATCGCCCGGCCCATCGGCGTCGGCCGCACCGTGCGCGGCAGGCGCTCCAGCAGCGGCCCGCCGAGGCTCTGTTCGAGGGCCCGCATCTGGTGCGACAACGCGGGCTGCGTCACGTGCAGCTGCTCGGCCGCGCGCGTGAACGAGCCGGTGTCGACCACCGTGACCAGGTACTCGAGCTGCCGGAGACTTGTCATGAACTCAGTTTATCGACTTGGTGAGTTCTAAGCCTTGGACTTATCAGATCGGCGCGTCCAGCCTGGAGTCATGGAACGCAAGACAGCCCTGGTCGCCGGGGCGAACGGGATCATCGGCCGGAAGCTCGTCGAGCACCTGCGGGCGGACGGCGGCTGGGACGTCATCGGCCTCTCGCGCCGCGACGGCCTCACCGTCGATCTGCTCGACCGGGCGGACACCCGGGCGAAGGTCGGCGCGCTGAC
The DNA here is from genome assembly GCF_036227105.1 of Amycolatopsis sp. NBC_01488. Lineage (NCBI taxonomy): Bacteria > Bacillati > Actinomycetota > Actinomycetes > Pseudonocardiales > Pseudonocardiaceae > Amycolatopsis > Amycolatopsis sp. NBC_01488. The sequence continues at coordinate 4,715,932 of NZ_CP109434.1, read as the reverse complement.
CGGCGTCACGCACCTGTTCTACGCGGCCTACCAGGACCGCCCGACGTGGGCCGAGCTGGTCCCGCCGAACCTGGCGATGCTGACGAACCTGGTCGAAGCGCTGGACCCGGCCGCTCTCGAGCACGTCAGCCTGATGCAGGGGTACAAGGTCTACGGCGCGCACCTCGGCCCGTTCAAGACGCCGGCCCGCGAGACCGACGCCGGGCACATGCCGCCGGAGTTCAACGTCGACCAGCAGCGGTTCCTCGAGCACCGCGCGGGCCCGTGGACGTGGTCGGCGATCCGGCCGTCGGTGGTCGGCGGCACGGCGTTGGGCAACCCGATGAACCTGGCGCTGGTGATCGCGGTGTACGCGTCGATCTCGAAGGAACTCGGCCTGCCGCTGCGGTTCCCGGGCAAGCCGGGCGCGTACGACAGCCTGCTGGAGATGACGGACGCGGGCTTGCTGGCTTCGGCCACGGTCTGGGCAACGGGCCAGGAGGGTGCCTTCAACATCGCGAACGGCGATTTGTTCCGGTGGCGCGAGCTGTGGCCGAAGCTGGCGGCGTACTTCGGCCTCGAAGCCGCACCTCCCCTTCGGATGTCCCTGGTGGACGTCATGGCCGACAAAGCTCCCCTGTGGACAGCCATGGCCGCTCGCCACGACCTGGCGGCGTCCTATGCGGACGTGTCGTCCTCGTGGGCATTCGGCGACTTCGTGTTCGGCTGGGACTACGACATGTTCGCGGACACGTCGAAGTCGCGCCGGGCGGGGTTCCACACGTACGTCGAGACGGAGCAGATGTTCTACCGCTTGTTCGACGAGTTCCGGAAGGCGCGGGTGATCCCCTAGCCGGCCACGTCCCGGCCGGAGATCACCGTCGACCGGACGCGGATGATGCTTTCGTCGAGCTTCCGCAGTTCACGGAACGGATTGGCGATCTTCCGGTCGCGTCGCACGACGATCCAGTGGAGCACAGCGGTGACCACAGTCAAGGTGCCCACCGCCGTGAGCAGCATCGGCAAGCCGATCCAGCCGAGGAGAGTCATCACGGCCAGCACCGCGGCGCCCGGAATCGAAAGCGCGAGGCCGGCACTGAACGTCCACATCGCCACTTCGTCCCCATCACCGTTCGGGGACAGAAAATCGAGCAGGTTCTCAAGCTGGATCATGTTCTCCGCCAGCAAGGACAATCCGAGACCGGCGATGGCGACCGCAACGGCGATCGTCGTGACCCACCCGAGCCACTGCGGCCCCCACGGCCACCATCTGAACGCAGTTCCGGTCGCCCTGCTCACCCCGACCACGTACGGTCCGAGCAGGAGGATCGTGAGGGCGGTCCAGGCCGAGGGCCGGAGGACGACCGGCTCATGCGGGTCCTCGGTCACCGCCTTCCACTGGTTTTCCGTGATGCGGAAACTGTCCTGACTGAACCGATGCGCCAGATCCACGACGATCGGGCCGGGCAAGGTGTCCAGCAGAGCACGGTAGCTCCGGGGTATTTGAACCTCGTCGAGGACGAGGTCGGCCGCCTTCCGCGCGTCGTCCGGAAAGCTCAGGTACAACCTGCTGAGCACGTTTCGGCTGCTCGGCTGGTTCCGAAGGGGGAAATCGAGCCCGTTCGCAGTTTCCCGGATGCGCCGATGGAGCCAGTCCTGGTCGACCGGACTGTAGTTCCGCGACGCGCCGAGCACGCCGATCGGCAGCGCCAGTCGTGGATCGATCCGGCCGAGATCGGGCGGCATTGCCTGGTACGGAAACGATTTGTCGATCAGGAAGCCGACCCGGCCCATGATTTCGTTGATGGCTTGGGGACTTTCCCGGTTGAACGGCGCCCAAAGCCAGTCGTAGCGTGGTTCCAGCGCTGCTCCCGGCTCGGCGCGAAACAGCTCCTCCTCGATGTCCGGGTTGTTCACCAGCGCCGCCAACCGCCAAGCAGCGGTGAAGGACACCGGGGTCCGGTCGCCCAGCAGGTCGACGAGCGCCAGAGCCGCCGCCGCGGTGCCCACCACGGCGATGTCGTCTACCGCGACAGTCGATCCCGTCTTCGCCCGCTCGGCGAGCACCGGGATCGCCAGCTCGCCGGTCGAACGCAACGCCATCCGAGCCGCGGGGACGTCGTCGGCCAGATCGCTGAGCGTCTCGACCGCAGAACGCAACCGGGACGCGGCCAGCGCCTCGATCGCCAATTCGTCGTGCTCCCGCGCCGCGCGGGTGAGCCGGGCCAGCAGCGCCGTGCCCCGAGGCCCGGGATCGGCCGCGACCGTGCCCAGCGCCGCCACCACCAGGTGGTCGGCGGCCTCGCCCTGCCCGAGCGCCGCCTCGAAGTGGTCCAGCACCTTGCCGGCGAGGCCCTCGTCGATCTGACGGGCCTCCGCCAGGCATTCGAGGGCCAGGAGCTTGTCACGGTCGTCTCCGGCGAAGATCTGCTCGACGACCGGCGTGCAGTCGCGGTTCGCGCCACCGCACCACAGCTTCACCGTCTCGCGCCAGCGGTGCGGGTTGCCGGCGTAGAGGTGCAACAGCCGCTCCGGGCTGTCGGCCAGCTCCATCGCGGCGAGGTACTCCTGCAACGTCAGGTGCGGGAACTCGTAGAGCAGGTTGCCCTCGTCCACCTTGACCAGCAGGCCACTGCGGTCGACGATCTCCTCGAGCATGCCGGCGGCGTGCTTCGCCTCCAGGTTGAACCGGCCGAGCACCCGCGTGATGTTCGTGAGGAGCTCGCTTTCGGACACGGTCCGGCGGTCCGTCCCCGGCGCGATGGTGCCCTGCGCCTGGACCGCGATGGCCCGCAACGCCATGAGCTTGTGCCCGGCCTTGTAGATCGCGAGCTCCCGGCTGCGGCCGAGCTGGGAATCGCGCCGGAGCAGGTGCATCACGGCCATCTCGTAGAACTCGGTGCGCGAGTTCGGCAGCATCGGGCCGAGCCCGGGGTCCGCGTCGTGCAGCGACGCGATCATGGTGAGCAGCAACGGTGTCCTGGCCAGCCGCATGATGGCCGGGCTGGCCCGCAGGCCCGACATCATCTGCTCGACCTCGTACCGCGCGTCGTCCAGGTGCTTCGACTTGAACCAGAGGCCCAGGAACCGGCGGATGGCCGCGTCGTCGAATCCGGCCACCCGGACGTCCTGGTCGAAGTCCGGCTGCAGGTCGAAATCGTAGACCGCGTCGCGGCAGGTGACGACGATCTGGCACTTCGGCCACTTTTCGGCGAACTGCTTCAGCTGTTGCGACACTTCCGCTTTGCGGTCCGTCACGATTTCGTCAAAGCCGTCGAAGAAGACGCTCAGGAGGCCGTCCGCCAGCGCCCGCTCGAGGAACCGTTCCGGCTTCTTCACCCCACCCCGCGTGAACGCGTCGGAGATGAGGTCGAGGAGCGAGTCGTCCCCGCGATTGCGGCGGAAGAGCTCGACGAAGACCGGAACGCGGTCGAACGCTCCTGGCTCCTTCGCCCATTTCACCATGGAGTTCTTCAGCAGCATGGACTTGCCGGCCCCGGCGGCGCCGAGCACGACCATCCTGGTCTGGGTGCGGATGCTGCCGTAGATGTCCTCGCGGCGCCCGTCGACCTCGTGCTGGAGCGGAACGTAGACATCGCTGACCGTGATCTTGGTGTTGGCGAGGAAACCGAGGGCGTGGTTGTTGTAGGACCGCGCGACGCCGCTCGCGTACCGCCGCAGGTCACGTTTTCCCAGGGTCCGGCGGTGACTGCGGAGCACGGCGGGCCAGAACCGCTGGCCGAGGTGTTTCGCCCCTTCACCGAGAAATTGCTTTGCCAAGAATGCGGCGACAGCGAAAAATATTGCCAGAACGGCGGCTAAAGTCCATTGCGTCGGCACAGCTCGGCCCTTGTGCTCGGTTTCTGCGGGTTTCCGGTTTACCAACCGGTCCGCCCGGCCGTCGACCGCCGGATACCGAGTTCACCTGAATGTCGGAGCCTTCAGCCGCGGCCGATGAAGGGCATGGTGGTCGCCGTGACGGTGAGGAACTGGACGTTCGTGTCGAGCGGCAAGCCCGCCATGTAGCGCACCGCGTCGGCCACATGCCGGACGTCGAACGTCGGCTCGGCGACGACGCGGCCGTCGGCCTGCGGGATGCCCGCCGCCATCCGCTCGGTCATCTCGGTGGCGGCGTTGCCGATGTCGATCTGGCCGCAGGCGACGTTCCACGCTCGGCCGTCGAGCGAGATGGACCGCGTGAGGCCGGTGATCGCGTGCTTGGTCGCGGTGTAGGCGACGCTCGCGGGCCGCGGGACGTGCGCGGAAATGGAGCCGTTGTTGACGATCCGGCCGCCACGCGGGTCCTGGTCCCGCATGAGGCGGACGGCCTCCCGGGCGCAGAGGAACATCCCGGTGAGGTTGACGTCGACGGTCCGCTTCCAGTCCTCGACGGACAGGTCGGCCACCGTCCCGGCCGCGCCGATCCCGGCGTTGTTGACGAGCAGGTCGAGCCGCCCCCACCGCTCGCGGACCGCCGCGAACAACGCGGCGACGGAGTCTTCGGCGGAGACGTCGGTGGGCACGACGAGCGCCCCTTCGAAGCCCTCGGCGGTCTCCTCGAGAGCGGAAGCGCGCCGCCCGGCCAAGGCGACGGACCAGCCGTCGCCGAGGAGGGCCCGCGCCACCGCCCGCCCGATGCCCGATCCGGCGCCCGTGACCACCGCGGTCTTCGCCATCACGCCTCCTCCACTGCCCGCCTGGGTCTTCGCGAGCGTTTCCAGGCCGGTCTCGCCGGCAACTCGGCCACCCTACGGCCTGCGGAGCCCGGATCGTCGGGGCGATGCTCAACCGGGCCGCGCCACGTTCCGCGGGCTTCCGCAGCCGGCCCTGGCGGCGGCGCTGACCGCGGCCGGGCCGAGCCCGCCAAGGCACGAGCGATTCGCCCACCGCGGCCTCGGCTTCCACTTGCTGGCCACGCGCGAAGAGGGCCCGGCGATCGCCGGGCCCTCTTCGTGAGCGGAACCTACTTGGCCGCCACGCCCAGTGCGGCGAGCGCCGGGCCGGCCATGATCACGCCGTTGCCCGTCACCGTGTCGAACCCGGGCGCGCCCAGGTCGATGGCCGACGACACCAGCGCCGACCGGATCTGCGCCGCCGTGGCCGTCGGCTTGCCCGACAGCAGCAGCGCCGCGATCGCCGCCGCGTGCGGGGCCGCCGCCGACGTCCCGAAGAACGGCTGGAAGCCCGGCACCGACGTCGCGACGCCGTCCGCCGCCGTGATGTCCGGCTTGCTGCGGGTCGTGCCGCCCGTCGAGGACACGTTGCCCGGCGTGATCGCCGACCCGTCCGCGTTGTAGAACAGGTGACGCTTGCCGTCGGAGGAGAAGCGTTCCCACTTGCTCGCCGCCGTGAACTGGCCCGGGTACGGGCCCGCCGGGTTGGCCGGGTCGCCGGTCTCCAGCGGCCGGCCGAACGCCGGGCCGGCCGGGGCCGCCGCGACGCTGAACGCGCTGGCCGCCGCCGAGTGGCCGTTCGTGACGCCGTTGGTGCTGAACGCCTTGAGCGAACCCGAAGCCACGAACCGGCCGCGGACGACGTTCAGCGCGATGAACCGGTCCGCGCCGCTGTACTTGACGACCGCGACCTTGTAGCCGGAGCCCGTCGACGGCACGGTCGCGATCTCGTACGGGTTCTGCGCGCCGGACTGCCCGTTCTCGCTGGAGGCCACGACGCTGCCTGCCGAGTTCAGGATGAACAGGTCGTAGTCGTTGGCGGACTTGCCCCACGGGTCGGACCAGAACAGCGTCACCGGCTTGCCGAGCGAGCCCGCCGAAAGCGCGTCGAAGTTCTGCGTCGTGCCGCTCGGGTCGAAGTCGTGCGGGGTGCCGGTGACGCCGCTGATCTTCGACGCCGAGGCGCGGAAGTCGCCTTCGTAGTAGCCGCTGGTGCCGTCGGTCGCGTTGCCCGAGTTGCCGGCCGAGGAGAAGTACAGGACGCCGGCCGCGGTGACGTCGTTGACCGCCTGCGCGACCTGGGTGTCCTGGAACGGCGACTCGTCGTAGTAGGAGACGTCGTCGACGATGATCGTGCAGTGGCCGGTGGTGCGCAGCGCGCGGATGTTCGCGGCGAAGCTCGCCTCGCTGGTGAACGCGGTCGCGAAGCCGAGCGCGGCGTCCGGCGCGAGGTCGTGGACGATCTCCAGCATCGCGGTGCCTTCGTCGCCGCTGCCCTGCTGGCCGGACAGGACGTCCACCGCGGGCAGTTCGCCGGCGGTCTGCGACTTCGCCAGGGAGTCGACGCCGTCGGAGAGCACGCAGACCTTGACGCCGGAGCCGCTGACGCCGTAGGTCGCGCGGGCGGTGTCGGCGCCGTGCGCCTTGTCGCCTTCGGACACCTGGGTCGCGGCGGCGGCCTGCGCGGTCGCGGCCTGCGCGGTCGCGGCCGCGCGGAAGTCCCGGTTGGCCGGCTCGCTCCACGTCGTCGCCTGCGCGGCGGGCTTGACCTCGGCGACGTCGGCGCGGCCGGCGATCGCGTCCAAAGCGGACAGCGGGAGGTCGGCGCGGACGGCGCCGCCCGCGGCGTAGCGGACCGTGCCACCGGCGGCCTTGACCGCGCTCGCGACGGCTTGGTCGCGGGAGACGGCGATGTCGACCGAGACGGTTCCCGTGGCGCTGACGCCGACGCCCGAGCGGTAGTCGGGCAGCTTCGCGGCCAGCGACCGGTCGGCCCGCAACCGCTTCTCGACGACCAGTTGGCTCGATTGCTTGCGCTCGGCGGGGGTCAGGCTCTTCTTGATGCCCTGCAGCGCGTTGATGCCCGCCTCGGTGCGCGCGGCGGCGGCGTCCACCGTGGACGGCTGCGCCACCGAGACCCCCGTCGTCAGCAGCAAGGCGCCGACCGTCAGCGGAACCGCGTGCGCGGCGACCCGGCTGAATCTCACCATCGAATTCTCCCTGAGGCACTCGGCCGTATGACACCCAACCGGGTGTAATGGGGAGAATCTAAGGAGTGACCGGGCCCGGATCCAGCGACCAAAGTCGGGAACGTCGGCTTGCCCACATGCTGGAACGATCCGGGAAACGTGAGAACATTTCGTCCCCGCCCGGCGAAGTCACGGCCACGGCAGCACCCGCAGACGCGGCCACTGCGTCAGCCACCGGGCCGCCTTGGTCTCGTACACCTCGCGCGGCGCGAGCACCGGGTTCGGTCGCACGACCATCGCGAACAGGTCACCGAGCCCGTGCGGCGCGTGGAACCGCCAAGTCCCGTCGTCGCCGAGCCGGACGCCGACGCACGAGCAGATCGCGGGAAACGCGTCGATCGCCGCCTCGGTGCTCGCGTAGGGGCAGCACGGGATGCCGAACTTGGCTTCGTACCAGAGGTGCACCCGGGCTTCGTTGCGCACCTCCACCTCGACGGGCAGGTCTTCGCACCTGGTCGCCACGGCCCGGATCACGCGGTCTTCCGCGTCCCAGCCGAGATCGGCCGCGTCGTGGTAGACGAGGTCGTAGTCCTTGATCCCCTGTGCGGCAGCGCGTCCGTCCAGGAAGTTCCACACGGTCTGCACGACGCACCCGGCCGCGAGGTACCAGCCCGGCAGGCCGACGTCGCGGGCGCGGTGCAGCACCTCGACGAGGATCTGGTTGCGCGACAAGACGTTCCGGAGCCGATCGAAGTCCGCCATGGGACCACCGTAGGCTGTCGTACATGGGGCAGCCCGAAATCCTCCGCGCCACGCCCGCCCAGTCGGGCGCCTTGACCGCCCTGATGCACGCTTCGTCGGCGTACCAAGGCGACTACGCGTCCATCCTCGATGGGTACGTGGTCACGCCCGGCTACGTGGAAACCCATCCGACGTTCACCGCGACGACCGGCGGTGAGCTCCTCGGCTTCTATGCCCTGCTGGAGGATCCGCCGGAACTCGACATCCTCTTCGTGGCGGACGCCGCGCAGGGGCTCGGCCTCGGCGCGCGCCTGGTCGGGCACATGCTGGGCGAAGCCCGCGCACGCGGGATCACCCGCGTCCGCGTCGTCTCGCACCCGCCCGCGTTGCCGTTCTACCTGCGCATGGGTGCGCGGCGCACCGGCACGATCCCGCCGAACCCGCCGAAGGTCCGCTGGGAACGGCCGGAGCTCCGCTTCGACGTCCCTACAGGTTGATCATGTGACCGGCGAGGCCGTGGACGGCTTCCTTCACCGCTTCACCCAGCGTCGGGTGCGCGTGGACGTTCCGCGAAACCTCGTGCACCGTCAAATCCCACTGCTGCGCCAAAGTCAGCTCCGGGAGCAGCTCCGTCACGTCCGGCCCGATCAGGTGACCGCCGATCAGCTCCCCGTACTTCGCGTCGCTGATCAGCTTCACGAACCCGCCCGCGTCGCCGAGTCCTTGGGCCTTTCCGTTGGCGGTGAACGGGAACTTCGCGACGCGCACGTCGAACCCCTTCTCACGCGCCTGCTCCTCGGTCCACCCGAAGCTCGCGATCTGGGGCTGGCAGAACGTCGCGCGCGGGATCATCGGGAAGTCGAGCTCCATCGTCTCCGCGCCCGCGATCGTCTCCGCCGCCACCACGCCCATCGACTCGGACGCGTGCGCCAGCATCAGCTTCGCCGTCACGTCGCCGATCGCGAAGATGTGGCCGACGTTCGTGCGGCCGCGGCCGTCGACGGCGATCGCGCCCCGGTCCGTGAGCGCGACGCCCGTCTTCTCCAGGCCGTAGCCCTCGACGCGCGGCTGGAAGCCGATGGCCTGCAGCACCTTGTCGGCGGTGAGGACCTGCTGCCCGTTCTTCTCCGAGGACACCGTCACCTCGACCGACGAGCCGGCGTCGTCGATCGACTCCACCCGCGTCGAGGTCAGCACCTTGATGCCGAGCTTGCGGTAGCGCCGGAAGAGCTCCGCCGACACCTCGGCGTCCTCCAGCGGCACCATCCGGTCGAGGAACTCGACGATGGTGACGTCGACGCCGTAGTTGTGCAGCACGTAGGCGAACTCGACGCCGATCGCGCCCGCGCCGGCGATCACGATGCTCGACGGCAGCTCGGCCGACAGGATCTGCTCTTCGTAGGTGACGACCCGCGAACTCCGCGAGGTGCCCGGCAGCAGCCGCGTCGTCGCGCCCGTCGCGATGATGCAGTGGTCGAACGTGATCCGCGAGCCGTTCACCTCGAGGGTGTGGTCGTCGACGAACGTGCCGTGCCCGTCGAACTCGGTGATCTTGTTCTTCTTCATGAGGAAGTGCACGCCCTTGACGCGCCCGTCGGCGACCTTCCGGCTCCGCTCGTAGGCGGCCGTGTAGTCCATGCGGATCGGGCTGTCGGACGAGATGCCGAACGCCTTGGCCTCCTGCGTCACGACGTGCGCCAGCTCGGCGTTGCGCAGCAGGGCCTTCGACGGGATGCACCCGACGTTCAGGCAGACCCCGCCCCAGTACTTCTCCTCGACCACCGCGGCGCTCAGCCCCAGCTGGGACGCGCGGATCGCCGCGACGTAGCCGCCCACTCCGGCCCCCAGCACGACGACATCAAAGTGTTGTGCACTCATACACCCGAAACTACCCTTCCGAGCCTCCCCGGACGGGGTGACCCGGGCCTCAGGCGGCGACCGGCCGCTCTTCGCCGCGGATCGTCTCGAGCAGCGCCGTCACCGCCGCCATGATCCGGGCCGTCGCCTCTTCCAGCACCTCGCGGGTGAGCGGGCGATCGCGCAGGTCGGAGAGGTCCACCGGCGGCCCCGCCACCAGGTCGACCGTCTTGCGCGGGAGCCCGCGGGGGAACCACGCCGTCGAGGGCAGCAGGTGGTGGGTGCCCCAGTTGGCCACCGGGATCACCGGCGCGCCGGTCTCCAGGGCCGCGCGCACGATGCCGGTCTTGCCGCGCATCGGCCAGCCGTCCGGGTCCGTCGAGAACGTGCCTTCGGGGAAGACCGCGACGCACTCGCCGTCCCGCACCGAGGCGACCAGGTCGCGGTAGGCCTCCGCCGCCGTGGCCGCGCCGCGGTACACCGGGATGTGCCGCCCCGAGCGCATCACGCGGCCCACGACGGGCAGCTGCCACAGCGAGGCCTTCGCCAGGTACCGCGGCACGCGGCCGGCGGCGAGGCAGAACGCCGTCAGCGTCGTCGGGTCGGCGAACGACAGGTGGTTGGACGCCACCAGCACGCCCCCGGACTTCGGGATGTGGTGCGAGCCGCGCACCCGGAACCGGGTCGTCTGGACGAGGAACTGCCAGACCACCTCGATCGCGAAGCTGTACCAGGCGCCCCGGCCGGCGCGGACGAAGCGCCGGCCGTAGGCGATCATCTGGCGTCGGGTGAGCAGCGCACCCTCGGTGTCCAGGGCGGTCCAGCGGTCCATGACCGTCATTCGTAGCCGACTACCGGCCGGATCGGCCCCGGCGCGCGCCGAACGCGTCGCAGATCACAGTCGCTCGAGAACCACCACGGGAATCTCGCGGTCCGTCTTCTTCGCGTAGTTGTTGTAGTCCGGCCAGACGGCGGCGAGCTTCTCCCACAGCTTCGCGCGCTCCTCGCCTTCGGCCGTCCGCGCGCGGGCCTTGAACTTGTCCGCTTTCACCTGGACGCCGACCTCAGGGGTCTCCAGGAGGTTGAGGTACCAGCCGGGGTGGTTCGGCGCGCCGCCCTTGGAGGCCACGATCACCGGGTTGCCGTCGACTTCCTGGTAGATCAGGGCGAACTTGCGCTCCTGCCCGGTCTTGCGGCCCTTGGTGGTCAGCACCAGCGTCGGGACGCCATCCTTCCAGTCGTGGCCGACCTCGCCGTCGGTCTCCTCGTAGCGGCGGACGTGCTCGTCACCGAACAGCATGCGTGGTTCCTTTCCAGGTCGATCTGCAGTGGCGTACTCACCACTTGAAGGTTCTCCTTGTTTCCAACGCACGCGCGGCCACCGATCTTCCCGGCGGGATTCACTCGAACGGGTCAGGTCCCCCGGCCAGCGGCTTCTCCCGGCCCACCCCCCGCCCAGTAGATTGCACCGACCGAGCACGCGGAGACACTCGAGACCGACCCTGGAGGAGCCAGCCATGAAGGCCCGGCCGCACGTGACACTCGAAGACGTGGCACGCAGCGCGAACGTCTCCCTCGCGACGGCATCGCGGGTGCTCAACGGCACCGCGTCCGTCCGCGCCGACCTGCGGGAGCGGGTGTCCGCCGCCGCGGCCGAATTGGCCTACGCCCCCAACGCGCACGCCCAGGCGCTCGCCGGGGGCACCCACCGCACGGTCGGCGTGATCTGCCACGACGTCAGCGACCCGTACTTCGCGGCGATCGCCGGCGGGGTGATGCGGGTGGCGACCGACAACGGGCTGCTCGTGATGCTGGCCGGTACCTTCCGCGACCCGGACCGCGAGGTCGCCTACGTCTCGACGCTGCGCGCGCAGCGGGCCGCGGCGATCCTGCTGATCGGCTCGGCGTTCGAGGACCGCGCGTGGGAACGCGCGATGGCGGCCGAGCTGGAGCCGTACCGCCGCGGCGGCGGCCAGGTCGCGGCGGTCAGCCGCCACCGCGGCCTCAAGATCGACACCGTGCAGCCGGACAACAAGGGCGGCGCCGCGGAGCTGGCGAACGCGCTGGTCGGCCTCGGGCACAAGCGGTTCGCCGTGCTCGCCGGGCCGCGGCGGCTGAGCACGGTCATCGACCGGCTGGCCGGGTTCACCGACGCGCTCGCCGAGCACGGCATCACCCTGCACGAGGACGACGTCGTCGAAGCCGCCTTCACCCGCGACGGCGGCTACGAGGCGACCAAGCGGCTGCTCGCCGGCCGCAAGCGCAAGCTGCCGACCTGCGTCTTCGCCGTCACCGACGTGATGGCGATCGGCGCCCTCACGGCGTTGCGCGAGGAGGGCCTGTCCGTGCCGGGCGACATTTCGGTCGCCGGCTTCGACGACATCCCGGTGGTCCGCGACCTCGCCCCGGCCCTGACCACCGTCCGGCTGCCGCTGGAAGAGCTGGGCGAGCGGGCGATGGACCTGGCGATCAACGGGGCCGGGGGCACCCGCGCGCGGACCGTCAAGCTGTCCGGCGAGGTCGTCCTGCGCGAGAGCACCGGACGCCCCAAGCGCTGACCCGGTCGGGCCTTGTCGTGCCCCGCCAGAGGCCCTACCGTGGAATCCAGAAAGCGCTTTCTCACTCCCGGAGGTCTTCCGATGCTCCAGCTTCCGGTCCCCGGCGGCGGCCTCGTGGACTGGTCACCGTCCGGCCCACCGCTCCCCGGACCACCCGGCACACCGCCGTCGTCGCGGATCGCCTACGCCGCCGTGCACGTCGTCGCGGACGCGCTCGCCGACGAACCCGGCGCCGTCGACTGGGACACCACGCTGGCCTTCCGCGAGCACCTCTGGGCGCACGGGCTCGGCGTCGCGGAGGCCATGGACACCGCGCAGCGCGGCATGGGACTCGACTGGGCCACGACGAAGGAACTGGTCACGCGTACCGGGGCGATCGCCGCCGGCCGCCGGTGGTGCGCCGGCGTCGGCACCGACCAGCTCCCCGCCGGGCCGGCCACCTCGGCGTCCATTGTGGACGCCTGGCGCGAGCAGCTGGACCTGGTCGGCGGCGCGGGCGCGGTCCCCGTCGTCATGGCGAGCCGGGCACTGGCCGCGACGGCGCACGGCCCCGGCGACTACCACGCGGCCTACGGCAAGCTGCTGTCCGAAGCGAGCGGGCCGGTCCTGCTGCACTGGCTGGGCGAGCAGTTCGACCCCGCGCTGGCCGGCTACTGGGGCCACGACGACGTCCGCGCCGCGGCCCGCGAGCTGGCGGCCCTGTGCGCCGAGCACGCGGGCACCGTCGCCGGGGTGAAGGTCTCGGTGCTCGACGCCGACGTCGAGACCGAGTTCCGGCGCGCGCTGGCCGCCGGCGTCGCCTGCTACACCGGCGACGACTTCCACTACCCGCGGCTCATCGCGGGCGACGACCACGGCCACAGCGAGGCCCTGCTCGGCATCTTCGACCCGATCGCGCCGGTCGCCGCGGCCGCGCTGGCTCGTCTCGACGACGGCGACCGGGCCGGGTTCCACGCCCTGCTCGACCCGACCGTGCCGCTGGCGCGCGAGATCTTCCGCGCCCCGACCCGGCACTACAAGACCGGCGTCGTGTTCCTGGCCTACTTGAACGGCCATCAAGACCACTTCCGGATGCTGGCCGGGAGCGAGTCGGCGCGCACGATCACCCACCTCGCGACGCTGCTGCGGCTCGCCGACGAGGCCGGCGTGCTCGCCGACCCCGACCTGGCGCTCGCCCGGATGCGGCCGCTGCTGCGGGTCGCGGGGGTGGCGTGATGGACCCGCGGTTCAGCCTCAACCAGATCACCACCAAGGCCTGGTCGCTGCCGGAAGCGGTGGCCGGGTGCGCCGCGGCCGGCGTCGGCTGGATCGGGCTGTGGCGCGACAAGGTCGCGGAAACCGGCGTCGACGAGGCCGCGCGCCTGCTCGAGGAGCACGGGGTGCGGGTTTCGTCGTTGTGCCGCGGCGGGTTCTTCACCGGCGTGACACCGGACGGGTCCCCTGTGGACGGTGTGGCGCAGACGCGGGAGGCGATCGACGAGGCCGCCGCACTCGGCGCCGGCGTGCTCGTGCTGGTCGTCGGCGGGATCGCGGGCAACGACCTCGCCGCGTCCCGGCAGCGCGTCGCGGACGCCGTGGGCGAGCTCGCGCCGTACGCCGGGGAGCGCGGCGTCCGGCTCGGCCTGGAGCCGCTGCACCCGATGCAGTGCGCGGACCGGTCGGTGTTGTCCACTGTGGACCAGGCGCTGGCGATCGCCGTCGAGCACCCGGCCGCACAGGTCGGGGTGATCGTCGACGAGTTCCACGTCTGGTGGGACCCGCGGATCGAGGAGTCGATCGCCGCGGCCGCCGGCCGGATCGCCGGGTTCCACGTGTGCGACGTGCTGGTGCCGCTGCCCGACCCGCTGCTGGGCCGCGCGCTGCCGGGTGACGGCCCGATCGACCACCGCCACCTGCGCGCGGCCGTCGAAGCCGCGGGCTACACCGGCCCGATCGAGGTCGAGGTGTTCAACGCCGAGGTGTGGGCGCGGCCGGGCGCCGAGGTGCTCGCCGAGACCGTCGCGGCCTTCGAGCGCCACGTGGCCTGAGCCGTCCGCCGGTAGGCTGGGCCCGTCAGGCGGACGGGGGCGCTCGATGATGGCGGAAGACGACGGAGCGGTCCGGAGCGTGCTGCGCGCGTTCGACCTGCTCGCCCTCTTCACCGAACGCCGCCGGACGTGGGCGGTCAAGGACCTCACCGCCGCGAGCGGCCTCGCGAAGACGACCGTGCTGCGGCTGGTCGCCACGTGCGAGCAGCGCGGCCTGCTCTGGACGCGGCCGGACGGGCGGGTCACCGTCGGGCCGGGGATGCTGCGCTGGGCGCAGCTCGCGAACACGGCGTGGCAGCTGCCCGAGCCGGTCCGGCAGATCCTGCGCGAACTCGCGGAGGAACACGGCGAAACGGTCAACCTGTACGTCCGCAGCACCGAAGCGCTCGTCTGCGTGGCCCAGCAGGAGGGCTCGCGGGCCATCCGGCACGTCGGCCGTGTCGGGGACGAACTGCCGCTCGGGTGCGGGGCCGCCGGGCAGGTGCTCGCCGGCGGCGAGGGCACGGCCGTCAGCCACGGCGAGCCGGAGCCGGGCGCGTCCAGCGTCGCCGCCCCGGTGCTCGACGCCGACGGGCGGCTGCTGGCCGCGCTGGCCGTCACCGGCCCGACCACGCGCTTCACGGCGGACGCGGTGGCGCGGCTCGGCGCGGGAGTGACGGATGCCTCACGCCGTATTTCGCGGATCGGTTTCGGTGCGCGGCCGGAGTAGAACGTAGGCTCCCCGCATGCCGAACCTGCTGGTGGTGGAAGACGACGCGGCGATCGGCAGCGTGCTCGAATCGACCCTGCGACTGCACGGTTACCAGGTGTGCTGGCGCCGCGACGGCCGTACCGCGCTGCAGGCCACCGCGTCCGGCGACTTCGACCTGGTGCTGCTCGACCTGGGCCTGCCCGATCTCGACGGCGTCGAGGTCTGCCGGCGGCTGCGGACCGCGCTGCCCGCGACGGTGCTGGTGATCCTCACCGCGCGGCAGGAGGAGATGGACGTCGTCGTCGGCCTCGACGCGGGCGCCGACGACTACCTCACCAAGCCGATCCGGCTGGGTGAGCTGCTGGCCCGGGTGCGCGCGCACCTGCGCCGCGGCGCGCCGGCCGGTGCCCGCCCCCCGGTGACCGTCGGCGGGCTGACCGTCGACATCGCCGGCCGCCGCGCCACCCTCGGCGGGCGCGAGGTCGTGCTGCGGGCCAAGGAGTTCGACCTGCTGGCGCGGCTGGCCGAGCAGCCCGGGGTCGCCGTCAGCCGCGAGACGCTGATGGCCGAGGTCTGGGACGCGCACTGGTACGGCTCGACGAAGACCCTGGACGTGCACATCGCGGCGGTGCGCCGCAAGCTCGCGTCGGCCGCCGAGCCCGGCGCCGAGGTGCCCCGGATCGCCACCCTGCGCGGTCACGGGTACCGGCTGGAGGACCCCTCCCGGTCCCTCGCCGAAGGCTAGCCGTGCGCCGCCGGATCATCTCCCTGACGGTGCTGGCCGCCCTGGTCGCGACCGTGCTGTTCGCGCTGCCGCTGTTCATCGCGGCGATGCAGTACTACCGCGACGACACGAAGTCGGAGCTGGAGCGGGCCGCGGACGCCGTCGCGCTCGCCGTCTCCGACGAGCTGACCGCCGGCCGGACGCCGGCCGTGCCGCGGCTCGACGACGAAGCCGAGGCCGAGACCGGGATCTACGGCCCGGACGTACGGCTGCTCGCCGGGCACGGTCCCGCCGTCGGCGGCTCGGTCGAGCGGCAGGCGGCGAGCGCCACGGTCGACGTCGTCCTCGGCCGCGAAGCCGACGAAGTGGTCCTGGCGGTCCCGGTGATCAGCGGTTCCCGGGTGACCGGGGTGGTCCGCGCCGCGCTGCCGATGTCGGAGCTGCGCCTGCGAGTCGCGCTGACCTGGCTCGGCATGGCCGGGCTCGCGATCGCGGCGATCGGGGTCAGCTGGCTGCTGGCCCGCCGGGTCACGACGCGGCTGGTCCGGCCCCTGGAGGAGCTGGCCGCCGCGGCCGGACGGCTCGGCGACGGCGACTTCACCGCCCGCGGCCCGCGCGCCGGGATCACCGAGATCGACCGCGTCGGCGAAGCGCTGGACGCCACCGCCACCCGGATCGGCGAGACCCTCGAACGCGAACGCGCGTTCTCGGCGGAGGCGTCGCACCAGCTGCGCAACCCGCTGACCGGGCTGCGCCTGCAGCTGGAGGCCGCGCTGGAGACGCCGGACGCGGACCCGCACGCGGCGATCCGCGCCGGGATCGCGTCCGCCGACCGCCTGGAACGCACCATCGAGGACCTCCTGGCGCTGGGCCGCGAACGCCGGGCACCGCGCGCCGAGCTCGATCTCGAGGCCCTGCTGGAGGAGGTCCGCCAGGCGGGCGAAGCACTGCTGGCCCCGCACGGCCGGACGCTGCGGATCATCCGCGAGGACCCGCCGACGGCGCGGGTGGCGGCCGCCGCGGTCCGGCAGGTGCTCGGCGTGCTGCTGGACAACGCGGCGACGCACGGCCGCGGCACGGTGACGCTGGTCGCCCGCGACGCCGGGGACGCCCTGGCCATCGACGTCGCCGACGAGGGCCCCGACCTGGGCGAAACGGACCCGTTCGCGACGGCGGCCGCCGGGCACGGGATCGGCCTGCCGCTGGCGCGCAGCCTCGCCGAGGCCGAGGGCGGCCGGCTACGCCTGAGCCGCCCCGACCCGCCGACATTCACCCTGCTCCTCCCGGCCGCCGAACCACCCACCCCGACGTGACTCCCGGGGCAGCACCCGTGTCCGGAGGGGCATCGGGCGTGATCAGGGAGGCATCACGGGTGTCTGGAGGGGCATCAGCCGTGATGCCCCCCTGATCACGCGTGATGCCCTCGCAAGCACGTGAGATGCCTCTTACCGCACGCGGAACGATTCGCCATGATTCGTGCGCCGTGTGCAATGAATCACCTGTGATTCGTCTGTACGCGCAATGTTCTCCTGTTTTGCGTGCCGGGGACGGCCGATACCGTCGTCGGCATGAATCTGCGAGCCGCGACGGTGCGGCGGAAACCGGTCGCCGACCTGGTCGCCGAAAGTGATCACGGCACGTTGAAGCGGTCGCTCGGACTCGGGCAGCTGACCACCCTGAGCATCGGCGCGACGCTGGGCAGCGGGATCTTCGTCGTGCTCGGCGAAGCCGTGCCGGTGGCCGGGCCGGCCGTGGTCCTGTCGTTCGTGCTCGCCGGCGTCACCGCGCTCTTCTCCGCGCTGTCCTACGCCGAACTCGCCGGCATGATCCCGCTGTCCGGTTCGTCCTACTCCTACGCCTACGCCACGCTCGGCGAGCTGGTCGCGTGGGTGTGCGGCTGGTGCCTGGTCCTCGAATACGGCGTGTCGGTGGCGTCGGTCGCGGTCGGCTGGGGGCAGTACCTCAACGAACTGCTGCGGCTGGCGTTCGGCTTCGCCATCCCGGACGCGCTCAGCCAGCCGCCGGGCTCGGGCGGCATCGTCAACGTGCCCGCCATCGTCGTCGTGCTGCTCGCGATGCTCCTGCTGCTGTCCGGCGCGAAGGAGAGCGCGCGGGCCAACACGATCATGGTCGCGGTGAAGATCGGCACGCTGGTGCTGTTCTGCGCGATCGCGTTCACCGCGGTGAAGGCGCGGAACTTCACGCCCTTCCTGCCGCTCGGGCTGGCCGGGATGAGCGCGGGCGGCGCCAAGCTGTTCTTCTCCTACATCGGGTTCGACGCGGCGTCGACCGCCGGCGAGGAGGCCAAGAACCCGCAGCGCGACCTGCCCCGGGCGATCCTGCTCTCGCTCGGCATCGTCACGGTCCTGTACTGCCTGGTCGCCGTGGCCGCGGTCGGCGCGCTGCCGTGGCAGGAGTTCGACGGCCAGGAAGCCGCGCTGTCGCACGTCCTCTCCGTCATCTCGGGCAACCCGTTCTGGGCCGGCCTGCTCGCCGTCGGCGCGATCGTGGCGATCTCCAGCGTCGTGCTGACGGTCCTCTACGGACAGACGCGCATCCTGTTCGCGATGTCCCGCGACGGCCTCGTCCCGAAGTCCTTGTCCAAAGTGGACCCGAAGACCGGCTCGCCGCGGCTCAACACGCTCGTGGTCTCGGCCTTCGTCGCCGCGCTGGCCGCGTTCATCCCGCTGGGCAAGCTCGCCGACGCCACCAGCATCGGGACGCTGTTCGCGTTCCTGCTGGTCAACATCGCCGTCCTGCTGCTGCGGCGGCGCCAGCCCGACCGGCCGCGTACGTTCCGCGTGCCGCTCTCGCCGGTGACACCGCTGCTGGGCGTGCTGTGCTGCGGCTACATGATGTTCAGCCTCGACGGCGCCACCTGGGCGGTCTTCGGCGCCTGGATGGCGCTCGGCCTGCTGATCTACTTCGGCTACGGGATCCGGCGGTCGAGGCTGGCATGAGGGTCGCGATCCACCAGGGCCCGGCCGACGCGCTGCCCGACGCCGTGGCCGCGTCCGGCGCCGACCTCGTCGTCACGGCCGAGATGAGCACCACCGGCTACCACATCGGCGCCCGGACGCACGAACTCGCCGAACCGGCCGACGGCCCCACCGCGGCGCGGATGTCCGCGCTGGCCGGGGAAACCGGCGTCGCACTGGCGTACGGCTACCCGGAAGCCGACGGTGGCGACGTCTACAACAGCGTCCAGCTCATCGACGCCTCCGGGCAGCGGCGGGCGAACTACCGCAAGACGCACCTGTTCGGCGACCTCGACCAGGCGTGGTTCACCCCGGGCGACGAGCCGGTCGTGCAGGCCGACGTCGCCGGTGTCCGCGTCGGGCTGCTGATCTGCTACGACGTCGAGTTCCCCGAGCTGGTCCGGGCGCACGCGCTGGCCGGCACCGAGCTGCTGCTCGTCCCGACGGCGTTGATGAGCCCGTACGAGCTGGTCGCCGACACGCTGGTACCGGCGCGGGCCTACGAGAGCCAGCTGTTCGTTGCCTACGCCAACCGTTGTGACGTCGAACGGGAACTGACCTACTGCGGGCGCTCCTGCGTCGTCGCCCCGACCGGCGAGGTGCTGGCCCGCGCCGGGGCGGATCCCGCGTTGCTCACCGCGGAAGTCACTCGCGACGCGCTCGCCGCGTCGCGCCTGGAGAACACCCACCTGGCCGACCGGCGGCCCGAACTGTACCGAGGAACCACCGCATGACCTCCGCTTTGCCGACCGCGATCCCGACTGCGATCCCCCGGGACGAGCCGGCGGGCCGCCCGATCACGATGTTCGGCCCCGACTTCCCGTTCGCCTACGACGACTACCTCGCCCACCCCGCCGGGCTCGGCTCGGTCCCGGCCCACCGGCACGGCACCGAGGTGGCGGTGATCGGCGGCGGCCTCTCCGGCATCGTCACCGCGTACGAGCTGCTGAAGCTCGGCCTCCGGCCGGTGGTCTACGAGATCGCGGAGATCGGCGGCCGGCTGCGCACCGTGCGGTTCCCCGGCTGCCCGGACGACGTCGTCGCCGAGATGGGCGCGATGCGCTTCCCACCCGCGTCGACCGCGTTGTTCCACTACATCGACAAGGTCGGCTTGGAGACGACGCCGTTCCCCAACCCGCTCGCGCCGGGGACGCCGAGCACGGTCGTCGACCTCAAGGGACAGAGCCACTACGCGCGGACACCGGCCGATCTGCCGCAGGTGTTCGCCGACGTCGCCGCCGCGTGGGACCGGACGCTCGCCGAGCACGCGTCGTTCGCCGAGATGCAGACCGCGATCCGCGACCGCGACGCGAAGACGATCAAGCGGCTGTGGAACGAGCTCGTCCCGAAGCTGGACAACCAGACGTTCTACGGCTTCCTCTGCGACTCCCCCGCGTTCGCCTCCTTCCGCCACCGCGAGATCTTCGGGCAGGTCGGCTTCGGCACCGGCGGCTGGGACACCGACTTCCCCAACTCCATCCTGGAAATCCTGCGCGTCGTCTACACCGGCGCCGACGACGAGCACCGCAGCATCGTCGGCGGCAGCAGGCAGCTCCCGCTGCGGCTGTGGGAGCACGCGCCGACGGACCTCGCTTTCTGGCCCGCCGGAACGTCGTTGGCTTCCTTGCACGAAGGCGGGCCGCGCCCGGGCGTCACGAGACTGCACCGGACGGCGCCCAACAACATCACGGTGACCGACGCGTCCGGGCACATCCGGACGTTCCCGGCGGCGGTGTTCACCGCCCAGAGCTGGATGCTGCTGTCCCAGATCGAATGCGACGAAGCGCTGTTCCCGATCGACCACTGGACGGCGATCGAGCGCACGCACTACATGGAGTCGTCGAAGGTGTTCGTGCCGGTCGACCGGCCGTTCTGGCTCGACCCCGACCCGGCGACCGGCCGCGACACGATGAGCATGACGCTCACCGACCGGATGCCGCGCGGCACCTACCTGCTCGGCGACGACCCGTCCGCACCGGCGGTGATCTGCCTGTCCTACACGTGGGCCGACGACTCGTCGAAGTGGCTACCGCTTTCGGTGACCGAGCGCGTCGAGGTGATGCTCCAGTCGCTGCGCGAGATCTACCCGGGCGTCGACGTCCGGCGGCACATCATCGGCGACCCGGTGACCGTGTCGTGGGAGGCGGAACCGCACTTCATGGGCGCGTTCAAGGCGAACCTGCCCGGGCACTACCGCTACCAGCACCGGCTCTTCACGCATTTCATGCAGGACGCGCTGGCGGAGCGTCACCGCGGCCTCTTCCTGGCGGGTGACGACGTCTCGTGGACGGCGGGCTGGGCCGAGGGCGCGGTCCAGACCGCACTCAACGCGGTTTGGGGCGTGCTGCACCACTTCGGCGGCGAGACGCACCCCGCGAACCCGGGCCCCGGCGACAGTTTCGCGGACCTCGCCCCGATCACGCTGCCGGACTGAGCGTGCCCCGATCGTGCCACCCCGGGTGACCGAGCTGCCCGGGACCACCGGTCATGCGACGATGGAACCATGAACACCGAGCCGGCGCCGAGATGGCGAAGACTGGAACCGGACGAACGAAAGGAACAGATCTACGCTTGCGCGGCGCGGCTGTTCGGTGACCGGCCCTACTCCGAAGTGTCCACTTCGGACATCGCCGCGGCGGCCGGCGTCGCGCGGGGGCTGATCAACCACTACTTCGGCACGAAACGCGAGCTGTACCTGGAAATCATCCGCCGCGCGCTGACCGTGCCGCGCCTCGCGGTGGAAATCCTGCCGGACGGGCCGCTCGAACTGCGCGCCGACGTCGCCATCGAGTGGTTCCTGGACATGGTCACCAGCCAGGAGCGGATGTGGCTGGCCGCGATCGCCCCCGAGGGCATCGGCCGCGACCTCGAGGTGGAGCGGATTCTCGAGGAGGCGGACCGCGAATCGGCCGACCGCGTGCTCGAAGCCGTCGGGCTGTCCAGCGAAAGCGAACACGGCCCCGAGCTCAACGCGCTCGTGCGGGCGTTCGGCGGGATGGTGAAGTCCGCCGGCCGCGAATGGCTCGTGCGCGGATCCCTGACCCGCGCCCAGGTGCACCTGCTGCTGTCCAAGTCGCTCGTCACGCTCGTCGGCGAGATCTTCCCGGCGATCCAGGCGGAACCGCCGCGTCCGGCCGGTCGCGAATAGACCGAAGCCCCCGGCGCCACGAGGGGGAGGAGGGCGCCAGGGGCTCCGGGTCGGCGGACGGACCACCGACGCACGCCCACGGTACGCCCGGGCGCTGTCAAGTCGCTGTCAACCCGTCGCGTCCGGTTCGCGGAGCTCTTCGAGCCGGTGCGCGAGCCCGTCGAGGCACCGCCGGACCGCGTAGTCGTACAGCTGCGCGTAGTAGCCCGCGGCGAGGTCGGGATCACCCATCAGGTCGTGCATCGCGGCGCCGAGCTCGGCCATCCCCGGCAGGTCGGCCCGCTCGCGGTAGGTCGCGTACTCCTCGGTGTTGTCGATCCGCAGCGCCAGCGCGCCGTCGCGGTCGTCCTCCATCGCGACGAACTGGCACGCGGTCATCAGCAGCAGGTTGTAGGCCAGCACGCTTTCCCGGCCGAAGCCCGCCCTCAGCAGCACGCCGACGCCCGCGTCGATGCTGCGCGTGGCCGCTTGGACGGACGGGCCGAACAGCGCGAGCCGGCGCGCGCAACCCGGGTAGCCGCGCAGCAGCGCGCGCAGCCCGGCGAGCAGCTCGGTGAACCAGTCCTGCCACGGCAGGTGCTCCTCGGGCAGCTCCAGCAGGCCGACCACCCGGTCGACGACGGCGTTGACCACCGCGTCCCGGTCGCCGACGTGGTGGTAGATCACCGCGGGGTAGGCCTCCACGGCGCGGGCGAGCTCCCGCAGCGTCCAGTTGTCGAGGCCGCGTTCGCCGGTCAGGGTCGTCGCCGCGCTGATGATCCGGTCGGCCGTGAGCGCCGGGAGTCCCGCCGCGGCCCGTGACCGTGGGCGCTGTCCGGTACCCGAGGATGAGGTCGGCATGGGGCGTAACGGTAACCGCACGAGTGGGACCGTGCCAGCTCCACGCGGGTACGGCAGGATCGAGGCATGCCACGCGCACAGGCCAACGGTCTCGAGCTCGAATACGACACCTTCGGCGATCCGGACAATCCGCCGCTGGTGCTGGTGATGGGCCTCGGCGCCCAGATGATCACCTGGGAGGACGCGTTCTGCGAGCTGCTCGCCGGCCGCGGGTTCTTCGTGGTGCGCTACGACAACCGCGACGTCGGGCTCTCCACCTGGCTCGACGAGCTGCCCGCGCCGGACCTGGCCGCGCTGGCGGGCGGCGACCTGACGACGGCGCCGTACCGCCTGTCGGACCTGGCCGACGACGCCGTCGGGCTGTTCGACGCGCTCGGCATCGCGCGGGCGCACGTCGTCGGCGCGTCGATGGGCGGGATGATCGTGCAGCAGCTGGCCATCGACCACCCGGACCGGCTGCGGTCGGTCACGTCGATCATGTCGACCACCGGGGATCCGGCGGTCGGGCAGGCCCAGCCGTGGGCGCTGGCGCTGCTGACGCGGCCGCCGGCGTCGACCCGCGAGCAGGCGCTGGCCGACAGCGTCGACGGCTACCGGCAGCTCGGCTCCCCCGGCTATCCCGACGACGAGGCGTTCCTGCTGGCCAAGGCGACGCTGCACTACGACCGCGCCCGCCACCCGGTGGGCACGCTGCGCCACGCGGCGGCGGTGCTGGCATCCGGCGACCGCACGTCGGGACTGCGTTCGGTGCGGCTGCCGGCGCTGGTCGTGCACGGCGACGCCGACCCGCTGATCGACGTCAGCGGCGGCAAGGCGACCGCGGAGGCGATCCCGGGCGCGGAGCTGCTGGTGATCCCGGGCATGGGCCACAACCTGCCGCGCGCGGTGTGGCCCACGCTGGCCGACGCGATAGAGCGCGTGACGGGTCAATAGCGCGTCAAGATTCTCGGGGCCGGCCGTACGGAATGTGTCCTGGCTCATGCTCGCCGGTGGTCCCGGGGCTTTGCTGGACGGCATGAGTGGTGGCTTCGGATTCCCGTTCGGCTGTGTGGCCGCGGTGGTCGCGGCGCTGGTGGCGGAGGTCTGCGGGGCGACGGGCCATCCGTGGTACGCGCTGGTCACGCTCGGTGTGGTCGTCTTGCTGACCGCGTTCTGGAGTCCGCTCGCCGCCGGGTTCGGGGTCGCGGTGGTGGCCTGGGCGCTGGACTCGGGATTCGTGCTCGGCCGGGCCGGCGAACTCACGTTCTCCCCCGCGTCGGCCTTCGCGGCGCTGACGCTCTTCGCGCTTCTCGCGCTGGGCCTCCTCGCCCGCCTCGCCGCCCGCCCTCCCGTGCGAATCCCGGCGCCCCGCCGTCCCGTGTCGACCCCCCGATCACGCGAGATCGCTCTCCAATCACGCGAGTTCCGCCTCCAGTCACGCGAATCCCGAACCTGATCACCCGAACCGACTTTCCCAGTACGCGAGCCGACCGTTCCGGACGGGACTGTTCCAAGATCGGTGTTTCCGGCCCGACACGCCGGGCTGAGGTCTGGCGGGATGGGCACTGTGAGTGATGACATCGGAGCTTGTGAGTCCACGTAAGCGTGAGTCCGAGCCGGCGCGGGAGCTGTCGCCGGAGCAGGCCGCCGCGGCGGCGATGGTGGCCGAGGCGAAGGCTCGCGGGCTGGCACTGACCGGCCCGGACGGCCTGCTGAAGCTGTTCACCAAGAACGTGCTGGAAACCGCCCTCAACGAAGAGATGACCGAGCACCTCGGGCACGAGAAGAACCAGGCCGACCCGGGCCGTGAGTCGACGAACGTGCGCAACGGTGCACGGCCGAAAACGGTGATCTCGGATGCCGCCGGCGAAGTTCAGATCGAGGTTCCGCGGGACCGGGAGAGCACGTTCGAGCCGCAGATCGTGAAGAAACGGCAACGGCGGCTCACAGATGTGGACGAAATCGTGCTGTCGCTGTATGCGAAAGGGATGACCACCGGCGACATATCCGCGCATTTCGCCGAAATCTACGGAGCTTCGGTCAGCAAGGAGACGATCTCGCGGATCACCGACAAGGTTGTCGCCGAAATGAACGACTGGGCCAACCGCCCGCTCGACGCCGTGTACGCGGCGGTGTTCATCGACGCAATCCACGTCAAGGTCCGCGACGGGCAGGTCGCCAACCGGCCCGTCTACGCTGCCATCGGGGTCACCGTGGATGGCCGCAAGGACGTCCTGGGCCTGTGGATGGGCGCCGGTGGCGAGGGGGCAAAGTTCTGGATGAGCGTGCTGATCGACCTGAAGAACCGCGGCGTGGCCGACGTGTTCTTCCTCGTCTGTGACGGCCTCAAAGGGCTTCCCGATACGGTGGCGAACGTCTGGCCGAAAACTATTGTTCAAACCTGCATTGTCCACTTGATCCGGAACACCTTCCGGTTGGTTTCGAGTCGGGATTGGGACGCGGTGAAGCGGGACATCAAACCCGTCTACACTGCACCCAGTCCGGATGCCGCGGCTATCGCGATGGACGAACTCGAGGAGAAATGGAGGAAGAAGTACGGGGCAATGATCCGGCTCTGGCGCAACGCCTGGGAGGAGTTCATTCCGTTCCTCGATTACGACGTCGAGATCCGGACGATGATCTGCTCGACGAACGCGATCGAATCATTGAATGCCCGTTATCGGCGGGCGATTCGTGCGCGGGGGCATTTCCCGACCGAGCAGGCCGCGATGAAGTGTCTGTATCTTGTGACCCGCAGCCTGGACCCGACCGGGACAGGCCGCGCCCGATGGACGATGCGCTGGAAACCAGTGATCAACGCGTTCGCCATCACCTTCGGTGACCGCTGGCCGGGAGCCGAGACCTACTGAACAACAACGCCGGAAACACCGATCACGGGATAGACCCTTCCGGTCCACCGAACTCGCGTGATCCGGCCCGTATCTCGCGTGATCAGAGGCGGAACTCGCGTGATTGGAGGGGCATCTCGTGTGATTGACGGGACGACACGTCAGCGTGGGGGTGCAGCCCGGCGGGCCGCCAGGGCCGCGATGATGCGCGGGAGGCCGGCCGGGTGGAGGGGGTCGATGTCCGTCAGGTCGCGGACGCGGCGCAGGCGGTAGTCGACCGTGTTGGGGTGGACGTGCAGGCGAGCCGCCGTGCGACGGCGGTTCGTGTCCAGCTCCAGGTACGTCGACAGCGTTTCGACCAGCTCCGGGTGCGCGTCCAGCGGTGCGAGCGCGGCCGCGAGCCGGTCGCGGGCCTCGCCCGGGCGGGTCAGCTGGTACTCCACCAGCACGTCGTCGAGGCGGTACAGCCCCGGCGGACGGCCGAACCAGCGCAGCACGTCCAGCACCTCACCTGTCCGCCCCGCCACTTCCCGAACTTCCGACGGCGCCGCCGTGTCGGCCGCCGCCAGCACGTCCACGCCCGCCGCGCGCCCGGCCGCGGCCAGCAGCGAACCCCACTCCGAGACGGTCGACAACCGGCCCACCAGCGGCAACAGGACGAGCCCGCCCGGGCCGTCCAGCGACGCCAGCACGCCGTCGCCGCAGGACTGCTCGAACGCCGCCAGGAACCGGCGCAGCTTCCGCCGGATCGCGATGTCCGCGTCGACGCCGGGGGACGCCTCGTCGGCGTGCGGCCCCAGCTCGACGCTCAGCACCAAGTACCGCGCCGGCAGCGTGATCCCGGCGCTGCGGGCGACGACGTCGACGGGACCGCCGTCGGCCAGCACCGAGAGCAGCGTGCGGCGCGCGGTGTGCTCCTGCCCGACCTTCGTGCGCAGTTCCTCCAGGTACCCCCGCGTGACCGCGCCGGTGACGGTGCCGACGAACGCGAGCACCCGGTCGGCGACGTCGAGGAGGTCGGCGACGTCGCCGCGGCCCGCGTCGGCCGAGCCGACGGCGAAGATCTCCCGCGCGCCGACGTGGTACGCGGTCAGCACGGCCTCCAGCGGAAAGCCCTCTTCAGCCCGGCGGACCGCGGACGAGCCGATCTGCCGCAGCTCGGCGTCGTTGAGCTGCCGGTCTTCGCGCAGGCTGCGGGCGAACGCGCGCACCGCCTGCTGGGTGATCCGCGCGATGTCGCCGGCGAGCTCCTCCACCGGCAGCCGCCGGTAGTCGGCGACCTGCTCCTGGATGCGCGCCAGCACCCGCGCGATCAGCTGCGGCTCCTCCTGGGTGAGCCGCTCGTGGACGCGCTGCCCGCCGAGGGCCAGGTCCCCGCCGGGCTTGTGCTCCGTCACAACCGATCCCCTCGTTCTCTGCCCGGATTCCCAGTCAATCCGGCCACCCTCGGTGCCGATGGTGTCACGGAAGCCAACCATCAGCACAGCGTCAAGGAGGACGGCGTGCGAGTGAGGACAACGGCGTTCATCACGGTCCTGGTCGCGGCACTGGCGACGACGGCGGGTACGGCGGAGGCGAGCACCACCGGGGAGTACGTGGCCCTGGGCGACTCGGCGGCGGCCGGCCCGCTGATCCTGCCCCCGGACCTCTCCTCCCCGGGCTGCCTGCGGTCGCTCGCGAACTACCCGCACGTCGCCGCGAAGCGGCTCGGCGTCCCGCTCCAGGACGTCACCTGCTCCAGCGCGACGACCGCGGACATGTACGCACCGCAGTCGACGGAGACCGGCGCGGTCCCGCCGCAGCTCGACGCGCTCGGCGCGACCACGAAGACCGTCACGGTGACCATCGGCGGCAACGACGTCGGCCTGGTCGGGGCGGCGACCGGCTGCATCAACCTGCTACCCGGCATCAACCCGGACTGCGTCGACCGCTACACGGCCGGCGGTCACGACCAGCTGGCCGAGAAGATCGCGGCGTTCGAACCGACGTGGGGCGCGCTGCTGGACGCGATCCACGCTCATGCCCCGAACGCGGCCGTATTCGTCGCCGGGTACGGCACGTACCTGCCGCACAACGGGTGCTGGCCGGTCGCGCCCCTGACCCCGCGCGACGCGAACTACATCCAGGGCAGCATCGACAAGACGAACGCGGCACTCGCCCGCCAGGCGGCCGCGCACAACGCACGGTACGTCGACGTCCGGACGGCGTCGATCGGACACGACGTGTGCAAGCTGCCCGGGGTGAAGTGGTTCGAGAGCGTGATCCCGACCTCGGTGGCGGCCCCACTGCACCCGAACGCGGACGGCATGCGCCACATCGGAGCACTCGTAGCGGCGTCGATCGGCGGCTGAGCCCGGCCTCGGCGCCGTCCGATCGAGGTGCCGTCCCCCTGGGGCGGCACCGCGCGACGGCGCCACGGGCGCCGGTTGACACCACGTGGGCTCATCCGCGGCGGTCAGCGGCTGAAGTCCCAGCGGCTGGCGCCGTGCGGTTCGGCGCCGGCGACGCCGACCGCGCGGTGCAGCGTGAGCCGGTACAGGTTCCACGGCGGGGGTCCGGCGCTCGGCGCGGTGAACGGGGCCGTCAGCCCGTCGCCGACGACCGTGGCGGGCCAGCCACCCTCGCGGTAGACGGCGGCGACCCGCTCCAGGGTCGGTGCATCGGTGACGCGGTGGGCCTCGCCCTCCATCGTGAGGTCCAGCCCGTTCAGGCGCACCGACACGCTGCACGCCGGGTTCGCCGCGAGGTTGCGGGACCGGCGCGTGCCCGGGCCGCCCTTGAAGTACAGCGCGCCGTCCACCCAGACGGCGCCGACACCCGCGGCGTGCGGGCGGCCGTCGGGGCGGACGGTTCCGACGAAGAACGTCAGGGTCTCGTGCGGGGTCTGGGTGGCGAGGAGGTCGCGCGCCCTGCTCCACGGCAGCGCCGCGGACCCGTTCTGGTCGAGGTTCTCGGTGTGCGTCGGCTCGGTCATACCTACGCGTCGAACGGGACGACCGCGGATCGACACGCGGCGAGGGTTTCGCGCCACCGAGGCGGAGTATGGCGGCAAGCGCCCTCGCCGAGCTGAACGCACACGCCCCGCACGAGCAGCCAAACCCCGCGGACACCACCGCAAGAGCCTCCGCGCCATCGAGGCGGAGCAAGCCACCAGCGCCCTCGCCGAGCCGAACGCCCCGGACGCGATCAGCCAAGCCCGCGGACACCACCGCAAGAGCCTCCGCACCACCGAGGCGGAGCACAGCCACCAGCGCCCACGCCGAACTGAACGCCCCGGACGCGATCAGCTGAGCGCCGCAGCCACTGCCGCGAGGGTTTTCGCGCCTCCGGGGTCGTCATCGCTGGTCGCGGGGACGATCGCCAGCTCGTCGATCCCCGCCTCCGCGTACTCGGCCGCCTTCGCAGCGACCACCTCGCGTGACCCCAGCAACCCGACCACCGCGATCGCCTCGGCGGGCACCGCCGCCAGCAGCTCACGCGGGTGCGGGCGAGTGCGCGCGAAGTCGACCAGCTCGCCGAAGCCCGCCGCGCGGAACATCTCGCCGTAGCCCGGCGCCGCCAGGTAGCCGACCACGCCTCGGCGCAGCTGCTCGATCTCGGCCGGTCGCGGGTCGACCGCGGCGACCACCCACGCGGCCACCGGCGGCGCCTCGGCCCCGGCCCGCGCAGCCGCTTCCCGCACGCCGCGGACCAGCGTCGCCGCCGCCGCGGGGCTGACCAGGTTGACCACCATCCGGTCGGCGTGCCGCGCGGCGACGTCGAGGGCGCGCGGGCCGAACGCCGCGATCGTCAACGGCGACTTCGGGGCGGCCAACCGCAACCGGTAGCCCCGGGAGCCCACCACCGATCCGTCCACAGTGGACTTCTCGCCGGACACCAGCTGCCGCACGGCGATCGCCGACTCTTCCAGTGCCGTCGCGGAACGCGCACGCGACCGGCCGTGCCAGCCGCGCACCACGACGTCGCTGGACGTGCCCAGCGCGACCCCGGTCGTCCGCCCAGTCAGGGCGGCGACCGACGCGACGCCCATCGCGATCGTCGCCGGGTCCCGCACGGTCACCGCGAGCGGCCCGAACGTCAGCGACAGAGACGAAGTCGCCGCACCGATCGCCGTCCCCAAGGCGAACGCGTCCCACGTCGCCATCTCGCCGATCCACAGCTCCGGATACCCGGCGGCCTCGGCGGCGCGCGCGGTTTCGAGGGCCTCCTCCGGCCGGCGGTCCTGCCACAGCCCCAGCGACACCGAAAGCCTCATGCGGACGCCTGCACGATCACGGTGACCACCGTGGTGAACGAGCCGCCGACGTTGAGCGTCAGCGCCGTCCGCGCGCCCTCGACCTGCGTCTCACCCGCGGTCCCGGTCACCTGCCGGGCGACGTCGTGCAGCATGCGGACGCCGGTCGCGCCGACCGGGTGCCCGAGGCCGAGCAGGCCGCCACCGGGGTTGATCCCGGCCGCGTCCAGCCCGCCGTCGGCGACGAACCGGCCGCCGTCACCCGGCGGTGCGGCGCCGAGGTGCTCCAGCGCGACCAGCCCGGTGATCGTGAAGCAGTCGTGCAGTTCGACGACGTCGAGCGCGTCCGGCCCGGGCACGCCCGCGCGGTCGTAGGCGTCGACGACCGCGCCGCGCAGGTGCGGGAACAGGTACTCGCCGCCGGACGCGATCTTGTCGGCGAGGCCGATGTGCGCGGTGCGGTGGCCGAAGCCCGCGATGCGCGGGAAACCACCGCCCAGCCGTTCGGCGAACGCGGGTGCGGCCAGCAGGACCGCCGCGGCGCCGTCGGTGATCCGGCCGCAGTCCTGCTTGCGCAGACGGCCTTCGATGACCGGGTTCAGTGCGTCGTCGGCTCCGAACGCGCCGGCCGGGAAATGCCAGTCGCGGGCCTGGGCGAGCGGATTCCTTGCCGCGCGGTCGAAAGCGTGCGAAGCGAACTGCCCGAGGTGGGCGGGATCGAGCCCGTACCGCTCGTCGTACGCGGAAGCGACGTCGGCGAAGAGCGCGGGCCACGGGAACTTCGCGTTGACGGCTTCGTGCCCGGCCCACGCGGCGGACCCGAGGTGCTCGGCGGCCCGCTGCCCGTCGACGCCCCGCATCAGCTCGACGCCGACGACCAGCGCCAGGTCGTAGCGGCCGGACTCGAGATCGGCGCACGCGGCGAGCACGGCGGTGCTGCCGGACGCGCACGCGGCCTCGTGCCGGGTCGACGGCACCCCGTCCAGCTCCGGCACGGCCGCCACCAGCAGCCCGCCGAGCTGGGCCTGGCCGGTGAACAGCTCCGCCGCGAGGTTGCCGACGTGTGCGACGCCCACGTCCGAGGCGCTGACCCCCGCATCCGCGAGCGCAGCGGGCACGACCTCGGCGAACAGCTCGAGGATCCCGCGCCCCTCCTTCGCGTAGTTACGTGCGAAGTCGGTCTGCGCCCCGCCCAGCACGAACACGGTCATGGCCTCACTCCAGACTTTCCCGCAGCTGCCGCTTCAGGATCTTCCCCACCGGGTTGCGCGGCAAGGCGTCGGCGTACTCGAGCCGTTCCGGCAGCTTGAACGCGGCCACCTTCTTCTCACGCAGGTAGGCGACCAGCTCTTCCAGAGACGGCTTCCGCGCGCCGGGCACGACGACCGCGCACACGCGTTCGCCCATGACGTCGTCGGGCACGCCGATGACGCCGACGTCGGCGACGTCCGGGTGCCCGGCCAGCAGGCCCTCGACCTCGGCCGGCGAGATGTTCATCCCGCCGCGGATGACCAGGTCCTTCCTCCGGTCGACGTACCGCAGGAACTCGCCGCGTTCGCCGGCGATCTCGAAGACGTCGCCGGTGCGGAAGTGGCCGTCGCCGTCGAACGCCGAAGTGTCCAGCGGCTCGCCCATCGACGTGAGGTAGCCGGCGAACACCGTCGGCCCGGCGATGCGCAGTTCGCCGGGCCGCCCGGGTTCGGTCACGTGCTCGCCGGTGACGGGGTCGTGCAGCCGCACCGACGTCCAGCCGGCAACCGGCGTCGACCAGGTGACGTCGGAGGCGTAGTTCGGGAAGTAGCTCGCGCGCTGCTCCGGGTCCGGCAGGTCGATCGGCGCGGACAGCAGCGCGGTGCCCTCGTTGGAGCCGAAGAAGTTGATGATGTCGATGCCGTGCCGCTCGGCCCAGGTGCGCACGAGCCACGGCGAAAGCGGCGCCGAGCCGGAGCCGATCTTGCGGACGCTCGAGATGTCCACCCCGGACAGGATCTTTTCGTTGTGCAGCAGCATGGTCAGCAACGCGGGCGGCGCGAGCGTGTACGTCACGCGTTCGGCCGCGAGCTGCCCCAGGAACACCGTCAGGTCGAACGGGTGGTGGGGCACGAACACCGCGCCGGTCAGCAGCCACGGCAGGAACATCCCGCCGATGCCGGCCATGTTCGTCATCGGGAACGGCGAGAGCAGCACGTCTTCGGAGGTGAGGCCCGCTGCCTGGGCGCAGCCCGCGGCCGTCGCGAGCCAGTCGCCGTGGCAGCGCGGGACCGCCTTCGGCTCGGCTTCGGTGCCGGACGTCCAGCAGATCGTCACGCAGTCGTCGACGTCGGTGTCCAAAGTGGACAAATACGAGTCCAGAGCGGATCGCTCCGCTTCGGACAGTGGAGCCTCGGGCCAGGCCAGGGCGCCGGCCGGCTCGTCGTCCCCCCGGGCGACGACGAACCGGACCGACGGCGCCGAAGCGCCGATTAGCCCAAGGGCCGCCCCGGCGAGCGCGTGCTCGCCGTATCTGGATGCGGTCACCACCCCGACGGACCCGGTGCGCCGGCACATCGGGCCGAGTTCGTGCTCCCGGTAGGACACCGGGAACGGGGTGACGATCGCGCCGATCCGCACGATCGCGAGGAACGCCTGGACCAGGGCCGCGCAGTTCGGCAGCTGCACGGCCACGACGTCACCTGCTCGCACCCCTCTGGCGAGCAGGAACGCGGCCAGGACGTCGACGCGTTCGTCGAGCCGGTTCCAGGCCCACCGCACCGGGTCGCGTCCGACCAGTGCGGTGGTGTTCGGTGGATCGACCAGCGCGAGACCCTCCGGGTCGGCACTGACCCGCTCCTTCACGAGCCGGTCGATCGTCTCCGCACTCCACCATCCCCGCGCCCGGAAGCCCCGGGCGCGACCCTCTCGATGGCATCTCATGAACGGAGGTTTTCCAGCTGGTCCGCCCGGACCCAGGTCGCGTGAAAACCGAGCGGAACCCGCTGGGGCAACAGGACCCTGGCCACGGGTCCGGCAGCGAGCTCGGCGGCGTCGAAGATGTCCAGTTCCGAGCGTCCCTCGCGCTCGTCCTGCACGAACGTCACCAGATGACCGTCCGCCGAATCGGCGGCCGCTCCTTCGCGGGGTGCGAACGGAGCCTCACTGCCCCACCGGCCGGGACCGAACCGGTATTCGGTCTTGGAGCCGGCAAGATTGTCGTAGCGCACGAGCCCGTCGAACTTCAGCGTCGACTCGGGCGAGATGTGCACCGCGTAGGAGTACCGGTTCGCCCGGCCGACCCCACGGGAGTCGACGGTCGGGAACTCGGTGTTGGCGTCGTCGAGCGGGGCCTCGCGGCACACGCCGGTCCGCAGGTTGAAGCGGTAGCGATGCAGCTGGGCGTCGAGCCGCAGGTAGGAGAGCATCTTCGCGAGCGGCGTGTGGGCGTCGGCGCGCGGCTGGGGCTTGCGCACCCGGCAGACGTCGAGGACGACCTCTTCGCCCTGCTCCCAGGCGTTGACGACGTGGTAGATGTAGCACGGGCTCGCTTCGAACCACTTGATCTGGCTACCGTCTCCGTAGCGTGGCAGGACACCGAAGCGGCTCGGCATCGAGCGGTCGAAGTGCAGCTTGTGCCGGCCCAGCTTCGCGGCTTCGACGTCCTGGACCAGCGGCAGATCCATCAGCACCGCGTGGTGCTCGGTGATGGCCATGTCGTGCGGCAGGCGCGGGCCGGGCAGCTCGATCTCGGTGGTGTGCACGACCCGGCCGTCCGCGCTGATGACGCCGTAGCGCAGGTACGGCGGGCGGGGCCCGTAGTCGAACCAGAACAGCTCGCCGGTGGCCTCGTCCACCTTGGGGTGGGCCATCATGTCGCCGACCAGCGTGCCGAGGAAGTCCTCGGCGCCCAGCGTCTCCAGCGAGAGCGGGTCG
Organism: Amycolatopsis sp. NBC_01488; assembly: GCF_036227105.1. Classification (NCBI taxonomy): domain Bacteria; kingdom Bacillati; phylum Actinomycetota; class Actinomycetes; order Pseudonocardiales; family Pseudonocardiaceae; genus Amycolatopsis; species Amycolatopsis sp. NBC_01488. The sequence continues at coordinate 4,682,559 of NZ_CP109434.1, read as the reverse complement.
ACCGCGTACGGCGAGCCGCACAGGTACCAGGTCGCGAGGACGCGGCCGCGGTGGAAGATCACGTCGGTGTTGGCGTTGTCCTTGAGCCCGAGGCCATGGGTGTTGCCGAACGGGTTGCCCGCCGGGTTCTCCATGACGCCGGTCCAGAGCGCCCGGCCGGCCGCGGACTCGGCCTCGAAGGCTTTCGTGCGGATCCAGCGGTTGCGGTAGCGCGCCTTGCCGTTCTCCAGGTGGACGGCGTGGATCATGCCGTCGCCGTCGAACCAGTGGTAGCGGCCTTCCGGGGCGAACCGCGGGTTGGGGCCGTTGCGCAGGTAGACGCCGTTGAGGTCCTTGGGGATCTCGCCGATGACCTGCAGGTCTTCCGCGTCGATCTCGGTGCCGACCGGGGCGTAGACGCCGAGCAGGTAGGGGTTGGCCTCGCCGGTGTCCGCCGTCCGGGCCACCATCAGCGGCTGTTCGGAGGTGCTGGTCATCGGGCTGCTCCCTGACTGTCGGGCTCACCGCGCTGGCTGATGGGGATGAGACTATGATTTGTGTACCCAGGTGTCAATAGGCTTCTTTAGCTGTAGTCAGGTGCTACGCTGAGGCCGCTCAGCAACAAGGGGGACAGACGGTGACCGAAGCGACGGCACAGCGAATCCGGCCTGCGGGGGATCCGCTCCGCCGGGCGCTCGAGCTGGTCGGCGACCAGTGGACATTGCTCATCCTGCAGAGCCTGTTCCTGCGCTTCCGGCGGTACGAGGAGCTGCGCCTGCGGCTGGGGATTTCGCCGACGGCGCTGTCCGGGCGCCTGCGCGACATGGTGGACGCGGGCATGCTCACGCGCGAGCCGTACCGGGACGCGCGCCGCACGCGGCACGAGTACCGGCTCACCGAGCGCGGCCTGGAGCTGTGGCCGCTGCTGATCTCGATCTGGGCGTGGGAGCGCGAGTGGGTCGACGGCCGCCGCGAGGTGCTGCCGACGCTGATCCACCTCGACTGTGAGCTGGCTACATCAGCGCCCCTCGGCTGCGGCGCCTGCGGCCGCCGCGTCGACGCGCGTGACGTGCGAGCGTCGCGGCTGGACAGCACCGGCGTCGCCGCCGCGACGGCGTCCAAGCGGTTCCGCCGCAAGGACGCGGAGTCGCTGGCCGGCGACCCGATGATGTTCTTCCCCGACACGATGGAGCTGCTGGGCGACCGCTGGTCGACGGGCCTGCTGGTGTCGGCGCTGCTCGGCTGCCGGCACTTCTCGGAGTTCGAGCGCGAGCTGGGCATCGGGCCGAGCGTCCTGTCGGCCCGGCTGAGCAAGCTGGTCGAGGTCGGCGTGCTGCGCACCGGCACGGCGGCCACGCGCACGGACGCGCGCGACTACCGGATGACGGCGAAGGGGCTGGCGTTCTTCCCGGCGCTGGCGTTCATCGCGGAGTGGTCGCGCGGCTTCGAGGTCGCGGGCCAGGAGCCCGACATCACACTCCACCACGTCGAATGCGGCAACCGGCTGCGGCCGATCCTGCTGTGCGACCACTGCGGCCGCCCGCTGACGCGGAAGTCGGTCCAGTTCGGCGGAGTGCCGTCGCCCCAACGCTGACGGTGTGGCGTAATCGACTCGCCAAGCGGTTTGAGTGGTGCCAGGCTGGAGCGGTCACACGTCGTCAGTTCCGGAGGTAGGCATGAGTGAACCGAACCCGTCGCCCAGCGGCGAGGAGGACGACGTCAAGCGCAAGTTCCGGGAGGCGCTGGAGCGCAAGCAGGCCCACGCGCGCTCGGGTGCGGCCCACGAGAACGGCGGGGGCAAGAACCAGCACGCCCACGGGCCCGCGGCCAACAAGCGGACGTTCCGCCGCAAGAGCGGCTGACCTGTTCCCGCCGGAGGCCCCCACCGCGGTCGGTGGGGGCCTTCGGCTTGGCTACGGGACGAACGAGCCCAGGTGGTCCAGGACCACGAACTCGCTGGCCGGACTCGCCGCCGCCACTGCCTTGCGCAGGATCTCCAAGCCTCCGTTCGGGTCGTGTGCCTGACCCAGCGGCAGGTCGAAGTCATCCCAGTGCGTCGCCGCCACATACCTCGGGTTGCCCAGCGTGCGCAGCAGGCGCGGCACGTACTGCGTCACCTTCGCGCCGCCCACCGGTAGCAGCACCACGTCCGGGTGGAGGCCCGCCAACTCGGACTCGACGTAGTTCGAGCCGCCGAAGTTCAGCACGCTCGCGCCGCCACCCGAGACGGCGTACGCCAGTGTGCCGCCCTCGACCAGGTCCTCGATCACCCGCGGGCGGTCGCGGCGGGACAGCGTCCGCGAGCCCGGGAACGGCACTCGCGCCCGGGTGCCGGTCGCCGAGTGCAGGGACCTCAGGATGCGAATCGAGTAGCCGTCGAACGTCAGGTCCTCGCCGCCGCTCGCGATCGCCAGCTGGTCCTCCGGGGCACCCAGCGCCGCCATGAGACTCAAATGAGTCTCGCTCCCGAAGACCGTTGCGCCGGTGCGTCGGGCCAGGTACGGGACGTCGGTGAGGTGGTCGTAGTGGCCGTGGGTGACCAGGATGTGGTCCGCGCGCAGCTCGCCGCGGTCGAGGTAGCCGTCGATCAGGGCCTCGTTCACCGACAGCGGTGTCTTCGGGTCCGCGCCCGCCGGGGTGTACGTGCCGGTCTTGAAGCGGGTCAGCCACGGGTCGATCAGGACCGTCTTCGTCCCGACGCGGATCTCCCAGCCGTTGTTTCCCCACCACCGCAAGGTCATCTGCGACGTCCCCCGCGTCGCCGGGGCCGCCGAGGCCGCCGAGGCCGCCGAGGCCGCCGAGGCCGCGGAGACGCCGGCGAGGACCGAGGCCGCCGCCGCGCCCGCGCCGAACAGCCCGCGTCTGCTGAGTCCTGTGTTCATCTCGGCACCAGACCACGAAGCACGCCGCTCTGTCCAAGATCGGGACGTCGGCATGTCGATATGCGGATGGGTATCGTCACAGCGTGGACCACCTCCGTTCGCTGCGGTACTTCCTGGTCGTCGCCGACGAACTGCACTTCGGTCGCGCCGCCGACCGGCTCGGCATCGCGCAGCCGCCGTTGAGCCAGCGCGTGAAGCGGCTTGAAGCCGAGCTAGGCGCGACGCTGTTCGACCGCGGCCGGCGCGTCACGCTCACCGAAGCCGGTGAGGTGCTCCGCGCCGAAGCCCGGGACCTGCTGAGCCGCTGGGAGCGGATGACGGCGCTGGTCGCGAAGGCCGAGCGCGGCGAGGTGGACGCCCTGCGCGCGGGCGTGCCGCCGGAGCTGCCCGGCCGGGTGCTCGCCGGGATCCTGACGGCCTTCGCCGCGCAGCACCCGGCCGTCCGGCTGGACCTGCAGGAGCTGACCACCGCCGAGCAGGCCCGGCTGCTGGCCGACCGGTCACTGGACGCGGGACTCCTCCAGCTCCCGGTGGACGTCGTGGGCCTCGACCTCGGCCCGGCCGTCGACACGCCGCTGGGCGTGGTCCTCCCCCGCGACTCGCCACTGGCCCGCCGCGCTTCGCTGGCGCTGGCCGACCTCGCCGGCGAAGGCCTGGTGCACGCACCGCGCGCGGCGGCGCCGGGGAGCTACGACGCGTTGCTGCGCACGTGCTGGGACCACGGCTTCCGCCCGGCTTCGATCCGGCACGCGCGCAACCCGGAGTTCGTGCTGGGCTTGGTCTTGGCGGGGCACGGCGTGGCGTTCGAGGCGCGGCCCCGCAAGGAACCGCGAGTGGTGTGGCGACCGCTGGAAGGCGAGGTGCTGCGGGCGCGGACGGCGTTCGCCTGGCCGTCGTCGGACCCACACCCGCAGGCGGCGAAGCTGGCGGAGATCGCGGCGGAGGTCCTGCGCGACGACGGCGTTTCGCGGCTCGTGACGGAGCCGCGCGGGGCCCGGCCGTGGGACGTGTTCTACGACCGGAGCTGATCCACCGCCGCCCGGGCCGCGGCGCCGATCGCGCGGTCGATGTCCGGACGGCGCAGCGTCTCCGCTCCACCCACCGTGAACACCGCCACCGCGTACGCGTCCCCGTCCGGGTACGTCACGATCCCGATCTCGTTGCGGATCCCCGGCATCGTGCCCGTCTTGGCCGCCACCGCGACCTCCGGTGGGAACCCCGCGGTCAGCCGGTGCCAGCTCACCTGCGCCGACATCCACTCCAGGACCTGAGCGCCGGGCCCGGGGTCGTTCGCCACCGCCGACAGCAAAGAGGTCATCTCGCGCGGGGTGGTCGCGGAAGTCCGCAAGGGATCCAAGGCACGCAACGGAAGCCCGGCCGCGGTGTCGTCGATGATCGTGCGCAGCAGGTCGCGCGGGGCGCCGATGACGGTGGTGCGCGTCAGCCCCAGCTCGAGCAGCAGAGACCGCACGTTCTCCACCCCGACCCGGTCGAACAGCAGGTCCGCGGCCGTGTTGTCCGACACCGACAGGGCGAGCAGCGCCGCATCCCGCAGGCTGTAGGAAACGTCGTCGGCGAAACCCGACGAACCGCTGCCGCCGAGCCGGTCGGCCGCCGTGGCGCGGACGCGGTCCGCCGGGTCGAGCTGGCCCGCCGCCACCTGCCTGGCGAACTCGAAAGCCAGCGGCACCTTCACCACCGACGCCAGCACGACGGGCGCGTCGGCGTCGACGCCCAGCTCGCCTGCGGAACCGAGACGGCGGGCGTGCAGGAAACCCCGCACGCCCGCCGCGAGAAAGATCTCTTCGGGAGGAAGGCTCACCCCGTCATGATGGACCGCAGCCGCCCGACCTCCGCCATCCGGCGCTCGGCCAGGCGGTCGGCCGCCGTCGCCGGGGGCACGCCGTCGGCGTCCGCCAGGGCGAACACCGCCTTCGTCGTGTCGAAGATGGCCGTCGTCTTGCGCTTGGCGCGCGCGAAGTCGAAGCCGTGGCGCTCGTCGTCGACCTGGATCACGCCGCCCGCGTTGACCAGGTAGTCCGGCGCGTACAGCACCCCGCGGTCGGCGAGCTGCTTGTCGATGCCGGCGTGCGCGAGCTGGTTGTTGGCCGCGCCGCAGACGACGCGCGCGCCGAGCACCGGCACCGTCTCGTCGTTCAGCACGCCACCCAGCGCGCACGGCGCGAAGACGTCCAGCTCGGTGCGCAGCAGGGTGTCCACATCGGACACGACCTGGACGTTCGGGTAGCTCTCGAGCGTGCGTGAGATCGCGGGCGCGTAGACGTCGGTGATCGTCACCTGCGCGCCGGCGTCCACGAGGTGCCCGACGAGGATGTGCCCGACCTTGCCGACGCCGGCCACGCCGACGCGCCTGCCCGCCAGGTCCGGGCTGCCCCAGAGGTGCTCGGCCGAGGCCCGCATGCCCTGGAAGACGCCGAACGCCGTGAGCACGGACGAGTCGCCGGCCCCGCCGTCTTCCGGCGAGCGGCCGGTGACGTACCGGGATTCCCGGGCCACGACGTCCATGTCCTGCACGTACGTGCCCACGTCGCACGCCGTGATGTAGCGGCCGCCGAGGGACTGCACGAAGCGCCCGTACGCGCGCAGGAGCGCTTCGGACTTGAGCGTCTTCGGGTCGCCGATGATCACGGCCTTGCCGCCGCCGAGGTCGAGCCCGGCCAGCGCGTTCTTGTACGCCATGCCCTTGGACAGCGCGAGCACGTCGTCGAGCGCGTCCGCTTCGGTGGCGTAGGGGTGGAAGCGCGTCCCGCCCAAAGCGGGTCCGAGCGCGGTGGAGTAGATGCCGATGATGGCCTTCAGGCCACTGGCTTCGTCGTGGCAGTACACGACCTGTTCGTGCCCGGTGCCCCGGGCGAACACTCCTTCGGTCACGGTGGTGACTCCTTTGTCTCCCGCGCCCGGTTCGTGGCCGGGACGCGCTTCACGGGGTGGCGGGAGCCGCGTGCGGAGGTCGTCCGCGACGTGGGTTCCCGGCACCAACCTAGATCCCCTCCGGACACCGGACCAGTGGAGGTCCCGGGATACGGACGGGTAACGCGGAGATCAGCCGCGGACCACCTTGCCGAGGACGGCCATCGCCGTCTCGAGCTGGGTGTCGGAGAGGTACGGCGCGGGCCCGAAGCGCAGGTGGTGCCCCCGGCTGTCGGTCCGGACGCCCTGGGCGGCCAGCGCCGCCTGCAGCCCGGCGGCGTCGGCGCAGCGCAGCGAGAGGAATCCGCCGATCCGGTCCAGCTCCACCGAACGATCCCGCGTGACGACGTCTTCCGGCAGGTCGAGCGAGTCGAACACCGACGCGAGCAGCCCCACCTGGTGCTGCGAAACCTCGCGCAGGAATTCCGGCGTGAGGCCCTGTTCGGCGAAGAACCGCTGGACCCGGACGCCGCGGTAGTGGCTGGCCGGGTCGTAGGTGGCGCCGGCGAAGCGGTCGCCGCCGGTGGCGTACGGCACCGCGCCCGGGTGGCGCTCGTCGGCGAGCGCGCCGAATTCGGCGTACCAGCCGGTGATCACCGGGCGCAGCTCCTGGGCGTGCGCGGGCAGCCGCAGGAAGCAGTTGCCCTCGCCGAGCTGCAGGTACTTGTACCCGCCGCCGAGCACCCAGGCGTTGGTGAGCCCGAGGTCGTGCAGCGCGACCGGCACGACGCCGAGCGCGTGGTAGGCGTCGACGACCAGCTCGATCGACCGGGCGCGGCAGGAGTCGGCCAGGTGCGCGAGCCCCGGCACCAGCCGGGACGTCTCGAACAGCACGGCCGACACGAGCACCGCGGCGGTGTGGTCGTCGACCTCGGCGGCGACGCGCTCGGCGAGCGTCGTCACCGGGTCCAGCGGCACCCGCACGACCTCGACGCCCTCCTCCTCGAGGCGGGTGAGCTGGCGGCGCAGCGTGTGGAACTCGCCGTCGGTGGTGACCAGGCGCGGTCTTCGCGGCAGCTCCATCGCCGAGAGGAAGCGCAGCACGAGGTCGTGCGTGGACGCGCCGAGCGCGTACTCGCCGTGCGGGTCGCCGAGCAGCAGGCGGAACCCCGCGCGCACCTCGTCGGCCTTCGCGAAGGCACGCTCCCACTTCTCGTCGACGTCGCGGGCGGCGTCCGCGAAGGACTCCCGCAAGCCTTCCTCCGCGACGTCGGGCCACGCCTGGTGGGAGTGCCCGGACAGCAGCAGGCGTTCGGCGACCCCGAAGCGGGAGTAGTGCGGGGCGAGCGCGTTGTGGTCGGCTCGCAGGTCGTCCAAAGTGGTCACAGTTGGCTCCGTACGGCCCAGAGATCCGGGAACATCGGCTGGAAGAGCGTGGTACGCAGGTAGGTCGCGCCGGACGATCCCCCCGTCCCGGTCTTGTCGCCGATGGTGCGTTCGACCATCTTCACGTGCCGGTAGCGCCACTCCTGCATCCCTTCGTCGAGATCCACCAGACATTCCGCGACGACCGACGGTCCGCCGTCGTCGCTGTACACGTCCAGCAATATCGCCTGCAAGGCCGGGGACGGCTCCACCGGTCGAGTGACGTCTCGGTCACACTCCACGGAATAGCCAGAAGCCTTGAGGTACGCGAGAAAAGAGTCGAACAAGGATGGTCGCGCCATCGCTTCGGCAATGCGTTTCCGCTGCTCGCCGCCTTCGGGGTAGTGCGCGAAGACGCGCTCGTCACGCCGCCCCAGCACCGCCTCCAGCTCGCGGAACTGGGCCGACTGGAAGCCGCTCGAAGCGTCCAAACGGGTGCGGAAGCTCGTGAACTGGCTGGGGGTCATGGTTTCCAGGACGTCGATCTGCGCGACGGCGACCTTGAGGATCGTCAGGATCCGGCGCAGGATCCGGATCGAGTGCGCGGTGTTGCCCGCGGCGAGGTTCTCCTGGAGGAACTCGGCTTCGTGCAGGATCTGCTTGAACCACAGCTCGTACACCTGGTGGATCACGATGAACAGCAGCTCGTCGTGCTCGTCCGACCGCGTCCGCTGGGCGTTCAGCACCTCGTCCAGCGCGAGGTACGAGGTGTAGCTCAGGGCTTCCTGCGTGGCTTGGCTGGGTTCGGTCATCCTCGGGTCACCTCGTCGAAATGGCGCTGAGCGGGTTTCGCGAGCGCGGCGTACATATCGTGGAACAGCTCGACCGCGGCCGCCCGGTGCTCCGGTGCGCGCACCAGGTCGGCGGGCAGTTCGGGGTCCAGCGACGGGAACGCGCGGAAGGTGTGCACCAGGCGGGTCCGGACGTCGAAGGCTTCGGCGTCCGGCAGGTCCTTCCCCGCGTACCCGCCGAACTGGCCGGCGAACGCGGTGTAGCGCGCGGCCAGGTCGTCGAGGTCCCAGGCCCGGCCGGCGAAGCGGCGGACGTCGAGCGCGGCCGACGGCCGGCCCAGCAGCAAGCCGGCGTGCTCGGTGACGTCCAGCTCGGCGAGCAGGGCGACGACCTCGGCCTCGCGGTCGTGCGGGGCGATCCAGGTGCCGTCCTGGTACGGCCCGAACCCGAGGAACCTCAACCGCCTGACCAGGCGTTCCCGCGCCTGGCGGCGGCTCTCCGGGATGCTCTGCCAGAGCACGGTCCACTCGCCGGCGGCGCGTTCGCGGCGGCCGAGGGAGAAGATCCGGTGATCGCCGTCGGCGAGCAGCGCGATGGTGCGGCGCGTCAGCGAGTAGTGCACGGTGCGGCCCTCGCGGTGACGCTGGAGGAGGCCGCGGCGCACGACGCGGGTGAGCGCGATCCGGGCCGCGCCGTCGGAAAAGCCCAGCTCGGCGAGCGCCGCGACCAGGCCGCCCGACCACACCCGCCGGGTCTCGCGCGGGTGCACGTAGCTGCCCAGCAACGTCACGACCAGCTCCTGAGGGCTGGCTTCGAACGCGTCGGCGGGCATGCCCGCAACTCTATACACCCCAGGCCGCTGCGGTGTAGCTTGATTTGCGTGACGTACTTCGCGGACCTCAGCTCGCGGCAGGTCGCGGCCCTGGCGGACGGCTCACGCGTCCCCGTGCTGCTGCTCCCGCTGGGCGCGATCGAGCCGCACGGCCCGCACGCGCCGCTGGGCACCGACCCGCTGATCTCACGCGGGATGTGCGAGCGCGCGGCCGACCGGCTGGCCGCCGATGAGGACGTCCACGTCCTGGTGCTGCCCGAGGTGCCCTACGGCGTGACGCGCTTCGCGGCCGGGTTCGCCGGCGGCGTGCACATCGGCGAGGAGACGCTGCACTCCCTGCTCGTCGACATCGGCTCGGCGCTGATCGCTCAACGACTCGGCCGGATCCTGCTGGTCAACAACCACTTCGAGCCCGCGCACCTGGTCACGCTGCGGCGCGCGGTGGAGACGTTGAACTTCGCCTACGACGGCCGGGTCGCGCTGCTCGACCTGGTCCGGCGGCGGCACGCGCAGCGGTTGACGGACGAGTTCCGGTCCGGCGAATGCCACGCGGGGCGGTACGAGACGTCGCTCGTGCTCGCCGACCGGCCGGAGCTGGTCGACCAGCCGCTGATGCGGACGTTGCCGCACGTGCCGGTCAGCTTGGCTTCGGCGCCTTCCGAAGATGGCTTTCTCGAGCTGGGGATGACCGACGCGTACTGCGGCGCGCCCGCCGAGGCGACCGCGGAAGAAGGCGCCGAGACGTTCTCGACGTTGACCGACCTGCTGGTGGAAGCGATCCGGGAGCTGGCCCGTGAGTGAGCCGTTCAACCTCGCCACGCACTTCCTCGACCGGCACGTGGCTTCGGGCCGCGGCGACCGGATCGCCCTGTTCGCCGGGGACCGCACGGTCACCTACGACGAGCTGGCGCGGCTGGCCAACCGCGTCGGAAACGTGCTGCTCGATGCCGGAGTCCGAAGAGGACAGCGCGTGCTGCTGGCGCTGAGCGACGGCGACGAGTTCGTCGCGACCTGGTACGGCGCGCAGAAGATCGGCGCGGTCACCGCCGAGGTCTACCCGTTCCTGCAGCCCAAGGACTACGCGTACTACCTCGGCTACACCGAAGCCGTCGCGGTCGTCGCCGACGCCGTCACGCTGCCCGCGTTGCGCACGGCGGACGCTACCAGGCTGCTGGTCACCGGCGTGCCGGAAAGCGAGCTACGGCCCGGCGAGCGTCCATTCCGGACACTCGTCGACGCCGCACCGGACACCCTCGACGCCGCACCGACCACAGTGGACGACACCGGGATCTGGAAGTTCACCACCGGCAGCACCGGCGCGCCCAAGGCGTGCGTGCACCCCTTGCGCAGTCCGAAAGAGAGCTTCGAGCGGTACGCCGTCCAGGTGCTCGGGCTGCGGGAGGACGACCGCGTGCTCGCCGTGCCCAAGCTGTTCTTCGGCTACGCGCGCGACCTGGTGGCCCTGTTCCCGTTCGGCGTCGGCGCGGCCGGGATCGCGTTCCCCGAGCGCAGCACGGCGGACCTGATGTTCGAGTTGATCGCACGCCACCGCCCGACCGTCCTGGTCAACGTGCCGACGATGATGAGCGCGATGGTCGCGCACCCGGCCGCCGCCGAGCAGGACCTGAGCTGCCTGCGGATGACGACGTCCGCGGGCGAAGCGCTGCCCTCGGAGCTGCACCGCAAGTGGGACGCGATGTTCGGCGTGCCGGTGGTGGACGGGATCGGCTCGTCCGAGGCCTACCACATCTACCTGTCGAACCGGCCGGGTGCGGCGCGGATCGGCACGCTCGGCACCGAGGTGCCCGGCTACCACGCTCAGGTCGTCGACGAGCTGGGAAACCCGTTGCCCGACGGGGAAATCGGGCCGCTGCGGGTCACCGGGCCGACGATCGCGCTGGAGTACTTCGGGGATGCCGAAAAGTCCGCGAAGACGTTCGACGGCGACACGCTGACGTCGAGTGACCTCTTCAGCCGCGACTCGGACGGCTTCTTCCGCCATCACGGGCGTGCCGACGCGCTGCTGAAGGTCGGCGGGGTGTTCGTCGCGCCCGGCGAGATCGAGGACTGCCTGCTCGGGCACCCGTCCGTGATCGACTGCGCGGTGGTCGGCCAGGAGGTCGACGGCTTGGTCGTGCCGCGCGCGTACGTCGTGGTGCGCGCCCCGGTGTCCGCGGACGAGCTCAAGGACCACGCGAAAGCCCACCTGGCCAAGCACAAGTACCCCCGCGAAGTGGTGTTCATGACGGAACTTCCCCGCACTGCCAACGGAAAGCTCGACCGGCGCGCCCTGGCGGGCCGGGCATGAGCCGCCTGGTCGTGGTCACCGGCGGCACCCGCGGCATCGGCGCGGCGATCGCCTCGCGCTTCCGCGCCGCCGGAGACGAGGTGCTCGCGCCGGGTCGTGCCGAGTGCGACGTCACCGACGAGGACGCCGTCGCCGCCTACTTCGCGTCCGCCGGGCCGGTGGACGTGCTGGTGAACAACGCCGGGATCTCGTCCAGCGCACCGCTTTCGAAGACTCCGCTCGACGACTGGCGGTCGCAGATCGAGGTCAACGCGACCGGCGCGTTCCTGTGCACCCGGGCGGTGCTGCCAGGGATGCGCGAGCGCGACCGCGGCCGGATCGTCACGGTGGCGTCGACGGCGTCGCACGTCGGCTACCGGTACACGGCCGGGTACACGGCGTCGAAGCACGCGGCGGCCGGGCTGATGCGCGCGGTCGCGGCGGAGCTGGCGGGCACCGGCGTCACGGCGAACGCGGTCTGCCCGGCGTTCGTCCGCACCGACATGACGGCGACCTCGGTGGCGCGCATCCAGGAACGGACGGGACGCTCTGTCGGCGACGCCGAGTCCGCGCTGGCGGCGGCGTCCCCGCTCGGCAGACTGCTCGACCCGGAAGAGGTGGCGTTCGCCGTCGCCTTCCTGGCGGCCCCGGAAGCCGCCGCGATCAACGGCCAGACCCTCGTACTCGACGGCGGAGGAATCCAGACATGAGCCCGTTCCGCGCGACCGCACCGCTGACGAAGGAGTGGGAGCACTTCGGCTTCTCGGTGGCCGACGGCGTCGCCACGGTGACGTTCACCCGGCCGGAGAAGCTGAACGCGCTGACCTTCGACGTCTACGCCGACCTGCGGGACCTCGTCGTCGAGCTGCCGCAGCACGAGGACGTGCGGGTGCTGGTGATCACCGGGCAGGGCCGCGGGTTCTGCTCCGGCGGCGACGTCGAGGAGATCATCGGCGAGCTGCAGAAGTTCGAGACGGCGGAGCTGCTGGAGTTCACCCGCATGACGGGCGCGGTGGTGAAGGCGCTGCGCGAGTGCCCGCTGCCGGTGATCGCGGCGGTCAACGGCGTCGCGGCGGGCGCGGGCTCGGTGATCGCGCTGGCCAGCGACTTCCGGCTGCTGGCGGAGTCGGCGAAGTTCGCGTTCCTGTTCACGAAGGTCGGCCTGGCCGGCGCGGACATGGGCTCGGCCTACCTCCTGCCGCGCCTGGTGGGCCTGGGCCGGGCGACGGAGCTGCTGATCCTGGGCGACAAGGTCTCCGCGTCCCGTGCTTCGGAGATCGGGCTGGCTTCCCAGGTGGTCCCGGACGCCGATCTGCCCGCCACCGCTTCCGCGCTGGCGCGCCGCCTGGCGGACGGCCCGGCGCTGGCGTACGCGACGACGAAGGTGCTGCTGACCCGCGAGCTGGACATGGACCTGGGCAGCGCGATCGAGCTGGAAGCGATGACACAGGCACTGCTGATGACGGCGAAGGACCACAAGGAGTTCTACGCGGCCTGGTCCGCCGGGCGCGAACCCCGCTGGACCGGCCGCTAGGGCACGATCTGGGCGAGGCCGATCAGGTTGCCTTCGCTGTCGCGGAACCACGCCGCGCGCTCGCCGCTGCCCTTGCTCGGGTAGTTCCCGGGGATCTCGACGATGCCGGCGTCCCCGTAGTCTTCGAACACCACGCCCCGCTCGCGCAGCGCCGCGACCGACGCTTCGAGGTCGTCGACGTAGCACCCCATCTGCGTGAACGAACCGTCGGACGCGCCCGCGGACGCGTACAGGCAGAAGACGCCCGACACGCCTTCGTACCGCAGGCCGCCTTCGCGCTCTTCGGACGGCTCGAGGCCCAGCTTTTCGCTGTACCAGCGCCGCGCGCGGTCGAGGTCCTGGGTGGGGAGACGCGATTCGAACCGGAGGTTGGTCAGCATCACCCGATGGTAGGCGTCACCGCGATCGCGTCCTCCTCCAGCGAGCCGAAGTACAGCTTGCCCTGCCACTCGCGCACGCCCACCAGCATGTGGAACCCGGCGATCTCGCCGCGCAGTTCGCGCTCCACCTTGCCGTCCGCCGCGACGCCCAGGACGCCCACCTCGCGGCCCGGCTTCGGCTGCAGCGACGTCGGCAACGCGCGGATCCCCGCCCGCAGGAACGCGGGCAGCCGGCGCACGGCGTCGAGCGCCTTGACCTTCGGGGACGCCTGCGTGATCCAGATCAGGCCGTCCGTGCCCGTCGAGATGTTGTCCGGGAAGCCCCACAGCCCGTCGACGAACACGTCGGACCGGCCGTCGCGCAGCCACACCCGCGACACCCGGCACGCGCCCGTCTCCGCCACCGCCACGAACGACTCGTCCGGGGCCAGTGCCACGCCGTTCGCGAACTGCAGGCCGTCGAGGAGGAGGTCGATGGACCCGTCCGGGGCGCGCCGGAGCAAGCGGCCGCCCGCGGTCTGCTCGATCAGGTCGTCGCGCCAGTGGTCGATGCCGAAACGGCGCGACGAATCCGTGAAGTAGACCGTGCCGTCGGCCGCCACCGCCGCGTTGTTGCAGAACACGAAGTCGAGCCCCAGCGCCGACGTTGCCAGCACCGAAGGCGAGCCACCCGACAGCGGCAGCACCAGCAGGCCCGCCCGCGCGTCGCAGATCAGCAGCTCGTCGTCGCCGTACAGCTCCAGTCCCAGCGGCCGCCCGCCCGTGTCGGCGATGACGTCGATGCGCTTGCCGTCGGGCGACAGGCGCAGGATCCGGCCGTCGTCGACGCCGGTGTAGATCCGGCCTTCGCCGTCGACCACGACGTCCTCCGGGCCGTGCCCGTTCACCGGGATGACCGTGACCTCGCCGAACCGCATCGAACGTCTCCTACCGGTAGGTGAGCAGCGAAGCCGCGTCGGCCTCGAAGTGCGGGTGCTCGTTGAAGGACAGCATCGTGACGCCGCCGCGGCCGGACACCAGCTTCGTGATGCCGCCGTTGACCGTGACGCGGTTGAGCTTGAGCAGCCCGGCTTCGGGCGTGCCCATGAGCAGGCCGCAGAGCGTGGCGATCACGCCGCCGGAGGTGAACACGACCGCGTGCTCGCCCTTGCCCAGCGACGCCACCAGGTCTTCGAGCGCCCCGCGACAGCGCGCGAGGAACGCGGGCCACGTCTCGGCGCACGGCCCGGCGGCGCCCGCCGAAGTCCACGCCGTCAGGGCCGCGTCGAGAACCCCTTGGTACGCGCGGGAATCCTCCTGCGGCGCACCCCCGGCGTGGTGCAGCGCGATGTCGACATGGTCGTACTCGTTCCAGCGCGGGTCCTCGACGACCGGGACGACCGCGCCGAGCACCTTCAGCGCCGTCGCCGCGGTGTCCCGCTGCCGCGCCAGCGTTCCCGACCGGACCTGGCTGAACGAGACCTCGCGCCGCAGCAGTTCCGCACCGACCACAGTGGACTGTTCGAAGCCGCGCGGCGACAGCGCGTCGTAGTCCTCGGCGCCGAACGACGCCTGCCCGTGCCGGACCAGGTAGATCGCGCCCACTCAGACCCGTCCCTTCGCGATGATCTCGCGGCAGCGCCAGTCGAGGTACCCGACGAACTGCCAGAAGTCCTTGAACGCCGGGTTGCGGGTGGCGCCGTCGTGGTAGCGCCGGTACAGCTGCTGCAGCACCGCGGCGAGCCGGAACAGACCGTAGACCTCGTAGAACCGCCAGTCGCCGATCGGCAGGCCCGTCTTTTCCGCGTACCGCGTGACGAATTCCTCGCGCGTGAACGTCCCCGGCAGGTGCGTCGGCTGACGGCGGCTCGCCTGCATGACGTCGTCGTCCCCGGCCTCGACCCAGTAGGCGAGCATGCTGCCCAGCTCCATCAGCGGGTCGCCGAGCGTGGCCATCTCCCAGTCGAGGACGCCGACGATGTTCAGCGTCGACGGCCCGTCGAGGACCAGGTTGTCGAGCCGGTAGTCGTTGTGGATCAGGCAGATCTTGACCTCGCCGGGCTGATTCGAAGCCAGCCACGAGCGGACCTCGGCGAAGTCGCCGACGTTGTCCGTGCGCGCCGCGGCGTACCGGTCCGACCAGCCGCGGATCTGCCGCTCGACGTACCCCGCGCCCTTGCCGAGGTCGGCCAGCCCGGCCTTCTCGACGTCGACGGCGTGCAGGTCCACGAGCCGGTCGACGACCTTGCCGGACAGCTCGCGCGTCTGCTCGGGCGTCAGCGTCATGCCCGCCGGCAGGTCGCCGCGCAGGATCAGGCCGTCGAGCTTCTCCATGACGTAGAAGTCGCCGCCGAGCACGGCCGGGTCGTCGCCGAACGCCAGCATCCGCGGCACGTACGGGAACACCGGCTTCAGCGCGTGCTGCACGCGGTACTCGCGCCGCATGTCGTGCGCCGACGCCGCCTTGTGGCCGGCCGGCGGGCGGCGCAGGATCAGCTCGCGGCCGGGGTAGGTCAGCAGGTAGGTCAGGTTGGACGCGCCGCCGGGGAACTGCCGGACGCTCGGCGGCTCGTCGCCGAGGCCCTCGACCCGCTCGGCCAGCCAGGCGTGCACCGCGGCCGCGTCGAAGGCGTCTTCCTCGCGCACCTCGATGGTCGTCACGCGAACCTCCGCAGCACCGAGGCCGGCACCACGCGCATCGCGAGGCTCAACGGCACCCACGGCCACGCCGGGACGTAGGCCCGCGCCCGCTCGGCCTCGACCGCCTTGGCCAGCGCCCGCGCGCCGCTCTCGGCCTTGGCCAGCAACGGGTTCCGGCCGATCCGGTCGTTCATCTCGGACTCGATGTACCCCGGCCGGATGTCGGTGACCGCGATGCCCTTGCGCTTCAGTTCCAGCCGCGTGCCGTCGACGAACGCCGAGATCCCGGCCTTCGAAGCGGCGTACGCGGTCAAGTTGCCCGGCAGGCCGCGGATCGCGCTGAACGACGAGACGACGGCGAGGTGCCCGGCGCCCTGCGCGCGGAAGATCCCGGCGGCGGCCTCGATCTGGGCGGCGGCCGCGACGAAGTTGACCTCGAGGGTCTGCCGGTTGGCGTCGAAGCGGCCCTTGCCGACCGGCTGCCCCTTGCCGAGCCCGGCGTTCACGATCACCCGGTCGAGGGACCCCAGCTCGGCGCGGAACTCCTCGAAGACCGCGAAGACGCTGTCGTGGTCGGTGACGTCGAGCTTGCGCGTGACGACCTTGATCCCGGGGTGCGCCGCGGTCAGCTCGGCGGCCAGCTTTTCGAGCCGGTCGGTGCGCCGCGCGCAGAGTGCGAGGTTGCGTCCTCTCGCGGCGAACTGGCGGGCCATGCCTTCGCCCAACCCGCTGCTCGCGCCGGTGATCAGGATGTTCTTCCGGATCGTCATGTCCGGGATGCTACCCGCTGGTAATAAGACCGGTGGCCCGGCGCTGGGGGCGTCGCCGGGCCACCGGTCATCGCGCGGCCACCCCGACCGGTCGCACAACGCGGCCGGGTGAGCCGGAGCCGTTCGTCCACGGCTGTCGCCCGCACCCGGATGGGCCGTGAGGGGGGAGGCGGAGCCACCGGCGCGGGCAAGTCATACAAGCGCGTCCGCCCAGGCCGGGGCAATGGTTCACAGTTGCCAGTACTAGCCCGTTCGCCCGAGTGGACGCGCGGCCCCGGACCACCGGCCGTCCCGGCGAGGAGGGCAGAAGATCCTGCTGCTGTGCCATTCGTTACCAATCCGACAGCAGCCACGGCGGAAACCGGCACTTGGGCAGATCGGCCGCGGACCGTGTCCGCCTGCTTTCGGCCGGATTGGTAACGTGCACCGTGTCGGGGATCGTCGGGGGCGTTACGGGGCGGGTCGGCCATGGCGGGCAGCACGGCGGGCGGTCAGCAGGGTGAGCGCACCGCGTTCGCCACCCACCTGCGCGCGGCGATCGCCACGAGCGGGCTCTCGCTCGACCGGATCCAGGCGCGGCTGCGCGCCCGCGGCGTCGTCGTCAGCGTCACCGCCCTCAGTTATTGGCAGTCCGGCAAGCGCCAGCCCGAGCGGCCGAGCTCGATTTCCGCCGTCCGCACGCTGGAAGAGATCCTCGACGTCCCCGCCGGGTCGTTGCTCGGCCTGCTGCCGCCGCCCCGGCCGCGCGGCGGTGCCGGCAAGCGCCAGGCGGGCGGCGAACCCCTGACGTTCCCCCGCGAGACGCTGCAGCCGCTGCTGGACAAGGTCGGCGCGCCGGACGCGCTCGAACGCCAGCACCCGCTGAAGCTGGTCGGGCTGCACGACCTGTGCGAGATCGCCGCGGACGGCGGCCAGCGCGCGGTCACCGCGCGCGCGGTGTTCCAGGCAGGCGCGGACGGCCAGGACCGCTGGCTGCTCGTCTACACCCAGGACGACCCGGCGGCCGGCGCGCCGGACCTGCACGCGGTGCGCAACTGCCGCGTCGGCCGCGCCGAGGTGGACGAGGCGCACGGCCTGATCGTCGCCGAGCTGATCTTCGACCAGCCGATCGACCGCGGCGAGACGCACCTGATCGAGTACACGCTGACCAACGGCGGCCCGCCGTACCCGGAGTGCCGCAACACCTACTACCGCGAGTTCCGGCGTCCGGTCCGCGAGTACCTGCTGGAGGTCCGGTTCGCGCCGGGCACGGCCCCCGACCGCTGCTGGCAGTACGCCCGGGGCGGCGGCACCGGGTCCCGCACCCGGCGCCCGCTCAAGCTCGACGGCGGCGACGGCGTGCACGCGGTGGCCCTGGACTTCGGCCCCGGCGTCTTCGGCATCGACTGGGACTGACGTACCCCGACGGTCGGCGTCAGCCCAGGTGCGGTGCCGCGACGGTCGCCAGCTCGGTGCGGTTCGCGATGCCCAGCTTGGCGTAGACGTGCGCGAGGTGCGTCTTCACCGTGCCGCGGCTCATGAACAGCCGGGCGCCGATCTCCGGGTTCGTGCAGCCCTCCGCCGCGAGCTTCACGACCGCCAGCTCGGTCGGCGTCAGGCTGCCCCAGCCGCTTGACGGCCGGCCGCGCGCGCCTCGCGTCCGGCGGACGAACGCGAGGACGTCGTCGAGGCTCATCGGCGCGTCGCCGGTCGCGAGCCCGAGCGCGTCCAGCTCCTCCTGCTCCGCCGGGCGTCGCGGAAAGCCCAGGTCAGAGCGAGCGCGGGTGGCCGAGACGAGCACCCGCGCGGCGTCGGCCTCGCGGCCGGTGCGGGCGAGCAGCGTGGTCAGCGCGTCCAAGCTGTCCAGGACACCCCGGCGAAGACCGTGGTCGACGCGCAGCGTCAGCGCTTCGTGGTGCAACTCGGCGGCCTGCTCCGGCCCGGCCAGGTAGCCCTGCTGGTCGAGGGCGTCGGCCAGGGCCGACGGCAGGACCCAGCGCCGGGTCAGCTCGACGGCGGTGGCGAGCACCTCCGCGGCCTCCTCGGCCCGGCCCAGCGCACGCAGCACGGCACCGCGTTCGGCGAGCCCCTGCGACGCCATGTACGTCCCGGGGACGGCTTCGCGCTCGAACCAGCGCGCGGCCTCTTCCCACGCACCGCGACGCCGGTGCAGCTCGCCCAGCACGCCCGCCATGCCCGGCACGAAGACGTCGCCCGCGGTCTCGAGGAGCCGCAGGAACGGCTCCATCACGCGGAATCCGGCGTCGACGTCGCCGGCCAGGCAGTGCACCATCGCCAGCCGGCACAGCGTGGTGTTGACGCGGTGGAAGTCGCCGAGCGGCGCGGCGATCTCGACGGCGCGCTCGGCGAGTTCGCGCGCCCGCGGCAGGTCCGCCGCCGCGAGCGCACTCGCCGACCGGGCACTGAGGACGGTCGACGCGAGGCCGCGATCGCCCCGGCGAAGCAGCCCTTCGGCCGCTTCGGCAAGCAGGGGGTCGGCTTCGTCGTGCCGGTCCCGGGCGTGGAGGACGATCCCGCGCAGCATCAACGCACTGTCGCGGGCGAAGCCATCCGTTCCCGCGGCTTTCTCAGCTTCGAGGGCGAGGTCCCAGGCGGCGTCGAAGTCGGTGTAGAGGTGCCCAAGAGCCGACAGCGACAGGCACCGCGCGCGCAGCCCCGTTTCGCCGAGTTCGGTGGCGATCTCGAGGCCCAGCCGGGCGGCTTCGGAGTCGAACGGCGCGGTCGTGTCCGCGACCAGGCCCATCCCGGTGAGCAGCCGGGCCTGCAGCGGCGAACGCTCGTCCGGGCAGCGGGCGACCGCGCGCTTCAGGTACGCCAGGCCCTCGTGGCCGCGGCCCCGCAGGTTCCACAGCCACGCGACGGCCGCGGCGAGCCGCCGTCCGCGCGTCGGATCTTCCTTGGCCAGCCCCCATTCCAGGGCCGCACGCAGGTTGTCACGCTCGGGTTCCATCCGCGCGCGCCAGGCGTCCTTGTCCCGGTCGAGGTCGGGTTCGGCGGCCTCGGCGAGTGCGAGGAAGTGGTCGAGGTGGCGGTCGCGGGCGGCGTCGGCCTCCCCCGCCTCGGCCAGCTTCGCCGCCGCGTACTCGCGCAACGTCTCCAGCATCCGGTAGCGGCCGTTTTCGGCCAGTACCAGGGACTTGTCGACCAGCCGGCCCAGTGCGGGCAGCACGGCCGGGCCGCCCGCCGCGTCGAGCGTGAACCCGCCGGCGAAGACGGCCAGCCGGCGGAACACGGCGCGGTCTTCGTCGTCGAGCTGGTCGTGGCTCCACGCGATCGACGCGGCCAGGGTCCGCTGCCGCGCCGGCACCCCGCGCGGGCCGCGGGTGAGCAGCGCGAACCGGTCGTCGAGACCGGCGTCGATCTGGTGCGGGGCAAGGGTTCCGAGCCACGCGGCGGCGAGCTCGACGGCCAGCGGGATGCCGTCGAGCCGGGCGCAGACCGACCGGACGGCGGCCGCGCTCGAAGTGTCCAAAGTGAACAGTGGCCGCACCGCGCCGGCCCGTTCGACGAACAGCGCGACGGCCTCCTCGACGGCCAGCGGCGGCACCCGCAAGACCGTCTCCCCCGGCACGCCGACGGGCTCCCGGCTGGTCGTCAGCAGCGCGACCTCGGGGCACGCCCGGAGCAGCTCGACGGCGAGGTCCGCGGCGCCGTCGAGGGCCTGTTCGCAGTTGTCGAGGCAGAGCAGGACCCGGCGGTCCCGCAGCTCCGTCGCAATCGAGCGGGCCGCGCCCGCGTGCGGCTCCACCGGCACGCCGAGCGTCGTGGCGACCAGTTCGGCGACCTCGGCGCGGCCGGTGACGGCGTCCAGCTCGACCCACCACACGCCGTCCGGCCACCGTCCGGCGGCCGCGGCCGCCACCTGAGCGGCCAGCCGCGTCTTGCCGCTGCCGCCCGGCCCGGCGAGCGTGACGAGCCGGCCACCGGCCAGCCGTCCCCGGACTTCGCGGACCTCGGTCTCGCGGCCGACGAACCCGGTCAGCTGCACGGGGAGGTTGTTCGGGACGGCGTCGAGCGACCGCAGCGGCGCGGGCGTCCCGCCGAGCTGGAAGATCCGCTCCGGCGCGGTGAGGTCCGGCAGCCGGTGGACGCCGAGGTCGTGCAGGGTGACGCCGTCGAGGGCCATCGCGGTCGCGGCCGAGACGAGCGTCCGGCCGTCGGCCAGCTCACGCAGCTGTTCGCAGCGCCGGACGGCGGGGCCGGCCGGGGTGCCGTCGTCGCGGATCAGCGCGTCGCCGGTGTGGAGGGCAGCGGGGCTGCCGGTCAGCGCCGCGAGGGCTTCCTCGGGCGTCGCGAAGGCGGCCGGGGGCGCGTCGCCGGCGCACAGGATGGTGACCGTGCCCGCGGGGAGGAGGTTCGTCTCGGTCATGGCCCGGTCAGTCTGCCAGCGAACCTCGGCCAGGTGGCCGATGTTGCGGCACGCGGCGGCTGCGACCTTCAGGACGTGGAGACGTTCGAAGAGCTGCTGACCCGCTGGCGGGACGCGGAGGCCCGCGGCGACACCCGCGCGTGGGAGCCGCTGCTGGCCCCCGACTTCCGCGGCGACGGCCCCTCCGGGCGCGTGCTCGACCGCGACGCCTGGCCGGGGCGGGCCCCGGCGGGCGCGTTCCGCTGGACGACCCTGCGGGTGACGCCGTCGGTCGGCGTCGCGACCGGGCACCGCGACGGCGCGGGCTGCACGGTGGTGGCGGCCCGCCGCGGCGGACGCTGGCAGATCGTCAACGTCCAGCGCGGAGCGTCCCCGGCCGTCGTGACCGGCGGCTCATGACAACTTGGTCCGGAGCACCTTCCCGGTCGCGTTGCGCGGCAGCTCGTCCAGGAACTCGACGTCGCGGGGCACCTTGTAGCGCGCCAGGTTCGCCTTGACGTAGTCGCGGACGCCCTCGACGTCGAGCTTCGAATCCTCGGTGCGCACGACGAACGCCTTGAGCCGCTGGCCGAACTCCGGGTCCTCGACCCCGATCACCGCCGCCTCGACCACGTCCTCACGTTCGACCAGGAGGTTCTCCACCTCGATCGGGAAGACGTTCTCACCGCCGGAGACGATCATCTCGTCGTCGCGGCCGTCGATGAAGAGCAGGCCGTCGTCGTCGAAGTGGCCGACGTCGCCGCTGGAGAGCAGGCCGTCGATGATCTCCTTGTGGCGGCCGTCGGTGTAGCCGCCGAAGCTGAGGCCGCTGCCGACGAACACCCGGCCGGTGACGTTCGGCTGCGTGATCTTCGTGCCTTTTTCGTCGTACAGCGCCACCTTGCAGCCGACCGGCGCGCGGCCGACCGTGCCCGGGGCCTTCGCCCAGTCCTCCGGCGTCGCGACCGTCGCCACCGCGACCTCGGTGGAGCCGTAGAGGTTGTGCACGACCGGGCCGAACGCCTCGTTCGCGCGGTTGCCGAGGTCCGGCGACAGGGCCGAGCCGGCGACGAAGATGATCCGCAGCGCCGACGTGTCGTACTTCTCCCGGACGTCCTTCGGCAGGTCGACGATGCGCTGCAGCATGGTCGGCACCAGCACGAGCGCGGTGCACCGGTGCTCGGCGACGCCGCGCAGCGCCTCCTCCGGCGTGAACTTGCGGCGCATCACGACCTTCGAACCGAGCGCGAAGGACAGGATGAACTGCGAGAGCCCGGTGCCGTGGAACAGCGGCGCACCCATGTAGGTGGCTTCGTTGGACCGCAACGGGATCCGGTCGAGGAACTGCGCGGACGCGAGTGCCGAGGTGTGCGGCCGCGGCGCGCCCTTCGGCGTGCCGGTGGTGCCGCTGGTCAGCAGCACGAACCCGCCCGGCTTGGCCGGTGCGGGCCACGGCCGGTCGTCGGTGCTGGCGATGATCTCCGACAGCACCGGCACGTCGCGGTCGGTGAGGTCGCTGTCCGGGTCGACCCAGGCCAGGTAGCGCTCGACGCCGTCCGGGATCGCGTCGAGCAGGCCGGTGAACTCCTGGTCGTACACCAGCGCGGTGACGCCCTCGCGCTTCGCGACGTCGGCGAGCTGCGGCTTCGCGAAGCCGGTGTTCATGAGCAGCAGGCGGACGCCGAGCTTGCCCGACGCGGCCATCGTGATGACCAGGCCGCGGTGGTCGCGACACAGCGCGGCGACGACCTGGCCGGGCTTGATCCCGCGCTGTGACCACGCCCTGGCCAGTGCGTTCGACTGGTCGTCGAGCTGCTTGTAGGTCAGCGGGCCGAGCTCGTCGACGATGCCGACGGCGGTCGGGTCGCGGCGCGCCGAGATGTGGTTCGCGCCGGCGAACGGACCGAACCTGCGCAGCGCGACGAGCGACCGGACCCCCTCGTCGAGCCGGGGGAAGGGGACGAGACCCGCCCGCCGCATCACGTCCACGCTGCGCGCCGTCTCCGCCACCTTGTCCGCCACCTGCGTGGCGAGCTCGACCAGGCTCATCCAGGCACCTCCGTTGCTGCGGGGAAGAGCGCCCACGCCGACGGCGGCGTACCGGCGGTATGGGAGCTACTGGACAGTAAACCAACGACGTCGCGAGCGCACCAGACGCGTGCTCCGCTTTTTGTCGGTGGTGGCCGTCATGATGTCTTCGTGCAGGTGATCGCCGGGCGGGAGGAGGATGGGAGCTTCACCGTGCACACGCCGTCGTCGACGGCGAACGGCCTGGACGAGGTGGGTTTCGCGGCGCTGGCCCGGGAGCTGGAGACGTCGGTGCGGCCGCGTTGGGTGTTCCCCTCGGTGGAGCTGGTGTACCCGGTGCTCGTGGCCGCCGGGCTGCGGATCGGACGCTGCTACGACCTCGCGCTCGCCGAGGGGTTGCTGCTGGCGTACGAGGGTGCCGACGGGCAGTCGCGGAGCCTGCGCGCGGCCTGGGCCAGGGCGAACGGCGAGGAACCACCCCCGGATTCCGCGGCCGTCGAGCTGGCGCAGCCGACGTTGTTCGAGACGAGGGCGCCGACGCTGCCCGAGGGCGTGACGGTCGTCACGGCGGTCCGGCGCGTGCTCGCGGAGCAGGACCGGCGGGTCGCCGCGGCCGAGCACCCGGACCGGCTGCGGCTGCTGCTCGCCGCGGAGTCGGCGAGCGCGCTGGCCGCGGTCGAGATGTCCGCCGACGGCCTGCCGTGGCGCGCCGACCTGCACGAAGAGCTGCTGGTTTCCCGGCTCGGCCCGCGGGTGCGCGCCGGTGAGCGGCCGAAGGTGCTGGTGGAGCTGGCCGCGAAGATCAGCGAGGCGTTCGGCGGGCGGCCGGTCAACCCGGATTCGCCGCCGAGCGTGGTCAAGGCGCTCGCCCGGGCCGGGATCGAGGTGCCGGCGGCGCGGAAGTACCTGCTGAAGGGGATCGATCATCCCGCCGTCGCGCCGTTGCTGGAGTACAAGGAGCTGGCCCGGCTGTTCGCCGCGAACGGCTGGGCGTGGCTCGACGAGTGGGTCTCCGACGGCCGGTTCCGCCCGCACTACGTCGTCGGCGGAGTGGTGTCCGGGCGCTGGGCCAGCCGCGGCGGCGGCGCGCTGCAGATCCCGAAGGTGCTGCGCACGTGCGTCCGCGCCGACCCGGGCTGGAAGCTGGTCGTGGCCGACGCGGCCCAGCTGGAACCGCGGGTGCTGACAGCGCTGTCGGGCGACCGTCGGCTGGCCGACGTCGCGGCGGCGACGGACCTGTACGCCCGCCTGGGCGAGGCGCTGTTCTCCGGCGCCCGCTGGGTCCCGGCCGCCGACGACGACCGCGACGACCGGGCCCGCGCGAAGATCGCGATGCTCTCGGCGATGTACGGCGGCACGTCCGGCGAGGCGGGGCCGCTGCTTGCCCTGCTGCGCCAGCGGTTCCCGGACGCGGTGTCCTATGTGGAGCACGCCGCCCAGGCGGGCGAACGCGGCGAGCGCGTCCGGTCGCGGCTGGGCCGGACTTCCCCGGCACCGTCGGCCGCTTGGCGCGCGCTGACCGGCGGCCTGGCTTCGGACGAAGCCGCGGAGCTGAAAGCCCGGCGCGCGTCCCGGGGCTGGGGCCGGTTCACGCGCAACTTCGTCGTCCAGGCGAGCGCGGCCGACATGACGGCGGTGCTGCTGGCCACGCTGCGCCGTCGCCTCCCCGACCCGGCGCACCTGGTGTTCTTCCAGCATGACGAGGTCATCGTCCACACCCCGGCCGCACTGGCCCCGGAAGTGACGACGGCGATCACGGACTCGGTGACCGAGGCGGCTCGCCTGCTGTTCGGCCCGGCGTGCCCGGTCCGTTTCCCCCTGCACATCGCCCCGGTCGACACCTACGCCGACGCGAAGTGAGCCGTGCCGACCGGTTGAACCGGCCGACACGGCATCGCCGCTACGGGAACATCGAGAGGCTCTGGGTCACGACGTCCTGGTTCGGCAGGGTCCTGCCCGGGTTGCCGCGGAAGTCGGTCCAGCACGGGTACAGCCGGAAGTCGGCGCCGACCGCCGCCGCCGTGTAGTCGCCGATGAACACGCCCTGCAGTTCCTTGCCGGTCACCGCGCCGGTCGAAACGAACTGCACCTGCGGGTTCGACGTCTGCGTCGTGATGCGCCGGATCGGACCGGTCGCGTCGCCCCAGCCGGTGGCGTACGCGTAGTCGAGCCCGATGCCCTGCGCGTCGTAGGCGCGGGTGTAGAAGGTGACCGCGACGCGCCCGGCCCGGGCCGCGACGGCCGGGAACACCTCGTCGGCGCCCGTGCCGATCTTCGCCGGCTTCGACCAGCCGTGCCGGCCGTCGGAGCCGCTGAGGAACGCGTCGCCGTTCGTCTTGACCGACACGCCGTCGCGGTAGGTGCCGTTGCGGTCGTCGGCCCAGGTGACCCACAGGTGGTCGGTGACGCGGTCGTAGGTCAGCTGCGGGAAGCTGTTGACCCGGAAGTTCTCCCCGGTCAGCGCGTTGTTGGCGACGTCTTCGTTCACCGGGAAGTCGAAGTCGAGGCCGACCTCGGCGTGCCGGAACGTCCGGCCGCCGTCGCGCGAGGTCGCCACGACGACGGCGTCGTGGTCGGCGGGCTGGTCGCAGGCGGCCGTGGCGCACACCGACGTCTCGTAGGCGATCTGCAGCGTCCCGTCGCGGGTGACGACCGGGTTCGAGCCGCTGCCGAACGGCGTGATCCCGCCGTGGAAACCGGTCAGCGTAGGCGAAACCCGGCGCATCGGCGACCACGTCCGTCCGAAGTCGCCCGACTTCGACAGCACGATCGGCGACTCGACGAAGTTCCCGCCGGCGTCGTAGGTGAACTGCGTCCAGGTGACGTAGACCGTGCCCGTCACCGGGTCGGCGGCGATCCACTCCTTGTCGTTGAAGATGTTCGTGGGCGTCGGTGTGCCGGCCGGCGTGACGCCGTCGAGGTGCAGGATCGCCGGGTCGCCGAAGCTGCGGCCGCCGTCGTGGGACACCGACACGGCGATGCCGCTGGCGAGCTGCTGGGTGTCCGGGACCGCCGCCCGGCTGAACACGAGCGTCGCGTAGTAGACGGTGTTGTGCGGTCCGAACGCGATGGCCGGGTCACCCGCAGCGTCCATGTAGGACAGTGGCGCGGCCGCCCCGGTCGGGAAGTCCAGGTGCAGCAGCTGGACGTTCGCCCAGGTCCGGCCGCCGTCGAACGACGTGTAGGCGAAGCCGCCGGAGTCGTTGCGGGACTCTCGGGTGTTGTAGAGCCGGTAGTCGTTCGAGCCCGCGACGATGTTGCGCGGGTTCTCCGGGTTGACGGCGATGGTCGTCTCGTTCTGGGCGGTGCTGCACCCGGTCTGGCTGCCGGTCGGCACGATGGTGTCGCCGTCGATGACGTCGTTGTTCGGCGCGAGCGGCCGGTACGGGTTCGGCTTGCCGAGGTAGGTCTGGCAGAGCGCGGACAGCGCGGGATCGTCGCCGTCCTGCTCTTCCTCGTCGGCGAACTGCTCCTTGAGCAGCGGGTTCGGCACGTCGTGGTGCGCCTCGGCGATCTTGTGCTTGCTGTGCGCGGATTCGCCGGGCAGCGGCGGTCCGCCGCCGGCGGCGTGCGCGGCGGGCGCGAGCACGACGGCGAGCGGCAGCACGAGCGCGGTGAGCGTGGCGAAGATTCTTCGTTTGGCGGACGTTTCGCCCAAGGACATCGGAAGGTCCCTTCCCAGGAGGTCTTCAGCCGTCCCAGGCTTGACGCCCGCGCGGGCACGGTCAACCGACGGAAGTCCGGATCCGGACATACCGGTTTTCGGTAGCCTGGCCCGGTGATCGACTACGGCCTCGACCTGTCCGCGGTGGAGCGCGACCGCGCGCTGCCCGATCTGGTGACCGAAGGGGACGAACTCGACGCCCTCGTCTCGGCGGCGCAAGACTGGTCCCGGCCCACTCCGGCGGCCGGGTGGACGATCGCCCACCAGATCGCGCACCTCGCGGCCGCCGACGCGAACGTGCTCGTCGCCGTCCGGACCCCGGAGGCCTTCGACGCCACGCCGAAGGACGCCGACCTCGAAGCCGCGGCGGGCGCGGGCGAGCCGCGATCGGCGCTGCTGGAACGCTGGCGCACCGGCCGGGCCGAAGTGGCCGCGGCCTTGCGTGACCTACCCCTGGACCAGGCGTTCCCGTGGCTCGGCTCGGACGTGACCGTGAGGCTGATGGTGCCGCTCCGGCTGATGGAAACGTGGGCGCACGGGCAGGACGTCTTCGACACCCTCGGCGTGGCGCACCGGCCGACCGCCCGGCTCCGGCACGTGGCTTCGCTCGGCGTGGAAGGGCGGACGCTGTCGTTCTCCGCGGCCGAGCTGCCGATCCCGGCCGAGCCGTTCCGGGTGGAACTGACCGGCCCCGGCGGCGAAACCTGGACGTGGGGCCCGGACGACGCCGCGCAGCGGATCCGGGGCAGCGCGCTCGGCTTCTGCCTCCGGGTCACCCGGCGCCGCGCGCTGTCCGAGACCGACCTCACGGCGATCGGCGAAGACGCGCGGAAGTGGCTGGAAGTCGCGCGGGTCTTCCTCTAGGCCAGTGCGTCGTCGATGGCCTTCGTGATCCGCTTCAGCGAGACCGGGTGTGCCGTCCCCAGCGTCTGGGCGAAGAACGACACCCGCAGTTCCTCGATCATCCAGCGCACTTCGTCCAGCGCGGGTGACGACGTGCCCGGCGGCAGCGACGCCAGCGCCTCCCGGTACTCGCCGGTGATCCACGCGATGTCCGCGGTCCGCTGCAGGTCGCGCGTCGGCTCCGAAGCCAGCTTCTCCAGCCGGCGCGAGATGCCCTGCAGGTAGCGGACGACGTTCCGCAGCCGGGACGCGCCCGTCGCCGTCACGAAACCCGGGTAAACGAGCGAAGTGAGCTGCGCCCGGATGTCGGACAGCGACTCCGCGGGGCCGCGGGTCGCCGGGAGCGCCACCTCGACGTCGTTCGCCGCGCGGAGGATCTTCTCGACGTCCGTCAGGACCGCCAGCACTTCCGGGTGCAGGCCCGCGCGGACCTTCTCCAGCAGCACCTTGAAGCCGGTCTCGTCGAACGCCGGGCCGCCGCCGGCCGCCATCAGCGCGTCCACCGCGCAGTCCACGCAGTCTTCGAGCAGCGCCGCCACACTGCCGTGCGGGTTCCGGTTCAGCACCAGCTTCGACGAGTTCGGCAGCGACCGGGTGATGAACTTCATCGGCGAGCTCAGGTTGAGCCGCAGCATCCGCCGCGTGCCCGCCCACATCGCGTGTTCCTGCTGGCCCGGCGTGTCCAGCAGCCGCACGGCCACCGACGCGCCCTCGTCGACCAGCGCCGGGTACGCCTTGACGTCGTGGCCGCGCTGCGTCGACTCGAACACCTTCGGCAGCGAACCGAACGAAGGCTTGGTCAGCCCGGCTTGCTCGAGGGTGTTGGCCGCCTTCGAGATCGTCTCCCGGACCTTCGGCGCCAGCTTCCGTTGCAGCGCCTCGACGTCCTTGCCTTCGGCGACGCGCTTGCCGCGCTCGTCGACCACCCGGAACGTCATCTTCAGGTGGTCCGGCACCGACGAGACGTCCCAGTCGGCGTACGGCACCGTGACGCCACGCAACGCGCGCAGCTCGCGGCCGAGGACCTCCAGCAGCGGACCGTCCGAAGGGGACACTCGCGAAAGGACGTACGCCGCGGTGTCCGGCGCCGGGACGAAGTTGCGCCGCAGCGCCTTCGGCAGCGACTTGATCAGCTGCGTCACCAATTCCTGGCGCAGACCCGGCACCTGCCAGTCGAAGCCGTCCGGCGTCACCTGGTTCAGCACCGGCAGCGGGATGTGCACGGTGACGCCGTCGGCGTCCGCACCCGGCTCGAACTGGTAGGTCAGTGTGAAGACCTGCGTGCCCTGCGTCCACGAGTCGGGGTAGTCGCCTTCGCGGACGCCGCCCGCGGTCTCGTTGATGAGCATGGACTTCTCGAACGAGAGCAGGTCCGGCTGCTCGTGGCGCGTCTTCTTCCACCAGGTGTCGAAGTGGCGCACCGAAACGACGTCCGCCGGGACGCGGGCGTCGTAGAACTCGTACAGCGTCTGGTCGTCGACCAGGATGTCGCGCCGCCGCGCGCGGTTCTCGAGGTCCTCGACCTCCTCCAGCAGCGCCCGGTTCTCGGCGAAGAAGTGGTGGCGCGTCTGCCAGTCACCCTCGACCAGCGCGTGCCGGATGAACAGCGCGCGCGACATTTCCGGGTCGATCCGGCCGTAGTTGACACGGCGGTCGGCGACCAGCGGGACGCCGTAGAGCGTCACCCGCTCCGTCGCCATCACCGCGCCCTGCTTGCGTTCCCAGTGCGGCTCGGAGTAGTTCCGCTTGACGACGTGCCCGGCCAGCGGCTCGACCCACTCGGGCTCGATCCGCGCGTTCACCCGCGCCCACAGCCGCGACGTCTCGACCAGCTCGGCCGACATCACGAACCGCGGCTGCTTCTTGAACAGCGCCGACCCCGGGAAGATGCCGAACCGGGCGCCGCGCGCGCCCAGGTAGTCGCCCTTGGCCGGGTCCTTGAGCCCGATGTGCGAGAGCAGGCCCGCGATGAGCGACGTGTGCACGCGCTGCGGGTCGGCCGGGGCCGTGTTCGTGTTCAGCGAGATGCCGAGCGGTTTCGCGAGCTGACGCAGCTGGCTGAAGATGTCCTGCCACTCGCGCAGGCGCAGGTAGTTCAGGTACTCGGTGCGGCACATCCGGCGGAACTGGTTGCCGGACAACGCCTTCTGCTGCTCGGCGACGTACTCCCAGAGGTTGAGGTACGCCAAGAAGTCCGACGTCGGGTCGGCGAACCGCGCGTGCTGCTGGTCGGCCGCCTGCTGCTTCTCCGCCGGCCGCTCGCGCGGGTCCTGGATGGACAGTGCCGCCGCGATGATCATGACCTCGCGGACGCAGCCGTTCTTCGCGGCTTCCAGCACCATCCGGCCCATCCGCGGGTCGACGGGCAGCTGCGCGAGCTTGCGGCCGATGTCGGTGAGGCTGCGGTCGGAACCGGTGCTGGAGAACGCGCCCAGCTCCTGCAGCAGCCCGACGCCGTCGGCGACCTGGCGGCGGTCCGGCGGCTCGACGAACGGGAACGCCGCGATATCGCCCAGCCCCAGCGACGTCATCTGCAGGATGACCGACGCCAGGTTGGTCCGCAGGATCTCCGGGTCGGTGAACTCCGGCCGCGCCTCGAAGTCCGCTTCGGAATAGAGCCGGATGCAGATGCCGTCCGACGTCCGGCCGCAGCGGCCCTTGCGCTGGTTCGCCGACGCCTGCGACACCGGCTCGATCGGCAGCCGCTGCACCTTGGTGCGGTGGCTGTAGCGCGAGATCCGCGCGGTGCCCGGGTCGACGACGTACTTGATGCCCGGCACGGTCAGCGACGTCTCGGCCACGTTGGTCGCGAGCACGACCCGGCGTCCGGTGTGCTGCTGGAACACCCGGTGCTGGTCGGCCGCCGACAGCCGCGCGTACAGCGGCAGGATCTCGGTGCCCCGCAGGTCGGCGCGGTTGAGGACGTCCGCGGTGTCGCGGATCTCCCGCTCACCGGAGAGGAACACCAGGATGTCGCCGGGGCCTTCGGCGCACAGCTCCTCGACGGCGTCGAGGATGCCTTGGGTCTGGTCGCGTTCGTCGTCGCCCTCGGGATCGTCGGGGTCGACGAGCGGCCGGTAGCGCGTCTCGACCGGGTACGTCCGGCCGGAGACCTCGACGATCGGGGCGTCGTCGAAGTGCTTCGAGAACCGCTCCGGGTCGATCGTCGCCGAGGTGATGATCACCTTGAGGTCGGGGCGGCGCGGCAGCAGCTGCTTGAGGTAGCCGAGGATGAAGTCGATGTTGAGGCTGCGCTCGTGGGCCTCGTCGATGATGAGCGTGTCGTACTGGCGCAGCGACCGGTCGGTCTGGATCTCGGCCAGCAGGATGCCGTCGGTCATCAGCTTGACCAGCGTGTCCTGCCCGGACTGGTCGGTGAACCGCACCTTGTAGCCGACGGCGTCGCCCAGCTCGGTCTTCAGCTCGCTCGCGATCCGGTCGGCGACCGTGCGCGCGGCGAGGCGCCGCGGCTGGGTGTGGCCGATCTGGCCGCGGATGCCGCGGCCGAGCTCGAGGCAGATCTTCGGCAGCTGGGTGGTCTTGCCCGAGCCGGTCTCGCCCGCGACGATCACGACCTGGTGCCGGGCGATCGCCGCGCCGATCTCGTCCTTGAGCTTGCTGACCGGCAGCTCTTCGGGGTACTCGATCTTGGGTACGCTTTCGCGGCGCGACTGGACGCGCAGCTCGGCCTTTTCGACGTCGGCGGAGATCTGCGCGAGGGCGGCGTCGCGATCACGAGCTTTGCGGGCGCCGTCGAGCCGCCGGCGCAGCCGGTGCTCGTCGCGCGGCATCAGCTCGGGCAGGCGCGCACGCAGCGCTTCGAAGGGGGATGGCGTGGACATGCTTGGACCAAGGATAGCCGTGCGTGACGACGCAGGCCTCCCAATTTCCCCGCCGCGTGACCGGGCGCACGCGAAAGGCCCCCGCACCACCTGGTGCGGGGCCTTCGGAGCGGACCTCAGCCCTGCCGGCCGGGCTGCTGCGGGTACTGCTGCTGGGCGGGGTACTGCTGCTGCGGCGCCTGGGCCGGGTACTGCTGCCGGCCGGGGAACTGCCCGCCGGGCGCGGGCTGGGCGAACTGCTGCTGCGGCTTCGCGGCCTTCGCGCGGCCGACGGCCACCGAACCGCCGATCAGCGCGACGCCGACCAGGCCGAGCACGATGCCGAAGCCGGGCTGCATGTCCGTGGCCCAGGAGATCAGCGTGAACTCGTAGTCGAACTGCTCCAGGATGAGCGAGCCGAAGCCGAGGACGGCGAACAGGATGCCGATCCGCATCATGATCGAAGACATGGAAAACCCCCAACGGGAAAGGGAAACAGGAGCGGGCCGCCCCCGACGGGCCGCAATGGGACCCGAACATTAGCCGCCGGTTCCCGGGCTGTCCCCGGCTTTCCCGTTTCGTTATCTCACGTCCGCTGGAGCGAGTCCGGGCCCAGGTCGGCGAGGGTGCGGTGGCCGGAAAGTCCCATCGTCAGGTCGAAGTCGGCCAGCAAGCTCCGCAGCACGTGCCGGACGCCTTCTTCGCCCGCGTGCGCCAGCCCGTACACCCACGGGCGGCCGACCAGCACCGCCCGCGCGCCCAGCGCGACCGCCTTCAGCACGTCCGCGCCGGTGCGGACGCCCGAGTCGAAGAGCACCTCCACGCGGTCGCCCACCGCCGCGACGATGCCGGGCAGTGCTTCCAGTGCCCCGATCGCGCCGTCGACCTGGCGGCCGCCGTGGTTCGAGACCACGACGGCGTCCATTCCGGCCTCCACCGCGCGGCGCGCGTCGGCGACGTGCTGGATGCCCTTGAGCGCGATCGGTCCGTCCCAGTGCTCGCGCAGGAACGGCAGCTGGTCCCACGTCCGGTCGGTGCCGGTGATCATGCCGAGCCAGGTCAGGATCGCGGTGCCGCGGTCCTCCTCCGGCGTCTTCTCCAGCCGGCCGAGGAACACGGGATCGGTGAACGGGACGGCGAGGCCTTCGCCGCTCAGGAACGGCAGGTAGGCCTGGTCCAGATCGGACGGTCGCCAAGCCAGCGTCCACGTGTCGAGCGTGACGACCAGCGCCGTGAAGCCGGCCGCCTTCGCCCGGGCCAGCAGGCTCGCGCAGACGTCCGGGTCGCCGGGCCAGTACAGCTGGAACCAGCGCGGACCGTCGCCGTTGGCCGCCGCGACGTCCTCGATGCCGGTCGACGACGCCGTGGACAGGGTGAACGGCAGGCCGACCGAGGCGGCGGCGCGGGCGGTCGCGGACTCGGCGTCGGGGTGGACGATCGACTGGACGCCGACGGGTGCGACGGCCACCGGCGCGGCCAGCCGCGTGCCGAGCACCGTGGTCGAGAGGTCGCGGTCGGTGGCGCCGGTCAGCATCCGCGGCACGACGCGCCACCGGTCGAACGCCTCGCGGTTGGCGCGGGCGGTCGCGCCGGAGCCGGCCGAGCCCGCGACGTAGGAGAACGGGCCGGGCGCCATGACCTCGCGGGCCGACGCCTCGAGCTTGGTCGCGTCGGTCGAGCACGGCGGCAGCTGACCACCGAGTCCTTGCAGGTAGAGCTCGCTCTGGTAGCTGCCGAAGCGTTCGGTCACGGTTCCTCCTCGCGTTCGAGGGGCGACTGTACTCGCCGGTAACGGGTCAGGCCGGAGCACGCCGCATCGGCTGCATCGGCGGGCCGCCGGGCGGGTGGAACGCCGGGCCGTGGTCGCGGAACCCGAGCCGCCGGTAGAGCCGCGTGCTGTCCGGCGAGCTGGCTTCCAGGTAGGCGGGCAGGCCTTCGGCATCGGCCCGGGCGAGGCCGTGCCGCAGCAGCCGCTCGCCGACGCCCCGGCGCTGGCGCCCGGGGCGAACACCGATGAACTGCGCGTGCCAGAGCGGGCCGGCCGGTTCGACGGCGGCCATCAGGCCGAGCAGGACGCCGAGCCGGTCCGTCTCCGCCGGGTCGAGCCCGGCGATCGGCCCGTCGTCGGCACCGCCGCCGGGCAGCCAGATGACCGCCGCCGAAAGGTCGGCGGTGACGTCGACGTGCCCGGTCGCGAAGCCGGCGCCGAGGAGTTCGCGGAAGAACGCCGGATGGGCGACGGCGCGGCGGCGCTCGCCGTCCGGGAACACCCAGCGGCTCATCGGGTCGTCCTGGAACGCCTCGGCCAGGATCGTGACCACGGTGTCCACTTCGGACGGATCCGCCGCGCGGACGTCGGTCACCGCGCTTCCGCCAGTTCGTCCTCCCGCAGCGGGCCGCCGATCCCCGCGTAGCCGTCCGGACGCCGCGTGCGCAGCGCCTCGGCTCGCAGGAAGCCGGCCAGGCCGGCGAGCACCAGCAGCCCCGGCAGGCCCCAGCGCAGCAGCGGGATCGAGCCCGCCGGGCCGAGCAGGACGTCGAAGTTGACGATGATCAGCACCAGGACCGCGGTCAGCGTCACCGCCGCGAGCGCGGGCGCGCCCATCCGCCGCCACCAGGTCTCCCGGCCGGGACGGCGGCGGAAGAACCCGATGACCGACAGCGAAACCGCGATCATGATGATCGTGACGCCGGTCGAGGCGGTGACGCCGGTCCACGTGAAGAGCTCGGTGAACGGGTCGCGCCCGGCGAGCGCGAAGACCGAGACGACGACGAAGCCGATCGAGGTCTGGACCAGCGAGCCGCCGATCGGCGCGCCGGTGCGCTTGCTGGTGCGGCTGAAGCCTTCCGGCAGCAGCCCTTCCCGGCCCAGGGCGAAGAAGTACCGGGCGACGGCGTTGTGGAAGCTCAGCAGCGCGGCGCACTGGCTGGTCAGGAAGAGCACGTACGCCGTGTCGGTGAACGCCGTGCCGACGTACCGGCCGCCGAGCCCGAACAGCAGTCCCGGTCCCTCCGCGACGGCCCGCTCGACGACGTGGTCCGGACCGGTCGCGACCGCCATGCCGAGCGAAGACGCGATGTACAGCACCGCGGTCAGGCCGATCGCGACGTAGGTCGCACGGCCGACCGTCCGGCGCGGGTCGCGGCACTCCTCGCCGTAGGTGGCGGCTCCTTCGAAGCCGGTGAAAACCGCGATGGAGAAAGCGAAAACGGCCCCGACCCCCGCGGTGAAGAGGCTCGACGGCTCGAGCGGGAGCAGCGAAACGGACCCGCCGGCCGGGTGGCTGAACATCACGGCGTTCAGCACCACGAGCACCGCGACCTCGAGCCCGAGCGCGACGCCGAGGACCTTCGCGTTGAGGTCGATCCGCAGCACGCCACCGGCGCCGACGACCAGCACCATCAGCAGCGCGATCGGCCACCACGGCACGGCGACGCCGAACGTCGTGTCCAGCCAGGTGGACACGGACAGGCCGAACAGGCCGAAGACGCCGACCTGGATCGAGCTGTAGGCGAGCACCGTCACGTAGGCGACGGCGGTGCCCGCGGACCGCCCGATCCCGTGCGCCACATAGGGGTAGAAGGCGCCGGCGTTCGTGATGTAGCGGCTCATCGCGGCGTACCCGACGGCGAACAGCGCGAGCACCGGCGCCAGCAGGACGAAGGACAGCGGCACGCCGACGCTGCCCGTCACCGCGTACGTCGCCGAAACCCCGCCGGCGATCGCGTACAACGGACCGGCTGCTGCCACGACGAAAAAGACGATCTGGGCGGCGCCGAGCCGCCTCCGGCCGAGGCCGTGCCCCGGTGAGTGGGTACCCATGAACCTTCCCCCGCGCCGTAGGTGATCTTGGCGGCGGTGCCCCAGAGTAGGGGGTCCGCGCCGGAGGGCGGTACGTCCGTTCGGGGTAAACCGGGCCGGCGCCGAAAGCGCGGCGACGCCGGACCGCTATCTTCGGCATCCTCACCGAGACCGCCCAGGGGGCATTTTCCGTCATGCGCCGGCTCACCTTGGTCGATTCCTTCTTCTTCCTCGGGCACGACGAGTTCACCGGCC
This sequence comes from Amycolatopsis sp. NBC_01488, assembly GCF_036227105.1. Classification (NCBI taxonomy): domain Bacteria; kingdom Bacillati; phylum Actinomycetota; class Actinomycetes; order Pseudonocardiales; family Pseudonocardiaceae; genus Amycolatopsis; species Amycolatopsis sp. NBC_01488. Next base: position 4,647,427 of record NZ_CP109434.1, on the reverse strand, counting down.
GGCCGTCGCTCAGCCGGACGTCACTGGGCATCGGCCTCGCCGGCGCGGCGTTGTGCGACCTGCTCTTCACCGACCGGATCACCGTCGAGGACCGGAAAGTCCGCCCGATCGCCGGCCGCCCGTCCGGTATTCCGACCGCCGATCACGTGTTTTCCGAAATCGTTTCGGAAACGGGGACGCACCGCGTGCGCGACTGGGTGGACCACCTGCGCGGGGAACTGCCGTCGGTCGCCGCCGACAACCTCGTCGCGCTCGGACTCGTCCGGCGGACCCCCGAACGGGCGCTCCTGCGCCGCCGGCACCGCTACCCGCCGGCGGACCTGCTCGTGTCGACGGCGGCGCGGAGCAAGGCCCGGGCCGCGGTGTTCGGCGTCGACCGGCCCGACCCGCACGCGGCGTGCCTGGCGCTGCTGGCGTGGACCGCGGGCGTCGACGACCTGTGCGAGCCCGAGCTCGGCCGGGCGGCGGTGCGGGCGTGGATGGAGGACACCCACCACGGCCTGCCCCGCCGCATCGCGGACGTGATCGCCGGAACGGCGGCCGTCGCAGCGGCCGTCGTCTACACCGGCGACCGGAGCTGATTGGCACGGCAGTCACCCCTCACCCATCGGCCACCGGCGAGCCACCCAGCCCTCGTCCGCCCCGACGACCCGACCCGATCCGCACGGCGACTACCTTCACCCATCGGCTACCGGCGGGTCACCCGGCCGCCGTCTCCCTCGGCGACCGGAAGTGACTCGCGGGTAACCTGGGCGCGTCCACCGTCGACGTCCCCAGGAGGAGACATGCGCGCGCACGACGTGGTCCTGTTCGGCGCCACCGGCTTCACCGGTGGCCTGACGGCCGAGTACCTCGCCCGGCACGCGCCCGCGGATCTGCGCTGGGCCCTGGCCGGCCGCAACCGCGGCAAGCTCGAGGCCGTCCGGGCGCGGCTCGCGGAGATCGACGACCGGTTCGCCGCGCTCGACCTGCTCATCGCCGACTCGGGCGATCCCGCGTCGCTGCGGGCGGTGGCCGAGGCCACCAAGGTGGTCGTCACCACCGTCGGGCCGTACCTGACCCAGGGCGAGCCCCTGGTGGCGGCGTGCGCCGAAGCCGGCACCGACTACGTCGACCTGACCGGCGAGCCCGAATTCGTCGACCGGATGTACCTGGCGCACGACCGGCGCGCCCGCGAGACCGGCGCGCGGCTGGTGCACGCGTGCGGGTTCGACTCGATCCCGCACGACCTCGGCGCGTACTTCACGGTCAAGCAGCTGCCCGAAGGCGTTCCGCTGCGCGTCGACGGGTACGTCCGGGCCAGCGGGATGCCGTCCGGCGGGACGTTCCTCAGCGCGCTGACCATCATGTCCCGGCTCCCGGCCGGCGCCCGGGTCGCCCGCGAGCGGGCGGCCGCCGAGCCGCGCCCGGCCGGACGGTTCGCCCGCGCGCCGCTCGGCCGGCCACACCGGGTCGCCGACGCGGGCTGGTGGGCGGTCCCGCTGCCGACGATCGACCCCGAGGTCGTCCGGCGGTCGGCGGCCGCGTCCGAGCGCTACGGGCCGGACTTCACCTACCGCCACTTCGCCGCGGTCAAGCACCTGCCGGTGCTGGCGGGCGGCGCGCTCGGGGTCGGCGCGCTGTTCGCGGCGGCCCAGCTCCCGCCCGCGCGGCGCGGGCTGTCCCGCCTGCTCGCGCCCGGCAACGGCCCGAGCCCCGAACGCCGCGCCCGGTCGTGGTTCTCGGTGCGCTTCCTCGGCGAAGGCGGTGGTAAGCGGGTCGTCACGGAGGTGTCCGGCGGCGACCCCGGCTACGACGAGACGGCGAAGATGCTCGCGGAATCGGCGTTGTGCCTGGCCTCCGACGACCTCCCGGATACCGCGGGCCAGGTGACCACGGCGACGGCGATGGGCGACGCCCTGATCGACCGGCTCACGAAAGCGGGCCTGCGGTTCGCGACGCTCTGACCGGTCGTCGGGTACCGATTTCGTAGTCGCCCTCGTCGAACGCGCCCACCCGCGACCGCAACCGCCCGGTCGAAAACGGCCAGCTGAAACTGTTGCGCCCGTTGACATCCGTGTAATAACTCGAACACCCGCCCGACTGGTACACCGTTCCCGGCAGCGCCGCCTGGACCTCCGCGTTGAACGCGTCCTGCGCCGATGGCCGCACCGACAGCGACGACCAGCCCGAACGCAACGTCCGGGTCACCGCCGCCACCGTGTGGCGGAGCTGGGCCTCCAGGGGCATGAACGCCGACGAATGACCGGTGCCCAGGCTCGGGCCCAGCAGCAGGTACAGGTTCGGGAACCCGGCCACCGTCGTCCCCGCGTACGCCTGCGGGCTGCCCTTCCAATGGTCGTCGAGGCTGCGGCCGTCGCCGTCGAAGACGCGGGATGACACCGGCATGTCGAGGATGTGGAAGCCCGTTCCGAAGATGATCGCGTCGACCTCGGCGGCGGAACCGTCCACACCGGACACCCGGCTGCCGGAGACCGACCGCACCGCCGTCGGGTGAACGTCCACAGTGGCCCGGGTCAGCGACGGATAATACGTATTGGACATCAAGAGCCGCTTGCAGCCGAGCGTGTAGTCCGGCGTCAGCGCGCGACGCAGCGCCGGATCCCGCACCGACAGCCGGAGGTGCGCGAGCCCGATCTGCTGCACCTGCCGCAGCAGCCACGGGTGCCGGAAGCCGAACCCGAGCGCCTCCATCGCCCCGTATTCGGCACCGCGCAACGCCCGCTGCAGCGCCGGGAACCGCCGCAGCAGCAACCGCTCGACGCCCGGGACGGGGTGGTCCGGCTTCGGCAGCACCCACTGCGCCGTGCGCTGGAACAGGTGCAGCCCGCTGACGCGAGGCGCGATGCGCGGCACGAACTGCACCGCCGACGCGCCGGTGCCGATCACCGCGACGCGCTTGCCCGTCAGGTCGTAGTCGTGGTTCCAGCGCGCGGAGTGGAAGACCTCGCCCGGGAAGCCGTCGAGCCCCGGCAGGTCCGGGATCAGCGGTTCGTGCCACGGCCCGGTGCCCGCGATCAGGACCCGCGCGGTGTACGGACCCCGCGACGTCTCCAGCTCCCACCGGGACGCCGACGGGTTCCACTGGGCCCGCGTCACCTCGACGCCGTACCGGATCTTCGACGTCACCCCGAACCGCGACGCGGTGTCCGCCAGGTACGCCCGGATCTCGGCCTGCCCGGCGAACGCCCGCGTCCACCCGGGATTGGGCGCGAACGAGTACGAGTACAGCGCGGACGGGACGTCGCAGGCGCAGCCGGGATACGTGTTGTCGCGCCAGGTCCCGCCGAGCGCGCTGGCCTTCTCCAGCACGGCGAGGTCGTCGACGCCGGCCTGGCCCAGCCGGATGGCCGCACCCAGCCCGGACGCCCCGGCGCCGACGACGAGGACCGTGAAGTGACGTTGTTCCATTTTCGGAGACTATCAGTATCTCAATACCATCGGTACCCCGATTCCGGAGCCGACTAGAGTGGCGTCATGGCCCGACTCACCCGCGCGGAAAGCCAGGCGCGCACCCGCGAGCAGCTGATCGAGACCGCCAAGCTGCTCTTCCTGCGCGACGGCTACTCCGTGACGTCGCTGGAGAAGGTCGCGGACGAGGCCGGGTACTCGAAGGGCGCGGTGTACTCGAACTTCCGCAACAAGGACGAGCTCTGCCTCGCGGTGCTCGACCGGATCCACGACGAGCAGGTCGCCCTGGTCGCCGAGGCGCTGGTCGGCGCCGACGGCGTGGACGGGCTGCTCGCCGCGTTCCAGGCCTGGGCCGAGCGCAGCATCGGCGACGAAGCGTGGACCGCCCTGGAGGTCGAGTTCGCCACGAACGCCCGGCGCAACCCGCACGTGCGCGCCGAACTGGCCGCGCGGGACAAGGCGATCCGCGACGCCATCGCCGGCCTGCTCGGCGGGTACGCGGAGCGGTTCGGGATCACGCTCCCGATGTCGGCCGACGACGCCGCGACGGCGTTGCTCAGCCTCGGCATCGGCCTCGGCGTCCAGCGCGCGATCGACCCGACGATCCCGGTCACCGTCCTGCCGGACGTCATCCGCCTCTTCGCCGGGATCCGCTGAACCCGAAATCGTCTGCTTTCCCTTCTCCGGTTTACCTAATTGCCCAACCGGAGTCCATTGAGGACGGAAAGCGCCGGTCAGGAACGTGAACGTCATCCGCCTCTTGTGAAGCCTTTAACGCTTCGCTACCGTGGCGTTACGCCGCAGCACCACCCGAGGCCCCGATCGCGACGGCCGCGGGCCTCGTCCGCCATGCCCCAACGCCGTGATCCCCACGGCACGTTCCGCGGAAAGGGTTTTCCCATGAGCAAGAAGTTGCGGCCGGTTCTCGTCGGCGCGCTCGGCGCGGCCTCCGTCGCCGCCCTCGTGATCACCACCCCCGCACTCTCCTCGGCGGCACCGGCCCCGCTGACCGCGAACAGCGCGACCGCACTCGCCGCCGGTGACCTCTCCGTCCCGGCGAAGAAGGAAATCGCCATGAAGCTGGTCTCCAGCGCGGAAAACTCCTCGCTGGACTGGAAGGCGCAGTACCAGTACATCGAGGACATCGGGGACGGCCGCGGGTACACCGCGGGCATCATCGGGTTCTGCTCCGGCACCGGCGACATGCTGGAGCTCGTCGAGGCGTACACGAACTCCGTCCCGGACAACCCGCTCGCGAAGTACCTTCCCGCGCTGCGCAAGGTGAACGGCACCGACTCGCACGCCGGCCTCGGTTCGGCGTTCGAGAGCGCGTGGAAGCAGGCCGCGGCCACCACCGCGTTCCAGACCGCGCAGAACAACGAGCGCGACCGCGTGTACTTCGACCCGGCGGTGAGCCAGGGCAAGGCGGACGGGCTGAGCAACCTCGGCCAGTTCGCCTACTACGACGCGATCGTGATGCACGGCCCCGGTGACAGCTCCGACAGCTTCGGCGGCATCCGCAAGGCCGCGATGAAGAAGGCCAAGACCCCGGCCCAGGGCGGCAGCGAAACGTCCTACCTCAAGGCGTTCTTCGACGCGCGCAAGGTCATCATGAAGCAGGAGGAGGCGCACGCCGACACCTCCCGCGTCGACACCGAGCAGCTGGTGTTCCTCAACGCGGGCAACTTCGACCTGCACACCCCGCTGAAGTGGAAGGTCTACGGGGACTCCTACACCATCGACTGACGCGGCACGGCCGGCGTGGCGCCGCTAGGATCCCGGGGGTGTCCCGAAGAACCCTCGGCGCCACGCTGGCCGCCGCCGCGCTGCTGAGCACCGCGGCCGCCGCGCCGGAGAACTCCGGCCCGCGGCAGCGCCTGACCGTCGTCGCGGATTCGCCGAGCGCCACCACCGCCGTCCTCACGGCGTGGCAGCGCGAAGGCGGCAGCTGGAAGCGGGCGTACGGCCCGGTCGAGGCGTTCGTCGGCCGGGACGGCATCGGCCAGGCGAGCGAAACGACGTCGCACACCCCGGCGGGCGTCTGGCCGCTCAGCGAGGCGTTCGGCATCGAGCCCGCCACCACCCGGCTGCCCTACCGCCGGGTCACCACCGCGGACTGGTGGGTCTCGGACGTGCGTTCCCCGTACTACAACACGCACGTCTCCTGCGTTCCCGGCACCTGCCCGTTCGACGAGGCCGCCGGCGAGGACCTCGGCAGGGCGGGGCCGGTCTACGCTCACGCCGTGGTCATCGACTACAACCGCCACCCCGTGGTGCCGGGCGCGGGGTCCGCGTTCTTCCTGCACGTCACCGACGGCAAGCCCACGGCGGGCTGCGTCGCGATCGCCGGGGCCGACCTCGAAGCCGTGCTGCGCTGGCTCGACCCGGCGCAGCACCCGGTCGTCGACATCAGCGGCTGAGCAGCTCGTCGGCCGTGCGGGTGTTGATGATCCGCTCCGGCCCGATCCCCGCCTTGACCGCGCGCTCACACCCGTACGGCTGCCAGTCGAGCTGGCCCGGCGCGTGCGCGTCGCTGTCGATGGCGAACTCGCAGCCGATCTCCGCGGCCAGCCGCAGCAGCTTCATCGGCGGGTCGAGCCGCTCCGGGCGCGAGTTGATCTCCACCGCGACGCCGTTCTCGCGGCACGCGGTGAACACCGCCTCCGCGTCGAACTCCGACTCCGGACGGCCGCGCCCGACGACCAGCCGTCCGGTGCAGTGGCCCAGCACCCGCGTGTGCGGGTTGCGCACCGCCGCCAGCATCCGGCGGGTCATGTCCTTCGACGGCATCCGCAGCTTCGAGTGCACGCTCGCGACGACGAAGTCCAGCTGTCCCAGCAGTTCCTCTTCCTGGTCGAGCGCACCGTCGTCGAGAATGTCGACCTCGATGCCGTGCAGGAGCCGGAAGGGCGCCATCAGCTCGTTGGCCTTCGCCACGATCTGCATCTGCGTGCGCAGCCGATCCGGCGAGAGCCCGTTCGCGACGGTCAGCCGCGGTGAGTGGTCGGTCAGCACCATCCACTCGTGACCCAGGTCCCGCCCCGCGACGGCCATCTCGCCGATCGGGCTGCCGCCGTCCGACCAGTCCGAATGCGTGTGGCAGTCGCCCTTCAGCGCCGAGCGCAGCGGCTCGCCGTCCGGCAGCTTCTTCTCGACGATCTTCTCCCGGTACGCCGGGTCGCGGCCGGCGAGCGCGTCCTCGATGACGCCCGCGGTGGCCTTGCCGATGCCGGGCAACGACGTCAGCGTGCCGTTCTCCGCCATCTGCGTGAGCTGCTCGACGCCGATCTTGTCCGCGGTCGCGGCCGCGCTCCGGAACGCGCGGACGCGGTAGGTCGGTTCCCCCGCGCGTTCGAGCTGGAACGCGATCTCCCGCAAGGCCCGTGCCGGATCCATGGGACCTGTCTACCCCCTCCGGGGCAGGTGATGCAGCTCGACGTCCGTCAGCGTGCCGTTCTCGATGCGGGCCGTCTGGTAGGTGCAGAACGGCTGACGACGGCGGTCGGTCGGCGAACCCGGGTTGAGCAGCCGCAGCCCCGCCGGGGTCGTCGTGTCCCACGGGATGTGGCTGTGCCCGAAGACCAGCACGTCGGTGTCCGGGAACCGCGCGTCGCACCGCTGCTCACGGCCCTGCTTCCCGCCGGTTTCGTGGACCACGGCCAGCCGGACGCCGTCGAGGTCCGCCCGGGCGATCTCCGGGAGCCGCGCGCGCAGGTCAGGGCCGTCGTTGTTGCCGTGCACGCCGATCAGGCGCTCGCTGCGGGCTTCCAGTTCGTCGAGCAGGCCGGTTTCCACCCAGTCGCCGGCGTGCACGACGACGTCCGCCGCCTCGACCTCGGCCCACACCTGGTCCGGCAGCACGCGGGCGCGGCCCGGCAGGTGGGTGTCCGAGATGAGCAGCAGCCTCATCCGATGGCCTTGAGGACCCGCTCGAGGAACCCGCCGATGTGGTCGCGCAGCAGGGCGGCCGCGCCGTCGGCGTCACCCTTCTTCGCCGCCGCGAGGACCGCCTTGTGCTCGGTCCACTCCTTCTTCCAGCTGGGGTTGGCTTCCCAGCCGACGACGCTGATCAGCGCCGCGCGATCCTTGAGGTCGTCGAGGATGCTGACCAGCAGCGGGTTGCCGCAGCCGCGGTAGAGGGCGCGGTGGAACCGGCGGTTGAGCAGGCTGAGCGCGGCCTGGTCCTTGTCGGCGATGGCCGTCGACGCTTCCTTCAGTGCCTCCGCCGCGTCGTCGAGCAACGCGGGGTCGTGCTGCTCGACCGTCCGCCGGACGGCCTCCGGCTCCAGCACCATGCGCACGTCGTAGACGGACTTCGCGAGCTCGGCGTCGACCGTGACCACCGACGCGCCCTTGTACGGGCTGAACGTCACCAGGCCGGAGTTGGACAGCACCTTGAGCGCCTCGCGCACCGGCGTCTTCGACACGCCGAGCCGCGCGGCCAGCTCCGCTTCGACGAGCGGCTGGCCGGGGACCAGCTCCCGGGTCAGGATGCCGCGACGGATCTCCTCCAGGACCACTTCGGTCCGGGAAGCGGGCAGGCTGAACGTCCCGGTCATGGTCGCTCCCTCGCGTCGTGTCGGAGCCCATTCAACCAGGCCCCCGAGATCATATATCAGATGCCATACTGGATCGCATGAAAGCACCCGAGGAGCTCCGCAGCCACCGGTGGTACGGCGGCGACGAGCTGCGCAACTTCAGCCACCGCGCCCGCAGCCGCCAGCTCGGCTACAACCCGGAAGAGCACCTCGGCAAGCCCGTCATCGGCATCCTCAACACGTGGTCGGACATCAACCCCTGCCACATGCACCTGCGCGAACGCGCCGAGCAGGTCAAGCGCGGTGTCTGGCAGGCCGGCGGCTTCCCGCTGGAGTTCCCGGTGGCCACGCTGTCGGAGACCTACCAGAAGCCGACGCCGATGCTCTACCGCAACCTCCTCGCGATGGAGACCGAGGAGATCCTGCGGTCCTACCCGATCGACGGCGCCGTCCTGATGGGCGGCTGCGACAAGACCACGCCGGCGCTGCTGATGGGCGCGGCGAGCGCCGGGCTGCCCGCGATCTTCGTGCCGGCCGGGCCGATGCTGCGCGGGCACTGGCGCAACGAGGTCCTCGGCAGCGGCACCGACATGTGGAAGTACTGGGACGACAAGCGCGCCGGGTTGATCGGCGACGCCGAAATGTCCGAACTGGAGCGCGGGCTGGCCCGCTCGCCGGGGCACTGCATGACGATGGGGACGGCCTCGACGATGACGTCGGCCGCCGAGGTGCTCGGCATGACGCTGCCGGGCGCCGCGTCGATCCCGGCGGTCGACTCGGCCCACCACCGGATGGCCGCGGCGAGCGGCGCGCGGATCGTCGGCATGGTCTGGGAAGACCTGACGATCACGCAGGTCCTGGACAAGCGCGCGTACGAAGACGCGATCACCACCGTGCTCGCCCTCGGCGGCTCGACCAACGCCGTGATCCACCTGATCGCGATGGCCGGGCGCAGCGGGATCCCGGTGTCGCTGGCCGACTTCGACGCGATCGCGCGGCGCGTCCCGGTGCTGGCGAACATCCGCCCCGGCGGCGACTGGCTGATGGAGGACTTCTACTACGCGGGCGGCCTGCCGGGGCTCCTGTCGCGGCTGACCGACCTGCTGCACACCGAACGCCCCACCGTCACCGGCCGCACCCTCGGCGAGAACCTGTCGGAGGCGCAGGTGCACAACGACGACGTCATCCGGCCGCGGGAGCACCCGGTGGCCGCCGAGGGCGGGGTCGCCGTGCTGCACGGGAACCTGGCGCCGTCGGGCGCGGTGATCAAGCACATCGCCGCCGAACCGCACCTGCTCACGCACACCGGCCCGGCCGTGGTGTTCGAGGACTACTCCGACCTCAAGAAGCGGATCGACGACCCGTCGATCACCGCGGACTCGGTGCTCGTGCTGCGCGGGTCCGGCCCACTCGGCGGCCCCGGCATGCCCGAGTACGGGATGCTGCCGATCCCCTGGCACCTGCTCGAACAGGGCGTCCGGGACATGGTCCGGATCTCCGACGCGCGGATGAGCGGCACCAGCTACGGCGCCTGCGTGCTGCACGTGGCGCCCGAGTCGCACGTCGGCGGGCCACTGGCCCTGGTCCGCGACGGCGACCTGGTCACCCTCGACGTGCCTTCGCGCACCCTGCGCCTCGACGTGTCCGACGAGGAGCTTTCGCGGCGCCGGGCTTCGTGGGTGGCGCCTGCACCGCGCTTCGAGCGCGGTTACGGCGCGCTCTACAGCGAACACATCACGCAGGCGGACGAGGGCTGCGACTTCGACTTCCTGGCCCGCGCCGGTCACAACCCCGAACCCGACGCGCGGTGACCGGTTCATCCCCCGTTGGGGCGAGTCGTACGGCTTGTCCGGGTGCCCCGTACGCTGACCCCGTCACCGGCGCACCCCGGCGCCGCGGTGAAGGGGTGGAGAGTTGCCGTACGAACCGCGCTGGCCGGAGTCACCCGGCGAGCAGACGGACGTCCTGCCGGTCGTCCGGCCCGAACCGGATCCGGCCCGCACGGCGGCGCAGAAGCTCGCCGGGCGGATCGACCCGCGCAAGGCCGGCCTGATCGCCGGCGGGGCGCTCGGCCTGCTCGTCGCGATCTACGGCATCGACCTGCTGGTCAGCCAGGGCAGCGTCCCGCGCGGCGTGACCGTCGCCGGCGTCGACGTCGGCGGGATGGACCGCCAGGCCGCCGAGCAGGAGCTGCGCGGCCGGATCGAGCCGCGGCTGACGCGCCCGCTCGCCGTCACCGCGGGCGACGTCCAGGGCACGCTGTCGCCGACGGCCGCCGGGCTGAAGCTGGACTGGCCGCAGACCCTGGACCAGGCCGGCGAGCAGCCGCTGAACCCGTTCACGCGCCTGGCGTCGCTGTTCTCCGGCCGCGAGGTCGGCGTCGTCAGCCACGCCGACGACGCGAAGCTCGCCGCCGCGCTGGAGTCACTGCGCGGCCAGGTCGACCGCGACCCGGCGGAAGGCACCGTGCGGTTCGACGGCACGACCCCGGTCGCCGTCGCGCCGAAGCCCGGGCAGAAGCTCGACGTCGAGGCCGCGAAGGCCGCCGTCGTCGAGAAGTGGGCGGGCGGGGAAACCCTGGCGCTGCCGGTGACGAGCACGCCGGTCAGCACCACGCCCGAAGGCGTCCAGGCCGCGCTGGAGCAGTTCGCGCGCCCCGCCGTCTCGGGCCCGCTGGTGGTCAAGGGCGACGGCAAGAACGCCACCGTGCAGCCGGACGCGATCGCCGCGGCGCTGAGCTTCGAGCCCGCCGACGGCGGCGGCCTGACCCCGAAGATCGACAACGCCAAGATCGCCGAGGCCGCCGGGCCACAGCTGAAGTCCACCGAGAAGGAGGGCAAGGACGCGACGATCGTCTTCGAGGGCGGCAAGCCGACGGTCGCCCCGTCCACCGACGGCCGGACCGTCGACTGGGACCCGAGCCTCAAGCCGCTGCCCGAGGTCCTCGAGAAGACCGACGGCCGCGAGGTCGCGGCGATCTACCGGGACAGCCCGGCGAAGGTGACCACCGAGCAGGCGAACCAGCTGGGCGTCAAGGAGGTCGTCGGCGAGTTCACCACCGGCGGCTTCGCGGCCGACTCCGGCACGAACATCCGCGTCGTCGCGCAGAAGGTGAACGGCGCCATCGTCAAGCCCGGGGAAACCTTCAGCCTCAACGGGTTCACCGGCCCGCGCGGCAAGCCGCAGGGGTACGTCGAGGCCGGCGTCATCGAGAACGGCGCCCCGGCGCGCGAGGTCGGCGGCGGCATCTCGCAGTTCGCGACGACGCTGTACAACGCGGCGTACTTCGCGGGCATGAAGGACGCGGGACACAAGGAGCACAGCTACTACATCAGCCGCTACCCCGCCGCGCGCGAGGCGACGGTGTTCCAGAACCCCGACGGCGCCAGCGTGATCGACCTCAAGTTCACCAACGACTCGCCGAACGGCATCGCGATCCAGACGATCTGGACGCCGTCGTCGATCACCGTGAAGCTGTGGGGCACCAAGCGCTACACCGTCGAGTCGATCCCGGGCGGCCGGTCCGACCCGAGCGACCCGCCGACGAAGCCGGGGCCGGCGGAGAACTGCCACGCCTCCACCGGCGCGCCGGGCTTCACGACGAGCGACACCCGGGTGCTCAAGGACGCCGCGTCCGGCCGCGAAGTCAGCCGCTCGACCCGCACCGTCCGCTACAACCCGCAGCCGAAAATCACCTGCGACCCCTCCTAACGGCCGTTCACGCACCGCGTGCGCGGCGGTACCGTGGGTGTCCATGGCGGTGCGCGCGGCGGGATTCCGGGACGTCCTCGCGGTGGCCGAGTTCCGGGCGCTGTTCTCGGCCCAGCTCGTCTCGGTCACCGGTGACCAGCTGGCTCGGGTCGCGCTGTCGATCCTGGTGTACGACCGCACGAACTCGCCGGGCTGGGCCGCGCTGACGTACGCGCTGACGTTCCTGCCGGACCTCGTGGGCGGCCCGCTGCTGTCCGGGCTGGCCGACCGCCACCCGCCACGCGCCGTGATGGTCCTCGCCGACGTCCTGCGCGCGCTGGCGGTCGCCGTGATGGCGCTGCCGGGTCTCCCGCTGCCGGCGGTCGCGGCCCTGCTGATCGGCGTCCAGCTCTTCAACCCGGTCTGGAACTCCGCACGCGCCGCGCTGCTGCCGCAGGTGCTGCCGGGCGAGACGTTCGTGCCCGGGATGGGCCTGCTGATGATGCTCGTGCAAGCGGGCCAGGTCGCCGGCTTCGCGGTGGGCGGGCTGCTCGTGGCGGCCGTCGGCACCGGCGGGGCACTGCTCGCGGACGCGGCGAGCTTCGCGGTGTCGGCGCTGTTCCTGGTCACCGGCGTCCGGTCGCGGCCGCCGCGGGAGTCGTCCGGCGTCCGCTGGTGGCAGCACGTGCGGGCCGGGTTCACGGTCGTGGCCGGCGACCGGCGCCGGCTCGCGCTGGTCGCGCTGGGGTGCGTGTCGGGGATCTACATCGCGGGCGAGGCGATCGCGGCGCCGTACGCGGCCGAACTCGGCGGCGGCGCGGTCGTCGTCGGGCTGCTGCTCGGAGCGTACGCGCTGGGCAGCGTGCTAGGGATGGCCGCGTTGTCGCGGATCCCGCCCGCGCGGCGCGGTCCGCTGCTCGGGCCGCTGGCCGTGCTGGCGTGCGCGGCGTTGCTGGGGTGCGCGCTGCGGCCGGACCTCGAGGGCACGTTGGCGCTGCTGACGCTGTCCGGGGTGGCCAGTTCGTACAACCTCATCGCGAACACGACGTTCGTCCAGCTGACCCCGGACGCCCAGCGCGCGCAGGCGTTCGGGTTCGCGCTGACGGCGTTGCGGGTGTCGCAGGGGCTGGGCGTGGTGCTGGCCGGAGTCGCGGCCGAGCGGGCCGCCCCACACGGCGTCGTCGCCGGGGCCGGGGCGATCGGCGTGGTGGCCGCCTTGGGCGCGGCGACGTTGTGGCGGCGGGCCGGCAGACCCGCCCCGGCCGGTCGTGAGTGAGAAACAGTGTTCTAACACTGTTTCTCACTCACGACCCCGGGCGTCGGTCAGCGCCGCGTCCAATCGGTGGGGCACTGCGGCAGCGGTGACGAGACGCCGGGGCGGGTCCAGTCGGTCGGCAGCTCGCGGGCGGTCCAGTCGGTGGGCAGTTCGCGGGCGGTCCAGTCGGTCGGCAGCTGCCGCGGGGTCCAGTCGGTCGGGATCGCGCGGGTCCAGTCGGTGGGGAGCTGCCGGGTCCAGTCGGTCGGCCGCTGCGCGCGCCGGCGGGACGGGACGATGTTCGCGTTGGGCAGGAAGTGCGACATGATTTCTCCTGTTCCTGAGGGATCTTGCACGGTGCGTGACCGGACGGTAGCCCGTCCAGCCTAGTGACACACCGCGTTCGTTCGATTACAGTGACGATTTCCGCGAAGAGTTCCGTCCTGAGCAGAAGGGCGTTTCGTGGGATTGTCCGGGTCCCCAGGGCGAAAGCCCAGCTCAGAACGTCCACGATCGGGTATCCGTACGTGGGCGATGTGGAAGCTGGCCACTCCGGTGTTCGGCTACGTCCTCGTCGTCGACGCGCTGGCGCTGGTCGCGGTCCTGGCGACGGCCGCGCTCGTGCCGATCACCACCCAGTCGGTGTTCTGGGCTGGACTGATCCTCGCGGGTGAGATCGTGCACCTCGAAGCGGCGCAACGCATCGAGCGCATCCGGGAGCTGGCCGCGGACGGCCGTCCGCACATGCACCTGCAGTCGATCTGGATCTTCGCCGGGCTCCTGCTGCTGCCGCCGCCGCTGGCCACGCTCGTCATCGTCGTCAGCTACGCCCATTCCTGGGTGCGCGTGTACAAGCGACGCGGAGTGGTGCACCGCAAGGTGTTCTCCGCCGCGACCGTCATCCTGGCGTGCACCGCGGCCGGGTCCGTGCTGTCCGCCGGCACCGGGCACGTCGCGCCGTACGTGCCCTACCTGGACGGGTTCGGCGGGATGACCGCGCTGCTGCTGGCCGGGATCGTCTACTTCGGACTCAACTACGTGCTGGTGATCCTCGCGATCCTGATGAGCAACCCGGGAAAGCCGCCGCGGCAGGCGTTCGGCAACCCGTCGGACGTGCTGATCGTGCTGGCCGCGGTCGGCGTCGGCTGCGGGATCGCGCTGGTGATGACGGTCCGGCCGTGGCTGCTGCCGGTGCTCATGGTGACGCCGGTGGCGCTGCACATCGGCCTGCTGCTGCCGCAGTTCCAGGCCGCCGCGCGCACCGATTCGAAGACGTCGCTGCTCGCGCCGGAGTTCTGGGTCCAGCTGGCGCGCAACGAGCTGGCGCGCGCCGCGGAACTGTCGTCGACCGCGGGCGTGCTGATGATCGACCTCGACCACTTCAAGGCCATCGACGACGGCAACGGCCACCTGGCGGGCGACGAGGTCCTGCGCGCGATCGCGGCGGCGATCCAGGGCTGCGTCCGCGGCGGCGACTACGTGGGACGTTTCGGCGGCGACGAGTTCGTGGTGCTGCTCCCGGGCGCGACGAGCGCGGAGATCGTGTCCATCGCGGACCGCATCCGCGCGGCGATCGCCCGAATCGAGGTGCCGGTCCCGGTGATCCGCCCGGGCAAGCCCGAGGTGATCGACGGCCTGACGGCGTCGATCGGCGCGGCGGTGTACCCGGAAACGGCCACGGAGTACACGATCCTGCTGCAGGCGGCGGACGACGCGGTGTTCGCGGCGAAGGCGGCGGGCCGCGACTGCGTGGTCCTCGCCGACGCGCGCACCGAGCTGGCCCGCCCGGAGATTCCCGACGTTCTCTGATCCCCGGGCGAGCCGAGCGTCACGGCAACGTCGCCAGCGACGCCTCGAGCGTCGCTTCCGAAAGCTCGTTGTCCACCATGTCCCCGGCGAGGTACGCGCCGTAGGCCGGCAGGTCCAGGTGCGCGTGCCCGCACAGCGCCGTGAGGATCACCTTCTCCTCACCGATTTCCTTGCACCGCAACGCTTCCTGGATGCACGCCGCGAGCGCGTGCGTCGGCTCGGGCGCCGGGATGATGCCCTCGGACCGCGCGAACCGCACGCCCGCCGAGAAGCACTCCTGCTGCCCGATCGCGATCGCCTCGATCAGGCCGAGCTCGTAGATGTGCGAGATCAGCGGGGACATCCCGTGGTAGCGCAGGCCGCCCGCGTGGATCGGGTCCGGGATGAACTCGTGGCCGAGCGTGTGCATCTTCAGCAACGGCGTGAGCCCGGCGGTGTCGCCGAAGTCGTAGGCGTACTTGCCGCGGGTCAGTGACGGGCACGCCGCCGGCTCGACCGCGCGGATCACCGGGTCCATCCGGCCGGCCAGCTTCTCGCGCAGGAAGGGGAACGCGAGCCCGCCGAAGTTCGAGCCGCCGCCGGTGCAGCCGACCAGCACGTCCGGCGTGTCGCCGGCCAGCTCGAACTGCTTCAGGGCCTCTTCGCCGATGATCGTCTGGTGCAGCAGGACGTGGTTGAGGACGCTGCCCAGCGCGTACCGCGTGTCGGGGTCCTGCGCCGCCTGCTCGACGGCCTCGCTGATCGCGATGCCGAGGCTGCCCGTGGAGTCCGGGTGGTCCTTGAGGATCGCCCGGCCGGACTCGGTCAGCTCGGACGGGCTCGGGTGGACGGTCGCGCCGTACGTCTCCATCATCAGCTTGCGGTAGGGCTTCTGGTCGTAGGACGCCCGGACCTGCCAGACCTCGCACTCCAGCCCGTACTGGGCACAGGCGAACGCGAGCGCGCTCCCCCACTGGCCGGCCCCGGTCTCCGTGGTCAGCCGGGTGACGCCTTCCTGCGCGTTGTAGAACGCCTGCGGCACGGCGGTGTTCGGCTTGTGCGAGCCGACCGGGCTGACGCCCTCGTACTTGTAGTAGATCCGCGCCGGCGTGCCGAGCGCCCTCTCCAGCCGGCGCGCCCGGAACAGCGGCGACGGCCGCCAAAGACGGTAGACGTCCCGCACTTCCTCCGGGATGTCGACATAGCGATCAGTCGTCACTTCCTGGTCGATGAGCGCCTGGGGGAACAGCGGTGCGAGGTCCTCCGGGCCGACGGGCTCGCGGGTGCCGGGGTGCAGCGGCGGCGGGGGCGGCTCGGGCAGGTCGGGGATGACGTTGTACCACTGGGTCGGGAGATCGGCTTCGTCCAGGACGTACTTGGTCTGTTCAGCCATCGCGCCTCCTTGGTCGGCACCTCAACCTAGGACGCCTCCGGCCGCGGAGCCAGTACGGTGACCGGATGGGGAACCTCGTCCTGGTCGACGCACCGTCCAACCTCGGCCTCCGCCCGCCGGCCGAGGGCGCGGTACCCGGCTGCTCCAAGACTCCCGGCGTACTGCGCGACCTCGGCATCCTCGATCGCCTGGGCGCGTCGGACGGCGGCGTCGCGACGCCGGGGCGGTACGTCGGCACGTGGTCCCCGGGCGACGGCGTCCGCAACTCGGCGGCGATCGCTTCCCACACGCGCGCACTGGCCGCGCGCGTGGCTTCGGTGCGGGCGGCCGGCGGGTTCCCGGTGGTGCTGGGCGGCGACTGTTCGATCTCGCTGGGCGCGATGCGCGCACTGCGCCGGGCCGGCCCACGTGTCCGCAGTGGACAGTCCCGACGCCGGCGGCCTGGACCCGGACACGCTCGTTGCGGTGCTGCGCCGGCTGCTCGCACTGCCGGGCGCGGCGGGCTTCGAGCTGACGGTGTTCGACCCCGACCTCGACCCGGACGGCCACCAGGCCGAGCTGGTCGCCGACATCCTGGAAAGGTTGTTGCGATGACCGATGTACTGACGGATCTCCCCGTGTGGTGGCCCGAATCCGGCCGCGGCCCGGGCCTGGTGCTGATCCAGGAGATCTTCGGCCTGGACGACTACCTGCGGTCGGTGGCGGCGGACCTGGCGGCCGCGGGGTACGTGGTGGCGGTCCCGGAGCTGTTCCGGCGCACGGCGCCCGGCTGGTCGTCCACGCACGACGAAGCGGGAGTGGCGGCGTCGATGGCGGTTGCGGCCGCCTTCGACCCGGCGCTGGGACTTTCGGACGTCCTGGCGACGATGGCCCACCTCCGAGCCCAGCCGGCGGTCTCCGGCGGCGTCGGCGTGCTGGGGTTCTGCCTGGGCGGATCACTGGCGTTCGCGGCGGCGGCTTCGGGCGACCCGGACACGGCGGTGTCGTTCTACGGCTCGACGGTGGCGAGCCGGATCGCGGACCTGGCGAAGATCACCTGCCCGATCCAGTTCCACTTCGGCGGGCAGGACCCGTACATCCCGCGCGCGGACGTCGCGGTGGTCGAGGCCGCGGTCGCCGCCCATCCGGGCGCGGAGATCCACGTCCAGGAGGAGGCCGGGCACGCGTTCCACAACAACGTGGCGCCGATGTTCCACCACCCCGAAGCGGCCGCGCGCGCCTGGGACCTGACCACGGCCTTCCTGCGGCGGACCTTGCCGGCGTAACGGCGGCAGCGCTCCAACCTGCTCCGGCCGGCGGGCCCGGCCCATTGACAAAAATTTGTTTTACATAAAGACTGATTTTCGCCATGAGAGATGTCGTCTACCTCGACCGGATCGAGCAGGCCGAGACCCTCCTCAAGCCGCAGCGGATCGACGTGCTGCGGCAGCTCGCCGAGCCCCGGTCCTGCACCGAGGTGGCGGTCGAGCTCGACCAGTCCCCGCAGCGGGTCTACTACCACGTCAAGCGGCTGACGGAAGCCGGCCTGGTGCGCCAGGTGGCCGAGCGCCGGGTACGCGGCATCCACGAAGGGCTCTACCAAGCGGCCGGCCGCTCCTACTGGCTGTCCCCGCGCCTGGTGGGCCGGATCGGGCTGCGCCAGACCCGCGACCGGCTCAGCCTGGGCCACCTGCTGGACCTGGTGGAGGACGTGCAGGCGGACGTCGCCGCGCTCGACCGCACCCGGCCGGACCTGCCCTCGATCGGCGTGTCCGGGGAAATCCGGGTGCGCCCGGAGCAGCGCAAGGCCTTCCTCGACGAACTGCAGAAGACACTGCGGGACCTGTTCACCCGCTACGGCGGTGCCGAGGGCGACGCGTTCCGGCTGGCCGTCGCCTGCTACCCGAAGGGAAACCCCGATGACCGAGTTTGACCTGCGCCTGCGTGCCGTCGTCCCGGGCCCGCCGGAGGCCGTGTACGCGGCGCTGACCGACCCGGCCGCGTTGCGCGTGTGGCTGACCGAGCACGCCGACGTCGACTTGCCCGGCAAGTACGAGTTCTGGGGCCGCTCCACACCGGACGGCGCCGAGCCGCACCAGCGCGTGCTGCACGTGGACGAGTGCACCATCCGGTTCGCCTGGACCGTCGAGGGAGTCGAGACCACGTCGCAGATCGAGCTGGCCGAGGACGAGGACGGCACGCTGGTCACGCTGAGCCAGAGCGACCTGCCGACCTTCGAGGACGTGATCGCCGACAAGGCCGGTGCCCGCGGCGCGCTGCAGACGTTCTGGTCGCTGGGGATCGCCAACCTGGCGGACTACCTGTCCGGTCGCGAGCTGACGCCGAAGTGCGACTTCACGTCGTCCGAGCTGCGCGCCTCGGTCGTGATCGACGCGACGCCGGAGGAGGTGTTCGACTCGATGACCCAGCCGGAGCAGTTCCTCCGGTGGTTCGGCGCCAATGTGGACATCGAGCCGTACGTCGGCGGCCGCTTCGCGATGGGCGGGTTCGAGCTGGACCCCGGTGGCGCCAAGTTCGTCGAGTTCGAGCCGGGCCGCAAGGCGACGCTGCGCTTCGCCGACGGCATGACCGACACCTGGGAGCTGGCGGGCTCGGACGGCAAGACCCGGCTCACCCTGGTGGAGAGCGGCTTCGACCCCGGCAACCCGCCGTACGCGGGCTGGGCCGGCTGGCTGGGCGGTATCGCGGCGCTGCGGCGCTACCACGAGCTCCCGCAGTGGCGTTCGATCTGGCGCGGGATCGAGCTGGCCGGGGTGCCCGAGGGCATGTTCAGCATCGACCAGTAGCGGCTGAAAGCGTGTGGCTCAGCCATTCCCGGAAGGAAGACAAGCAGATGGTGCTCGAGCAGGTGGCCGACGGCGTCTGGGTCCGACAGAGCGAGTGGGTCCGGAGCAACGCCGTCGTGGTGCGCGGGGAGAGCGGGCTGGTCGTGGTCGATCCCGGCATCGACGGTGCCGACCTGGCCCAGCTCGCCGACGACGTCGAGCGGCTCGGCATCCCGGTGGTCGCCGGGTTTTCCACCCATCCCCACTGGGACCACCTGCTGTGGCACTCCCGGTTCGGCGACGTGCCGCGCTACGCCACTTCCGCCTGCGCCCAGGTGGCGAGCGAGGCCCGGGAGCGCGCGCAGGCGATGGCGGCGGAGAGCGCGTCGGGCATTCCCCTCGAGCTGGTCGCGATCCTCACCCCGCTGCCCACCGGCGGCGGGCCGGTGCCGGGCGAGGTCGTCGAGCACGACGCGCACGCGGCCGGTCACGCCGCGATCCGGCTCGCCGACCGCGGCGTCCTGATCGCCGGTGACATGCTCTCCGACGTCCTGATCCCGCTGCTGGACGCGCACCGTCCCGGTCAAGTCGAGGCCTACGAGAAGGCACTCGACCGGCTGGAGGAGGCTGCCCGGGACGTCGATGTCGTGATTCCCGGCCACGGCGCCGTTGCCGACGGGCCTGAGGTGGCGGCCCGTTTTGCCGCTGATCGCGCCTACCTCGACGCGCTGCGGCGAGGAGGGGAACCGGTCGACGCACGCCTCGATCAGGACTGGCTTTCCGCGCCCCACCGGTCGAACCAGGAGCAGGCCCGGCGCTCGACCGAGTGAGCTCTGCCGGACCGCGCCTGCTCGGCGGTGAGCCGGCCGCGTGGCTACTATGCTCGGCGGCTTCGGCGGGTCCGTCGAACGCCGCCCGGTTGCTGAGGAGTGCGTGATGCTGCCCGTGGTCTACTCGATGAGCGTGTCGCTGGACGGCTTCATCGCCGGGCCGGACGGCGACATCGGCTGGGGCGCGCCCGAGCCGGAGCAGTTCGACTTCCACGTCGAGCAGATCCGGCACGTCGCCGCGTACGTGTGCGGGCGGCGCCTGTACGAGGAGATGCTCGTCTGGGAGACCGCCGAGCAGACGATGACCGGCGAGGCGCAGCTCGAGTTCGCCCGGCTCTGGCGGGCGATCCCGAAGGTGGTGTTCTCCCGCACGCTGACGTCGGTGGCGGGCAACGCGCGCCTGGCCACCGGCGACCTCGCCACCGAGCTGCACCGGCTGCGCGACCAGCCGGGCGACGGCGTGGTGTCGATCGCCGGGGCGACCCTGGCCGCGTCCGCCATCGCCGAGGACCTCGTCGACGAGTACCGCCAGTTCGTCCACCCGCTCCTGCTCGGCGGCGGCACCCGGTACTTCCCACCTCTCGCCGCCCCGCGCGAGCTGCGGCTGGCCGAGTCCCGTGCGGTGGGCTCCCGAGTCGTCTACCTTCGTCACCAGCGCACACGCTGACCTTGGAGGAACCCGCCATGCCCCACGCCGTGGATTTCGGGACCGTGTCGACCGCAGGCCTGGAGTCGTCCCCGGTCGCGGACGCCCTCGCGGGCCTGCGGGCGAACGAGGCCCGCTACTTCAAGAACAAGTACGACCACGTCTTCACGGTCGAGCCCGCGGCCGACGCCGCGTCGACGATCGACTGGGTGAGCCGGATCCTCGAGGACGAACGCGGCATCGTGATCGCTTCGCCCCCGCTCGAAGCGACGGAGTTCCAGGTCGAAAACATCCGGATCGCGTACGTCTTCTACGAAAGCGGCCTGTCGATCAACGTGATGTACACACTCGACGATGACGGGAAACGAGCGGTCGGGTTCAAGCTCTCGGACGGGATGGCCGTCCCGGAGGAACTGGGAGCGTTCAAGTTCGCCCGCCAGAAGTCCAAACTGGCCGGAACCATCAGGGGCTCCTACTTCGTCATCAAGAACGAGTACTAGTCGCTTGAATCGACCGTCGCCTTCGGGCATGCACTGAGGTACCGTCGGGCCCGCCCAACCGATCAGGAATCGAGAAGCGCCGGTCACCACGCCGGACCTAGCGTTACCGGCATGACGAACATCGACTCCATCACCCTCGAGGTGGCCGACACCGCCGCCGCCCAGCGCTTCTACTCCGCCGCCTTCGGGCTCAGCACTCAGCTTCGCTTCCGTGAGAACCCGCAGCCCTCCGGTGGGTTCCGCGGCTACACCCTCTCCCTCACCGTGGCCCAGCCCGCCGACGTCGACTCGCTGCTCGGGACCGCCGTCGAAGCCGGGGCCACCACGATCAAGCCGGCCGCCAAGTCCCTGTGGGGCTACGGCGGTACCGTCCGGGCACCCGACGGTGCCATCTGGAAGGTCGCCACCTCCGCCAAGAAGAACACCGGCCCGGCCACCCGCGCCTTCGACGCCGTCGTGCTGCTGCTCGGCGTCCAGGACGTCGCCGCCAGCAAGAAGTTCTACACCGAGCACGGCTTCAGCGTCGGCAAGGCGTTCGGCCGCATGTACGTCGAGTTCGACGCCGGCTCGAACCCCGTCAAGCTTGCGCTCTACCGGCGCAAGGCGCTCGCCAAGGACGCCGGTGTCGCTCCCGAAGGCAGTGGCGCGCACCGGATCGCCGTCAATGCCGCCGAGCCGTTCACCGACCCGGACGGGTTCGCCTGGGAAGTCGCCACGACGCAGTCACTCGACGCCTGACAAGAGGTCCGCGATGGCGGCGATCCCCGCTTCGATCGAGCGTGGCGGCGTGTCGCCGAATCCCAGGACGAGCCGCGGCGCCGACGGCGTGCTCTGCATCGGCGCCAGGCCGTAGAGCCCGACGCCACGCTCGGCCGCCCGCGTGATCACCCGCTCCTCGTCGGCGCCCGGCGGCAGGTGCAGGATCGCGTGGAACCCGGCCGCGAGCCCGGTGACGCGGAGGCCGGGTGCGTGGGTGGCCAGCGCCGCGACGAGCGTCTCGCGCCGGGCCGCGTACTCCGCGCGGGCGCGGCGCAGGTGCCGGTCGTAGCGCCCGGACTCGATGAGGAGGGCGAGCGCCAGCTGGTCGAGGGCCGGGCTCCCGCGGTCGGTGACCTGCTTGCCGTGCGCCAGTTTGGCCAGCAGCCGCGCGGGCGCGACCAGCCAGCCCAGGCGCAACGCCGGCGCCAGCGACTTGCTGACCGTCCCCAGCGAGACGACGCGGTCGGGGTCGAGGCCCTGCAGCGAGCCGACCGGGTCGCGGTCGTAGCGGAATTCCGCGTCGTAGTCGTCTTCGATGACGACGCCGTCGTGCCGCCGCGCCCATGCGAGCAGCTCCCGGCGGCGGTGCCCGGCGAGCACCACGCCGGTGGGCCACTGGTGGGCCGGGGTCACGAGCACCGCCCGCGCACCGCTGCGTTCGAGCGCGGCGACGTCGACGCCGTCCTCGTCGACCGGGACGGGCACGGCGGCCAGGCCGGCGGCCTCGGCCTGTTCGGTCGTCGTCCGGACGGCGCCGGGATCCTCGACGGCGATGGTGCCGACGCCGTCGGCGGCGAGCGCGCGCAGCACCAGCACGAGCGCCTGGGCCATGCCGCCGCAGACGACGACCTGGTCCGCCGTCGCCGCGACCGCCCGCACCCGGCGCAGGTACGCCGCGAGCACCTCCCGCAGCCGCCGGTCGCCGATCGGGTCGCCGTAGTCGAACGCGCTGTTCGGCGCGGTGCGGCAGACCTCGCGCACGGCCCACGCCCAGTCCTCGCGCGGCGCGAGGCGCAGGTCGGGGACGCCGTGGCGGAAGTCGGCGACGGCGTGCCGTGGCCGCTCCGCAGCGCTCGGCCGGGGTGGCGCGGCCGTCCGGGCGACCGGCGCCACCCGCGTCGCCGATCCCGGCCGGCTGGTCAGGTAGCCCTCGGCCTGCAGCTGGGCGTAGCAGTCCTGCACGAGGCCCCGCGAAAGCCCGAGGGCGCGGCCCAGCTCGCGCGACGACGGCAATCGCTCGCCGCCGGCCAGGCGGCCGGCGCGGATCGCGTCGCGCAGCTGGTCTTCCAGCTGCGAACGGAGGCCCGCGCCGCTCTCGCGGTCGATCGTGACCAGTAGCTCCGGGCCCGAACCGGCCCACTCCACAGCCATGGAACTGGACCTTACCGGTGACCCAGTTCGCTTCTACCGTTCTGGTCATGACCGCTGACCTGCGAATCCGGCCGAAGCTGGTGTCCCGCGCCCTGCTCGTGCGCTTCGTCTCGATCTTCGGCTCGTCGATCGGCTTCTACCTGCCGCTTTCGGTCGTGCCGCTGTTCGCGAAGCAGACCGGCTCCGACAGCGGCGCCGGACTGGCGACGGTCGCGCTGCTGCTCGCCACCGTGGCGGCCGAGCTGGTGACGCCGCGGCTGGTCGCCCGGGTCGGCTACCGGTGGGCGCTGGCCGGCGGGCTGGTCCTGCTCGGCGCGCCGACGCTGCTGCTGACGGCCGGCTCCGACGTGCGGGTGATCGTCGGGGTGAGCGTGGTGCGCGGGATCGGGTTCGCGATCGCCGTCGTCGCCGGCGGTGCCGTCACCGCGCTGCTGATCCCGGCCGACCGGCGCGGCGAAGGGCTCGCGCTCGTCGGGATCGTCGGCGGGATCCCGGGCCTGCTGGCCCTGCCGGCCGGGGTGTGGGCCGCGGCGCACTGGGGCTTCACCCCGGTGTTCGTGGTGACGACGGTGGCCACCCTGCTCGCGCTGCTGTCGGTGCCCGGCCTGCCGCGCCACGCCGCGACACCGCAGGAAGACGGCGGCGTCCTCGCGGGCCTGCGCAACCCCGCGCTGACCCGCCCGGCGACGATCTTCGCGGTGTCGGCCGCCGCGGTCGGCGTCCTGGTCACGTTCCTGCCGCTCGCCGCTTCGGGCCGGCCCGCGTGGGTCGCCGCGAGCGCGTTGCTCGCCCAGCCCGCGGCGGCCACCGCCGCCCGCTGGGTCGCCGGCCGGCTCGGCGACCGCCACGGCCCGGGTCTCCTGCTGCTGCCGGGCGTCGTCCTCTCCGCCGTCGGAATGGCGGCGATTGCGGCCACCGGCACGCCGGTCCTGGTGATCGGCGGGGCGCTCGTGCTGGGCGCCGGGTTCGGCGCGCTGCAGAACGCGACGCTGACGCTGATGTACGCCCGCGTCCCGGCCGGCGGCGAGAGCGCGGTGAGCGCGATCTGGAACGCCGCGTACGACCTCGGCATGGCGGCGGGCGCGCTCGGCGCCGGGCTGGTCGTCGGCTCGGTGGGCTACCCGGTGACGTTCGTCCTCGCGGCCGTGGTGATCGTCCCGGCGCTGGCGCTGGTCCGCCGCGACCGCCGTCCCTGACGCACTTTCCGGTGGTCACCCGCGCGGCAGCTCGAGCACCGCGCCGTGGCCGGCCGGGACCGCGTCGCCCGGCGCCGCGGACTTGGGGCTGCCCACGCAGAGATACCCGCGGTACGTCCGGCCTTTGACCCGTTCGGTCACCAGCCGGAACCGTTCGGGGCGCAGACCGCGGAACCGCGTGGCGACGACGTCTTCGTACAGGCGCTGCGAGACGACGAGCACGACGTCTTCGCCGGTGTGCCGGGCCAGCGTTTCGCGCGCGAATTCCGCGTCGAGCAACCGGCAGGCGACGACGAGGGCGTCCCCGATGGGCCCGAACACCCCCGCGGTCAGGGCTCCGTGGTGCATCGAAATCCGCAGCCGCAGCCGCGGGTGGCTGCCCCGCCGCAGTTCTTCCACGACCTCGTGGGCGAAGTCCGCGACGACCCGGGAACCGTCGGAATCGGCGGGCAGCACCGCCAGCTCACCGTCCCCCCGCGGTTGCCGGAGCCATTCGGCGCGCACGAGCCCGGCCCGTTCGGCGGCCCGGTCGAGCACCTCCTTCAGCCGGAACAAGACCGCGGTCTGGTCGAGGATTCCCCTGCGCGAGAACCCTTCGACGTCCACCGCGACGACGAATCCGTAGACGAGCTGACCTTCGTGAAGCATGTCCATCCCCTCGGCAGAGCCGATGTCCCTGAGACGATTGAACAGTCGCGCGCAGTTTCCGCACACGTTCGCGGACACACGAAGACGAACGCGAAGGGATGAGACGAAGCGGGACAAAACCAGCCGGTTTGGGACACGATGTCACCATGCCGCTTTCCCGACCCGGCCCACCCGGTGAACTCGACCCGTCCGGGGTCACGACGCTCACCCAGCTGGCCGCGTTGCTCCGGCAATGCCGGGTGCGCGCCGGGAATCCGTCACTGCGCGACATCGAGCGGCTCGGCGAAAAACGGGGGCAAGTGCTGCCCCGCTCGACCGTGGCCGGGGTCCTCGCCGGGCGGCGCGGGCCCCGACGGGATCTGTTCCTGGCCCTGCTGACCGCGTTCGGAATTCCGGAAGACGACCGGGCGGCGTGGACGAACGCCTGGGAAAAGGCCGTCGCCGGCGAGCCGGACGCCGACGGTGAACCGGCACCCGATTTCTGGCGTTTCCCACCGGGCGAACCGGTGATGATCACCTGCGGGCGGATCCCGGAATCGATGGTCAGCAATTTCTCGGCGACCGATCCACGGGATCCCGACCACGTCGATCTGCTCACCTACGCCGACCTGGACGCGCTGGTCCACCTGTACGGCCACATTCGTGCCCTGAACCCGCTGCACGACGTGAAGTTCGCGACGACGAGCGATCTGCAGCCCGCGGACTACTCCAGTCACCTGGTGATGATCGGCGGCTCGGACTTCAACTTGCTGACCCGCGACATGTTCTCCACCCTGCGCCTGCCCGTGAAGATGTCGCCGCGCCTCCCGGAAACCGACTGGCTCGGCCTGGAAGTCGCCAACGGGGACGGGACGCAGCGGTTCAGCCCCGTCCTCGGCGACGAATACGGCGCGCGCATCCCCCACGAGGACGTCATCCTGTTCTTCCGCGGCGTCAACCCGCTCGACCGGCGGCGCACCATCACGATCTGCGCGGGCATGTACGCCCGCGGCACCCTGGCCGCGGTCCGCTGCCTGACCGACCCGGTGCTCGGGCCGCGGAACCAGGCGTACCTGCGGCACCAGGTCGGCGCGAACCTGCACTTCGGGTTCGTCGCGCGGGCGTTCGTCATCGATCGCGTGGTGGCGCCGCCGGACCTGACCGACCCCGGGCACCGGCTCTACGAGTGGATGCGGCCGGAATGACCTGATCGGCGCGCCGCCGCCGGAGTCGGCAGACTGGACGACGTGCCGGAACTGCCCGAAGTGGAGCTCGCCCGCCAGGTCCTCGCCGACGCCATCGGGCGCGAGATCCGGGACGTCGACGACCACGACGACTGGGTCTGCCGTCCGCACGCGCCCGGCGACCTGGCCGCCGCGTTGCGGGGCGGGCGGCTCACCGAGGCGCACCGGCGGGGCAAGACGCTCTGGTGCGAAACCGAAGGCGGCGACGGCCGGCCCGGCCCGAACCTCGGCCTGCACCTCGGGATGGCCGGGCAACTGCGGTTCGGCGGCCGAAGCGGACCGCCCGGGCCGAAACGCTTCCGCGGCCGCGAAGAGAAGCCCGAGTGGTTCCGGTTCGGGCTCACTTTCGCCGACGGCGAACAGCTGCGGCTGTTCGACACCCGCCGGCTCAGCCGGGTGCGGCTCGACCCCGACCTCGACGCGCTCGGCCCGGACGCCGGCGAGGTGTCGAGGGCGGACTTCCGCGCGCGCGTCGGCCGGGGGCGGGCGCCGGTGAAGGCGCGGCTGCTGGACCAGTCCGTGCTGGCCGGGATCGGGAACCTGCTGGCCGACGAAACCCTGTGGCAGGCGGCGGTGAGCCCGTCCCGGCCGGTGAACGAGCTGGCCGACGACGACCTCACGAACCTCCACAAGGCACTCCGGAAGGCGCTGCGCGCGGCGATCAAGCACGGCGGCGTCCACACGGGCGAGATCATCGGCCACCGCCGCACGGGCGACCACTGCCCCCGCTGCGGCGCGGAGATGGCGCACGGCACGGTCGGCGGCCGGTCGACCTGGTGGTGCGCGAAGGAACAGGCGTAGCGCGGCCGGAGCGAGTGCGCTCCGGTGGTGCCTAGCGTGGCCCGAGCCCGGTGCGGCCGTCGATCAGCTCGCGGACGACGTCCAGGTGGCCGGCGTGCCGGGCCGTCTCCTCGATCATGTGCAGGACGACCCCGCGCAGGTCGGCGGTCTCGTCCGCGAGCGGCGTCGGGTGGCGCCGCTTCGGCACCGCGGACAGCGGCGTCGCGGCGAAGATCTCGTCGGACCGGCGGCACTGTTCCCGGTAGAACGCGAAGACGACGTCCGGGGATCGGGGCGTCTCCAGCGGACGGTGGTCGTCCGGCCACGCGAGCGGGTCCGCGGTTCCGGTGACGATCTCCTGGAACCAGTGCCGCTCGGCGTACCCGAGGTGCTCGACCATGCCGAGCGGGGTCCAGCCGGTCGGCAGGACCGGCGTCGTCAGTGCGTCCTCGCCGAGTCCGTCGAGGATCGCCAGGACGCTGCCGCGCTGGGCTCGGAGGAACGTCAGCAGCGTGTTCTTTTCGTCGTCGGCCACGACCGCGGACCCTAACGGGCAGGTGCGCACCTTGGCGGGCGGTTTTTGTCGGTGGGTTTCGGTAGCGTCGCGGGCATGGCAACACTGGTCACCTTCCACGCCCACCCGGACGACGAATGCCTGCGCACCGCCGGGGTGATGGCCAAGGCCGTCGCCGAGGGGCACCGCGTCGTGCTCGTCGTCGCCACCCGGGGCGAGGTCGGCGAAGTCCCCGAGGGCTTTCTCGCCGAGGGCGAACAACTGTGGGAGCGGCGCGTGCGCGAGTCGCACGCGGCCGCGGAGATCCTGGGCGTCGAACGCGTCGAGTTCCTCGGCTACCGCGACTCCGGGATGATGGGCGAATCGACGAACGACGACCCGGCGTGCTTCTGGCAGGCGGACGTCGAAAAGGCGGCCGAGCAGCTGGCAGCGATCCTGCGCGAGGAATCGGCCGACGTGCTGACGGTGTACGACGACAACGGCGACTACGGCCACCCGGACCACATCCAGGTCCACCGCGTGGGCGTCCGCGCGGCAGAGCTGGCGGGCACGGCCCGCGTGTTCCAGGCGACGTTCAACCGCGAGTTCATGCAGCGCGGCTTCGAATCGGCGGTGGAGCAGGGGCTGATGCCCCCGGAGGCGGCCCCGAAGCCACCGGAGAACGTGGAGTTCGGCAAACCGGAAGCCGAGATCACGGCGGCGGTCGACGTGTCGAAGTACGTGGGGCTGAAGCGCGCGGCGATGCGGGCCCACCCGAGCCAGATCAGCGAGGACATGTTCATGCTGGCGATGCCGGACGACGCGTTCACGTTCGCGTTCGGGACGGAGTGGTTCATTCGAGCCGGGCAGGGGCCGGGGATCACGGAGACGGACTTGCTGGCCGGGCTGTAGCGGGTTCTGCCCGGCCGGGGATCGGCGCCAACGAGTTCCGCCCGGCCTCGTCAGTCCAGCGCCGCCGTCACGTCCAGCTCCACCAGCTGGCCCGGGTAGCCCAGCTGAGCCACCCCCACCAGCGTGCTCGCCGAGGTGAACGCCGCTCCGATCTCCGACTTCGTGAAGCGGTCCCACACCGCCGACAGCACCGGGCGGTCCGTTGCCACCACGTAGATCACCGTCCGGACCACGTGCGCCGGGGACGCGCCCGCGGAATTCAGCGCCGTCGATGTGTTGGCCACCACCTGGTCGACCTGGGGAAGCAGGCCCTCGACCACCGAGCCGTCCGCCGCCAGCGGGCACTGGCCGGCCAGGTACACCGTCCGGCGCGAGCCGGTGACTGTCACGTGGTGGTAGCCCGGCGGCGTGTGCAGCCCCGGCGGGTTCTGCCGTTCAATGGTCACCACCGCATCATCACCGGGTACGCAACCGGAAAACCCGAGGAGGGCCCATGCGCAGGACCATCGACTGGGCCGACGGCGCCATCGTCATCATCGACCAGACCGCGCTGCCCGGCGAGTACCGGCTGCTGCACCTGCGGACCGTCGGCGAGCTGATCGACGCCGTCAAGCGGCTCGCCGTGCGCGGGGCGCCCGCGCTCGGGGCCGCCGGGGCGCTCGGGGTCGCCCTCGCGGCCCACACCAGCGAGGACGTCCGGGCCGAAGCCGCCCTGATCGCCACCGCGCGGCCCACCGCCGTGAACCTCGCCTGGGGTGTCGAACGGGCGCTCCGCAAGCTCGGCCAAGGCCCGGCGGCCGTCCTCGCCGAGGCCCTGGCCCTCCTCACCGAAGACGAAGAACTCAACAAGACCGCGTCGAAGCACGCTGCCGAGATCGTGCTCGAGGAATGCCCGCGCCGGCCGCTGCGGCTGCTGAGTCACTGCAACGCCGGACGGCTCGCCACCGTCGGGTGGGGCAGCGCCCTCGGCGTCGTCTGGCACCTGCACGAGCGCGGGCTCGTCGAAGAGGTCCTCGTCGACGAGACCCGCCCGCTCCTCCAAGGTGCCCGGCTGACGGCGTGGGAGCTCGCGCAGGCGAAAGTCCCCTACCGCGTCCAGCCCGACGGAGCCGCCGCCGCGGCGATGGCGCGCGGCCTGGTCGACTGCGTGCTCGTCGGGGTCGACCGGATCGCCGCGAACGGCGACGTCGCCAACAAGATCGGCACCTACGGCCTAGCCATCGCCGCGAAGCACCACGGCGTGCCGTTCGTCGTCGTCGCTCCGTCGTCCACTGTGGACACCACGCTCGCGGACGGCGCGGGGATCGCCATCGAGGAGCGCGACGCCCGCGAGCTCACCCACTACGCCGGCACGCCGATCACGCCAAGCGAAACGCAAGTCTTCAACCCCGCGTTCGACGTGCCCCCCCCCCCCCCCCACGAACTCGTCACGGCCGTGGTCACCGAGCACGGCCGCTTCGAGCCCTAGGGACGCGGCCCGATCTCGCGGCCGCCGTCGGTCACCGTGATCGCCATCGCCGGGCACGAGTCCGCCGCGTCCAGCACCGTCTCGTCGGCGTCCACGTCGGAAACCGCCGTCTGCGCCACCGCGCCGTCGAGGACGAACACCTCCGGCAGCAGGGCGGCACACATCCCCGACCCGATGCAGGTGTGTTCGTCGACTTCCACGTGCCAGCTCATGTCACCATCCGATCGGCATCGACCGCGGTCCGCGGACGAGCATCTGCGTCTTCCACACGATATCGCCGGCCAGGTGCAGCCCCGGCAGCTCGGTGACCAGAGCGCGCAGCGCCTCCTGCAGCTCGAGCCGGGCCAGCGGCGCGCCCAGGCAGTGGTGGACGCCGTGGCCGAAGCCGAGGTGGTGCTGGTCGCCGCGGTCGAAGCGCAGCTGGTCCGCGTCGTCGAACTGCAGCCGGTCGCGGTTGGCCGCGCCGACCGCCACCAGCACCGGCTCCCCCGCCTTCACGAGCACGCCGCCGACCTCGACGTCTTCGGTCGCGAAGCGCGCGAAGCTGGCTCCCGCGCCCAGCGGCACGAACCGAAGCAGCTCTTCGACGGCGGCCGGGATCAGGTCCGGGTCGGCGACCAGCCGCTCCCACTGCCCGAGCTGGTCGAGCAGCGCGTAGACGAAGTTGGGGATCTGGCTCGCGGTGGTCTCGTGGCCGGCGACGAGGATGCCGACGCACAGGTCGACCAGCTCCAGCTCGGTCAGCCGGTCGCGGGTGTCGCGCGCCTCGATCAGCGCCGTCATCAGGTCGTCCTGCGGTGCCGACCGGTGCTCGGCGATCAGCCCGCGCATGTAGTCGCGCAGCTCTTCGCGGTTGCGCTCGAACTCCTCGGGCGTCAGCCCGCTGGTGGACAGCGCGGCGTCGCTCCAGACGCGGAACTTCGGCCGGTCGGCGACCGGGACGCCGAGCAGCTCGCAGATCACCGCGACCGGGATCGGCAGCGCGTACCGGTCGACGAGGTCGGCGGGCGGGCCGGCGGCCTTCATGTCCGCGATCAGCCCGGCCGCCAGCGAGGCGACGCGCGGGCGGAGCAGCTCGACGCGGCGCACCGTGAACGCCTTCGCCACCAGCGTCCGCAGCCGCGTGTGGTCCGGCGGGTCCATCTGCAGGATGCCGCCCTCGCGCTGCACGGGTGAGCGGCGCGGCGCGTCCTTCTCCTTCTCCATCGCCCGCGAGAACCGGCGGTCGCCGAGCACCAGCCGGGCGTCGGCGTAGCGGGTGGCCAGCCACGCCGGCTCCCCGTACGTCATCTTGACCCGGACCATGCCCTCGGCTTCGCGGGCGGCCGCGTAGGCCTCGTTGAGGTCGAGCCCCGCCTCCTCGTTGAAGGGGTACGAAAGCGGCTCATGGGTGACTGTCATGCGGAACCCCCGTGCTCCGGTTGTAAGCAACTGCTTACAAAGCTACACAGTTTCTCTCCACCTGTCACGGTCCGCCATTGCTCAGTCACGGACTCCTAGGTTACGGTGACCTAGGTGTGGATCGAGATCCTCTTGCTGTCGAAGCTGGCCCGCGAGCCGATGCACGGCTACGAACTCCGCAAGGCCGTGGAGGCGTCGACGGGCCACACCTTGTCGAACAACTCGCTTTACCCGACCCTGCGGCGCTTCGTCGACTCGGCCGCGGTGAGCCGCAGCGCGGAGGAGCAGGAGGCCAAACCGCCGCGGCACGTCTACACGATCACCGACGTCGGCCGCGAACTGCTGCACGACCTGCTCGCGGACTTCCCCGCCGAGCTGGCGCTCAACGAACCGGAGTTCCTGGCCAGGGTCGGGAACTTCGGCCGGCTGAGCACGGACGAACGCGCCCGCGTGGTCGAGGTCCGGAAACGGGCCCTGCTCGCCGAACAGGCCCGGCTCACCGGGCTCGCCGCCGGGCAGGCCGACCCGTGGGGCCGCGCGGCGCTGCACCACGTGCTCGGGAAGTTCGACGCCGAGCTCCGCTGGCTCGCCGACCTCGAAACCGAACTGAGGAGAGACGCATGACCACCACCGAAGAGACGCCGCGCCTCCCCTTCGCGCGGGCGAACGCGCTCGCGATCGCGCCGGACTACGAAGCCCTTCGCCGGCAGGCCCCGATCAGCCGGGTGCTCACCCCGGCCGGCGACCCGGCGTGGCTGGTGACCTCGTACGAAGAGGCCAAGGAGATCTTCCGCGACAAGCGCTTCGGCCGGTCGCACCCCGCGCCGGAGCAGGCGTCGCGCATCTCGCACGCCGCGGTGCAGGACGGCCCGAGCGGCGACTTCGAAACCGAGGAACGCGAGCACAAGCGAATGCGCCGGATGCTCGCGCCCGCGTTCTCCGCGCCCCGCATGCGCGCCCTCGGCGACCGGATCGCCGAGCTGACCGACCGCTGCCTCGACGACCTGCAGGGCGCCCGCGACGCCGACCCCGGAAAGCCGGTCGACCTGACCGACTTCCTCGCGTTCCCGTTGCCGGTGCTGGTGATCTGCGAACTGCTCGGCGTGCCCTACGCCGACCGCGAGAAGTTCCGCGGGCTGTCCGAGCGGATCGCGAGGATGGACGGCGGTGACGACGCCCAGGCGGCCATGACCGAGTTCAAGGCCTACATGACGAAGCTGGCCGACGCCAAGCGCGTGGACCCGCAGCCCGACGTCATCTCCGACATGGTCGCGGTCCAGGCCGACGACCCGACGTTCACCGACGACGACCTCGCCCGGATGGGCGCCGGCCTGCTGTTCGCCGGCCACGAGACGACGTCCACCCGGATCGCGATGGGCACGCTGTTCCTGCTCAGCGACCCCGCCCGCCGCGACCGCTTCGCCGCCGACCCCGAAGGCGAGGTGAACCAGACGGTCGAGGAGATCCTTCGGCTGACTGCCACCAGCGGGACCGGCCTGCTGCGCTACGCCCACGAGGACGTCGAGGTCGCCGGGACGCGCATCATGCGCGGCGACGCCGTGCTCATCTCCAGCGATTCGGCCAACCGCGACGCGGCGGTGTTCGCCGACCCGGACGAGTTCGACCCGGGTCGCACGCCGAACGTCCACCTGGCCTTCGGCACCGGCGCGCACGTCTGCATCGGCGCCAACCTGGCGCGCACCGAGCTGCGGACGGTGTTCCCCAAGCTGTTCTCGCGGTTCCCGGGCCTGCGGCTGGCGGCCGGGATCGACGAGATCCCGGTGCGCGTCAACCGTGTCGCCGGCGGGGTCGACGCCGTGCCCGTGACCTGGTGAAGGGGGAGCCGATGAAGATCACCGCGGACCCCGAAAGCTGTGTCGCGTCCGGACAGTGCGTGCTGCTCGCGCCGGGCACGTTCGACCAGGACGAGGACGCCGGCACCGTCGTCCTCCTCGCCGACGAGCCGGCCGACGGCGAGGAGGACGCGGTCCGGCAGGCGGAGCTGACCTGCCCGGCCGCCGCGATCCGGCTCACCGGGTAGGGAGCGCGCACGTCCGGTTTGCCGGTTAACCTGCACCGGTGACCGCACAGCCGAGCCGCAGGCGGGACGCGGCCGCGACCAGGGCCGCGCTGCTCGACGCCGCGGCCACGCTCTTCGCCGAGCGGGGTTTCGACCGGACGACCGTGCGCGACATCGCCGACCGGGCCGGGGCGAACCAGGCGCTGCTGTTCCGCTACTTCGGCAGCAAGGACGCGCTGTTCGAAGAGGTCATGGCCCGGGGCGGCCGGGAGCACCTGGCCGCCACGACGCCGGAAGACCTCTTCGGCGCGTCGCTGCGGAGCATGCTCGAACCCGCCGATTCCGG
Organism: Amycolatopsis sp. NBC_01488; assembly: GCF_036227105.1. Taxonomy (NCBI): domain Bacteria; kingdom Bacillati; phylum Actinomycetota; class Actinomycetes; order Pseudonocardiales; family Pseudonocardiaceae; genus Amycolatopsis; species Amycolatopsis sp. NBC_01488. Next base: position 4,613,994 of record NZ_CP109434.1, on the reverse strand, counting down.
ACGTCGCAACCCGACGCTCGAGATGTACCTGCGTTCGACGGGCAGCGACAACGCGGCCGCCGCGATCCGGCGCGAAGTCGGCGAGGAGTACGCGCGGGTACTGGCCACGCTCACCGACGCCCCCGACGCCGAGCTGCGCGCGGACCTGGCGCTGGCCTGGCTGCTCGGCATCGGGCTGGTCCGCGAGATCACCGGCACGGAGCCGCTGGCGAGCGCCGATCCCGAGCACGTCAGCCGGCTCGTGCTCACCGCCGTCCGGACGCTGCTGGAGCGCACTGGGTAACCGCTCAGGGCAGCGCGCGCCGGAGGAGTTCGGCCAGGTGGACCGGCTTCCGGCCCGACTCCTGCTCGATCTGCGTGCGGCAGCTGAAGCCGTCCGACACCACGACCGTGTCCTCCGAAGCGGCGCGGATCGCCGGCAGCATCCGGTCCTCCGCGACCGCCTTCGACACGTCGTAGTGGCCGCGCTCGAAGCCGAAGTTGCCCGCCAGGCCGCAGCACCCCGAGTCCAGCGTCGTGGCGCGGACCCCGGCCGCCGCGAGCGCCGACTCGTCGGCGCCGAAGCCGAGGACCGCGTGCTGGTGGCAGTGCACCTGCGTGATCGCGTCGACGTCCAGGGCCGCGAACGGGACCGGCGCCCGCTCCAGCAGCTCCGCGAAGGTGAACGTCCGGGACGCCAGCACCGCGGCACGCGCGTCACCCGGCAGCAACGCCGGCAGGTCGCCGCGGAACAGGGCCGTGCAGCTCGGTTCCAGCCCGGCCACCTCGTAGCCGTCTTCGAGGTACGGCGCGAGGACGTCCAAAGTCCGGGTCAGGACGCGGCGCGCGACGCCGAGCTGGCCCGTAGACACCCACGTCAGTCCACAACAGACTCCGCGGTCCGGCAGCACGACGTCGTAGCCCGCCGCGGTCAGCACCTCGAGAGCGGCCTCCAGTACCGAGGGCGTCAGGTAGTTGTTGAACGAGTCCGGCCACAGGACCACGCGCCGCTCCCCCGACGCCCGGCGCCGGAGATCCGCCCGGCTGCGCGTAAATGGCACCGAAGCGAACGACGGCAACTCTCGTTCCGGCGCGATTCCGCCCAGCCGTTTCACCAAGCCCGCCAGCCGGGACCGCCCGACGGAGTTGACGAGCCGAGGCGCCCGGGCGCTGAGCCGCAGCCACAGCGGCAGCCAGCCCATCGAGTAGTGCGACGCCGGGCGCAGCCGCCGCCGGTAGTGCTGGTGCAGGAACTCCGCCTTGTACGTCGCCATGTCGACGTCGACCGGGCAGTCGGACAGACATCCCTTGCAGGACAGGCACAAGTCCAGGGCATCGTGCACTTCGGACGAACGCCAGCCGTCCTTGATCACCTCGCCGTTGAGCATCTCGGCCAGCAGGTGCGCGCGCCCGCGTGTCGAGTGCTGCTCCTCGCGGGTGGCGCGGTAGCTCGGGCACATCACGCCGCCGCCGCTGGTGTTGCGGCACTTCCCCACGCCGACGCAGCGCCGCATCGCCTGGCCGAAACTCCCGCGATCCTCGGGATAGCCGAGAAAAACCGTGTCCTCTATGGACGGTGGTGCCGGGCGGACGCGCAGGTCCGCGTCGATCGGCCGCGGCGCCACCAGGATGCCGGGATTCATCCGCCCGGCCGGGTCGAAGATCGCCTTGAACCGCCCGAACAGGGCCATCATCTCCGGGCTGTACATCCGGGACAGCAGCTCGGACCGCGCCTGGCCGTCGCCGTGCTCGCCGGACAGCGAACCGCCGTGCGCGGCAACGAGGTCGGCGGCCTCCTCCAGGAACCGCCGGAAGCCCGCGATCCCCGACGTCGACAGCAGGTCGAAGTCCAGCCGCAGGTGCAGGCAGCCTTCGCCGTAGTGCCCGTAGACCACGCTGCGCCGGCCGTGCGCCCGCATCAGCTCCTTGAACTCGCGCAGGTACGCGCCGAGCCGCTCGGGCGGGACGGCGGCGTCCTCCCAGCCCGGCCAGGCCTCCGAGCCGTCCGCGAGCCGGGTCGCCAGGCCGGCGCCCTCCTCGCGGATGCGCCAGAGCCGGCGTTGCGCGGCCGGGTCGTCCACGATCGCGAACCCGGTGAGCTCCAGTGACGCCGCCAGTGCCCGAGCCCGCGAAGCCGGATCGTCGCCGGCCAGCTCGACGAACAGCCACGCGCCGCCCGGCGGCAGGTCGCCCGCGCGGCCCGGCAGCATCGCGACGAGTTCGGCGTCGACGCCCTCGACGGTCAGCGGCGACCACGGCAGGATCCCCGGCACGGCGTCGGCGGCGGCGATGTCGGATGGGAAACCCAGCACCGCCAGCACCCGCCGTTGCGGCAGCTCCGCCAGCTCGACCGTCGCTTCCAGCACCGTGACGCAGGTGCCTTCCGAGCCGACGAGCGCCTTCGCGACGTCGAACCCGTTCTCCGGCAGCAGGTGTTCGAGTCCGTAGCCGGACACACGCCGCGGCCACGTCGAAAGTTCCTTGCGCAGCAACGCCAGGTTGTCCCGTACGAGGGCGCGCAGCTCGTCGAAGATCCGGCCTTCGGTGGGCTCGTCGCGACCGACTCGAAGCCGCGTTCCGTCGTAGAGCAGGACGTCGAGCGAGCGGACGACGTCGACCGTGCGCCCCCACGCCACCGAGTGCGAGCCGCACGCGTTGTTGCCGATCATCCCGCCGAGCGTGCAGCGGCTGTGCGTCGACGGGTCCGGCCCGAACCGCAGCCCGTGCGGCGCGGCGGCCGCCTGCAGGTCGTCGAGGACGGTCCCGGGCAGCACCCGCGCGAGCCGGGCTTCCGGGTCCAGCGAAAGCACCCCGCGGACATGGCGCGAGGTGTCGATGACCAGGCCCGGCCCGCACGCGTTGCCGGCGACGCTCGTGCCGCCGCCGCGCGCGATCACCGGCAGGTCGCGGGCGCGCGCCTCGGCGACCGCGGCGACGACGTCGTCGACGGTCTCCGGGAGCACGACGCCGCGAGGCACGTGGCGGTAGTTGGACGCGTCGGTCGTGTACAGCGCGAGCGTGGCGGCGTCGGTGAGGATCTCCACACCCCCATTCAAGTCGATCGGTGCGACGATGCGCCGGGTGACGATCGACTTGCACGCCCACAGCACGGCCTCGGACGGCACGACCCCGCCCGCCCACCTGCCCCGGCTGGCCGCCGAAGCCGGGCTGAGCGTGTTCGCGCTCACCGACCACGACACGTTCGCCGGGCTGGCCGAGGCGTCGCGGGCCGCCGCGGACGTCGAGCTGGTCCCCGGGGTCGAGATCTCGTGCCGGCTCGACGACGCGGAGGTGCACCTGCTCGGGCTGTTCGTCGACCCCGGGCACGCGCCGCTGGCCGCCGAGCTGGAGCTGATCCGCACCGACCGGGCCCGCCGCGCCGAGCGGATGGTCGAACGCTGCCGGGAGCTGGGTGCGCCGATCACGCAGGCGCAGGTCCGCGCCATCGCCGGCGGTGCTCCGCTCGGCCGTCCGCACGTGGCCGCGGCCCTCGCCGCGGTGGGCATCGCCGACGCGTTCACCGCCGACTGGATCGCCGACGGCGGCCGCGCCGACGTGCCGAAGCACGTGCTGGCCACGGCGGACGCAGTCGCGCTGGTCCGCGCGGCAGGCGGGGCGGCGGTGCTGGCCCACCCGCGGTCGGTGAAGCGCCGCGCCGAGGTCACCGACGCCCAGCTGGCCGGGCTCGCGTCGGCCGGGCTGGCCGGGGTGGAGGCCGATCACCCGGAGCAGCCGCCGGAGGTCCGGGAGCGGCTGCGGGCCGTCGCCGCGGAGCTGGGGCTGCTCGTGACGGGCGCCAGCGACTTCCACGGCGACCGCAAGCCGGTCCGCCTCGGCGAGTGCACGACCTCACCCGACGTGCTCGCGGGTCTCCGAGAAGCCGCCAGAGGGTGAGCCGGCCGTGAGCCGCCGTCCGGCCAGCGCGGCCGCCTCTCGCAGCGGGGTGGTCGCGTTGGCTTTCGCGGCCGCCAGGAGGTCCGTGACGGTCTTCTCGATGGTCTCGACGCGGCCGAGCGCCGCGTCGTTGTCCAAGCCCTCCGCTTCGCGCGAGAGCGTGTAGAGGATCCCGCCCGCGCTCGCGACGTAGTCCGGCACCCACAGGACGCCGCGGGCGGCGAGGTCGTCCGCGACGGCGTCGCCGGTCAGCTGGTTGTTGGCCGGGCCGACGACGAGCGGGGTGTCGAGCGGGGTCTCCGCACTCAGGACCCCGCCGACCGCGGCCGGGATGACGACGTCCGCGGTGAGGGTGAGCGCTTTCTCCGGCTCGGCCCAGCTCAGCCCGCGCTGTTCGGCTTCGGCGCGCTTCGCCGGGTCGATGTCGGAGACGACGATGTCGGCGCCGGCCCGCTGGAGGCTCGCCGCCAGATGGGCGCCGACCGAGCCGTAGCCGCTGACGACCACCCGCCGGTCGGCCATGTCGGCACTGCCGAACACGGCGGTGGCCGCGGCCCGGAGCGCGGCCAGCACACCGACGGCGGTCGGGCCGCTGGAGGAGCCGGTGCCCCCGGCGGACTCGGGCGTGCAGAACGCGAACGCCGAGACCTCGCGCAGCACCTGCATGTCGGCCGGACCGGTGCCGACGTCCGGGCCGGCCAGGTACGTGCCGCCGAACTCCGCGACCAGGTCGGCGTGGTCGAGGAGGACGTCCCGGCGCTCGCGCGGCGAGAGGACACGGCCGGGCTCCAGCGCGATGACGCTCTTGCCGCCGCCGAACGGGAGCCCCGCGACGGCGCACTTCGCCGTCATCGCGGCCGACAGGCGGAGGACGTCGTCGACGGCCTGGGTGAGGCCGGTGTAGGGCTTCAGGCGGCAGCCGCCGACGGCCGGGCCGAGGGCGGTCGAATGGATCGCGACCATCGTGGTGACGCCGGATCGACGGCCACGGCGAGTGACAAGGTGCTCATGTGCGGTCATACCGACCGAAGTTAGAGTGATCGTCGACGGTGTCGGCAAGCTGCCGAACGAAATTCGGCGATGGTCAGGAGGCCACGGTGCTCGACGAACTTGATTCGGCGATCGTCCGGCAGCTGCAGGAAGACGCGCGGCAGACCAACCGGGACATCGCCCGGAAGGTCGGCATCGCGCCCTCGACGTGCCTCGAACGCATCCGGTTGCTGCGGGAGCGGGGTGTCATCCGCGGCTACCACGCCGACATCGACCTGGCGAGCCTCAACCGCGGCGTCCGGGCGCTCGTCGCGGCGCAGGTGCGGCCGTTGAGCCGGGCGGTCATCGACGAGTTCCAGCGGTCCATCGCGGAACTGCCGGAGGTGCTCTCGGTGTACGTGACCGCGGGCAGTGACGATTTCCTGATCGAGGTGACCACCCCCGACATCGACACGCTGCACGCGTTCCTCGCCGACCGGCTCGCGTTGCGCCGGGAGATCGTCGGTTTCCGGACGTCGATCGTTTTCCGCCACCTGCGGAAGACGACGATTGAGCCGCTCGGCGGAGGGTATCCGGATGTCACCCGGTATGACGCGACACGCCACCCCTAGGTGTTTCCCCTCAATACCCCGGTTCGCACGCTCAAAGGCGGAAAATGTCGGTGGTGGGCGGTCTAATGGGTCCGACGGGAAGGAGGCGCCGCCATGATCACCGAACTGAACCACCGTGAGCGGGCCACGTTGAGAGCCGTGGCCGGGGGCCACGCCGAGATCAGCTGCAGCTGCGAGCCCGACCTGTTCATCGACGGCCTGAGCTGCTGCGACCAGTCCACCGTGCACCGCCTCGCGCGGCTCGGCCTGATCGCACCCGCCAGTCCCGGCAAGTGCGGCGAGCGGGTGCCCGCCGTGCTCACCGAGGCCGGTTCGCTGGCGCTGGACGAGGTTCTCGCGGTCGCCGCGTAATCGCGTTGCCACCCACTGGGGTCACTGACAGCATCACCTGATGCACGTATTCCTCGAAACCGAGCGGCTGATCTTCCGCCGGTTCACCGAGAACGACGCCGACGCGCTCTTCGCGCTCTACGACGACCCGGCCGTGATGAAGTACCTCAATGGGGGCCGGCCCGCGGATCGCACCGAGATCGTCACGCTGGATCTCCCCGCGTTCCTCGGTTACTACGAGCGTTTCCCCGGTTACGGGTTCTGGGCGGCGATCGAGAAGAGCAGCGGCGATTTTCTGGGGTGGTTCCATTTCCGCCCGCGCCCGGAGGATCCGGTGGACGAGCCGGAGCTGGGGTACCGGCTGCACCAGCGGGCATGGGGCAAGGGCTACGGAACCGAAGGCTCGGCGGCGCTGCTCGCGAAGGGCTTCACCGAGCTGGGGGTCCGCCGCGTGACGGCGTTCACCATGACGGTGAACAAGCGCTCACGCCGCGTGATGGAGAAGCTGGGGATGACGTTCGTCCGCACGTACTTCGAGGAGTTCCCGGAGCACGGGCAGGCGCCCGGCAGTGAACAAGGCGAGGTCGAGTACGCCATCACCCGCGAGGAGTGGCTGGCGCGGTCGTGAGTGAGAAACAGCGTTCTAACCCTGTTTCTCACTCACGACCGGTTGGTCAGCGGTAGACCTCGAACTCGTAGATCCGGGCCGCGCCGTCGCCGTTGTTGGTCGGCGTGGTGACGTTCAGCTTCACGTACCGGGCCGACCGCGTCGCGATCGGGTGATACGTGCGGCCGGCCCGGGAACCGGACACCGACGCGACGGTCGTCCAGGTCGAGCCGTCGGCCGACGTCTGGATCGTGAACGCGCCGGTGTTCCAGCCCGTGGTCTCGCCGCCGAGGCCGGCGTGCTTGACGACGAACGACGACACGTTCTGCGCCGATCCGAGGTCGACCTGGAGGAACTTCGTCGCGGCGGTGCTGCAGAACTTGCTGTTGTTCGCCAGGCTGCCGTCGACCGCGTTGGCCGCGCCTTCGGCCGAGTTGCACGGTGCCGAGCCGGTGGCCGCCTTGCCCTGTGCCAGGTTCGTGCCGAGGTCCGGCGCGGTCGGCGGCGGCGTGAACCCGTCGTTGTACGACGGCGGGACGTCCGACGCGCTGGTTCCCCAGGCACTCGGCGAGGAGCCCATCGTGTAGCTCAGCGTCGACGCGCCCGCGATGTCGCCGTAACGGATCCACGACTTCGTCGTCGCGGTCCCGTTGACGCTCAGGCCCTGCACGTACTGCGCACCCTGGCCCGCGCCGCTGCCGGTGATCCTGATCGTCCCGCTCGGCCGGACGATCGAGACCGCCGGGAACAGCGGGCCGTGCAGGGCGAGCACGTCCGCGCCCGGGGTCGCCGGGTACATCCCCAGCGCGGCGAAGACGTACCACGCCGACGTCGCGCCGAGGTCGTCGTTGCCGGGCAGGCCGCCCGCGCCGGTGGTGAACGACTCGTTCAGCACGCGCCGCACCGCCGCGCTGGTCCCCTGCGGGTGGGCCGCGTAGTTGTACGCCCACGGCACGCCGTGCTCGGGCTCGTTGCCGATGTAGAAGTACGGCTGGGTGAGGCCGCCGTTGAGCTGGGTGAAGTGGTGGTCCAGCCGCTGGACGGCGGTCTTCGGGCCGCCCATCAGGTTGATCACGCCCTGGTAGTTGTAGGGCACCATCCAGGTGTACTGCGACGGGTTGCCCTCGGTGTAGCCGCTGTTGCTCGACGGCACGACCGGCCACGCCCACGTGCCGTCGCTGCCGCGCGGCTGGACGTAGCCCGAGTCGGGGCCGAACACGTTCTGCCACCACTGGGCGCGCTGCATGTACGTGGTGTACTTCGCGGTGTCGCCGACGGCCTTCGCGAACTGCGCCACCGCGAAGTCCGACGCCGAGTACTCGAGCGAGTCGGACGGGTCCTCGGTGATGTAGTGGCGGCTGACGTACCCGGACTGGCGGCCGCGGATGGCCTGCCCCTGCGTCGTGCCACCGTTGGAGCTCTTGTCCATCAGCGTCAGCGCCGCCGCGGTGTCGAAGCCGCGGACACCGAAGGCGTACATGCTGCCGACGATGATCGGCCCGGGGTCACCGGTCATCACGAAGTGCTCGTTGCTGTTGTGCGACCACTTGGGCAGCAACCCGCCCTGCTGGCCGTCGAGCACCATCGACTTCGCGATGTCACTGGCTTCGTTCGGCGCGACCAGGCTGATGAGCGCGGACCACGACCGGTAGATGTCCCAGCCGGAGTAGTTCTGGTAGACGGTGTGGGACGCCGTGTGGACCGCTTGGTCGAATCCGCGGTACTGGCCGTTCGTGTCGCTGGCGATGTTCGGGTTCTGGAACACGTGGTACAGCGCCGTGTAGAACTTCTGCAGGTCCGCGGCCGCACCGCTGTCCACCTGCACGCGGTTGAGGATGGTGTTCCAGCTCGTGTCGGCCGCGGCCCGGGTCGCGGCGAAGTCGAAGCCGGGGTTCTCGGCGGCGAGGTTGGCCTGCGCGTTGGCCACGCTGACGAACGAGATGCCGACCTTGGCCTGCACGATGGTGTTGCTCGAGGTGTCGAAGGTGACGTAGCCGCCCGAGTTCGTGCCGCTGGTGCTCGCGGAGCCGGCGTTCACCGTGCCGCCGAGCCAGGTGCCGAACCCGCTGGGCGCGCGGTCGAACTGGATCACGTAGAAGATCTGGTACGTCTTCGACGAACCGCAGAAGCCGCCGCCGGTGACCGAGCCGGTGAGCTGGCTGCCGGTGATGCTGATCGATCCGGTGCGGCTGCCGGTGGCGCTGCGGCCGGTGTTGACGAGCAGCCGCGCCGACGTCGTGTTCGGGTAGGTCAGCTTCATGGCGCCGGACCGCTGGGTGGCCGACAGCTCGACGGTGGTGTTGTAGTTGTCGAGCTTGTTCTTGTAGTAGCCGGGCGCGGCCGACTCGTTCGCCTTGGTGTAGCGGCCCCCGTACCCGGTCCAGCCGGTGCCCGGCGAGGTGCCGATCGCGCCGGTGATCGGCAGCAGGCCGAGGTCTTCGTTGTTGGCGCAGCCGGCGCCGTTGAAGTGGGTGAGGCTGAATTCCTCGATGCTCGTGTCGCTGTAGCGGTAGCCGGACGGCGACGCGGTCGGGGTGTCCGGGCTGAACTGCACCATTCCGAACGGCACGACGGCACCGGGGTAGGTGCTGCCGCCGGCGCCGCCGGGCACCGGGTTCGGCGAGTTGCTGTTGTCCGTGCCGATGAAGGGATTCACGTACTGCGTAAGGGCGAGCGTCGCCGCCCCGGCGGACGTGGTGGGCAGCGCGGCGAGACCCGCCCCCACGACGACCGCGGCGAGCGTGGCCGCGCGCAGCCGTCTGATCAGCCTCGAGCGTGGTCCGGACATGGAACCTTCCCTCCTTGTCGCACGCTTTCCGCCGGGCGACAACGTTGTCGGGCGATGCGGGTGGTGAAGTGAGGCAGGCACAGCCGGTGGTGACAACGTTGTCAGCTGGGCGCGAGCCGCGCTGACGACGTCGTGGTGATCGAAGTGGTACCGGAACTCGGTGGCAGGACATGGTGCCACGAAAGAACGTGATCGCGGTAGCACCGAAAGTTTTGGTGCACGCCAAGCGAATCCGGGACCGGACCACTCAGCGCCGGTGGACCACCCAGTGGTCGCCGAGTTCCGTCGTCGTCGCTTCGCCGTTCGTCAGGTCCGCGAGCCAGCCCTCGAAAGCCGGGACCTCGTCCGGCGCCAGCCCGATCTCGAAGCGGGCAGACTCGTCGAAGCGGGACGCGTGGAGCAGGTACGGCGACGCGCGCAGGTCGTTCTCCAGGCGCCCCGCGCGGTCGTAGCTCACCGCGACCTCGACCAGCCTGAGACGCCGGTGTTCTAGTACACCAACCACTTCCAGTGCGTCCGAAACGGACTGACCGTACGCGCGGATCAACCCGCCCGCCCCCAGCAGCACGCCGCCGAAGTACCGCGTCACCACCGCGACCGTGTCCGTGAGCGCACGGCGCCGCAGCACTTCCAGCATCGGCGTGCCCGCGGTGCCCGTCGGCTCACCGTCGTCACTGGACCGCCGGGTTCGCCCATCCGGCCCCAAAACGAACGCGTGACAGTGGTGCCGCGCGCCCGGATCGGCGCGCCGGCGGGCCGCGATGAACTCGCGCGCGGCCTCTTCCGACGGCACCGGAGCCAGCGCGCAGAGGAACCGGGAGCGCTTGATCTCGATCTCGTGCACCCCGGAACGAGCCACGGAGAGATAACGATCAGTCATCGGACGAGTCCGCCATGCACCCAGCTTGCCACCTCGCCGAGGTGCCGCGGCACGTGCCCCAGGCCACTTCGGACAGACGTTTCCGCAGGTCACGAGGGCTACGGACCGACCGATGGGAGAGCCGGCCCGGCATATGGGACTACCCCGGGGCCCGTCAACGCAAGCGTGGCATTTCCCACCCCGGGACAACGACGTATGTCGATAACAGCGAATTCACACTATCGTCATAAGACCCGGCGAACCCGGGAGTAACACCGCGCGCTCCGGCTGACCCCCACCACCGTGGTCTGCCTGCGCGCGCAGAAGCACCGGCATGTTCGGCTGCCCAGCGTTGTGCGGCCTCCCAGATGACCCGCGTCCGGTTCCGAGCATCGAGCCCGGCCGACGCTTCGCGGCATCTAGCACTGTGACACCGACAACGCCGACAACAGCAACTGTTCTCGACTGACCATCGCGGTCCCGGACCACTTCGTTAACCGGTTCAGCTCGAACCACTCGATGAGGTGAGTACCGGTCGCGCCAACGCCTTGGGAGGCGGCCAGCCGTGACCCACCGTGCCCGTTCCCTGCCCTCCGCGGGGCAGCAGCTCAGCAACGCCGAGGCCGAGGGCCTCTACCGCAGCGACTACGAACACGACGCCTGCGGTGTCGCCTTCGTCGCCGACCTGACCGGACGACGCGATCATGCGATCGTCGCCAAGGCCCTGGTCGCGTTGCGCAACCTGGAACATCGCGGGGCGCGGGGCGCCGAACCGGACACCGGCGACGGCGCCGGGCTGCTGATCCAGATCCCGGACGAGTTCTACCGCGAGGTCGTGGACTTCGAGCTCCCCGAGCCGGGCACCTATGCCGTCGGCACGGCTTTCCTGCCGCTGGACGAAAAGCGCCGCGGCCGGGCCATGACGACCATCGAGCGCATCGCCGCCGAGGAGGACATGCGCGTCCTCGGCTGGCGCGAGCTGCCGGTGCACACCGAGCACTGCGGGCCGACCGCGGCGGAGACCATGCCGCACTTCACGCAGCTGTTCCTCACCGCGCGCCGCCCGAAGCCGGAGCACTCGGACCCGCTGCACATCGAGCGCAGCGCCTTCTGCGTCCGCAAGCGGGCCGAGCACGAACTCGTCGAGGAAGACGTCTACTTCCCCAGCCTGTCCTCGCGCACGATCGTCTACAAAGGAATGCTCACCGAGGGCCAGGTCGAGCGGTTCTTCGCCGACCTGACCGACGAGCGCGTCACCAGCGCCATCGGCCTCGTGCACTCCCGCTTCTCCACCAACACCTTCCCGTCGTGGCCGCTCGCGCACCCGTACCGGTACGTCGCGCACAACGGCGAGATCAACACCCTGCGCGGCAACCGCAACTGGATGGACGCCCGCGAAGCCCTCCTCGAAACCGACCTGGTCCCGGGCGACCTCAAGCGGATCTACCCGGTGATCACCCGCGGCGCCAGCGACTCGGCGTCGTTCGACGAAGTCCTGGAGCTGCTCCACCTGGGCGGCCGCTCGCTGCCGCACGCGGTTCTCATGATGATCCCGGAAGCCTGGGAGAACCACCAGGAAATGGACCCGGCGCGACGCGCCTTCTACGAGTTCCACTCGACGCTGATGGAGCCGTGGGACGGCCCGGCGCTCGTCGCCTTCACCGACGGCAGCCAGATCGGGGCGGTCCTGGACCGCAACGGCCTGCGCCCTGGGCGCTACTGGGTGACCGACGACGGCCTCGTCGTGCTCGCCTCCGAGGTCGGCGTGCTCGACATCGACCCGGCGACGATCGTCCGCAAGGGCCGTCTCGAGCCCGGCCGGATGTTCCTCGTGGACACCGCCGAGGGCCGGATCGTCGAGGACGACGAGGTCAAGACCGAGCTGGCGACCGCGCACCCGTACGACGAGTGGGTCGAGGCCGGCCTGCTGAACCTCGAAGACCTGCCCGAGCGCGACCGCGAGGTGCCGCTGCACGCCGCGCTCGTCCGCCGCCAGCAGGCGTTCGGCTACACCGAGGAAGAGCTCGAAGCCATCCTCGAGCCGATGGCCCGCACCGGCGCGGAGCCGATCGGCTCGATGGGCAACGACTCGCCGATCGCGACGCTGTCCAGCCGCCCGCGGCTGATCTTCGACTACTTCATCCAGCTGTTCGCCCAGGTCACGAACCCGCCGCTGGACGCCATCCGCGAGGAGCTCGTCACCGCGCTCGGCACCCAGATCGGCGCCGAGCCGAACCTGCTCGTCGGCAACGCCGCGTCGTGTCGCCGGATCGCGCTGCCGTTCCCGGTGCTCGACAACGACCAGCTCGCCAAGCTGGTGCACGTCAACGACGACGGCGACCTGCCGGAGTTCCAGGCCGTCACGGTGCTCGGCCGCTACAACGTCCACGGCGGCGGCGAGGCGCTGGTCCAGCGGCTCGACGAGATCCGCGCCGAGGTGTCGGAGGCGATCGAGGACGGCGCGCGGCTGATCGTGCTGTCCGACCGCGGCGTCGACGAGAACCACGCGCCGATCCCGTCGCTGCTGCTGACCGGCGCCGTGCACCACCACCTCGTCCGCGAGAAGACGCGCACGCAGGTCGGCCTCATCGTCGAGGCCGGCGACGCGCGCGAGGTGCACCACATCGCGCTGCTCATCGGCTACGGCGTCGCCGCGGTCAACCCGTACCTGGCGATGGCGACCGTCGAGGAGATGGCCCACCAGGGCCTGATCCCGGGCGTGACGCCGAAGGAAGCCACGCACAACCTGATCAAGGCGCTGGGCAAGGGCGTCCGGAAGACGATGTCCAAGATGGGCGTCTCGACCGTCGCGTCCTACACCGGCGCGCAGATCTTCGAGGCGGTCGGGCTCGGCGAAGAGGTCATCGACAACTGCTTCACCGGCACGACGTCCCGCCTCGGCGGCGTCGGCTTCGAGACGCTCGCCGACGAGGTCGCGAAGCGGCACAAGTACGCGTTCCCGGCCGACGGCGTCCGCCTCGCCCACCGCGAGCTGGAGACCGGCGCGGACTACCAGTGGCGCCGCGAAGGCGAGCCGCACCTGTTCAACCCGCAGACGGTGTTCAAGCTCCAGCACTCCACGCGGTCCGGCAAGTACGAGATCTTCAAGGAGTACACGAAGGCCGTCGACGACCAGTCCGAGCAGCTGCTGACGCTGCGCGGGCTGTTCGACTTCAAGTACGGCAAGCGCGCGCCGGTGCCGATCGAAGAAGTCGAACCGGTCTCGGAGATCGTCAAGCGGTTCGCCACCGGCGCGATCTCCTACGGCTCGATCTCCATGGAGATGCACCAGACCCTCGCCATCGCGATGAACCGCCTCGGCGGGAAGTCCAACACCGGTGAGGGCGGCGAAGACGCGGAGCGGCTCTACGACCCGGAGCGTCGCTCAGCGGTCAAGCAGGTCGCGTCCGGCCGGTTCGGCGTCACGAGCGAGTACCTCGTCAACGCCGACGACATCCAGATCAAGATGGCGCAGGGCGCGAAGCCCGGCGAAGGCGGGCAGCTGCCCGGCGCGAAGGTGTACCCGTGGATCGCGAAGACGCGGTTCTCGACGCCGGGCGTCGGTCTCATTTCGCCGCCGCCGCACCACGACATCTACTCGATCGAGGACCTCGCCCAGCTGATCCACGACCTGAAGAACGCCAACCCGAAGGCGCGCATCCACGTGAAGCTGGTCTCCGAGGTCGGCGTCGGCACCGTCGCGGCCGGTGTGTCCAAGGCGCACGCCGACGTCGTGCTCATCTCGGGCCACGACGGCGGGACCGGCGCGTCGCCGCTGTCGTCCATCAAGCACGCGGGCGGCCCGTGGGAGCTGGGCCTGGCCGAGACGCAGCAGACGCTGCTGGCCAACCGGCTGCGCGACCGGATCGTCGTGCAGACCGACGGCCAGCTCAAGACCGGCCGTGACGTCATCGTGGCGGCGCTGCTCGGCGCCGAGGAGTTCGGCTTCGCAACCGCGCCGCTGGTGGTGTCCGGCTGCATCATGATGCGCGTCTGCCACCTCGACACCTGCCCGGTGGGCGTGGCGACGCAGAACCCGAAGCTGCGCGAGAAGTTCAGCGGCAAGGCCGAGTACGTCGTCAACTTCTTCGAGTTCATCGCCCAGGAAGTGCGCGAGTACCTGGCGGAACTCGGTTTCCGGTCGATCGCCGAGGCGGTCGGGCACGCCGAGTTCCTCGACAAGCGCAAGGCGATCGACCACTGGAAGGCGGCCGGGCTGGACCTGTCGCCGATCTTCCACGTGCCCGACATCGCCCCGGCCGGGCTGCGGCTGCAGCAGACGCAGCAGGACCACGGGCTCGAGAAGGCGTTGGACAACACGCTGATCCAGCTCGCCGAAGGGGCCCTGAACTCCGGTGACAAGGTGCGGCTGGAACTGCCCGTGCGCAACGTCAACCGGACCGTCGGCACGATGCTCGGCTCGGAGCTGACCCGGCGGTGGGGCGGCGAAGGCCTGCCCGACGACACCATCGACGTCACCTTCACCGGGACCGCCGGCCAGTCGTTCGGCGCGTTCGTGCCCAAGGGCATCACGCTGCGGCTCTACGGCGACGGCAACGACTACGTCGGCAAGGGTCTCTCCGGCGGGCGGCTGATCGTGCGGCCGTCGAAGGACGCGCGGATCGCCGCCGAGGAGCACATCATCGCCGGCAACGTGATCGCCTACGGCGCGACCAGCGGCGAGATCTTCATCCGCGGCAAGGTCGGCGAGCGGTTCTGCGTGCGCAACTCGGGCGCGCTGGCCGTCGTCGAAGGCGTCGGCGACCACGGCGGCGAGTACATGACCGGCGGCCGGATGGTCGTGCTGGGTGCGATCGGGCGCAACTTCGCGGCCGGCATGTCCGGCGGCATCGCCTACGTGCTGGACCTGCCCGCGCACCGCGTCAACCCGGAGATGGTCGACATCGACCCGCTCGACTCCGAGGACGCGGACTTCCTGCGCGAGACGCTGGAAAAGCACTACGACGAAACGGAATCCGCGGTCGCGCGGGAACTGCTGGCCGACTGGGACGCGGGCGTCGACCGCTTCGGGAAGGTCATGCCGAAGGACTACAAGCGCGTGCTCGCGGCCCAGGTGCAGGCGGAGCGGGACGGGCGCGACGTGAACGAGGCGATCATGGAGGCCGCACATGGCTGACCCCAAGGGCTTTCTGACCACCACCCGCGAAGAGCCGAAGCGCCGTCCGGTCGACCTGCGGCTGATGGACTGGCGAGAGGTCTACGAAGACTTCGCGTCGACGAAGCTGGAGAAGCAGGCCGGCCGCTGCATGGACTGCGGGATCCCGTTCTGCCACCAGGGCTGCCCGCTCGGGAACCTCATCCCGGAGTGGAACACCCTGGTGTGGCGGGAAGACTGGCAGCAGGCCATCGAACGGCTGCACGCGACGAACAACTTCCCGGAGTTCACCGGCACGCTGTGCCCGGCGCCGTGCGAAACCGCGTGCGTCCTCGGGATCAACGACGATCCGGTGACGATCAAGCGCGTCGAGATCTCGATCGTCGACCGCGCCTTCGAAGAGGGCTGGGTGACGCCGCAGCCGCCGACCGCGAAGACCGGCATGAAGGTCGCGGTCGTCGGGTCCGGCCCGTCGGGACTCGCCGCGGCGCAGCAGCTCACGCGCGCGGGCCACAGCGTCGTGGTCCTCGAGCGGGCCGACAAGATCGGCGGGCTGCTGCGCTACGGCATCCCCGAGTTCAAGATGGAGAAGCACCGGCTCGACCGGCGCCTGGCGCAGATGGAGGCCGAGGGCACGGAGTTCCGCACCTCGGTGAACGTCGGCGTCGACCTGCCCGTCGCCGAGCTTCTGGCCCACGACGCCGTGGTGCTCGCGGGCGGGGCCACCGACTGGCGCGACCTGCCGATCCCCGGCCGGGAACTCGACGGCATCCACCAGGCGATGGAGTTCCTGCCACCGGCCAACCGGGTCGCTTCCGGTGACCTTTCCGAGTCGCCCCACTCGGCCGCGGGCCTGGACGTCGTCGTGATCGGCGGCGGCGACACCGGCGCGGACTGCGTCGGGACGTCGCACCGCCAGGGCGCTCGTTCGGTGACGCAGCTGGAGATCATGCCCAAGCCGCCGGAGTCCCGTTCGGACGCCCACCCGTGGCCGACCTACCCGATGATCTACCGCGTGTCCTCGGCGCACGAAGAGGGCGGCGAGCGGCTGTACGCGGTGAACACGCAGGAGTTCCTCGGCGACTCCGACGGCCGGGTCCGGGCCTTGAAGCTCGTCGAGGTGCGCAACGAGGGCGGCAAGTTCGTCCCGGTTCCCGGAACGGAACGCGAGCTGCCGGCGCAGCTCGTCCTGCTGGCGATGGGCTTTCGCGGGCCGCAGAAGAAGGGCTTGCTCGAGGACCTCGGCGTCGAGCTGGACGCGCGCGGCAACGTGGCGCGCGACAAGGCGTTCAAGACGAGCCTGGACAACGTGTTCGTGGCCGGCGACATGGGCCGTGGCCAGTCCCTGATCGTCTGGGCGATCGCGGAGGGCCGCAGTGCCGCGGCCGGCGTGGACGCCTACCTGACCGGGCGCGACGTCCTGCCCGCCCCGATCGCGCCGACGGACCGGCCGATCGCGTAGCCCGGCGCCGGCGGAGGTGTCACTGTCGCCACCTCCGCCGGCGCTGTCCCACTTCTCAGCCGTAGTAACCCTTTTCGAGGTCGTCCAGCAGTCCCGGGTGCGTCGGCTGCCAGCCGAGCAGTGCCTGCGTGGCCGTGCTCGAGGCAGGCTGGTCGATCGCCAGGATCGCGCCGAGGAAGCCCAGTTCGCCGGCCTCGACCGACGTCGCGGGCAGGCCGAGGCGGCGGCCGACCACTTCGGCGACGTCGCGGATGGCCACGCCCTCGTCGCCCACCGCGTGCAGCACCGAACCCGCCGGAGCCTGTTCCAGCGCCAGCCGGCACAGGTGCGCCGCGTCGAGGACGTGCACTGCGGGCCAGCGCTGCGTTCCGTCGCCGACGTAGGCCGCGATGCCCTTCTCACGTCCTGCCTTGACGAGGCGCGCGATGAGCCCGTGCGCGTCCCCTTCGCCGTGCACCGAGCGCGGCAGCCGCAGGACGGACGCACGGACGCCGCGTTCGGCCGTCTTCAGCACGGCGCGGGCGACCGCCAGCCGGCCCGCCACCGGGCCGAACCCGGCGGGGTCGTCCTGCTCGGTCGCCGTTTTGCCGGGCACCGACGGCGTCCCGGACGCGGCGACGAACGGCTTGCCGTCCAGCACCGCTCCCAGCGTTTCGACGAGTGCCGCGTCGGCGCGGACCGACTCTTCCATCCGGCTGAAGTCGTGGCCGAACGCGAGGTGGACGACCCCGTCGGCGCGGTCCGCTGCCGCCTCGAGCGTCTCGAGCTCGGTCAGGTCGCCGCGCAGCACCTCGGCACCCATCTTCGTGACGGCCTGCGCCGACGCGTCCGACCGGGCGAGGCCGACGACTTCGTGGCCGGCTTCGAGGAGTTCGGGTACGAGCGCCGAGCCGATCCAGCCGGACGCCCCGGTGACGAAGACACGCATGAGAACCTCCCTGTGATGACACCTGGTGACATCACCGTAGCACGTCCGACGACACCTGGTGTCATCACTTAGACTGGGGGCATGAGCCGCTGGGAACCGAACGCCCGCGAGCGCCTGGTGCGCGTCGCGGTGGAGTCGTTCTTCGAGCGCGGCTACGACGACGTCACGGTCGCCGAGATCACCGAGCGGGCGGGGCTGACGAAGCGGACGTTCTTCCGGCACTTCGCGGACAAGCGCGAGGTGCTGTTCGCGGGCCAGGACATCCTGAGCCGCATCTTCACGGAGGCGATCGCGGCCGCGCCGCCGTCGGCCACCCCGATCGAGGCGGTGGCGGCGGCACTGGCGGCCACCGAAGCGGCGTTCGACGCGGACCGCCGGGCCTCGGCGCGGAAGATCCAGCAGGTGGTCGCGGGCCACGCGGACCTGCACGAGCGCGAGCTGCTGAAGCGCGCGAAGCTCCGGTCCGCGATGGCCGACGCACTGCGCACTCGGGGCGTCCCGGACCCGACGGCGAACCTGGCCGCCGAGATCGGCGGAATGGCGTTCACGACGGCGTTCGCGAGGTGGGTGGCGCCGGCGAACGAGCAGGGCTTCGGCGAGCTGGCCCGCGAAGCCCTGTCCGAACTCGTGGAAGCGGCGGCCGCGCTCGGCTGAGGAACCGGCTCAGGAGGCCTGGTCTTCGTTCGACCGGTCGTCGTTCTGCCGCTCGCCGGTCTCCCGGTTCCTCGAGACGGCCTGCACCACGAGGTACCCCGCGGCGACGAAGGGGATCACGAAGATTTCCGCCGGGAAGTAGAAGGTCCCGCTCGTCTGGTTGGGACGTAGATCGCGTACCCGATGAGGAAGACCCCGCCGACCACGGCCCAGAAGCGTTCGGACGCCTTGATCCGGGGCGCGCACGCGACCCCGAGCAGGACGACACCGCTGAGCACGCTGAAGACTTCGTAAGCACTCATGACAATTCCTTTCCGAGTGGATTCAGCGGGGCAGCGTGCTGCCCTTCGGGGCGTGGCTGTGCGAAATGAGCTTCGCGAAGCAGTGGTCGGCATCCAGGTGCTCGGCGACGCACCACTCGTTCGCGGCCGCGCCGGTGGAGAAGGGCGTGTTCGCCACCGTGACCCAGAAGTCGCCCTTGGTGTAGCTCGTGAAGTCGCCGGACCAGAGCAGCAGCGCCGATGGGTACGACTGCCGGGTCGTCGTGAAGTCGGCCCAGATCGCGCGGTAGTCGTAGGTCCTGCCGTCCGCCACGAGCCCGTAGTCCTTCGACGACAGCTGGGGAACCCACTTGTCCGCCAGGGTTTCCACCTGGGCCCGGTCCGTGGCCGCCTGCTGCTGGAGCGTGGCCTGGGCGGACGTCTCGTCGTCGGCCGGAGACGGCGCGGAGGTCGAAGTGGCCGGCGAGTACGACGTCGGCGGCTCGGTGTAGGGCGCCGCCGTCGACGTCGTGGGAGCGGAATAGCCGTAACCGCCGTAGCTCCCGTAGCCGCCGCCACTGCCCTGGGTGCTGCCGGAGTCCGCGTAGCTCGTCGTGCCCATGCCGAGTTCGTGCCCGCAGACCTCCGCGATCCCCGACGTCGCGCTCATCAGCTGGAGACCGTTCGTCGAATCGGCATCGGCGATCTTCTGCAGCGCGTCGGCGTCCCGCGTCAGGTCGCCGCCCTGGTACCGGCGGGCCAGGTCGGCGAGGTCGTCCGCGCTGGAGAACACGGCGTTGTCGAAGAAGCCGTTCCCCATCAGAAAGTCCTTGCCCAACGTGTCGAATTCCGTGCACAGCGCACGCCGGTCCACCGGGCCGGTGGCGCAGGCCGCCAGGCCGGACGCGCCGACGACGGCCGTGACGGCCAGTACGGCGAGCCTCGGGGTCACTCGTTTCATCTCCGCCTCCCGCGTTTCTCGCAGCAAAGGTCGGCGGCCGCGGGAATTCCGCTACCGGTTCCCGGCGAACTGTCGTGGAACTGACCGGTAGGCGAATACGTAAAAGCAGCGGGAAAGGTGATTCGCCGCCGGTCAGCCCTCCAGGAGAGCGTTTCCCAGTGGGGTGAGCGAGTGCAGCACGGTGTTGCGCTCCCGGTGCGTGATGATCAGCCCGGCGCGGCGCAGCACCGAGGCGTGCTTGCTGGCCGCCGACGGCGTGACGCCCAGCCGCGCCGCCAGCTCGGACGTCGAGCACCCGACCGCCAGGACGGTCAGCACCGCAGCGCGGGTCGGGCCCAGCAGGTCCGCCAGCGCCCGGCCCGACGCCTTGCGCGTCCCGTGGCCGAAGCCCGCCGGCGGGGCGGCCTGGCGGACGCACGGGTAGTGCAGCCGCGGCGTGCCGCCCGGGGCCGCGGGCACCAGGGCCGGGCACACCGCGAAGTAGGTCGGGACCAGCAGCAGGCCGGTGCCCTCCGAGGGGACGGTGCCGGTGATCCGGTCGTCGGTCTCCAGGACCGGCACGTCCCAGCGCACCAGCGGGCGCAGGCCGGTCAGCAGCGCGTCGACGCCGCCGTGGAGCAGCAGCTGCGTGCGCATCCCGAGGTCGGCGTCCACCTGGCCGGACACCGTCTCCCAGCCCGGGGCGAGCGCGAGCTCGTGGTACTCCCGCATGGCCTGGACCAGCCGTGGCAGGCCCGCGGGGTCGCCGTCGGCGAGCGCGGCGGCCCAGGACGGCAGGTCGTGGGCCGGCGGCGTCGTGCGCAACGCCGTCTTCAGGCTCACCGGGTCCGTTTCCAGCACCGCGGCGAGCCCGGATTCCAGCTCGTAGCGCCCGGCGGCAGGCAGCAGGAAGCCCGGGATCGGCGCGCCCGGCCGGCAGAGCCACATCAGCACCGCCGCCGAGTCGGGCAGGCCCTGCCACACGCGGTAGCGCCACCGGTTGAACGCCGCCGACGCCGCGGCGCGGCCGCCGTCGCGCCGCTGCAGGACCTGCAGGCTCGCGGCGAGCTCCCCCATCGGGTCGGCCGCGGCGGCGAGCCCGACGCGGACGAGGTCCGCCAGCGTCAGCTCGATGCGCACGTTCTCCCCCCGGTGTCTGCCCCTCTATCGGCGCCGGTTCCGTTCCGTTACACGCCTGACGTGCGTTCTGTCCCCTCGCGGAAATGACCTCGACGGCGGCGGAGACGCACTGAATGATGGTTTCGGAGACCGCTTTCGGGGGTTTGACGGTCTCGACGAGGGGGAATCGCCGGCACGACCACGCGCCGGGTCCGCAGTGACCCGGGACCGGTTCGCGCCTGCCTTCTTCCGTCGTCGTCAGAAGCACCGACGATGTCGAAAAGGGGAACTATGACGAAGATGAAGCGGCTGATGGTGACGGTCGCCGCGGCGGCCGGGCTGTTCGGCCTGGTGGCCGTCCCGCAGGCCGGCGCGGCTCCGGCCGACGGCAAGGGGACCGCGGTCACGTCGATCGGCGACCTCAAGCTGCGGCCGTCCAAGGTGGCCGGTGCGGCGAAGCAGCGGGCCACCGCCAAGGCGGCCGCGCAGGCCGTCGACCCGGGGCCGTACCTGCTGGAGTCCGCAGCCTTCGGGCGCTGCTGGGACGCCGACCTGGGCACCATCAACGCCAACGGCACGAAGATGCAGCTCTGGGACTGCAACGACACCGCGCCGAACCAGGCGTTCTGGCTGACCCAGAACCCGGAGGGCTACTACCGCTTCCAGAACTACCAGAGCGGGCGGTACCTCGACGCCGACACGAACACGATCGGCGCGAACGGCACCAAGGTCCAGCTGTGGGACTACATGGCGGGCGGCAAGAACCAGTGGTGGACCCTCACCTCGATCCCCGAGGGCTACCTGCGGCTGCAGACCCCGGCGAGCCCGCGTTACCTGACCGCCGAGGGGTCGGTCGGGGCCAACGGCACGCGGCTGCAGCTGTGGGACTTCATCGCGGGCGGCAAGTCGCAGTGGTGGTTCTGATCCGTTAGCAGCCGAACGCGGGTCCCGATCGGGGCCCGCGTTTCGCTTTCGGCGGACGATTCGGCGCTCAACTTAATCTTTCGTGTGAATCGCCGGAATCGGTGGCACGCGGGGCCTCGGGCCCGGCACTCTGGATTCAGGGGAACACGGTCGGCCAAGGGGGCTTCGGGCGGCCGTGCACCGCCGTCCGGCGGTAAGTCCACACGGGAGGGGAGCCCGAAATGAGTGTCGACCTGTCCACCACGCTGTCCTGGACCACGGCGACCGGGGATGCCGGGGTGCTGCTCGGCGAACTGCAGCCGAACATCCTCAAGGCCCACGTCCGCGATCACCTTTCCGTGCTGCTGCTGGGTTTCGGCGACCCGGCGCAGGCGCGGGCGTTCCTGGTCTCGGTCACCGGGAAGATGAAGTCCGCCAAGGCCCACCTCGAAGAGGTCGGCGCGTTCAAGGAGGGCGGCGCGGCGGGCACGCCGTACGTCGGCGTCGGGCTCACCGCGGCCGGCTACCGCGCCCTCGGCGTCGAGAACTTCCCGCAGGACGAAGCCTTCCTGCGCGGGATGGCGGCCCCGGCCACGCGGCGGAAGCTGAACGACCCGCCGCGCTCGACGTTCGATCCGGGCTACCACGGGGAAATCCACGCCGTCGTACTGGTCGGCGACGCCACGGACAAGGCGATGACCGCGCGACGCAACGAAATCCTGGGCCTGCTGCCGGACTCGGTCACCGTGCTGGCGGAGGAAACCGGGCTGGGCCGCGTCAACGCGCGGGGCGAGGGCATCGAGCACTTCGGGTACGTCGACGGCCGCAGCCAGCCACTGTTCCTCACCGAGGACGTCGACGCGGAGAAGAACAACACCGACGGCATCAACGTGTGGAACCCGGCGGCACCGCTGTCCCAGGTGCTGGTGCCCGACACCGCGGCGCCCGACCCGGGCGTGCACTTCGGCAGCTACTTCGTCTTCCGCAAGCTGGAACAGAACGTGCGGCGGTTCAAGCAGGCCGAGGCGGACCTGGCCGACACGCTCGGCCTGACCGGCGACGACCGGGAGCGCGCGGGCGCGATGATCATCGGGCGGTTCGAGGACGGCACGCCGCTGACCACTCAGCGCGAAGACGGCGCGGAAAGCCCGGTGTCGAACAACTTCACCTACGACAGCGACCGCGCGGCGCTGAAGTGCCCGTTCCAGGCGCACATCCGCAAGACGAACCCGCGCGGCTCCGGCGGCGCCGAAGAGCCGGCCGGCGAGCGCCTGCACCTGATGGCGCGCCGCGGCGTCACCTACGGCGAACGCCCGGACGACCCCAACGCGGACATCCCGCCCGCGGCGCGCCCGAGCGGCGGCGTCGGGCTGCTGTTCATGGCGTTCAACTCGGTGCTGGACAACCAGTTCGAGTTCACGCAGGCACTCTGGGCGGACAACCCGGGCTTCCCGATCGTGGCCGGCGTCACCCCGGGCCTGGACCCGGTGATCGGCCAGGGCGAGCGCGCGGCGTCGGACTACACGGTCGAGTGGGGTGGCTCGACGCAGCGCACGGCCGACCCGGTGCCGCAGTCGGTGACGGTGCGGGGCGGTGAGTACTTCTTCATGCCGTCGCTGGCTTTCCTCAGGGCACTCTGAGGCCGTTGGCCGCCGAGGAGGCCGGGCGGTCTGCCGCGGCTGGTCGTGAGTGAGAAACAGCGTTAGAACACTGTTTCTCACTCACGACCTCTCGCCGAGGAGGTCCAGGGCCAGCAGTCCCGCGCCCAGCCGTCCGGCCTCGTCGCCCAGCTTCGCGATCCGCAGCTCCGGCATCCGCTGGAACGTCAGGTGCGAAGCCAGCCACTCGCGGACCGGCTCCAGCACGTAGTCCGCTGCCGTGAACAGCCCGCCGCCGAGCACGATCACCTCCGGGCCGAGCAGCGTCAGCAGCGTGCGGATCCCGTGGCCCAAGCCGTCGAGGGCGTCCTGCACCACCGCCACCGCGACCTCGTCGCCGTGGCGGGCCAAGTCCACGACCTCACGAGCGCCGTCGGCCGGGCGGCCCGTGCGTTCCGTGTAGCGGCGGGCGATCGCCGCGGCCGACGAAATCGCCTCCAGGCAGCCGATCGCGCCGCAGCCGCACTTGCCCGCGTGGCCCACGTCGATGTGCCCGACCTCGCCCGCCTGCCCGTGCGCGCGGTGGATCCGGCCGTCGAGCAGCAGCGCCGCCGCGATGCCCGTGCCGACCGGGATGAACGCCGCGTTCGTCGCGCCCTGGCCCGCGCCGACGCGGAACTCGGCGATGCCGCCCGCAGTGACGTCATGGCCGAACGCCACCGGCAGCCCGAGCCGTCCCTCCAGCAGCTCGCCGAAGTGGACCTCGCGCCAGTCGAGGTTGGCCGAGAAGTGGCAGACGCGCGTCTCCTCGTCCACGATCCCGGGCACGACCACGCCCACCGCCGCCGGCGTCCCGGTGCCCGCCTGCTCGGCCAGCGCGGCCACGATGTCGCCGACCTGCGCGGCCAGCGCCGTGCCGTCCGCGCTGCGCGCCGTCTCCGCGCGCAGCGTCGCCCGGGGCTGGAGCTGCTCGTCCAGCAGTGCCGCCTTGATCGTCGTCCCGCCCACATCGAGGGCCGCCACCATTCGAGTCACCGCGGCATTGTCACATTGACGCGGCCCAAACGGCGGACCTACGCTCAACCGGCCAGACGAGGAGATTCCGGAACGCGGTGCAAGTCCGCGCGGTCGCGCCACTGTGACCCCCGCCGAGGGGGAAGCCAGACCCGGATCCCTTCGTGCAGTCCCCGATGAGGCCGCGAAAGCCCGAGGAGGCCACGCTCATGTCCCACACGGCAGCTCCCGCCGTTCCGCTCCCGATCCGCATCCCGATCCGTGAGATCGTGCCGTGGGCGGTGTTCGTGGTACTTCTCGCCCTGATCGCGCTGTACTTCGTGAGCGCCGAGCAGGGCGCCACGGCGGTGTTCGCGAACATGTACGTCCACGAGTTCGTGCACGACGGCCGGCACCTGCTGGCCTTCCCCTGCCACTGATCGGCGGCACGCGCTCCCATGATGAAGACCCTGCTGGTCCGCGGCATGCTCGCGGGCCTGATCGCCGGCGTGCTCGCGTTCGGCTTCGCCTACGCCTTCGGCGAGCCGTCGGTGAACACCGCCATCGGGCTCGAGGAGTCCGGCAGCCACGCCCACTCGCACGACGCCGGCGCCGCGCCCGCCGAAGCGCCCGCAGAGGAGCTCGTCCCGCGGGACATCCAGAGCACCCTCGGGCTGCTGACCGGCGTGCTGGTCTACGGCGTCGCGATCGGCGGCCTGCTTTCGCTCGCCTTCGCGTTCGCCCAAGGCCGCCTCGGCAGCCTACGTCCCCGCGTGACGGCGCTGTTGCTCACCGGCGGCGCGTTCGCCGTGGTGTTCCTGGTCCCGTTCCTGAAGTACCCGGCCAACCCGCCGGCGGTCGGCCAGCCGGGCACGATCGGCTCCCGCACCGAGCTGTACTTCGGGTTCGTCGCGGTGTCGCTGCTGGCGGGCATCCTGGCGACGGTGTTCGGGCGCAAGCTCGCCGACCGCTACGGCGCGTGGAACGGCTTCCTCCTGGCCGCGGCCGGCTACCTCGTGGTGATCGGCGTGGTGGCCTGGCTGCTACCGGTGGTCGACGAGGTCCCGGCGGACTTCCCGGCGTCGACACTGTGGAGTTTCCGCACGGCGTCGGTCGGCACCCAGGTGACGCTGTGGCTGGCGCTGGGCCTGGCGTTCGGCGCCTTCGCGGAGAAGGCGTTGACCAAGAAGGCCGCCGTCGCCGCCTGACCCGATACCCGGCCGGGGCGCCAGGGGCTCAGTCCGTGCAGACGACCTGCTCGCCGGAGAACGACGAGCTGTCGGAGCTGCTGGCGCCGTTACCGGCCCCAGGACAACGCGGGGGCGGGTGTTCGGTTTGGTCACTGGGGCGCGCCGGGTGGGACGAAGGGCAGGTCCTTCGGCGCGCCCTGGTCCAGCAGCGTGCCCAGGGCCGCCGTGTCCAGGTGGTCATCGATGGCGTCGGCCAGTTTCTCCAGCATCTGCTCGCGCAAGTCGGCGAAGCCGGGGGCGCCCGCTGCCGGGGTCCAGTCGACGCCGGCTTGGGCCGCGGCTTCCGTGAGCCAGGCGCGGCGGAATGCGTCGTTTTCGAAGGCGCCGTGCCACATCGTGCCCCAGACGGCGCCCTGACGTACGCCGTCCAAAAAGGACTCTTCGCGAGCCGGCATCGTCACCGAGCCGTGGTGGATTTCGTACGCGTCGACCCGGGTGCCCCGCCACGTCCCCGACGGGCGGGCGAGCACCTTCTCGGCGGCGAACGTCACGCGCGCCGGCAGCAGGCCGAGGCCCGGCACCTCCCCCGCGCCGGACTCGACGTCGTCCACAATGGACTCTGCGAGCATCTGGTAGCCGCCGCAGATGCCCAGGACCGGGCGGCCGGCGGCGGCGCGGGCGTTGACCGCGGTGTCGAGGCCGCGGTCGCGCAGCCAGGCCAGGTCGGCCACGGTGGCGCGTGACCCGGGCAGCACGACGACGTCCGCAGCCGCGACGGTGTCGGGGTCGGCCGTGAGCGTCACGGTGACACTGGGTTCGGCGGCGAGTGCGTCGACGTCGGTGGCGTTGGACGCCCGCGGGAAGCGCACGACGGCCACCCGCAGCCCGCGGCCGTGGGCCTCGCGGCGCCAGCCCGCGGCGGCGAGGGCGTCCTCGGAGTCGATCCAGACGCGGTCGAGCCACGGGAGCACGCCCAGCACCGGCCGGCCGGTGACCTTCTCGAGGCTGTCCAGGCCTGGACGCAGCAGGCCGACATCGCCGCGGAACTTGTTGACCACCCAGCCCGCGACGAGCGCTTGGTCCTCGGCGGACAGCAGGGCGAGAGTGCCGAACATGGCGGCCAGGACGCCCCCGCGATCGATGTCGCCGACGACCAGCACGGGCAGGCCGAACCGCCGCGCGAGCCCCAGGTTGACGTAGTCGCCGCCGCGCAGGTTGATTTCGGCGGGGCTCCCGGCACCTTCGCAGACGACGACGTCGTAGCGGGAGCTGAGATCTTCGTAGGCCGCGAAGGCGATCTCGGCGAGCCCGGCCCGGCCGGTGGCGTACTCGCCGGCTTCGAGGGTCCCGAAAGGCTTCCCGAGCGCGACGACGTGACTGCGCCGATCACTGCCGGGCTTGAGCAGAACGGGGTTCATGGCGGCTTCGGGCTCGACGCGGGCAGCACGCGCCTGCAGCCACTGGGCACGCCCGATCTCGGCGCCGTCGGCGCAGACCATGGAGTTGTTGGACATGTTCTGGGCCTTGAAGGGGGCGACGCGGACGCCCCGGCGGGCGAGCCACCGGCAGACCCCGGCGGTGACGAGGCTCTTCCCGGCATCGGAGGTCGTGCCGGCGATCAGCAGGCCGCTCACCGGACTTTGTCCACAGCCGGGCGCGCGGAGGCGGAGTTGTCCACAGATCGCCGAACGGCCCCTTGTCCGGAGGGTGCACCGATAGACTGGACAGGGGACGCCCCCCAGGGAGTGGCGGGGGCTGCGGTCGCGGCGGCTGCGGTCGCGGCGGCTGCTGCGGCGGCGGCCACCAGTGCGGCGAGGCCGACCAGGCGGGAGAGCCGCACCGCCCTTCTCAGGTCGACCGGCTCCGGGTCGCGTCCCTCCCCCAGCCGGGACCGGCTTTCCACCTCGCCGCCGTAGCTGTTGGTGCCGCCGAGTCGGATGTCCAGCGCGCCCGCGAACGCCGCCTCCACCTGGCCCGCGTTCGGGCTCGGGTGCCGGCCGCCGTCGCGGCGCCACATTCGCCACGCACTTCGCCCGCGACCTCCCGCCGCCGGCGCGCACAGCGCCGTGAGCGCCGCACCGGCCCGCGACGGCACCAGGTTGACCACGTCGTCGGCCCGCGCCGCGGCCCAGCCGAAGTTCCGGTACCGCGGTGACCGGTAGCCGACCATCGCGTCGAGCGTGTTCAGCGCGCGGTACCCCAGCAACCCGGGCATCCCGGCGACCGCGCCCCAGAACAACGGCGCCACGACCGCGTCCGAAGTGTTCTCGGCGATCGACTCGGTCGCCGCGCGGGTCAGCTCGGCGGAATCGAGCGTCGTCGCGTCGCGCGCGCAGAGGTGCGAAAGCCGCGTACGCGCCGAAGGCACGTCGCCCGCTTCGAGCAGCCGGGCCATTTCGGCGCCTTCGGCAGCGAGGCCGCGTCCACCGAGCACTACCCACGTACACACGGCAGTGAGGCAGAAGCGCGCGAAGGGGCTTCGCCGCGTCGCCGTCTGAAGCGCGACGCCGAGGCCTACAGGACCGAAGGCGCACAAGCCCGCGTACACCGCTCCGCGTGGCTTCGAATCCGCCCACAGGACACGTTCGAGGCGCGCGGCCGCCGAGCCGAAGAGCGCGACCGGGTGCCCCCGTCGGGGGTCGCCGAACAGGGTGTCGGCGACATATCCGGTAACGAGTCCGGCAGCGGTTGTCCCTAGACGGAGTGGCACGTGGCGCACGGTAGCGCGTGCACCACAATGCCGGGTATGACCAAGCTGACCCACCGGCTCGCCAGCTCCCTCGAAACCCTCGCCCGTGCCTTGCGCCGCTACGGACGCGACGAAGGCAAGGTGCTGGTCCTCGGTGGCGTCCGCTCGGGGAAGTCGCGGCACGCCGAGCGGCTCGTCGCCCGCCACCCGCGCCTCGTGTACGTCGCGCCGGGCCTGCCCGCGGGCGACGACGACCCCGAGTGGGCCGCGCGGGTGGCCGCGCACCAGGCGCGGCGGCCGTCGCACTGGAAGACCGTCGAGACCACGGACCTGGCCGGCACCCTCCGCAAGGCGACCGAGCCGCTGCTGATCGACTGCCTCGGCACCTGGCTGTCCCGCGTGCTGGACGACGTCGGCGCGTGGCGGCAGAAGCCGGGCTGGGAGCACCGGCTGGACGATCGCCTCGAGGATTTCCTGGCCGCCTGGGCCGCGGCGCGCGTGCCGGTGGTCGCGGTGAGCAACGAGGTCGGCAGCGGTGTGGTGCCCGCAACGTCGTCCGGACGGCTGTTCCGTGATGTGCTGGGCGCACTCAACAACCGGGTGTCCGCCGACGCCGACCGGGTCGTGCTGGTCGTCGCGGGCCGGGCGCTCGACCTGTAGCCAGGAGGCACCCGTGTTCGACGTTCCCGTGCCCGACCCCGCCGCCCGCGCCGCCGCGCTGGAGCGGCTCGACGGCCTGGTCAAGCCGCTCGGCGCGCTCGGCAGGCTGGAGGACATCGCCGCCTGGCTGGCCGCGGCGCACGGGAGCGTGCCCTCGCGCCCGCTGGACGACGTCCGGGTGGTCGTCTTCGCCGGCGACCACGGCGTGTCGGCGCTCTCGGCGTACCCGCGCGAGGTGACCGCGGCGATGGTGCGCGTGTTCCTGGCCGGCAAGAGCGGCGTGAACGTCCTGGCGGCACAGGTCGGCGCGCAGGTCCGGGTGGCCGACCTGGGCGTGGACTGGGACGGCGCGGACGTGCCCCCCGCCGTCACGGCACACAAGATCCGCCGGGGCTCGGGCTCGATCGACGTCGAGGACGCCCTCGCGCCGGGCGAGGCGCAGGCGGCGTTCGACGCGGGCCGCGCGATCGCCGGCGAGGAAGCCGAGGCCGACCTGCTGATCCCGGGCGACATGGGCATCGGCAACACGGCGATGTGCGCGGCGCTGGTGGCCGCGTCACTGGGACTGCCGGCGGCCGAGGTGGTCGGCACCGGGACGGGCGTCGACGCGGCGGGCCTGGAGCGCAAGACGGCCGCGGTGTCGGCGGCCTTGGCGCGGACCGCGGGCCGGGTGGAGGACCCATTCGAGCGCCTGACGGCGCTGGGAAGCGCGTGCGTCGCGGCGACGGCGGGGTTCCTGGTCGAGGCGGCGGTCCGCGGGATCCCGGTGCTGCTGGACGGGGTGTTCTCGGGCGCGGCGGCCCTGGTCGCGCGGGACATCGCGCCGGGCGTGGAGCAGTGGTGGCTGGCCGGGCACCGGTCGACGGAGCCGTCGCAGGCGTTCGCGCTGAAGGCGCTGGGGCTGGAGCCGATCCTGGACTTCGGGTTGCGGCTCGGCGAGGGCAGCGGTGCGGTGCAGGCGGTCCCGACGCTGCGGGCGGCGCGGGCGATCCTGGCCGACATGGGCTTGCTCGCGGACCTGGCTTGAGCCGCTGGGCCGACTCCGCGCGGATGGCCGTCGGGACGCTGACCACCGTCCCCGTCCCGGCGCCCCGCGTCATCGACCGCCGGGTCGCGGGCGGCGCCATGGTGCTCGCCCCCCTCGCCGCCCTCCCGCTCGCCGCGGCCGCCGGGCTCGTGGTCGCCGCGGGGACCGCACTCGGCCTCCCCGCGCTCGCCACCGCGGCCCTCGCGCTGGGCGCCGTCGCACTGGGGAGCCGGGGCCTGCACCTCGACGGGCTCGCCGACACCGCCGATGGCCTCGGCGCCTCCTACGACCGTGCCAAGGCCCTCGACGTCATGCGCCGCGGCGACTCCGGGCCCACCGGCGTCGCGACGCTCGTCTTCGTCCTGCTCGCGCAGGTCGGCGCGCTGACCGCCGCCGGCCCGGTGACCGCGGCCGCGGGAGTTCTCGTCGGCCGGTGCACGCTCTCGCTGGCGTGCGCCCGCGGAGTGCCCCCGGCCCGGCCGGAGGGCCTCGGCGCCGCTGTTGCGGGCTCGGTTCCCCGCACCGCGGCGCTCGCCGTGGGCGTCGCCGCCACCGGGCTCGCCGCCCTGCTACCCGGCCTGCCGTGGTGGCGCGGGCCGCTCGCGGTCGTTCTCGCCTACGCCGCCACCGGAGCGCTCCTGTGGCGGTGTACCAAGCGGCTGGGCGGCGTCACCGGCGACGTTCTCGGCGCGGGCGTCGAAGTCGCCGTCGCGACCGCGCTGGTCGCGCTCGCTTGGCGCTGATGCGCGCGTCACGATCGAGGCCCCGGCACCGCCTTGGACGTCGCGAAAATGTCGTACCCCCTTTCTAGAGTGCAGCGCGTGAACCGAACCGATCGGCTGTACGCGCTCGTCGAAGAACTCCGTGCTGTCGCGCCCCGCCCACGCAGCGCGCGCTGGCTCGCGACCCGGTTCGAGGTGAGCGTACGCACCGTCGAACGGGACATCAGCGCGCTGCAGCAGTCCGGCGTGCCGATCTACGCCGAAGTCGGCCGCACCGGCGGGTACTGCCTCGACAAGGCGCACACGATGCCGCCGGTCAACCTGACCCCCGGTGAGGCCGTCGCCATGGCCCTCGCGCTGAAGCACCTCGACGGCACCCCGTTCCGCGCGGAAGGGCGCTCGGCGCTGCGCAAGCTCATCGCGGCGATGCGACAGGAGGACGCCGCCGCGGCGCAGGACCTCGCCGCCTGCGTCCACCTGCTCGGCGAGGGTCCGATCCCGCCGATGCCGCACGTGCTCGGCATCCGCCGCGTCCTGCGCATCCGGTACGCCGACCGCGAAGGCACCGTCACCCGGCGGGAGATCGAGCCGCTCGGCTACGTCGGCAAGCCCGCGCACTGGTACCTGGTGGCCTGGTGCCGGCTGCGCCGGGAGGTCCGGGCCTTCCGCACCGACCGGATCACCTCCTTCTCCGTGACCGCCGAGGTGCCGCCGCTGCGCCGGCTGCGGCCCGAGGACCTCGACATCCCGTACGGCGACGTCGAGCAGCTCACTTTGGCGGGGTGAACACCGAGAAGTGGTTGCCCGCCGGATCGAGCAGGTGCGCGAACGTCACGCCGACCGGGTTGACGCTCGGTGGCCGCTGCACCCGCCCGCCGGCTGCCTCGACCTGACGGCAGGTGGCGTCGACGTCCTCGACCAGCACCGTGAAGATCGCGTAGTTCTCCTTGCCGGTGAACAGGCCGCCGCGCGAGCCACCAGTGTCGATGACGCGGTAGGCCGTGTCGGTGCTCGCCGCGTCGTCCTGGGCGACCTTCCAGCCGAACACGTCGCCGTAGAACCGTTCGGCGCCCGCCGGGTCGGCGGCGCCGATCTCGAACCAGGCGACGTCGTTGAATCCGGGCATGTCGTTCCTTCCGCTGCCACACCGGGCGTTTCCCGGCTCTGCCCAGTCTCGGCGGCGGTGGCGACAACCCCCTGTCGGTGTTTACAAAAGCTTCCGCAACGCGCTCAGGAACGCGTCCGTCGTCGCGGGGTCACGGACCGCCAGGCGCAGGTGGTCCGGGCCGAGGCCCGGGAACGTGTCGCCCCGGCGCACCGCATAACCCGCTTCACGCAGCCGAGCACGCAGCGAAGCGCCGTCCGGGACCCGAACCAGCACGAACGGACCACGTGGGTCACCCACCACGGGAACACCCGCATCCGTCAGGCGCGACACCAGGTAGTCGCGGTCTGCCTCCCCCGCGATCGCCAGCTTTTCCGCCTCCTCCAAAGCGGACGGACGGCAGCACGCCACCGTCGCCACGCCGGCCAGCGTGGACACCGACCAGGGCACCTGCACCGCCCGCAACCGCTCGATGACGTCCGGCGCCGCGAGGACGTATCCCGCCCGCAGCCCGGCCAGGCCCCACGTCTTCGTCAGGCTGCGCAGCACGACGATACCCGGGACACCGGCGGCGAGGGTCTCGACCTCGCCGGGGACGGCGTCCAGGAACGCCTCGTCGACCACGAGCAGCCGCCCGGGTCGCGTCAGCGAACGCAACGACGAAGACGGGTGCAGCACCGACGTCGGGTTCGTCGGATTGCCCACGAACACCAGGTCGGCATCGGCCGGGACCAGCGCCGGGTCCAGCACGAATCCGTCCTCTTCGGACAGGATCACGCGCGACACCGCGTGTCCCGCCGCCCGCAGCGCCGCCTCCGGCTCGGTGAACTGCGGGTGCACGACCACCGCGTGCCGTGGCCGGAGAGCCGAAGCCAGCAGCGTGAACGCCTCCGCCGCGCCGGCCGTGACCAGGACTTCCGACGGAGGACGGCCGTGGCGCGCGGCAACGGAAAGCTCGGCATCCACAGTGGACGGATAAGCGGCCAGGGTGTCCAAAGCGGACGCCAGCTCGTCCCGCAGCCACGCGGGCGGCCGCGGCAGCCGGACGTTCACGGCGAGGTCGACCAGCCCCGGCCCGACCTCCCGGTCACCGTGGTGGTGCAGGTCGTAGTCACGCATTGGCTCGAACCCGCGCCGCGAACCGCCGGGCCAGCTCGGGATACCCGGCCCAGTGGACGTGCAGGTAGGACGCGTGCAGGGTCGGCGACGCGAAGCCGTCCAGCTGCCGGTCCCAGCCCCACGCGGCCGTCGCGCCGTGCGACGGCGTGACCTCGGTGCGGTGGAACTCGTGCCCGGTGACGCGCTGCCCGGCCGTGGCCAGGACGTTGTCCTCGACGGCGACCGCGCGCCGGTAGCCGAGCTTGCCGCGGGCGGTCATCTTCGCGTCCGCGGGCACCGCGCCGACCATCGGCAGGCCGTCCAGCGACTGGCACAGGTACAGCAGGCCCGCGCATTCCGCGCTCACCGGCATGCCGCGTTCGATCGCCGACGCCACCTCGAGCCGCAACGCCGTGTTCGCCGACAGCTCCGCCGCGTGCACCTCGGGGAACCCGCCGCCGAAGTACAGCCCGGCACACCCGTCGGGCAAGGCCTTGTCCCGCAACGGATCGACGTCGACCACCTCGACCCCGCAGGCGGCCAGCAGCTCGACGTTCTCGGTGTAGCGGAACGTGAACGCCGCCCCGCCCGCGGCCGCGACGGTCACGCGCGGACCGTCCACACCGGACGGTTCCCACGCGGGTGCCGAAAGCCGCGAAGCCCCGGAAGCGATCCGGACAATCGTTTCGAGGTCGACGCCGTCGCGCACCCACGCGGCCAGGGAAGGCAGCACGCGCTGCGCGTCCGACGCCCGTTCCGCCGCCGGGACGAGCCCGAGGTGCCGGCTCGGCGCGTGGATCTCTTCGTTGCGGTACAACGCGCCCAGCAGCGGGACGCCGGTGGCCTCCAGCGCGGCCGCGATCTCGTCGCGGTGCCGCTGCGAGCCCAGCTTGTTGAGGATGACCCCGGCCAGCCGCACCCGCGTGTCGTAGGAAGCGAACCCGAGCACGGTGGCCGCGACGCTGCGCGACGCCGCCGACGCGTCCACGACCAGGACCACCGGCGCGTCCAGGAGCCGGGCGACGTGCGCGGTCGAGGCGTAGCCCTCGGTGCCGAGAGCGCCGTCGAACAGGCCCATCACGCCTTCGATGACCGCGATGTCGGCGCCGCGGGAACCGTGCCGCAGCAACGGGATCAGCGCGTCTTCGCCCTGCAGGAACGGGTCGAGGTTGCGCGCGGGGCGCCCGGTGGCGAGGGCGTGGTAGCTCGGGTCGATGAAGTCGGGCCCGACCTTGTGCCCGGAGACGCGGTGCCCGGCTTCGCGCAGCGCCGCCATCAGCCCGGCGGCGATCGTGGTCTTGCCGTGCCCGGAGCCGGGCGCGGCGACGACCACGCGCGCTACCACTCGATCCCCCGCTGGCCCTTCTGGCCGGCGTCCATCGGGTGCTTGACCTTGGTCATCTCGGCGACGAGGTCGGCGGCCTCGACCAGCTCGGGCGGCGCGTACCGGCCGGTGACGACGACGTGCTGGTGCCCCGGCCGGGAGACCAAAGTGGACACGACGTCGTCGACTTCGAGCCAGCCCCACTTGAGCAGGTAGGAGAACTCGTCGAGGACGTAGAAGTCGTGCGCCTCGGCGGCGAGCCGGCGCTTGATCTCCGCCCAGCCCTCACGCGCGTTCGCCGCGTGGTCCTCGTCGGTGCCGGACTTGCGCGTCCAGCTCCAGCCCTCGCCCATCTTGTGCCACTCGACCGGGCCGCCCTGGCCGGTGTCGTCGTGCAGCTTGCCCAGCGCCTTGAACGCGGCTTCCTCGCCGACGCGCCACTTCGCCGACTTGACGAACTGGAACACGCCGATCGACCAGCCCTGGTTCCAGGCGCGCAGCGCCATCCCGAACGCGGCCGTCGACTTGCCCTTCATCTCGCCGGTGTGCACGGCGAGCAGCGGCCGGTTGCGGCGCTGGCGGGTGGTCAGGCCGTCGGCCGGCACAACCGAAGGCTTTCCCTGGGGCATCAGGCGGCCTTTCCGGTCCGGGCGCGGACCGCGTTCGCGAGGGACTCGGCGGCGACGTCGCCCAGGGGCACGTGCTCCGCGCCCAGGTGGCCGGCCAGGTCGGCGGCCAGGCCGAGCCGCATCCGGCCGCTTTCGCAGTCCATGACGATGGTGGTGACGCCGGCGAGCAGTCCGGCCGCGGCCTGGGCGCGCGCGACGGCGTCGGGCCCGCTGGTGGCCCGGCCGTCGGTGACGACGACCAGCAGCGGACGGCGCCGCGGGTCGCGGATCTCCTCGACGCGCAGCACCCGCGCGGCCTCCAGGAGGCCTTCCGCGAGGGGTGTCCGGCCGCCGGTCGGCAGGCCTTCGAGCCGGGACGCGGCCGCGTCGACGCTGATCGTCGGCGGCAGCGCCAGTTCGGCGGCGTTGCCGCGGAAGGTGACGAGCCCGACCTTGTCGCGCCGCTGGTAGGCGTCGAGCAGCAGGGACAGCACCGCGGACTTGACCTCGCGCATCCGTGCCTTGGCGCCCATCGAGCCGGACGCGTCGACGCAGAACAGCACGAGGTTGCCTTCGCGGCCTTCGCGCAGCGCGAAGCGGAGGTCCTGGCGGCGCAGCTTCAGCCCAGCGCCGTCGCGGCCGCGGGCTTTCTGGTGCGGCGCCGCGGCTTTCACCGTCGCGACCAGGTGCGGCCGTCCGTCGCGGACGCTCGGGGGCTGGACGCCGATGGTGCGACCGCTGTCGGTGATCGCGCGCGACCGGCGTCCGCGCTCGCCTTCGCCCGTGCCCTTGACGCGGAACACGCGTGCCTTGAACGTCTCGCCCGCGCCGACGGTCTTCTGCTGCCCGCCGCTCGGCTTCTGCTGGGGCTCGCCCTGCGGCGCCTCTCCCTGCGGGACTTCCCGCGGTGCTTCTTCGGGCGTCGACCCCGAACCGGGACCGTCGTCTTCGGGGCCCGGCTCCGGCGGCTGGGCGTCCCGGAGGGCCTGTTCCAGCTGCTCTTCCGAGATGCCCGGGGCGTCGAACGGGTTCCGGCGGCGGCGGTGCGGCAGCGCGAGCCGTGCGGCGACGCGGACGTCGTCGGTGGTCACCTCGTCGCGCCCGGCCCAGGCCGCGTGCGCGACCGCGGTGCGCGCGGTGACGATGTCCGCGCGCATGCCGTCGACCTCGAAGGACGCGCAGACCTCGGCGATCCGGCGCAGCGCGTCGTCGGGCAGCTTGACGGCGGGCAGAAGCCGTTGCGCCGCTTCGATGTCCGCGGCGAGCTGGGCGTCCTCGGCCGCGTACTCGGCCGCGAAGCCGTCCGGGTCCGCTTCGTAGGCGAGACGCCGCCGGACGACCTCGACGCGCTGCTCCGGGTCGCGGCTGGAGGCGACTTCGACGGTCAGGCCGAACCGGTCGAGCAGCTGCGGCCGCAGCTCGCCTTCCTCGGGGTTCATGGTGCCGATCAGCACGAACCGCGCGGCGTGCGACACCGAGACGCCCTCGCGCTCGACGGTCGCGCGGCCCATCGCGGCGGCGTCGAGCAGGGTGTCGACGAGGTGGTCGTGGAGCAGGTTGACCTCGTCGACGTAGAGCAGCCCGCGGTGCGCGGCGGCCAGCAGGCCCGGCTGGTAGTCCGTGACGCCTTCGCCGAGCGCGCGTTCGAGGTTCAGCGACCCGACGACGCGGTCCTCGGCCGCGCCGACCGGCAGCTCGACCAGCTTGGCCGGGCGCCGATGGCTGATCGTCACGTCGTGCGGGCCGTCCGGGCAGGCCGGGTCGGGCGCCTCGGGATCACAGGAGAACCGGCAGCCGTCCACGACGTCGACGCTCGGCAGCAGGCCCGCGAGCGCGCGGACCATGGTCGACTTCGCAGTGCCCTTCTCGCCGCGTACCAGCACGCCGCCGACCGCGGGGGAGATCGAGGAGAGAACCAGCGCCAGGCGCAGGTCCGGCAGCCCGACGACGGCGGTGAACGGGTACGGCTTCAACAGCACTCCTGAACTCGGCGACCGGCCGATCATCGCACAGCGCCCGGCTCGCTTAGGGTGGGAAATCGTGCGCGAAAAATCACGTCCACCTGCAACGGGACCCGAGGGGCCCGACATGCCCGCCGAGCCGGCCGGCGAGGGGTCCGAGGGCGCGCCCCCGGCGTGGGGTCCGGGGGCACGCGCAGCGCGGCTGACGGTGGTGGGCATCGGGGCCGACGGCTGGTCGGGGCTCTCCGAACAGGCCCGGGCCCTGGTGCTCGCGGCCGACGTCGTGCTGGGTGCGCCGCGGCAGCTGGGCTACCTGCCGGCGGAGGTCGTGGGGGTGCCATGGCCGTCGCCGTTGCTGCCGGGGCTCGACGCGCTGATCGCCGAGCACGAAGGGCAGCGGATCTGCGTCCTGGCCAGCGGTGATCCGTTCTTGTCGGGGGTCGGCACCACACTGGTGGCGCATGGGTACGAGGTCGAGGCGCTGCCCGCGGTCTCGTCGGTGACGCTGGCCCGGGCGCGGCTGGGCTGGTCCGCCGAGGAGACCGAGGTGGTGACTCTCGTCGGCCGGTCGTCGGCCCGCGTCGCCCGGGTGCTCGCCCCGGGGCGGCGGGTGCTGGTGCTGGGCGCGGACGCGGCGGCGTTGCGCTCCCTGCTGACGATTCGCGGGTTCGGCGAGAGCGAGCTGTTCGCGCTGGAGGACCTGGGCGGGCCCGGCGAGCGCATCTCCGACGGCTGGTCCGGCGAACCCGGCCCGCTGACGGTCTTCGCGCTCACGTGCGCGGGTCCCGCGCTGCCCCTGATCGGCATCCCGGACGACGTGTACTCCCACGACGGCCAGCTGACCAAGCGCGACCTGCGGGTGTCGGCACTCGCCCGGCTCGCGCCGAGCCCCGGCGAGCTGCTGTGGGACGTCGGCGCGGGGGCGGGCAGCGTCGGTATCGAGTGGTCGCGGCTGCACGGGCTGAACCGCGCGATCGCGGTCGAGCGTGACCCGGCGCGGGCGGAGCGGATCGGCCGGAACGCCCTGGACCTGGGCGTCCCGGAGCTGGAGGTGGTGACGGGCGACGCCCCGGACGCGCTGAGCGCGTTGCCGCCTCCGGACGCGGTGTTCATCGGCGGCGGGGTGACGGCGCCGGGCGTGCTGGACGCGTGCCTGGCGACCGGGGCGCGGCTGGTGGCGCACGGGGTGACGTTGGAGGCGGAGCAGGTGCTGGCCCGGGCGTATGCGCAACATGGAGGTGAGCTGGTGCGGATCGGGGTGGAACGCGCGGGGACGCTGGGCGGGTTCACCGGCTGGACGCCGGCTCGCGTCGTGACGCAGTGGAGCAGCCGATGACCGTGCACTTCGTCGGGGCCGGGCCGGGTGCCGCCGACCTCATCACCGTGCGGGGCCGCGACTTGCTCGCCCGGTGCGATGTCTGCCTCTACCCCGGCAGCATGACGCCCACCGACCTCCTCGCGTACTGCCCTTCGGAGGCAGTCCTCGTCGACACGGCGAACCTCGCGCTGGAGGCGATCGTCGCGCGGATGGCGGAGGCTCATCACGCCGGTCAGGAGGTGGTCCGGCTGACCTCCGGCGACCCGTCGCTCTACAGCGCCGTCGCCGAGCAGATGCGCCGCCTCGACGTGCGGGACGTGCCCTACGACGTCGTACCCGGCGTGCCCGCCTTCGCCGCTTCGGCCGCCGCGCTGAAACGGGAACTCACCGTGCCCGAGATCGGGCAGAGCCTCGTCATCACCCGGGTCCAGGCGCGGTCCACCAAGATGGCGCCCAAGGAAACGCTCGCCGCCTTCGCCGCCACCGAGGCGACGCTGGCTCTGCACCTCGCGATCAACCACGTCGAGCGGGTCGCCGATGAGCTGATCCCCCACTACGGCGCCGACTGCCCGGTCGCCGTCGTCGCGCTCGCGACGCAGCCGGGCGAAACCGTCGTGCGGGGCGTGCTCGGGGAACTGCCCGACCTCGTGCGGGGGGCCGGGATGACGCGTGCTGCCACCATCTTCGTCGGCCGGGTGCTCGCCGCCGCGGGCTTCCCGGACAGCTTCCTCTATTCCCGTGCCCGCGACCGGGCGAACCAACCGGAGTCGTTGTGACGCACCTGCGCTGGGGCCTGCTGGCCGCCGGGACCATCGCCGCCCACTTCGCCGCGGGCGTCGACGAAAGCAAGCACGGCACGCTCACCGCGGTCGCGGCCCGCGACGCCGACCGGGCCTGCGAATTCGCCACCCGCTTCGAGATCCCGAAGGCCTACGGCAGCTACGAAGACCTCCTCGCCGACCCGGACGTCGACGCCGTGTACGTCTCGACGCCGCACGCGCTGCACAAGCAGTGGGCCATCGCCGCGGTCGAAGCGGGCAAGCACGTGCTGTGCGAGAAGCCACTGACGCTCACCGCCGCCGACGCCGAAGAGGTGATCGACGCGGCCCGCAAGCACGACGTCTTCCTCATGGAGGCGTTCATGTACCGCCTGCACCCGCAGACGCGGCGGCTGGTCGAGCTGATCGCGAGCGGCGCCATCGGCGAAGTCCGCGCGGTCGACACGGCGTTCTCCTTCGACAGCAACCCGGAGGAGACCGCCCGCCTGTCCGACCCGGCGCTCGGCGGCGGCGGGATCCTCGACGTCGGCTGCTACTGCACGTCGCTGACGCGGCTGGTGGCCCGGGCCGCCACCGGGCAGGACGTCGTGGAGCCCACCGAGGTCAGCGGGATGGCCCGCCTGAGCACGACCGGCGTCGACGAGTACGCCACCGGCCTGCTCCGCCTGCCCGGCGACATCCTGGCGACGATCTCCTGCGGCATCCGGCTGACCCGGGAAGACGGCATCCGCGTCTACGGCTCGCACGGTCAGTTGTACGTGCCGCAGCCCGCGTGGATCCACCCGCTGCGCAAGCCCGGGATTTCCCGGATCGTCCTGACACCGGCCGACGGCGAGCCGGAGGTCATCGAGGTCGAAGCGACGCAAGGCGTCTTCGCCCGCGAAGCGGACCACGTCGCCGCGCACGTGGGCGACCGGCAGGCGCCGGAGCTGACCTGGGCCGAGACGCTGGCCAACATGCGCACCCTGGACCGGTGGCGCGAAGCCGTCGGGTACGGAAAGTCGTGATCCTCATCCTCGGCGGCACCGGCGAAGCGCGGAAACTCGCCGAAGAGCTTGTGCAGAGCGAAGTCCGCGTTGTCTCTTCGCTGGCCGGACGCGTCGCACGGCCACGGCTCCCGGTCGGCGAAGTACGCGTAGGCGGCTTCGGCGGCCCGGACGGTCTCGCGGCCTGGCTGCGCGAGAACGACGTCAAAGCCGTCGTGGACGCGACGCACCCCTTCGCCGAGCGCATCGGCGCGAACGCGGCGAAAGCGGCCGAACGCACCGGAATCCCCCTCCTCCGGCTCGTCCGGCCGGGCTGGCAGCCGGGCCGGGGCGACGTCTGGCACTGGGCCGACGATCTCGCGGACGCTGCGAAGAAGCTCCCCGAGCTGGGCAACCGCGTCTTCCTCACCAGCGGCCGCCAGGGCTTGCCCGCCTTCGCGCACCTCGACGACCTGTGGTTCCTGATCCGCTGCGTCGACCCGCCCGAGCCGCCGCTGCCCCGCCACCACGAGCTGATCCTCGCCCGCGGGCCGTACGAACTGGCCGCCGAACGCGAACTGCTCGAGAGAGTCGACGTCCTCGTCACCAAGGACTCGGGCGGGCCGCAGACCAGCGCGAAGCTGACGGCGGCCCGCGAACTGGGCAAACCGGTCCTCGTGGTCCGGCGGCCGCCGAGACCGCGCACCGAGACCGCCGGAACCGTCACCGAAGCCGTCGAATGGGTCCTGAACCGATGATCGAAGAGTTCTACGAAGTCCTGCGCAAGCGGCGTGACGTCCGCGGCGAGTTCACCGGCGAGCCGATCCCCGAAGCGACGCTCATGCGGATCCTCGAGGCCGCGCACGCCGCCCCGAGCGTCGGCCTCACCCAGCCGTGGGACTTCGTCCTGGTCGACGACCACGCGACGCGTGAGACGTTCGCGAAGCACGTCCACGAGGAGCGTGAGGTCTTCGCGGAGCAGCTCGCCGAAGACCGCGCGAGCACCTTCGCGAACATCAAGATCGAGGGGATCCTCGAATCGAGCCTCGGCGTCGTCGTCACCTACGACCCGGCCCGCGGCGCCCCCGACGTCCTCGGCCGGCACGCGATCGCCGACGCCGGCCTGTACTCGGTGTGCCTGGCGATCCAGAACCTCTGGCTGGCCGCGACCGCCGAAGGCCTCGGCGTCGGCTGGGTCAGCTTCTACCGCGAGCCGTTCCTCAGCGAGCTGCTCGGCGTCCCGGACGGCATCCGGCCGGTCGCGTGGCTCTGCGTCGGGCCGGTGAGCAGGCTGGAAACCGTGCCCGACCTGGAGCGCCACGGCTGGCGCAGCCGCCGTCCCCTGATGGCGGCTTTACACCACGGGCGCTTCACGCCGCGTGACCCGGGGGTTGCGTCAGCTGGCGGCGTCTGACCCGTTAGCGTTGCGCCGATGCGTCTGATTGCCGTAGCGCTGGGGTTGCTCTCGGCCTTGTGCGCGCTGGCTTTCCCCTTCCTGCCGGTGGTGCAGGACACGGCGGAGGTCGTCTGGCCGACCGGCAGCGACACCCGCTCCGTCAACGCGCCCTTGACCGGGTACTGGGCCCAGGACCTGCGCGCCGAACTGCCGTGCGCGGCGATCCGCTCGGTCGACGCCCGCACCAGCGGCCCGGGCCTGCTGTTCGCCACCGTGCCGGACGGGCGCACCGACCCGAATGCGGGCAAGGGCGTCGGCATGCAACTGCGCGTCGACAACGGCGTGCTGTTCGCCTCCAGCCAGGGCCAGCAGATCGCGCAGCAGCCGCTGCCCGCCGAGAAGTGCGACGTCGAGCTGGACGTCGACGCGACGCAGATGACCCTCGCCGTGGCCGGGACGCCGATCTTCCACGCAGGAGGCGACGTCCGGCCGCGCGTGGTCGGCATCTACTCCTCGATCAACTCGAGCAAGGACCCCATCGCCGGCCTGCACGTCTCGGTCGTGCCGGACACGCGCTACCAGACTTCGCCGACCGCGCTGAAGATCGGCGTCGGCGTGCTCGCCGTGCTGTCGCTGATCGGCTGCATGATCGCGGTCTGGCGCCGCGACTCCGGCTCCGCGAGACGCGCGCCGCGCTGGGCGCCGGTCGGCTGGTGGCGGCTGACCATGCGGGACGTCACGGTGATCGCCGCGCTCGGCGCGTGGGTCTTCATCGGGCCGGTGACCTCGGACGACGGCTACATCCTGACGATGGCCCGGGTCACCGAGCAGACCGGGTTCCTGACGAACTACCACCGCTGGTTCGGGGTCGCCGAGGCGCCGTTCGGCTGGTTCTACCACGTCTTTGAGCTGATGGCGCACGTCAGCGTGGTGCCGCCGTGGATCCGGCTGCCGTCGTTCCTGCTGGGCGTGCTCAGCTGGCTGTTGATCAGCCGCGAGGTGATGCCGCGCCTGGGCACCCAGATCCGCACCAGCCGCCCGGCCAGCTGGGCGGCGGCGACGGTGTTCCTGATCTGGTGGATGCCCTACAACAACGGGGTCCGCCCGGAACCGGTGGCCGCGCTCGGCTCGCTGCTGGCGATCTGCGCCGTGGAGCGCACGCTCGTGACGCGGCGGCTGCTGCCGATGTGCCTCGGCCTGACCGCGGCCGGGTTCACCCTGGCCGCGACGCCCACCGGGCTGATCGCGGTGGCGCCGTTCCTGGTCGCCGCGCGCCCGCTGTTCAAGCTGATCCGCCAGCGCGCGACCGAGAGCGGCTGGCTGCCGGTGCTCGCGCCGATCGCCGCGGCCGGGCTGCTGGTGCTCGTCGTGGTGTTCGCCGACCAGACGTTCGCGACCGTCCAGGAGGCGACGCGGATCCGGACCCAGGTGGGCCCGAACCTGTCGTGGTTCCAGGAGCTGGCGCGCTACCAGCTGCTGTTCGCGGACCTGCCGGACGGCTCGGCGCCCCGCCGGTTCCCGGTGCTGCTGGTCGTGCTGTGCACGGCCACCTGCCTGGTGATGCTGCTGCGCCGCGGCCGCATCCCCGGTGCGTCGCTCGGCCCCGCCCGTCGCCTGATCGGCACGACGGCGGTGTTCTTCCTGCTCCTGGCCCTGACGCCGACGAAGTGGACGCACCACTTCGGCGCGTTCGCCGCGGTCGGCGCGTCGATGGCGGCGCTGGCCGCGCTCGCGACCAGCTCGACGGTGCTGCGGTCCAAACGCAACCGCGCGGCCTTCCTCGCGGCGCTGCTGGTGGTCGCCGCGCTGGCGGCGACCGGGCCGAACACGTACTGGTTCGTTTCGCGCCTCGGCGTCCAGTGGACGAACGTGGCGCCGTCGATCGGCGGCATCGGCCTGTCGACGATCCTGCTGGCGGCGGCCGCGATCGCCGGCGTCTACGCGTTCGTCGAGAACGTCCGCGCGCACCGGCCGGGCCTGCCGGCCCAGCCCCAAGAAGGCCGGCTGCGCGCGCTGCGGCTCGGGTCGCTGTCGCTGGTCGTGGTCTGCGGCCTGGTGGCGGGCGGCGAGTTCGTCACGATGGCGTGGGCGATCCACAACCAGGCCGGCAGCTACAGCCTGGGCGCGGCGAACATCGGGCACCTGTTCGGCAAGAGCTGCAACCTCTCCGACCACGTGATGGTGGAGCGCGATGCCGCGACGAGCGTCCTGCACCCGCAGGCCGAGCAGCGGACGGTCGCGGAGAAGCCCAAGGAGCCGGCGAACTCGCCGCTGCCCAACCCCGACCAGGACAACGGCCGCGTCCAGACCGGCTTCCACACCCGCGCGGTCGACGACAAGGACCCGCTGGCCGAGCCGCCGCACGGGTTCACCCCGGATACCGTGCCGATGTGGTCGAGCTACCTCGACCCCGAGACGCGCGCGGGCCGCCTGCGCAGCGACTGGTACGCGCTGACGGAGAAGCCCGCGGACGG
This sequence comes from Amycolatopsis sp. NBC_01488, assembly GCF_036227105.1. Taxonomy (NCBI): domain Bacteria; kingdom Bacillati; phylum Actinomycetota; class Actinomycetes; order Pseudonocardiales; family Pseudonocardiaceae; genus Amycolatopsis; species Amycolatopsis sp. NBC_01488. Next base: position 4,570,647 of record NZ_CP109434.1, on the reverse strand, counting down.
CCAGATCGTGGTGGCCACGGCCGGCGCGGCCCGCCGCCCGACGTCGGTCAGCCTCGACTACGGCGTCAACACCCCGGAGGGCGTGAAGATCCTCCGCAGCCAGTTCATGCTCCCGCCGGGCTCGGGCACGGGCGGCTGGAACGACACGCGCATCAACCTGCGCGACCTCCCCGCGGAGACGAACGCCGTCCGGATCAACATCGTCGACAACGACCTGACGGAGGACGGCTGGATCGCGGCGTCGGCCCCGCGCGTCCCGACGTTCACGACGCTGACGGACAAGATCGGCTCGAAGCCGGTGTACGTCGACTGGCCGGCGTCGTTCGTGTACCCGTGCGTCCAGCCGGTGACGTCCCACGACGGGATTTCGCAGGTGCCGGAGTACCGCATCACGGCGGGCGGCCTGGCGGACGAGGCGGAGTGGGCGTCGTCGACCAACGGCGGGCCGATCGGGTGGCTGGAGGAGCTGGCCGAGGAACCCGAGGTGCCGAGCTACCTGATCGGGCAGCCGAGCCAGTCGTGGGGCCAGCTGCTGCAGATCGAGCCGTTCACCGAAGGCATCGCGCCGACGGTGGTGCACGGGGAGAAGACCGTGCCGGGGTGGTGGTCCCCGGGACCGGGCCCGAGCCAGCCCAACGGCAAGGACCCGACGCGCTGAGAGGTCGTGAGTGAGAAACAGTGTGCTAACCCTGTTTCTCACTCACGACAAGCCGCGGCAGACCTACGCGCCGAGTCAGGGTTTCGTCCACGCCTGACGGCGGTGGAGGCGGAACCCGGCGCTCTCCAGGTTGGCCAGGCTCGGTGAGCCGGGGCGGGCCGTCGCCACGGCGAGGGTGCAGCCCTCCGCGGCGGCCGCCTCGAGCCGGCGGCGCAGCAACGTCGGCTGGGCGCCCCGGCCACGGTGAGCGGGCAGGGTCGACGCCGCTCCGAGGATCGCGACCTCGCCGTCGATCGTCATGCCCGCGGCCGCGACGTCCCCCACCAGGAACCGTCGCACGATCGGGAGCCGGTGTTCCGCGGTCATGTACGCGGCCACCGCTCCCCTCGCCTCGAAGCCGGCCAGCAGGACGCGCAGGAAGACCTCCTCTTCGGCCGCTTCCGCAGGCGGCGCCGGGGCGGGCTCGAGCCGGCGGACGGCCAGGTACCGCTCGCCCGCCGGCACCAGGCCCGGCACCGGCAGCCCGGCCGGGGCGACGACCGCCGGCTGGACGCCGTCCCAGTCGGGCGAACGCAGCAACCCGGCGAGCGCGGGCAGCGTCTCACGGGTCACTCCGGTCACCGTCGACAGGTAGCCGAGCGCGGGGTCGGTCGCCAGCACCGCCAGCAACCCCGCCCGGTCCCACACCCGGAAGCGGCCGGGCACCCCCGCGGCCGACGCCGCCTCGCACGCCAGCGCCGTCCGGCGGTGCAGGGCGCGCTCCGCCCGGCGGACGTCGGACGTCAGTAGCTGCGCGGAGTCCACACCACCCCGTTCTCCGCGCGGGTCTTCGACGAGCCCACGATCAGCAGGCACCGCATGTCCACAGTGGACGGATCAAGCTCGCCCAGCGTCGTGACGCGGACGTCCTCCTCCGGGCCGCCGACGTCGCGCGCCACCACCACCGGCGTCGACGGCGAGCGGTGCCGCAGCAAGACGTCGCGAGCGGACGCCAGCTGCGTCGTCCGGGTGCGCGAAGCCGGGTTGTACAGCGCCAGCACCAGATCCGCCGCGCCCGCCGCTTCGAGGCGCTTCTCGATGATCTCCCACGGCTTCAGCCGATCGGACAGCGACAGCACGCAGTAGTCGTGCCCCAGCGGCGCGCCGACGCGGGACGCCGCCGCCTGGGCCGCCGTCACGCCCGGGACGATCCGGACGCGGACGCCCGCGCCGTGGCCCGCGGCCACCTGCTCCAGCACCGCCGACGCCATCGCGAACACCCCGGGGTCGCCCGAGGACACGACCGCCACCCGGGACCCCGCGGAAGCCAGGGACAACGCCTCGCGGGCCCGCTCCGCCTCGACGCGGTTGCCCGACGCGTGCCGCCGCTGCCCCGCCTTCTGCGGGACCCGCGCGACGTACGGCCCGTACCCGACGACGTGGTCGGCCGCCGCCAGCTCCGCCTCGGCCTCCGGCGTCAGCCACTCCGGACCCGCCGGGCCCAGGCCCACGACGACGACCTCCGAAGCCGCCGAAGCGGCGGCCGGAGCGGGCGAGACCCGCGCCGCGTAAGCGGGCGAAGGCACCAGAGCCAGCGAGAAGTACGGCACCGAAGCGGGATCCACCGAAGCGAGCGGCTCGACGCGCTGCTGTCCCCAGGTCGCGCGTTCGACGTAGACGGCGGAATCGAGCTTACCCGCCTCCTCGAACGCGTCCCGCACGGAAGAGAACGTCCGGCCGAGCTTCAGCACGGCCGCCGCGTCGGTGTCCGCCAGCCGCCGGGCCAGCTCGGGCGCCGGGAGCGTGCCCGGGAGCACCGTCAGCACCTCGTCGCGCTGCACCAGCGGCCGGCCGAGCACCGACGACGCCGCGCTCACCGACGTCACGCCGGGCACGACGACTGCCTCGAACCGGCCGGAAAGCCGTTCGTGCATGTACATGTACGAGCCGTAGAAGAACGGGTCGCCTTCGCAGAGCACGACGACGTCACGCCCCGCGTCGAGGTGCTCGGCGAGCCGCTTCGCGCTCAGCTCGTAGAAGTCCGCGATCGCGCCTTCGTACCCGCCCGGGTGGTCGGTCGTCTCGGTCGTGACCGGGTAGACGAGCTTCTCCTCGACCTGCCCTTCCCGCAGGTACGGCTCGGCGACCGACCGCGCGATGCTCCGCCCGTGCCGCGCGCAGTGGTACGCGATCACCGACGCCTCGGAGATCAGCCGGGCCGCCTTGACCGTCATCAGTTCCGGGTCGCCGGGGCCGAGCCCGACGCCGTAGAGGGTCCCGGTCATTCTTCGGCGCTCGCGAGGGCGTTGATCGCGGCGACGGCCATGGCGCTGCCACCGCGCCGTCCGTGCACCACCAGGTACGGCGCCGGTGCCCGCTTGGCCAGCTCCACTTTGGACTCGAGCGCGCCGACGAACCCGACCGGCACGCCGATGATCGCCGCGGGCGCGCCGACGCCTTCGTCGAGGATCTCCAGCAGGCGGAACAGCGCGGTGGGCGCGTTGCCGATCGCCACGACCGAGCCGGGCAGCTGGTCGCGCCACAGTTCCAGCGCCGCGGCCGAGCGCGTCGTGCCCATCCGCTCCGCGAGGCCGGGCACCGAAGGGTCCGACAGCGTGCAGAGCACCTCGTTGCCCGCGGGCAGCCGGCGCCGGGTGACGCCGCTCGCGATCATCTGCGCGTCGCACAGGATCGGCGCGCCTGCCTCGAGCGCGGCGCGCCCGGACTCGACGACGTCGAGCGTGTAGCGCAGGTCGTCGACCAGATCGACCATGCCGCAGGCGTGGATCATCCGGACCGCCAGGCCCGCCACGTCGTCGGGCAGGATCGCCAGGTCCGCCTCCTCGCGGATCGTGGCGAACGAGTGCCGGTAGATCTCGGCACCGTCCCGCAGGTAGTCGATCACAGGTTCCCTTTCAGCTCTTCGAGCGGCACCCAGCGGCCGTCCACCCGGTAGCCGCCCGCTTCGGCGACAACGTCCACATGGGACTGGGACGGCTTCCCGCACCGCCGTGCACAGCCCGAGAAGTGCGCGCGCAGGCCCGGCAGGAACACGGCGTCGGCGCGGACGTCGGCCAGCGACTTCGCGCAGCCGGGACGGCCGATGCACGCGCTGGTCCCGAGCGGCTCGCCGCCGAAGCCCAGCCGCTCGAAGACGTCGGCGGGGACGTCCGGCAGGACCAGCGACTTCCACGGCGTGACCACCGCGGCACCGAACTCGGCGAGGGCCCGGGCCTGCTGCGCGGTCAGCTGCCCGAAGCGCGGCACGACGCCCGCCGCGAGGCCGCCGTCGTCGCGTTGGAGCAACCCGGCCGGGGCGTCTGCCGGGGTCCGCGGCGCCGGAGTGCCGCGCCAGGCCGGGTCGTCGAGTTCGGCGACGCGCCAGGCGGACCCGCGCACCCGGGCGAACTCCAGCGCGACGTCGGCCAGCACCGGGACGGCGTCGGCGCGAGCCACGCGACGTCCGGTGTCGCCGCCCGCGAGCAGCAAAGTCCCCTCGGACGGGCCGGTAGCCCGCCAGCAAACGTCGGGGCCCTCACCGGCGACGTCGCCGCGTCCGTCGTCGAAGGCGAAGAGGAACCGGCCGGGCAGCGAAGCGAGTTCCGGGGTCGCGCAGAGAACGGCGTCGAGCGCGGCGGCCAGCCCCCGGACGTCGGCGAGGCCGCCACGCAGCCCGCTCGACGGCGAGGCCAGGACGTTCCGGACCCGCTCGTGCGACGGCGAAGGCAGCAGGCCGGCGTCGGTCAGCCGTGCCGCGAGACCGGGCCGGGTGACGCCGCGCAACTGGACGTTGCCGCGCGAAGTGAGGTGGAGGTCGCCGTCTCCGCACGCTTCGGCGCAGTCGGCCAGCGCGCGCAGCTGCGCGGCGGAAACCGCACCGCCGGGCAGCCGGACCCGCGCCAACGGGCCGTCGGCGGCGTCGTGGGGTGCGAAAACACCCGGGCACGCGTCGGCTCGCACACGCGCTGGGGTCGGCATGGGGTCACTGTAGCTGGCGGTTGCCGGGCTCCTGAGGGTCCGAACGCGGCCGGATCCTCGCGATTCCCCGGTCCAAGTCCACGTCACGCGAGGGTGGTGCACCTTCGGCGTCCTGCTCGACGAGCATCGACGTCGTTTCCCGGTGTTCCAGCTCACGCCGCTTGGTGCCGTAGAGGAACGCGGTCGTCTCCTCGAGGTAGGTCGCGGACAGGCGCGCCTTGAAGCGCGAGCCGTTCTTGCGCGGCCGCAGCTCGATCGCCGCCATGACCAGCACGACCACGACACCACCCGGGAGCGCCAGCCCCAGCCAAGTTCCCATGCCCCGCGAACCGGATGACCGCGGGTCAAGTTCCCGGCGCAGCAGAAGTCTGATCGAATGTAGTAGGTGTGCTACATTCGATCGCACCAGTTCGATGGGGGTGACGTGATGAGAGATCCTGCGGTTCCCGTGGTCCGCGTGCGCGGCCTGCGGATGCGCTACGGCGCGAACGACGTGCTCCACGGCGTCGGCTTCGAGGCGTACCGGGGCGAGGTCGTGTGCCTGCTCGGGCCGAACGGCGCGGGCAAGACGACGACGATCGAGATCCTCGAGGGGTTCCGGATGCGGTCGGCGGGCGAGGTGGCCGTGCTGGGCGTGGACCCGGCGCACGGCGGCGAGGACTGGCGGGCGCGGCTGGGGGTGGTGCTCCAGTCCTGGCGCGACCACGGGAAGTGGCGCGTCCGCGAGCTGCTCGCGCACCTCGGCCGGTACTACGCGCCGTACTCGACGGCCTCGCACCCGCGGCCGTGGGACGCCGACGAGCTGATCGCGGCCGTCGGGCTGACCGAGCACGCGCACAAGAAGCTCAAGAGCCTTTCCGGCGGGCAACGGCGGCGGCTCGACGTCGCGATCGGCATCGTCGGCCGTCCCGAGCTGCTGTTCCTCGACGAGCCGACGGCGGGCTTCGACCCGGAAGCGCGCCGCGAGTTCCACGACCTGGTGCACCGCCTGTCCGACGAGCTGGACACCACGATCCTGCTCACCACGCACGACCTCGACGAGGCCGAGAAGCTGGCCGACCGGATCATGATCCTCAACGGCGGCCGCATCATCGCCGACGGCTCGGCCGACGCGCTGAGCCGCCGGATCTCCGGCGAAGCCGAGGTCCGCTGGACCCTCGACGGCCAGCGTTTCGTCCACTCGACGACCGAAGCGACGAAGTACGTCTACGAGCTGTTCAAGCAGCACGGCGAGGCCGTCGCGGACCTCGAGGTCCGGCGGGCGTCGCTCGAGGACACGTACATGACGCTGGTCCGCCGCGCCGAAGCCGGCGGCGAGACGGAGCTGGGCCTTCAGGAAGCGGGTGCGCGGTGAACGCCGTCGCGGTGCGGGCCGGGCTGGCCCGCGGCTGGATCGAGTTCAAGCAGACGTGGACCAACCGCGAGGACGCGATCGGGCAGTTCGTCTTCATCGGGATCTTCCTGGGCGTCCTGTTCTTCATGCGCAACTCCGCCTTGCCGGGCACCGGGTTCTCGCTCGGCGCGGCCACCGTGCCGAGCGTGCTCGGCGCCGGGATCGTGTTCAACGGGCTGAACGGCGCGGCCGGCTACCTGGCCGTCGACCGCGAGGACGGCACGCTGCTGCGCGCGAAGGCCACGCCGAACGGCATGCTCGGCTACCTCGTCGGGAAGACGACGTCGCTGTCGCTGACGCAGGTCACCGGGCTGCTCTTCACGCTCGTCCCCTGCCTGTTCCTGTACCCGGCCCTGGCACCCGGCGGCGGCTGGTCGTACCTGCACCTGCTGTGGGTGCTGGCCGTCGGCCTGACCGCGACGCTGCCGCTCGGCGCCGCGCTGGGTTCGCTCACCTCCAGCGCGCGGTCCATCGGGTTCATCACGCTGCCGGTACTGGGCCTGGGCGCGATCTCGGGGATCTTCTACCCGATCACGTCGCTGCCGGTGTGGGTGCAGGACATCGCGCAGGTGTTCCCGATGTACTGGCTGGGGCTCGGGATGCGCTCGGCGCTGCTGCCGGACGGCGCGGTGGTCGTCGAGATCGGCCAGTCGTGGCGGCCGTTGGCCACCCTGGGCGTGCTCGTGGCGTGGTCCGTGGTCGGATTGACCCTGGCCCCGGTGCTGCTCCGCCGCATGGCGCGGCGGGAAGCGGGTTCGTCGGTGGCGAAGCGCCGGGAGAAGGCCATGCAGCGTGTGGGGTAGTGATGAGTGAGGTCGTCTACAACCGGATCGCGATGCTGCGCGCGGAGCGGTCGATCTCGCGACGCCAGCTGGCCGAGGCGCTGGGCGTGCACTACCAGACGATCGGCTACCTGGAACGCGGCGAGTACAGCCCGAGCCTGTTCGTGGCGTTGCGGATCGCGGAGTTCTTCGAGGTCCCGGTGGAAGTCCTGTTCTCCACGAAACCCTTCCCCCGCCTCGGAGACTCCGAACGCTCGGCGTGATCACGGCCTGGCGAGGCCGGCCTCCACCAGGCCACGGACGACGTCGGCCCGGCGCTCCGGGGACTCGCGGACGGTCCGGCTCATCTCCACGTGCAGGAACACCGTGTCGTCGGCCGCGGCGAGCTTGCCCTGGACGTTCGTCGTGCCTTCGAGCGCGCCGCAGCGCTCCTCCCACGCGCGGCACACGGCGAAGCCGTCCGCCGTCAGGTGCGTGGCCGCGCGGCGGGCCGGGTCGCCGGCGACCGTCGCTCCGGACGACAGCACGAGGTCCGTCGACGGCAGGTTCTCGTCGTGGAAGCCGTGCAGCTGGACCTGCGCCAGCCCCCGCCCCGCCAGCGCCGTGGCCATGACGTGGAACACCGAGTCCTCCTGGTGCGCGACGTCCGCCTTGGTGCCGTCGGCCTTCCGGTGCGCGCCCGCCACCAGCAGCACCGCGCCGGGCGTCCGGCGGAACAGGTCGACGCCGAACAGCTCCGTCCGCAGGTCGAACGCCGGGTGCGGCACCTCGACCGCCAGCGACGGCGGTGCCGACCGGTCGAGCACGTACATCCCCCACGCCCGCTCGGTCCCGGGTTCGTTGACGGCGATCGTGTACGGCCGTCCGGTCGCCGGGTCGACGCCGTCGCGGACCGAGAACCCGAGCTTCGCCAGCTCCGGCGTGCTCCGGCGGTCCAGGAGCGCCGCGAAGCCGGCCGCCGCGGTGCGACGTTCGTCGGCTTTCGGTGAGCGGTACTCCTGGTCCGCGGACAGGCGGGCGGTGAAATCGGTCACCAGGGAATCCAAACCGGCCTCCGGGACGGGCTTCGGTGACTTCGCGTCACCGAGGATCAGCACCATGGTCAGCACCAGGGCCAGGGCGATGACCACACCGGCCACGCTGAGCAACGTCCGCGGTCGGCTCATCACCACCCGGAGTGTACTGATGTCACCCAATAGCTAGCATTACCCGTCCTTTGCCGCCCGATGGGGGGCAGTTGTAACGTCACCCGAAGGTTTCATCGATACCTTCACGTGACCCGGACGGGTGACGTTTCGCTAGCGGCCGCGATGGCCGGCGGTCCTTCGGGACCGCGTGACCGGAAGGGCCTGGGGAGACCCTCTTGAGCAAGCACGACGATCGAGCGGCGCGGTTGCGCGCGCAGATCCCGGAAGCGGGGTTCCCGCGCGGCGCCGGGGTCGCGTCCGCGGTCACGTTCGTTCTGCTGGTGCTCATCGCCGCCTTCACCGCGCTTTACCTTTCGACCGCCGGGCCGCTTTCCCTGATCCGCGCGAACGACGCCGGCGGCCGCGTCCCCGACGAAGTGACGGCCGGCCAGCAGCGCACCACCGCCGGCCTCGCGCAGAGCGTCGCGACGTCGGCGACGGCCGCCGCCGGTGACCTCCAGGTCGCGGCCGGCTCCGGCGTGTTCGACACCGCCGACGACGCCGCGCTGCTCACCCGCCTGGGCGAGACCTACGAGGACTGGCGTGGCGTCGTCGTCTACGACCCGGTCGCGCAGAAGGTGCTGGCCACCCGCGGCGAGCCGGTTCCGGTCGAGACGCTGCGCGGGGTCGCCGTCGCGAACCTCACCGTCCGCCCGGTCGCCCGTCCCGGCGACACGCCGCTCGTGCTGACCGCGCTCCCGCTCACCGGCACCCGCGCCGGCAGGCTGCTCGTCGTCTCGACGGCCCTGCGCACCACCACCGGCGACCTCGACGAAGACACCCAGCAGCAGGTCCGGCTGGTCGCCGCGGACGGCGCGGTGCTGCACGCGCACGGCTCCGACGTCGCCGCGACCGACCGCCCGGCCCAGGAGCTGCTCGCCCGCGCCGCCACGGCGGCCGCCGTCGGGCAGTCCGGCGTGCTCACCGGGGACGCCGTCACCGAGAAGGGCAAGCAGCGCGCGCCGGTCGTCTCGTACGCGCCGGTCTCCCCTTCGGGCATCGGCGGCAGCCTCGGCCTGTCGGTCGTGTCGTTCAGCCGGTTCCCGGTCGAGGCCGTGCCGGTCCGCTGGCCCGGCCTGATTCCCGCCGCCGCACTGCTCGCGCTGGCCGTCGCGGGCTTCGTCCTGCTGCGGCGCACGGTCGTCGCGCCGATCCGCCGGCTGCGCACCGACGCGCTCGCCGTCGCGGCCGGGATGCTCGGCAAGCCGGTCCGGCAGTCGCGGGTCCGCGAGGTCAACCACGTAACGGCTGCCCTCGAACGCTGCCGCTGCACGCTTGCGGGGGCTCCGGGTGGCAGAGCCCCCGGCCCGGGGCGCAGCCCCGGCACGACACAGCTGCGCCGCCGCAAGCCCGCGGCGAAGGTGCGCCCGTTCCTGTCCGCCCAGCTCGTCATCGGTCTCGTCGCGCTGGCGCTGCTCGGCTGGTCCGGCGCGGTCGCCGCGACGCTCGGGCGGCAGCACGCCGCGGTGTCGCCGACCATGCTGAGCGAGCACGGCGTCCGCGTCACGCGCTCGGCCGACACGCTGCGCCGCAGCCTGGCCGAGGGCCTCACCGACCTGAAGTCGGTCGCCCGGCTGGGCAAGGGGAAGCAGCCGGACGACCTGCGCGGCATGCTCGACCGGCTGGCCGGTACCGAAAGCCGGTTCCGCAGCGTCTACGTCGCCGACGCCGAGGGCGCGGTCCGGCTGCGGGCCGGGCGCGAGTCCCTGCGCGACCCCGTGAAGCTGCCCGACGGCGAAGGCCTGCGCCAGCACAACACGAGCGGCCGCGTCCCGGTCGTCTACGCCTTCACGCCACTGCCGGACTCGAAGAACGTCCTGGTCGGCGAGTACGACGTGCCGCGGATGGCGGAGTTGCTCGGCTCCGCGGGCGGCCGCGTCCGCGTGGTCGACGAGGGCAAGCGCACGATCGCCGACACCGAGGGCTACCTCGCGTTCTCCGCGCTGTCGGACCCGGAGCTGATCAAGAACGTCGAAGCCGCCCAGTCCGGCAAGGACGCCCGCGAGACGACCTCGTCGTCGCTCGTCGCGGCCGAACGCCTGGCCGACAAGGGCAACGCCGCCGCGCTGAAGTGGGTCGTCGTCGCCGAGCAGCCGATCGGCTCGCTCGGGGTCGCGGACAACACCGTGCGCTCGGGCGCGCGGGTCGCCGCGCTGCTCACCGCCGTCGTCGCGCTGATGCTGTTCGCCTGGCACCTGCTGGTGGTCGTGCGGCCGCTGCGGCGGGTCGGCGCGGAGGCCGGGCGGATCGCGGGCGGGGACACCGGCGCCGTCGTCTACCCGCAGCGCCAGGACGAGATCGGCACCATCGCCTCCTGCGTCGAGATCTGCCGCCAGGCCCTGACCGACGGCCGTGACCGGCTCGGCGAGGTCCGCCGCCCGACCGGCGCGGCGACCGACGAGACCGAGCTGCTCCAGAAGATCGTGGACGAGCCCGAGAAGCCCCAGCCGCCGCGCCCGGCCCGGCCCCGCCCGCGGACGCCGCCGCGGATGCCCGCGCGGACCGCCGAAGAGAAGGCCAAGAGCGACTACCTCAGCTGGCTGGACGGGGCCGGGGTCTGACGTGACGTTCCTCTACGTCGTGCTGCTCACAGCGTCGGCGGTGATGCTGGCCGCCGGGATCGCCGAACAGCGCCGGCACTACCGGCACCTGCACAGCATCCCGACGCGCGTGCTGGTCAACGGCATCCGCGGCAAGTCGTCCATCACGCGCCTCTGCGCGGGCGCCCTGCGCGGCGGCGGCCTCGTCACCACCGCCAAGACCACCGGCACCGCGGCGCGTTTCATCCACCCCGACGGCAGTGAGGAACCCGTCTACCGCAAGTTCGGCATCGCCAACGTCGTCGAGCAGATCGGCATCGTCCGCCGCGCCGCCGCCTACCGGCCGGACGCGCTGGTCATCGAATGCATGGCCGTCATGCCCGACCTGCAGGAAATCAACCAGAGCAAGCTGATCCGCGCCACCATCGGCGTGCTCTGCAACGTCCGTGAGGACCACCTCGCCGAAATGGGTCCGACCCTCGACGACGTCGCCCGCTCGCTGTCCCGCTCGATGCCCGTCGGCGGGATCTGCCTGACCGCCGAGAAGGACCGGCTGCACATCCTCCAGGAGGAGGCCGGCAAGCGGGACTGCGAGCTGATCGCCGTCGACCCCGAGTCGGTCAGCGACGAGGAGATGCGCCGCTTCGGCTGGATCACCTTCAAGGAGAACGTCGCGATCGCGCTGGCCGTCGCGGACCTGCTCAACGTCAACCGGCAGCTGGCTCTCGAAGGCATGTGGGCCGCGCCGCCGGACCCGGGCGTGCTGCAGGTCCACCGGTACCGCGCCGGCCGCCGTCTCCTGCGGTTCGCGAACGTCTTCGCCGCGAACGACCCCGAATCGACGTTGCTGAACATCGACCAGCTCCGCCGCCAGGGTGCGATCGCCGACCCGCTGCACGTGATCATCAACTGCCGGCCCGACCGCGTCGAACGCAACGGCCAGATGGGCGCGCTCGTCCCGAAGATCGCCCCGGAACGCGTGGTGCTCATCGGCGAGCCGACGCGCAGCGCCCGCGCCGCCATCCCCGCCGAGTGGCACGACCGGGTCGTCGACCTCGGCGGTTCGCGCTCGCCGCGTGAGCTGCTGCGCGGGATCGTCGGCGGCGTCGGGCGGCAGGCGTCGCTGGTCGCCATCGGCAACATCCACGGCCAGGGGGAACTGCTCATCGAGGAACTCGCCAAACTGGAACCGGTCGCCTGATGCTCACCACGTCCCTCGCCCCCGAGGTCGCCACCGTCGGCCTGGCCATCGGCCTGCTGCTGTCGCTGGTCTGCTACCTCACGACGAACCTGTCCCCGGGCGGCATGATCACGCCGGGCTGGATCGCGCTGACCATGGTCGAGGACTACCGCCGCGCCGCCATCATCGTGCTCATGACGGCGCTGACGTTCGGCGGCACGAAACTGTTGCAGCGCATGGTGATCCTCTACGGCAAGCGCCTCTTCGCCGCCGTCGTCCTGCTCGGCGTCGTGCTGCAGACGACGTTGCTCATCTTCCTGCAAGCCGACTTCCCGCTGCTGTTCGTGCACCAGACGCTGGGTTTCGTCGTGCCTGGCCTGGTCGCGTACCAGCTGGTGCGGCAGAAGCCGATGGCCACGATGCTCGCCACCGGCGGCGTCAGCCTGGCCAGCTACGCGATCCTGATCAGCGGCGTGCTGGTCGGGCTGGTCCCGACGGTGTGAGGTGATGATGCGCAAGGCGGTCCGGATCGGCGTCCTGGTCGCGGTCATCGGCGTGTCCGGCGCGGCCGCGCTGTACGTCGCGCAGCGAGACGAGCAGGAGATCACGGCCATCTCGGCGTCGGCCGCGCCCTCGGGGGCGGCGGTCACCGGCGGTTACGCGTACGAACGGCTGGACCACCCGCCCCGGACGATCGTCCGCGACGCCGCGGGAGCGCAGCTGGCGTCCTTCACCGACGGCTCCCGCACGGTGCTGCTGACCGGCCGGTCCCGTACCTTCACCGAGCCGAAGTTCACCAAGGTCGGCATCACGTCGACGGCCTGGATCCGGCTGGCGCCGCAGGTGTGGCAGGCGGGCGCGGAGACGCAGAAGTGGTTCACCGACTGGCTGCCCAAGGCGGTCGGGGACACGGATCCGGACGTCCTGGCGATCGCCCTCCAGTACACCGACGGCGCGGCCGACCAGATCTCGAAGAAGCTGCGGATCGCCGGCGACGCCAACTTCGGCCCGGACAGCGCCGAAGGCCGCCTCGAGAAGTCGGATTTCTACGACTACCTGGGCATCGGCTGGGATTTCCCGGGCGGCGTCCACGAGGCGGCGGAACCGGCGCGCGCCCGGTCGCTGGACTGTTCCGGGTTCGTGCGGATGGTCTACGGCTACCGGTCGGGCTACCCGCTGCTCGGGACGAACACGAAGGGCCCCGGCCTGCCGCGGCGGGCGTGGGCGCTGTCGGAGCTGGGCCCGGGCACGGAAGTCATCCACGACGAGAAGAAGCAGGCGACGGACTTCAGCGCGCTCCAGCCGGGTGACGTGCTGTTCTTCAACCTGGAGCCGCAGCTCGGGACGCAGGTCTCGCACACGGGCATCTACCTGGGCATCGACAGCGACGGCCACCACCGCGTGCTCTCCAGCCGCAAGGTGGCGAACGGCCCGACCTTCGGGGACGCGGGTGGCGTGTCGCTGATCGACGGGTCCGGGACCTACGCGAAGGCGTTCCGCGCGGCCAAGCGGCTCTGAAGCGCGCCACGAGCCGGGTGCGGTCCTTGGTGTCCCTGACCAGCACAGCAGGTGGGGAAGCTGCATCGATCGCTCCCGGCGCAACCCGGGCAACGTCACCTTGACGCCGTCTCGCGCGCACCGGAGAGTGAGGGCGATACCCACGCGTCGGCAGGTGGAGGAACCCGGTGAGAGTCCGGGGCGGTCCCGCCACTGTCACCGGAGAGCACGCTCTCTCCGGGAGCCAGGAACTCCGGCCGGCGCGCCCGTCGACCCGGGGCGCGGACCCCGAGGAGGAACCTCGTGATCCTGCTTCTGTCCACTTCGGACACCGACCTGCTCAGCGCCCGGTCGGCCGACGCCGACTACCGGTTGGCGAACCCCTCGCGCATCGGCGTCGCCGAACTGCCGGACCTGCTCGACGGCGTGCGCATCGTGGTCGTCCGCATCCTCGGCACGCCGCGGAGCTGGGCCGACGGCCTGGACGCGCTGCGGTCGTCGGGCGCGCACGTCGTCGTCCTGGGCGGGGAGCAGACGCCGGACGCCGAGCTGATGAAGCTCTCGACCGTCCCGGCCGGCATCGCCGCCGAGGCCCACGCCTACCTGGCGCAGGGCGGCCCGGCGAACCTCACCCAGCTGCACCGGTTCCTCTCCGACACGCTCCTGCTCACCGGCGACGGCTTCGAGCCGCCCGCCGCGCAACCCGCGTGGGGCGTGCTCGAACGGCCGTCGCGTGCCGAGGGCCCGGTCGTCGGGATCCTGTACTACCGGGCCCATCACCTGTCCGGGAACACGAACTTCGTCCACGTGCTCGCCGACGAGATCGAAGCCGCGGGCGGGCGCGCGTTGCCGATCTACTGTGCTTCGCTGCGTACGCGCGAGCCGGAGATGATGGCCGAGCTGGGCCAGGTCGACGCGTTGCTGGTCACCGTCCTCGCGGCGGGCGGCACCCGGCCGTCGGCGGCGGGGGCCGGCGGCGACGACGAGGCGTGGGACGTCGCCGAGATGGCCGCGCTCGACGTCCCGATCCTGCAGGCGCTGTGCCTGACCAGCGACCGTCAGACGTGGGAAGCCAGTGACGAAGGCCTGTCGCCGCTCGACGCCGGGAACCAGATGGCCGTCCCGGAGTTCGACGGGCGGCTGATCACGGTGCCGTTCTCGTTCAAGGAGCTGGACGAAGACGGGCTCCCCCGGTACGTGCCGGACGCCGAACGCGCGTCCCGCGTCGCGAAGATCGCCCTCGCGCACGCCCGGCTGCGGCACACACCGCCGTCTTCCCGGCGGATCGCACTGATGTTGTCCGCGTACCCGACGAAGCACTCTCGCGTCGGCAACGCGGTCGGGCTGGACACGCCCGCGTCGGCGATCGAGCTGCTGCGGCGGATGCGCGAACAGGGGTACGACCTGGGCGCGGAGGCGTTCCCGGGCGTCGATCCGACCGGCACCGACCAGCCCGACGGTGACGCGCTGATCCACGCACTCATCGCCGCCGGCGGCCAGGACCCGGAATGGCTGACCGAAGAGCAGCTCTCCGGAAACCCGATCCGCGTCCCCGCCGCGCGCTACCAGAAGTGGTTCGATGCGTTGCCCGCCGAGCTGCGCGAAGGCGCCGAAGAACACTGGGGCCCGGCGCCGGGCGAGCTGTACGTCGACGACGGGGACATCGTGCTGGCGTCGCTGCAGAGCGGCAACGTCATCATCATGATCCAGCCGCCGCGCGGGTTCGGTGAGAACCCCGTCGCGATCTACCACAACCCGGACCTGCCGCCGAGCCACCACTACCTGGCCGCCTACCGGTGGCTGGAGGAGGAGTTCGGGGCGCACGCGGTCGTCCACCTGGGCAAGCACGGGTCCCTCGAATGGCTGCCGGGCAAGACGGCCGGGCTGTCGGCGTCGTGCGCGCCGGACGCCGTCCTGGGGAACCTGCCGCTGGTGTACCCGTTCCTGATCAACGACCCGGGCGAGGGCGCGCAGGCGAAGCGGCGGGCGCACGCGACGATCGTCGACCACCTGATCCCGCCGATGGCGCGCGCGGAGTCGTACGGCGACCTGGCGCGGCTCGAGCAGCTCATGGACGAGCACGCGAACATCGCGGCGATGGACCCGGCGAAGCTGCCGGCGATCCGCGCCCAGATCTGGACGCTCATCCAAGCGGCGAAGCTGGACCACGACCTCGGCATCGAGGAGCGGCCGCACGACGCGGAGTTCGACGACTTCCTGCTGCACATCGACGGCTGGCTGTGCGAGGTCAAGGACGCCCAGATCCGTGACGGTCTGCACATCCTCGGCGCGGCGCCGGTCGGCGAGGCACGCGTCAACCTGGTGCTGGCGATGCTGCGCGCGTCGCAGATGTGGGGTGGCAAGCAGGGCGCGGTTCCCGGTCTGCGGTCCGCCTTGGGCCTCAAGGAAGGCGCGCCGATGTCCGATGTGGACGCTGTCGAGAAGACGGCGCGGGAGCTGGTCCAGACGATGGAGATGCGCGGCTGGGACGTCACGGCGGTGGATTCGGTGGCACCGGACGCGGCGGTCGCGCGGGTGCTTTCGTTCGCGGCTTCCGAAATCGTCCCGCGGCTGGCGGGTACTTCGGCGGAGCTGGACGCCGTGCTGCACGCTCTCGACGGCGGGTACATCCCGGCGGGACCGAGCGGGTCGCCGTTGCGCGGGCTGGTGAACGTGCTGCCGACCGGACGCAACTTCTACACGGTCGACCCGAAGGCCATCCCGAGCCGGCTCGCGTGGGAAACCGGCCAGGCGCTGGCGGATTCGCTGCTGCGCCGCTACCGCGAGGACAATGGGGACTGGCCGCGCTCGGTGGGTCTGTCGGTGTGGGGGACGTCGGCGATGCGGACGTCCGGCGACGACGCGGCGGAAGTCCTGGCGCTGCTGGGCGTCCAGCCGGTGTGGGACGAGGCGTCCCGGCGGGTCACCGGGATCGAAGCCATTCCGCTGGCCGAGCTGGGCCGTCCTCGGATCGACGTCACGGTCCGGATCAGTGGCTTCTTCCGCGACGCCTTCCCGCACGTGATCGCCTTGCTGGACGACGCCGTGCGTCTCGTGTCCTCTTTGGACGAACCTTCGTCGGAGAACTTCGTCCGCGCGCACGTCGCCTCGGACCTGGCCGCGCACGGAGACGCCCGCCGGGCGACGACACGGATCTTCGGCTCGAAGCCGGGAGCGTACGGCGCGGGGCTCCTGCCGCTGATGGACAGCGGAAACTGGCGTGACGACAAGGATCTGGCGGAGGTGTACGCGGTCTGGGGCGGCTTCGCGTACGGCCGCGACCTGGACGGCCGTCCGGCGCGCGAGGACATGGAGAACTCGTACAAGCGCATCGTGGTGGCGGCGAAGAACACGGACACGCGCGAGCACGACATCGCCGATTCGGACGACTACTTCCAGTACCACGGCGGGATGATCGCGACGGTCCGCGCGTTGACCGGCACGGCCCCGGCGTCCTACGTGGGCGACAGCACTTCGCCGGACTCAGTGCGGACGCGCACGTTGGGCGAGGAGACGGCCCGGGTGTTCCGGGCCCGCGTGGTGAACCCGCGCTGGCTGGCGGCGATGCGCCGGCACGGCTACAAGGGCGCGTTCGAGCTGGCGGCCACAGTGGACTACCTGTTCGGCTTCGACGCTACTGCGGGCGTCGTCGGCGATTGGATGTACGAAAAGCTGACCGAGTCGTACGTGCTGGACGAGGTGAACCAGGAGTTCCTGCGGCAGGCCAATCCGTGGGCGCTGCGGGGGATCGTGGAGCGGTTGAACGAGGCCGCGGACCGGGGGCTGTGGGAAGAACCCGATCCGGAGCTGCTTGCGAAGATGCGCGCGGTGTACCTGTCCCTGGAGGGCGACCTCGAATCCGAGTGACACCCTCTGCCGCGGCGGAAACGCCCGGGAAACGCCGGTCCCGGTTGGGTGGCGGGCATGATCACCGCCGCTCCTCCGAAGACCCGCCCCTGGGCGCTTCCCCTCGTCTGCCTCGGCGCCGTCGTGCTCTACGCCTGGAAGATCGGCGACGGCCAGGTCGGCAACACCTACTACGCGGCCGCCGTCAAGTCGATGACCAGCGGGTTCACGAACTTCCTCTTCGGCTCCTTCGACCCCTACGGCGTCGTCACGGTCGACAAACCGCCGATGGCCCTGTGGCCGCAAGCCCTCTCCGTCCTGATCTTCGGCTACCACGGCTGGGCTCTGCTGCTGCCGCAGGTCCTCGAAGGCGTCGCGGCGGTCTTCCTGCTCCACCGCACGGTCCGGCTGTGGGCGGGCGAGAACGTCGCCCTCCTGGCCGCCGCGATCCTCGCGCTGACGCCCGTCACCGTGATCATCGACCGCGACAACAACCCCGACACGCTGCTCGTCCTGTTCCTGGTCGCCGCCGCGTACGCGCTCACCCGCTCGCTGCGGGACGGCCGGAAGTGGTTGTGGTGGTGCGCTTTCTTCGTCGGCTGCGGGTTCCTGACCAAGATGCTGCAGGCGTGGATCGTCGTGCCCGCGCTGGTCGCCGCCTACCTCGCCGGGACGACCGGGCCATTGAAACGCCGGCTGCTGGACGTCCTCGGCGCCGGGGTCGTGCTGGTCGTTTCGTCGTTCTGGTGGATCGCGCTGTACGACTGGTGGCCGGGCGCCAAGCCGTACATGGGCGGCAGCGAAGACGGCTCCGCGTGGGACCTCGTCTTCGGCTACAACGGCTTCGGCCGTCTCTCCGGCGACGGCGAGGGCGGCGGTGTGATGATCATGCACAACGGGCAGCAGACCGTGTCGTCGTTCGGCGGCGATCCCGGGCCGGGCCGGATGTTCAACGACGTCGTCGGCGGGCAGATCTCGTGGCTGCTGCCGCTCGCGCTGCTCGTCCTGATCGTCCTCGGACGCCGGTGGCGTGACGCGGGCTGGCTGCTCTGGGGCGGCTGGCTGGTCGTGACCACTGTCGTCTTCAGCTTCGCCGGCGGCATCTGGCACCTGTACTACACGACGGCGATGGCGCCCGCCGTCGCCGCGGTGTCGGCCGCCGGGCTCGCGCTGCTGTGGCGGCGCCACCGGCGAACCCTGCTGCCGGTCGCTGTCGCGGGGAGCGCGGCCTGGGCGTTCGCGCTGACGTCGCGGGACACGTCGTTCTACGGGTGGACGCGCTGGGCGGTCCTCGCCACGGCCGTCGCCGCGATCGCGTGGCTGGTCGTCGCGCCGCATCGGCGTGCGCTCGCCGCCGCGCTGGTGCCGCTGCTGCTCACCCCCGCCGTGTGGTCGTTCGCCGCCGCGCAGAGCACGTCCGCCGGGACGCTGCCCGCCGCCGGGCCTGCCACGGGTCCGGGCGCACCGGCCCCGCCGTCGCCCGGCGGGCCGGGACCGAAGCTGGTGCTTTCCGGCGGCGACGGCACCGCCACGCTGTCGGACGAGCAACGCCGCATCCTCGACTACGCCCGGCGGAACGGCACCGAAATCACCCTGGCGGTGAACGCCGAAGCGGGCGCGGTCGCGCCGTTCCTGATCGACTCGGACGCGACCGTGATCGGCATGGGCGGCTTCGGCGGCCGCGACGACGCGCCGTCGGTCACGCAGCTCGACCGATGGCTCGCGGAAGGCAAGCTGCGGTTCGTGCTGAGCAGCGCGGCCACCGTGCCCGGGCCGCCGCGCAGCCCGGCCCAGGGTGCACGGCAACGCTGGATCGAGCAGCACTGCGCGGTCGTCGACCCCGGTGCCTACGGCGGCGCCGGTCCGCTGCGCGGCGGCCCGGACACGCTCTACCGGTGCTAACGGCGAGGAAACACCGCCGCGGCGATCATGGCGGGATGCGGGTCCTGGTGGTGGAGGACGAGCCGATGCTCGCGGACGCGATCGCGGAGTGGCTGCGCGACGAGTCGCACGCCGTCGACATCGCCCACGACGGCGGCGCCGCGCTCGAGCGGATCGCCGTGCACGACTACGACGTCGTCGTGCTCGACCGGGACCTACCGGTCGTGCACGGCGACGACGTCTGCCGGCGGGTGGTCGCCTCCGACGCGGCGACGCGGGTGCTGATGCTCACCGCGGCCGTCGAGGTCACCGACCGCGTCGACGGGCTGTCGCTCGGCGCCGACGACTACCTGACGAAGCCGTTCGCCTTTCCCGAGCTGGCCGCGCGCATCCAGTCGCTGGGGCGCCGCTGCCGGCCGGCCGCGCCGCCGATCCTGCGCCGCTCCGGCGTCACGCTCGACCCGGCGCGGCACGAGGTGTTCCGCGACGGGCGGTACCTGCCACTGTCCAAAAAGGAGTTCGCCGTGCTCGCCGAGCTGCTGCGCGCGGATGGCGCCGCCGTGTCCGCGGAGCACCTGCTGGAGAAGGCGTGGGACGAGCACGCGGACCCGTTCACCGGCGCCGTCCGGCTCACCATCCTCAAGCTGCGCCGCAAGCTCGGCGACCCGCCGCTGGTGGAGACGGTCACCGGCGTCGGCTACCGGCTCCGATGAGCCTCCGGCTGCGGCTGACCGTGCTCTACGGCGGCCTGTTCCTGCTGGCCGGCGGAGCGCTGCTGGGCGTCACGTACCTGCTGTTCACGCAGCAGGTCGGGCGGCGCGTCACGTTCATCGCGGGCACCGCCCCGGCCGGGCTGCCCGTGCTGCCTTCGCCGGAGTCCCTCGACGAGCAGGCCCGTCAGGTGCGCGAAGCGGCAGCGACGTCGTTGCTGACCCAGGGGGCGATCGCGCTCGGCGCGGTGGCGGTGCTCGCGGCCGGGCTGGGCTGGCTGGTCGCGGGCCGCGCGCTGGCGCCGCTGCGCCAGGTGACGGACACCGCGCGCCGCATCGCCGCGGCGGCCGAACCGGGCGGGCAGTCCCGCATCGCGCTGAACGGCCCGGACGACGAGGTGAAGGACCTGGCCGACGCGTTCGACGTGATGGTCGAGCGGCTCGACCGCTCCTTCGACGCGCAACGCCGGTTCGTCGCGAACGCGTCGCACGAGCTGCGGACGCCGTTGACGCTGAACCGGTCGCTGGTCGAGGTGGCGATGCACCGCCGCACGGCGTCCGACGACGTCCGCGAGCTGGGCGGCAAGCTGCTGCGGATCAATTCGCGGCACGAGAAGCTGATCAGCGGGTTGCTGCTGCTGGCCCGATCGGAGAGCGCGCTGACCGAGCGCTGCCCGGTCGACTTGGCAGCGGTGGCGGCGCACGTCGCCCCGCCGGAGGTCGTGGAGGATCTCGGCGAAGCGGTGACGCTGGGCGACGCGCTGATGCTGGAGAGGCTGGCCCACAACCTGGTGGAGAACGCCATCCGCCACAACATCGCCGGCGGCTGGGTGCGCGTGACGACCCGATCGTCGCCGGGGCGCGTGGAGCTGGAGGTGGCCAACAGCGGCCCGGTGATCCCGCCCGCGGAGGTCCCGGCCCTGTTCGACCCGTTCCACCGCCGCGCCCGGGTGGCGGCGGAGGGCGCAGGGCTGGGGTTGTCGATCGTCCGCTCCGTGGCGCGCGCACACGGCGGGGAGGTGGTGGCGACGGCCCGGCCGGAGGGTGGGCTGGTGGTGGTCGTGTCGCTGCCGCGGGCCTGAGGAGGCGGCTGCGTCGCTCCGGCGTTGCGGAGCTTCGGCGCATTGCCTGTCCGCGGCGTCGCCTACTTGCGGCGTCGCCCGCCTGCGCCGCTTGCCCGCCCGCGTCGTCGCACGCCTGCGCCGCTTACCCCTCTCTCCGGCCCGCTCGCCCGGCCCGCGTCGTTGCCCACCCGCGCCGCTTGCCCGTTTCTCCGGCCCCGGTTGCCCGTCTGCACCGCACAACTTCGCCTCGGCGCGCGCGAATCCGGCCGCCGTCTTACTCTCCCGCCGATTCCGCGCGCAGAAGCCGCCCGGCTTCACCCCTGTGCCATCAATCCTCGGGCAAATATCGGATATTCCGGCGCTTTTCGCCCGCGGATTGCGCCTATCCGACCTTCGCGTCTTGACTTCGTCAATGGTCTAGTCCAATAGTTTGTCCACCCTCGATCCCCACCGGGAGGACAGATCATGCGCAGGAGCAGACTGGCCGCCATTGGGCTCGCCGCCGCCACTTCCGCCGCCACCGCCGTGAGCCTCGTGCTCGGCGCGCCCTCGGCCACCGCGGCGTTGAGCAACAACTGGTACGCCGCGGCGCCCTACCTGATGCCCCAGAGCAACAACCCACCGGACCCGGTCACCGTGATGAACGCGACCGGGCTCAAGGCCTTCCAGCTCGCGTTCATCCTGGCGCCCAACGGCGGCGGCTGCAGCCCGACCTGGGACGGCACGTCGGCCGTCTCGTCCGACACCGCCGTCGCGAACGTGATCTCACGGATCCGCGGCGCGGGCGGCGACGTCTCGGTGTCCGTCGGCGGCTACGGCGGCACGAAGCTCGGCCAGACCTGCGGCACCGTCGCGGCGACCGCCGCCGCGTACCAGCAGGTCATCAGCAAGTACTCGCTCAAGGCGATCGACTTCGACCTCGAGGAGCCCGAGTACGAGAACACCGCGGCCATCGCGAACGAGCTCGGCGCGGCGAAGACGTTGCAGGCCAACAACCCCGGCCTGTTCGTGTCGGTGACCATGCCGGGCACCACGGCCGGCACCGGCTGGTTCGGCACGCAGCTGCTCGACCAGGCGAAGTCGATCGGCTTCTCGCCCAACAACTTCTCGATCATGCCGTTCGACGGCGGCTTCAACGGCGGCTCGTCGCAGGTGTCGGCGCTCGAGGCGTTCCACGGCCTGCTGACGTCGCACATGGGCTGGGACAGCGCGACCGCGTATTCGCACGAGGGCTTCTCCGGCATGAACGGCAAGTCGGACGCCGCCGAGATGTTCTACACGTCGGACTTCCAGACGGTCTACGACTACGCGACCAGCCACGGCCTCGGCCGCTTCACGTTCTGGTCGGTCAACCGCGACCGCGCGTGCGTCGGGACGACCGACAACGGCGTCTGCAGCAACGTCCCGCAGAACGACTGGGACTTCACGAAGTTCAGCGTCCGGTTCGCCGGCGCGACCCCGCCGCAGACGACGCCGACCGTGACGACGACCCCGACCACCCCGGGCGGCGGCTCGTGCACCGCGGCGGAGTGGGACCGGACGAAGGTCTACGTCAAGGACGACACCGTCTCGCACAACAGCCACAAGTGGACGGCCAAGTGGTGGACGCAGGGCGAGGAGCCCGGCACCACCGGCGAATGGGGCGTCTGGGTCGACAACGGCGCCTGCTAGCGCTGCTTGATCCGGTGGAGGCCGCTTCGGCGGCCTCCACCTCGTCAGAACTTCAGATGGGTGTTCTCGCGCTGGACCTCGGGAGTCAGCGCGGGCACCTCGATGACGTGGCGCCCGGCGTCCCGCAGCAGCTCGGTGCCCCGCGCGTCGACGAAGACGGGCGGCTCGCGCCACGCGAAGACGACCCGCGGGATCCCGGCGTCGAGGATCAGCTCGGTGCAGCTGCGCGGGTGGGAGCTGCGGTGGCTGCACGGTTCCAGTGAGCTGTAGATCGTGGCGCCGGCCAGGCGCGGATCGCCGGCGCACTGGGCGAGCGCGGCTTCCTCGGCGTGGTTCAGCGGGTCGCCCTCGCCGGAATGCCCGGTCGCGACGACCTCGCCGTCGGCGTCGGTGATGACGGCCCCGACCCGGAAGGTGTGGCTCGGCGGGCACTCGGCGGCGAGCGCGATGGCCTCCCGCAGGCGCCGGACGTCCCGGCCGGTCGGCTCGGCCGCGGCCCGGTATTCGAGGATCGCCATTCCCTGGAGTTCTGTGGCGTTGACCAGCGACAGCGGCCGCGGGTAGCGCCCGGGCCCGACGAAGCGCGGCGCGTCCGGCTGCCCGACGAAGAACGGCGCGATCGCGAGCCGCAGCTCGTCGGCGAGCCCTTCGGTGAGGAACCGGGTGTGGATCCCGCCGCCGCCCTCGACCAGCAGGTGCTCGATCCCGCGCGCCCCGAGGTCGTCGAGGACGTGCCCGAAATCGGGCGGATTCCCGGCGTCGACAACGGTGGCGACGTGCTTCAGCGCGTCAGCGGCCCCGGGCGGCGCGTAGACGATCTTTTCGACGTCCCCGACGGTGAAGAACTGCGCGTCCGGGTCGAGGCCGCGCGTGGTCACGGTGACCTTGACCGGTTGTTCGGGTTTTCCCTGCGCCAGCCGCCATTTCCGCAGCTCCGGGGAGCGCACGAGCAGGCGCGGGTTGTCGGCCCGCACGGTCCCCGCGCCGACGAAGATCGCGTCCGCCTCGGCCCGCAACCGGTCCACAACGGCGAAATCGTCCTCAGTGGACAGTACGAGCCGCTCGGGCGAGGTGTCGTCGAGGAAGCCGTCGAGCGACTGCGCGGCGGACAGCAGGACGTGCGGCCGGGTGATCACCCGGCCAGTATGCCGTAACGCCTCGCGCGATCCGGGCGTCTCACGACGTATCCCTGTCGCCCTTCCCCCTTCGGAGCTTTCTCACCATGACGACGCGAGGCTGGTACAAGGAACGGACGCTGACCACGGTCGACACGGTCGGCCGGGAGGTGTCGGTGACGACCGGGCTCACCCGCGACCCGGAGGGCCGCCTGGTGGCGGCCATCGCCATCAGCGACGGCCCGACGGCGATCTACCGCTACGCGGGCGTCGTGGGAGAAGACACCGAGCTGGTGACGAACGCGGCGGACACGGTCAGGGAGCTGCGCCGCCTCGCGAGCATGGGCCCCACGATCTGACGGCTCCGGTGTGCGGTGCGCTTTCGTGGCGCGCCTTTGTGATGCGACTTTGGTGCGCCGCGAAC
Organism: Amycolatopsis sp. NBC_01488; assembly: GCF_036227105.1. Taxonomy (NCBI): domain Bacteria; kingdom Bacillati; phylum Actinomycetota; class Actinomycetes; order Pseudonocardiales; family Pseudonocardiaceae; genus Amycolatopsis; species Amycolatopsis sp. NBC_01488. The sequence goes on along the minus strand of NZ_CP109434.1, from coordinate 4,546,742 downwards.
CGGCGGCTCAGGCGGGCAGGACCGCGTACTGGCGGACGTAGAGGTCCGTGTACGTCACCGGGCCGCGGGGGCCGGGGACCTTGTCCAGGTTGATGCCGGTTTCCGGGACCGCGAGCAGCTTGAAGCCGTCGAGGAGGCGGGTCGGGGCGTTCCAGAAGACGCCCGTGCCGGTGTAGCCGTCGAAGAAGGCGTCCGCGGCTGACTCGTCCTCCGTGGCGATGCCCGCCGCGAGGCCCGACGTCTGCTCGTTGGCGATCCCGACGGCGTCGGCCAGCGCGCCGACCTTGGCCACCGTGACCGTCGCCTCGCGGTCGGAGTCCAGCGCCCACTCGTAGCCGATGGCGTGCTCGTGCGGCGCCAGCGACGGCGTGACGCCCCGCTCGGCCAGCGCGTCGGCGATGCCCGGCCAGACGTCGTCGTGGATGGCCTCGTGGATGAGCAGCAGGTTCAGCCGGTTGCAGACGCCCAGCCGGTCGAGGCTCGCGTAGACGAGGTCGCGCGCCTTCGTGACGTCCGCCCCGCGGTCGACGTACAGGACGCCGCCGCCGTCGGCGTGGGCGAGCGTGCGCACGCCGTGGACGGCCGCCTCGGTGGCCAGCGCCCGGGTGCTGTCGCCGCTGCCGCGCAGGATTACGAGCGGGACGAGGTTCGGCAGCCGCACCAGCGCGGACGCCGCCTCGCGCTCCACCCGTGGTACGAGCTGGACGCAGTCGGCGTCGATGCCGGCCTCGGTCAGCGCCGGGGCGATGACGACCTCGCGCAGCCGCTGGGCCGAGCCGAGCGCGGCCGAGCCGGTGCGCAGCACGCCGCCGTTGCGCGATTTGACCAGCTGCGACGCCACGTCGACGGTCACGTTCGGCCGCGCCTCGTAGTTCGCGCCGATCACGCCGACCGGACGGCGCCGCTCGACCAGCTTCAGCCCGCCGTCCAGGGTGGACACGTCGACCGAGCGCTCCTGGTGCGGGGCGCCGGCGAGCAGCCGCAGCTGCTCGGCCATGCCGGTCAGCCGCTCCGGGGTGATGGTGAGCCGGTCGAGCAGACCGGCGCTCATCCCCTCGGCCTTCGCGCGCTCGACGTCGGCCTGGTTCGCCTCCAGGATCTCGTCGCGGTGCGCGAGCAGCCGTTCGGCCATCCCCGTCAGCGCGGCGTCGACGGCCTCGGCGGAAGCGGCGGCGAGCGACGGCGCGGCCAGCTTCGCCGCCCGTGCGCATTCCTCCACGGCCTTGGCGACCTCGTCCATCGTTCGTCTCCCTCCGCGCGGACCAGCGAGAGACCAGTTTGCCGCATGGGCGTGGTCAGGCGGCCACGGGCTCCAGCAGCCACAGCCCGCCGGCGACGAGGCAGCTGACCGTCGCCACGGCGAAGACCAGCACCCACAGCACCGGCGGCACCGCGGTGAGCCGGCCCAGCTGGTCGGCGTCGGAGTCGCGGGCCCGGCCCTGCCGCCGCTTGACCTGCAGCTCGAGCACCGGCCGCACGCCGCCGAACAGCAGGAACCACGTCACGAGGTAGCTGAACGGAGCCTGCACCTCGACCGGCGCGACGAACGCGACCAGCGCGAGCACGACAGCGCTGACGACGACGGTGAACACCCCGTAGGCGTTGCGCACCATCACCAGCACGCCGAGCAGCAGCAGCGCGATCAGGACGAGGACCGTCCCGACCAGGTCGTTGCCCAGCAGGCTCGCGAACAGCAGCCCCAGCACGGACGGCGCCAGGTAGCCGGCCATCGCGGTGAAGGCCATGCCCGGCCCCTCCGGCTTGCCGCGCGAGACGGTGACGCCCGAGGTGTCCGAGTGCAGCTTGATGCCCTGCAGCCGCCGCCCGACCAGCACGGCCGCCAGTGCGTGCCCGGCCTCGTGCACGATGGTGACGCCGTTGCGCGCCATCCGCCACGGAGTCCCCCCGACGAGCACGACCAGCAGCGCCGCGCCACCGGCGACCAGCGTGATCACGGCGGGCGTCTGGGCCTGCTCGAGCAGCGAAGGAGTGGTGGCGGCCGCTTGGAGGACGGCACCGGCCGGTCCGCCGAGCGCGAGTTGAACGGGCGAGCTCACCCGGACACCTCACCACAGGCGATATCTGGCTACTGTGAGTCCCCGGCTGTCGCGGTTTCGACGACTCCGGTATTGGGTCGATACGGTCTCCTTTCGTCGTGGTCGGGTCGGACGCCGGCTTCGGACGCGGTAGCCGGCCTGATTCGGCGCCCAGCACGGTCGGTGAACGGCCTCGCTGTGGAGCTCCGGACTCCGGCGAGCTGAGCCTCGGTGACGGAAGCCGTGATCCACGTGCTGGGACACGGAAGTCGCGTGATCGAAGCCGGAACTCACGTGATTGGGGCCGGAACTCGCGAGTGGACGGGTGGACGCAGCCCACGGCAAGGGACCGCCTGCCAGGCGAACCATGGTCGGGCGATCCGCACGCCTCAGGGGCGCTGACCTGGGCCCCGGTGAGCGGGCTGACCTTCGGTGGACCTGGTGACGGCGAAGCACGCGAAGACGCCGGTCGAAGCGCCGGTGAGCGTCGGACTCAGGCAGTAAGCGCTTCGGCATCGGCCTAGGGCTGGGTCACTGTCGATGACGCTGCAGCAGCATCGACACAGACCGCGGCCACGAGGCTCGCCGGCGCGAACCGACCGGCGCGGCCGCTCCGCTCGCCGGGCTGGCCGTCGACCGAGCCAGGTCAGCGCTCCGGACCGGGCACCAGCCAACCGGGATCGCCGCCGCCGTCAGGTCAGCGAGACTCCCGCATCCGGGCCTCTCCTTCCACTCGCAGCAAGAACGACGCCCAGCTGCGGAACGGCGCCCATGCCTGGGCGATCTCCGTCAGCTCCTCGGCTCCCGCGTCCGGGAGGTGGTAGGCGGCGCGCATGATTTCGTGGAGGCGGGTCTCCGCGCGGGGGAACACGTCCGGGTGGCCGGCGCCGCGGATCAGGATCAGCTCGGCGCTGAAGCGGCCGATCCCCGGCAGGAGCTGCAGTTGCTTCAGTGCTTCGTCCGGTGGCATCGCCCGCAACGTCGCCGCGTCGAGCAGGCCCTCCGCCGCTGCTCCGGCGATTCCGCGCAGGCGCTGCATCTTCGGGCCCGGCAAGCCCGGCAGGTACTCCAGCTTCGCCAGCACCGCCGGCGCCGGGAACGACGTCAGCACGCTGCCGCCCACGTCGACCTCCGTGCCGTGGCGCTCGGCCAGGCGGCGGCGCAGGCGGACCGCCTGCGTCATCCAGATCCGGTGGCTCAGCACCGCCCAGCACGCCGCCTCGTACGGTGAGGCGAACAGCACCGGCCGCAGCCCCGGGTGCAACCCCTGCACCAGCGAGACCACCGGGTCGCGGGCGCCGACCTCGCCGAAGCCGGTGCCGTCGATGTCCAGCGAGCACATCCTGCGCACCTGCGTGACCACCGCGTCCGCCTGCGAGGGCGGGCCGTGGACCTCCACCACCACCTCGCCGGGCGATCTCTGCCGCAGCACCGCTCCCATCGGCGTCCACTCGCCCTCGAGCGGGAACGCCACCCGGAGCGCGCCGGACTCCGCTTCCGGCTGCCCCGCGGGCGCGAAGCCGGTCAGGAACCGGGCCGCCGCGGCCAGGTCGAACTCGCCTCGCACCGTGATTTCGCTGCCCACCATGGAAATCGTCATCTGTCCTCCTCGGATCGGAACCTCGACTGCGACGCTAGGCCGGACCACCGACAATTCCGGGGCTCGAACGCCTGAGCCTGCGGATTCTTCACTCGTTCGAGTGATCGGGATTTGACATACTGCCGGTATTCGAGAGGAGACCCATGCCCGGCCAGACCGCCACCGAACGCCTCGAAACCCTGCTCGAGGCGCCCGCGAAGACCGACGACGGCTACCTCGACCTGCTGGGCGACGTGAGCCAGGCCGGCCCGCCGACGGGCGTCGCGCAGCGCCTGATGCGCACCACGCTGCTCCCGCAGGTCTACGAGCGGTACTGGCGCCCCGCCCTCGGCCGCGCGCTCAAGGGCCCGTTCGGGCCGAGCATGGCGGACGAAGTCCGGCTCGCGACGAAGCTCCTCGACCTCGAACCCGGACACACCGTGCTCGACGTCGCCTGCGGCACCGGTCGCTTCACGCGCGCGTTCGGCGCCGCCGTCGGCCCGGACGGGCTCGCCATCGGCCTCGACGGCGCGCGCACGATGCTCGCCAAAGCCGTCGCCGAGGGCGGCCCGGACACCGTCGCCTACCTGCGCGCCGACGCCGTCCACCCGCCCCTCAAAGAGTCCACTGTGGACGGCGTCTGCTGCTTCGCCGCCCTTCACATGTTCGCGGAGCCTGAAACCGCGTTGGACTCCTTCGCGCGCGTACTCAAGCCCGGCGGCCGGATCGTGCTGCTCACGAGCGCCCGGCGCGGCTGGCAACCCGCGCGGGTCGCGGAGTCGGTCGGCGGGATCCTGAGCGGACAGCGGATGTTCGACCGCGGCGAGATCGCGGCGAGCCTGCGCGCCCGCGGGTTCACCGCGATCACCGAGCGGTACGCCGGGGTCACGCAGATCGTGGCGGGCCGGCTGAGCTGAGCGCCGCGGATTGTCGGGGCCTGCGGTTAGCATCGCCCCCATGACCCACCACGAGCCCGTCCCGCCCGACGACAGCTACCTGCGTTCCCTGGTCGAGGCCACCGCCGACGCCGTCGCGGCCGCCGAACCGCTGGCCTCGCCGCACGCCGGCGCGGACGAGGCGACACGGGCCGAGGTGACCGCCGCGGTCGAGCGCAGTTCACCCGATCTGGTGGCGTTGAGCCAAGATCTCCACGCCCATCCCGAAGAGGGGTTCGCCGAGCACCGTTCGGTGCAGGCCCTGGCGGAGCTCCTGAAGCGCCACGGCCACGAAACGACCGTCGGGGTCGGCGGGCTGGACACCGCGCTGCGCGTCAGCACGCCACCGCAGGAGGGACCGCACATCGCCGTCCTCGCCGAGTACGACGCGCTCCCCGGCCTGGGCCACGCGTGCGGCCACAACATCATCTGCACGACGGCCGCGGGTGGCTTCCTCGGCGCCGCGACGGTCGCGGAACGGCTCGGCGGCCGCGTCAGCCTGATCGGCACGCCGGCCGAAGAAGGCGGTGGCGGCAAGGAGATCCTCGCCCGCGCCGGGGTGTTCGACGACGTCGACGCGGTGATCATGCTGCACCCGTTCAGCCACGACATCGCGCTGCACCCGTTCCTCGGCCGCCGTCAGCTGGAGATGGTCTTCCACGGCGTCGGTGCCCACGCGAGCGCCCAGCCGTTCATGGGCCGCAACGCGCTCGACGCCGCCGTCGCGGCCTACCAAGGCGTTTCGGCACTGCGCCAGCAACTCCCGCAGAGCGACCGCGTCCACGGCGTCTTCACCGACGGCGGCGCCCGGCCGAACGTCATCCCGGCCCGTGCCGCGCTGCTGTTCTACCTCCGCTCCCAATCCCCCGACACCCTGCGCGACCTCGCCGCGCGCATGACGTCGATCGCGGAGGGCGCGGCGGCGATGACCGGCTGCGGCGTCGAGCTGATCTGGGACGCCCAGGCCGCCTACCTGCCGATCCGGTTCAACACCGCGCTCGCCGGGCGCTGGTCGGTCAACCAGGCGGGCACCGGCCGCAAGCCGCTCCCACCGGGCATCGTCCCGGAGTCGCTCACGGGGTCGACGGACCTGGGGAACCTGTCGTACCGAATGCCCGCACTGCACCCGATGCTCGCGGTCTCCGGCCCGACGGTCGCCTTGCACACCAAGGAGTTCGCGGCCGCGGCCGGTGCGGAGAGCGGCGACGCGGGCGTCCGCGACGGCGCGCTGGGCCTGGCCCTGACCGCCGCCGACTACCTGGCCGACGCCGAGCTGCGCCAGGCGGTGCACGACGAGTTCGAGGCGGCGGGAGGCGCACTCGACGTGCCGTCGTTCTTCGCGTGATGCCTGAGGATTTCCTGAGTTTTCTCAGCTGATTCTTCTCAGCAAAGGCCGAGGTATTTCCACAGGTTGCTCACAAGCGCGGGCGCGAACCTTGGTCCATGACCGAGAACGAGAGTCGGCCCGGCCCCGCCTCACCCGGTGGGCACCAGCCGCACCAGAGCACCCAGCAGTACGGGCCGTACGCGCAGCAGCAGCAGTACGGCTACCAGCACCAGGCCGCGCCGAACCCTCTGTTCACCCCGCAGCCGCAGCAGGCGCCCACGGCGCTGAAGACCAAGCCGCGCAAGGGCGGCCGCGTCGCGATGATCGTCAGCGCGACCGCCCTCGGCGCCGCGCTGGTCGGCGGGGTCGGGGGCGCCGCGATCGTCGGGCTCACCACGAATTCGGCGGACGGCGCGACGACGTCGGTGAGCACACCGGCGGCGAACGGGCAGACGGTCGCGAACTCCACCGCGACCGGCGACGTCAGCGCCGTCGCGGCCAAGGTGACGCCGAGCGTCGTGCAGATCAACGTCACCACCGACCAGGGCGAGGCCATCGGGTCCGGGGTCATCCTCACCGCGGACGGCCGGATCCTGACCAACGCGCACGTCGTCGACGGCGCCCAGAACGTCGTGATCACCACCTCCGACGGCAAGAAGTACCAGGCCAGCGTGGTCGGCGCGGACACCAAGGCGGACATCGCGGTGGTCCAGGCCCAGAACGCCAGCGGCCTGACGGCGGCGACGCTGGGCGACTCGAGCAAGCTGGTCGTCGGCCAGGAAGTGGTCGCCATCGGCTCGCCGGGCGGCCTGCAGAACACCGTCACCACCGGCATCGTCAGCGCGCTCAACCGGAACCTGTCCGACATCGGTGGGGGCCAGCAGCAACAGCAGTCGCCCTTCAGCCGCACCTCGAACCAGTCCACGGACTCGCCGAGCTACACCGCGATCCAGACGGACGCGTCGATCAACCAGGGCAACTCCGGCGGCGCGCTGGTCGACGCCCAGGGCAACGTCATCGGCATCAACTCGGCCCTCTACAGCCCGACGGCCTCGGCCAACGGCTCGGCGGGCAGCGTCGGGATCGGCTTCGCCATCCCGATCAACGACGCGAAGAAGATCGTCGACCAGATCGTGAACAACTGACAGACGTGGACGGGGCCGTAATCGGGGCGGCCCCTCCGGTCCGCCCGCTTTCGGGGAGCGGTGGACACCGGCGAAGGCCGTTTCGAGGGTCAATCGGGGGCTCTCGAAACGGCCTTCGCGCTGTCTACAGGGCGTAGGTGAGGACCAGCGTGTGGTTCTGCTCGGCGTCCATCTCGATGGTCGCCGTGCCGGAGATCCCCGTCAGCTCACCCGAGCCGGAGCCGGTGAGGATCTTCAGCGTCAGGCCGAGCTCGTCGGCCGAGTGGTGCAGGACGAACGCGCCCTTGCGGCCGTCGACCGAGACGGCGAGACGCTCGAAGGCGACGTACGCGCGCGAAGTCGCGTTGGACGCCGTCAGCATCTCGACGGTGCTGGTCCCCTCGACCGCCCCGGTGAACGTCTTGGCGATGGCCACCCGGGCGAACTCGGTGCCCGCGGCCTCGTCGGTCGCCTGCGGCTCCCACTGGTCGAGCACGAACGACGCGGTGGCGGTGCTGGTCATGGCGGCCCCTCTCTTCGGCGTGGGCACCAGCTTCGCAGCGATACCTGACAGGTCGCGTCAGGTTTTGTCAGCGCCTCCGGTTGCCGAAGAGGCCTCGCGTGATCTCCCGGCCCAGCGCGCTCGCCGCGGACCGCATGAACGACTTCACGGCCGGGTTCTTCATCGCCGACTCGATGAGGCCGGGCTCGTCCTTCTCCTTCTGCTGTTCCGGCGCTGGGGCTGCAGGCGCGTCCGGAGCGGGGGCGACCTTCGCGGCCAGCTTCTCGTACGCCGACTCCCGGTCGATCGTTTCGGCGTACTTCGCGTGCAGGTCCGACGAAGCGACTACGGCGGCGATGGCGTCGGCGCCGATCGAGCCCATCTTCGACCGCGGCGCGCGCAGCCGCGTCCACGCGACGGGCGTCGGCGCACCCCGCTCGGACAGCACCGTGACGATCGCCTCGCCGATGCCCAGCGACGTCAACGCCGTGTCCAGCTCGTAGAACTTCGTCTTCGGGTAGGTCTTCACCGTCTTGGCCAGCGCCGCCTGGTCGTCCGGCGTGAACGCGCGCAACGCGTGCTGGATGCGGGCACCGAGCTGGGAAAGGACGTTGTTCGGGATGTCCGTGGGCAGCTGCGTGCAGAAGAACACGCCGACACCCTTGGACCGGATCAGCTTCACGGTCTGCTCGATGCGCTCGAGGAACGCCTTCGACGCGTCGTTGAAGAGCAGGTGCGCCTCGTCGAAGAAGAAGACGAGCTTCGGCTTGTCGAGGTCGCCCTCCTCGGGCAGCTCTTCGAACAGCTCGGCCAGCAGCCACATCAGGAACGTCGAGAACAGCGCGGGCTTGGACTGCAGGTTGTCCAGTTCCAGCAACGTCACGACGCCCTTGCCGTCACGTGCGCGCATGAGGTCGTGGACGTCCAGCTCGGGCTCGCCGAAGAAGTCCTCGCCACCCTGGGCTTCCAGGTTGGACAGCGAACGCAGGATCACCCCGGCCGTCGCCGCCGAAACCCCGCCGATGCCCTTGAGGTCCGCCTTGCCCTCGTCGCCGGTCAGGTGCGTGATCACCGACCGGAGGTCCTTCGTGTCCAGCAACGCGAGGCCGCGCTGGTCGGCCCAGTGGAAGATCAGGCCGAGCGTCGACTCCTGCGTTTCGTTCAGCCCCAGCACCTTCGACAGCAGCACCGGCCCGAAGCTCGTGATCGTCGCCCGGATCGGCGAACCCTTCCCACCGGTGCCGAGCGAGAGGAACTGCACCGGGAACGCCGTGCCCGCCCAGTCGTCACCCACCTCCTGCGAGCGCTTTCCGACCTTGTCGTTCGCCCCGCCGGCCGCAGCCAGCCCGGACAGGTCGCCTTTGACGTCCGCGAGCACCACCGGCACTCCGGCCGCCGAAAGCTGCTCCGCGACCAGCTGCAACGTCTTCGTCTTGCCGGTGCCGGTCGCGCCCGCCACCAGGCCGTGCCGGTTCAGGGTCGCCAACGGCAGGCGCACGGCGGCGGAGGCGTCGGCCTGCCCGTCGATCACCACCGCGCCCAGCTCCAGTGCGGCACCTTCACTCGCATAACCAGCGGCGATCTCGCTCGCCGGCGACCCCTGCTCCGTCACTCACAACTCCCCGATCGTGTGTCCTGCACCACAGTCGCGAGCGTAACGCGCCGTACGCGCAGGTAACGCTCCTCTTGTCCCCGTGTCGGGTTAGGGTCACGAGGTGACCGACCGCCTAGTCTGGATCGACTGCGAAATGACGGGGCTCGACCTCGGCAAGGAAGCGTTGATCGAAATCGCCGCCCTCGTCACCGACGCGGAGCTGAACGTGCTCGGCGACGGAGTCGACATCGTCATCCACGCCGACGAGGAAAAGCTCGCCGGGATGCCCGAGGTCGTCCGCGAGATGCACGCCCACTCCGGCCTCACCGAAGAGGTCCGCGCCTCCAGCGTCACCCTCGAAGAAGCCGAACGCCGCGTCCTCGAATACATCCGCGAGCACGTCCCCGAACCGGGCACCGCGCCGCTCGCCGGCAACTCGATCGCCACCGACCGCGGCTTCATCGCCCGCGACATGCCGGCCCTCGACGCGCACCTCCACTACCGCCTGGTCGACGTCTCGTCGGTCAAGGAGCTCGTGCGCCGCTGGTACCCGCGGATCTACTACGCCAAGCCGGAGAAGGGCCTCGCCCACCGCGCGCTCGCTGACATCAAGGAATCCATCGGCGAACTCGACTACTACCGGCGCGTCGCCTTCGTCCCGCAACCGGGCCCGACCAGCGAGGAAGCCAAAGCCGCCGCCGCTGAAGTGCAGGAACAGCAGCAGAGGTAACCCCCTGAAAACCGGTCGAGGGCACCCGCTACGATTACTCCCAGCGAGGTGATCGCAAGCGGATCCCCTCGGCGATGGTGGGCGTAGCTCAGCTGGTAGAGCACCTGGTTGTGGTCCAGGAGGTCGCGGGTTCGAAACCCGTCGCTCACCCCATCACCCCAGCCTGTTCGGGGCTTGCGCCCCTTCCCACAGGCTGGGGTTTCGCCTTTTTGTGGGGGCCGAGCCCCCACGCCCCCGCCGGGGGCTCGCCCCCGGACCCCCATCACGTGTGATCGCGTGGTCCGTTGGTGGTAGTGCTCACGACCGGATGGCTCAGTGTGCGAACGTCCGATCGCCAGGGCACCGTGGGGTGGTGGCACGTTCGGGACCGAAGATCAGGCGGAAGAAGAAGCTGCGGTACGAGGACATCACTGTCGTCGACCAGTCGCTGCTCAAGCGCGCGGTGGGGGCCGCCGCGCTGGGCAATGCCATGGAGTGGTTCGACTTCGGCGTCTACGCCTACATCGCCGACACCATCGCCGAGGTCTTCTTCCCGCCCACCGTCGCTCCCGGCGTCCGGCTGATCGGGACCTTCGGGGCCTTCACCGCCGCCTTCCTCATGCGGCCGCTCGGCGGGCTCGTCTTCGGGCCCCTCGGGGACCGGATCGGACGGCAGAAGGTCCTCGCCGTCACCATGATCATGATGGCCATCGGGACCCTGTGCATCGGGCTGATCCCGTCCTACTCCACCATCGGCGTCTGGTCACCGATCCTGCTGGTGCTCGCCCGGATGGTGCAGGGCTTCTCCACCGGCGGCGAATACGGCGGCGCGACCACCTTCATCGCCGAGTACTCGCCCGACAAACGGCGCGGCTTCATGGGGTCCTGGCTCGAGTTCGGGACGCTGTCCGGGTACGTCCTCGGCGCGTCCGTCGTCACCGGCATGAAGGCCTGGGTGCCGCACGAGACCCTGCTCGACTGGGGCTGGCGGATCCCGTTCCTGGTCGCCGGGCCGCTCGGCATCATCGGCCTCTACCTGCGGCTCAAGCTCGAGGAGACACCGGCGTTCCAGAAGCACGCCGAAGAGGCCGAGAAGCGCGGCCGCTCCGGCGAGCCGTTCTGGAAGATGTTCACCGACTACTGGCCCGCGCTGCTCATCTGCGTCGGCCTCGTGCTCGTGTTCAACGTCACCGACTACATGCTGCTGTCGTACATGCCGACGTACCTGTCCGAGCAGCTGCACCTCGACGCCACCCACGGCCTGCTGCTGATCATCGTCGTCATGGTCGTGATGATGCTGATCATCCTGGTCGGCGGCCGGGTCACCGACAAGGTCGGCCGCAAGCCCGTCATGATGGCCGGCTGCATCGGCTACGTCGCGTTCTCCTGGCCCCTGATGCTGCTGGTGCACGACGGCGGCCTGGTCGTCACGTTCCTCGGGCTGATGGGCCTCGGACTGTTGCTGCTCTGCTTCGAGGTCTCGATGCCCGCGGCGCTGCCGGCGCTGTTCCCGACCGCGATCCGCTACGGCGCGCTGTCCATCGCGTTCAACATCTCCGTGTCACTCTTCGGCGGCACGACGCCGCTGGTCATGCAGACACTGATTTCGTCGACGGGTCACGACTTCTGGCCCGCGTGGTACCTGATGGCCGCAGGCGCGGTCGGCGCGGTCGCCGTCTACTTCAGCCGCGAGACGGCGAACAAGCCGCTCTGGGGCTCGGGTCCCGCGGTGGCGACCGAGGAAGAGGCGCGGGAACTGGTCCGCACCTCGGCCGAGGACGGCTAGTTCCCCGCGGGCCACTCGTGTCCATCAGCCACTTCGTGTTTCTCGGTGGACAGATTCAGGCAGCCGTGGCTCACGTTGCTGTGGCCCTGCTGGTAGAAGATGCCGCTGTAGGACAGGCGGACCGCGTACTGGACGAAGGTGCTGTGCCCACCGGGTCCGTCCTCGGAGACGCCGTAGGTGGCGGAGTTCATGGTGTAGCCGGTGTGCTCGCTCATGACGGTGTAGGTCCCGGCCGGCGTGGTGTGGCCGGACTTGCCCATGGAGGTCGGAATGGTCTTGACCTCCATGTCGTTGATCGAGACGGTCATCTGGCGCGTCTGTCCGTCGCCGACCGCGGCGGTGATCTTCTTGTCCTCGCGACCGTAGCTGCCTTGCCGTAGACGACGGCGTCGACCGTGATCTTGGTGCCGCTCTTCCAGCAGTCCTTCGGACGCCAGGTGACCTGCCGCCGGACCAGCGGAAGGCACCCTCGGTGGCCGGCTCGGCGGTGACCTTGAGCGCGGCGTGGTCGTCGACGTTCCCACTGAAGGTGAAGATCAGCGGCGTCCCGACGCCGACGGTCTCACCCCGGCTCGAGGTTCACCGAGACGCCGAGCTGGCGCGCGGGCTTGACGGTGGTGAACGCGGTCAGCGTGTAGGTCTTGTGTAGCCGAGCGGCTCGGCCGAGTCCCACCTGGAGCCGTCCGCACGCGCTTTCCCGGCGACGACCTCGCCATCGGCACCGGTCAATCTGACGTCACCGGCCTTCCCGCTCGGCGACGCTGATGCTGACGGGCTCCCCGGTCGCGACGTCCTTGGCATCCTTCGCAGGACTCAAGGTGAGCACGGCGGCCTTCGGGACGGGCCGGGGCGCTGCCGACGACGTCGCCGGCGGTTCACTCGAAGGACTGGCACTGCTGCAGCCGGCCACCGTGAGGCCGATCACCCCTGCGGCGACCAGCAGCCGCCCCCCGCACTCACCATGTCCACCCGCCCGTTTCGCCGTCGATGTCCGACTGCAGTGTGCCCCGACCAGCCCCGACACCGGGGCGGCAACGCCGGAACCCGACTAGGGACCCCCCGTGAAACGGGCCCTGAACCGGGTGCTAATCTTTTCCACGTCGCCGAGGGAAACCTCCGGCAGACACCGGCGCCATTAGCTCAATTGGCAGAGCAGCTGGCTCTTAACCAGCGGGTTCGGGGTTCGAGTCCCTGATGGCGCACCCCACTGAATCGAAGCCCACCTGCGAGTATCCTTGATCACGAGGATCTTGCCGGTGGGCTTTGATCATGGGCGGGACCGGCGTGGGGCCGAATGTGGCCGGTCTCGCTGGGTGCATGCCCCTTCTCGGCCGCCGGTCGGGGCGTAGCCACTGCAGTGACGTCCGATTTCCGGTGCCTCAACGCCTTTAGCTCTTCTGTGGCGCCGAAATCAGACACAAGACGGCCGCCTGTTCACTATTGCAAACCTGAAGTCCGAGCGATCAGCCAGCCGGGGTTGAGACTGCCGTCGACGGCCTCCTGCGACTCGCTTCGATCTACAGTCCCCACCTCCCTCATCGGTGGCTCGGCTGCGTCGACGATCTTCTTCAGGACCTCAGAGCAGCTGGCGCGCAAAGGGCCCTTCTACGCACGGATCTTGTGAGCCGACTTCCGTGTCGACCCAGGCCTGCGGTTCTTCTTCGTCCCGTAGTGGCGTGTGGCTTTCCGGGAGTGGCGGCGGACCTTCTTCGCCGTCCGCCGTGCCGCTTTCATGACCAGATTGGCGGTGGCTTCGGCGGCCCGGTGCGCCAGGCAGGGCAGCACGCTGGTGTAGGTGTCGGCGGTCAGCACGATGCTCGAGTGCCCCAGCATCGCCTGCACCACCTTCAGGTCGTTCCCCGCGGCTAGCGACAGGCTCGCCGCACCATGGCGGAGGTCATGCAGCCGGATCGGCGGCAGGTCCGCCTCAGCGATGAGCTTGCGGAAGGCGTGGGTGACGTAGCCGGGACTCATCGGATTCCCGTACTGGTTGACGAACAAGAACCCGGTCAACGCGGCACCGGCCGGCAGCCCGCGTCGCCGCTCGGCGCGCAGGGATCGCAGCGCAGATACCGAAATACTGTCCAGTGCGAGGACGCGGACGCTGCTCTCGGTTTTCGGCGGACAGATCACGGTCCGGCCATTGTGGTCCTGCACCTGGTGCGACACCTGCAGCACTCGGGCGTCCAGGTCGATGTCGCACCACCGCAACCCGGCCGCTTCACCCCGACGCAGCCCAAGCAGCGCGACAAGCAGGTACAGCACATGCAACGGGTGCTCGAAGCTACTCTCCAGGAACGCCGCAGTCTGCGTAGCAGTCCAGACGGCCACGGCCAGCCGCTCCCCGGTCTCGCGCCAGTGCGCTTCCCGACCTTCCGTCCACACCACAGCACGCGGCCGACGCCCGGAGGGAAGCTCGATCCAATGCGCCGGGTTCCGGTCGAGCAGTCCCCGGCGGATCGCACCGTTGAGCGCGGCGTGCAGAACGCCTCGGATGCGCTGCAGCGTCGCGTAAGACAAGGGCCGGGCGCGGCTTGAGTTGGTGCGGATCAACGCTGCGAACATGGCCTGCACCCGCGCGACCGTCAACGACCGCAACGGAACACTCCCCAGATAGGGCTTGAGGTAATCGCGGACGTGCTGGGTATAGAGCCGCCGAGTCGAGAAGCTCAGGTTCTGGCGCATCTCCAACCAGATATCCAGCCACTGCCCCACCGTCACCACGGCCGTCGCCGGATCGACATCGTTGCCGAGCAGGTTGTCGTCGTGCCTGTTCTGCCGCGGCACGCGACAGGAACCCGCCACGCCGCACGCGGTGCCGCTGCCCATCGCGGCCCACCGGCAGCTCCAACGAGAAGTACCACGAACCGTGCCCACGCTCGTCCAGAAGCGGGCAGCGGACACCGAGCCGGTGTCCGTCAACCTCGTCCTTGCAGCTACAACGTTTGTACACGCCACCCTGTCGAGTCATCACAACCTCCTCAACGACCACTACCGCGGATCGTCCGCTCACAGGCCGCGCCGTCGCAACATCGCTGGCGTCAGCGGGGGACAACGAGGCTAGGACCGGGCATCTCCGGTCAGGGCTGGAGCCAGCGGTCGAACCAGGCACGGGTGCGACGCAGGACGTCGAGTTGGTGGTTACGTTCCTGGATCGAGTGGCCCTCTCTGGGATAGATCACGAATTCGTGCTCAACGCCGAAATGGCGCAGTGCCCGGTGGAAGTACACGGCCTGGCCGAGCGGGACGTTGGTGTCCTCGGCGCCGTGCAGGATGAGCACCGGGGTGCGTACGTGGCTGGCAAAGGAGACCGGGCTTACCGCGTCATGCGGGTGTGGGCCCACTCCCTCCCACCCGATGCTGCCGCTAAGCGCGCCGTCGAGCTGGCCGTGCTCCCCGTTCGCGGCCAGCATCCCCCAGTCGGTGATACCCGCGTCGACCAGCGCGGCGCGAAACCGGTTCGTCTGCCCGATCGCCCAAGCGGCCATGAACCCACCGTGGCTCCCACCGGCGATACCCAGCCGATCGGGGTCGGCGATACCCTCGGCGATCAGCAGGTCGATGCCGGTCAGGATGTCGGACCACTCCTCCCGGCCGACCCTGCCTACGACGCTGGCCGCGAACTCGTGACCGTGGCCCTGCCCGCCCCGCGGGTTGGGCAGGAACACCGCGTATCCGGCGGTGGCCAGCCACTGTGGCCGTGCACCGTGGAACGAGAACAACTGGAGGCGATCGGCGTACCGATCGTCGGGGCCTCCATGCACGATCGTGACGAGCGGGAACGGGCCGTCCAAAGCGGATTTCCCGGCCGGCAGTATTAGCAGACCATCCAGATCGAGGCCGTCGGCCGCTCGATAGACCAGCGGTCGCTGCGTACCGAATGCGATGCCGTCCAGTTCAGGGCGGGTGTCCGTGACCTTCCGCAGCGGCCCCGTCGTTGGCCCAACATAAACGTTCGTGGGTTGGTACCGGGTACCGGTCAGTGCCGCGATCGTCTTGCCAGCCGGGGTGGTGGTGAGGGCGTCGAGGTGGCCGGGGTGCTGCGATAGTGGTGTGGGACCGTCGGGGTCGAGCCGGGCCAGGGTCGTGTGCAGGCCGTTGGCGAAGACCACCAGGGGGGCGGCGTCGGTCTGGCACAGTTCGATGGGGCACATCGGCAGGCCTGCGGCGCGGTTGCGACGGACGCGGCTGCTCAGAGTCAAGTCGAAAACCGCAGTGCCGGCGTGGAGGGCCGGCGGGGTGAGGGCGACGTAACCGAGGTGCCACCCGTCATCGTCCGGCCACCAGACCAGGGATTGTGCGTCGACCTCGACCGGTCCGAGGTCTTCCGCAGTCCCTGTGGCGGGGTCGAACAGGTGCAGTTGGCCGGTGCGGGGGCCGTAGTCCTTGTCGGCGCTGGCCTGGGTGAGCACGGCGAGCGGGCCACCGTCGGGTCGTTGCCTCATTTCCACAACGTGCCGGTTGTCGAACACACCCGGGGTGGTGATATGACCGGTGCGCAGGTCGAGCAGCCGCAGCCGGGCACGAGGTTCGCGTTCGCCGACAACGATGGCGTCGTCACGGTCCCGGGCGCGGCGCACGTCCTTTTCGGTGGGCTCGTCCTCGGCGAGCAGGGCGATCAGGTTGGGATCGGCGAGAGGCAGGTGGTCGGCGATGCCGGCGCGCCAGCGGGTCAACGCGATCACTGTTCCGTCTGCGGGGGTGAGCCGGTGCATCTGCGGAGTGCCACGCTCGGCGCGGTCGGACAGGAAGTACAGCGTGCGCGAGTCCGCGGACCAGCGGGGTCGGGACTCCGTCGCGTTGTCGGCGGTCACCCGGCTCCACGCACCGTCGCTGTTGATGTCGGCTAGCCAGAGTGCGGTGTCGAGGTAGTCACCGATTCGGCTGGTGGGGGCGAGGACGTAGCAAAGCAAATGCCCGTTCGGAGCGAGAGTCGGTGTCTGCGGGACGCGCCCGTCGACCACGAGTTCAGCTGTCAAACCTGTCATGTGGTCAGTGTGCCGACGTTCCCACCCCACTTGGACGAGCCACCACGCTCGACACGCCCGCACGAAAGCGTGTAGCCGCACCGACGGCGTACTACGCCGACGCGGTAGTTCCTGCAGCGACCGCGCCCCGAGAGGGGTCGCGGCGAGTGCACAGGACCGCTGCGCCAGCAGGCCGTCGGCACGCACCTCGCACTGATCCCCGGCCCGCGCCTGACGAGTCGGCGCAGAGAGCGGCCTGGTCGGCTTTCCCGTGCTCACCGGTTAGGCGTCGACGTCGGTCACCCCGGTCTTTCCCTCACGCCTCGCACACGGCGGGAATAGCCCATCAGCAGCGACGCAATGCCCATCACCAGCGTCGAACCGTTGACCAGCGCTTTGGCGGTGACATAGCGAACCTGTAACCAGCGACCCACTTCAGCGCGCCGTCGCGGTGTCCGGCTGCAATCAGAAGCGACATCCGGATCGCTGATACTCTGTAGTGGGGGCAATGGAGAACCCAGAATCCGGGCCTTCGGGCACAGCTTGACCTGCTCAGTTGGAGCGAACGGCGAGGGTGCTCGCTCGCGGCGGAAACCGACCCTGCCCACGCCCCGACATCATCACCCACCACCGTGGCGACGACCTCGTGTTGGCCTCGGACGCACCATCGTCACCGGGCAGTGTCAATGGTCAGTTTTTCCTCCCCGTAGGCGGCCAGATGTTCTCCCCGCTGGCGGCCAAGCGGACGTCCCCGCTCACGGCCAGATATTTCCCCGCCTGGGTAGGACTCAGATCAACGCAACGGCCTGACCCCCTGTCCGGAGGTAGCTTGGGCGAGCCGGAAGCTGTCACCTTGGGTGACGACGACGTGCGCGTGGTGCAGGAGCCGGTCGACCGTGGCGGTGGCCAGGGTTTTCGGCATGATCTCGTCGAATCCTGAGGGGTGCAGGTTCGAGCTCACGGCTAGCGCGCGGCGTTCGTAGGCGGCGTCGACCAGCCGGTAGAACCCTTCAGCTGCGTCGGGGCTGACCGGCAGCAGCCCGATGTCGTCAATGATGATCAAGTCGGTGCGGATCAGCCGGGCCAGGGCTCGGGTGATGGAGTCGTCGACCCGGTGCCGGCGCACGAGTGCGCCTAGGTCTTCGATGGTGAACCAGGCGACGGTCAGCCCCGCTTCGATCGCAGCTTGGCCGAGGGCTTCGCAGAAGTGTGATTTGCCGGTCCCGGACGGTCCGCAGATGCAGAGGTTTTCCTTGTTCCGCACCCATTCCAGGGTCTTCAGCGAGTCTTGGGTGGGGCGGGCGATGGAGGAGGCTTGCTCGTCCCAGTCGCCGAAGGTCTTGCCTGCGGGGAACGCGGCGCGTTTGCGCCGCGTTCGCAGGTTCGCGGCGTCGCGGCCGGCGGCTTCCTCGGCGAGCAGGACCCGCACGACCTCGGCCGGGTCCCAGCGTTGTGCCTTCGCGGTCGGGATCAGGTCGGTCAACGCGCGCCGCAGGTGCGGCAGTTTCAGCCGTTTCGTCAGCGCGACGGCTTCGGCGAGGGGGTCACCGGCGGGGCCGGCGACGCGCAGTCCAGAGGTCATCACACGTCACTTTCAGAGTCGTTGTCGCTGGTGGGGAGGCCGAAGCTGGACCAGGCCGAGGTGCCCGGCTGGAGGCTGTGGTCCTCACTGGCCCGCGAGGGTTCGGCGGTGTCGCGGCCGGTGTTGTGGGTCAGGATGCGGATCAGGTCGTTCTCGGCGAACCGCCCGGCGATCGCCGCGATCCCCAGCGCCCGATCAACCTCCTCGGCGGGATGCAGCTTCGCCAGGGTGACTGCTTCGGCCATCTTCGGGCGGATCCGACGCGCGCCGGTGGCCGCGGCCTCGGTCAACCAGGCTGCCGCGCCGCTGCCCAGCGCCAGGAACGCCGCCTCCTCCGCCGAGCTGGCTCGCGGGGTCCGGTCGCCGTGGTGATCGGGGCGTGGTGGGTAGTGCTCGTCCTTGATCGACGGGTTGCCCGGTGTCGAACGAGCGTGCCGGGCGACCTCGGCGGGGCCGTTGTCATCGACCGAGGTGACGATCAGGTCGTCGCCGTGGAAGCGGACCCAGACCCGGGTGTCGACCAGCTGGTGCGGCACCGAATACCGCACGCCCTCAACGGAGACGGTGCCGTCCCAGTTGACGCGCCGGGTGGTGCCGAACGCGACAGTGAACGGCTTACGGGTCAAGGGATGCAGCCGTTGGCGTTCCTCCGCGAGCGCTTCAACGGGGCGGCGGTGGGTCTCGCGGTGCGGCCGGTCGTTGACCTGCTCACAGAACTCCCGGCAGGCTGTCTCGAGCTCGCCGAAGCTGCGGTACTCCTCCAGCAGGTTGGTGTCGGTGGGCACCAGATCGGCCTTCGCGATCCGGACCGTCGCCTCCGACCCGCCCTTGGTCTGCGGGTCCGCCGGGATGCAGGTGCGGATCGTCATCCCGTAGTGCCGGCCCACTTCGACGATGTCGGGGTTGCGGACCGCGATCGCCGCGATATGGTCCACCGACACTGTCTTTTCGTTGTCGGTCAACGCATACGTCGGAACACCGCCGATTCGTCGCAGGGTGGTGTCCAGGCACGCCACGATCGTCGGCAGGGTCTTGTCCATCACCGGGATCACCACCCGAAACCGCGACCACGCCAGCCACGCACACCACAGCTGCGTCTGCCTACCGGCGATTTTCGGTCCGTGGCCCCAATCCCACTGCAACCACAGTCCGGGCTCCACGATCCACGGCCGGAACACTCGCCGCTGACCGGCCCGCAACCGCTGTTTCACCTGCGCCACCACCCGTCGGGTGGTGCGTTCACCTCCGGTGAAGCCCATCGCGGTGATCCGCTGATGCACCACATCAGCGCGGACCCGGCCGTTGGAGCGCACCACCAGCTCCTCGATCTTCGGCAGGTACTCGTCGATCGGGCGAACGCGGTGCTCCCGCGCGACCGGTGCTTCACCGGCCTCCCGCAGGGCTACATACCGCGCGACGGTGTGGTGGTCACACCCCGCGAGCTCCGCCGCGGCGCGGTAACTCCCCGTGAGGTCATACGCCTCGAGGATCTCCATGATCTCCCTGCTGCTCTTCACGTCGCGCAGCCTTGCCGCACGACATCCCGGACGATCTACCGGGGAGATATCTGGCCGTCCACGGGGAACCCGGTGGCCATCAGCGGGGCCTTATCTGGCCGCCTATGGGGAGTATTCACTGGCCACGGACACCCGACCTCGCGGATGTCGCCGTGCCACCCGACGCGGTCCATACAGCGAACCGCGAAGCTCGATTCGCCGACCTCGATGACGGCTGGATCACCACGGTACCCGGTCGACGAGGGGACTTGTGGTGGTCTCCGGCCAGCCCGGCAGACCTCGTGCGCCAAGATGAGAACACAAAGGGGATCTGGTCACGCGCGGAGCTGACTGGCGCACGCGAGATGTGGACGATCCCGATGACCGTTTCGGTCCCGCCGATACTGGTGATCGCAGGGCAGCAGGACAATTCGTTTCTGCCCCGCAAGTGCGCAGGCCGGGCGATGCCGAGACAACCGGGCCCTCTCAGAACACGAAGCACGCTTTTTCCGACGGGGCACCAGACTAACAACTCACCTTGTCCCCGGCTGGGGACATGTCCTCTCGCCGTCCGCCGAAGCTTCGCGTTATATCCTCGCGTGGCTCGGACATTTGTAAAGCAGCTCGTCACCCTTCACCCGCCTGCATGAACAGAAGTATCGCGGCCGAATCAGTGCCCCGAGCCCGTAAAGTTCACCTCCTAAGGAATGTCTCGTAACTCGTGTTGTGGTTGGTGGGACTGGTGTTGCGGTCAGTCGGGGAGGACGACGTTGTGCAGGTGCGCGATGCCGGAGACGGTGTCGGCGAGCGTGCTCGCCGACAGACGGTAGTCGCGGAGGATCTTGAAGTTCTTCATCCGGGCCAGCACGTGCTCGACGCGGGCACGGACCTTGCGGTGGGTCGCGTTGAGGTCTTCCTTCCAGTCCGGCAACTCGCTGCCGTCACGAGGTTTGCAGTACGGCATGACCACCTCCGGATTACCTTGGTAACCACCATCGGCCATGACCGGCCGGCCGGCGAGTGCCTCGGCGATACCCGAGTCGCGGTACACGGTGCAGTCGTTGCGGCTGCCCAGCCGCGGATCACCGGTAGCGATCACCAGCCTGGTCTCGGCATCGATCGCGACCTGTACGTTGGTGGAGTACCGGTAGTTCTTCGACGGAGTCGCCAGCCGGTGATCCCGGGTCGGGACCAGGGTACCGTCCACGATCGCCACGGAGCCAACCCGGCGTTTGCGGACCGGCGCCAACGCCAGCAGCGGACCGATCGAGTCGATCACCCGGTGCGCCGCCGAATGCGACACCCCGAACAACGGCCCGATCTACCGCATCCTCAGGTTCGTCCACCAGTACGTCGCCACCAGCAGCCCCCGGTCGGCCAGCGGCGACGCCCACTGCCGGCCAGGGCGGCCGTCGGTGATCTCGTCTCCGCCGCGCTGGGCGACCAACCGCACCAGCTTGCGGAACTGGCCCGGTTCCAGCCCGGTGAAGGGGGCAATCCACTCCAGCCGCGACGCCGTGATCACCTGCACCACACCAACATGATCAACTACCGGCCAGTCAGCCCGACACCGGGGTTACGAGACATCCCTTAGGTCAGCTGTCCGGACCCGAGCCAGTTCATCGTGGTACGCGGCCTGCACCGCTTGGATTTGCCTAAATTCGGGACGCCGGCATTGCTGTGCGGTTCCTGAGCGTGCGTACGAGATCAGAATGAGGCCAAGAACTGACATCTGGAAACCCCACAGGCGCTGCCGCTGAACACCACGGCCACGAACAGCCCAGCCTAACACTCGACGTGACAATCCCTTGACACATCAAGGCCAATCTATTGACATCCAGGCCAGCGGCTTGTCCCGGCACGAACACCGCACACGGCGGCGAGCTCTGCAGCCCAAGGTCGGCGATGGACGGTGGTCTCCTGCGGGTGCGCTTCGCCGTCCGACAGATACGCAATTGATCCAGATTTAGGGCAGATCGCTCCGTCTGGGTGGAAACACCGGCGGCTGCTCGCCCTGACGGGTGTTGCTGTGCAAGCGTGTGCGAGCCGACGGTGATCGCCGGCTAACCCGCGACCGACCTTGTCGCGTCGCGCATATCAGCGTCTGTGTCCTGGGAGCGCCCGTGTCTGACCCCTTCACGCTGGCCACCGTCAGCGCCACCGTACTTCCCCAGCTGGTGAAGTTCGTGTTCGAGCAAGCCGGGAAAGTCATGGACAAGCATCGGTCCGCGGCCAAAGCCGACAATGCCGCGACGACCGGCGACCAGCAGTCGAGTGCGCTCGCCGAGCTCGAGCAGTCCACGCAGGTTCTGCGCAAGTACACCGTTGACGGAGCTCAGCCACACACCACCGACCAAGAGTTACTCAACGCATTGGGCTCTGCCTGGCGGCGCATTGAGTCACTGACCGGGCAGCGGCTCGACGTGGCTACCGGGCTCAAACAGCGCGGGGTTCATCTCGAGTTCACCAACGACGACATCGACGGAACTGTCACCGCCATCAAAGCCACCGCGATCACCGACAAGGCCAACGTCAGCATCAGGTTCAACGACAGCGTCGTCCGCCCAGGCGGTGAATACACCGCCATCGAGATTGATGGGCCGATCGGATGAGCCACCCCTACCACCACGGCGACGACGCAACTGGCGACGAGCTGCCACCACCAGCGCCGCACCCTGGCCCGGAGTTCGAGACGGACCAGCCGACGCCGACGCCGCAGCATCCAGCGCACGAGGGCTTCTCGGCATGGCAACCAGCGGCTTCCGCACCCGCCGCACCCGCCATAGACGAGACACCCGTGCCGGAGACCCCAGGTGCCCCCGGGGTGCATCCAACCTTCACCGGCAACCTCAACTTCGGTGAAATGAACGGCGTCAAAGTCGTCAACAAGGTGCAAGCGGCACTCGAGCACCTCAACGCCGACGACGCCTACCTCAACCTCACCCTCCGGCTGTTCGCCCCGCCTGACGAGTTCGACGAAACCTACGCCCGCTGGCGCGACGGGCGTCGGCTGCTCGTGCTCGCCCGCCAGCCGGGCACCGGGCGCACCATGATCGCCCATGCGCTGCTCGCCACAATCCGCGAAGAAAGCCAACGGCAGGTCAACGTCGGCGCACTGCACTTCGGCGGCGGCGAAACCTTCCCGATAGACCGCCTGCCCCCAGCTCACCGCAACTGGGCCTACGTCGTCGAGGTTCCACCCGACGAAGAAGGCTTCACGCTTCGCTCGCGATTGTTCCGCATGACGCTCACCCAGCTCGAGGCCGAACTCAACCGCCGCCAATGTTGGCTGATCTTTTTGATGAGCCCCGAGCAGTGGACTGCTTGCGTCGATGAGACCGTTTCGACCCTGGCAGCCGAGATCGGCGGCGCGGTGCCGACGGAGATCGTACGCAGAGCCCTCGCCGTTCAAGATCCCGCGCTGGACGTCGAACGTTGGCTGGCTGCGGATAAAATCAAGGCCCTGCTCGCTGATCAACCCCCAGCTGAAGTGCTCGACATCGTCGAGTTGATCCGCTCAGCAGCACACGCGACCCCAGGCCAGCTGGTCGCTCTTCAGGAGACTGAGGAAGAAGCAGATCACGCCGAACTCGCCGACGGCGGCGACCGGTGGTTCGCTCGCCGGGTACAGACCGTAGTTGAGGCCAGGAGGAACTGGCGCAAGCAACTGCTGTCCTGGCACCGGCAGCGAGAACGGACAAGCCTCCAACGCAGCTTCCTGCTCGCCGCAGCCGCGCTGCCCTCCGCGCCTGGAGCATACGTCTACGCTTTGGCCAGCAAACTGGAAGGCAAGCTCAGCGGCAAGCAGCAACCCGATCTCGCCGCCCTCAGCGCGCCCGGCATCATCGAACTCGTCGACGCCATCGAAGCTGACCTCGCCGACGACGACACCGTCGTGTTCCGGCACGACGGCTGGGATGACGCCGCACTGCACTACTTCTGGACCGACCGGCCATTCTCCCGCCAGACCTTCCTCACCTGGCTCGCCGAAGCGCCCACCGACACACACCGCAGCACGTTCGAATCCCTCACTAGCGGGCAGCAGCAAGAGCTGGCCGCTCGCATCGCCCGGTTCGCCGTCCACTGGGCAGCACGGCAGCAACGCCCAGAACCGCTCGCTAAACTCGCCAGCACCTGGTATGACTCGACACTCCTGTGGCAGGTCTTCGTCGCCGCGCTCGACGAAGCAGCAACGCAGTCGAGCACCCACCGCTACATCCACTCTATGCTCCTGAACTGGGTGACCAGGAGAAAAGACCTCGCGTTGTGGCGAGCAGTCGCGGAGCAATGCTTGAAACCTGTGGATGGCTGGGAAGGGGGCGTACCTTCCCGGTGACCGGTTGAGGTTTCCAAGCATGGCCGACGCGCCAACGTCGGCCGGGAAGGTACGACCCGATGCTGAGCGTAGTCCCTGATCCTGCTGCTGGTGATGATGGTGCGGCGGGCGGCTCGTCCGTGTCGTCGGTGATCGATGAGCTGGTGCGTGAAGGCGCGCGGCGGATGCTGGCCGAGGCGTTGCAGGCCGAGGTCGAGGCCTATATCGCCCGGTTCGCCGGCGAGCGTGATGAGAACGGGCACCGCCTGGTGGTCCGCAACGGTCACCACGAACCGCGCGAGGTGCTGACCAGCGCGGGCGCGGTGCAGGTGACCGCGCCGCGGGTCAACGACAAGCGCATCGACCCCGACACCGGCGAACGCGAGCGGTTCTCCTCGGCGATCCTGCCGCCGTGGGCACGCAAGACCCCGAAGATCACCGAGGTGCTGCCGCTGCTGTACCTGCACGGCCTGTCCTCGGGGGACTTCGTGCCGGCGCTGGGTCAGTTCCTCGGGTCGGCGAAGGGCCTGTCGGGTCCGGTGATCACGAAGCTGACCGAGCAGTGGAAGGCCGAACAACGCGCCTTCGCCGAACGTGATCTGTCCACTGTGGACTTTGTTTATCTGTGGGCGGACGGGATCCACGTCAACATCCGCCTGGAAGAGCAGAAACTGTGCCTGCTGGTGATGATCGGGGTGCGCGCCGACGGCCGCAAGGAGCTCGTCGCGCTGGCTGACGGGTACCGCGAGTCGGCCGAGTCCTGGGCGGATCTGCTGCGCGATGCCCGCCGCCGCGGGATGCGTGCCCCGGTGCTGGCCGCGGGCGACGGGGCACTGGGGTTCTGGGGCGCGCTGCGGGAGGTGTTTCCCGAGACCCGGGAGCAGCGCTGCTGGTTCCACAAGATCGCCAACGTGCTGGCGGCGCTGCCCAAGTCCGCGCATCCCGGGGCGAAGAAGGCCCTCGCGCAGATCTGGAACGCCGAAGACCGCCGGCACGCCCTGGACGCGGTGAAGGCGTTCGATGCCGCCTACGGCGCGAAGTTCCCCAAGGCCGCCGCCAAGATCACCGACGACATTGACGTGCTGCTGGCGTTCTACGACTATCCGGCCGAGCACTGGATCCACCTGCGGACCACGAACCCGATCGAGTCAACCTTCGCCACCGTGCGGCACCGCACCAAGGTCACCAAGGGTCCTGGCTCCCGCGCGGCGGGGTTGGCGATGGCATTCAAGCTCATCGAAGCGGCCCAGGCTCGCTGGCGCGCGGTCAACGCGCCCCACCTGGTCGCCCTCGTCCGTGCCGGCGCACGGTTCGAGGCAGGCAAACTCGTCGAACGCCCCACCGAACACACCCCACCCGCAGCCGCCTAAAAGATCTTCATCCACAGGTCTTGACTATTGCTCGCAGTCGCGGAAGTCTGCGGCCTTGAATTCGGCCGCCGCCACACCGGCAAGGCGCTGCGCAGGCTCAAGCATGTCGCCGCTATCGCCGACCCGGAGATCGAACAGGCTGTCCAACGCAGCGTGATCACCCTGTGGGACGACACATCCGTGCGCGAGACACTCTTCGACACAGTCATCGGCTGGTGTGAAAACCCGGCCACCACCTCGGTCGCCTACCGAGCGTTCAGCGCGCTCGCCGCGAAGACCGACCACGACCAGATCACACCCACGCTCCTCGCCCGAGGCGACCAAGCCGGCTTCACTCCCTCCGCCGCGGACCTGGCAACAGGCTGGTCAGTGCTGCTATCACCGCAGGGCAGCAAAGAAGCCGAACAACTCGTCCTCGCGACCGTGCACCAATGGCTCGACGTCGCACTGCGGCAACACCAACTGCAAGATGACGTGCTCAGTCTCCTTCGCAACGCGGTAAACCACCCTGAAGAACCCGGCGTCATCTCACCGCGCGAACGCTTGCGCCACTACTTGTTCACGTGGCTCGAAGCCTCCGACGGCACCGACACCACCGAACGCAACGACATCTACCTCCGTCTAAGCAAGCTCTTCGACGGCGACTTCTCCCGCCGGCTCACCGGCGACGACAGTGCCGGCGGAACGGATCACGTGGCATGAACTGGAGCGTGGCGCGCTGGGACAGCCTGCGGGACTACGTGGGGCGCGACTACTACCCAAGCGCCGACAAGGGCATCGGATTCAAAGTGGCGTTGACCGTCCGGGCGCGTGTCTCAACACGGCGCGGCCAACTGCCCCCTGACCCGCTCGACCTCGTCGTCCCAGCCGCCGACCGAATCATCCGGCCAGCGGCTGCGGGCGTCAGCGCGCTGCGCTGCAACTACCTGCAGCACACGATCGCCAGCGAACTGGCCGAGCTGACCTCCCTGTCGACCAAACATGTCCGAATCAGCGACGTCTACTCCCGGGTCACCCTCGACGACGATGCCGCCGAGCAAGCCCGCGACGCGCAGAGGATGCGCCACGACCTCGAACTCGACGAACTCGCCAGACAGCAAGCGCGCGCTCGAGCCCAGTTCATCCGCGACGAATGCCTCGCCGACCCCGCCACCGCGCGCATCTACACACTCCTAGAGAAATCCTCGCGGCTGGGTGAGCTAGCCGGTGTGCTCGACCGAGGCGATCTTGTGGCTGAGGTGGCGCAGTGGCATGAGCAGGCCAGGCCCGTGGTCATCACTCAGGCGGTTATCGATTTCTTTGGCCGGCTGACACCAGGTCAGAGCTATGAGATCGTCGACCGCTTTATCGCGATGGTGCGCGGTTTCGGCGCGACTGAACTCGCCGACCAGCTGCAGAGCGCCAACACCCGGTCGGAGAACGGGGATCTGCGTCAGAGAACGGATCTGTGTGAGGACCGGTCCCACCTCCGACCAGCCAATCAGCAACAGCAGGCCGACAGCATCGAACAATGACCTTCCCACCTCGCCGGCGATCAACGGCTCCGCGACGTTGAATGCCAACGTCACCACACTCGAGGCCAACAGCAGCCGCCGAGCCAGCTGGATCACCTCAGCAGGAACGCCCCGCACCGACAGGGACCGAATCGCGAGCAGCAGCCCGACCACCGACAGATCCACCGCAGGCGCCACCAGCGGCGCAGCCCAGGCCGGTACCACCAGCCGGAGGGTCAACGTAAGCACGTTCCCGAACCGAACAAGAAGGTCAGAGCCACGATGATCCCCACGATCAGCGTGACCACTGACAGGACTGGGCCGCGTCCCCTCGCTCGGGCTCAACACAGCAACCAACCTGCCCCGGCGTCCACACTACGAACCACGGTCGACCTGCACGAACATCTCGACAAGATCCGGCACGGACGTGCCCGAGAAGTGCCCGAGAGGTCTCGTACCCGTCGACAGAATGCGGTATAGTCCGATACAAGTGATGGCCGGTGACCAGTCGAAAAGGTCTTGTCCGACATCACTCGGCACCGCCCGACAGCCCAAAACGCGTTCTCTTAACCAGCGGGTTCGGGGTTCGAGTCCCTGATGGCGCACCTCTCTGAACCGAAGCCCACCTGCGGGTATCCTTGATCACGAGGACCTTGCCGGTGGGCTTCGATCATGGGTGGGACCAGCGGGAGACCGAATGCGGCCGGCCCCGCGGGGCACCCGGTCCTCTTAGGACGCCCATAGGGCGTAGCCGCGGCGGCGACGTCCGATTTCCACCGTCTCAACGCCTCTGACATCTCGTGGAGCCGAAATCAGGCACAAGGCGGCCATCCGTTCACTATTGCAAATTCGGGCCGCGAGTGATCAACGAGCTGGGTTGGGGACTGCCGCCGACGGTCAACTACGACTCGCTTCGATCTACGGTCTCCATCTCCCTTGTAGGCGGTTCGGCTGCGTCGACGATCTTCTCAAGGTTCTCAGAGCAGCTGGCGCGGGGGAGGCCTTTCTACACACGGATCTTGCGAGCCGACTTCCGCGTCGACCCAGGCCTGCGGTTCTTCTTCGTCCCGTAGTGACGTGTCGCTTTCCGGGAGTGGCGGCGGACCTTCTTCGCCGTCCGTCGTGCCGCTTTCATGACCAGATTGGCGGTGGCTTCGGCGGCCCGGTGCGCCAGGCAGGGCAGCACACTGGTGTAGGTATCGGCGGTCAGCACAATGCTCGAATGCCCCAGCATCGCCTGCACCACCTTCAGGTCATTCCCAGCGGCTAGCGACAGGCTCGCCGCACCATGACGAAGGTCATGCAGCCGAACCGGCGGCAGATCCGCCTCAGCGACGAGCCTGCGGAACGCGTGGGTGACGTAGCCCGGACTCATCGGATTCCCGTACCGGTTGACGAACAAGAACCCGGTCAACGCCGCACCAGCCGGCAGCCGACGTCTCCGCTCGGCACGCAAAGATCGCAGCGCAGATACCGAAATACTGTCCAGTGCGAGGACACGGACGCTGCTCTCAGTTTTCGGCGGACAGATCACGGTCCGGCCATTATGGTCCTGCACCTGGTGCGACACCTGCAGCACTCGGGCGTCCAGATCGATATCGCACCACCGCCACCGCAACCCCGCCGCTTCACCCCGACGCAGCCCAAGCAGCGCGACAAGCAGGTACAGCACATGCAACGGGTGCTCGAAGCTACTCTCCAGGAACGCCGCAGTCTGCGTCACAGTCCAGACCGCCACGGCCGGGCGCTCGCCGGTCTGGCGCCAATGCGCTTCCCCGCCTTCGGTCCACACCACAGCACGCGGCCGACGCCCGGAGGGAAGCTCGACCCAATGCGCCGGGTTCCGATCGAGCAGTCCCCGGCGGATCGCACCGTTGAGCGCGGCATGCAAAACGCCGCGGATGCGCTGCAGCGTCGCGTAAGACAAGGGCCGGGCGCGGCTCGAGTTAGTGCGGATCAACGCCGCGAACATGGCCTGCACCCGCGCGACCGTCAACGACCGCAACGGAACACTCCCCAGATAGGGCTTGAGGTAGTCGCGAACGTGCTGGGTATAGAGCCGCCGAGTGGAGAAGCTCAGGTTCTGGCGCATCTCCAACCAGATATCCAGCCACTGCCCGACGGTGACCACGACCGTGGCCGGGTCGATATCGTCGCCGAGCAGGTACCCCCGCGCTTGTTCCGCGGCAGCACGCGACGGGAACCCGCCACGCCGCACCCGATGCCGCTGCCCATCGCGGCCCACCGGCAGCTCCAGCGAGAAGTACCACGAACCATGGCCACGTTCGCCCAGCCGCGGGCAGCGGACACCGAGCCGGTGTCCGTCAACCGCATCCTTGCAGCTGCAACGCTTGTACACGCCACCCTGTCGAGCCATCGCAACCTCCTCAACGACCCCTGGAGGACAGGGTCCGCTCCCCGGCTACGCCGCCGCAACCTAGTCAGCCGGACTGCTCAACGTCGTTCTGGGCGTTCCTTCGTCGGTGACTGACCCGATCAAAATTCGCATCCCGGACCGACTGGGCTTGAGGCCGACAGCCCAGCCCCATGGCTGTGGCCGAGGCCGGCGCAGTCGGGGCGAATCCCGGGCTGAGCGGCCCGTCGAATGGAACACCTGAGGGACGTGTCGCCACCAGCCGGTCACCACGCAGGCCAAGAGCTTGATCATGCTGCTGCCTGGGCTGGCAGCTCCGAAGAGGCGTTCACAGCATTACGCGACGGTCACTGCGGTGGTGACCGACGTCCGACGAGGGCGGCCCGGCGCAGCATTCGACTGAACAGCGCCGCCAGCCCACTCGAACGGCGGCTGCACCGCCGCGCAGGCAACGCCGATGATCACCTCGTGGACAACCAGCCAGCTCGCCCGAACAACCGAACGCTGACGGTCGTCGTCACCGTCCTGGCCGTCGCGACGGAAGCCGCATCGGCCGTGCTGACCGTGCCGCCGTTCCGGTGGGCGATGGCTCCGCTCGACGGTCCGTTCTACGACGTGGTCGGCGGGTTCGTCTGGCCACTGGTGATGCGCCCCGGGTTCTGTCCAGGCTCTGATCTCAGGGAGGATGCAGAGCATGCCGGCACCGAAGAAGTACAGCGACGAGCTGCGTGAGCGGACGACGCGGATGGCATTGGACGCGATCATGGCCGAGGGTCAGCGGATGGCGGCGATCCGCCGGGTCGCAGGCCAGTTGGACGTGCACCCGGAGGCGTTGCGGACGTGGGTCAAGCGCGCCGAGATCGACGCCGGCACGGCGCCCGGCCGCACGAGCGATGATGCCGTGCGGATCGCCGAGCTGGAACGCGAGGTGCGCGAGTTGCGGCGGGCGAACGAGATCTTGAAGACGGCCTCAGCGTTTTTCGCCGCTGCGGAGCTCGACCGCAAAATCAAGTAGCGCCTGACGATTCCACGCCTCGGCGGGAGGTTCCGCTCGCGGTGGTCGTCGACTATATCGACGGCCACCGCGAGCGGGTTGTCGAGGGGAAGAATTTCGGGGTCGAGTCGATCTGCGCAGTCTTGAACGATGCGGATGTGCGGATCGCCCCGAGAACCTTCTGGGCAGCCAAGAAGCGCACACCGTCGAAACGTGCCGTGCGGGACGCGGAACTGCTCACGGCGATCGAGCGCGTGTTCCGCGAGAATTACGGCGTCTACTGAGCGCGGAAAGTACACGCGCAACTCAACCGTGAGGGAATCCGCGTGGCTCGCTGCACGGTCGAGCGGCTGATGCGCCAGAAGGGCCTGCAGGGCCTGCGGCGAGGCAGGCGGCCCAGGACCACTATCGCTGCTGCCTCGCCTTCGCCGGCGGACCTGGTCGACCGCCGCTTCACTGCCGACCGGCCGAACCGGCTCTGGGTAGCGGACATCACCTATATCCGGACGTTTTCGGGGTGGGTGTATGCCGCGTTCGTCATCGATGTGTTCTCGAGAATGGTCGTGGGCTGGCAGGTGTCGACCTCGTTGCACACGAATATCGCCCTGGACGCGCTGGAGATGGGGATCTGGGCCAGGAAACGGGCCGGACAAGACGTGACCGGACTTGTCCATCATTCCGATCGCGGAGTTCAATATCGAGCTATTCGTTATACCGAGCGCTTGGCGGAATCAGCAGTGGTCGCCTCGGTCGGTTCGCGCAGAGATTCCTACGATAACGCAATGGCCGAGGCATTCAATTCACTGTTCAAGGGAGAGTTGATCCATAACCCTGTTGCCTGTGGTCGTGGTTGGCAATCAGTTCGCGATGTTGAGATCGCCGTGGCCGAATATGTCGACTGGTACAACCATCGCCGTGTCCACGGCGATCTCGGCCAGCGCACTCCAGCCCAGACCGAAGCCGGCCACCAAGCGTCACGTTCCGATCAGTCCTTCGAGCCTGTCCGGGCTCGGTGACAGACAACGAGACCTGCACCAGACCCGGGGCGCATCAGACCTACGATCTCAACAAAAGAGATCATTGATAGTTCGTTCATTGCTGCAGAGCATTTCATCTGCGAGGTGACGAGCCGGGGCCACCACACTCAGATCCGCGGAGCACGACATTCTGGCCACGGCCGAGGTCGAGAGACATGCGCACGTCGTCATATCGGTCGTTGCCAACTTCGATGACGTTAGGCTGCCGACCCCACTCGCGAAATCCGAGCTGCTCGTAGAGTTCAATTGCGCCATGATTATTACCGCGGACTCCGAGCGCTAAGGTCTCGATTCCGGCCTTCCTCGCACTGTCGATGAGAGCAGTGACGATCAAGCTGCCGAGCCCCAGCCCACGTGCCTGGGGGTGAGCCATCACTTTCTCGATGTCAGCGGAGTGCGCAAACACAGCGTCGAGTCGACGCCTCCAGAGGCCGATGGCTCCGACGCGCCGGTCGACGAGCGCGACCGCAAGAGCTGCGGTCCCAGCGCGCCCAGCATCAAGTACCTCGTCCAACCAGGCTACGACCTCGGCACTTGTAGGCGGCGATAGATAGCCGATGGCGCCTCCGCTCGCAGCGACGTCGTGCAGTACGCGGTGGACCTCGGCGCGCAGCTGAGCGTCGGCGCGAGTAGGCCACAGCAGTTCGATCTTCGACGGCATAGTTGGTCATTCTTACAGTCCAAGCGGTCGTCACGCGCGCAGCCCCGGGACACGTTCAATACCCGGCAGGCCACCGCGACGTCGATACCTTCCGCGGCAAGTTCACAGACCAGCGGGAAGGTTACTTTGGGAGGATGTTCTCCCGCGCGAAGTACGCCGCCGCGCGTTTCAGGATCTCATTCTCCATCTCAAGCTGCCGGTTCTTCCGGCGCAGCTCGGCAAGTTCCTTCTTCTCCGCACTGGTCAGCTTCGTAGCCGAACCGTTCTCGTCGGCGTCGGCCTGGGCCATCCAGTTACGCAGGCAGGACTCGCTGATACCCAGGTCCTTGGCCAGCGCAGCGATCGGTTTGTCGCCCATACGGGCCAGCTCGACGGCGCGCTGACGGAACTCAGGCGGGTGTGGTGCAGGCATCGGAACATCCTCCCTGGTGACCATCGGTCACCTCAGGTTAGGTGTTCGGACAACCGGGGAAGCTCAGCCCACGTCCGGGGACCGGTGCGTTCGGCCTACCCTGGCGATTATGAGGATCGTCGCGTGGGGGGCGCTGTGCACCGTCTGCCTCGCCTCCGGTCACGCGCTGCTCGGCACACTCGGCCTGCTGCTGCTCGCCGCCGTCCACGGCGGCACCACCCGCACCGACCGGCCCCGCCCGCGCACCGGCGGCGTGCCTGCGCCACTGCCGTACGACCGGCCGCGGCCCCGCACCCCCAGCACCCCCGGCTGACGTCAGCCGGCAAGTTCCCGGGGCGCTCCAGCAGTGCATGGCGCGTAGCACCGCGCACTCCATAGCCGCTGTGAGCTGCCCGTAACAACACTTTCATGATCACCTTTTCGGGTGCGCCGTACTGCCAGGTCCGACCCTCAATGCGAAGGTGATCTTGAAACGGGGTGTGCGGGAAGGAGCCGGGGCGTGGACACCGTGGTGGGGCGGATGATTCCGATGACGATCCTCGCGCTGCCCGGCGCCCTGATCCTATGGGTGGCGCTCGCGGCGTGGCGGCGACGCCGGGCACCCGCGCTGGCCGCGGTGTTCACCGCCGGGCTGGACACCGCCATCCTGCTGGTCGCCGGGCTGGTCGCCGTCCTGGTGTCCGCCCCGGTCGCCGGCGGGCACACCAGCACCCTGCACCTGCTTCCCGGCCAGGACCTCACCGACCTGTTCAACGCCGACGATGCTGACGCGGTGTGGCAGGTCGCCGGGAACCTGGTGCTGCTGTCCCCGCTCGGCGCGCTGTGCCCGCTGCGGATCCGCGCGCTGCGCCCGCTCACCCGGCTCACGCTGGCAGCCGTGGCCGTGTCGATCACCATCGAGACCGTGCAGTACCTGATCCACGCCGGGCGGGTCACCTCCACCGACGACGTGCTGCTCAATACAATCGGCGCCACCGCCAGCGCCCGCCTCGCCCGCAGCCTCTGGACCACCACACACCCGATCCCGCACCCCCGCCGCACCCGCGACAGCAGCATCCCCGACCCCGACCCCGCCTACGCCACCGACCACTAACCCCCGCACTCGCGTCGCGGCGGTGAGGCGCCGGGGCTCAGGGTGGCCTAGCGCGACGCCCGCCGTGGCCCAGTTGCCGCGCAGAATGTCCAGATAGGACCGGGCCTGCGGGCCGGGCGTCGTACCGCGGGCGACGGCCTCCATGGCGGCAGGCCCGGCGTTGTAGCCCAGCGCCAGCAACTCCTCGCTCGAGTACGCGCCGGAGTGTTTCGCGGGGAACTGGGCGGCGAGGTCGTGCAGATACCAAACATCGGCCCGGACCGCCAGATCCGGATCGTCGGGCAGCACCTGCCACTCCCGCCCGGCGAACGCCCGCCCGCGCCTGGTCGCCTCGTAGGAGGCCCGGTGCATGTTCGCCACGCCGAACGCCGCGTCCGGCTTGAACAGCTGCCACTCCCGTTCCAGCTCGGGTCGTGCGGCTTGGACGACTACTGCACAAGATCGCCATCACCAACTGCGGCGCCATCCCCACCTCCCCCGCGCTGGCCCGCACCTGCCCGGCGAACCAGGCCGGATCCTGACTCCCCGGCACCCCCGCCGCCGGGGCCGGTATGGAGACACTCGGCGCGGCCGGCAGGACGACAGTCGTGCCGGAGTACCAGTCCCCGCCCACCCCGCGAGCAGTGCCGCCCACGCGCACAGTGCCCAGCCGCGCCACCCACGTCGCACCATCCGGCCCCCTTCCCTGCCGACCGTGAAGCGCGGCCGTCCATCCGGATCCTGAACATCGTCGCCGACTGCCGCTCGCGCACCCGGCGGCGTGCCCCACGAGGTCAGCGACCCGGACGGGCCGAATCGTCTCTACCATGGCAGACAACGACACCACGGCGTGTGAGTGCCGGGCGACAAGGAGCGCGGACGTGTTCGGTCTCAGCCTGGAACATCTGCTGGTCCTGCTGGTCGCCGCGCTGTTCATCCTCGGCCCGGAACGGCTGCCCGAATCGGCTCGCTGGCTCGCCCAGACCGTGCGCAAGATCCGCGGCTTCGCCGCCGGTGCCCAGGACCAGCTCACATCCGAATTCGGCCCGGAGTTCCAGCAGCTGCGCAAACCCCTGCAGGACCTGCAGGCCCTGCGCACCTTCGATCCGAAGACCGCACTCGGCCGCTACCTGCTCGACGACGCGTTCACCGACCCACCCGCGGCGGCGGCGACCGCCGGTCCTGCCGCGACCCCGCTGGCCGTGCCCAGCGGAACGCCGTTGGCGCCGGGTGAACGCCCTCCCATCGACCCCGACGCCACCTGACCCCTCACCAGTGGACGCCGGGGTGGACACGCGTGACCGCGACTCCGGCCCGACACCAGCCGGACCCGGTGTTCACGGGGAAGCGACGTTCACGCAGCCGGGATCGGCTTGCGTCCGCGCAGATCCCGGCGACGGTAGTTCGCGGTGATGGCAGCGGCCATTCAGATCCCCGGGCGACGGCAGAACCTCGCCGGCCACACAGGCAGGACTGTCCAGCACCGGCGGCATGTCGCAGCCGGTCGGCGCGGGGGCAGGCGTCCTCCGATCGTCGGGATGTTCGGAGCATCGGGGCATCAACCGGGCGTCGTGAGCGATTCGCGGTTGCACCGTTAGTCGGTGAATTCTTTACTGTTCGCGATTCAGCTGCCGCTGGACCCGCGGACGTTTACCTACGGCAGCCACAATCTCCCCGCTGACATGCCCGCTACGAGAGGTCTGCCGACGACTCGCCCCCTCCTACGTCTGTGCCTATCCATCACGACGGCCGTCACCGTCTCCGGCCTGGTTGCACTGCCCGCGCACGCCGCCACCGCCCTGACGGAGACGCCGGTATCTGCCGCCGCCACCTGCTCGCAGTCGAGCACGACCAGCAGCGCCAGCTCCAGGACGATCATCAGCCGCTCCACCAGCCCGGTTGCCACCGTCGGCAGATGCCCGCCGAGGAGCACGTTCACGACGAACGGGACGATGAACGGCAGAAAGAACGGGATCGCGGCCAGCGCCAGCCCGCGCGACCACCCGGCATACCGGTACCAGCGAAGATCGCGGCGATGGCGGCGCCCGAGCAACCAGCCCACCAGCGGCAGGCTCACACAGCTGATCCCGGTGGCATACAGGTGAACCTTCCCGGTCACCG
This sequence comes from Amycolatopsis sp. NBC_01488, assembly GCF_036227105.1. Lineage (NCBI taxonomy): Bacteria > Bacillati > Actinomycetota > Actinomycetes > Pseudonocardiales > Pseudonocardiaceae > Amycolatopsis > Amycolatopsis sp. NBC_01488. The sequence goes on along the minus strand of NZ_CP109434.1, from coordinate 4,511,256 downwards.
ACACCGCGCCACCCTGCGGGTCTTTGGTGAACGCCGCCACCGCCAGCACGCTGACACACCACACCGCCATCATCGCCGCCGCGAGCGGACCGGGCAGCACCCGGTGGCGGTGCAGAACCGCCCCGACCGCGACCGACCCGGCGGCGGTGAGGATCAGCGCGGCGTCCCACATCCACCAGCCCGGACACCACGCGTAGTCACTCAGCATCGCGGTGACCGGGTCGATCGGCCCCCACCGGCGATCCACGTGCAACACCACCAGCAACACCGCCGCGGTCACGAACGCGCCCACCGCGACCGGCACCAACACCCCGGCCGCGCCCGGCACCAGCCGGGGACCGCGAGCGTCCGGAGCCGCTGGCACCGGCGCAGCGGAGTGTGCGGCGTCGGCCGGGGGTGAAGTCATCAAGGTAACGAGGCTTCCGGGGATTAGGTCAGTTGACGCAGGGGATGCCGCTGCCGTCCACGGTGCCGCCCTGTGGTCCGGCCGGGGGCGCCGGGTCGGTACTGGGCTCCGCCGCCGAGGTCGTAGCGGTGCTGGCGGGGGTGCCGCGCGGGGCGTCCGCGCCGTGCGGACCGAGCGTCGGAGACAGCGTGAACCCGGTCCCGAGCGTAATCCGGACATGCCCCTTCGGCACCCGGCTGTCCGCGGTGACCGGCATACCACCCAGCAGGCTCGCTGCGGCGGTCGCATCGTCTTTGGCACCTGTCCCGTAGGCGATCGACGACGCGGTCGTCGCGGTGTTGCTCAGCTCACCGGTACGGAACCCGTACGGCGCCAAGGCTTGTGCCACGGTCGAGGCCAGTCCGGTCTTTCCCGTGGCGTTGCGGACATCGATCGTGGCGGAGGCGTGCACGTTCGGTGTGGCAGGCGGAGCCGGGGCCGTGATGCCGAACGCGGCCCGGACCGCAGCCCGCACCTGCTCGGTGTCCACCTTGTTGACGTCTTGGCCGTTGACCTTCTGATACCCGGCGATGGGCAGGGTGGTGAACTCGAGGTTCCCGCCGGTGAGGCCCTGAGCCTGCTGGGCGAAGGACAGGACGTCCCACCCGGACGAGATCACCACATCCTTCTTCGCCGTGTCGATCAGGTCCTGTAGCTTGCCCAGGTCGGTGAACGTGCCGGCGCTGCGCAGCTTGTGCGCCGCGGAGGCGATGAACGCCTGCTGACGGTGGGTACGGTCCAGATCCCCGTTGTCCAAGCCGTGGCGCTGCCGGACAAACGACAATGCCTGCGACCCGGTCAGCATCTGGTGCCCGGCCGGGAAATCCGCACCCGAATAGCTGTCCTTCACCGGATGGTTCAGGCACACCTCCACCCCGCCCAGCGCGGTCGCCAGGTCGTAGAAGCCGGCGAGGTTGATCTCGGCGAACCGGTCGATCGGCACATCCAGGAAACTCCGGACCGTCTCCAGGGTCTTCTTCCGCCCGGCCTCCCGGCCCCGGTGTTCCAGGTCAGCGCCAGTGACGCCCTGCTTCTTCAAGTCCTGTTCGGCGTAGAACTTCGCCAGCCCATACGCTTCCTTGATTTTCGCGTGGGTATAGCCCGGGATACCTTGCACCGGCACGTAGTCATCGCGCGGAATGGACACGGCCGTGGCCTTCGCCCCGTTGCCGGGGATGTGCATCAGGATCAGGGTGTTGGTGTTGTAGCCGCCCTCGGTGCCGTCCCCGGCATGCAACTGGTCCAGGATTTCCTTCGGCAGCTGGTTGCCGTCCTGGTCTTTGCGCGAGTCCAACCCGATCAGCAGGATGTTCTGATCCGCCCCCGCCGACTTCGGCGCACCCGAGTCCAGGGCATCCGAAGTGTTCAGGCCACTGACCAGGCTGGTCAACATGGTCGAGGCGATCCCGGTGCCGGTCAGCACCAGCAGCGACGCCAGCCCCACCGCAACCCGGCCCGCCACCTTCAGTGACCGGCCATGCCCGGGCCGCCTGAGCGCACCACCCGACTGCGGGGGCGGATCGACCGGCCGGGTCCGCACCGTGCGCGCCGACCGGACCGGGTCCGGACGCGGCACAGGCGGACGCCGACGGACGGGCGGATTCGATGACCTCCGGCTCAGCTCGTCATCCACCAGCAACCCCTTGCCGCCCAGCACCGTTCACCGCGATAGCCCAACAACTTACTGTCCTCGTGCAGACGCCCGGTACCCAACCAGGTTGATCGAGCATGGCCGTGACGCCGATCACAGCGACCGGCATGTCGGGCTTCGTGCTCCGAGCGAACACGCAGACGCAGGGAGTGCCCAATGAGACGAGAGTCGTCGACGACCGCAGCCGCTACGGTCGGTTCATGATCTCGCAGCGGCACCCCAGACCCGCCCGCACCACGTGCGGGCAAGGCGAGGCTCGTGCCGGCTTCGCGGACACCGTCCGGGGCGGGTTGGGGATGAGCGACCTCGACCTGGCGCCGGGAAGCCCGTGCTGGGTGGAGTTGGCCACGGCCCCACCCGGACCGCAGCATGGACTTCTACCAGACCATTCTCGGCTGGGACTACCACATGATCCGCGACCATGCGGGCCAGGAATACCTGCTGGCGACCGTAGCCGGCGAGCCCGGTGGCCGGGCTGCGGCCACACCCGGGCCCGGTGCGGGACTGGACGGTCTACCTTGCCACCACCGACCTCGCTGCCACCAGCACGCAGGTCCACCGGCTCGGCGGCACCGTGCTGGAACCCCAACCCCACATCGTGCCCAGCATCGGCGCCAAAGTCCTCATCGACGACGCCACCGGAACCACCATCGGGCTCGCCCAACCCGCGCCCGATGGGCCTTCGCCGCCGGCACCCCCGGCGCGCTCGGCTGGATCGAGTACATCACCCGCCACGCCCCACAGGCCGACCGGTTCTACACCCGGCTCTTCGGCTACCGCGGGCACCAGTTCGGCGACGGCACCACCGTCGACTACCTCGTCTACTACACCGGCGACGACTCCGTGATCGGCCGCGTGCGCATGGACCCCGGCACCCCAGCCGACGTGCCGCCGCGCTGGATCGCCCACTTCGTCCTCCAACCACACCATGATTTCGACCAGACCCTGCGCCGCGCCCACGCCGCCGGCGCCCGCCTGCGGTTCCCGCCCTACCCCTCCACCCTCGGCAAGGTCGCCGTGCTATCCGACCCACACGGCACCCGCTTCGCCTCCTTGAACCCGCACTCGCGTCCGGATGGGACTACACCTCCGCCGTCGACGACCCCTACGACGACTAGCCCGGCTTTCACCCCTCCGGGACAGACCCGCCCACTGCGGACGCAGGTGGGCGGGACATGTCGCTCTCTCAGGGTCTTGCCAGGAATCCCCGGTTAGCGTGTCGGTGGTGATCCGGAAGTGCTGGATTCGAAGAGATGCGCTCCGAGTTGACCAGGTTGCGAACTTGGCCCTTGCGGACGGTGCTGCGTGACGCCTCCTGCTTCGTCGGGACCGGTTTCGGCGGTGATGTCGACGAATCCACGACGAGAGCAGTCGACTGGCAAGCGGGCCGAGCTGGCGTTGCTGATTTTCGCGTCGTTCATCGTGTGGTGCGCTTTTGTTCTGGTTGAGTCCAATCAGAACCATGACTTCACGATGGGCGTGCTGTGGTACGGCTTGGCCTACCTTGCCGTGTTCGCGGCGGCGCATCTGGCGATCCGGCGGTGGGCGCCGTACGCAGATCCATTGATCCTGCCGTGTGTGGCGCTGCTCAACGGCATGGGCTTGGTGATGATCTACCGGATCGATCTGGCCATGGCGGACCGGGCCGGCCAGGCCGGGACGACCTTCAGTCCGGAGGCACCCAAGCAGATCATCTGGACTGTTGTGGCGCTGGCGTTGTTTCTCGCTGTGCTCGGTCTGGTCAAAGACCACCGCACGGTGGCACGCTACGGCTACATCGCCGGCCTGGTCGGGATTGTTGCGGTCGCGTTGCCTGCGGTGCTGCCCAGTTCGATCTCGGAGGTGAACGGCGCCAAGGTCTGGATCAAACTCGGCTCGTTGTCCATTCAGCCCGGCGAGTTCGCCAAGATCCTCCTGATCGTTTTCTTCGCCGCGTTCCTGGTGTCCAAGCGTGACCTGTTCCGGGTCGTCGGCCGGAGGGTCCTGGGTGTCGAGCTTCCCCGGGCACGCGACCTCGGGCCGATCGTGATCGCGTCGGTCGGCTGTATGGCCGTGCTCGCTTTCGAGAAGGAACTCGGTGCGGCTCTGCTGTTCTTCGGCATCATCCTGGTGATGGTGTATGTCGCCACCGAACGGGCCATCTGGGTCGCGGTCGGGGTGGCCATGTTCGCTGCCGGGTGCGTGATCGCCTACAACTTGTTCAATCACGTCCAGCAACGGGTGTCGAACTGGATCGACCCGCTCGCCACCTACGACAAGCCCGGTGGCGGTTACCAGATGGCACAGGGCTTGTTCGGCCTGGGCACCGGCGGCGTCGGCGGCACCGGCCTCGGTGCGGGCCGGCCCGACATGGTTCCCGAAGCCAGCACCGACTTCATCACGGCCGCGCTTGGCGAAGAACTCGGCTTCATCGGTCTGGCGGCAATCCTGATGGTGTACCTCGTCCTGGCGATGCGGGGTATGCGCTCAGCGTTGGCGGTCCGGGATACCTTCGGCAAGATCCTCGCCGGTGGACTCTCCTTCGCCGTGATCATGCAGATCTTCGTCGTCGTGGGCGGGGTCACCAAACTGATCCCGGAAACCGGAATCACCGCGCCGTTCCTGTCCAAAGGCGGGTCATCGTTGCTGGCCAACTATGTTCTCGTGGCCTTGCTCATCCGTATATCCGACGCCGCGCGCAGACCTGCGACGCCGTCTCGTCCCCAGCCGGACCCGACACCCCTGGCTGACGCGCACACCGTCCTTGTGAACAGGCCCGACGGACTCGGCAAAGCCGACGGCACCGTCGGCTTTGCCGGACGCAACGGCTACTCAGGTCCCGCTGTCGGTGCATCACCGCGCACCCGGCCTCCCGCCGGCCCCGGCTGAACTCCGTCGCGCCGGGCACGATCAGCAAGCCCTTCGGCGTGAGCTCGATCCGGCTCAGCCCCGCGACTCGCGAATGATCACTTCTCGAGCCATCTATCTCCCTCCAGGTTGTGCGTGCATGTCTGCGATTTCCTCACGCGCCTTGCGGGCCGGGGCCGAGGCGGCCTAGGGAGGCTGTCACAGACCGACCTCACCACTTCCTCTCAGCGTCCTCACAGGGGCCAGCTCAGTACATTCACACCGACGAATGCAGTGGCAGCGAGAGGACACCAATGGACGCGGCACGACCATCGCCCGACCACGTACACCGGCTGCGATCGATCCGGGCGGAGCTGGCGCACCTCGAGGAACTGCTCTGCCACGGCGCACATCCGATGTCCGATGCGGCGCGCACCGTGGCGGACACCGCCAAGCGAGCACCAGCCTGGCTGCGGGTCACCCGGGGCGAGCAGCGGTGGGCCGTGACGGCGGCGATTGCGCTGGCCGTCACACTCCAGCTGGTGCTGCCCGACCGGCTCGCGTTCCGCCCGCACTGGCTGCTGCCGACGCTGGAAATCGCTCTCGTCGCGGTGCTGATCGCGTTGAACCCGGTGCGCATCTCACGCGGCCACCCGTGGCTGCGGCCGCTGTCGGTGGCGCTCATCGCCCTGATCAGCCTCGCCAACGGCTGGTCGGCCGCGTTGCTCGTGATCGACCTGCTGGCCGCCCGCGCCGGCGAGGAACCCGGGCCGCTACTCGGCAGCGGAGGGGCGATTTGGCTGACCAACGTGATTGCTTTCGCGCTGTGGTACTGGGAGTGGGACCGGGGCGGCCCGGTCGCCCGCGCTCAGGGCGAACACCCACGACCCGATTTCCGCTTTCCACAGATGGAAGAGCCAGAACTGCACCCGGACTGGGAGCCACACTTCGTGGACTACTTCTACCTATCGTTCACCAACGCCACGGCCTTCAGCCCGACCGACGTGATGCCGATGTCGCGCTGGGCGAAAGTGCTGATGCTCAGCCAGTCCGCAATCTCCCTGGTGACGCTCGCCGTCGTTGTGTCACGCGCGGTCAGCCTGTTCAAATGACGGCCACCGGTGCCAGCTCCGTCTTCGCAGCGCACGATCGGTAACAACGTCACGGTCTCCGGCCGCCCTACCGTCTTGCCGCGGTGCGGTTCCGGCTCGAAACCCTAGCGGACCGGGCGTGGCCGTGCGTTCGCCGGCCGGGCGGCTTGGCGGATGAGCGCCGCGCCGAGTAGGGCGCAGCCAGGCGCATCAGAACGTCGGACTTGCCCGATCCATGGTGGCGCAGCGCCGCGACGGCTTGCGGCTCATTGCGGGCACAGTTGGCCAGGGCGCCGAACAGCAATATCGTGGCCAGTAGCAACAACCCACCGTAGGACCAACGGCAAGGTGACGCCGGTGACCGGCAGCAGGCCCACCACATATCCGATGTTGATGGCCGCGTGGACCACGACCAGCATGGGTCAGCGTGCGGGCGACAATCCGGGTCCAGGGATCGAGGGCGCGGCGGCAATCCGCTTTCCGGCGACGGCAACGCCCCATACAACACGATCACGAACACACAGCCGACGAAGCACTCAGCACTATGACTGGACATACGATCACGAGAGCCCCGGTCAAGGCCAGCGCCAGGTGGAAGGACGCCAACGGCCGCGTCAGCCAGCCGACCAAACCTTCTCGCACGGCAATCACCCGTGACGCACGTGAACCATCGATGGATTCGTCCTCGGTCGCGTCGCTGGATACTTCCCGGCGTTTCAACGGAAAGCCTCGGCGCGTAGCGGCTGGCGATCTAGGTTGCCCTCGGCAATGGATACTCCAGCGCCCTGGCTCAGCGGCGGGCGCTCAGGGCGCCGCGTTTGACGATACCGACCACGCCCGTCGCGACGAACAAGACGGCTCCCACGATCATCAGCCAGAAGAGTCCCTTCACCACCATTCCGAGCACCACCAGAGCCGCCCAGACAACCAGCAACCCGACCAAGAAACCCATGATCACTCCCTGCGACGTCGATTCCGGACGGAACAATGCATACCCGCCGTCCGGGCGATTCACGCTTCGGCAGGGTGGTCACACTCTCAGTGTCTTCTCAGGACGTTCCGGGATGGGCTGCTAAGACAGGTCCGCGCCGCCGTCCTTCGGGAAGGCGGCGCGGACCGGAACTCGTTACAGGTGATAGAAGTCGCTGTAGTGGTCGGGCGAGTACCAGACCTCGCCGGTGTTCAGGTCGACCACGATCCGGTAGGCGTCCCGGTGCGCCCCGCACGTCCGCGGGTAGACGTCGTACTCCTGGAACGAGTCACCACTGGGCAACTGCCCGTCGTTGTTGTAGTAGGTCCCGCCGGCGAAGTTGCACTGCCCGTTCGGCCAGTCGTACCAGCCCCGGCTGCCCGGATAGCCATCGGACTCCCAGACCGAATTGGCCGACCGAGCGGCAGAGCAGCCGGAGATGGTGCACGAGTCGAAAGTGGACGCGTTCGCCGGCGTGGTGCCCGCCGAGATGCCCAGCGCCGACACGATGACACCGGCCGTGACGCCGAGCCGCTGTGCCCACGACCGTCGGGAACGTTGCCGAGCCTGCACAGATCCTCCCAAGAGAAGTTGATGGTGGGGGTCAACCTCGACGATGAGCGTTTTCTGTCCGCAATCAGACCAGGACATCGTCGCCAAATGTGAATGAACTTCAGTTGGCGCGACGAACGTGGCGCGGATGAGGAGATCAGGCGAGGCCGACGCCGTAGGCGTTCAGGGCCGCGGTGACCGGCTGGAAGTAGTCGGTGGTGCTGTCGCCGCCGGACACGGTGCCCAGCGCCGTGCTGCCGTCGAACAGGGCACCGCCGCTGTCGCCGTGGTCGGAGTAGACGTTCGTCTCGATCAGGCCGTAGACGACGTCGCCGTTGCCGTAGTTGACCGTCTGGTCCAGCGCGGTGACCGTGCCGCAGGTCAGGCCGGTGGTGCGGCCGCTCTTGCAGACCTGCTCACCGACGTAGGCGTCGCCGGCCTGGGTGATGGGCTGGGTGGTGCCGTCGTAGAGGTCGACCGCACCGGGGCCGTCCCCGGAGTCGTTGCGGATCAGGCCGTAGTCGGTGCCCGGAAAGCTCGAATCGACCGAAGGGCCGATCCCCTGCCAGGACGGTCCACCCTGGGTGCAATGTCCCGCGGTGATGATGTACTGCTGGCCGCCGCTGGTGACGTTGAACCCGGCCGAGCAGATGATCGAACCGGTGCTGATCTCGTCGCCGTCGTAGACCTGCGTCGTCAGCGGCTTCGCGGTGTGCTTGACCCGCACCGCGGAGCCGAGCGACGCGATCGCGTCTCGCAACCTCGCCATCCCGGCGCCCTGTGCGGCGTCGGAAATCGTGACGACGACCTGGCGTGTGGTGGGGTCGATGCCCCACGCGGTGTTGGGGACGTCGTGGACGCGGTCGAGGGCGGCTTTCGCGGAGGCGAGCATCGCTGCGCTCGGCGCCGCCGACGCCGGTGCGCCCAAGGCCAACACCGAGGCCGCGGCGATTCCGGCGATGAACAGGATTCTGGGCAGGGACGTGGTCATGAGGCACTCCCAGGTGAACCGGACGGGGACATCCCCAGCGTCGCCGGAGCACCCCCTGGGTCACCACCTACCTCAGTAGGGAATAGTCGGTGATTTGCCCTCACACCGGAGAATCGGACAAGAGCGGACACCGCGATGCTCCCGGCTTCCTGTGGGGACGGTGAGAATCGGCGCCGGACCTTCGTGAGACGTGGTCAGGGAGCGCGGTGCCCTTGGTAGCCGATGATGGATCCGGCGAACCGATCGGCCTCGGCGCACGGGTCCTGGTGCACCGACAGCTTGGGGTTCGTGGCGTCGATGGTGACGGACAGCAGGGTGTCGTCGGCGACGCCGACTTGAACGGTGCAGTGGCCGCCGCGGGCGTCGCGGTGGATGGCGGGGTAGCTGTGCACGTCAGCCGGATCGAAGCCGCCCACTGTGGTCCGGTGCTCGTAGAGGGACTCGAGGCCGCCGCTGCTGGTGTCGACCGACGCCTGGTAGGTCAGGCCGGTCGTATCCGCAGGTACCCAGACGCACCACGGCAGCTTCGTCGTAGCGGGGGCGGCGATGTAATAGCGTGCGAGCTGTTGCGCGTTCACCAATCCGCACGGCTGGGCAACGAAGCCAGTCAGGTCCAGCGGATCGCCGGGGATCGACGGCGAGAGCCGTTGCGGCGCCGCGGGCGGCGACGAGCATCCGGCCACGGCAGCGATCACAACCCCGACGGCGAGCACAACGGAGAAACCTCGCACGGCGACCTCCATCCTGCCCGCGGACTCTTGGCGACAATCCAGGATGGCACGGCCACGGCTCGGGCCACAGCGTTCTCCCCAACGGAGACGGGATGTCGGTGTCGAACAGCCCAGGGACAGTCGCGCCGCACGCGACGTCGGTGGCACGACTGCCGGCAGCGTCACCGGGTCCGGCGGCCTGACCGGTGGCGGTTGAGGGCTTGGTTGGCTGTCACCACAACGCTTGACGAGGTGACGTGCACGTCAGCGAGTTTCACCCGCGCCGAGGCGCGTGACGTCCCTACGGGTGACCGAGAGATACCCGACGAACGCGAGAATCGCGACCAGCAGAGCGAGACTGACCGGCCCGGTGCCGAGGTCGAGTCCGCCGCGGCCGGCGGGGACGCCCATCCAGTCCGCGAACGACGCGCCCAGCGGGCGGGTCAGGACGTAGGCGAACCAGAAAGCGAAGACGGCGTTCAGCCCGAGCCATCGACGCGCCAGCGGCGGCAGGGCGATCAGCACCGCGAAGGCCATCCCCGAGCCGAGATACCCCAGGTGCAGCGTCGTCGCCGTGAGGTCGCCCGCCGCCGTGCCGAGCGCGAAGGTGGTGACGACCGCGAGCCAGTAGAACAGTTCCCGGCGGAACGTGGTGATGCTGTGGATCGCCAGCGTCTTCTCGGTCGCATACCAGACCCCGAAAACCGCGGCCAGCGCGACAGCGAAGAACACCGTTGAAACGGCGTAAGGAATACCGAAACCGACATGCAGGACATCGGCCGCCATGGTGCCGAAGACACTCACCAGCACGACAGCCAGCCAATACAACCAGGCGACGTAGGCCCGGGCCCGGAACTGCGCGACCAGCGCGATCACCAGACCCGCACCGGCGATACCGACGGCGATCACCGGGTCCATCAGGTGGGCCAGGAAGTCCGATGTGGTCTCGCCCATGCCCGTGGTGAGGACCTTGACGATCCAGAAGTACACCGTCACTTCCGGAACCTTGGCGGCCACCCGGCGCGGTGCCGCCGGGGAATCGTCGAGCCGGAGCTGCCCAGTTGTCATGGCGGAATCCTGGCACACGGCCACATCGGCCGATCCACGCCCCGAGAGTTCCCTTATTCCGCCGTTTGCCGAGTCTGCCGGATTCTTTCATACGAGATAATTTGCCTTGCCACAACCATCGGCTAACCTTGCGACGGCGACCGGCCGACGTCCGGATCGGCCGCCGACCGGCGGCCGGGGTCGAGGGTGATCTGGCCGGTGTCGGTGTCGTAGTCGAACAGTTCGGCGTAGCGGCCCCAGTCGATGGCGGTGTCGAGTTGCTGCTGGGCGTCGTCGGTGGAGAAGCCGCGGCGAAGCAGGTCGAGGAAGAACCCAGCGCGCAAGGTGCCGCCGGTACTGGCGGCGAGTGCTGTGACGATTGTCCGCACGAGGGGCGCGCGGTGCCGGGCCTGCTCGGCGAAGACCTTCTTGCTGTCCTGGATGTCGGCAGTGGTGAACAGGCTGCCGGTCGGGGTGAGGTGCAGGTCGCCGCCGGCGACGAAGAGGAAGTCGAGCATGGCGGCGGCGTCGACGAGCGGGAGCAGGTCATCGACTTCGAAGCTGAGGTCGGCGGCCATGTCGGGCAGGTCGGCGCGGCCGCCGCGGGCGTGGACGATCTCGACGAGGCCGGCGAGACCGCCGACCGACACTGCCGGCAGCGGCCGCGCGGTGGGCGTGGCCTGGGTGGGCTCAGGTTCGGTGACGCCGGGTTCGCGGCCGGTGAGAAGGTCGTAGAGCTGGTCGACGAGCATTTCGAAGGCCGGTGTCTTGCGGCTGCGGGGGCGGGCGAGGTCGACGGTGATCTCGGCGCGGATGTGGCCTGGGTTGGCGCCGAGGACCAGGATGCGGTCGGCGAGCAGGACGGCTTCTTCGATGTTGTGGGTGACGATGCAGATGCCCTTGGTCGGGAAGCTGTCCCGGTGCCAGAGGCTCATGAGTTCGCCGCGGAGGTTTTCGGCGGTGAGGACGTCGAGGGCGGAGAACGGCTCGTCCATCAGCAGCAGGTCGGGTTGGAGCACCAGGGCGCGGGCGAAGCCGACGCGCTGGCGCATGCCGCCGGAGAGTTCCTTGGGGTAGGCGGATTCGAACCCGTCGAGGCCGATCATGTCGATGGCCTTGAGCGCTCGTTCACGCCGCTGCGCCGGGGCGACGTTCTGGGCGGCGAGGCCGAGTTCGACGTTGTCCTGCACGGTCAGCCAGGGCATGAGGGCGAAGGTCTGGAACACCATGGCGGTGCCGGGGTTGGCGCCGTTGAGCTCGGTGCCGCGGTAGCGGACGCGGCCGGTGGTCGGGCCGATCAGGCCGGCGATGATGCGCAGCAGGGTCGACTTGCCGGAGCCGGAGCGGCCCAGCAGCGCGACGATCTCGCCGGCGCGTAGGTCCAGGGCGATGTCGTCGAGCACGCGCAGTTCGTCGCCCTCGGCGCCGGTGAAGCTCTTGCTGACCTGCTCGACGGAGACGAGCACTTCGGGACGGGACACGGGAACCTCGTTTCAGGACAGGGAGAAGCGGCGTTCGGCGAGGGTGTAGAGGCGGCGCCAGAACAGCCGGTTGAGGCCGACGACGTAGAGGCTCATCACGGTCACGCCGATGAGGATGTGCCCGGCGTCGCCGGTGCTGGTGGCGTCCTTGATGTAGGCGCCGAGACCGGTCGCGGTGAGGGTGAGCCCGTGGTAGGAGACGACTTCGGCGACGATGGAGGCGTTCCACGCGCCGCCGGCCGCGGTGATCCCGCCGGTGACGTAGCTGGGGAAGATCGCGGGCAGGATCAGCTTGCGCCACCACAGTGTCCGCGGCAGCCGCAGGTTCGCTGCGGCTTCGCGCAGGTCATTGGGGATCGCGGAGGCACCGGCGATGACGTTGAACAGGATGTACCACTGCGCGCCGAGCGACATGAGCAGGATGCCGCCCCAGTTCAGGGAGATCCCGGTGGCCACCAGGACCGCTGTGATGAGCGGGAACAGGAAGTTCGCCGGGAAGCTAGCGAGCACCTGCACCACCGGCTGGGCCAGCCGCGACACGCGGGGGTCGAGCCCGATCCAGACCCCGACCGGCACCCACACGATGGTGGCGACCGCGACCAGGATGAGCACCCGGCCGAAGGTGACCAGCCCGAGCAGCAGCGCATGCCCGACTTCGGCGAACCCGGTCGTGTCCCCGACGAACACGACCGCGCGCACGAGCCCATAGGTGATCAGGGCGAGGACCGCGACCGCGAACACGACGTCTCCTGCGCGGCGGCGCACCGCCGAGGTCCGCAGTGGGTATTCGGCGATCCCGAAGACGGCCAGCGCACGGTCGAGCGGGAACACCAGCGGCCCGAAGACCCGGCCGAGCAGCGCCGGGAGGCGGGAGCGGCGCAGCAGGCCGAGGGTGAGGCTGCGGGGCGCTTCGGCGGCTTCGGACTGCTCGATGCGGAACCGTTCCGACCATGCGGTGAGCGGGCGCCAGAACAGCACGTTCACCCCAACCACCATGACGATCATCACCGCGATCGCCAGCAGCACCTTGCCCAAGTCACCCTCGTCGCCGGCCGCGGCGACGTAGGCGCCGATCCCCGGCAGGGCGAACTGGTGGTTGTTGACGCTGAGGGCCTCGGACGCGGTGAGGAAGAACCAGCCGCCGCCGAAGCTCATCATCCCGTTCCAGACCAGCGGGATCATTCCGCTCGGCACGTCCACCCGCCAGAACCGCTGCCAGCGCGACAACCTCAGGTCGCGGGCGGCTTCGTCCAGCTCACGTGGCTGGGTAGTCAGCGAATGGTAGAAGGCAAACGTCAGGTTCCAGGCCTGCGAGGTGAAGATCGCGAAGACCGACGCGCACTCCAGCCCCAGCTCCGAGCCGGGGAACAGCGCGATGAACCCGGTGATCGTCACCGACAGGAACCCCAGGATCGGCACCGACTGTAGGATGTCCAGCAGCGGAATCAGGACCTTCTCGGCGCGCCGCAGCCGGGCAGCGGCGGTGGCGTACACGAAGGTGAAGACCACCGACACCGCCAGCGCGAGGAACATCCGCAGCAGCGAACGCCCAGCGTAGAACGGGAGTTCGGTCGGATCGGTGGACACTGTGGACGGAGCGGTCGCCGGGGTCCACGGAACGGCGGCGCCGTGCGCCAGGCGCACGAGCAGCCACAGCAGCGCGGCGGCGCCGAGGAACACGACCACGTCGGCGATCGTGCGCCGCGGCCGCGTAAGGACGCCCTTGGTCGGGAAGGTGCGGAGCAAGGCCATGGGGTCACCTGTCTTCGACGTCGTCGTGGTCGGGATTGGTGACCTGCCAGCGCACGCTGGTCACGGACGGCTCCAGGGACAGCCGGCTGACCGCCGACTCCATCTGTTTGTCGTCGCGCTGCTCGGCCGACAGGGCGGCCCGCACCTCGACCTGGCCGACCGTGGCGGCGTTGACGCTTTCGATTGACTGCAGGGCGAAGTCCGTGCGGGACAAGGCCTGCACGAGCAGGTTGCGGACGTGCGCTTCCGCGTCGTCGCGGGTCACTGCACGGAAGGTGTAGACGGCGGGCGTTTCGCCGCGGGTGTCCGGGCGGCGGTCAACCACGCGGCCCAGCGGCCGCAGCGCCACGTTCACCGCCACCACTACAGCCGTGCCCGCCACCGCGGTCAGGTACAGCCCGGCGCCGGCCAGCGACCCGACCGCCGCCGAGCACCACAGCGTCGCGGCGGTGTTGAGCCCGCGCACGGTCAGGCCCTCACGCAGGATCACCCCGGCGCCGAGGAACCCGATGCCGGACACGATCTGCGCCGCGACCCGCGTCGGATCGGCGCCGGCGCCGGTGAACCCGTGCGCGGACAGCAGCACGAACAGCGTCGCCCCGGCGGCGACCAGGGCGTTCGTGCGCAGCCCCGCCATGCGCGCGCGGTACTGGCGCTCGAAACCGATCATCGTGCCCAGGCCGACCCCGGCGGCAAGGCGCAGCAACATGTCCGCAGTCGTCATCTGCGCTCACTCTCGTTCAGCTCAGGAAGAAGGGGGTTACCACCAGGCGGGACGCCGACGGGCGTACAACCGTTTGATCAGCTGGGCGGCCACGGCATAGGTCACGAGCATGAGGAGCAGCCATCCCAGGTAGCTCACGGGCAGCGGGTGCAGGCGCAGCGGCCCCGCCAGCGGCGACAACGGCAGCAGCAGCCCACCCAGCCCGGCCCCCGCCGCCGCGGCGACCACCGCCCGGGCCGGCCTGCTGCCCCGCATGGGCGCGGCACGGCCGCGCAGCACCAGCACGACCAGCAGCTGCGAGAGCAGGCCCTCGACGTACCAGCCGGTCTGGAACAGCAGCGGGTTCGAGCCCGCGCCGAACACCCACCACAGCACCGCGAACGTCGAGAGATCGAACAGCGAGCTGACCGGGCCGAACACGAGCATGAATCGGGTCAGCCCGCGCGCGTCCCATCGGCGCGGCGCGCGCAGATACTCCGGGTCGATCCGGTCCCAGGCCAGCGCGATCTGGGCGGCGTCGTAGAGCAGGTTCGCCACGACCAGCTGGATCGGCAGGATCGGCAGGAAGGGCAGGAACGCGCTGGCCGCCAGGACGGTCAGCACGGTGCCGAAGTTCGAGCTGGCCGTGATGTTGACGTACTTGAGCGTGTTGCCCAGCGTCCGGCGCCCCTCGACGACGCCACGGGCGAGCACTCCGAGGTCGCGCTCCAGCAGCACCAGGTCGGCTGCCTCTTTCGCCGCGTCGGTGGCGGTGTCGGGTGCGATGCCGACGTCGGCGACCCGCAATGCGGCGACGTCGTTGACGCCGTCGCCGATGAACCCGGCGACCCGGCCCGTCGCCCGCAGCGCGGTCACGATCCGGGCCTTGTGCGCCGGGGCGAGCTTGGCGAACACCGTCGTGCGTTCGACCAGGGCGCGCAGATCGGCGTCGTCGGCCGCTTCGACGTCACCGCCGACGACGACATCCCCCACCCGGACGCCGACCTGCTCGGCGACCTGGGCGGCGACGTGCGGGTTGTCGCCGGTGAGGATCTTGACCGGGATTCCGTGTGCCGCCAGCGTTTCCACGGCCGCGGCGGCCCCGTCGCGGACCGGGTCGACGAAGCCGACGAAACCGACCAGCACCAGCCCGGATTCGTCGTCCTCGGTGTAGTCCCCCAGCCGCGCCGGTGCCGGCCGGGCCGCCACGGCCAGGATCCGCATCCCGTGTCCCGCGTACGCCCGCACCAGGTCGGCGAGATCGCCGCGGGCCGCCGTATTCAGCTCGACGGCTTCCCCGGCGCGCCGGGCGTGGGTGCAGCGCGGCAGGATCTCGTCCGGATCTCCCTTCGTGACCAGGATGTCCGCCCCCGCCCGGCGCACGACGACCGTGGCGCGGCGGCGGGTGTGGTCGAAGCCGATCTCGCCGACCTTGGTGAACAGCGCGTCGGTCAGCAGGTTCTCGTCGTCGCCGGCGAGCTGCTCGATGATCGCTTCGTCCAGCCGGTCGTGCCGATCGGTCTGAAAGTGCACGGCCAGGTAGGCGTACTCGGCGGCTTCGCCGTCCGGGCGCCCGTCCGCGTCGATGCTGTGGGCGAAGGCCACCCGGTCCTCGGTGAGCGTGCCGGTCTTGTCCACGCACAGCACGTCCATCGCGGCGAGGTCCTGGATCGCGTCGAGCCGCTTGACGATTACCTGCTGCCGCGACAGCGCCGAAGCACCCCTGGCGAGGTTGGTCGTCACGATCACCGGCAGCATCTCCGGGGTCAGGCCGACGGCGACCGCGACCGCGAACATCGACGCCTGCGCCCAGTTCCCGGTCACCGTGCCGTTGACCACGAGCACGATCGGCACCATCACGAGCATGAACCGGATCAGCGTCCAGCCGACGCGGCGGACCCCGGCCTCGAAACTCGACTCCGCGCGTGGCGCGGTGGCCTGCGCGGCCAGCGAACCGAAGTACGTCGCGCCGCCGGTGGCGACCACGACGGCCGTCGCACTGCCGCCGACCACCGACGTCCCGGCGAACCCGAGCGCGGGCATGTCCACCAGCTGCGGCGGCAGCGCCCTGCGCCGGGGCCGCGGCGCCGGCGGCCGTTTCCCAACCGGCAGCGCCTCGCCCGACAGCGCCGACTGGTCCACGACGAGGTCCGTAGCGGCGACCACCCGGATGTCTGCCGGCACGACGTCACCGGGGCCGAGCAGCACCACGTCCCCGGGTACCAGGTCGGCCGTGGGCACCTCGCGCTCGGTGGCGGGATAGCCCTCGCCGGCCCGCCGCCGCACGGTGACCGTCGTGGTGACCCGCGCCCGCACCGCGCCGACCGCCCGCTCGGAGCGGGTGCGCTGCCACAACCGCAGCAGCACGCTCACGACGACCATCATCGCCACGGTCACCGCGCCGCGCACATCCCCCACCGCCGCGAACACCACACCCAGTCCGGCCAGCAGCGCCACGAACGGGCTGCGCACCGCGGCCCAGATCCGGCGGAGGACGCCGTCCCGGGCAGGATCGAGGTGGTTGTCACCGTAGCCGAGCAGCCGGTCCGCGGCCTCGGTCTCGGTGAGGCCCTTGGGCGAGCTGGCCAGCTGCCGGAAGACGGTGAGCACGGGCGCGTCGCCCAGCTCGGGCGCCACGCCGGGGAAACGGGTCATCGGGAGGTCCTGTCCGTCGAGGTCACTGCTGTGCGCATCGCCAGCGAAACGACCGCGCGGACCACCGCGCCTACTCCCGGGTGGACGGGGAAAGCCGGACGTCCGCGCGGTCGCGGCGACTACTTCCTTCGCCGGTCACCCGGCTCACCTCCCTCCACGGACAGGCCGCAGCGCCCGGCAGGGGGCGGCCGGGACCCAGTACACCGCACCCACCCGAAACAGTCAAACACTTGTGCAAGTGACGGGGTGTACGTCACGCTACGGGGACACGCGAGAGGATGACCCCGTGCCCGCACCGCCCGACTCCGACCCGCTGCCCCCCGACCTACTCCAGGACGCCGCGGCGACGTTCGGTCTGTTGTCCGCGACCGTCCGGTTGCATCTGCTGTGGTTGCTGACCCTGGGCGAACGCGACGTGGGAACACTGGCCGAGGAGACCGGGCAGAGCGTGGCCACCGTGAGTCATCACCTGGGGAAGCTCAAACTCGCCGGGCTGGTGCGTGCCCGCCGGCAGGGCAAGCACCAGATCCACTACGTCGACGACCAGCACGTGGCCGACATGGTCCGGCTCGCCATCGAGCATCACAGGCAACTGCGAATGCCACGGCGACGCGTCCGCAACGGCTGATCACCGGTGCGAGCACGGAAGAACGCGAACGCAGAGGGCCCGGACCGCAACGACAGGAGTGCCGCAACGACGGGATTGTCCGTCGTGGAAACGCGACCACGAACGCCGGCTCACGCGCGTCGCGGCTTTTCGCCGGACGACCGGGGTAAGACCGTCGAGGCGCCGCGACCGGAGTCGGCTGACCGCCTGCGCGCGTCACGGGCCATGGCCGTGCGGGAGGGGCTGACCGGGTGGCTGACGCGCCCGTTGGCGTCGTTTCACCTGGTGCTGGCCTTGACCGGGGTATTGGTGGCCGTGGGCGTGGTGATGGTGCTGAGCGCTTCGTCGGTCTCGTCTTACGATCCGCGCACCGGCGGTGGCCAGTACAGCCTCTTCTTCAAGCACGTCAGCTACGTCGGTCTCGGCGCCGGCGTGTTCTGGCTCGGCCTGCGGGTGCCGATCGGGAAGATCCGCAGGCTGGCCGGCACGGCGATGGTCCTGGCGGTGTGCCTGCTGGCCGCCGTGCTGACCCCCCTGGGGACGACCGGCGGCGGGGCGCAACGCTGGTTCGTCGTCGCCGGGCAGTCGGTTCAGCCGATCGAGTTCGCCAAGCTCGCCCTCGCGCTGTGGGGTGCGCACGTCCTGGTCGCCAAATACCACCTGCTGCGCCGGTGGCGGCACCTGATGGTGCCCGTAGTCCCGGTGACGCTGGTGATGTTCGCGCTGGTGATGGCACAACCCAACCTCAGCGGCACGATCACCCTCGGCATCATCCTGCTCGGGCTGCTGTGGTTCGCGGGCATCCCGGCGCGGCTGTTCGCCGCCCTGCTGGCCGGGGCGGTCGCCGGATTCACCGTACTCGCCCTCAGCGCCGGCTACCGGACGGCGCGGATCCTGTCGTTCTTCTCGGCGGCACCCGACTCGAGTACGGAGTCCTACCAGACGACCCAGGCGTTGTACGCGCTCGCCGACGGGGGCATCTTCGGCCGGGGACTCGGGCGGGGGAGCGCCAACTGGGGCTACCTGCCCGGGGTGCAGAACGACTTCATCTTCGCGCTCCTCGGCGAAGAACTCGGCTTCGTCGGCTGCGTCTTCGTGATCGCCCTGTACGCCGGTGTCGCGGTCGTCGGGACACGGATCGCCCGCCGCAACCTCGACCCGTGGATCCGGATCGTCGCGGGCACCCTCACCCTGCTCGTCGTCGCCCAAGCCGCGATCAACATCGGGTACGTGGTCGGCCTACTGCCGGTCACCGGGGTCACCCTGCCCCTGATCTCCTACGGAGGCTCGTCACTGCTGATCACCATGCTGCTGTTCGGCATCCTCGCCAATTGCGCCCGCAACGAACCCCAGGCCGCCGCCGCCCTGCGCCACCACGGACCCGGCAAGTTCGGCGTGCTGCTGCGCCTACCGGCACCCACGCCCTACTCGCCGCCACGACGCTCGGCCCGCCAGCCCATCCGGCCCGCGAACGCACGGCCACACCCGGCCGGCAAGACCGCGAACCGGAACCACACCGGCACACGACGGTGACGCCAGAACGCGGCGGTGCAACCCGCGCAGATCGCGCCCGTGACGCCACCGGAGCGATTTCCCGAGCCCCGATCCGCGGGCATGATTCCGGCAGTGACGTCAGCAGCGGCGCAGTTTCACCATGAAGGTGAGGTCGCCCGCGGCGGTCTTCCCACCGGTGACGTATGAGCGTTGACACTTCGACGACACGTCTCACACGTTGAGGCAAACGAACTGCGTTTGGGAACTGCACTGTAACCACAACCGTTAGAAGTTAGCCTGGCCGAGCGCCCTCGGCGGTTGGCACCACGGTGCCACCACCTGAAATAATCGTGAGCTTCCCCCGGTTGTCCGGACACCTTGTCGGGCGGTTCAGCCGTACCACGCACGTAGATACAGACCACAACGAACGATCCGAAACGACCGCGCTGTGAGCACTCCGAGCCGTCCGACTCCTCGGTTCGCAGACGCCGCCAGCCGATTGCTCGCCGCTATCCAACCCGCGGCTCGCTCCGCTCCGTCCCTAATTCACGACTCGATCTCAGCTGGTCCGCGACCTCCCCGTCCCGCGTGGCGACCAGCGCGGGCCGGTGAACAGTTCGGCTGCCCGCGCGATCAGCTGACGGGCCTCATCTAAGGGAGTCGTGGGGCTGGCAGGCGGGGTTTCGGCAGCGTCGGGCCGGCGGGCCGGCCGGTGAGGAAGGTGCGCCTGGCGTGGGCGAAACCGTGGCGGTCGTCGAAGATGTCGTGGCTCATTTCGGCGAGTTCCCGTACCCGGTAGGTTTCCAGTGGCCTGCGTTGCTCGTCGGCTTCTCGGGTGGCGTGTTTGCGGTAGAGCAGGGCATCCGCCTGGCCGCCGACGACGAGTTCGGTGGCGTAGTCCAGCACGGTTGCGATGAATCCCCCGCGGTCGCTCGCGGCGAGTCGGTCGATGATCCCGATCTCTGCCCCTTCGGCGGCGCTGATCGGCTCGCAGCTGGTGGCCAGCCGACGTGCCTGTGCTTCGCCGACCCGGTGGGGCAGCACGTAGGTCCAGTACTCCGAGCCGTACAAGCCCATCTTCTGATAATGCGGGTTGAGCAGGACGCCGTCCCGGGCGATCACTGTGTCGGCGCCGAGATCACCCCGCCCGCGCCCGCGTCGCCGGCGAGCGCGGACACCACGAGCTGGCCGGCGCAGCCGATGATCTCCTGGCAGAGGTCGTCGATCGCGGTGATGTTCCGCCACGCTTCCGCCGCAGGATCCGGATGGGCGTCGATGACACCCAGATGCAAGCCGTTGGAGAACACTTCGCCGCCTGCCAGGACCAGGACAGCGGTGTCTTGCGCGGCCGCGTGGCGCACGGCCGCGGCAAGCCGCCGGCACTGCGCGGTGCCCATCGCGCCGTTGTAGAACTCGAATCGCACCAACCCCACTTTGCCCACCCGCCGGTAGCTGATCTCCCGCAGGCTGGGCGGGCCTGCGGTCCGCGGCACCTCGAGAACGCCCCCGAGAGCCACGGTGGCGGGCAGCTTGACCGTCGTGCCTGGGGCCTCGGGAGCCAACCGCCGCGCCTGCCCGATCCACAGCGCGCCGTCGCCGGTGCGGACCAGCATCGCACCCTGCCGTCGTGCCGCGATGGTGCCGGGCTCGTCGAGCGAGGCGTCTCCGGGATGGGCGTCGAACACTGCGACCTGCACACCGGCCAACTCGGTGTGCACTCCGGGACGGCCGTCGGCGGCGCGGATGCGACGCAGGATGTGGCCGGTCGGGTCGCCCCAGGAGAAGGATCGATCGGCCTGCCGGACCACGGGACGGATCCTCCCCACCGCTTCGGGCCGATGGTGGTCCTGGCGTCCCGGCGTGAAACCGGCGTCTTCGGCCTTGGCCACCACCTCATCGATCAGGCTCATCGCGGCGTCGGACACCTCGGTGTTGTAGAGAGTGCTCTTGCGCGGCGGATCAGCCGGCATCCGGAACACTCGCGTGCCCCAGACCGGCCCGCCGTCGAGGTCGCCGGTCGCCTGCAGGGCGGTCACGCCCCAGGTGGGCTCGGCGTCCATGATCGCCCAGTCCAGCGCGGACGGGCCGCGGTCTCCCTCCGGGCCGGGATGGATGATGATCGTGCGGTAGCGTCGCCAGACCCCCTCGGGAACCCGCTGTCGCAGGAACGGGCAGATGATCAACTCGGGGTCGGTAGCCGTCACCGCCGCGGCGATCTCCTGCGAATTGTGCACCGTCTCCACCGTGACGCGGTGGCCGCGGCGCGGAGACCCAGCCAGGCGCGCTGACTGAGGCCATTGAACGCGGAGCACAGCACCAAGATTTTCAACGGGTCTCCGCTCGTCCGGTTTTCGAGTCGTCATGAACAGCGGTTCGGCCTGCCGGACCGAACATTCGATAGCGGGCAACGAAACGACCGGTCGACGGTACCTCGCACGGCGACGGACGTGACGCAGCCGAAGGGGTAAGTACATGGGGCTACTCGGGTGATCACGTCATATCTGTCAGTGAAGGCGAAGCCGCGCGACAGCGGATCCAGTCCGGAAAAAAACACATACGGCGATTGCTTGGAGATATCTCCCCAAGGCTCCTTGGGGCGGCCGAAACTTCCATTCCCGCGACGGCGACCCGAGGCAACCTGAACCAAGCCCGCCAATCGGGGAGACTTTCCATGATTATTGAAGAAACGCCGCACGTCGGCGTGCAGAACCTGGTCAGCCTCAACGGGCTCGCATCAAGAGCGGCCTGATCGAGGAACGCGAGCTGACTGACGGGAACGATGTCGGCACCGGCTTGACCAACCCTGCGGATCACCGTCTCACCGTCCGAGTTCCCCGGCCAGATGCTCAAGCACGACCCTGGCTGCGCGACCCGGTCTTCCTGTACGCATCCCGCCGGACGCCGCAGGCTGTTCCTGTGCGAAATCGCGAACACACCCGCGTTGCAAACCACTCCGCGCCACTGGGTGCGGCCGCCTCTCGACGCCCCGTGTGGCGAAGAACATCTCAATGAAGTTCTTGTCGAATTCATCCGCGTTGGTACACAGTGGTGCTCAGATACTTCAGGCCCGAATCCACCCCAGTAAGGTCGCGACCCTGACGGTCGGTCCGAGACGCTGGCCGACCTGATCGCGCCGAGCACGTAGGCGCCTGACGACGTACCAGCGAAGAGACCCTCCTCGCGGGCCATGCGCCTGGCCATGTCCTCGGCGTCGGCGGTAGCGATCGGGACGATCTCGCCCGGCAGGTCCGGGCCCCACATCGGCGGAACGTAACCGATCCCGATGCCCTCGATGCGGTGCGCACCCCCGGCCGCCCACCGGACAGCACGGCGGACTCGGCCGGCTCGACCGCGACCACCCGTAGCGCGGATTGTGGCGCTTGAGCGGGTCGCGGCGCCGCGAAGTGAGGCCGTCGTGCCGATCGACTGGACGAACACGTCGATCCGTCCCTCGGTCTGCGTCAGATCTCATCGCAACACGCCGCGGGGGTATAGAAGACGAAAGCCGCCCCGGTGACGCGGGGTCCCCGGGGCGGCCGGCCTGCTCTCGCGGTCAGCTCACGGTGATCGCGGTGTCGTCCAGAACGAAGGACGTCTGCCTCGTATAGTCCTCGGCTCCGGTGAACTTGAGCGTGATCTGCTGGCCCGCGTACGGGGCCAGGTCGAAGGTTTTCTGGCTGTAGCCGGTGTTGTGGTCCAGGTTGGAGTACGTCGCCAGGGTCGCCAGGACGGTCCCCGCGCTGTTGAGCACCTGCACCTTGAGCGTGTCGTACTTGGTCGTCGTCGTGGTTTCGGCCGTGTCGATGTGCTGCCAGTAACTCAGCTGGTACGTCGAGCACCCGGACGGCAGCGTGACCGGCTGGGACAGCGTGTCGGTGCGCGTCGAGCCGTAACCGTCGAGCCAGGCGTCCCAGCTGCCGGTGTGGGCGGGCTCCGCGGTGTTGCTGGCGACCACACCGGACGTCGTCGACCACGGCGCCGCGCTTCCGGTTTCGAAGCCCGGGTTGCCGAGCAGTTGCCTGGGCGTGCAGCCGCTGGGGGTTGCCGTCGCCTCTGTGCTCTGCGTGCCCTCGCCGATCGAGTTCACGGCGCTGACCCGGTAGTAGTAGGGCTGGCCGTTGGTGAGACCGCTGTCGGTGCAGGAAAGCACAGCGCCGAGGCTGCCGCAGCCGCCGCTGGTCAGCAGCATTTCGCCGCCGCTCGCGGTGCCGCGGTACACGCGGTACGACGTGATGTTGACGCCTCCGTTACTTGCGGGCGCCGTCCAGTTCAGCGTCACCTGGCCGTTCCCCGGGGTGGCGGTGAGGCCGGTGGGTGCGCCCGGCGGCGCCCCGGCGATGGGCGACGCGGTGACCTGCACGGTCGACGTGGCGGTTTTCGCGGGCGACGCGCTGTCGGTGACGGTCAGCGTCGCCGTGTACGTGCCGGCGCTGTTGTAGGTGTGGCTGGGGTTCTGCGTGGTGCTCGCCGCGCTGCCGTCACCGAAGTTCCAGCTGTAGGAGTACGCCGGTGTCCCGCCGGTGGCGGTTCCGCCGAACGCGACGGTCAGCGGAACCTGGCCGGACGTCGGCGCGGCGGACGCGGAGGCCGCAAGCGGCTGGCCGACCGCGCCGACCGTGACGGCCACGCTCGACGTGGCCGTGTGCGCCGGCGAAGCGCTGTCGGTCACGGTGAGCGTCGCCGTGTAGTTGCCGGCGGCGTTGTAGGTGTGACCGGGGTTCTGCGCCGTGCTCGCCGCCGACCCGTCACCGAAGTTCCAGCTGTAGGCGTAGGGCGCCAGGCCGCCGGTCGCCGAGCCGGTGAACGACACGGTCAGTGGCGCGTTCCCGGTCGTCGGCGACGCGCCGGCCGTAGCCGACAACGGGGTGGCGCCCTGGACCCACAAGTCCTCCAGCGGGTCGCCGAGCGCGGCCTGGTCCGCGGAGGTCATCGGGAAGGTGGTCCGGCCGAGGTTGCCGTTCGGGTCGATGGCGCCGGGCGACACGTTTTGCAGGGTGCGTTCCATCGCGGCCAGCACGTTGTTGGTGCTGTAGGCGACGTGCGAGACGTAGCCCTGCTTCATGTACTTCGGGGAAGCGACCACGACGGTCGGCACGCGGTAGGTGTTGCTGATGTGGTCGGGGCCGTTGCTGCCGTTCTGGGTGTCGTCCTCGGTCACCACGATGACCGTGTTGTCCTTGTACGACGCGTTGTTCATGAGCGAGTCGACGACCTGCTTGGTGACCGCGTCGTTCTTCGGGATGTCCTGGTAGGTCCCGGGGTGGTCGTTGAACAGCTCGACGTAGGAGTACGCGGGCAAACCGTTCGTGGACACGTAGTTCCGGAAGCCGTCGCCGATGACCTGGTCGTCGTCGTTCTGCGCCTTGCAGGTGTAGTTGTTGTAGTTCAGCAGCTCCGGTACGGACGTGCCGGGCCGGTTGACCGGGAGCACCTCAGGCTTGCCCGTGCCCGGGTTCTTCCACTCGCCGCTGCCGCTGCTCAGCATCCAGTAGAAGTCACCGTTCATGACGTACGGGTACGGGCTGGTGCCGGTCGTCGTGCCGGTCTGCGTCGCGCACGGGTCCGTGCCGAGGCCGCCCGGGCTCGAGACGCCCTTGAGGAAGCGGTCGAACTGCGTCCCGGTGGTGCCCGGATAGGGCTGCTGCTGGGAGCTGGACTGGGATTGGGCGGAGAAGAGCCACCAGTGGTTCGGGCCGCTCGGCGGCTGCGTGCCGGTGCTGTAGGCGTCCATCAGCACGTTGTTCTTGGCGAGCGTGTGCAGGTTCGGGACCGAGCTGATGTGGTTCGTGCTCTGCACGGCGCCGTTGCAGCCGGCCTGCACGGTCGTGGCGCAGTCGCCGAGGTAGTCGTCGAAGGTGTGGTTCTCCCGGACCAGCACCACGAAATGGGTGAACGGCGGGAAGTACGGCGCCAGCGGATTCGACGCGGTCGTGGCCAGCGGCTGCACAAGGCCGGACCGGTTCGGGAAATTCTTCGGTTGCGGGAACTTCGTGAATTCGGCGCCGGGCGCGGCGAAAGTCGCGCCGCTGCAGTCGTAATCGTCCCCTTTGTAGGACTGTGGCCGATTTCCTTCCGGAAGGTCCTTGGCGTCGCCCGGGTCGTCGCCCGGCTGCCAGTTCTTGAGCGTGCACGAGCCGACGCCCGTGCTCGGCCGGGCTCCCGCACTGGCCGGGCCCAGTCCGAGGCCGCCCAGCAAGAGCACGACACCTGCGATGATCGCCAACCGTGACTTCCGTCTGTTCATGGGTTCTCCCAGAAGAGTCCTCGGCGAAACGGCGGTCGATGGCCGCCGAAATGGCATGGTCCGGGCGGAACCTGCCCGCCACAACCACCCACCGACTGGAATTCCCGTCCCAGCCGGTATTTTAGCGTCCCGCTAACTTTCGGAGAGTTCTCGCCTTGATCAGGTAATGTCACGTCGGCCGATTCGCCCCCCGGAGGTTTCCGCGCACGTCACTCCGGAAGACGGCGGGCTCCATGCCTGCGTGAGCGACATTGAGCCGTTCGTCCCGGGGCGCGGTCTAGCTGTTGCGGATCATGACGTTGCAACAGCCGTCCCACCCCGCGCAAGCTGATCTCATATCGGTCGGCAAGCTCCTGTCGAGTAGCACCTTCTCGGTACTGCAAGAGCAGGAGCTGCACTTTGGCCCTGCCACGACGCTCTTCGACAGTCGGCCGTGGCCCCTTGCGCTCGTCGGACCTCACGCTTCGCCGCTTGCAGTGCTTCACGGCCTTGGCCTTGACCAGCTGCTTTGTGACTTCTTCCAGGTCAACAGGAGTGAACGAGGGGCTGCATAGCGACGAAGGCTTCCGCGTGATCGCGATGCCGGGCGCCGGCATTCATGCTCACGTGACCTCTCCGCTGTCGTCGAGGATCGGGTCCGATATGGACGCTAGCTGACTGAGGCGCCCTCGGCGTGCCGTTGCGTTGCCGCGCGGAACCGTTCGAGGTAGAGGGGCCAGCCTTCGCCGGTGCCGAGGTTGGTGAAGCCCTGCCAGCCCTCGCCATGCCGGTCGAGGTGCCGGTGTTCGAGCACCACACGGGTGCGTTCGGGCGCCTCGGCCGTGAATCGGATTTCTACCTCGCTGGTGTGGTCCGGGTCGGACTCAAGCTGCCATCGTGGGCTGATGTCCCAGCTGATGACCAGCCGATGCGGTGGCTCGCACGCGAGGACCCGTGCCCAGGTGCACCGGCTGCCGTCGGTGCCGACGTCGTACACGGTGCCGCCGACCTGGGGCTCCAGCACTGTGCGTTCGATCGGCACCGCGAGCAGGTTGTGTTCGCGGGGTTTGATCTCGTCGAACCGGTCGGTGAACACGCGGAAGGCGTGCTCGACGGGGACGTCGACGACGATGTCGACCTGCAGGGCGGTCTGGTCTTGTGGAGTGGTGCTCATCGAGGTGGTGTCCCTTCCGCTGTCGTCGCGGTCGGTCGGTAGGTCCGCTCGGCCACGTCTTTGAATCTGGTCAAGGTCTTGCGCCAGTAGGAGTCGAGCTCTTGACGCATCTCATCCAGGCCGTCTGCTCGCATCTCGTACACGCGCATCCGGCCCTGCTGCTGGACGTCGACCAGCCGCGCATCCAGCAGAACTCGTAAGTGCTGCGACACCGCCGGACGACTGACCGGCAGGTCCCGCGCGATCTCGGTGACCGAGCACGGCCCGCCGGCGACACGGGCGAACACCCTGCGCCGAGTGGGATCGGCCAGGGCCTGCCACGGATCAGCGGTCGAGGTCACCATGACGCGTAAGCTACTACTTACGCGTCACGATGTCGAACACCAGCGCCGAGCAGCACGAGCTGTGCGGACGCGGCCGTCGTCGATCGGCTGCGCGTGTTCAGCATCGCGGCCAGCCTCGGCGGTGCCGAAAGCGTTATCACCCAACCGATCATCACCACCCACCACGGTCTCGACCCTGCCGACCGCGCCCGCCGCGGCATCCCACCCTTCTGCCGAGTTTTCGCAACCGTTTCCGCCGGATCCATGCGGCGACTTTCCGTTCCGGCGCAGGGAAAAACGAATGTTGGCGTCCCGAAACCCTGTCGGAGATCGCCGCATGACCCCGTCCTGTCTGCAGCGGCGCGTGATCCAGGCGGCGGCGGTCCCATCATGGGGCTGATCACCTACTTCCGCGCCGCCAAGCCGGCCTGATCGGCTCAGCGGGCGCCTCTGCCGCCGTGGGTGAGGAAGTCTCGCTCGGCGTCGGAGGGTGCCAGGGCCGCGGCTCGCTGGTAGGCGGTGTGCGCGTCGTCGTCACGGCCGAGTCGTCGCAGCAGGTCGGCTCGGGCGGCGTGGAAGGCGTAGTAGTGGTCGAGGTCCGACTCGTCCACGAGCGCGAGGGCGGCGGCGGGGCCGTGTACCTCACCGACAGCGATGGCGCGGTTGAGCACCACAACCGAGGTCGGTGCGAGAGCGAACAACTGGTCGTAGAGGGCGAGGATCTGCGGCCAGTCGGTCTGCGCGGCGGTCGCGGCGTCGGCGTGCACGGCGTTGATCGCCGCCTGGATCTGGTAGGGACCGGGCTGGTTGCGGCGCAGGCATCGGCGGACGATCGCCTGGCCTTCCCCGATCAGGGCGTGATCCCACCGGCTCGGTCCTGCTGGACGAGCAGCACGAGCGAGCCGTCCGGCCGCGTGCGCGTCGCACGCCGGGACTCGACCAGCAGGACAAGCGCGAGCAGACCGGCGACCTCTGGTTCGTCGGGCATGAGCCCGGCCAGGATCCGCGCCAGCCGGATCGCCTCCGCGCAGAGGCCCGGCCTGGTGAGTCCCGTCGTGTAGACGAGGTAGATGACGGCCAGTACCGACCGCAGCCGGCCGGGCAGTTCCTCGGCCGCCGGTATCCGGTACGGGATGCGGGCGGCCTTGATCTTGCGTTTGGCGCGGACCAGCCGTTGCGCCATGGCCGGTTCGGCCACCAGGAACGCTCGGGCGACCTCCGTGGTCGACAGGCCGCCCAGCAGCCGCAGTGTGAGCGCCACCCGTACCTCGCCGGCCAGCGCCGGATGGCAACAGGTGAAGATCAGGCGCAACCGGTCGTCCGGCACGGCGTCCACCTCCCCCAGATCGTCCTGGGCCGCCACCGCGGCCATGTCGCCGAACAGCTCCCGGCCTCGCGCATCGCGGCGCAGCCGGTCGATGGCGCGGTTGCGGGCGGTGGTGGTGATCCAGCCGCCGGGGTTGGGTGGCAACCCGCCTTCCGGCCACTTGCGCAGCGCGATGGCGAACGCCTCCTGCACCGCGTCCTCGGCGACGTCGATGTCACCGCAGAAGCCGATGACGGCGGCCACCGACCGGCCGGACTCCTCGCGGAAGATCCGGCCGACCACCGCCTCCTCGACCACCTCGGTCAAGCCATCGGCTCGTCGGCGAAGCCGGCGAACGGGCGGACCTCGATCGGCACCTGGATTGACGTAGAAGCCGCCGAGATGGTCCTTGGACTCCGCGAACGGGCCGTCGGTGGTCAGCAGTTCACCGTCGGACACGCGCACGACGGTGGCGGTGTCCGGCTCGTGCAGGCGGCCGGAGAACACCCAAGCGCCCGCCGTAGCCATCTCCCGCTCGATGTCGCCGAGGCGCGCGTGGGACTGGCGCATCTGCTCCTCGGTCATCGGCTCACGGACCTCGCCGCCTTCGCGGCTGTGCACGGACAACAGGTAGCGCGTCATAGTGCCTTCTCCTCGTGATCGGCGGCCCCATCCCACATCCTCACCCCACTACGAACGGGCCGCACCCGGATCGACACAGCAACACGAGAAATTCGGCAGGAAGGGGTGACGGTCAGTGGTGTCCGGTGACGAACACGCGGGCCTCGTCGATCAGGTCGGCCCATCAGGCCTCATCCCGGTCGTCGATGACGCCGGAACCGCGGATGACCCGTACCCGAAACGCTGTCGTGCGGGTCACAGTGACGGCGGAGACCATCAGGGTTTACATTCGCCCACGTTAGATACCCCCCAGAGGTATGCGGGTAGTGGAAATGGTGGATTCGATAGGGCACGCGCTCGCGTTGGCCGGGTCGATGACCTGGGAGATCCTGTGGGCGCTGATCCTCGGGTTCCTGTTGTCCGCAGTGGTGCAGGCGGTGGTGCGCAAGTCCACGATCGTCCGGTTGATGGGCGACGAGCGGCCGCGCACGCTCGCGGTGGCGTCGCTGCTGGGCGCGGCGTCGTCGTCGTGCTCCTACGCCGCGGTCGCGCTGACCCGCTCACTGTTCCGCAAGGGCGCGAACTTCACCGCGGCGATGGCCTTCGAGATCGGCTCCACCAATCTCGTGGTCGAGCTGGGCACCATCATGGCGCTGCTGATGGGCTGGCAGTTCACCGCCGCCGAGTTCGTCGGCGGCCCGATCATGATCGTGCTGCTCGCCCTGCTGTTCCGGATCTTCGTCCGTAAGCGCTTGATCGAGAAGGCACGCGAGCAGGCCGAGCGTGGACTGGCGGGGTCGATGGAGGGCCACGCCGCGATGGACATGTCGGTCACCGGCGAGGGTTCGTTCTGGCGGCGCCTGTTCTCGCCACGCGGGTTCACCTCGGTGGCGCACGTGTTCGTCATGGAATGGGCGGCGATCCTGCGGGACCTGGTGATCGGCCTGCTCATCGCCGGGGCGATCGGCGCGTGGGTGCCGGAGTCGTTCTGGCGGGCATTCTTCTTCACCGACCACCCGGTCATCTCCGCGTTGTGGGGTCCGATCGTCGGACCGATCGTGGCGATCCTGTCGTTCGTCTGCTCCATCGGCAACGTCCCGCTGGCCGCGGTGCTGTGGAACGGCGGCATCAGCTTCGG
Source organism: Amycolatopsis sp. NBC_01488 (assembly GCF_036227105.1). NCBI lineage: Bacteria > Bacillati > Actinomycetota > Actinomycetes > Pseudonocardiales > Pseudonocardiaceae > Amycolatopsis > Amycolatopsis sp. NBC_01488. The sequence goes on along the minus strand of NZ_CP109434.1, from coordinate 4,481,496 downwards.
CGGCGTGGTCGCGTTCATCTTCGCCGACCTGCTCATTCTGCCGATCCTCAACATCTACCGGCGCTACTACGGCACACGCATGACCCTGGTCCTGCTCGGCACGTTCTACGCCGCCATGGTCGGCGCCGGCTACCTGGTGGAGCTGCTGTTCGGCGTGACCAGCCTGATCCCGCAGCAGCGCTCCGCGACGGTGATGTCGGAAGGCATCTCGTGGAACTACACCACCTGGCTCAACATCGCCTTCCTGATCCTCGCCGCCGTCCTGCTCGTCCGGTTCTTCCGCAGTGGCGGCCGGGAGATGCTGCGCATGATGGGCGGATCACCCGACGCCATGGCCGGCCACGACCACGGCGAGCACGAGCACCACGGGGCCCACGGCCATGAGGTGCAGTCCGATGACCGCCACACCGACGATGACCACCCACCACTCGGGACCAGGCGCTGAGGCCGCGGATAGTGCAGGCGGGGAACCGGGCGGTGAACCGGATCGCGCTTCGCGCCGTTGCTCTTGGTGTGCCTGCTGTCGACGACCACCCCCGCCCGGCCGGGGGAGCAATAGTCAAGACCTGTGGATGAAGATCTTTTAGGCGGCTGCGGGTGGGGTGTGTTCGGTGGGGCGTTCGACGAGTTTGCCTGCCTCGAACCGTGCGCCGGCACGGACGAGGGCGACCAGGTGGGGCGCGTTGACCGCGCGCCAGCGAGCCTGGGCCGCTTCGATGAGCTTGAATGCCATCGCCAACCCCGCCGCGCGGGAGCCAGGACCCTTGGTGACCTTGGTGCGGTGCCGCACGGTGGCGAAGGTTGACTCGATCGGGTTCGTGGTCCGCAGGTGGATCCAGTGCTCGGCCGGATAGTCGTAGAACGCCAGCAGCACGTCAATGTCGTCGGTGATCTTGGCGGCGGCCTTGGGGAACTTCGCGCCGTAGGCGGCATCGAACGCCTTCACCGCGTCCAGGGCGTGCCGGCGGTCTTCGGCGTTCCAGATCTGCGCGAGGGCCTTCTTCGCCCCGGGATGCGCGGACTTGGGCAGCGCCGCCAGCACGTTGGCGATCTTGTGGAACCAGCAGCGCTGCTCCCGGGTCTCGGGAAACACCTCCCGCAGCGCGCCCCAGAACCCCAGTGCCCCGTCGCCCGCGGCCAGCACCGGGGCACGCATCCCGCGGCGGCGGGCATCGCGCAGCAGATCCGCCCAGGACTCGGCCGACTCGCGGTACCCGTCAGCCAGCGCGACGAGCTCCTTGCGGCCGTCGGCGCGCACCCCGATCATCACCAGCAGGCACAGTTTCTGCTCTTCCAGGCGGATGTTGACGTGGATCCCGTCCGCCCACAGATAAACAAAGTCCACAGTGGACAGATCACGTTCGGCGAAGGCGCGTTGTTCGGCCTTCCACTGCTCGGTCAGCTTCGTGATCACCGGACCCGACAGGCCCTTCGCCGACCCGAGGAACTGACCCAGCGCCGGCACGAAGTCCCCCGAGGACAGGCCGTGCAGGTACAGCAAGGGCAGCACCTCGGTGATCTTCGGGGTCTTGCGTGCCCACGGCGGCAGGATCGCCGAGGAGAACCGCTCGCGTTCGCCGGTGTCGGGGTCGATGCGCTTGTCGTTGACCCGCGGCGCGGTCACCTGCACCGCGCCCGCGCTGGTCAGCACCTCGCGGGGTTCGTGGTGACCGTTGCGGACCACCAGGCGATGCCCGTTCTCGTCACGCTCGCCGGCGAACCGGGCGATGTAGGCCTCGACCTCGGCCTGCAACGCCTCGGCCAGCATCCGCCGCGCGCCTTCACGCACCAGCTCATCGATCACCGACGACACGGACGAGCCGCCCGCCGCACCATCATCACCAGCAGCAGGATCAGGGACTACGCTCAGCATCGGGTCGTACCTTCCCGGCCGACGTTGGCGCGTCGGCCATGCTTGGAAACCTCAACCGGTCACCGGGAAGGTACGCCCCCTTCCCAGCCATCCACAGGTTTCAAGCATTGCTCCGGCCGGGGCATCACGGTGGTTCTACCGTGCAGGGTTGATCTTCCCGGCACGTGCGACAGCTCCGCGATGGATGCTGCTGTCCGTGCTGGCGTTCGCCCTAATCGGGATGCACAGCCTGGTGACCGCCCATACGGCAGACGTGTCCCATGGAGGGTCGCGGATGGTCGCCACATCTGCGGAGGCGGCGTTCACACCGGCCGAAACCGTCGCGGGACCGAGTGTCGAGCAGGCGACGGCTGGGACCGATACGGAGTGCTGCCCGGACCACGATCAGGCGATGAACCACTCCGGTCCCGCCAGCCATGGCCACGACCTGCTGCACTTGTGCCTGGCTGTGCTGGTCGCCCTCGCCGGGCTGGAGTTCGGGTGGCTGTTGTGGCAACGACGCCAGACCCACACCCTCACCGCGACCCGAACCGCGCCGTGACCAGCGCCGGCCGTGGACCACCTCGCGTCCGCTCCTCCAACGAGTTGCTCTCTTCGCTTTGCGTGCTGCGGCTGTGACAGGACCCGTGCGTGCCTCTGTGCACGCACTCGCCCGCCCTGCACCGAAACGTCACCAGCTCGCAAAGGATGTAACCCGTGATGACCAGGAAGACCCTGGCCGGGACGGCTCTGGCCGCCCTGACCCTCGGCGCCGTGCTCGCTGGATGCGGCAGCGGCACCGACACCGACACCGGGCACGACATGAGCAGCATGAGCGGCTCGGCCACGACAGCGCCCGCCGCCGGGTGAGGCGATCACAACCAGGCCGATGTCGCCTTCGCCCAGCAGATGATCCCGCACCACCAGCAGGCCCTGGACATGGCCAAAATGGTGCCCAGCCGGACGGCCAACGCCAAGGTCGCCGACCTGGCCGGCCGCATCGAGAAGGCCCAAGATCCCGAGATTCAGCAGATGACCGGGTGGTTGAGCACCTGGGTGCCACAGCGACCGGCATGACCATGCCGGGCACGACCGGCGGCCAGTCGATGCCGGGCATGATGAGCGACACCGACATGACCAAGCTGCCGGGCATGAAGGGCGCCGAGTTCGACCGGATGTGGCTGCAGATGATGGTCCAGCACCACCAGGGCGCCATCGACAGGCCAAGACCGAACTGGCACAAGGTGACAACGCCGACGCCAAGGCCCTGGCGCAGAAGATCATCGACGGCCAACAGGCGGAGATCACCGAGATGAACGGACTACTCGGCCAGAGCTGACCGACGATCGCCCATCAGTTGGGGGATCCTGCACCGCGGGGTCCCCCAACCCCTGTCGGCACCTCTGCCAGGTCAGGCAGTCCCACCGTGCGATTGCAGTGGCTTGAAGACGTTGATCCCGTGTCCGTCCACACGCGACTGTCGTCCGTGCCGTGTTCAGACGCCGGGCCGCGCTCGTCGGTCAGGTTACCCCGGTGCGGCCAGGCGATATTCGGATCAGGGACGGTGGCTGGCGGCTGGCTCGGCGGAACGAGTCGGGGTGCTCTGCCGCGGGCGCGGGATCAACCGGCCCACAGTGGTCCGGAGGCTGCGGGTGAGCGTGGCACCGAGGGCGGCGCCGAGCGTGTTGAGCAGGACGTCGTCGACAGAGCTGACCCGGCCAGCATGGATGAGGAAAAGCCTGGTCTCGATGATGATCGACACGATCAACGCGGCCACCGCGATCCGCGGCACCGACTGCAGCGCGAGGATCCGGAGCGCGCAGAGCGCACCGAGCGGACTGAGCAGGACGAGGTTGCCCAGGGCCAGCTAAGGCCCGTCGTCCGCATCGAGGGTCGAGGCTGGCGCCGGGGTGCCGGTGTCAAGGGTGAGCGAAGCTCATCGCGCAGCGACGCCGTCAGGCGCCCTTGATGCCGGTGCCCCGGTGTCAAAGGGATCGCCTGCGAGGCACGGTCCACCTAGGGAAATCCCGGGTTTCTGATGATCTGCTGGCGGACTGTCCACTTCGGGCATACCGTGGGCGCTGCGTGGCGTCCGGTCGGTTGTTCAGCGGCTCAGTGATCCCGCCCACACCCCTCGTGGGCTGGGTCGTGTATGTGTCGCAGTCTGCCCCTCCCTTCCCCAGGGCCGGGCGTCACGCCCTCACGGATGTCACCTGGTCGGTGCAATGCTGTGCGAGGACGTGGAGCGCCGCGACGGCTGGGGCATCTTTCCTGGGGCGCGGCGATCGGCCCCGGTCCATGTGGTCAGGCTCCCCTCCTGGCTTGCCTGAGACCGAGTGCCGACGCCGCGCCTTCGTCGTGTTGTGCCGGGTGCGGCTTCGCTGAGAGGCGGCTGAGGAGCTTGTTCGCACTGGATGCGCCGGATGGCTGCGGGTTCCGTAGCGTGTGCGGTGCGTGGCGCTCGGGCGCCGCCGGTAGGCGCGCGATGGGGATCGGGCGCAGGGGTTACCGGCTGCACTGTGATCCGTCGTCGCATGGGCGGTGATCCGTGGACGGTCCGAGTGCCACGCCCCGGGCTGACGAACGGGCGTCATGGGGTAGAGGTCCCGGCGGCGGCGCGCGTACGGGTCGCGACCGCTCGGCGGACTCCCCCGGCGGCCGGCCGGAGCGGAGCGGGCGGCCGGTCCGCCATGGGGCGGAGCCCGCCGTACGGAAGGTGACTCCTGCGCGCCGCCGCAGGCGGCGCCTTGATCCCATAGAGCCAAATTCGGCAGGAAAGGCCGCCTCCACCGGTTGCGACTTCTTCACTCAAGTGGACTTCCAGGCGGGTGATGTGGTTGCTGAAGCGCGATAGCGTCGACTGGAGTTCAGCCTCGAGCCGCTGGATCAGCTCGTCGCTGCCGTGGACGTTCTTGTCCGTGCTGATCTGTATCTGCACGCGTCGTTCCTTTCGAAGGCCGGTCTGATTCGCCGCCGGCGTTCAGCGGTTCGACGGCGTGACTACGCTGCCGCGACCACGGGATCGGGCTTCGATCGGCGAGGACGCGGGTGAGGTCACGCAACCGAGTGTTGTTCCCGTGACCTTACTGGCCCTGGGCCGAGGTGGCGCCGGACGACACACTCCTGTCAGCTGCCACGCTCCGTGACCGCCGTCAGATCTACTGCGCCGAAGTCGGCGCAACGAACGCAGACAGTGACGATTCATTGGCTGAGAAACGACCAGATACGGAGGACAAGGTGCTCCGCCGGTTCGAGCGGCGTGTCGCAGCAGCGTCGCCTTGATGCCGCGCTGCGCGCCGGAGTCTGACTCGACGAGATGCTCCACCGACCGGATCGGTCGACGAAGTCGGACAGTATTCAGATTGTCGGCAGCCGGTTCGTCCGGCAGCGGTCGATCGGGCGCGGCGTCAGACCGCGGTGACCTTGCTCTTGTCGTAGAACTTTACTTCCCCAGTGTCCGGGAAGTGGATGCCGACACAGTAAACGTGAGCATTACCGGAGCCGAAGCTTTTGCCTTCGTCGACGACGACGCCGATATCTTCACGGTCGAGGACCTTTCACTTGCCGCGGCCCCTGTCGTTCTTCACTTACGGACTGCATGCCGTCTCCTGTTCAAAAGTCGGCCGTGTATGGCGCTAGCACTACGTGATCCCTACGCCCACGGAATACGGAAGAGGCTGGCGAGGTCGTCGGAGCCGGCGACGATGGAACGTCACGGCCTGGCCCGCGGCGTTGGCCGTGCGGCTCGCCGGTTATCAGTCAGCCGAGGGTTCCTCTGCCGCGGCGCCCCTCCGGGGGACGCAGATCGAGGCTCAGCCGATAACCGGGTTAGCCGTGACGTCGGGCCGGGAATCCCGCTTGGCGTGGTGCCACCCGAGACACGCTGGAGCCAGCCACGTCCTCGCCGGGACGGGCAGCGACATCACGGAAAGGCGGACACTCATGACTGCCGATCGGCCGGTGAGCCGGGAGAGCGAATTCTGCGAAGAGGTCCGGTCCGCGGTTCCCTACGGACTCCGGGTCGCGGCCGCTGTCTCCGGGCGCTTGCTGGCCGTGGCGGCAGCTCCGACGGTGGTGGGATTCGTGGCCGTCAAGCTGGCCTTGGTGCTGGTCCCGGTCGCCGTGGCACTGCTGCTCGCCGGCCTGTTCTCCCCGGCCGTTTCCTGGTTGGCCAGGAAGAATGTTGCCGCGGGCCGGCGACCGCGATCGTGCTGGTCGTCGGGCTCGCCCTGGCCGGCGGCGTGGTCACGTTCGTCGTCATCACCGTCACCGTCGGCATGCCTGGGCTGATCGACCAGGTCACCGCGAGCCTGACCGACCTGCACACCTGGCTGCGGGCCGGCCCCTGCGCCTGAGGCCGGGCCAGCTCGACGAGATGCTCGGCAACCTGACCGCGATGCTCGGCCGGAACAAGTCGGCGAGCGCGTCGGGCGCGCTCACCACCGCGGTGACCGTCGGCGAGTTGCTCGCCGAGTCCCTGCTCGTGGTGTTCTGCCTGATCTTCTTCCTCGCACAGAGCAGCGCTATTTGGAGGTTCGTGCCCCGGGCCGCGCCGGCACGCCTGCGCGACCGCGTCGACGTCGCCGGCCGTACCGCGCACGTAGATACTGACCACAACGAAGGGCGGGTCACCCGGATAGTTGTCGTCGCGGCTGGTCAAGGTGGGGTTCAGGAATGCGCGGCGGTGACCTGCTTCCACCCCGCGCCGTTTGGTGCAGGTCCGGGGCAGCGGCGTGGCCGTGGTGCCGGTGGTGTTGTCCCGCAGAGTGGCGGTGGCCCAGTCGGAGGTGACGGTGTCCGGGCAAGTCACCGAGTACCAGAAGGACAGTTGCGTCGAGCCGCTCGGAGCGGTGAAATTCTGCGCGATCGACGAGGAGCCACTCGGCGAGGTGGATGCGACCCGGGCCGCGTAGGTGCCGCCGTGCGCGCCCGAATTCACGATCGCGGTCGTCCCGGTGGCGGTCCACCCACTGAGGTTCCCGGCTTCGAAGTCGCCGTTGACGATCGGGTGTCGCGGCGGACGCTGCGGTGGCCGGAACGACAAGTGCCGCGGCGCTGAGCGCTAGTACGCATAGAGGCGAAACGGTCTGACACGCATGCGACTGCCTCGATTCCTGGATGGAGCGATGAGGCCGGACTCCGCGGCGTCCCCTCGCTCCGGGAGATCCGGTCACGGAAACAGCCTGCGAATACTGAGAAGCCCGGACGGTGGCCGACAGGGCTCTTGACCGGTACAGGACTATCCGCCGCGACCGAACGGCGGAGTCTTGGCCGTACGCTGACAAGTCCACAATGGACTCATTGGGCCGACGCACTCCGTCAACGGTCAGCATGGCACCCGACCCGTACAGGACTGTGCACACAGGACACGGCCGGCCGGCGACAGGGCAACGTCGAGCATATCCGCTCCAGTCTCGGACTACGGGCGCGACCGGCCGTGCCAACCATCCAATGCCCAGTCAATGACCGGAACGTGTTGGCTTGTAACGGATTTCGTGGCGACTCAGTAGCCGTTCGCTCTGCTCCATGCGGTGATCCTACAAGCGCCTCGACCGCGGCACACCGGCTGCGATTCGGCAATCCCAACCCGGCCGATCCGGTGGGCCTGGCCGGGTGCCCACCGGATCATGCGGTCGCGAACGAAGCGGCGAATCAGAAAGTTCTACAGGAATGTAGATGTTCAGGGGCACGCCACCTCCCGGCCCGACGTCGGTCATCACCCCGCCACCGTTCGCGATGAGCATGGCCGGGGTCCGGCCCGCCGGCCGGTTTCCGCGCGGCGAAAGGATTTTCATGACATCGGTGACGAACGCCCGAATTCGGACGGCTGCCGGGCCGGTGGTCGCCGTCGCCGCGACACTGGCCTCACTCGGCTTCGCCGTCCCCGCCGCCGCAACCCCGGCGACGGGTGCCTCCAGCGTGACGGTTCCGGCCGGGTTCACCGCGGCGATCTTCGCATCCAGCACGACGCTCACCAAGCCCGACGACATCGCCCGGCTCGGTGAGAACCTTTTCGTCGCCTTCCAGAACGGTGTCGGCAGCCAGGGCGAACCAGCGCCGTCCGGCCGGACCACCAGCACCGTCGTCGAGTACAACCGGCAGGGCCGGGAGGTGGCGCACTGGGACCTGACCGGGAAGATCGACGGCCTCGGCGCCGACCCGCGCGCCCACCGGGTCATCGCGACCGTGAACGAAGACGGCAACAGCAGCATCACCACGATCGAGCCGGAACGCGGTGAAGCCGAAGTCACGCACTACGCCTACAGCCCGGACCCGCTCCCCCACGGCGGCGGCACGGACAGCGTCACCGTCCGCGGCGGCGTGGTCTACCTCGCGGCGTCCGCTCCGGCGACGGATGCCCACGGCAGCACAGCGGGCAAACCCGCGATGTACCGAGTGGAGTTTTCGGGTAAGACCGCGAAGCTGACGTCCGTCTTCACCGACGACGTCACCGCCACCGATCTGGTCACCGGCGCCAAGGCACCGCTCAACCTCACCGACCCCGACTCCAGCTGCGCGGTACCGCGGACCGTGCCCGGTGTCGGCGGCAGTCTCATGCTGGTAGGACAGGCTGACAAGCAGCTGGTCTTCGTGCGCCACCCGGGTACGCGCGAACAGAGCGCTTCCGTGCTGCCGCTCGGCTCCGAGGTCGACGACACGACGTTCACCACGGCCGCCCGCGGAACGCTCTACGTGGTGGACAACGCGACCGGACAAATCGTCGCGATCACCGGGAACTTCAAGCGGGGACAGGCTTTCGCGTCGGCGGCTGGGCTGAGCACGGTTGACCTGTCCTCCGGCCGAGTCACCCCGTTCGGCAGCGGCATCGCGACTCCCAAGGGGCTGCTTTTCGTGCCTGCGGACAACGGGGACGACGACCGGCACGACGGCTGATCATAGCGATCCGGCCGCGTGGTGCCGGAGCCCGGATGCGAAGAAAGGAGCGCTCATGTTCCGATATGCCCGTGTTGTGCTCGCGCTTTCGCTGGCGGTCGCCGGCTCGGTGGGCCTGGCGCCACCCGGCGCCGCGGCGCAGCCCACCGGCGGGACGGCTGTTCCGCGCTACGACCACGTGTTCCTCGTCGTCGAGGAGAACCACGGATTCGCCGACGTCATCGGCGATCCGGCCGCGCCGAATCTCAATGCCCTCGCGCAGCAGTACGGCCTCGCAACCAACTACTACGCCGTCGCACACCCCAGTGAGCCCAACTATGTCGCCATGCTGGGCGGAAGCACCTTCGGCGTCGGCAACGACAACCCCTACTACCTCAACCGCGTCGACCGGCCGAGCCTGATCAGCCAGCTCAACCACGCCGGGACGAGCTGGAAAGCGTATCTGCAGGGCCTGCCGCACCCCGGCTATCAGGGCATCTGCTACCCGGCCAACTGCAACGGCGCACCGGACAAGGATCCGCTGTACGTCGCCAAGCACAACCCGATCCCGAACTTCACCACGTCGCTCAACGCCCAGGACTGGTCGCGGCAGGTACCGGTCGAACAACTCGGCACCGACCTGGCCCGCGGCAACGTGCCGTCCTTCGGCCTGGTCATCCCCGACGAGTGCCACGACCAGCACGGCGATCCGCCCTACTGCGTCGACTCGGGCACCCCCGGCGACCCGCAGGACCAGCACCTGGTCGCCGTCGGCGACCGGTACCTCGGCCAGCTCGTGAGCACGATCACCGGCGCGAACTTCTGGGCGAAAGGCAACAACGCGATCGCCGTCGTCTACGACGAAGGCGACGACAACACCGGAGGCGGCGGCAAGACCGCGACGGTCGTCGTGACGAGCCACGGACCACGCAAAGTGCAGGATCCCACCGCCTACAGCCACTATTCGCTGCTCCAGACGCTGCAGCGCACGTTCGGCCTCGGCTGCCTCGAACTGACCTGCGACACCCGCACCGTCACCTCGCTGAGCCCGCTGCTGACCGTCACCGGCGCGCCCGCCGTGGCCACCGAACCGCTCCCGGTCCCCTCCTTCGCGACCCCCACGCCGTCCCCGGCCGAGCCGGTCAGGACGATCCCCGGAACCGCGGCGGGCGGGGGCTGGCGGGTCCAAGACGCTCCCAAGCTCGGCACGGCGGACAACACCTTCGGCGCCGTCAGCGCGGTCTCACCGCAGGACGTCTGGGCCGTGGGTAACTTCCTGCCCGACACCCCCGGCAGCAATCCCGACGCCACCCTGAGCCTCGCCGCCCACTTCGACGGCACCCGTTGGACGTCGACCCCGACGCCGAACGTCGGTCCCGACTACAACACCCTCTTCGGAGTCGCGGCCGCACCGGGTCACGCTTGGGCCGTCGGCGTGCGGCTCGACCGCGATTACCACGCGCACAGCCTGATCGAGAGCTGGGACGGCAAGTCCTGGCAGGTCGTACCGACGCCCGAACTGGGCACCACCCGCGACCTGCTGTTGTCGGCCACCGCGGTGTCGGCCGACGACGTCTGGGCCGTCGGCGAGCAGCAGGACCGCTCCGGCCGCTTCGCCACGCTTGTCGAGCACTGGGACGGACACCGCTGGTCGGCCGAGCCGTCGCCGGACCCCGGCGCCACCGGCAACCACCTGACGAGCGTCGCCGCCGACGGCCCCAGCGACGTCTGGGCGGTCGGCCAGCGCAACGGGACCACGAGCGACGAGCCACTGGTCGAACATTGGGACGGACACCGCTGGAGCGTGGTTCCGACTCCGGGCTCCGCCGGAGCGGTTCTCGACGGCGTCGCCGTGCACGGCAAGGACGTCTGGACCGTCGGGCAGACGGACAACGCCGGGCAACAGGGCCGGCCGCTGATCGGGCACCTGCACGAGGGCATCTGGTCCACGGAGGTGCTCGCGGCCACCGGTTCCGCGTTCAGCAATCTCACCGGCGTGGCCGTCGCCGAGGACACTGTGTGGGCGGTCGGCACCTTCTACGATCCGGTGACCGCGACGCAGAAAAGCCTCGTGGTCCGCAGGAACCGCGACGGCTGGCAAGCGGTTCCGACGCCCGGTCACGGCTCCGGCGACACCGTGCTCGGCGGAATCTCCGCCACCGGCGGACACGCCTGGGCGGTGGGCTATGACAAGAACGCGAGCGGCCGCGACCCGCTGATCGAATACCACCACGAGCACTGACCGCGGACGGGCCTGCTCACCCGGTGGCGCCGGGTGGCCCCGCGGCCGGTACTCGGGAGGAAAGTGATCTGGCATCCCTCAGCGATAGCCAATTAAGTATCCCTGAGCCGGGACGCTTCTCGTGGGGTAAAAGGGCGATGGGACTGGCGGTCACGCGGTCGGTGGCACGAGATGTCGTGGTCGCGGTCGGAGCACAGTTTCCCGGATTTCTTCACGGGCGGTCTTGTCGTCCAGGGTGCCCGCCTGGTTCCGCTCAAGCTGCCACAACGGATCTGCGGTCTCCTGCCGGTTCCGGCGTCGCGGCGCCGGAACCGGCGGCCTGGCGGAACCCGTTGCCCCGAAGCGCGCATCATGCATGTCGAAGCTGTCGTCATTGCGGCGTCCGTTGGCGCGCTGCCCGGGTTTTGGTAGTGCGTCGGCGGAGCTCCGGCTGTGCGAGTGCCGGAGGGACGTAGGCAACGTCGACCGGTCCGACGTCGGTTCCCGGCGGCACGGTCTCGTCGATGCGGTCGAGCAGGTTGTCGTCGAGGAGCGTGCCGGCTCCCGCGAGCAGGCCATCGAGCTGCTCGGGCGTGCGTGGGCCGATGATCGCCGAGGTGACCGCCGGGTGGGCGATCACGAACGCCAGGGCGAGGTGGGGCAGCGACAGCCCGGCCTGTTCGGCGAGCTGGGCGAGTGCTTCGACGGCGTCGTGCTTGCGTTCGTCGGTCATGTGCTGCCGCGCCCAGCGCAGGCGACCGGCCGACGCCCTTTCCGCGCTGCCCTTACGGAGGCGACCGGCGAGCAGGCCCATCGCCAGCGGGCTCCACACCAGGACACCCAGCCCGTAGCGCTCGCAGACCGGCAGGATCTCGCGTTCGATCCCGCGGTTGAGGATCGAGTAATGCGGCTGCTCGGAGCGGAAGCGGGCCACCCGCACCGTTCGGCCACCCACTGGGCTTCGACGATGTCCGACGCAGGCAGATTGGAGTGGCCGATCGCGCGTACCTTGCCCGCGCGCAGCAGGTCGGTCAGCGCGCCGAGGGTTTCCTCGACGTCAGTGCCGGGTTCAGGGTGGTGGGCCTGGTAGAGGTCGATGTGGTCGACACCCAGGCGGCGCAGCGACCCTTCGACGGCGGAAACGATCCACCGGCGGGAACTGCCGCGCTGGTTGGGGCCGGATCCCATCGGGCCGTTGAACTTCGTGGCCAGGACGACGTCGTCGCGGCGGCCGCGCAGGGCTTTCCCGACGATCTTCTCGGATTCGCCGTCGCCGCCGTAGACGTCGGCGGTGTCGATGACGTTGATGCCGCCGTCGAGGGCGCGGTGGACGATGCGCACGCAGTCGTCGGGATCGGGGTTGCCGTACGGCCCGAACATCATCGTGCCCAGGGCGTAGGCGCTGACCTGGATGCCGGTCCGGCCGAGCGGGCGGGTCTGCATGGGGATTCTCCTGTGCGGTGGAGGAGTGCGGCCGGTCCCGGCCGCACTCCTCGCGGGGGTTGGTCAGGCCTGGGTGTACTCGGCCGCGACGTCGACGATCCACGTGACGCCGAAGCGGTCGGCGAGCATCCCGAAGGCGGGCGCCCACTGGGCGGGGCCGAACGCCTCGATCACGGTCGCGCCCTTGGCGAGGCCCTCCCACACGGGGGTGACCTCGTCGATGCTCTCGCCGCGGACGGAGAGGAAGTACGGCTCCTCGGTGATCGTGGTGCCGTTTTCGCGACGCGTGCTGGGTGCGCCCGGGGCCGCCGGCGTCTGCTCACCGGCCACGTCGTAGGCCATGACCCGGAAGCCGTTGTCGGCGACGACCTGGCCGAACACGACGTTCGTGGCGCCGGGCAGCTCGGCGGGCATCCCGAAGTCGGCGTAGGTGGCGAGGGTGAGCCGCCCGCCGAACACCGACTGGTAGAACTCCAGGGCTTCGCGGGCCTAGCCGTGGAAGTTCAGGTGGGCGACAGCGTTGAGCGACACGGTGTTCCGGTCCTTCACGAGTGGTTTCTGGCGCCGGAGGCTTCCGGCGACCAGAACCACGATGTCACCAATACCGGTCAGAGAACGTCCGCTACTTGTGGCATGGTGAAAACATGCCGATCGCCTCCTCGACGACGACCTCCAGTCGGCTGCTGTCACTGCTGTCCCTGCTGCAGGCCCGCCGTGACTGGCCGGGCGGCCTGCTCGCCGAGCGGCTGGGCGTCAGCGAGCGGACAGTGCGCCGCGACGTCGACCGGCTGCGCGAGCTGGGTTACCCAGTGCAGGCGGTCAAGGGCCCCGACGGCGGCTACCGGCTCGAAGCGGGCAGTCAGCTGCCGCCACTGCTGTTCGACGAGGAGCTGGCCGTGGCGCTGCGGATCGCCGTCGGGACGGGCGCGGGCATCGAGGAGGCGGCCGCGCGGGCCCTGGCCACAGTGCGGCAGGTGTTGCCGTCGCGGTTGCGGCAGCGCGTCGATGCCATCGAGATCAGCGCGGCCGGGCACGGCGCCGATCCCCGTGCGCTTGCCAGCGACGTCCGAGTGCCACGCACCGCACACGCTACGGAAAAGTCGATCACCCGGCGAATCCGGAGCACACGAAGCCGCCGCACCCCAAACCAGTCGGGGTGCGGCGGGTCGACGCGCTGGGATCAGTCCTTGTGGGTGACGCTCTTGACGGCGTCCTTGATCTTCTCGCCCGCCTGCTTCAGCGAGCCCTTCGCCTGGTCCGCCTTGCCCTCAGCCTGCCACTGCTCGTTGCCCGTGGCGTCACCGACGGCTTCCTTGGCGCGGCCCTTGAGCTCTTCGCCCTTGTTCTCCAGCTTGTCGTTCATGACGTGCACCTTCCCTTGCGGCGACGTATCCCGATCAGCCAGTCGCCAAAAATTGATCTACATGGAGATACCCCATTTCGACGACGCCTAAGCCTCACCGGTCTCCTGACGCCCACCCGCCCACAGCCAAACCACGTGACAGGTCGCGGCGCGCCAGCAATCAGAGCCGACGAACCAGGCTGCGCGACACGCAGCGCTGAACCACAGCGGTGATGGCGCTCTCCGAGATGGGCCAGCCATGCTCTCCGAAATGGGCCAGCTGAGGAGTGCAGCGTAACCGGTGTCAGCGGCGGAGCGGGATCACTCCGTCGGGTGCCGCGACGGGCATCTGCGGCCGGGCCGCTTCGGGGGTGGTGAGCAGCGCGACGATGGTGACCGGGCCGCCGCAGTGCGGGCAGTCCCGCTGGGCCGCAATGCGCGGCAGCGGCGCCGCAGGCGCCGGCGGGGTCGCCGCCGGAGGCGGTGTCCCGAAGGGCCTGGCGGTGCTGGAGGCAGGAGTGGTGCGCTCGACCTCCCCGGCGGGCGGCCGCGGTGCGTTTGCACTGGCGCGAGCAGCAGAGCCGGGTCTTGGCTTGCCGGCCGGTGGCGACGAACTGCTCCCAGCAGATCGGGCAGGTCTTGCGGGTCGCGTTGTAGTTCGGGTCGTGCGGGTCAGGAGACATGTGCGTTCACCGCCTTGCGCAGCTTGTCCGATGTGGACTAATGCGAGCGGAGCCGATAGGAGGGCCGTCGATGCCGACGACGGTCGCGCGGTGGAGTAACCGGTCCAGCATCGCCGCCGCGACGGTCGCGTCCCCGAAAGCCGTTGCCCAGTCAGCAATGCCGACGTTCGTCATCAAGATCGTGGACGACTTGAGGTAACGCTGGTTGATCACCTGAAACAACGCCGAGGCCCCGTCTCCGGGCAACGGGAGATAGCCGAGCTCATCGAGCTATGCCGAGTTCTGCATAGCTCGACCTATCCCGACCCCGCGACTATGCCGATATGAGGTCGGCCAGAGCTCGGATTGCCTGATAGGGATGTGTTTCTGACCCGAAGGTGTGCCCGGAAGTCGGCATAGTTACGCCTTGATATTGCCGTTTCTGTTGTCGGAGCCAGGGGTTCCGGGACGGAGGCGAGGTCATGTCGGGGACGCGAAGGAAGCCTGGTCGGATGGGGCCGTTTGTCTCGGACTTCCGAACGAGCTTGTCAGAGCAGGGCTATTCCGTCCTGGCGGTCGGCAACATGCTGACCGACATGGGCGCATCGGGCCGGTGGATGCAGGAACACGACGTGCAGCCTGACCAGCTGTCGCCAGCAGTGATCGCAGACTTTCGCAGCGATTGCGTGGCCGCGGGCCGGCGCAAGGTGTCGAGCGTCAAGTGCTTCGCAGCATTGCTGCGGTTCCTGCGCGGTGAAGGCGTGATCGGCGACCCGCCCGCGCCGGAATCTGCGTTGGAGAGGTTGCTGGTCGGCTACCGTGGGTGGCTTGTCACGGAGCGGAGCCTGGCCGAGATGACGATCATCCGGTACGAGAATCTGGCCCGCCGATTCCTGCAGCAGCACCTGACCGAGGCCGCATCGAGTTCGAAGCGTTGGACGGGGCGCAGGTGGTGTCGTTCTTGTTGCGCGAGCGCCAACGTGTCAGCGTCGGCTCGGCCAAGGGCCGGGTGGCCGAGCTGCGGTCGTTGCTGAAGTTCTTGTATGTGCGCGGATTGACGCCGCACTTGCTGACCACGGCGGTTCCTCCGGTGGCGGGTTGGCGCGACACGAGCATTCCCAAGGCACTCCCCGACGGCCAGGTGCAGCGGCTGCTGGACAGCTGCGATCGGGCCGATCCGATGCAGGCGCGCGACTTCGCGATACTGATTCTGGTGGCGCGGTTGGGGCTGCGCTCGATCGAGGTGGCGCGGCTGGAGCTGGGCGATATCGATTGGCGCGATGGCCGGATCATTCTGCGCGGCAAGGCATCCCGCGAAGATGGGATGCCGCTGCCGGCCGACGTCGGTCAGGCGCTGGCTGAGTACCTCGCCGATGTCCGGCCGGCGACCTCGCTGCGCCCGGTGTTCCTTTCCTGCAAGGCGCCGAGAAGGGGCATCAGGCCGGACCTGGTCAGCGACGTGACACGCCGCGCCTGCGACCGAGCCGGGCTGCCGCGGGCCGGCGCGCATCGGCTGCGACACACGCTGGCCACCGAGATGCTGCGTCGCGGGGTGAAGCTCGTCGATATCGGCCAGGTGCTGCGTCACCGGGATCTGGCCACCACCGCGCTCTATGCCAAGGTCGACCTCGCGACATTGCGGTCGATCGCTCTGCCTTGGCCGGGAGAGTGGCGATGAGCGCCCTGGCCGACGCCGCGGCGGACTATCTGCGGCTGCGCAATCGCCTGGGCCACGACCTGGCCGAATACCACCGGCTGTTGCCGCGCTTCATCGCCTTCCTCGACGACTCTCGTCTCCCGACTGTCACCGTTTCCGCCGCGCTGGGATGGGCGAACGCGCCCGAGGTGGACCCGTTGACCACGATGGCGGCACGCCGGATGACGATCGCCCGTGGATTCGCCCGGCACATGTCCGGGCTGGACCCGCGCACCGAGATCCCGCCGTTCGGCCTGGTCGCCTCTCGGCGCCGCCACCACGAGCCGTTCATCTTCAGCCCGGCCGACATCGACACGCTGCTGACCGGCGCGCGAAGCCTACGGACCCGGTTCGCGTCGGCGACCCACCACACGCTGATCGGGCTGCTCGCGACCACTGGCATGCGGGTCGGTGAAGCAATTCGGCTTGACCGCGGCGACGTCGACGAGACGGACGCGGTGTTGACGATCCGTGAGTCGAAGTTCGGTAAGTCCCGGCTGGTGCCGGTGCAGCCCTCGGTGCTGGCCGCGTTGCACCGCTACGCCCGCCTGCGCGACAGAGTGCATCGCGAGCCCACGACCGTGAGCTTCTTCGTGTCGATCCGCCGCAACAGGATGGTCTATCCCACGATCCACGCAGTGTTCCGAAACCTCTGCGACAGCGCAGAAATCGGAACCACAGCGATCTGCCGGCCGCGTATTCACGATTTGCGTTACACATTCGCGGTCCGAACCCTCCTCGGCTGGTATCGGGTCGGAGAGGATGTCGATGCCCGCTTGCCGGTGTTGTCGACCTATCTCGGCCATCGCGACCCGCGATGGACCTACTGGTACTTGTCGGCTGCGCCGGAACTGCTGGCCCTGGCGGCACGTCGGCTCGAGTCCGGGCGGGAGGTGGGGACTCGATGAGTTCGATCGCGCCCACGATGCAAGCGTTCTTCACTCAGCGGCTGGTCACGCAGCGACAAGTCAGCCCGCGCACGATCGCCTCCTACCGCGATTCGCTCAAGCTGCTGCTCGGATTCGCGCAGCAGCAAACGGGCAAGCCACCGACTGTCCTGGACTGGGCCGACCTGGACGCGGAACTGGTCGCGGCGTTTCTCGACCATCTCGAGAACCACCGGCACAACAGCCCGCGCACCCGCAACCTGCGGCTGACCGCCATCCGGTCGCTGTTCACGTTCGCCGCACTGCGCCACCCCGAGCACGCCGAACTGATCCAGCGCGTCTTGGCGATTCCGGCCAAACGGTTCGACAAGCAGCTCATCGCGTTCCTCACCGCGGCCGAGATCGACGCCCTCCTCGACGCACCGGTCACCGGTCGCTGGGAAGGCCGCCGAGACCGCGCCCCGCTGTTAGCCTGCGTCTTTCATGAGATGTGACGTAGATCAGGTCTCGAAAATGGAGGAAGTGCCTGTCCTGTAAGGGAAACTTGGGCTTGCGAAGGTCCAAGATTCACTCGGCAGGAAGGCACTCCCTTGGTGCAGGGTAGCAAGGCGTCATCGGTGCGGGTCAGCGCGGACGGCGAGGGGCTGGTGTCCCGTGCGGGGGTGGCGCTGCTGCGGGAGCTGACGATCAGTACCGGCCTGGGAACCGGCTGGTCGGAAGCACTTCTCGACACCTACCAGGGCATGCCGGTCCACCTGCCGGGGCGGGTCCTGGCCGACGTGGCAGTCATGATCGCCGACGGAGGTGACGCGCTGGCGCATCTGGCGACGCTGCGGGACCAGGACAAACTCTTCGGTGCGGTGGCCAGCGACGCCACCGCGTGGCGGGTGCTGGACCGGGTCGACGACGAGCACCTCGCCCGCCTGCAGGCGGGCCGCGCAGCAGCCCGGGAACAGGCCTGGGCCGCCGGGGCGGGTCCCGATGTCACGGCTGGCCTGGTGATCGACATCGATGCGACGATCAGCATCGCCCATAGCGAGAAGGAGAACGCGGCGAAAACGTGGAAAAAGACGTTCGGGTTCCATCCGCTGCTGGCTTACCTCGACCGACCCGACATTTCTGGCGGGGAAGCACTGGCCGGGATCCTCCGACCGGGCAAAGCCGGGTCGAACACCGCCGCCGACCACGCCGAGATCCTGACGATGGCGCTGGCCGCGCTGCCCGCCTGCGCCCGGCCCGACCCCGGCGATCCCGGGGCGCCGCAGGTAATGATCCGCACCGACGACGCCGGCGCGACCCACGCCTTCGCCGCGGCGGTCCGCGCGGCCGGCTGCGGGTTCTCCATGGGATTCCCGATCAGCACCGAGGTGCAGACCGCGGTTCTGGCTGTTCCCGCCGACGCGTGGGTCCCGGCTTACGACCTCGACGGCGGGCCTCGGGACGGGGCATGGGTCGCGGAGATCACCGGCATGCTCGACCTGGCGAAGTGGCCGGAGCGTTCGCGGGTGATCGTCCGCCGGGAACGTCCCCATCCCGGTGCGCAGCTGCGGTTCACCGACGCTGATGGTCACCGGTTCACCGCGTTCATCGCCGACACCGACGGCGGGCAGCTCGCCGACCTCGAAGTCCGCCACCGCGCCCATGCCCGGGTCGAGGACCGGATCCGCTGCGGCAAAACCACCGGGCTGCGCAACTTCCCCTGCCGCGGCTACGCGGAGAACAAGACCTGGCTCGAGTTGTCGCTGACCGCCGCTGACCTGCTCACCTGGACCCAAGCCTTGTGCTTCACCGGCGACCTCGCCCGCGCCGAACCCGCCACATTGCGCTACCGCGTCTGCGCCGTCGCCGGGAAACTCACCCGCACCGCCCGCGTCACCACCCTGCACCTCGACCGGGACTGGCCCTGGGCACAGCGACTCGCCACCGCCTTCACCCGGCTCCGCGCAGCACCCTGGCCCGGCTAAACCCCTGCTCCTGTCCCAACGACCAAGGACCTCGGACCCGCCCGCCGACGCGACAGCCGGCCCACGACCATGCCCACACCACGGTTTCCAGCCAAAACCCGGCTACAACAGGAACTTCAACCGAACCCCACAGCCCCATGCAAGATCGAGGTTAGTCGCCGTCCAAACCGGACTGCGGGTGTCCGAACTGATCGGACTCGACTGCGGTGACGTCACATTCGGCGACGGAGCCAGCGTCCGATGCCTCGGCAAAGACCGGAAACGCCGCGCTGTTCCCCTGACCACCGCCACCCAGGCCGTCCTGCGCGGCTGGCTTGCCGAAAGCGACGGTCGCGCCGACCAGCCGTTGCTCCCGACCCGCACGGGGCGGCGGCTCAGTGTTGATGCCGTGGAACGTCTTGTCCGCCTGCACGCTGCCACCGCCGCACGGACATGCCCCACCATCCGGCCGGAGCAACTTCACCCCCATGTGCTGCGGCACAGTTGCGCGATGTCGCTGTTACAGGCCGGGGTCGACACGGCCGTGATCGCGCTTTGGCTCGGCCACGCGGACCCGCGTTCCACCAGCATCTACCTGCACGCCGACATGACCATCAAACAACGCGCCCTCGACGCCACGACACCACCGTCAACGGCACCGGGCCGCTACCAGCCCGGCGACAAGCTGTTGGCCTTCCTCGAAAGCCTGTGACTATGCCGACCGCCGCACTCATGCAAGCCGCCATATCCCCTCCACCGCAACGAATTCCTCTGTCACGCAGCCGAAGTCTCGGCATAGTCGCGGGGTCGGGATAGGTCGATCACGAGCAGTTTCGGTCCGGCGAAGAACCGCATGCAGGTCTGCCAGCGCCCTTCGACCGCGGCCTTGTGACAGCGAGCGGCGAGGTCGGCCGCGGTGGTGAAGTAGACCCGGTTGCCGGCTTCGGCCGTCCCGCGCGCGAGCGCGGTGGCGAGCATCGTCTTGCCGACCCCGGGCGGCCCGACGAACAACACGTTTGAGGCGTCGTCGAGGAACCGCAACGTCGCCAGGTCGCGGATGAGTTTCTCGTCGACCCCAGGCTGGGCGGCGAAGTCGAAGTCCGCCAGGGTCCAGGGATCGGGCAGGCAGGCGAACCGCAACCGGCCGGCGAGACGGCCTTCTTCGGTGGCGTTGACCTCGATCTCCAGCAGCCGCTCCAGTGCCGCGGTCATCGACAGGTTCTCCGCGCGCGCCTGATCGAGGACGCGGGGGCAGGGCTTCGGCGGCGTTGTCCAGCTTCAGATAGGAGAGTGCGACCGGAGTTGCTGATAGCGGCGGGCCTCGCTCATTTGTGGCCCTGAACGGTTTCCGGACAAGAGTTCAGTCCTCCTCGGACTCGTAGGTGGGTGCGCTGCCCAGCTTCGCCGCGGTGGCGGCGTAGGTGGCCAGGTCGATCACGACGTGAGCCGCGGGCCCCGTCGCGGGCAGGCCGCGCAGTCGTGCTGCTTCGGCCCACGCCGCCGCCGACGGCGGCCGACGCGTCTAGTGGGTGCAGGGCCGATCGGTGCTGAACGCGCACATCGCGGCGTGTTCGAGCGCGATCACGTGCCCGTCATCGCGGACGACCCGCCCGGCCCCGTCCGGAGCGCGCCGGTGGACCGCGACCGTCGCGCCGCCCTCGGTGACGATCCGCAGCACGTCCGCGCCGAGTCGGTGACGGACCTGAACCTGCGCGCAGCCCAGCCCGGGTGGGACGGAGTAGGAGTTGCCGCGGAAAGCGACCAGCGCCTGCGGTGTGACGGTCCGGGGCAGGTCGAACTCGGCCGGAAACGCGACCAACGGCGGGGCATGCAGCCGCTCGGCAGCGGCCAGGCCGGCGACGGTGGTGCGCTCGCCGTCGAGGACCCGGCGGCGGCTGTCAAGCTTGGCCGCGAGCCGGTCCAGCCCGGCCTGCGCCTCGGCGATCGTGATGTCGTCGCCAAGGGTGCGCCACCAGCGCTGCGCGGCCGAGTGGTTGGCCTTCTCGACCACACCCTTGCGGTTCCCGCGCCGCGGCGGACACGTCACCGATCGGACCCCGTAGTGCTTCGCGACCTGCGCGAACGCAGCCGTGATTCGACCGGAGGCGGGTGGCAGACCGTGGCCATCCGGTCGAAGCGCCAGACCTGGGTCACCCCGCCCAGGCGCCGGACCACCGCGTCGAGGGCCTCGACCAGGTGCGGGAAGTCCTCGGCATCGGCCAGGACTCCGCGCCACTTGCTCGAGTGCGCCAACGCCCCGACCAGTAGATGCGCCTGCTTCCCGGCGCCCCAGCTCGCGGGTGGGTCCGGCAGTTGTCGGGTAGCCCCGGCGCATTGCTGCGCCAGGGCCCCCTCAGAACCGGGCGAGCGGCTTTCACCGCACCACGGCTCAAGCAAGCCCCGAGGGCGTTGCGGGCGATGTCACCGGTGTTCTGCGTTGCCGAGCCATGAGGCTGCGGTTGCAGAACGCGTGAATAAGGCGAGTTTGGTTCCCGTCCGGCATGCTGCCTCGCCCATGGTGGGTGAGGTAGTCCGCGGCGATCGCTCGTTTGACGACGCTCAGCCACCAGCGTTCCCAGTCTCGCGGAGACTGGGGCGGCTGGCCGGGACTGAGCAGGTGATCTCCGCAGAGTGAGCATCGCCCGTCCTGCTTCATGAGCAGGCGCAGGTTATAGCTGTCCAGCGGAGGTGGCACCTTGCGTCGTCGCGCAGCCCAGTAGCCGACGAGGTCCGGTCATCCGGAGATGCCGACCCCGTGACCAGCTGATGCCGGACGATGTTGGTCCAGGAGAACTTGATGAGGTAGGCGACCGTGCCCCGATCGTCGAGCACATGATCACGGGAGCCGAAGACCCACCAGTCGTTCCTGAACCGATTGAACCGGCCGAAATAGCGGCGGACAATCCACTTCCTCGGCTTATTGGGATGCGTGTGACATGCCCACCGGTAGGTGAGACGCCACACATAGTGATCCAGCGCGGCGAACAACGCGCTGGACACCACCCCACGGTAGTAGGCGGCCCATCCCCGAATGATCGGGTTGAGCCTGGCGATGACCGCCATCGCGTTCGAGCTACGCATACCACGCACCTCGCTCGCGAGCCTTTTCCGTACTCGCCTCACCGCATCCGCGCTCGGTTTGATCAACAACTTGCCGGGCCGGTTCCCGCGCCGATAACGACGCAGATTGAAGCCGAGAAAGTCGAAACCTTCTTCGAGATGCGCGACACGTGTCTTGCCCTCGTTGAAGACCAGACCTCGGGGTTTCAGCCAGGCGGCAAGCTGTGCCTTGACCTGCTGCGCCTGCTGCTCGCTGTAGCAGCAGACCACCGCGTCATGGGCATACCGAACGAGGATCGGAGCAATATCGAGCGGTGCGCTACACCCAGCGCCTGGCCGAGGCCTACGCCGTCGCATCCGTTGGCAGCAAGGGAGATTCCTACGATAACGCGATGGCTGAGGCGTTCAACTCGTTGTATAAGGCCGAACTCGTCCGTAACAAGGGTCCCTGGCGCAGTCTGGACGACCCGGAAATCGCGACCGTCGAGTACATCGACTGGTACAACAACCGGCGCCTGCACGGCGAGCTCGGACACGTCCCGCCCGCCGAGTACGAAGCACTACACGCGATGACCCACCCGGTCACCGCAACCCAGGAAACCAGCTAATCCAGTCTCCATCAAACCCGGGGCTTGACACCTCAAAGGTGAGGTGTCAACCAGACCCTGGGCAGACCCGAGTGCGCCGATGGTGATCGGCCGCGTGTGGGGCAGTACGTGCAGTGTCGGTCTGTGCGGCCACCAGTCGGTCACGGAGACGAGTCCGGGTGGGATGCGGCCGCCGATAATCCGCCTCACCCCCAGCGACCTCTCGTGATGATGTTGGCAGCGACTGGTGGTGCCGTCCCGTGCGGGACATTCAAGACCGGTTTTCCGCGACACCGCCCCACCCGAATGAGCTGGCCTCGAGTTCTTCTTCGGTTGGTTCTCGGTCGGGGCGCCAGTGTGGGAGCCGGGTGATGCCGGGTTCGAGGAGGTTCCAGTCGCCGAACCACGGGACGAACTCGGCGCGGTCTCGCAGCCACATGGGATTGCTGGTGCTGCGGTAGGTGTCGATCATCCGGCGGACGCCGGCGGTGGTTTCGTCTGCCGGGGCGTCGTCGATGCTGGCGTGGGAGATCGCCAGCCAGCTGCCGGGTGCCAGGCGTGACCGGTACGTGGCGGTGATCTTGTCCGGGTCGTCGTGGGGGCCGATGAAGTGCATGACCGCGATCAGCAGCAGGCAGACGGGCTCGTCGAAGTCGATCAGGTCACGGGTGGCCTCGTCATCGAGGACGCCGTCCGGGTCGCGTAGGTCGCGTTGCACGATCGCGGCCCAGCCGGTCGCGTCGTCCTTTTCCAGGATCACTGTCGAGTGCGCGGCGGCCACTGGTTCGTAGTCGACGTAGACGTCGGTCGCGCTTCCCTCGTCCGGCAGCCGGCGGCGGATGATTTCGTGGATGTTGCCGACGGTCGGCACTCCGGAGCCGAGGTCGATGAACTGGCGGATGCCCGCGTCGAGCGCGGTTTCGACCACGCGGTTCATGAAGGCCCGGTTCTGCTGGGCCATGGCCTTCATGCCGGGCCACAGCTGCACCGCGCGCTTGCCGAATTCGCGGTCCACGGCCCAGTTGTGGGTTCCGCCCAGGTACCAGTCGTAGATGCGGGCGGCGGAGGGCTTGTCGGTGTCGACACCCGCCGGCGCGATCGGTGCGGTGTCCTCGTCGGTCGGCATCGGTGCAGCGTATAGCCATCACGCGGCCTCGCCAACACGTAGTCCGGTGCTATATCTGGCTGTGCCGGGTCGAGTGTGGGCCGAAATTGCTCGGGCCCGATTCAGCTCGTGAGGGAGCGCGGCAGGTCACGCCGTTCCTGCGCCAACCGGACCGTAATGCTGCGGCAAGCCACACGGGTGGTCGTGTGCGGAGACCAGTCGATCTCCGCGGAGCCTGACTGTCCTGCCCAGGATGGTCGATCGTGGTGGCGGCAGGGGCGTGGCCCAGGCATGCCGCCGGCCGCTACGGTTTGCGTGCGACGATGCCGGCGATGCAGCGTTCAACCTGGTTGAGCGGGGTCAGTTTCGGTCCGTCGGGCCACCAGTAGTCGCACAGTTCGAGCTTCGGTTCTTTGCCCGGCCCGGGTGGCATGATCTCCAGCCCGTTGACGAACTCCAGGAGTTGCCGTTCAGTTCGGAACTTCCCGGAGCCCATGGGGCTGTGGATGAACAAGTCCTCCATCTTGCGGGCCAGGTCGCTCAGTTCGTCGGTTTCCGGGTCGAAGAAGTGGGCGATGACGACGAAGGAGCCGCTGGGTAGCGCGGCGACGTAGTCGCGCATCAGGTCGGCGCCGTTGTCGGCGACGTAGTGGTGCAGCGTACCGACCTGCAGCAGCGCCAGGGGCTGGGCGAAGTCGAGGTGCCGACGGACCACCTCGTTGTCCAGGACATCCGCGGGCTGGAAGATGTCTGCGGAGACGAAGTGGGTGTTCGGGTTCTCCTCCAGGATCGCGCGGCCGTGTGCGATGACGACCGGGTCGTTGTCGACGTACACGACTTGGGTGTCCGGGTCGACCCGCTGCGCGATCTGGTGGGTGTTCTCCGCGGTGGGCAGACCGGAGCCGCAGTCGAGGAACTGCTTGATCTTCGCCTGCTGGGCGAGGAACCGCACGGCCCTGGTCAGGAAGTTGCGGTTGGACCAGGCCAGGTCGGCGACCTCGGGTGCCTTGGTGGCAACCTGCTGGAGGACTTCGCGGTCGATCTCGTAGTTGTTCTTGCCGCCGAGCGCGGCGTCGTACACCCGGGCGATGCTGGCCCGGGTCGGGTCCACCCCGACCGGGACCGAACTCGGCGCCAGGAACTCCGACTGCGTCACCTCACCCTCGCAAACGACCGTCTGTCCATTGCTCACTCCAGAGTAGTGACTCGAGTGCTCGGCGTAAAACCGAGGGATGCGTCGTTCGGCGATTGGCCGTCGCTCGGCGCTCCGGATTCCGCGGTGAGGGCGCCGATCCGGTCGTCATCCGAGTGCCGTCCTGGAGCCGCCGTGCAGCCGTGGCCGGCAGAGGCTTGAGGGTGAGCGGGCCTGGCAGGAGTTCTAGTACAGTGTCGCTGCTCAGTTGTGGTGCCCGTAGCTGCCAGGCCGTTCTCCGGCAGGTCCCTTCCCCTGCCGGAGAAGGACTGTTGCCATGGCCTCACTGATGAAGCGGCCGGTCACGTTGTCGGCGCGGGATCGTGAAGAGTTGATCCGGCTGACCACCACGGGTGCGCTCCGGTCTCGACGATCAGGCGGGCACAGGTATTGCTCGCGCTGGATACCTCGGTGGGCGAGCCCGATCCGAGAGAGGTGATCACGGCCCAGCTTGCTGCCTCGGGCGAGATGCTGCGGCTGGTCGCCAAGCGATTCGCTGAGACCGGCGGCCACGATCTCGCGCAAGAAGCGTGACCTTCCACTGGTGCCGTCCCCGGTGACCGGCGAGGTCGAGGCCCGGCTGACTGCCCTGGCATGCTCACAACCGCCGGCGGGGCATGCCCGATGGTCGTTGCGGGTTGACGGAAAAGCATGTTGAACTCACCGAGGGCATCCCGAGCCTGGACCACTCCACCATCGCCGGGTCCTAAAAAGCGGAACTGCGCCCTCATCTGAGAAAGTGCTGGAACATCCCGCCGCGGGCGAACGCGGAGTTCGCCGCCCGCATGGAGGACGTGCTCGCGGTCTACGCCCAGCCGCGCGACGCCGCCCGCCCGGTCGTGTGCATGGACGTCAGCGCGACGGTCGCGGTACTGGCCGCCAACCGAACCGGTTCGACGACGAGGATTACCGCAGCGGGTTCAGCCGCGAGGACATCGCGAGTTTCTTGAGGGGCTGGAGCCGAACGGCATCGGCTGGGCGGCGCCGATGGCGGCGCCGATGATCATGAGCAACCTGCACCGCCCGTCTCACGTTCCTCTCCGACGCCTCGCCGACCTGGCGACGGTCGCGCGCCGACACTGGTCGGGCGGTTGACCCGCGAGCGGCCTGGCGCCTGGTATCGGTTCGGTGCTACGGGTGCATCCATGCCGTTTCAGGGTGGGATACGTGCTCGGCCTCGACTCCATCACGACCCGCCAGCGCTGCAGCCAGCCGGTCGATCGCCGCGGCAACGCTCAACGTCGCGTACACCTGCGCATAGGCCAGCTGGTTGTGTTCGGCCGCATGCTCCGCGATCTTCCGGCTCGACCCCTTCACCGCAGTGATTCCGTCCATGTCGGCTGCCTTCCTTGGAGATCGTATTCCCGATTCCGGGCGCTCCGTCGCATGGCGGGCGCCCACACCTGTTGTATTCCCAGCTGGCGCCCAAGGAAATCGTCCGGCCTGCGGTTTACATCTTCGGGTGAACGAGAGTCCCTAACGCTCATCTCCGGTGATTCCAATCGGCCACCTGGTGTTAGCCGTCCTGATCCAGTCAAGTGGTGTTACCTCGTGCTGATCCGCACTGCGTCATGACGTCGGTTCCGCAGGCACTCGGGTCGGTCGACGCGCTGCCTTCGCACCAGCCGGCTGTGCTCGGCCTGGCAACCGGGCGGCTACGGTTGCCGTCGTCGGAAGCGGGGGCGGCGCCGATTGGCTCGGCGGCAAGTGGGGGGATCCTGCCGCCGAGCCGGCTGATGTGATCGAAACGGTCGGGGGGCGTGCCGCATCGATCACCTCAGCACCGAAGAAGAGGGCCCGGCCGCCCCGTCGTGACGGCCAGGCGTGATGATCACCGGATCGAGTGGCGGTCGCCTGCGCATGAGCATCGTCCAGGTGTTCGACCGCTTCGCGACGGATCAGCGGGGCCGGACCCCGTGCAGGAAAATGTCAAGCAGCTCGTCGGCGACGCGGTGGTAGCTGTATTCGCCGCCGGTCGCGGCGGCCGTTCCCGGCGATCGGCTGGCGCTGCTGAAGCGCGAGCTGGGTGCGCTGGCGGATCATGTGCACCTGCTCGATATGATCTCGGCCGGTCGCAATCCCGGCAGGATCATCGCGCACGTCTTGCGTGCGTTCGCCGATCGGCATCCCGCACGGCACGCACGCATCATCGGCGAGCTCGTCTGGCCCGGGGCGAAGTGCTGCCGAGTTCGCGCTTGCGTCCAGCACGAGGCGCTCATCAACGCTGCCTTCGCCGACCGGGACGTCACCATCGTCTGTCCCTACGATGCGCACCGCCTCGACGTCGGTGTCCTGGTCGATGCCGAAGCGACCCATCCATGGGTGTGGGAAGCCGGCCAAGAAGTGCCCAGCTCCCGGGTAAGCACCCGACACGGCGATCGAACGGTACAACCTCCCGCTTGACGCTTCCATGGCCGTCGCGACCTGCACGGCCGGCGGTGTGACCGAGCTTCCGACGGTCCGGGAGTTCACCGTCAACCAGGGGCGTCGTCACGGTCTCACGCCGGAGCAGGCGAGCGATCTCGAACTCATCGCCTGTGAGCGGGTCACGAACAGCTTGACCCAGGCCGGGAGCCCTGCGACGGTCAGTGTGTGGCCGGAGGATGGGCACGTGGTGTGTCAGGTCTCTGACACCGGCCGGTTGGCCGACCCGTTGGCGGGCCGTCGTCCGGCGGATCCCGGTCAGCTGGGGGGCCGTGGTCTGTTGCTGGTCCACGCTCTCGCCGACCTGGTGCGCACCCATACCGGTAACTGCGGCACCACCGTTCGCGTCTACCTGCAGCAGCGCTGATCTCAGCGGGTCACGGTTGAAGCGGGACGCTCATCGCGAGCAGTGCGGTGTCGTCTTCGACGCCGTCCCCGAAGCCGGCCAGGAGCTCGGTGACCGCATGGATCACCGCGGGCGCGGTGGTCGGTGCCAGGCCGGTGAGGTCTGCCCGCAGCTGTTCTTCGCTGTAGCGGCGGCGGCCGAGAGTGCGAGCTTCCGTCAGCCCGTCGGTGTACAGGAGCACGGTGTCACCGGGCTGGAGCACGGCGGTGACCGCGGCGAACCGGGCGACGGGCAGGGGGCCTACCAGCTGCCCGCCCCGGGCTTCCAGGAACGAGGGCGTCCCGTCGGCGCGGATGAGCAAGGCGGGCGGGTGGCCGCCGCCGGCCAGGGTTATCGTAGCGCCGGCGCCGTCGTGCGGCCGGACGTGGCCGTGCAAGACGGTGCAGAACCGCGGGTCGGGGCCCTGGAATTCCTGGTGCAGGACGGTGTTGAGCGTCCGCAACGCGGCGACCGGGTCCGAGTCGTGCACCGCGGCCGCCCGCAGCGTGTAACGCGCCAGCGAGGTCACCACCGCGGCCCCTGCGCCCTTGCCGGACACGTCGCCGAGGAAGAACCCCCACATGTCGCCGGTCAGCGGGAACAAGTCGTAGAAGTCGCCGCCGACCTGGTCTTCCGACGCCGGGTGGTAGTAGGCCGCCACCTGCATGCCGGGCACGCCGGGCAAGGTCGGCGGCAGCAGCGTCCGCTGCAGGGTCTTCGCCAGCCGGTCCACCCGGTCGCGTTCGCGCTCGGCCTCGTTGCGGGCCCGGAGCAGCTCCTGCTCGTAGGCGCGCCGGTCGTGCGCGTCGAACACCGTGGTGCGGATCAGCTGAGCCTCTCCGTCCGGGCTGGTCTTGACCTTCGAGGTCACCAGCACCGGCAGCCGTGCGCCGTCCGCTGTCTTCATCTCTACGGCGATGCCGCCGAGCTCGCCCTGCATGCGCAGCAGCGGCGCGAAGTGCGTTTCGTGGTAGAGGCGGCCGCCGACGGTGAGCAGGTCGGAGAACCGCCGCCGGCCGACCAGCTCCTCGCGGGTGTACCCCAGCCAGTCCAGCAGCGTGGCGTTGATCTTGGCGATCGTCCCGTCCAGCAGGGTTGAGAGGTAGCCGCAGGGGGCGTTCTCGTAGAGGTCCTCGGCGCTGTCTTCGAGCAGCGCCGAGAACGCGGGATCGGCGTCACTTCCGTGGTCGGCGCTTTCTCCCGCTTCGCGGATCACGGCCTGTCCACGAACGCGGTGATCGCGGCGGTGGTGGCTTCGGGTGCGCTGAGCTGGGGGCAGTGCCCGGTCGCGTCGAGCGTCACCAGCTGGCTGCCGGTGATCTGCTCGTGGGTGAACTGCCCGACCTCGGGCGGTGCGATGGCGTCGCTGGAGCACTGGAGGATGAGCGTCGGCACGGAGACCTTCGCGAGGTCGGCGCGGTTGTCGGAAAGGAAAGTGGCGCGCGCGAAGACGCGGGCGATCGCGGGGTCGGTGCGGCAGAAGCTGTTCGTCAGCTCTTCGCCCAGTTCCGGGCGGTCCGGGTTGCCCATGATCACCGGCGCCATCGTCGCCGACCAGCCGAGGTAGTTCGACTCCAGCGCTTCGAGCAGTTCGTCGATGTCTTCGCGGCTGAACCCGCCTCGGTAGTCCTCGTCGTCGATGTAGCACGGGGACGGCGTGAGCAGCACCAGCTTCGCGAACCGGTCCGGCTCGCGGTTGGCGGCCAGCACCGCGATCATCGCGCTGACCGAGTGCCCGACGAGCACGACGTCGGTCAGGTCCAGTTCGTGGCACAGGGCCAGGATGTCGTCGGCGTAACTGTCGAGGGTGCCGTAGCGCTCCGGGGTCCAGACGGACAGGTCCGAGCGGCCGGCGCCGGTGTGGTCGAACAGCACCACGCGGTACCGCTGCGCGAGGGCGGGAACGACGAGGCGCCAGAGGTTCTGGTCGCAGCCGAAACCGTGGGCCAGCAGCAGGACCGGCCCGTCTTCGCGCCCGGTCTCGACCACGTTGTTCCTGGTCCGCATGCTCATCCGGCACATCTTGCCACGCTGAACGCCCCGCGTGATCACCAGGCAGCGGAAACTTCGCCGGGCGGCCCGGCGAAACCGGGTAGTCCGCTCGGGTGATCAAAAACCGTATGGCGTCACAGGAGGCACGTGGCGAAGTCTTCGCTATATGCCCGTCCCCTCTCCGGTCCCGCGATCCGTCGCCGATGTCGGCGGTGACGGTTTCGACCAAGCCTACCGACGCTGCCTGGGCAACGAGCTGCGGCTGCTGCGCCGGAGCCGCGGTTACACCCGGCAGCAGCTCGTCGACCGGCTCGGCTCGCTGATCGCCGTCCAGACCTTGGCGACCTACGAGCTGGGCACCCGCCATTGCTCGGTGGTCCGGCTCGCCCAAGTCTGCGGTGCGCTCGGCGAGGACGCTCCCACCCTGCTGGCTCGCGTGAGCCAGCGGATGGCCTCGGGAACCCCGTGGGTGGTCACCGTCGACCTGCGTGCCGTCAGCGCAGATCGATCACCGGCTCTTCGGGGGCTACGGCGGTGGGCGTGGGCGCTGGTCCGGCAGGGCGGCCTTGCGTACCGCGAACTCCACGAAGAAGCGCTTCGGCCGCTGTCGGTCCTCACCGGACGCAGCGTCGAAGACTTGCGCACGAAGCTAGACACCTTCGCCGTCGGCAGTGACGACGATCGAGGTCGGTCACGCGCGTCGTAGCGCGAGCCGCCGGCACATCCTTGTGCCTGCGGCTGCTTGCCCGGACCACCGCATCCATGCCCGGCATGAGATGTTTCGTTCGACCGCCGCGGAGGCGGCAGAACCGCTCGGCAGCGGGCTTCGGCATGGCCGGCGCGCTCGAGGCACACGGGGCCGCTTCCATACTGACGTAGTCCACACCGGTCGCATCGAGTACGACGATGGTGACTCGACGCGCCAGGCGAAACCGGCCGAGGCAGTACACCGGGCACGGGTCGTCGTAGTGAGGGTTCATAGCGTCGGCGAAGTCGATGGTCGCTTCAGTCGGACAGGTGCCTGCGCGGCACTCCAGTTGTTTGAGGACGATCCGCGACCGCCCGGGGTCGGATCGCGGGATCGCGGATTCACCCGACTTCGGGATGGCACACGTTTGTCCTGCTGGCTACCGTGGCTGCACGACCAGGGCGAAATCGGGGTTCGGGGAGGTCATGTGGACGGTTCCTTCCGCGACCTGCGCAACGGCACGCGCGTTGCCTACCGGGCTCGGCCTCGTGATGTCGATACCTCGCGTGGGTGCCTGACCGGCACAGTCTCCGGCGCTGGGGTCTTCGATCGCTACACGATGGAGACCTGGATACCGGTTCAGGCAGACGGTGCTCCCTCGGATGCCGAACCCACCCTTGTCCGGCGAGGGACGATCGTGGAGATCATCGATCCGTCGTGACGGTGTCGACCGGACTTGTCGCTCCTCGTGGGGCGCTCGCGGTGGTCCTGTCGACGGCAAGTGTGTGAGCCGACGGAGCGGCGCGGGCGAGCAGGCGGAATCGACGGCGTCCTGGCCGGTGTCGCTGTGGTAGTCGAACGATTCGGCACAGCGGCCCAGCCGATGGCGGTGTCGGGCTGCTGGTGCGTCTTCGGTGGCATGGTCGCTACCCGACAGGTCCGGCTTGCATGGACGTCGGCGCGATTAGGGGTGCGGCCTGCGGTCCGGGTCGGGTGACTCCGTCGGGGACCTCGGCGCGAGTTGTGGCCGGGGCCGGCACCGAACACCGCGCGCGGTTGACTCTTACGCAGCAAGTCGCCGGTCAGGGCCGCGTTCGGATCCTGCGGGGGTGAGATTCGTGTTCACCCGCCGCGGCAACGCCGCGCCCCGCCAGCGTGGTGGCGAGTCGGTCGATGGCTGCGGCAACGCTCAATGTTGCGTACACCTGGGCGTAGGCTATTTGGTTGTGTTCGGCCGCGTGCTCCGCAATTTGCCGCTCCGCACCCCTTGCTGCAGCAATCTCGTTCATGTCGACCGCCTTTCTGAGCCGTGTCCTGATTGCCGGGGTGCCAGTTCGGTACCGCCCCTTTCTTGATACCCTGCGGCGATCCGATGAAATCGGGGGCGGCATTTGATGTACCGCTTTGGCTCAGCGAGAAGGAGTTTGCGCACTTTCCGTTACCGGACTCTGGAAATTGGTGTAAGTGAACCCTGCTCGATCAAGTGAACCGTCCGCGTCGGCCTGCGGTACGTGAGGACGCGCTGTGTCCATCTTTGATGGCATGCCTCCCTTGGGCACCGGCCACTAGTGAACCGAGTCGTTGCGGCTTCGAACGCGCTTGGCCTCGGACGCGGCAACCTGACGCAAGCCTGCACGCGTCTGCCCGGCGACTCGTCGGGGTCGAAGCCGATGAAGAACGAGCATCCCGCTCGGTGTCGCTAGGTTCATCCGACCCGGTCGGACCCGGCGGGTTCACCATGCGCTTTCGCACGCGCCAGTGTATGACAAGCCTGTAACGCGCGATCGCGACGGAGGAAGACATGGCGTCTGCAGCACCGCCGCGGGCGCCGGTCCGGCTGCCGACGGCGTCGACTTGCCCGAAGGCCGCGGTTCGTGCCACACCGGCCTTGCCGCCCCCGGACGGAGGATCGGTGGATCCGGTGCCCAACTCACGGTGTCGGCATCGGGGTGAGGGCGAGCCGGGACAAGCGGAGGACGTGGTGCCGGCCGTGGCCGGGCCTGAGCAGGCTGGGGTCCAGCAGGACCTGCTCGCCGTGTGCGATGTGTGCCTGCTGCTGATCGAAGACGGCGCGGGCGCCGTGTGGTGGCACCCGGAGGGCGGCGGGCGCGGAGAACGGACCTCGCCCAGCGCGTCCCTCGCGGCCGCGGACCGGCGGCCCCGGTGGCGGATCACCCACGATCGGTGCGAACCAGGTGGAGGTTATCGGATCGCGGTGGAGCGGATTCGGACCTGGCCGGCATATCTGCACTGGACCGCGCATCTGATGACCGAAGACTGGTTCGGTGCCACCGATTGGCGTGAGCTGATCCTCGACACCTTCGACCCGGTCAGCATCAGTGCGGGGATCCGCCCGCGCGCCTTCCGCGACATCCGGCACCGCGACGTCGGCGAATGAACGCATGCGCCCCACGCGGTCGATCGGGTGATGCGGGACGGCGAGGCGATCGCCCAGGACAGGGCGTGGACACACGGCGAGGCGGCCGGTGCAGCAGTGCTCGCCTTGGCGGACGCGCTCGGCTACACGGCTATCCGTTCCGTGACACCAGTACTTTTCGGCCGACCCGCCATCGCGAGGTGGTGATCTGCGGGGTCCTCGGGATCAAGTGCCGACGACCACCCGCTGAGGCTTACCGCCGTAGGTGCTCGACAGGCGGACCAGGCTGTTCGCCGCCGGTTGCTCGATGATGTGCGCGGTCCAGCCAGTGATCCGCGCGGCCACCCGGTCACCACGGCTCGAGGCCCGGGAACCCCAACCGGTGCACCGATCGTCGCGAACCGCGCCTGCCTCGCGGCGCGGATCGCGAAGGCATCACATCACCCGCGGCCGCTCAGCGCTTTCCGCTTGACGAACCCGATCACCCCGGTGGCCACGAACAGCACGGCCCCCACGATGATCAGCCAGAACAGGCCCTTGACGACGGCGCCCAAAACCACCAATACCGCCCAGACGACCAGCAACCCGATCAGCAATCCCATGACCGCTCCTTTTCCCGTGTCCACATCGGCCGGACCGACGGGTACCCCACCGGCGGGCTTCTCATGCACCGGTCACCACCGAGCTCCCGTGCGCCGGCGTGGCGCGCAGAGTGCCCGCTGGTGTTCGACGGCGAGCCGCCATTGCGAGGCGTGCGGGCCGTTGATGTAGTGGATCTGCCGTTTGCCCTGCCGGCGCCCGGACCAGGCCGGGGCTGGCTGAGCTTACCGAGCTGGTGGGCGACGCTCTGGCGGATGTCCGTCGCGAGACTACCGACGTCGGGCCGCCGCGCCCTGGCTCGCTCGATGTCCACC
Source organism: Amycolatopsis sp. NBC_01488 (assembly GCF_036227105.1). Lineage (NCBI taxonomy): Bacteria > Bacillati > Actinomycetota > Actinomycetes > Pseudonocardiales > Pseudonocardiaceae > Amycolatopsis > Amycolatopsis sp. NBC_01488. Next base: position 4,447,853 of record NZ_CP109434.1, on the reverse strand, counting down.
CGCGCCGGCTCAACACACGGCCGGGGTGCCTGCGGGAACCGTGGAGAGTCGCCTCGAAGGCCGACGACGAGATCCGGCAGCGCCGCCACGAACGGAACGAGACCGCCGCTGACTACCTCATGCGGTTCCGGATGATCGCATTAGAATGGAGTCGACCACATGTCCGCGGACGGCGCGGGTACCCGCTGCCCGGCGCGTTGAAGGGAGCAATGGCATGGCGTCGGCTGATCAACTGGACGGGCCCCGCTTCAGCTGCTCGCTCACCTCCGTCCCCGAGATGCGGAGACACGGATGACGAGTTTCCGCGCCGATACGAGCGGGGTGGAGTTCGAGAGCCCCTCCCTGGCCGGCCAATCGGTGACGCTGCGGGGGTGGGGCCCGCTCGACGCGAGCCTGTTCGCCGCCGTCCTCGCCGAGGCCACCCGCAGTGGCGTCACCACCGTACTGCTCGACCTCACCAATGTGGACTACTTCAGCATGGAAGCGGCCGCAGCGCTCCTCGATCACATCGGCCACAGCGGAGGCCGCTGCCAGCTGGTGCTATTGCCATCCACAGCGGTGGAACGAAAACTCATCACGCTCGGCATGGCCGCCATCCTGCCGTGAGCAGCGCCGGCGGCAGTCCGCGCTCGCGGAAACGACCGGCCCCGCGCCCGCACCTTGCCCCTCGGCGGTCCTCGCTCCCGACAGCGGAGGCCACCGGCTTCGCTCGCACCTGCTCGGCACTGCGCCCGGTGAGGCCCGAAACGGCCGAAGCACCTGCTGTTCGAAGTACGCCGCCGCGCGTTGGGGCAGCTCACCATCCGGCTCGAACCGCCGGTTCCTCCGGCGCGGCAGCGCCGAACACCCGCCATCGCTTCACTGTCGAGGGTCACCGATGAAGACGACCGAGACACGAGACAATCGAAAAAATCCGGGTATCCGAGGCCGGGTTCATGCCCCCCGCCGGCAGCCCGGCCCCGGATACCCACTGGCGCGGGTGACAGGTCCCGATGGATCCCGCTCGCCAAGATCATCGCGCATCCGCGTGTGGTGGAACGGCCCAAACCACGCGCTTGGTCGTGGAATCACTGTTTCGGGGCGTCTTTGACGAACACCGGCACTGCTCAGCGATCACGGTCAAGCATGATGATCTCTTGCCTCGCCGTCAGTCTCGCCCGGCCGGCCCCATGGCCGGCGGGTGTAGTGCACTGTCGCGCGCACTCGACTGGGTCAGCCGTTCGACCGGGGTCATGGATCCGGCTGCCTGCTCGGTGATGACCTCACCGATCTCGACCGCGGCGGCCGTGATGATGTCGAGGTTGCCGGCGTAGCGCGGGAGGTAGTCGCCGGCTCCTTCGACCTCCAGCGCGACGGTGACCCGCTGCCGTCCGCCGGGAAGGCCCTGGACGTGAAGCGGGCGGGTGAGCCGGTAACCGGGAACATAGCGGGCGACGTCCGCGACGATCGTGGCCACGGAGGCGGAGATGTCGGCCCCTGATGACGGGTCAGTGACGCAGGAGACGACAACCCGCATGGGTGTCGGCGGTTCGGTGTCGTCGACGGCGAGGGCGAGGGTGGCACGCCCGGCGGGCGCCAGGGCTTCGATGGCCCGGCAGGTGGCCGTGCTGATCGCCTCGAGGTTGCCCAGGGTGCCCGGTCCGGCCGAGGGGGCGGCGATGGTCACGACCACCGTGGCCTCGGTCACGGTGGCGAAGCAGGCGATGGCGTAGACGATGGGGACGGCCACCTGTCCGGCGCAGGACACCGTGCTGATGTTGGACTCGCCGAGATGCTGCTCGAGATTGACCGCGGGGATGACCGGTTTGCCGTAGGCGGCCGGGGTCAGGTCGATCGCGGTGATCCCGGCATCGGCGTAGCGCGGAGCATGGGCCGCGTGGACGGCCGCGGACGTCGCTTCGAACACCAGCCTCGGGTGGTCCGGGCGGTCCAGGAGCCATTCGATGCCCTGCGCGCTGACCTGCAATCCTTCCGCGCGGGCGCGGTTGAGCCCCACCGACGCGCGGTTCCTGCCGATCATGAACCGGGCCTCCAGTGTTTTCGAGCGCATCAGCTTGTACATGAGGTCGGTCCCGACGTTTCCGGGCCCGACGATCGCCACGGGGGTCTTCGTCACGATGAAACCGTCCTTCCTCGCGTATCTCAATGTGGCTGGTTCTGCGGCAGTTCCCGGTAGTTCGGCTGTGAGTTGCGGGCGGCACGGGTTCGTGTCGCGCGCGGCTTCGGTATCCGTGCTCGTTCCGCGTGCATGAGCCGGTTCACGACGGCATCGGCGGTGGTTCGGTTGAGCGCCAGGGGCACGTCGTGGACGCAGCATTGCCGGATGAGCGCACTCACATCCGGGGCGTGCGGGTGAGCGACGGCGGAATCGATGAAGAAGAACACTGCCGCGATCTCGCCGGCGGCGACTGCGGCAGCGATGGCGACGTCGCCGCCGCTGGGGCCATGGCCGCAGGTAGTCGCCGACATTTTGACGTCGCGCAGCTCTTTTGCGGTACCGTTGGTCGCGACCATCTCGAATGCCGACAATGCGCCGGCATGGTCGCACACGAACTCTGACATGATCTTCTTCATGCCGTCATGCGCGATGACCGCAATCAAACCCGACGAATTTTTCACGGCAAATACATCCTTTCAGGACCAAGCACCCGCCAGAGGCAGTCCGCTGTTGGACTAGTTCAAGCCGAGCGCGACCGAAGCCGCTGCCCTTCGTTGTCCCGGATCACCGAAAGGGCGCGCGACGAGTGGACACACCCCAGATCATCGGCCAAGCAGAAATCATCGGCAGCCACGGTGTATTAATGGCTTACCGATCGGCCGACAGGGAAATTTTCGACCTTTTCCACTGTACGCAGGCAAACGAGAAACACCAGTCCCCGACCGGGCGAACGGGGCCAGACGATGTCACGCCACCGAAGCGCAATGCACATGCGCGTCGATCAGGCCGGCCAGGATCGCGTGTCCGTCCAGGTCGATCGTCCTCACCCCGGTGGAGCCGAGACGTGCCGCCCCGCCTCGGTGATCACACCGTCGGTGACGACGATGCGTGTCGGCGTAGATGTACCGGTCATCGACGACGTCGCTGCCGAGCAGGACCTTCGACCGGCTCAGTTCGACGATGGTGGCCTCGACGGTGATCGGTTCCTCCCGGAATCGGAGGGGGCGGAGGTAGTCGACGTTGTTCGCGGCGCCCACAAAAGATTCGTCGGCATCCTGGAAAATCTTGCGCCGATCCGGGTCGAGGAGCCAGATCTGCGCTTCTTGCAGATTTCCGACCATTGAGACGTTGTTGGTGCGGCCTTGCCAGTCGAGATCCGCGAACCGCAGCACGGTTTCGTGGCGATGCCGGGTGCCGGCGCGCCGGCCTCGGTCGGTCACCCGGGTGGTGTCAGGAGCCGAGCTGCGCAAGGACATCGCCGACCTCCAGATAGCTCCCGCTCGAAGCGTCGAATTCGCCGGTGCACAGCGCGACGACCGCCTGCGCGGCGACCGCGGCCTCTACGGACCGCCCGGTCCTGATCTGTTCCCGGACCCAGCCTGCGGTTTTGACCAGCCACCGGTCCAAGTGATCACCCCGGAGAAGGTCGCGGGCGATGCCGCTGTCCCGGAGAACGCCGGGATGCAGGCTGAAGACCGATACACCGGTGCCGGCGGTCGCCAGCTCGCGGCCGAGATTTTCCCCCAGCTTGATCACAGCCGCCTTGGAAACCGAATAGGCGGAAAGGTGCGGGAAGCGCCGCCGGCCGGCACTGGAGACGATGTTGACGATCGTACCGCCACCCCGGTCGGTCATCACCGGCAGCGCGGCCCGGATGAACAGCAGGCTTCCGTGCGCGTTCACCTCCATCGCCTGCCACCAGTCGTCGGAGTCCACCTCCCAGGTCGGTCCGATCGGCCCGGTGATCCCGGCGTTGTTGACCAGCACGTCCACCCGGCCGAACGTCTCGACCGCCCGGTCGACCACCGCGGTCGCCGTGGCTTGGTCCCGGACGTCACCGGCCTGGGTGACCAACGACCAACCGGCGGAGTGCGCGGCCCGGGAAAGATCGGTCAAGGCCGCATCGTCGCGGCCGGTCACGACCAGTCTGGCCCCGGCCTCGGCCAAGGCCGCCACCACGTGCTGTCCGAACCCGTGGGCACCGCCCGTCACCACCGCAACCTGGCCGCTCAACCCATCTCGGTGAGTCGACGACCTGGTCAGCTCCGTCCGGTACGTCGGATTTCCGGGTGTGGTTCGGGCCGGGTTTCCCGGCGTTTCCGCTCCTTCGACAGTCATGGAAACAACCCCTCTCGGTGCAACAACGGTCACCGGCTTGATACCCGGACCACGGCGGCCGACGCAGCTGCGTTGAACAGGTTGAATCCGGTGCCCAGTGGCCGCCGGCTTCCGGTATTCGGCCAGTGAACCGCTCGTACACCCGCTCGGTCATACTTTTGCACCAACCGTGGGGGATAGTCTCGACGCGATCGCAGTAGGTCAGGGATCTACTGATCCGGATGACTTTCGTCGTCACTCAAACGCTGGCTGGCGAGGGGCCGTTCTGTGCCTCAAACTGCCATTGGTGCTCTTCACGGAGCGGACACGTCGAGGATGTGATGCCGAAAAAGAATCCCAATCATCAGCTGCGGAAGCTGATGGAGCAGGCGAGTCTGGGCAATTCGGCCTTAGCTTCTGAAGTCAACCGTCTCGGCTCTCGGCTGGGGATCGAGTTGCGTTACGACCGATCTTCGGTGTCGCACTGGCTGGCCGGCTCGATGCCGCGCACGCCGGTCATTCCGCTGATCGTGAATGCACTGAGCGCCAAACTGGGCAAGAGCCTGACTCCGGTCGATGCCGGATTCACCCGGCCCGACGAGGCTGACCAGGAGGTCGGCCATGACCTCTGCGGAGACCCGCTGACCGGGCTCGAGAGACTGGCGGAGGCCTGTCTGGACCACCGGTCCCGCGCACAGGTGCACCGCACTGCGTACCGGACTGCGGACTTCTCCTGGGACGGGCTGGCCGAGCAGGGCAACGTTCTGCTCGTACCGCCGGTTACGGGAAAAAGGCTGAAAGCCTTCACGACGGCGCAGATCCAAGCAGCCGAAGAAACGACTGCGTTACTGGGCAATATGGATGATCTCTTCGGTGGTGGTCATGCGTGCCGGGCGACCACGGCCTACTTGGCAGGCGATATCCTGGAAATGCTTTCACGTACCGGCCAAGGTGGCAACCGGCCGCGCCTTGTCCACTGTGCCGCCCGGCTCGCGCAACGCCTCGGCATCAAGCACGTCGATCGCCACGAGCACGGCCTTGCGCAAAGCTACTACCTCGTAGCGCTGCGTATCTCCACTGCGGCGCGCAGTTACGGCTTCGCCCTCCAGATACTCGGTGATCTCGCCAACCAGGCCACCATGCTCGGCCATCCTCAGTATGCGTTGAAAGTCGTGGCGAACGCAAAGAAGCTGGCGGGCGAATCGATCACGCAACCGCCGGGGATGGCGCTCTTGCTGCAGGCGCAGGAGGCGGTCGCGTATGCGGAACTCGGTCGCGCCGGCAAAGCCCTGGGGTTACTCGACGAGATCAGCTTCCTGAGGAGATCACGCACCGGCGAGCGGTCCGATCCGGTGAGTGCCTACGGCGCGGCCGTGCTCGACTTCCGGACGTCACAGGCGTATGTCAAGGTGCACGACCTCCCACTGGCGACCGAATCATTGCTGCGTTGCCTGCGCGACCTCCCTTCCGGGCAACGCCGGGCGCGAATCCTCACTACGGCGATGCTGGCCGAGTGTCAACTGAACGGCGGCCGGAACGAGGCGGCCTTCTATTACTGGAACCGGTTTCTCGACGAGTACCAGTTTCTGCACTCAAGCCGCGCCGAATCCGCTCTGCGCGGGATGATCGCTCATCTTCGGAGAATGGGAAGGACCTCGGCAGTCGGGCAACTGCTCAGCCGATGCGAACCATACGAGCTTGACGGTTGCTTGCCGTCTCCCGACCTGCCCGGGCGGTCGGCAGGCGGTTCGATACCGGCTCCATGACATCGGCGCTGTGATGGAGTGCACGACGTTTCGCTTCCCGGCGTGGGCGCCTACGCCGCTGTCAATGTTTGGTGCCGACACCGCCGAAGGCAAGTTGCTGGGCAGGTCTTGGCGCCCGAAGCGCCGGTCCGTCGGGCCACCAGTGGTCCAGCCGGATGAGGCCCGGTTCGAGCAGGGTGAAGCCGGCGAACAGCTGCTGGACGCCGGCGTGGCTGCGATAGCGGACCGCGCGACGGCAGTGGAACTCCCAGTTGCGTTCGATTCCCTGAGCCAGCAGCTCGGCCGCGGACGAGCCGGTGGGCGGCGACCAGCAGCTGAGGGCGAGGACTGAGCCGCGAGGCAGCAGCTGGCGGTAGCCGGCCAGTGCCGCGGCCAAGCGGTCGTCGTCCGGGTCGTGCTGGGCGCCGGTGGTCATCAGCAGGACTACCGGCCGGGTGAGGTCCAGGGCGGTGTTCACCTGCTCGAGATCGAGGAGCCGGAATGGGTCGAGATGGTCGGCGTGCACCACCTGCGTGCGGTCGTTGTCCGTCAGCAGAGCCCGACCGTAGGTCAGGACGAGGCGGTCGGTGTCGGTGTAGACGACCTTCGCCTCGGCGTTCTGCCGCTGGGCGGTCTGGTGGGTGTTCTCGCGGGCCGTGGGCAATCCGGCCGCCAGATCCAGGAACTGGTCGAATCCGCGGGAGGCCAGCAGCCGCACGATCCGGACATGCCATGCCCGGGTCGTACGCAGCAGGGCAGCGAACCCCGGCGCGGCGGCTTCCAGGGCGTCGAGGGCAGTTCGGTCGGCCGCGTAGCTGTCTTTGCCGCCGAGCGCCGCGTCGCGGATCCGGGCCGGGGAGGCGACGGTGTGGTCCCGCGACAGGTCAATGGATACGCCGGAGCCGGCTGCCAACGTCATGCCACCTCCGGATGTGAACCTCACCGCGTCTGCGTCCGGCTGGGATTCTAGTGGTTGGCACTACGCCGGTTGCGACACGAAAGTGTGATCGACGATCCAAGATTTGTTACTCATCGTAGTTGCTTGGAGAAATGTCAGCGTCTTCTTCGGCGACGCCACTGAACTGATTCAAGCCGACGCCTACGCTTCGCCGTAGCAGCCAAGGGCCGGCGCGATGCCGTGCCCACTTAGCCTGTACCTTTCTCGGGAACCCGAGTGGGAGCCGAGACCCGCTCCGGTTGGCGAAGCGTGCCAGCTTCGCGCGCGCCCTTCAGCAACATCGCGGACGCCCAGAAGTGCCGCCTGCTCGGGGGCACGGGTCGAGCTGCGGCAACCGGGGGCACGGATAGTACGGTGCCTCACCTTCTCTCTCGCGTCGCTTGATTCGATCGGCCAAGCCGGTGTTGCCGACCTTCATCCAGGCACAAGCTGTGGCGCGGTGGCTCGGCGGCAAGTGGGGGGATCCTGCCGCCGAGCCGGCTGATGTGATCGAAACGGTCGGGGGGCGTGCCGCATCGATCACCTCAGCACCGAAGAAGAGGGCCCGGCCGCCCCGTCGTGACGGCCAGGCGTGATGATCACCGGATCGAGTGGCGGTCGCCTGCGCATGAGCATCGTCCAGGTGTTCGACCGCTTCGCGACGGATCAGCGGGGCCGGACCCCGTGCAGGAAAATGTCAAGCAGCTCGTCGGCGACGCGGTGGTAGCTGTATTCGCCGCCCGGGGTGTACCACTGGTACGACCAGTTGGTCATCCCGAACAGGGCGAGTGCGGAGAGCCGGACGTCGCGTTCCCTGCCGAAGGTACCCTGCGCGACGCCTGCTTCGAGCAACGATTCGACCAGATGCAGGGGTAGCGGTCGCGGTCGCGCAGCGACTCGGCCTGCGCTGCGGCGCATCGCGGACACCGACGGTAAAAAGCGACGAGCGCGCGGCCTGGGCGCAGCCGGCACGAACGGCTGCGAGGTCCAAGTGCGCCGGCACCAGGACACGGTCGTACCGGGTGGGCAAGATCGCCGGATTGGCCTCTTGCCCGCAGCCACAGGGCTCGGCTTTGCTGTGACGCGTCCTGATCATGTCTCGGCGCTCCGGACGGGAAGACCATGGAAATTTCGGCGTTTCTCGACCGGAAACTGGCTCGGCGGTTCCATACCTACGACACCGACGGTGACGGTTTCGTCGCGCGGGCAGACTTCGTCGCGGCAGCCACCCGGCTGGCCGAAGAGTTCGGTCACGGCCCGAATTCCCCCGTCCGGCAGCGGCTGGTCGAGTTGTGCCTCGGTCTGTGGGAACACTTGTCCACGGTCGCCGACACCGACCGCGACGGCCGGATCAGCCCGGCCGAGTACAAGGCGGCCTTCGCGGCAGGAATGCTGGAAACCCTGGAGTCCTTCGACGCGGGGTACCGGCCGTTCCTCGACGTGATCATGGAGATCGCCGCCGTCGACGACGACGGCAAACTGGTCGCCGACGAGCACGTGCGGTGGACCGGTTCGCTGATGAACCTCCCGGAACCGGACGCCCGGGAGGCGTTCCGCCGGCTCGATGGGGACGCCGACGGCTTCATCACCACCGACGACCTCCTGGCGGCAATCCGCGAGTACTACTTCGACGACGCACCGGGCTCCGCGGGCAGTTGGCTGCTGGGCCCCCTCGAATCCGCATGATGCCCGCGTACCGGCCGTGAGCGCGGAGGGGGTTCGACGCTCTCGGGCCCCCTCCCGGACCCCGGCCGATACCCGCGCCCGCAGCAGCTCTTCCTGAGCCAGGTCGCCGTCGGGACCTTGAAGAGCAAGCTCCGCCCTTTCGTCGCGCGGCAGTGTGACACTGACCGTGCAGCAGAGGGAACGCATCCCGGCGCGACATCGGATCCGACGTGGCGCATGATGCTGTAGCGGTGTCCCGAGCCGGGAACGTCGGCACCGGTCGAACTGAGTGAGATGGGGATACGTTGCGTCGTTCTGCTGTCACGTGCCTGCTCAGCCTCGCCGCGCTGGTCGCGGCGGTGGTGGCACCGACCGCGGCTTCCGCCGCGCCTGCGGACTTCTACCAGCCGCCGTCGCCGCTGCCTGCCGGGCCGCCCGGCGCCATCATCCGCACCCAGCCGATGCCGGCCCTGGCGACCGCGTTGACCGCGACGGCCACCACGGTCATGTACCACTCCCGCGACGCCCGCAACGCCGACATCGCGGTCACCGGCACGGTGTTCACCCCTCGGCTGCCTTGGCTCGGCGCCGGTTCGCGGCCGTGGGTCGACCTCGCGGTCGGCACCCAGGGTCTCGGGCCGCAGTGCGCGCCGTCCAAGCAGTTCGCCACCTCCACCGAGCAGGAACTGGAACCGGTCTCGCTGCTGCTGGCCCGGGGCTGGGGCGTCGTGGTGATCGACTACGAGGGTTACACCACCGGTTCCACCCCGACCTACGTTGCGGGGGTCTCCGAGGCGCATTCCGTGCTGGACATGGCCCGAGCGGCCGCTTCCGTTCCGGGAACGGGCATTTCCCCGGCGACGAGGTGGGCCACCATGGGCTACTCCCAAGGTGGCGGCGCGTCGAGCTGGGCCGCGTCCCTGGCCCCGGCCTACGCGCCTGACCTGCAGCTGATCACTGACGTGTCCGGCGGTGTGCCGGCCGACATCGCGAACGTCGCCGAATCACTGGACGGCAGCCTGATCGGCGAGGGCCTGCAGCTGTATGCCCTGATCGGCCTGCAGCAGGCCTACCCCGGCCGGTTCCCGCTCGATGACTCCCTCAGCGTGGCGGGCAAAGCCACCGAAGCGGCGCTGAAGACCCAGTGCGTGGTGCAGACCCTCGCCGGTTTTCCGCTGAAGAAGTTCAGCGACTACTCCACCGGCGAAACGATCCGGCAGTTCGACGCACGTCCGGACGTCGCCGCGGTGTACGCGGAGAACAACCTGACGACTCGACCGGCGCCGACCGTGCCCGTGTTCCAGTACCACGCCGCCCTCGACGAAATCGTGCCGCTCGGCCAAGCACAGGCCCTGAACCGCGCTTGGTGCTCCGCCGGCGTCCGCACCGTGTTCGCGCTCGTGCCGGGTGACCACATCGCCGGCGAGACCGCCGGCCTGCCTACCGCGCTCGCCTGGCTGGGCGACCGCTTCGCCGGGCGACCCGCACCCACCACCTGTTCCTGACCTCACCGAACAGCCGGTGGATCCGCCGCCCGTCCGCGCTCCCCACGTGCACCGGGGCCAACCGTGCCGTATTAAAAAAGACTGTCCCTTATGGACATTCCTCGGATATGGGGTTCAGGACCGTAGTCATGGTGTGGGGTTCCAAAAGTCGGTCACCGGCGCTGACCAGTGGCTTTACGCAGCTCGTTCGTACTCGTTGATCAGGCCTCCGAGAAGCCGCTGTCGCTTGATCCGCTGAGAGCTGAGGTCTGCCGCGGGGTGGGTCGGCCGGGGTGGGCGAAGCTCGCGGGAACGGTGCGGCCGTCGACCGTTGTAGTGCCGGACGTACTCGGCGAGCACGGCCCGCAGATGCCGCTCGCTGAGGATCAACATTCGGTCGGTGAGTTCGGTTCTGGCGGTGAGCACGAACCGCTCGGCGTAGCAGTTCGCCCGTGGGCAACGTGGCGGAATCCTGATCGTCTCAATGCCCACGTCGGCCAGGACGGCATCGAAGGAGGCCGCGAACTGGCCAGCCCGGTCGCGGACGAGAAATTTGAACTCATCGGCTCGATCACCGAGCTCCATCACGAGGTTGCGGATCTGCTGGGTGGTCCAGCTACCGTCCGGGTCCGTGGTCGTGCCCAGGACGTGGACGTAGCGGCTGCCGACCTCCAGCACGAAGAACACCTAGATCCGCTTGAGGGTGAGCGCGCAGTCGATGTGGAAGAAGTCGCAGGCCAGCATCGTCGAGGCCTGTGTACGCAGGAACTGCCGCCAGGTCGTGTCGGTGTTGACAGGTGTGCCGAGCCGGCGCTGGAGGTATGCGTGCCCGCTTCAGGATCCGCCGGATCGTCGACGCACCGACCCGGTGTCCAAGCTTGAGCAGCTCACCCTGAATCCTCTTGTAGCCCCAACGGCGGTTCTCCCTGGCCATCCGTTCGATCAACCCGGCGATCACCTCGTCGACGGGCGGACGCCCGTGCCGGTGTGGATAGGTCCACTTCGCGGCTACCAGCCGACGGTGCCAGCGCAGGATCGTGCCCGGGGTAACCAGCCGGTGTGTCCGCAGCGTCTTGGGCAGCAGTCGAACCAGCGCGGCGAACATAGCCCGGTCGGCCCAGTCCAGACGAGGTTTCGGTTTGCCTCTGCGCAACACGGCGACCTCGTGGCGTAACACCAGCAACTCGACGTCCTTGGACGCCGACGAGCGCCCAAGCAACACCAGCAGACCCACCAGCCGGAGGAAGATCAGATAGAACAGACGCAGCGCCATGGCTGCCGATCATGCCCTGCCCGCCGAGCGTGCCATTGCCCCAGGTCAGAACACATGAGCCGACTTCTGGAACCCCACAGGGCGCAGGGGGCACTCTTCTGGATCTGGGGGTTCGCTCTCGGTGGCTCGTATGGCTTCGACGTGCCCGGCCTGGGGCCTGCTCTGTTCCCACCAGGCGTGGCACTCGTAGCGACAATTCCGGCGCTCATGGTGACGACCACGAGCTTCACGCCGCGCGTTCGGCTGCTGGCATCGGCCGCGAGGTGCACACGACTGCTATGTGTCCTTGCACCCGCGACGCGTCTGGCGGGCCTCGATCTGGAGTTCGCTCGGTGGCTGGAAAGCCCGATATACCGGCTGCCGCCGCCGGAGTTCAGCGTTCTCGGCCCGCAACGCAGCGACCTCGACCCGCAACCCCTCGATCACCGCCGCCTGCTGCACCACAGAGCGGCAAGCTCGTCATACGACGGACGCCCATCCCCAGCCTGCACCCCAAGATCATCTCACGGACACAACCAAGCCCTACAAACGACCTGACCAGTTAAAATACGCACAACTACACGAACCAATTGTTCTTCAGGATTGCGATCTTGCGTCGATAGAGGCGAATTCAGCTGCATCGGTGCGTCAACAACGAAGATTTCGAGGTAGCGCGCCTATTTTCGACGAACGAAGCCATCTTGGCGACCAGGCAGCCAAGCACAAGCTGCGCAGATCACGAAACGCCCTCCGATCACGGACCGGTCGAAGGATTGCGAGAATGGCCGCAGTCGGCGCCCTATAGCACTGAGTCCATTTCGCGAAGCTGGCGGCGGGATGAGATGCCGAGCTTGGCGAACACCTTACCTAGATGGTACTCCACGGTCTTCTCGCTGACGAAAAGCCTCGCCGCGATCTGGTGGTTCGTCAGGTTTTCACAGACCAGGTCGGCCACCTGGCGTTCCCGCACGGTCAGTTCCGTGTGGCGCAGCAGCGGCGCCTGGGTGAGCGCCGCCAGCGCCTGGTCGCAGCGCTCCACGAACGGGACCGCGTCCAGGCGCACCAGGCGCTGGTGGGCTCGGCGAAGCCAGACCGATGCGGCGCGGCCTTCGCCACGGCGGTGCCGCATCAACCCGTAGGCGAGCTCGGCCTGGCCATGACTCAGCGAGTTGTCGTCGCGCTCCACCGGCTGGGTCAGGGCTTGCTCGTAGAACCAGCGGGCGCGCTCGGGGTCACCCGCGCGCTCGGCCAGGCGGCCGGACAACCATAGCCGGGTGATCCGGAGGTAGCCGGCGTCCTCGGCGAGTCGGCCCAGGCGCCCCAGTTCCTCGTGGGCCGGCTCGAAGTCACCGGTCTCGACCAGCGCCTCCGCCAGCAGGGGGCGCCAGGACTGTTCGACCACCCACGGCAGGTGGGCGGTGGCGTCGTCGGTAAACAGGTTCGTGGTCTCGGCGAAGGTGGAAATCACCAGCGGGTGGTCGCCTTGCGCCCAGGCCACTGCCGCCCGGGCGATGGCCAAGTACATCAGCCGGTGCTCGCTGCGCACGTCCGGTGCCTCCTCGATCCGGGCGATGAGGTGCGCGGCCCGCTTCCATCTCCCGCACACGGCGGCCAGCCGGGTGGCCTGCACCAGCGCGGCCGCGACGGCCGAAGTGGGCAGGCCGCCCTCCTTGACCATGCGCAGTGCGATCTCCGCCGCCTCGTGGGCCCGGACCCACCCACCGAGCTGGTACTGCGCCTCGGCGAGCACCAGCGCGGCGCCGTGGTGCACGGTGTCCCCCGCTGGGTGGTCGGTCACCTTGAGCGCGGCTTCGGCCCGGCTGGCCGCCTCGGCAAGCTGGCCGTTGAACAGCAGCAGTGCGGCCCGGTCGAAGTCGAACACCGAAGCGGTCCCGATCCCGCCGGCCCGGCGCAGTTCCGCCTCGGCGTGCTCCATCACGGCCAACGCGGTCGCCGGGCCCTCCCGGCGAAGCACCGCGAAGACCAGGGTCCGTGCGGTGCGTACCAGCACCGTGCGGTCGGCCTGGGCGGCGTGGTCGAGCACGAACCGGGCGTGCCGCATCGCCTCGTCCGGCCGGCTCAGCATTAACTGCACCTGGGCGAGGGCCGAGGTGACCAGCAGTGCCAGCCAGCCGGGCACCTTCGAGTCCTCGACCAGTGCCGGTAGGCTCGTCCGCAACAGCGCTTCGGCTTCCGGCAGCCCGTCGGCCTGGCGGCTGCGCAGCAACCCCAGTGCGGCGCGCCCCAACGGGGTCCGATCGGTGCGGAGGATGGTCCGCCGGACCTCGTCGAGGTCGCCGCGATCCCACCACAGGTCCAGCATGGCCGCGGTCAGCACGGCACGCTGGTGGTCCTCCCTGGTCTCGCTCAGGTCCGCGGCCCACCGCAGGTACTCGACGGCCTGCTTGGCCCGCCCTTCGGAGACCGCGGTGCTCGCCTGCGCTTCCAGCTCGGCGGCCAGGTCCGGGCTGACGCCGACCGCCCCGGCCCGGCGGTGCCGCCACCGCCGGCTGTCCGCCACCAGTTCGGCGGCCGCGCAGTGAAGGTCGCGGCGGCGCGATGGGCCGAGCAGCTGGTAGACGCCGTCGGCCAGTAGCGGGTCCGGGATCTCCAACACCGCCGGCAGGTCCCGCGGCGACCAGGTGACCAGGCCCCGGCTGAGCAGGATCTCCAGTGACGCCACGTGATCGGCGGACCCGGCGAGCTGGGCCACCTGGGCGATGCGGGCAGGGCTGCCCAGTACGGCCAGTGCGTCCAGCATGTCCCGGGCGTGCGCGGGCAGCGTGCCCAGCCGGGCCCCCAGCGCGGCCACCAGCGACGGCGGCACTACCGGGCCACTTGCGCCGTGGTCCGCCTCGGCTCCGTCGATCAGCAGCATCGCGACCCGCGGGTTGCCACCGGAGAACCGGGTCAACCGCTCGGCCAGCTGCGCGTCCACGGGACGCCCGACGGCTTTCCCTGCCAGGGCGAGGACGTGCTCGGCCGGCAGCGCACCCAGCCGCAACGTCACCACGTCCACGGCGGCCGTGTTCAGGTACCGACGCACCCGGTTGCCAGGCGGTGGTGCGGGGCCGGCGGCGGCCAGCACCGAGCAGCCGCGCAGGGCCGAGGTGGCGATCAGCAGAACCCGGCCCACTCGCAGCCGGCGCACCAGAAATCCGAAACTCGCCAGCGAATGCTCGTCACACCAGTGCGCGTCGTCCAGCACGATCATGGTCGGGTGCACCCGCTGGATCCGGTCCAGCAAGGTCAGTAGGCCGCGGCCAGTTGCGACCGGGCTCTGCTCCGGCAGGTCCCCTCGGGGGATGGCGACGCCACGGGTGGCGGCCACCCGGCGCAGGCCCGAGATAGTCTGGTCGGTCACGCCGAACTCGATGTCCTGTTCGGACTCGTGACAGGCGATCCACACCACCAGGAAGCCGGGCAGGTGGTCCACCGCCGCCCTGACCAAGGCGCTGCGGCCCATGCCCGGCTCGCCCTCGATATGCTCGAGAGCCGGCTGCCCGCTGATCGCCGCCTTGGCACACTGGGCGATGGCGCGGAGTTCACCGTCCCGGCCGGTCAGTCCAGAAGGGACATCCCAGCGGTCCTCCGACCAGTCACCGATATCGAATGAATCTTCGCCCGAGGTCACGGCGAGTCCTGGGCGCCGCGCCCACCCCCCGCAGGCCGGTTCGGCCGTCGTCTCCGGTTCATTGCCGTCCCTTGACTCAGATCAGTCCTTCGCGCATGGCGTAGGCCACCGCGTGCGACCGGTTGCGTAGACAGAACCGGGTGGTGACGGCGTGCAGAACGTTCTTGACGGTGCGGGAGGAGTACGCCAGCCGGGCCGCGATCTCGTCGGTGTCGAGCCCGTCGGCAACCAGGCGCAATACCTGCGTTTCGCGGGTGGTCAACCCGGCAAACGGCAGGGCACGGTGTGAGACGCTGTTGTGCTCGTGTTCGGACACTTGGCGGAACAGGCGGGCCAGCACTGTGGTGGGCAGCTCCGACTCGCCGCGGGTAGCTTTGATCACGAGCTGCTCAAGCCGCCTCGGCGTAGCGTGCCTGCGCTCGATCACCGCGCAGATGCCGATCTCCACCGCGGCGCGCAGCTGCTCGTCGTCGAGTGCGCCGGTAACCAGGATGAACCGGCTGCACCCACCATGCCCGAGCTCGCGAGCCCGGTGCACGATTTGATCGTTGATCTCGTCGACCGCGAGGACGACCACCGTGTCCGGGGTGATCGCGTCCCGGCTGACCAGGGTCAGCTCGGTCGACTGACCTAACTGGGCCATCACCCCGAAGCTGATGACCTGATCGTCCGCCTCGGTCCAGACAGTGATCTCCTCGCCCATGGTGGCTGCTCCTCACGATCGCCTCGCGGCCCCCTCCGCCTAGCTTGCCTCCGACCCCGACGGGCAGCCCTGGGGAGCAGCCCCTAGTGCCTTCCCTAGCGTCACCGGTCCAGTAACGAGTACCCCTAGTGCAAGGTTGCGCGCCTCATCGAGAAGGCCGCGGCATCGGTGCCGGCTGCCCGATGACGCAACCGGTGTGCCCGATCCATTGGCTCCGAGTCGTACGTACCGGCTCACCGTCGAGAGGAGACTTCCGCCGACGGCTCTGCGAGCGAGGAAACAGGGATTGCCATGGGAAGTCCTGCGTCCGCAACGACATACCGGGTTCAGCGGATCCGCGGAAGCCGGGGTCCGTCCCGGTGGGACGGACGACGGTTGGTGCGGGCATTGGCCGCCGGTGGGGTGGTGGCGCTGGCCGGCGCCGTGCTCCCCCTCGCGGGTGATGGCGGCCCGGTGGCGCTGGCCGCGTCGCAGGGCAAGTTCGACTGCACTACCGGTGGCGGCAGCTACCTCGTCCCGACCGGCACCACGCACCTCCTGGTTCGGGTTGCCGGGGGCAAAGGCGGCGACGCCGGCGGTGGTGACAGTGGTGGCGGCGGGGTCGGTGCGATCGTCTCGGCGGTGGTCCAGGTGTCCGGCGGGCAGTCGATCTCGGTCTACGTGGGTTGCAGCCAAAGCGGATATCACCGCGGCGGTGCCGCCGGATCCTCAGGTGGCGGTGCGGGCTGCTCGAACGGAGTCCACAGTGGCGCGGCCGGCGGCGGCAGCAGCGCGCTGATCCGCGGCTCGAGCACTCTGGTCGAGGCCGGCGGTGGCGGTGGCGGCGGTGGCGTCGGCGGCTGTAACGCCGCCGGTGGGAGCGGCGGCGCCGGCAGCGAGACGGGCGGCACCGGGGGCGATGGCGGCTCCCCCCTAGCCGGGCAGAAAGGCGGCAGCGGTGGCAAGAGTGGCGTCACCTCGGGCCCCGGCGGGAACGGCGGTGGCGGCGGCTCCTACGGCGGCGGTGGCGGCGGCGGCGGCGGCGGCTGCGCGGGTGGCGGTGGCGCCACCGGCGGCAGTGGCTCAGGTGGTGGTGGTGGCGGCGGCGGCGGCGGCAGCTCGTGCAGCAGCACCACGAACACTGTCTACGAGGGGAGTGGCAACAACGGCAGCGGGACGATCACCATCGACCCGATCGCGCTGACGGTCACCAAGACCGCCTCGTCGGTCATCGACAACAACGCCAATGGCGTGCAGGACGCCGGTGACGCCATCCAGTACACCGTCACGATCGGCAACGACAGCAGCGTGGCGATCAGCGACATCGGCGTGGTCGACACGATGACCGCGCCGTCCGGGGTGCAGATCAACTTGTCCTGCCTTCCCCAGCAGCCGCCGACCACTCTGCAGCCGGGCAGCCAACTGATCTGCACCGGCCAGTACACGCTGGTGGCAGCTGACCTCGACCGCGGCTCGGTGAGCAACGGGGTCACCGTGACCGGCCGGCTGCCCGCCCTTCCGGGTGCTGACGTCGGCCTGCTCGTGACCAACACGGCCGCGGTGACGAGTACGCTGGTCGACTCCCCGAAGCTGGTCCTCACCAACTCGGTGTCCGGGATCGACGACACCAACGGCAACGGGCTCAACGACGCCGGCGACGTGATCAACTACCGGGTCGAGGCGACCAACGCGGGCAATTCCACCCTGGCCGGCGCCACCGTCACCGAGCAGGTGACCGGCGGGGCCTCCCACCCGGTGACCCTGAACTGCGACCCGGCCATGCCGGGCAAGATCGTCATCACCGGCACGATGACCTGCACCGGCAGCTACACGATCGCTGCCGGTGACGTGGACACGCCCGGCGGGACCATCACCGCCTCGGCCGCCGCGACCGCCACCAGCCGGAACGGCAACGGCTCGCCGACCAGCGCGGGCCCGGTGGAGGCCAAGACCCGGCTGACCCAGCACCCGGACCTGACGGTGAAGCTGACCGCGGACAAGCCGGCCGACACGAACGGCGACGGCCGGATCGACACCGGTGACGCGATCAGCTACTCGGCCACGGTCACCAACAGCGGCAGCGTCACGCTGACCGACGTCGGTGTGACGGTGGACATGACCGCGCCGGCCGCGCCGGCGCCCACCTTGACGTGCACGCCGGGTGCGGGAGCCACTCTCGCGCCCGATGCGCAGCTTTCCTGCACAGGCACGTACACGCTCACTCAGGCCGACGTGGACCAGGGTGAGGTGGTCGCGGCCGGGACCGCGACCGGGAAGTCCGGCGGCACCGCGGTGACGTCGCCGGCCAGCACGGCGACCACTCCGCTCAACCGGTCCTCGGCGCTGACGGTGAGCAAGTCGGTCTCCGGCATCACGGACGTCAACGGCAACGGCAACCTCGACGTGGGCGACACGATCAAGTACACGATCGCGGTCACCAATTCCGGGACCGTGTCGCTGACCGGGGTGTCGGTGGTCGACCAGATGACCTCCCCGGCCGGCCCCGACCCGGCACTGACCTGTGCGCCTAAGCAACCGGCCACGCTGGCTGCCGGCGCCGTGCTGACCTGTACCGCCGCCTACAAGGTCACCCAGGCCGATGTGGACAGCGGTGGAGTGACCAACACCGCCACGGCCACCGGAGCCGGCCCGGGTGGCGATTCGGTCAGTTCGGACCCGGCCATCGTCACCGAGCCGCTCACCAGCGCGCCCGCGCTGGCCATCAGCAAGACCGTCACCGGCGTGTCCGACGAGAACCACAACTCGGTCACCGACGCCGGCGACGTGATCAGCTACTCCATCGTGGCCACCGACACCGGCAGCACGACGCTAAGCGAGGTGTCGATCAGCGACCAGCTGACCCCGCCGGCCGGCCCCGCGCTCGGCCTGCACTGCTCGGCCGACCCGCCGGTCACGCTTAAGCCGACCGAGACGCTGTCCTGCACCGCGCAGTACACGATCACCCAGGCCGACGTGGACAAGGGCAGCGTGATCAACACCGCCACGGCGAACGCCAAGGCGCCGGGCAACCACAATGTCACCTCGGGGCCCGGCCAGGCGACCACCCCCCTGTCGAGCAAGCCCGCGCTGAGCGTGGTCAGCGCGGTGACGTCGATCGAGGACCGCAACAGCGACACCATCACCGACCAGGGCGACGTGCTGGTCTACACGGTCACCGTGACCAACACCGGCAGCGTGACAGTGGACGACGTGGCTCCGGCGTTGACGCTGGCCAGCCCGGCGGCCGGAGCGCCGCGCCTGACCTGCGACCCCAGCACACCGGGGGCGCTGGCTCCGGCCGCCAAGATGTCCTGCACCACCTCCTACCTGATCACCGCTGCGGACGTGGGCAAGGGCACAGTCACCTCCACCGCGTCCGCGTCCGGCACCACCACGGCCGGTGCCGCCGTCACCTCGACGCCGAGCGTGCTCAGCACCCCAGTAAAGGCCACCCCGGCGGGGGCCGGCACCGGCGGCAGCGCCGGCGGTCCCACGGCCGGCGCCACCGCCGGTTCACCCGGTGGGTCCCGCCCGCCGGGCGGTTCCGGGCGACTGGCCTACACCGGCGTGAGCGTGGGTCCCCTGTCCGCGGCCGGCGTCCTGCTGGTCGGCGTCGGGACCGCGCTGCTGTTGACGACGATCCGCCGCCGGCGGCGGAGCTGACCCGACTTGAGGAGACCGTCCATGCGCACCATCGGCGAGGCACGGGCCCGGATGGCGGCGACCGCCCAGGCCCGGGACACCACACTGGTCGCCACGGTCGCCGCCCTGGCCACGTGCCTGTGGGTGGCCGCCGTCCTGGTCATGACCGCGCACCCGGTGCAGAGCACGCCGGTGGCCGCGACCAGCCCGGTCCGCCCGCCGAACCCGGCCGGCTCGGTCGTCGTCACGGTGCCCGACCAACCGGTGGAACTGCCCGCGGCGGTGCTCCCGCTCGCGGTGCCCCTCGTCCCTCTGCTCGCCCCGGATCCCACGGCGAACCCGGCGATGGCCGCGGACCTGTCGGTCAACGGCATCCCGCAGCTCGCGCTGCGCGCCTACCAGCACGCGGCAGCGGTGCTGGCCGGCCAGCGGCCCTCCTGCCATCTCGATTGGTCGCTGGTCGCCGCGCTGGGCCGGGTCGAGAGCAACCACGGCCGGTTCGGTGGGGCGGTGCTGACGGTCTCCGGCCGCAGTGTGCCGCCCATCCGCGGACCCCGGCTGGACGGCGGCGCGTTCGCGTTGATCCGCGATACCGACGGTGGACGGCTGGACGGTGACCCGGTGTTCGACCGCGCGGTCGGACCCCTGCAGTTCCTGCCGCAGACCTGGTCGGCGATCGGCGCGGACGCCAACGGCGACGGCACGGCCGACCCGGACGACATCGCCGACGCCGCGCTGACCGCCGGCAGCTACCTGTGCAGTGGCGGGGTGGACCTGGCCGTCCCGGCCGCGGCGCGGGCCGCGGTGTACCGGTACAACCATTCGGACAGCTACGTGACGCTGGTGCTGTCCCTGGCTGGACGGTACCGGGCGGGCACCACGATCTCCGGCGGACCGGACGACGTGACGGCTTCCGCTGTCGGCGCGCCCGCCTCCGGCGCACCCCCCTCCGGCCACGACAGCGCGCCGCCGACGGCCGCCGCGCCGAGGCCGACCAGCGCCCCGGCGCAGCCGAGCGCGGCCCCCCCGGCGTCCAGCGCGCCCGCGCCGAGTGACACCAACCCGGGCACCCCGACCTCGACTAGCGCTCCCACCAGCACCCCGGCCCCGACCGCCCCGCCCACTGCCGGTTGTGTGATCGTGCTGGGTGTGCTCTGCCTCTGACCGCGATCTGTCCGGACCGTCACGTATGGACGGTGGCGGCGCTCTGCCCGGCCCCTCGGCCCTCGGCCCCTCGGTGGCGCGGCGGCTGGTCGGCAAGTTGATCAGGCGCGGGAAGAACACGCCGAACATGCACCGGGACCAGCCTGGCCACAACTCACCCACACACACACCCGGACCGGCGTGGAAACGCCCACCGTGGCGGGCGCGGCCGGTGTCACCCACGGCCCGCGGACGCTGGCCGTCGGCTCGACGGGGCTGACTCGCCTGAGATGCTCCTATGGATCGTCAAGCCAGCAGGGCATGTCGGATTTCGCGGGCGACGTAGCGTTTGAGACAACGGATGATCTCGGGTTTCGTCAGTCCTTCTGCGGTGCGGCGTGCGGCATAGGCGCGGGTTGCCGGGGCGTAACGCAATCGGCAGAGGACGATCCGGTTGAGGGCTGCATCGCTTGCCTGTCGCCGCCGCGGTTGAGCCTGTGACGGTCAGTGGTCTTGCCGCTGCTGGCAGGAAGCGGCGCCACTCCGCCGAGGTTGGCGAAGGCCGGATCGCTGTGAAGCCGGTCGGGATTGTCACCTGCGGTCACCAGCAACGCGCCGGCGGTGTCGGTTCCGACGCCGAACAAGCCGAGAAGCTGAGGACAAATCTGTGGCACGAGCTGCTGAAGCAGCTCGTCCAGAACGGCGATGTCGCGGTCGACGTCCTGGTGGCGTCGGGCGAGGATTTTCACGGCGTGTTTCGTGGCCGCGGTCGGACCGAGACCAGATCCTGGGCGCAACGCGGCGGCGGTGGCGACGAGGTCACGGGTGGACAGCCGGCGCAGGTTTTCGCGTAACAGCTCGGGCGCGCTGATCACCAAGGCGTGCAGCTGGTTGGCGACCTGGATCCGGATCCGGACCGCCCCACGGCGCGCGACCCGCAGCGCGCGGATGGGCTCGACGTCGCCGTCTCGGCTCTTCGGGACTCCGGTCGCGGTGCCGGCCAGCACGGCGCGGGCTGCCGCTTCGGCGTCGACCGGGTCGGACTTGCCGCGGGCTCGCCGGGTCCGCCGGTCTGGGCGGTCGACCTCGATTACCTGGTGCCCGGCCTGCCGTGCCGCTCGAGCCAGGCCGGCGCCGTAGCAGCCGGTGCCTTCGATGCCGAAGGCGTGGACCTGGCCCAGTGCGCGACTCCAGCGCAGCAGTGATCGATACCCGGACGGATCGGCGGTGAAGGACTCCTGAGCGAGCACCCGCCCGACCTGGTCGAGTGCCACCGCGACGTGCCTGTCGAGGTGAGTGTCGACGCCGACCGTGACGTGCGTGCCGAGATTCGTCATCGTGGACATGCCATCTCCCTCATCCGGTGGTGGCACGGCACCCACCGAACGGGCGGACAAGGTAGTGACGGGGCCTCTGGCCAGGCTCCTATGAGGTCGCGCCGCTCACGCAGGTGACGTGCACGACGGGGTCACCCGCGCCGAGCGACAGATCTCAGCAAAGACACCAAGGTCGGTCAGCCGAAGGGTCAACTCGGACGGGCGACCCCGTCACCGCCCATTGTCACTGTCAGTTGGCGCCGGCGGGCAGCACCTGGGCGGAGAAGGAGGCGGAGGGAGTGCACCGCACCGAGCCGACGCCGGGCGTGACGCAGTTGACCGACACGGCCACCGGCACGCCTTTGGGCACGTGCAGTCCCTTGGCGTAGGTGTACGGCTGGTCGGTGAAGTTGGCCAGACCGGACTCCAGCAGCACGTTGGTGCCGATGGACACCCGGATGAAACCCTTGTCCTGCCGGGGGTTCTGCAGGGTGATGGCGAAGATGTCCATGGCCCGCCCGGCCGGCGAGGAGTAGCTGAACTGCTGGAAGGAGCTGTCGGTCACCGGACCGGCGAACGTGGCGATGCGGAAGTCCAGGGAGGTCGGCGTGTTCGCCGCGCTGGCGGCGGCCGCGGCGCTGAGCTCAGCGTGGGCGTCCTGCTGGGCGCCGTTCGCCTTCGAGGCCGCGGCGTCGGCCGCCTGCGCTGCGCTGCTCGCCGCACTGACCTGGCCGGCCACCTCCGAGCTGGCGATCTGCTTCACGTTGGGCGCGAGGACCGTGAACCACAGCGTGGTCAGCACGATGGCCAGCGCGGACAGCAGCGCCAGCAACGGAAGGACCCACTTGGGTAGCATCCGCTCCTGGGTCATCAGGCCCTTGGCCGTCAGCGGATCAGCCACCAAGGTGCCGTCCACCGATTCGTGGAGCAGCTTCAGCTCGAAAGGGTGCGGTTGCGGGTCGCCGCGCATGAACCGCTCGAACGGCCGGACCAGCACCCGCAGCAGCGCCACGGTCGCCGGGGGGACGGTGAACAACGTCCGGTCCAGCCGGATCTGCAGCTGGTCGTCCTCCGGGTCGAACGGCTCGACATCGATCCGAACCGGAGTGTTGCCGGCGTTCTCGACCGCGAGGCGATACCTGGCCTTGCGGCTGCCGCGTCGTTTGGCCGGCAGCAGTTCGGCGTCCAGCGCCAGGAACGGGGCCACCTCGACACTCCCCTCCACCACCGCGGAGCGCTCCGGGTATTCCCGCGACCGCATGCGCACCCCGAACGCATGGCTGCCGGCCGCCACTTGGGGACCGCGTGGCGGTGCGAAGTGGACCGTCACGGTGGCTTCCCCACCCGGCATCAGGTTGACGATCTCGGGACTGGCGGTAGTCCACTCCCGAGTCTCACCGACGACGTCGATGCCGAACTGGTCCACCACGGTGCCTTCGTTGCGCACCAGCACCTCGCAGGAGGCCTCCTCGCCGGCCTCGACGGACAGCGTCGGACTTCCGAGCAGCGTGAACGCGGTCATGGTCCAAGCGTCGGCCTCTGCGCGGCGCCAGAGAACACGCCTGCGGCCAGTCCATCGCGCAGATTCGCCCCCGCGCGGTGTGCCCGCACGCTTGTCCGTTCGCCCGGGGCCCGGGCGGGCCGTCAAGGCGGACACTGGACGGGTGATGGAGCACGTCGACGCCGCGCTGACCGCGCTGGTGCGGGCCGCGGTGCCGGCGGGGATGGCCCTGCGGTCCGATCCGCCGGGGCCGGATCTCGCCGAGGGCGGTGAAGCGCTCAGCGTATTCCTGCACCGGGTGGTCGAAGACCTGACGGCGCGGGCGGCCGCGTGGACCGACGACCTGGACCAGCAGGGCCGGGTGATGGCCCGGGTGTTGCCGCCGCGCCGCTACCGGTTCTGCTATCTCATCACCGCGTGGGCAGCCGACCGCGACGCCGAGCACGCCCGCCTCGGTGCGGTGCTTGCCGCAATGGCGCCGCACCTGCACGTGCCCGCCCAGTACCTGCCGCCGCCGCTGCGCACCGGGCCGGCGATCGACCTCGACGTGGCGCACCCGGACCTGCCGGGCGTGGCGGCCGATCTGTGGGCCTCGTTCGGGGTGCCGCCGCGGGCCGGCCTGGACGTGGTGCTGACCGTGACCGTGACCCCGCCCGTGATCGGCCCACTGGCCGCGCCGCCGTCCACTCTGGACCTGGGGGCGAGCGGCAGGCCGCCACGGCAGCCGGAACCACCGGCGCCGGCCAACCCGCCAAGCCGGCGTATCCGGGAGTGATCGGATGGGTAAGCCGGCAGCGAAGCTAGGCGACCAGGTGACTGGGGTGGACACGCACATCGTGATGGTGCCGTCCCCGGGCGGTCCGGTGCCCACGCCCACCCCGCTCCCGTTCAGTGGCAAGATCGTGCAGGGCTGCTGCGCGACTGTGCTGATCGCGGGTCGGCCGGCGGCCACCGCCGGCTCCGTGGCGCTGAACGTGCCGCCGCACGTGCCGCCGGCCCCCGGCACGTTCAGCAAGCCGCCGGACAACCGCGGCACGATCATCGGCGGTAGCCAGACCGTGCTGATCGGCGGCAAGCCGGCCGCCCGGGTCGGCGACAAGGTACTCACCTGCGCTGACCCGGTACCCGTTCCCAACGGCACCATCGTGGGTACCAGCACCGTCCAAATCGGACTGTGAACCAGGCGGTGACCGCCTGGTCAGGTGTCCCGGCTTGCGGCAGGCGTGCCGTCTTCCCGAAGTGTGTCCGGCTTCGGGCAGCCGTGCCGCAGGGCCGGCGGCACGACACCGCGGCTTCGCGCCCACGGTACGGCCGCCGGCGCCATAGATCAGGCGTGACGTGGATCAGCCGACCAGCTCGATGCGGTGCGGCACGTGGGCGGGCTTGGCCCCGGCCACCAGGTCACGTACCGCGGCCAGCTCGGTGTCCGACATGCTGCCTCGCCGGATTCGTACCACCAGCGACGGCTCCACGGGCGCCGGCGACGTGGGGGTGCTTGACCAGCGCGCACTGCCGCTGTCCACGACCTCGGCCCGGCCCTGGATGGCCAGCTCCAGCTGCCACCGCAGGCCCCGGGCGGTGCCCCGCATGCCGTGCAGCTCGACGGCGTGGCGGACCACCTCGCGGCGCTGGTCGTCGGCCCAGCTTTCGTCCAGGGTGACGCCGAGCCAGGCGGCCAGCCGCGCCAGGAAGTCGGCCGGCGCAAGGCCCGGATCCAAATAGGCGTCCAGGCAGTCGAGCGCGACGTAGGCCGGTGCGAGCACCTCGTCGAGGCCCGTGGTGAGGCCGGTCAGCACCGGATCCTCCTGCAGCACCGCGGGCAGTAATGCGGCCATCGGCCGGGGCGTGCGCAACCCGGCGGTCATCCCACGCATGCCCGGCCTACCCGACGCTGAAGAACTGGAATTCGGTCACGGCCACGTCCTTGCCTCCTGGCGACTCCTTGACCTGCAGGATCTGCACCTGAACCAGCTTGGCGGCCAGCCCGTTTCGCAAGGTGAACGTCTGCGGGCTCTTGGAATCCTGCAGGGTCACTGTGTCCGACTTCTCGTTGGAGTAGCTGAACACGATGATCGACGGCCGGTCGTGCCCGACGAAGTCGTCGCTGGCTCCGCCCGTGATCACGACCTTGGCCAGTGCGGTCGGCTTGCCCAGGTCGATGGTCACCTGCGGTGGCTTGCCGTTCGGGACCCACGGCGCGGCCCAGTAGGTGTTGATGAACCCGTCGAAGGCCGCGTTGGCCGGATGGCCGGGCAACTGGGTGTCGGTGCCCTGCACCGCGGTCGGCCGAACGGGGCTGACTGTGGCGTCGCTGACCAGCCCAGTGGCCCAGCTCTTGACGTTGTCGGCCTGCTTCACGACATAGGTACGCAGCGGTGGGTAGAGCCCGGCCAGCAACCCGAACGCGAGCACCACGATGAACGTATAGCGGCGGATACTGGTCACTGCCCGGTGGCCGACCCGCCGGTTGCCGCCGCGCTTGGCGGTCTTGGGCCGTTTCGTCGCGGCCACCAGTTTCGGGCCGCGCCGAGGCCGGACGCGCTGCCACCACGGCGAGCGCTGCACCACCGCGCTGGTGAGGGATTCGCCGCAGCGGCTGCAGAACTTGCGAGTGGGCGGGTTGCCCTCGCCGCACTCGCCGCAGATCCGGTCACCGGGCTGGATCTTGCGGGTGGGCGGCGCTCGGTGCGTCTGTGGGGTAGCCGGCGTCACCTCCTGGGGGAGCACCTCGGCCGGCTCGATGCTGCCCGTCGCAGGGTCGACCGGGGTCACCAGGCCGTGCATGTCCGCGCCGTTATCATCCGGCCCGTGATGCCGGCCGTTGCCGAGCTCCAGCGGCGGCGGTGGTGCGTCGCCGGCCAAGGGCGGCGCGGAGGGTGGCATGTCGTCCCGCAAGGGCGGCGGCGTCGCCGGCGCCCCGAACGGGGGTGGCGGCGGCGGTGGCGGGGGTGGCGGTGGCGGGGGTGGCGGCGGCGGTGGCGGTGGCGGTGGCGGTGGCGGGGGTGGCGGCGTGTCGAATTGGGGTGGTGGCGGCGGCGCTTTGGCCAGTCCCGGTGGCGGCGAAGCATCGGCCGGCCGTTCGGCCGCTGGCTCCGGCGGTGCCGCGGTCGTGTCCGGCACCGGTTTGCCGTCGATCGTCGTGAGCGGACCGACGATGGCCGAAGCCACCCGGCGCAGCAGGCCCACCTTTCCTGGTGCCTCAGCCTCCACGACGACCGCGGGCGGCGTGGCAGCCGGCGCCGTCTTCTGACCGGTCCACTCCAGAAAGCCGCCGCAGGAGCCGCAGAACGTGTCGGTGTCCCGATTGGACTGGCCGCACTCCTTGCAGACGATCATCGCGTGCTCCTCCCGCCTCAGTTGGCTTCGACGCGGACGTGGTGGTCGAAGGAGAACACCACGCTGTTGGCGTCTACCTCGACCCGGCTGGTCTCCCCGCCGCGCTCGCCGGTCACCGGGTTGGCGCTGAACAGCCGGACGTCCTCGACCGTCTCTACCCCTGCGACCCGCTGCAGCAACGCGTGGATCTCCCCGACCCGGACGGCGCGGCCGAACGGCCAGCCAGTGCCCTCCGGCCCGCCGCCGGGCAGGGGGCTGAGGTAGCCGGCCAACGCCCGCAGCGCGTCCTCCCGCACCGCAGCCAGGCTGAGACGTCGCCGGGCGACCAGCCGGGCCACCACGGTCACTCCGCGGTAGCGTGGCGGCTCGACCAGCACGGTGGTGCCGATCAGGCGCACGGTGTCCAGGTGCTCGGCCAGCCGGGCGAGCAGCTCGTCGGTCGGCACCAGATCGGCAAGTCGCACACGGCCGCCGTCGGTCGGCGCGTCCGGCACCACCAGCACTTTGACCGTGGCCGAGGGCAGCCCGGCCTCGCCGGCGGTGACGCAGCGGATCCGAGCCGCTTCCGGTACCGCCTCGCGGGCGAGCGCCTCGTAGTCCTCGGCAGTGACCGCCCGGCGCCGGGTCCGCAGCGCGAGGGCGCCTCGGTCGCGGGCTTGGTCCAGAGTCTCGGCGTCAGTGCCGCCCCGGGCACCGACCGCGTTGCTCACCGCGGATACGAACGGAATCGAAGAACGCAGGGTGGTGATGGTGCCGGCGGCGACGTTGCCGACGGTGCCGCCACCGATCGCGTAGTTCCGGATGCGCGTCGCCGCACCCGGCTCGGGCACCGCGCCGTGTTGCTCGGTGCCGCCGTCGGCCAGCCGCACCAGCGGGCCGAAGACGACCTCGCCGGTGTAGCCGTCGAGCACGAAGTGCCGGTCGGTCGCGGTGCTCTCGGCGAAGTCGGACACCCGAGTCCAGTCCTGCCAGCCGTTCTCCGAGCTGGTCTGGACCACCGGGGTGCCGATGCCGGTCAGCACCGGCGCGGCGGCGATCCGGAGCACCTGGCCCGGCGAGCCGTTAGCGGTGCCGAGCTGCTCCTCGCCGATCAGGTCGGCGTGCACCGCTGGGCTGCTCACTCCGACCGTGCAGGCGCTGGCCCGCGCGATCGTCGGCGCGGCGTGGTAGCCGGGCCGGTCCGGGGCCGGATCGACCACCCGGGCGCGCAGCCAGGCCGCGCGCAGGCCGTCGAGCAGCGCCACCCGGTGCTCGGCGGGCGTGTCGAGCACCACCGCGCCGGCGCTGTTGAGGCCGCCGGTCTCGTCGCGCAGCACCCGGCAACCGGTCCAGCCCTCGCCGGTGTAGGCCTCCCAGACCAGCGGCGGATGCCGCGGGTCGACGCCCACGCCGTCGATGCGGCTGTCCAGATCGAGCTGCACCGCGCCGCGCGGAACGGCCACGTCCAGCCCGAACAGCAGCGTGTCGCCGGCCTGTGGGACAGAGGAGAAGGCCGGCACCGGCCCGGCGCGCAGCTCGGTGGTGTGGTCGACGGCGAGTTCGGCGTCCGCCGCCCGGGTGCGGACCGCGACCAGCTCACAGGGTAGCGCCACGGATTCGGCTTCGGTGCCGAACACCACCGGGTCGAAGGCTTCGGCGTGCTGGGTGCTCACCTCGGTACCGGCCGGAATGACCAGCGCGGCGGTGGCCGGTGCGGACAGCCAGAAGGTCACGTCGGTACGGGCCGGCGTGGGCGGGTAGAGCCGGATTCCGATCAGATCCAGGAACTTGATGTGCAGCCGGTCCGGCACCTGGTTGAGCCGAGTGAACAGCTGGTCGACCAGGAACGCGAACGCCTCGATCAGCGTGATACCGGGGTCCGACGGGTTGTGGTCCGTCCATCCTGGACAGTGCTGGCGGACCATGCCGGTGGCGTCGGCCACCAGATCGGCGAACTGCCGGTCGTCCAGGTTCGGTGCGGGCAGCGCCATCGCTACTCAGCCTCGCTGTCGGGCACGGTGTAGAACGGGAACACCAGACTCCGCTCGTCGCCGGTGTCCACCAGCCGGTAGCGGATGTCGATGTAGAGCAGGCTGGGCTCGTCCGGATCGGGCAGGGTGACCACGTCGGTGATCTCCGCGCGCGGCTCCCAGCGGGTGAGCGCTCGGCGCACTTCCCCGGACAGCTCGGTCGCAGTGTCCAGTGAGACCGTGGCGAAGACGTAGTCGCGCAGCCGGGAACCGAAGTCCGGACGCATCAGCCGCTCACCGGGGTAGGTGGTCAGGATCAGCCGCATCGACTGCTCCAGCTTGCGGGGGCCACGAGCCAGGTCGAAGCCGCCGCTCGGGGTGTACCCGAGCGGGAACCCCCAACCCGCACCGATCGTCTCGGTCGACATCGTCACTCCCGTTAGTTGAGCTTGATGGGATTTCCCTTGATTTCCACCGGTCCGCGGCTCTCGATCTTGATCGAGGCCTGCGCGGTCAGGTTCAGCTGCGCGCCGCCGCCGATGTTGACCACACCACCCTTGCCGGCCTGGATGTCGATCTTGCCGCCGTCCTTGCACTTCACCGTGACCGTGCCGGCAACCTGGTCGATGATCAGCGCCACGTCCCCGCGCTGGGTGCCCAGCACGATCTCCCCCTTGGTCGGCGTCGGCTTGGCTCCCGGGGTCCGTTCGTCGTGGAAGGCCAGCCGGTTCCCGTTGGGGGACACCAGCCCTCGCCACGCCACAGTGGACGTGCTGCCCTGGGTCAGCACCGGCTTGCCGCCCAGGTCCGGCTTGCTCTTCATGTGCAGCAGGCCACCCAGGACATACGGGCGGCGCGGGTCGCCGAACTCGAACCCGACCAGCACCTCGTCGCCCACTTCGGGCAGGAACAAGGCGGCCGCGGCGGGACTCGCGCCGGCCAGCGCGACCGGCGCCCAGTCGGTGACGAACAACGGCGACAGCCAGGGCAGCACCACCTGCACCCGGTTCAGGCCGTCGGGATCGCCGATGTTGCTGACCACTCCGCACACCACGCCGGGGATGATCTGCGGCGGGGTCTGCCGGGCGCCGGAGGCCAGCCCCAGGATGGACCGCTCGTGCCGGCCACTGACCTCGAACGCGGTGACGTAGCCGTCCACGTCGTAGGTGTGCACCGCACGGGTGACCAGCCAGCGGCCGTTGAAGGCCGGGCCGACCCCGCTGACCTCGAGTACCGTCCCGGCCCGCAGTTGCGGGTCGCCGACCGCCTCGCCGTCCGCCTCGGCGACCGTGCTGGCCAGCCGCTCGGCCGTACCGGCCACGGCCTCCCGGGCCGCGGCGTCGATCCCGCTCCCGGTGCCCGGTGGGACAGTGGTCACCGCAAACGCGTTGGGCTTGGGTGCCGGTCCCAGCTCGCCCAGGGCCGGGTTGGCGGACTGTTTCTGAGTGGGTGGCAGCTGGAACGGCTTGGTGAGCGTGCCCGGGTCCGCGCCGGGCACCTGCACCGAGGCGGTCCTGGTGGGTACCGAGGTCGTCTTGGCCTGCCGGGCTGCCGGATCCCATACCCGTACCTCGGTGGTGGGCGCCAGGTTGCCGGCCGTGATCCGGGGCCGGAACACCCGTAGGCCGAACGGGAACTCCAGGGCCAGCGGTTGCTCCTCGCGGCGCACGTCGACGGGCTTGGTGAAGCAGAACTTGCCATCCACGATGCCCATGTCGAAGCCGAGCGCGTCGGCCCGGCCGCGCAGGAACTCCCAGTCCGTTTGGCTCACCTGTCCGATGTGGGCGTGCACGGTCCGGGTCGGGTGGATGGTGCCGAGCGGCAGGCCGTACTCCCGGGCGATGTCCCGAACCACGTCGGAGTCCTTGAGGTTGGGGAAGGACCGGTTGCGCCGGGACCGTTGCAGTCGGTGGTCCTTGGTGTAGCCGCGCACGATCGTGCGGTTTACCCGGCCGTAGGAGCCCTCGATCGCGGTGACCTCACCGGTGATCAGCTCGGTCTGGCTGCCGCTGGTCGCCGACCCCGAGCTGACGCTGACCGCGGTGCCGATAGACAGTCCGGACGAACGGGCCACGGTCAGGTCCCGGTCCAGAAAGGTGATTTCGAACATGTCCGGCCGGAGTTGGTGGGTGTCGACGATGACCCGCTGGATCCGGTCGGCCAGTTCCTGGGACAGCGGTCGGCCACCGGCCCGCACCTGCGGGATCACCCGGGTCCGGTCGTCAAGGCGGTAGTAGGGGGACTCCGTGGTCATCGCTTACCCGCTGGGGTTTGCGGCTCCGCCACGATCGTCTCCACCACGATCAAGGTGAGCGTGACCATCGCCCGGGACGGCACCCCGGACGCGGTGAACCGGCAGTACGACACCTTGGCCGTCTTGATCACGACTTCCTCGTCGAACACCAGGCCGGCGCCCGAGCCCATCCGCAGCCCCACCCGCTTGGGCTCGCCCTTCCTGTCCTTGCGGTAGTCGAGGTCGGTCCAACCCCACAGCTTCTGGCAGCCGTCCTTGACGGCGGTCACTCCCTCGATCTGCAGCGCCGACAGAGTCAGCTTCTTGCGGTCGTAGATCAGCTCCTCGCCGCTGATGGTGAGGGTCTGGCCTTCTTTCTCGTTGCCGATGCGGGTGGTCCGCTCCTCGCCGACCTCTTTCGGGTTGTACTGGAACTTGAGTTCCTCGCCCTCGTAACCGAGAGTGAGCTGCCCTTGGTGCTGCCCGTTCAGACCCCTCAGCTTGGCTCCGGCGGCGGCGGTGCCGAGGAAACCGCGGTGCATGAGGACCAGCTTTTCGGTCGCCACACCACCGCCCCCTGCCGACAGTGCCGGTCCCGCCCAAGACACTGGGATCGCTTCGCGGAGTTCCCACTTGGCCACTTCGCGCTCGGTGCCCCCGGCCGGCCCGGCCTTGCCTCCGGGCACCAGCGCCGAGAACAGGAAGATGGTCACCGTGGTTCCCTGGAACGACCGGCCGCCGGGACTGCCCCCGGGCCGGCTCCTGATCATGCCCGCACCGCCCTCGTCGCCGCTGATCCACCTGCTGGCGACGTAGTTGAGCCATTTGCGGACCTGGGCGGCGGACTTGTCGTCCATCGCCCGTTCCAGGGTCACGTTCGGGTAGCTGATCTGCTTGGGGGTCAGATAGGGCGACAGGTTCTGCCCGCCCGCCCACACCTGTTCGGTCTCCAGGTTGACGGCCAGCCCCGTGCAGCCCGACCAGAGCCCGAGGTGGCTGGTGCCGCCCTCCGGGTCGGTGACCACCACCTTGAACCACATGGTCATGCCATAACGCGGTGCCCCGGAGGCCGAGGCGTTGCCAGGCACAGACTTGCGCATGCCAGCCGCGCCGAGCGCGCCCATCGGCGCCTGCAGAACGTTCGGAATCGTCATGGCGTCACAACCCTGCCTCGTCGTCCAGGAACCCGGTGTGGGCCAGCTCCAGCGTCTCGATCGCCGGTTTGCCACTGGTCGAGTCGAAGTCCGAAATGGACCAGCCTACGGGAAAAAACCGCTTGAGCTCCCAGGTGATCACCGGAATGCCGAGATAGTCGAGCATGTGGATGCCACCACTGAGCACCGTGTGACTGCGTGACGTCCGCTTCAGCCATTTCTGCACGGTGGCCGACTTGGAGCTGGCCGCGCGGCTGAGCTTGATCGTCGGATACTCGACGTCGCCAGGAAAGATCAGCTCGTCGTTGTTGTCCCCCGGGCGGTACTTGTGCTTGCTCCAGGTGACCTGCAGCCCGGCCACCTTGGTCCAGGTCCCGAGGTCGTACTCGTCCATGTCGATCTGCACCACGAACCGGTGCGTCATGGCCACCTGGTCGAAGAGGAACTCCGACAGCTTGGCGTTGAGTTTGCCCACCTCTACCATGTCCGAACTCCTCTCATCGCAGATCCGCCAGCATTCCCGCGCGTTCCCGGTCGATGATCAGTTCCGCGCGCAGCCGGGACCGGATGTGCTGGTAGAGTCGGCTGGCGAGGTCATTGAGGTCGATCACCGGGCGCGGTTCCGGCTCCCGGTTGCGCAGCTCGATCACCGAGGCACGCAGATCGGCGAGCTGCTCGAAGGCCGTCGCCACCGCCGTGTCCGGCTCGGTCGCCGGCATCGGGCCACCCGGCAGCAGTCCACCGGGCGCCAGTCCACCCGGCACCGGCGGGGGGCCGCCGGCCGGTGGCCCCCCAGTGAACCCCGTCTCCCACGACCAGGAGACGGGGGCGAGCGCCCCGGCCGGCGCTGGTGGCTCGGCCGGCGGCGGTTCCGCCGGTACGGCGACAGCCGCCTCGGCGGACTGGACGATCGAGCCGGGCGGCCGTCCCGGGTCCGGGCGCCCCGGGTCCAGCCTGCTCGAAGCGTTGCGGTGCAGCAGGGCCGGCGGGCGCGGGCCGCTTCCGGCCACCCAGTGTTCGACAAGGCCCGCCGCGGCTTCCAGCTCCCGCCCCTCGGCAGACTCCGGCGTGGGCTGGGTGTCGCCGAGGATCCGCTGCTGGACCGCGTGGGTGAGTTCGTGGGCGAGCAGCGCGCGCACCGGTGGCTCGGCCACGTCGCCGGCGTGGTGCGGAAGGAATACCTGGCCGGCCTGGGCGTAGGCCCGCGCATCCAGCTGCCGCGCCCGTGCCGCGACGGCTCGACCGCGGTGTACCGGCACCGAGCTGACGTCCACCCCGAGCTCGCGGGAGAACAACGTGACCAGCTCGCCCGGCACCGGCACGATCACCGTGTCCGGCAGGGCGGTGCTGTCGGCTGGTGGCGGTGGTGCCATCCGCTCGTCGAGTACCGCCCGGTACACCGGCCCGGCCGGCGCCGGCGGCTCGGGGATTGGCGCCCGAGGCGCTGGCTCTTCCGTGGTGGACGGTTCCGCCGAGACGTCCGACGCGTCCGCCACGCGCTCCGCGATGGCGCTTTCCGTGCTGCCGTCGCCGGTCGGTTCCGGGGTGCGCGGTGGTACCGAAGCGGGCGCGGTTCGGCGGTGTGCCGGCCGGGGCCACAGCGGCGCCAGCGTGGTTCGCGGTTGTGCCGGGACGCCTCGGGGCAGCTTGACGTCGGGTGCGGCGGAGGCTTCAGACGGGTCGGGTTCCGGCGGGACGGATACTCGGGGAAACGCCGTGGAATCGGGACCGAGCATGCTCGGCGCCTCGGCCGCTGCCACCGCGCTCGATACCGCCGTGGTCGGCGACTCCGTGGGTTCGGCCGGACCCGGCCCGGCCGGCGGGGTTTCCCGGCGCCACACCGGCTCGGGCGCCACCGCCGCGGGGGCGGGTGCCGGCGCGAGCAGCATCGGTTCAGGTGGCGCAGCGGCGGCCGGCGGCACCGGCGCATCATCTACGTCGGACGCGTAGGGCTCATCCGATTCGATGCTCGCCACGTTGATTCCGCGCCGTCGGCTCTCGGCCAGGTTCGGCCGCCGGTGCGCCGGTCGCCCGGCCGTCTCGGTGGGTGGCTCGGCCGTCGGCACCGGCGCGGGCTCGGCCACCGAGGCCAACCCGCCGCTCAGGCCGCCGAGGTCGCCCAAACCGCCCCCCAGCAGGCTCATCGCCGCGGCTACGTCGAGCTGCTCGTACTGCGCGGCCAGCCGGTCGAACTCGGTGACCCCCCGGAACGGCGTCTGTGGCTCGACCGGCTCGGACACATACTCCGGGCTCGCCTCGGTGAGCGGCGCGACCGGCACGGATACGGGCAGCGTGGGCAGCAGCCGCGGCTGCGCCGGCACGGGAAAGTCTTCGACCGCGTCGGGCTCGTCCGGCGCGGTGGTGATGGCTTCCGCGACCTGTCCGCCGACCGACCAGACCGCACGCACCGATTCGGCCGACGGCTCGGCCGGCTCGGTCACCACGAACGACCCGGGTGACTCGATCGGTGCCTCCGATCGCACAGTGACCACTCCGGACACCCGGCCGGGCGCGACACGAGGCGGCAGTGCCCGGCGGTTTCGCCGATGCAGCAAAGGTGGCTGGTCGAGGACCAGCCGCCGGGTTCCGGCCACCCGCGGCAGCGTGAACAGCGGCACCAGCGCAGATGCCCGATTGTCCAGCGTCAGCCGAAGAGGCGGCAGCACCCGCCAATGACGCGCCGGCCGAGCGGCGGGCAGCCGGCCACCGGCTGTCGGCTGTCGCCCGTGTCGCCTCCGGAACGGCCACCACATCGCGCCTCCACTAGGTTGGGTCGGATCTGGCCGGCGGGCTGTCACCGGCGTTGAGCTGCTCGTTGACCCGGCCAACTTCGGTGATCACCCGGGTGCGGGAGTGGTGGTCGAGGTCGGCCAGCTCACCGAACGACCAGTGCAGGTAGTAAGCGAGGTACGTGATCTCCTCCCACAGCCGGGGGAGCCCGTACGTCAGGATTCCCCCAGGCCATCACCGGCGATGTCCACCGCGAACTCGTGGCCGCAGGCCGGGCAGGCGACCTCGGCCTCGGTGTGACCTTCCTGGTTGATCCGCCGGTACAGGTCCTGAAGGAAAGCCAGATCCGAGGAGAACAACCCCTCGATCACCAGAGCATCCACCACCGGCAGACTGCCCAGCCGGACCATCGTGCGTTCCAGCAGCAGGACCGTCAGGTACGCGGGGTTCTGCCGTACCCGCGGATCGATCTGCGTGCTGATCTCGTCCCGTGCCGTGGACAGCCGCATGGCACCCTCGCGGTGCACGCGACCGTGCTCGTCGACGAAGCCGCGGGGCAGCACGAACGGGAACTCGGTACGCAGACCGGCGCCGGTGGTCATCGGCTCCGGTGTCGTGGCAAACGAGGTATCGACGGGAAACATCGGCGTGGCAACCCTTCCGTTGAGGAGCCGAGCGATCAGCTGGTGGCCGGCGGGTTGACCGCGATGCTCTCGCAAGTGACCTTGCACTCGATGGTGGCCACTGCCGAGTCACCGGCCTTCATGCCGCTGACCACGAGTTCCGAGCACCAGGCGTGGTGCAGGGTGTAAACGATCTGTCCCTTCCCCTGGGCGTCCATGATGGTCAGTGTGCCGTCACCGCGGGCGGTGGAATCGCCGCTGCGCGCCAGCGCGTGCCAGGCCATCAGCTTGGCGTTGCCGGCCGCGTCCAGACCGCGCTTGAGGGTGACCGTCGGCGGCTCGGTCTTGCCGAACTGCTTGGTGTGGACGGTGTTGCCCTTGTCGTCATTGTAGATGTACTCCTGTGAGCCCACCTTCGACGTGATGCCCTGCAATTCGGAGAACGCGATCGTGCCGAGATTGGTGAAGCTCAGGTAGAACCTGGCGGCGGAGATCACCTGCGCCTGGGTGGTCGCGGACGTCATGGGAAACCCATCCTTTCAGCGGCGCTCAAATCAGCAAGACCGCATCGCATTCGATCGTCGTCTTCATCATCACCACGTTGGACGAGCCGGCGGTCGCCGGATCAAGCTCCAACTTCGCGCACCAGGCGTTTTCCAGGAGCACGTTGGCGGTGACCGTGCCGGCGGCGTCCATGATGGTGAAGGTGGCCGGCACCTTCGCCAGTGGACTGTTCGCTCTGGCCAGTGCGTGCCATGCGAACAGCTGGCCGAACCCAGCCGCGTCCAACGCTCTTTTCAATGTGACGGACGGCGGTTTCGGCCGACCGAACTGTTTGGTGTGGACGTTTCCGATCCTGCCGTTGTAGGAATACTCCTGATGCTCGACGGTCGAGTTGAACCCCGACATCTCGGAGAATCCCAGCCCGACCGCCCAGCCTTCGCAGGTGATCACGAACCGCGCGGCACTGACGTACTGCTCTGCCATCGCACAGCCTTCACTCCTGCAGCGCGGTGCCCTCGGAATACTGGGACAGCCGGAACACCACGAACTCGGCCGGTTTCACCGGAGCGATGCCGATGTCCACGGTGAGCACGCCGGCGTCCCGGTTCTCCGGCGGGTTGTTCTCCGCGTCGCACTTGACATAGAACGCCTGCTCGGGAGTGTCGCCGAACAGCGCGCCGCTGCGCCACACCCGGCGCAGGAACATGTTGATCGTCCGGTTGACCGCACTCCACAGGTATTGGTCGTTCGGTTCGAAGACCACCCAGTTCGTGCCGCTGAGAATCGACTTCTCGACGTAGTTGAACAACCGCCGCACATTCAGGTACCGCCATTCCGGATCGCTGGACAGCGTGCGCGCGCCCCAGATCCGGATGCCCTGGCCCGGGAACGACCGGATGCAGTTGACACCGACCGGGTTCAGCGTGTCGTGCTCCCGGCGGGTCAGCCCGGACGGCAGGTCGATCACCCCGCGCAGCACCTCGTTGGCGGGGGCCTTGTGCACCCCCCGGGTGTCGTCGTTGCGGGCCCACACACCGGCCACGTGCCCGCACGGCGGCACCGCCATCGGCCGTCCGTCGTGCCCCATGATGGTCAGCCACGGCCAGTACAGCGTGGCGTACTTGGAGTCGTAGCCGGCTTCGTTCATCCGCCAGTCCTTGAGCCGCTGCGGCTTCAGGTCCGGCAGCGGGTCCAGGATGGCCACCCGGTCCGACATCAGCTCGCAGTGCGCGATCATGGCCAGCTGCACCGCCTTGACCCCTTCGGCGTCGAGGATGCCGCGCTGGTAGGCGCTCATCAGGTCGGGCACGCACAGCATGGTGATGTCGTCGATCGCCTCGAGTCCGGCGAATCCGGTGCGGTCCCCGGCGTCGCCCACGTAGTCGTTGGGGCCGACGCGCATTGGCTCGGCCGCCTCGCCGCCGCTGAGCGTCACCGCGGCGCCCTTCGCCGGCACCGCCAGCGCACCCCCCTTCGTCTCCTCGATGGTGATCAACTGGGACTGGCGGACGGCGGTGGCCACGTTGGCCGGCCCGCGCCGCACGGTGACGTTGTCGTAGACCTCCTCCACCCCGTGCGCGCGCACCACGAGCTTGAAGGTGTCCTCCCCCGGCTCGGAGGCGTCCTGCACGTCGACGACCACCTTGTTGCCGGCCGGCCCGGGCTCACGGGCCCGCACGATCAACGGCCGCCCACCGGTGCCGGCGAGCTCTGCGGCGGCGGAGCGCCCGGCCTCCAGCCGCGGCTGTCCGTTGCCCTCCGCCGAGGCGTCGCCGTCCCCGCCGATGCGGACCACGTAGGCCGCGCCGCCTCCGTTCAGGAAGAAGCCATACACTGAGTGCGCGAGGTAACCGCCGTCGACGAAGCCGCCGAACGTCTGGGTGAACTGCGTCCAGTTGGTGACCAGCACCGGCTCGTCGACCGGTCCCCGCTCGGCGAACCCGACGAACCCGGCGACCGCGGTGCCCACGCCCTCGATCGGCTTCGAGCCGGAGGACACCTCTTCGGTGTAGACGCCAGGCGACAGGTAGTTGGGCATCGCGGCCTCCCGAGGGGTTTCGATGGCGTCCACTGTGGCTGGGCGCCCCCGCTGCCGTGCAGAAGCCGGCGGCCCATCCATCGTGCACCCCGCTGCCCGGACGGGAAGGAACCTCCGG
Source organism: Amycolatopsis sp. NBC_01488 (assembly GCF_036227105.1). Lineage (NCBI taxonomy): Bacteria > Bacillati > Actinomycetota > Actinomycetes > Pseudonocardiales > Pseudonocardiaceae > Amycolatopsis > Amycolatopsis sp. NBC_01488. The sequence goes on along the minus strand of NZ_CP109434.1, from coordinate 4,409,912 downwards.
GCAGCGCCCGTTGCCCGGACCGCGTGCCTGGACGAGAAACGCCGTGTCCTCGTTCCTGCCCCGCAGAAGTGGACGCCGCGTCCGACAAACCCGCGGTGTTCGCCAAGTACGGCCTCACCCTCGCCGGCGCCCGCACCCGGCCCTTCGCGGACCGAGCCGACCACCGGGCGCCGGCGGCCAGCCGCTGCTCGATCGCCTCGGCGGTCTCCGGCTCCAGGTCGGGGTCGTCCTCGAGATCGGCCAGCAGGTCCGCCAACGGCTCCGGCTGGGCCCTGTCGGAGTGATCGATGACGGCCAGCGGGCTACGGAGTGCGATCGCGTTGCGCAGCGCTGCGACCGCGAGTGAGATCTCATGGGGAAGCCGACCGAGTCAGGTACCGCTGCCGACCACCCTGCCGGAGGCAGGTGTCGCAGGTTCGAATCCTGCCGTGGGCACACAAAACATGGGCAACGTCAACAGGCGGGCGGCTGGCCGGCCGTCGCGGGCGCGCACGCCGCCCTTGCACCAATAGACGACCTTGACGTCGACGGCCGGCAGTGCGGGATTTCCGGGGTCGTGCTGCGGGCAGTCCCGTCGCCGGACACCGGCACACCGGTCGGCACTGGTGCGGGCCGGCTGGTCGACGTGGTCGTGCCGGGTAACGCCGACCGCGCGACCGCGGCAGGCGCGGCGGGTGCCGCGGGTGCCGGCAGCCCGCGCACCACCCGCGGCACCACCACCGCGGCGGCCAGCACGATCAGCACCAGCCCGGTTGCCAGCTGCCCGCGGCCGCGCTGATTGACCGGCGCCTTGTGCAGCTCCCACAGCAACCGCACGCCGAGGGCGAGGAACAGCAGCGCCCCGATGCCGACCGCGCCGACGATCTGGTAGCTCGACGAGCGGTCGGCGAGCACTTCGATGATCACGCCGAGCACCACCCAGCGCACCCACGGTGAGCACCAGAATGCGACGCCCCTTGGCCAGCAGCCAGCGCGCCCAGGTCGCGAACCACCCACCCACCGGCCACCTCCGTGCAACGTCGAGGCCGCCAGCATCCCAGAAGATCGGCCCCCGGCGACAGCGGTCCACAGTGGACTCCGCACGGAGCCCTCGGCAGGCACCCGTCGGGTGATGGTGGCCGGGCTTGCCTGAACGGGTACGACGTTGCCCTTGTTCTTGTACCGCGAGGCGTCGTGGTTGGGGCGGTGGTGGCCGACGATGGGCCTGCACCCACAGCTGCCGGCCGCGACCGGCCATTTCACACCTGACGAGCATCAGTCGTGCTTGCGGGCTGGCTGAAGAATTGGGGTATTGCACCATGTACAACGACCAGGAAGACTTCTGGGACGACATCGGCTGGCTGGCCGACGAGAGCGGAGCCGTCCAGACGCTGACCGCGGCGTTCGGCACCGACTCGTGGCGGTCCGACGAAGGCGACCTGCTTTACCGCACCTACCAGCGGATGGACTCCGGCGGCAGGGACAAGGTGGACCAGGCGCTGGACCTGGCGACCCCGGACGAGAAGCTCGCCGAGCTGACCCGGCTGTTCAGCGGGGTCGCGTCGGGTGACGGGGCCGGTCCGACCGCAGCCACCCAGGAGACCGCGAAGGACACCGGCGTCTACGCCGACGCGACCGATCTGGCCGGCGACGCCGACCCGGCGTGGCAGGCCTATGCCGGCTGGTGGCGCCGCTTGGACGGCAGCACCTGGAAGTTCGCCCGCTCCAACCGCCGCGACGACACCTGGGTCGACCAGAACACGATGGTCGCGCAGGCGGGGCAGGCACCGGCACAGCCGGCGCAGCCCCAGGCCGAAACCGCGCAGCCTACGGTGTACGCCGACGCGACCGAACTCGCCGCCGACCCCGACCCGGCGTGGCGCGCCTACGCCGGCTGGTGGCGCCGCTTGGACGGCAGCACCTGGAAGTTCGCCCGCTCCAACCGCCGCGACGACACCTGGGTCGACCAGAACACCATGGTCGCGCAGGCGGCGGCCCCGGCGGCAGCGGCACCGGCCGCCGAGCCGATGGCGCCCACGGCCGCATCGAGCGAACCGGCCGAGGCGCCGGTCATGGTGAGCGTCCTGGACAACGTCGAGATCGAACTGCCGCCGCCGCCGTCAACCGAGGACCTGCCCGATGAGCTGTTCGACGAGGAAGCCGAGCTGACCGACGCCGATATCGACCGGATCATCGCGGACTACCCGCAGATCCAGGAGGTCGTGCAGCGCGTGCTGACCGAGGCCGCGGACAGCATTGCCGCGAGCCCGGCACTGGACGCGGTCATGGACCTGGACGACGAGGAGATCGAGCACGTGGTCGAGACCGTGGGCGTCATCCCCGCCACAGCCTGAGCACCACCGAACCCCAGCCGCTATCAGCAAGAAAGGCGCAACTGCCGTGACGTCGACGGAGAACAGGCCACAAGGATCGGGACAGGTCAAGGTCACCGCAGCCGAGAAGGACCGGCAGCAGCTCGACCACGCCCTCGACAAGTTCAGCACGGCCGTGGAGGACCTCGCCCTTGACAAGAACTTCGACTCGCTGGAAAAGCTGATGGGCGCGGCGCTCGGCCTTAAGGACAAGAACACCGCGCTCAACAAGCACTTCAAGGACCGGGTACGCGGACGGTTGGTGCCGGTCGTGAAGGAGCGGCTGCAGAAGGACGTACGCCGCAAGCAGCTGAACATGTCCGAAGAAGACATGGCCAAGCTGGAAAAGGACCAGCTGAAGCGACTCCCCGATGCCGAGGCCGAGCTGCTCATGCGGAAGAAGGTCATCGAGGTCTACAACAGCCTCAGCGGGCAGGCGCTGATCGACAAGGTCGAGGTCATCCAGGACGGCCTCGACAAGATGGTCAAGGAGATTCCGACGCGCAGGGAGATCCTGCGGAAGGTGATCGAGCAGATCGAGACCATCCGGCAGTACGAGTTCGTCAAGGGCATCGTCAAGGCGGGCGGGCTGAAGTTCGTCGGCGACACCAACGACCTCACCGCGCTCTCCAAGCAGCTGGCCGCCTATCTGCCGCACCTGGACAAGCTGGCCAAGGACATCGCGTTCGGCCTGCGTCACGCCCGCGAGGGCGACGGGCGCGACCAGGAGCGGCGCGCCCTGGTCAACCGCACCTACGAGCTGACCGACAAGTACTTCCCGAACCTGGAGACGCTGCAGCGGTCCATCGAGTCCGCGCTCAACAAGCTCACCGTCGAGGTGACCACCGAGGCGATCAACGCCTACGTCTTCGGCACCAGCGCGAACGTCAAGGACATCGAGGGGCTCAAGAAGGCCGCGGACACCGGGATCGGGCTCACCGGGTCGCTGCTGAAGAAGACGAACGTCTCCGGGTTCTTCGTCCGGCTGGCGTCCTTGGCCAGCAGCATCATCGCCACCTCGGCCACCGCAGCCGACGTGTACAAGAAGCGCAAGGAACTCGGCCTCACTCAGACGTTCGGCGATGTGCTGCAGGGCTTCGACAACGACCCGACGCTGTTGTCGGCGAGGTTGCAGGCCAACCAGAAGGCGGCGCTGGAGATCCTGATCAACAGCCTCGGCCTCACCCTGTCCGGGTCGCTGCTGGTGGCGCCGGGCGCGGCCGAGTTGGTCATGCAGGTGTGGGACATCGTTGCCGGTGCCGTCAGTTCGGCGGTCGGCGAGGTGCTCAAGACGCGGATGGACAAGGCCGTCGAGGAGCTTGAGAAGCAAGGCAAGAAGATCATGCCGCTGAAGACCGAAGGTCAGCGCGAGTCCTTCTGGGCCAGTGCGCAGGACCTGTACAAGAAGGCCTACAGCGGCGTCGAGAACGCGGTGCGCAACGCCGTCAGCGAGGGCCTGCACAAACCGGCGAAGGGCGCGGTCAACAAGGGCAAGACCGCCGAGGAACCGGCGAGCGAGCTGCTGACCACGGTCAGGCAACTCGTGGACGGGGCCGTCGACCCGCAGACCGTGACCGATGTGCTCGGCACCTCCTATGACCCAGGGTCGTTCGCGGAGGGCACCAGCGCGAGCTGGCAGTTCAACCTGCTCGCGCTGGAGAGCATGATTATCCGGCTGGTCATGCCGCCGGTCATGCGCCAGGTCCTCAAGTTCATCAGCGTGCCGCCCGCCGAGGTGCTCAACGGCGGGCAGCTAGCCGGCATCCTGGACGGCGTCGAGATGAGCCAGGTCCCGGCCGGCATGCTGTTCGGCCAAGCCGTCCAGGGCGAGCCACCCAAGGCGATCGAGGGCGCCACGGATCTGCCAACCCGCGTGGGGGCGCGCAAGGTCAAACGCACCAACGCGGCCCGCAGCGTCCTGACCGGCAAGAACAAGTCGTACTACGTGTCGCTGGACTTCGAAGGGGTCGAGGTATGGGGCCGCTACGACCCCGTCCTCAAGACGTGGCAGGCGAGTAGGGTCGATCCCGACTCGTTCGTCACGAACTGGCCGGACTACACCGTGTCCCGTAAGTACGTGAAGGTCGGCGGCGCCAAGACCGAGGGCATGTGGTACAAGGTCAACATCCCGGACTACGGGTGGCAGTTCCTCGCCTTCGACCCGCACAGCAGCGGTAAGACGCTGTGGGCGCACCGGCTGGACACGCCCAAGGGGCCGAATGGCCGGATGTTCCAGCTGGGTAACCAGGTGGACGAGTTCGCCAAGCTGATGCTCATCGGCGACTTCTACCGCGCGGGCTGACCGCGCGCGGCAACAACGGCGGTGGTCACGGGAGTTCCCGTGGCCACCGCCGTGCTGTGCATGGGAGGGCAACGGACGACGGTACAAGAATCCGGACAACTCGCTGCGCTATGGATGGACCGCCCGCCTCTGCGGTTGCGGCGCGTAACGGGCCACAGTTGACGCAGGAAAAACCTTGGGAGGACTGGGATGGCGAATTACCTGTCACCTGGCGTCTACGCCAAGGAGGTGGCGTCGGGGTCGAAGCCGATCGAGGGTGTCGGCACCGCGGTGGCCGCGTTCGTCGGGTTCGCCGAGCGCGGCCCGGTGGACGAGCCGGTGCTGGTGACCAACTGGAACCGGTTCAGCCAGACGTTCGGCGGTTTCCTCGACGGCAGCTACCTCGCGCACTCGATGTATGGGGCTGACCCGGTTTGACGGACAGGGGTCTGCCCAGACTTCGATTGACACCGGAGCTGACTGTTTCTCAGACCGCTGCTGCGGTCGTGTAGATGGTCTCAAACTCGACCGGGGTGAGCTTGCCCAGGGCGCGTTGGCGGCGTTTGCGGTGGTATTTCGTCTCGATCCAGGACACGATGGCCAAGCGGAGTTCTTCGCGGGTCGACCATCGCCGGGTGTCGAGAATGTTCTTCTGCAGCAAGGAAAAGAACGACTCCATGGCGGCGTTGTCACCGCACGCGCCGACCCGGCCCATCGAACCGGTCAGCCCGTGATTGCGCAGCAATCGCCGGTAGCTCGCCGATCGGAACTGGGCGCCCCTGTCGGAGTGCACGACGACGCCGAGCGGGTCGCGCAACGCGATCGCGTTGCGCAGCGCCGCGACCGCGAGTGAGGCTCTCATGTGCGAGGCGATGGAGTATCCGACGATCTTGTTGGAGTAGCAGTCCTTGATCGCACACAAGTACAGCTTGCCCTCACCGGTGGGATGCTCGGTGATATCGGTCAGCAACTTGGTATTCGGCGCACCGGCGGTGAAGTCCCGGCGGACCAGGTCGTCGTGCACCGGCGGGCCGGCCTTGCGGGTACGTCCTTTCTTCTTGGCGTGCAGCGAGAAGATCTGTTGCATCGAGCAGATCCGCCACACCCGGTTCTCCGAGGCGGTGAAACTCCGCCGGGCGAGTTCGTCGGCGATGAACCGGTATCCGTCGGCCGGGTCGTCGGCGTGGATCTCGAGCGCGGCGTTGATCAGGTGCGCGTCGTCGTAGTCCCGTTGTGAGACCGGGGACGATCGCCACTGGTAGTAGGCCTGCCGGGACCAGGAGGCTCGCGTGCCCAGCCCGCCACCGCTGAACCTGACGATCACCGCGACCGCCGAGCACACCCTGCTGACCGTGGCCGGCGAACTGGACACCGCCACCGTCGGCCGGTTCTCGGCCCGCGTCGACGAGGAACTCCACCTCGGCCCGGTGGCCCTGATCATCGACCTCACCGGCACGTCGTTCTGCGCGGCCAGCGCCCTTCGCGCACTGCTGCGCGCAGTCGCCCGCGGCCGCGCCACCGGCGTGCACATCGCGATCGTCGCCGACCACAGCGCGGTGGTCCGCCCGGTCCGGGCACTGGGCCTGAGTTTGCCGCTCCACCGTCGCTTGCCGGACGCACTGGACTGGCTCAACATCGTCAGCCACTTGTCCACAGTTGTGCGTTGAGCCGTCAGCGCCGGTCCATCGGTCCCCACTCGCCCGATCCCTGCTCGTCGACGAGCTTGCGAGCCTCGTGCAACACCTCGTCGGCGACCCACGCCAGCGGACGCTCGCACCGCACCAGCGGCTCGTTGTCCGGCCCGCGCGCGATCAGCCGGCCGCGGAGGACCCACGGGCGAACGTCCGGACCGCGAAGGTCCCGCAGGTGCTGGTAGTCGTAGAGACGACGGGCGAGCCACAACCGCACGGACCGGCCGCCACCACGGCTCCCGCTTCAGCGAGTTGGCGGACAAGCCGGGCAGCCGGATGCCGGTCAGCCCGTCCCGGCTGGCCTGATCGAGCCCATCGCCCAAGTCGACGTCCGGTCCCCGCGACCACCGCACGTAGAGATCTTCACCGCCCTCGGCTTCGAACAGGCCGACCATGTCGTCCAGATCCTTCAGCGTGGGCAGATTCGCTCCGTCGGACACGTTCGTCATCACCACCCGGCACGGACCTACCCCTTCCGGACGGGCTTAACCGTTCTGTATCGATCGCTGCGGAACGGCTAGACTGCGGAAGTGGCTACCAAACAGCCCCGTCCCGCCGGGCGGCCGCGGGGGTTCGATCCCGACGAGGCGCTCGAGCGCGCGCTGCTGGTGTTCTGGGAGCACGGCTACGAGGGAGCCAGCCTGGCCACCCTGACCGACGCGATGGGCATCTCGACCACCAGCATGTACGCGACCTTCGGCAACAAGGAAGAGCTGTTCCGCAAGGCCCTGGAGCGCTACACCGAAGGGCCGAGCGCCTATTTCGCCCGCGCCCTGGAAAAGCCCACCGCGCTGGAAGTCGTCACCGCACTCGTCGCGGGCACGATCCGGACGACCACCCAGCCCTCCGGACCGCACGGGTGCCTGGGCGTCCAGGGCGCCCTGGCCACCGGCGACTCCAGCCGGGCGGCTCGTGACCTGCTCGTCAGCTGGCGTGACGACGGCTACTCCGCCCTGCGCGCCCGGTTCGAGCGAGCCGTCGACGACGGCGACCTGCCGTCCGACGCCGACCCCGCCGTGCTCGCCCGGTACGTCACCGCACTGGGCTATGGCATCGCCGTGCAGGCCGCCGGAGGTGTCGGCCGCGAGGAACTCCAGCAGATGGCCGACGCCGCCCTGCGCGGCTGGCCGCTCACGTAACCCTGCCCATATTTCGCATCGGTCGATGCGGAATCTGCTACAGTCGGATTATGCATCGATCGGTGCGAAACTCGACGAGATTGGGGCGCCATGTCCGACGGCGACCGGCTGCCGCCCGCCTGACCAACACCGGCACGTCGGCTACCAGGTCCACAATGGACGGTTCAGCCAGATGACCGCCCTGCACGACGCCGGCGAACTGCGCCGGCAGCTGACCGCCTGAAGGAGAGACCCATGACCGTCACCCTGATCACCGGAGCCAACAAGGGCATCGGGTTCGAGACCGCGAAACAACTCCTGGCGCACGGACACGACGTCTACCTCGGCGCCCGTGACGTCGAGCGAGGCGCGAAGGCCGCCGCCGACCTCGGCGCGCGATTCGTGCAACTCGACGTGACCGACGACGCCTCGGTACGCGACGCGCTGGCCGCAGTCGGTGCGGCCGAAGGCCGGCTCGACGTCTTGGTGCACAACGCCGGCATCCTCGCCGGCGAAGCGCTCGACGGCCCCACCGCCCTGCGCGCATTCGACACCAACGCCGTCGGGATCGTGCGCGTCACCGAAGCCGCACTCCCCTGGCTGCGCAAATCGCCCGACCCCACCGTGGTCACGGTTTCCAGCAGCGCCGGATCCTTCTGGGCGGTGAACAACCCCGACCGGCCGGAATACCAGCTGCCGCTGGCCCTCTACTCCGCCTCCAAGGCCGCGGCCACCATGCTGACCGTCCAGTACGCCAAGGCCCACCCGGACATCAGGTTCAACGCCGTCGAGCCCGGCACCACCGCCACCGACCTGACCGCGGCCTTCGGCATCGGGCGCTCCCCGGAAGAGAGCGCCCGGACTGTCGTGCGGCTGGCCACCCTCGGCGCGGACGGCCCCACCGGCACCTTCCAGGACGAAAACGGGGAGCTGCCCTGGTAGGCGTTCGCCGAGCCGCGCCTGTCCACGGCGACGTGAATCCTGGTCTCACCTCGGGCGGCCCGCCACCATCGTTCTACTTGCCGGTTTGCGAAGCGGCGGCCCGGCCGCCGAGGTCTTCCAGCCGCAGTGCCTGCCGTGGTGGCCGGTCGAGGATCTGCCGGCGGGTCGCGACCAGGTCGCCGTCGACGTGCAGCAGCTGCCCGGGTTCGAGATTGCGCCAGCCGGGGTCTTCGTCCATGCGCTCGCTGGCCACGACGACGGCCGGGTGATCGGCCAGCTGACCGGAGCGCGCCCGGATACGTCCGGCGGCACTGGCGTGTTCGAGGTGCCGGTCGCCGTGGGGGCCGCCGGGCGCGCGATGCAGGACGTACAAATCGTGGGTGTCGGGATAGCGCAGTGCCCACAGCTCGCCGGGTGTGGTGACGATGACGTTGAGGGCGTAGATCGGCAGGTGCTCGGCAGCCCACCGCGCGGCGGCGGTGAGGCCGGCGCCGACGTCACCGCCGCGGGCGTCGACGTACTTGGTGACCAGAGCGAAAAACCGCTCCGAATCGGTGTCCCCGGACACCAGCTCGCGGTACTCGCCCAGCTCCTCTTCCAGCAGGTGCAGGTCGCCGAGCACGCCGTTGTGGGCGAACAGCCGCCCGTCCTGGCTGAACGGATGGGTGTTGCGCGGGTCGACGCCCCCGGTGGACGCGTAACGGATGTGCGCCAGGAAGGTCGTGGAGTCGCACTGCTTGGCTTCCCGGGCGAAGTCCTCGTCTTCGTAGGCGGCCAGTGGCTGCTTGCGGACTCGGGGAGTGCCGTCGGCGTCGAACGTGCCCAGACCCGTCCCGTCAGGTTCGCGGCGGCTCTGCTCGGCGAGGCTGTCCGGAGCCTCCAGCAGCCAGAAGGTCGCGTGAACGCGGTGTGGCGCGGCGGAAAGCCCGAACAGACGGCACACGAACGTCTCCTTCTCGATCGGCGGGGACTCGGATCACGACTACCCTCCGCCGGATCGGGCAAACTCGGTAACCCAGTGCCTATGTCCACGGTGGACATCGCGGCGGGATTAGGGCGTCCGCGGCGCGGATACCTGCGCTGAGTGAACTCGTCCGGCCGCCGCGAACAGCCCGATTTCGCACGGCGGTCGCAATCATCGGGATGGTCACGGTTGCCGCGGGCTGCGGCGCGAGCCCGGAGGCGGAAACCGTGCACGCCGGCCGGGAGATCCGCGGCCAGATCGAACTCCTGCGGCTCGTCGTCACCGCCGACCGCGACTCCGTGCCACCCGTGCCCAGCCTTTCGGTCACCGTGCGCGACGCCGCCGACGAGCTCGGCTCCGCCGGGAAAGACGTCGGCGCGCTGACCGACGACCGCGCTCGTGCGGCGCTGGCGTCGATCACCGACCGCGCCGTCGGGCTGGCCCACCAGCTCGACGACGGCCTCGGCGACGGCACCGACGCCGGCCTCGACCGGATCGACGCCCAGCTGCGGGGCATCGTCGGCGAGCTCGCCCGCTGGGGCGTGACGTCGTGAACAAGAAGTTCCTCGCCATCACCCTCGGCATCCTCACCGCCGTCGGCGGGTTCGTCGACATCGGCGACCTGGTCGAGAGCGGCGTCGTCGGCGCGCGCTACGGGATGGCCCTGGTCTGGGTGACTGTGCTCGGCGTGCTCGGCATCTGCGTCTACGCCGACATGTCCGGGCGGGTCGTCGCGGTGTCCGGGCGCCCGGTGTTCGATCTGATCCGCGAACGCCTCGGGCCGCGCATGGCGCTGCTGAACCTCGTCGGATCGTTCTTGACCACGCTGCTGACGGTGAGCGCGGAGATCGGCGGCGTCGCGATCACCATCGAGCTCGCCTCCGGGGTGGACCGGCTGGTCTGGGTGCTGCCGATCGGCGTGCTCATTTGGCTGGTGGTCTGGAAGGTCGGCTTCCTGAAGATGGAAACCGGCTTCGGCCTCGCCGGCCTCGCGATCGGGGTGTTCGCCGTCGCGGTGTTCTTCCTGCACCCCGACTGGTCCTCCCTCGGCGCGCAGATCGCCGGGTTCGCGCCGCCGCCGGACCAGGCGTTGCCGACCTACGCCTACCACGCGGTGGCGCTGTTCGCGTCCGCGATGACACCGTACGAGGTGTTCTTCTTTTCCTCCGGTGGCGTCGAAGAAGGCTGGACCGTCAAGGACCTTCCCGTGCAGCGCGCCAACGTGCTGCTCGGCTTCCCGCTCGGCGGCCTGCTGGCGCTGGCCGTGATGGCCTGCGCCGCGGTGGTCTTGTTCCCGGCCGGGGTCGACGTCAGTCAGGTCAGCCAGATCGTGCTGCCGGTGACACTCGCGCTGGGGACCGCGGGGCTGGTGATCGTCCTGATCGGCATCTTCGCCGCCACTTTCGGCGCGGCGCTGGAGACCGGGCTGTCGTCCGGGTACATGCTGGCGCAGTACTTCGGCTGGGACTGGGGCAAGCGCCGCCGGCCCCGCAACGCCGCCCGGTTCCACGTCACGGTGGGTGCCGGCCTGCTGCTCGCGGTGCTCGTGGTGCAGACCGGGATCGACCCGGTCGAGCTGACCGAGGTTTCCCTGATCTTCTCCGCCGTCACGCTGCCGCTGACCTACCTGCCGGTCCTCATCGTCGCCAACGACCGCGAGTACCTCGGCGAGCAAGCCAACCGCCACTTCAGCAACATCCTCGGCATCGGCATGCTCGTCGTCATCGCCGTCGCCGCACTCGCGGCGATCCCGCTGATGATCTTCACCGGAGTCGGCCAATGAACCCCTTGGGACGACGCCCACCCGATCGAGCTCGCCGACTCGCTGCTCGACCGGCAGATTACCGGCGAGGACGGCACCGTCGTCGGCAAGGTCGACGACCTCGAACTCCGGGAACGAGACGGAACGTAAGTCGTCGACGCACTACTGGTCGGCCCCGGCGCACTGGCCGACCGCATCGGCGCCCCGGTCGGCAGGCTGCTGCACCGGCTCGGCCACGGATTCCGCGCCGGCGCACCGCAACGGATCCCGATGAACACCGTCCGCCGGGCGAAACCCACCATCGTCGTGACCACCGCCGTCGCCCACGCCACCGGCAGTCCGTCCGAAGACTGGCTGCGGCGCAAGATCATCGACCGGATCCCGGGAGCCGGAAATGCGGGCCGGTGACCTGATCGGCCGGCCCGCCCGCGACGCGACCGGCCGCGACCTCGGAGCCGTTCGCGGCATCCGCGCCGAAGCGACGCCGGACAGCAACGGACTGCCCGAACTCGTCGTGCGCGGCGTGGTCGTCGGGCGAAGCCGGGTACGGCTGTTCGGGTTGCAGCGTCACGACCAGCGCGGTCCCGCGCCGCTGGTCGCACTCATCCGCTGGCTGCATCGGCACAGCCGCTACGTCGATTGGGAAGACATCGACCTGTCCGGCCCCGAAGTCCGGGTACGTCGGCCCTACGCCGAACTGGCCCCGCTCAGCCGACCATGATGGTGCAGCCGGGCCGGAACTCGGGTGCCGCATAGGCGACCTGCGCCGGCTTGCCCATAACAGCTGCCATAACATCGGCTTGCCCACGGTCGTCCAGTAGCGCACTGACCTGGCCTTTTGCTGACAATCGGACGATTGTTTTACCCATCGTTTACCGACCTTGGTCGGTTGTTGGCGATTTCCCGGCGTCGCAAGGTGGTGGACACGGTTTCCCGCCTGAAATCGATTCCCCCCTTTTGGCCGCAAAGGAGAAATCCATGGTCATCGCGCTCGACAAGAAACTGATGGGAATGGCGCTCACGTGCGGCGTGGCCGTCACGACGGTCACGCTGGCCCTGTGCCCGGCAGCCGGCGCGGCGACGATGGACGGCCATGCCGCTCCGGTGCCGAACGGCCTGATCCTGACCCACCCGCTCGCCGACAACAGCCACTTCAAGCTGGGCACGGCCGGCGTCCGGGCCGCGAGGGCCGCGGTCAGCCTGGACTACAGCCAGCAGGTCCAGCAGAACGACGAGTGGTGCTGGGCCGCCGACGGCGCGAGCATCGAGCAGTTCCACGGCGCGTCGACCTCGCAAGAGGACTTCTGCGCGGCGGGCAAGGGAACCACTCCCGGATACTGTCCGAACGAGGCGGCGCAGATCGACGAAATCGTCAACGGATTCCACGGCACCGGCTTCTCCGCCGAGAGCGCCGGGGGCGCGGTGTCGTACTCGACGATCACTCGGCAGATCGACGCCGGCGATCCGGCGTTGACCGGGATCTACTGGACTTCGGGCGGCGGCCACGCCGAGGTGATCTACGGCTACGACGCGTCCAACCAGTCGATGGACGTCGGCGACCCGTGGCCGACCTACCAGCGCTACCGCACCCAGTCCTACGACAGCTACCTGCAGAACAGCGATTTCACCTGGGGCGACACGGTGGTCGGCATCGCCGGCGGCCGGTGAGGTAGCCGTGACCAGGTCTGCGTGGTGCGTCGTGGCCGCGGCCCTGCTCGGACTGGGCGCGGTCAGCCCGGCGGCGGCCTCGGCACCGGCGTGGGAGCCGCCCACGAGTGCCCAGCTTTCGGCGGCCGTGAGCACGGCTCACTCCCCTCGAGCGCTCAGCTACGCGCGAACCAACCTGCGCAGGCCTGGCCGGCCGGACCCCACCGGGATCACCGTCGCGGACACGGGGATCCCGGCGTACACCCTCGCGCCGGACTTCGTCCGCGACGGGACCGGCCCCACCGCGCTCCTGCAGTACGTCGCCGTCGTGGCGCGCACCGCGGACGGGCGCACCAGCACGATCCAAGCAGCCCCGTCGACGGCGGGCAGGCCGGACTCCGGCTGGCGCGTCGACAGCGTCCTGTCCGGTGACGACGAGACGCAGCTGGCCCGGCAGCTGCACCCGGGAACGGTGCTGCTCGACGAACCCCAGATCAACGGCTGGTACGAACTCGGCGCGACCGGCGTCCGGCTGCTGCGTGCCAGCCTGCCGCAGAGCCCGGTGGGAGCGTTCGTGCCGCTGCCCGACTACCAACGCCAGGTCCACGACCGCTACGCAGACAAGCAAGCGGTCAAGCCGGCCCGTGCCACGGCCACCCACCCGACGCTCTGGCCGTGGTGGCTGCTGGGTGCGGCGATCATCGTCGCGTGCGCAGGACTCGGTCTGCGGGCCGGGCGACCTCACCGCGATCCGCCGCCGAGGTGAGCAACGAGGGTGCCGGCGGTTCGACCGGGCACGGCTCCTGACCGGCGAAAGTGAGTGGGCGTCAGCCGAAAACGCGTCGCTGGATTTCGCGGCGGTAGTCCCTCCAGCGTGTTGTCGAGGTGCACCGCGGCGGCTTCGGCGGCCGCTTCCGGGTCGCCGTCACGGATGGCCGCGTAGATCGCGGCGTGCTCTTCGACCGCCTCCGCGGCGTGCCCGCCGATGGTGCCGTGGAGCCCGATGGTGCTGGACTGGTGCTGCAGCCGCCGGACTTCGCGGACGGCAGCCAGGAGGAACTGGTTGTGGGACGCCGCGGCGATCCCGAGGTGGAAGTCTTCGTCCCCGCGGTCGAACAGCGGCGCTTCGCCGGTCAAGTGTCCCTGGCGGCAGGTTTCCGCGGCCGCCTCGATCGTCCGGAGCTCGACCGGGGTGGCCCGGGTGGCGGCCAGCCTGCCGGCGGCCATCTCCTGGACGCGGCGGAACTCGAACAGCAGGTAGACGTGGTCCAGATCGGCCGGCAGGAAGAAGCCCGACCACCGGGCCGAGCCGAGCATCCCCTCGTCGTCGGTCACGTAGAGACCGCGCCCCTTCTGGGCGCGCACCCGGCCGATGGCGGAGAGGATCTTGATCGCCTCGCGCACCACGGTGCGCGAGGCACCGAGCCGGGTGGCGAGCTCGTTCTCCGTCGGCATCCGGTCGCCGGCCTGCAGCCGCAGCTCGGCGATCAGCGCGAGGACCTGCTCGGCGACGCGTTCGTACCCGGGCCGGTAGGTGGCCTCGCGCGTCTCGTCCACCCAGTTGTCTCCCTCGTCGCGGCTCAGGGCCATGAACCCACATCCGCCTCACTCTGGCAACAATGTGTAGTACTTATTTTCTCACCTCGACCCCTTGACGGCGCGACAGCAGCCAGATGTGATGGTGCACGATAGAGACAGCTCGCAGCAATGTGTATGACACATATGAGGTGCCGTTGCCTCATCAGGTGCGACCTGCGGGTGCCACGACGAAGTGGAGTTCCTCATGAGAGTTCATGTGCGCGCCACCGGAGTCAGCGGGTCGTCCGGGCGCCGCAGGCAGTACGCGGGGCTGGTCCTCGGCGTCGCGGCCGTCCTCGCCGCGGTCACGGCCTGCGGCAACGGCGGAAGCGGCAGTGGTGCCCAGGGCGGGTTCCAGCCGGCGCCGCAGACGGGCGGGAAGATCACCGTCTGGGTCGATTCCACGCGGCTGCCCGCGGCCCAGCTCTACCAGAAGCAGCACCCGTCGGTGCCGATCGACATCGTCACCTACGACGGGGACGCCAACGGCTCGAACTACCTGCAGACCAAGGTGAGCCTGTTCAACCGCACCCGCAGCGGCTGGCCGGACGTGGTGTTCAGCTCCCAGAACAACGAGACCAGCTGGGCGGTGCAAGCCGGGTTCACCGCGCCGCTGAACAAGGGGCAGATCCCGGAGGCCACCCTGAGCGGCTGGACCGCCGGGGCCAACGACCCGTGCACGGTCGAGGGCACGCTTTACTGCCTGCGCAACGACCTCGCCCAGACCGTCCTCTGGTACGACGCGCCGCTGATGCAGTCGTGGGGTTACCAGGTGCCGAAGACCTGGGAGGAGTACCAGGCACTGGGCCGACGGGTCGCCACCGAGCACCCCGGCTACCTCGTGGGCACGGCGGGCGACAACTTCACCCCGGAGATCTACCTCTGGGCCGCCAAGTGCGGGGCCAACGAGATCACCGGCCCGAAGTCGGTCAAGGTGAACACCACCAGCCCGGCCTGCACCCGGATGGCGACCCTGCTCGACACGCTCGTCAAGAACCACACGATGTCCACCAGCAGCGTGTTCAGCTCCGACTTCGCCAAGAACGCCGCGGACAAGATCCTCATGATGCCCGGGCCGTCCTGGTTCGGCGGCTCGGTGTTCCAGGAGTCGTTCAAGACGCCGGCCGGCCGGATCGCCGCCGCCCCGCTGCCGCAGTGGGCCGGGGACCCGTCCCCGTCCGTCGGCAACGTCGGCGGCGGCACCTGGCTGCTGTCCGCCCACAGCGCCAACCTCAAGGACGCCACCGACTTCCTCACCTGGGTCACCACCTCGGACGACTACCAGGGCACCGTGGCTCCGGGGTACCCCGCCTACAAGTCGGCGGCGAAGACCTGGCTGGCGAAGCAGTCCTCGGGCAAGTACTACGCCAACGACATCGCGGGCCCGCTGCAGGCGGCCGCCCCGCAGGTGTGGCCGGGGTGGGGTTACGGCCAGTTCAGCCAGGAAGCGATCTGGGCGGCGACCGTGACACCGGGGCTGACCGCGGGCAAGACGATCGTCTCGCTGCTCCCCGAGTGGCAGACCGCGATCACGAACTACGCGCGGTCCAACGGGTACGAGGTCAGCCAGTGACCAGCGTCGCCCCGGCCAGGAGCCCGTCGCGGCGGCGGGTGTTCTGGCCGGGCCGGGCCGGGCACCTGTTCGTCACCGCCTACGTCGTGCTGCTGATCGCGTTCGGTGTCGTGCCCACGGTGTACGCGGTGTATTTCGCCTTCACCGACGCGGGGGACACCTTCGCCGGCCTGTCGAACTTCGTCGACGCCGCCACCGACTTCCGGTACTTCGCCGCCGTCGGGCACGTCGCGCTCTACCTGGTGTTCTGGCTGGTTTCCCTGGTGGTGTTCGTGGTCGGGCTGGCGCTGCTGCTGCACCGCCTGACCTCGAGCGGGGCGAGCAAGGCGGTGCGCTTCCTGTACTACATCCCCGGAGCGCTGGCCGGGGCCGCGAGCGTCATGGTGTGGCTGTTCATGCTGGACCCGTCGGTGAGCCCGGTGAGCGCGCTGCTGCGCGCGTTCGGGTTCGACACCTTCGGCCAGGTCGTCGCGCCGGAGCACCTCCCGGTCCTGTTCACCCTGATCGCCTTCTGGACCGGGGCAGGTGGCTGGATCGTGGTGGTGTACGGCGCGCTGAACAACATTTCGCCCGACCTGCTGGAGGCGGCTCGGATCGACGGCGCGAGCGTGTGGCAGACGGCCTGGCGCATCCAGATCCCGTTGCTGCGCAAGTGGATCGTCTACATGGTCATCCTGGCGTTCGCCGGCGGGACCCAGCTGTTCGTCGAACCGCAGCTGCTGTCGCAGGCGAGTGTCGGCGTGGCGGGACGCGACTACTCGCTCAACCAGCTCTCCTACGACTTCGCCTTCCAGAACGACAACGTGAACACCGCCGCGGCGATCTCGGTGGAGCTGCTGGTGGTCGGGCTGGTCGTCGCCGGCGTGTTCGTCGCCCGATCGGGGTTCTTCGATGCCGACTGACATCCGCGTGCCCGCGCGAGTGAACGAGCCGGTGCGCCGCGCGGCCGCGCCACGGCGGCGGCGCGCTTCGTGGACACTGCCGAACCCGCTCGTGGCCCTGGTGCTCGTGCTGTTCCTCGTCTTCTTCGTGCTCCCGGTGGGGTGGCTCCTGCTGGCGGCCACGAAGACCGACGACCAGCTCGTGCACGGCAACCCCCTGTCCTTCGGGTCGTGGCGCGCGCTGGCGGACAACTGGCACGCGCTCACCTCCTTCCAGGACAACGCGATCTTCCAGTGGCTGGGCAACTCCGCGGTGTACTCGTTCGTGGCGCTCGCGATCACGCTGTGCGTGGCGATCCCGGCCGGCTACGCCCTCGCGATGACCGAGTTCCGCGGCCGGCGCACGCTGCTGGTCGCGACGCTCGTGGTGATGCTGATGCCGAACGCCACCCTCGTGGTGCCGCTGTTCCTCGAGGTGAACGCGGTGCACCTGATCGGCTCGATGTGGTCGATCATCCTGCCGTACTCGTTCTACCCCTTCGGCGTCTACCTGACCTACATCTACTTCAGCACCGCCGTGCCGCGGGACCTGATCGACGCGGCGAAGCTCGACGGCTGCTCCCAGTTCGGGGCGTTCCGCCACGTCGCACTGCCGCTGGCCGCGCCGATCGTCGCCCTCGTCGGCTTCTTCAGCTTCGTGGCCAACTGGACCAACTACTTCCTGCCGTACGTCCTGCTGCCGGAAAGCGATCAGTTCCCGGTCCAGGTGGGCCTGGGCACCTTGCTGAACTCGGTGCCGCAGTTCAACCCGACGGTCGGCACCGCGGCGGTGCAGCGTCCGGAACTGGCGCTGGCCACCTTGCTGGCGATCACGCCGGTCCTCGTGGTCTTCCTCTTCTCCCAGCGTTTCCTGGTCGCGGGGATGCTGGCCGGCGCGACCAAGGAGTAGCCGATGTACCCCGTCATCACGGCCTCGGTGCCCCTGCTCGAACCACCGGGCTGGGCGATCGCCCAACGCGAGCTGTTCGGCCTGCTCGACCAGGCGTGGCGCCGGTTCGCCCGCGACTTCACCGGCCCGGACGGACGGCTGGCCTACGACGACGGGCTCACCACGCGCGACGGCGTCGACGACTTCTACGAAACGTTCTTCAACTGGCCTCAGCTGTACCTGCTCGGCGGTGCCGACGACCTGCTCGCCGAGTCGGAGCGGCACTGGGCAGGCGTCACCCGGCAACTGACCGAGCTGGGCATGCTGCACGACGAGTACGAACGCGGCTACGACTGGTTCCACCAGGGCGAAAGCCTGCTGCTGCTGTACTTCCTGTGCATGGCCGCGCCCGGGCGGTGGCGGGAGCGCGCGCTGCGGTTCGCGGAGCTCTACGTCGACCCGGCCCACGGCAACTACGACCCCGGGCACCGCATCATCCGCCGTCCGCACAACGGCAGCGATCCGGGACGCGAGGGGCTCTTCGACCGCGGTTCGTACCCGTGGCTGGCCCACGAAGCCGCGACGTACGGCTTCCCGCTGCAGTGGCTGCTGCCCGCGGACGCCGAGGAGCCGCCGCGAGACCGCGACCCGCGGCTGGGCGAGCAGATGCGGCGGCGGACGGGCGTGGGAGACACCGCGGTCAACCTGGCCGCCGCCGGGCTCGTCTTCAACGCCCTGCTGCTGTCCGGCGAGCCGCGCTACCGCGACTGGCTCGCCGAGTACGTGGGCGCCTGGCGGGAACGCGCGGCCGCCAACGGCGGCGTCCTCCCCGACAACGTCGCTCCCGACGGCACCGTGGGCGGGCTGCTGGAGGGCCGCTGGTACGGCGGGCACTACGGCTGGTCCTGGCCACACGGCTGGTACAGCGTCGGACACGCCGCCGTCGTCGCCGCCCTCTCCGCCGCGCTCGCCACCGGCGACGACACCTTCACCGACCTGGTAGGCCCCACGCTGGACGAAATCCTCGCCCACGGCAAGGTCATGGCGTTCACCGAGGCGGATTCCAGCCTCGCCTCCAAGTGGTCGGTGCAGCTGCGGGAAGACGTGGACACCCCGACCCTGCACGTCCCCTTCCGCTACGACGACCGCGGGTGGTTCGACTACAACCCGATGCTGATGGGCGTCCCCGTCGCGCTGTGGCACCACACGGCCGCGCCGGAAGACCGCGAACGCCTCGAGCGGCTGCGCGCGGCGGGCGGCCACGACTGGCGGACCGTGCGGCCGTTCCGCAGCAAGGAAGAGGCCGGGCACGAGGAGCCGTGGTTCGCCTACCTCGCGGGTGACAACCCGGACTACCCCGAACGCGTCCTGGCCGCTGCCCAGGCCCAGGTGCGGCACCGGCTGACCCGCATGGAGCGGTACCGCGGCCAGGCCGTGCCCGAGGCCGACATCCACCTGTGGCAGCAGTCCAACCCCGTGGTCACCGAAGCTCTCGTCCAGCTCACCTGGGGCGCTCCGCAGGTCGTCTACAACGGCGGGCTGCAGCAGGCCCGCGTCCGCTACTACGACGCGCAGGCGCGGCGGCCGGGCCTGCCGCCGTCGGTGGCGGCGCTGGTTTCCGGCATCGACCCCGAGGCGACAGTCGTCGACCTGGTCAACCTCGACCCGCAGGAGCCGCGGTCGGTGGTCGTGCAGGCCGGTGCGTTCGCCGAGCACCACATCCGCAGCGTGGAGTACAGCGTGTGCGAGGACCCGTCGTGGATCGGCGACCTGTACGACTACGGCCACCGCGAACCGGTCGTGACGTCCGCGTCGATCGATCTCGACGGCCCGTGGCTGCGCGTGGAT
The DNA here is from genome assembly GCF_036227105.1 of Amycolatopsis sp. NBC_01488. NCBI lineage: Bacteria > Bacillati > Actinomycetota > Actinomycetes > Pseudonocardiales > Pseudonocardiaceae > Amycolatopsis > Amycolatopsis sp. NBC_01488. The sequence continues at coordinate 4,390,348 of NZ_CP109434.1, read as the reverse complement.
CTGCCGCGGTCCAGCCGGATCCGGTTGACCCTGCGGCTCGCCCTGCGGGCCCGCATCCCTTCCTACGCCACCCCGTTCGACGAGCGTGCCGCCTGACGCGACGACCACTCGGCGGCACCGGGAAATGCACCCGAGCCACGGACGCTGTGTCGATCAACCGCGGGAAAGGCGCCGGGCCACCGCGAAGCCCGTGCCGAGCAGGACAGCGCCTCCCGTGATCCACGGCCAGAGCGGTACCGTGCCGTCGGCACCCTGGCTTGCCGCCGTCGCGGCGGGCGGCGACGCCGCTCCCGGACCGGCGGCCGTGAGCCGGAAGGGGACGGTGCCGGAGACCGGGTGGCCGTCGGCGGACGTCACGCGGTAGCGGATCGTGTAGGCCCCTGCTGGGCCGAGTGGGCGCAGCGGCACGGAAACCCGGGCGTCCACAACGGACGCCGGCGCGGCCTCCCAGTGCGAGCCGCCGTCCGGTCCGAGCACCGCGAGCTCGGTGAAGGAATTCTCGACGGACTCGTTGAACACCAGCACCGCTTCGGCAGGGGACGTGGCGATCGCCGCGTCCCTGGCCGGTGAGCTGGACAGCAGGACGCTGTGCGCGTCCGACGCGGGCGCGCCCAGCAGGGTGGCGCACGCGGCGGCCCCCAGGACCACGGCGGTCCGCAGGGGGAAAGACAACCGGGAAGTCATGATTTCCTCGCGTTCTCGAGAATTCGAGCGGCACGCGAACCGTAGCGAGCACAATCGGCCACACAGCCGTGAACCGTGAAACAGCTGCGTAAAGCAATTCTCACTGCTCCGACGCCGAACTGGGCAAAACGGTCACCTGCTCCATCGGTTTGCCGCGTCGACCACCCGGACGGCCTAGTACGGCAGCCGCAGTCTGGGATGTTTGTCGCGTTGTCGCTGGTAGTGGCCGTGGCGGGCGCGGGTTTGGTGGCGTCGTCGCCACAGTGACCAGTGATCGGTGTGTTCTGGTGGGTGGACGGGGTCGGTGCCGGTGGCCAAGAGTCGTCTGATTTCATTGCAGGATAAGGGAATTAACTGTTCTGCAGTGTCGGAGGTGCCCCCTTTTCGATGCGGGACCGTTCATCGTGGGCGGTGGTGGCGAGGAACGCGGCGGCGAGCATGGACAGGGTGATGTGCCGGTACCACGCCTGGTATTTGCGGACCTGGTAGTGGTCCAAGCCGGTCTCGTTCTTGGCGAACTGGAACGTTTCCTCCACCGCCCAACGGGATCCGGCGACCCGGACGAGCTCGGCAACGGGGACGGGGTAGGTGGAGTGGCAGATGTAGTAGGCCAGCTCGGTGGGTTTGCTGATCGAGCGGCGAACCAGCAGCTGATGCCCGCCGGTGGTGGCGGGGTCGAGCAGCAGCCAGTCGTAGAGCCGGTGTCCTTTGCTGCCGATCCCGGCGGAGAGGCGTTGCCAGCCCTTGCGCGGTGCCGCAGCGGCGAGCTCGTCAGCCCGCAACGTCCCGGCCGGGGTGCCGAAGCGGTGATCACACGAGATGGCCATGACGTAGTTCAGTCCGGCCTGTTCGCACCAGCTGCGCAGTCCGGGGTTGTCGCCGTAGGCCTCGTCGGCGGTGAACCACTCGAGGTCGGAGCCGGTGTCGAGCAGCCGTTCCAGCATCCGCTGGGCGAGCTGGGGTTTGGTCGCGAACGTCACGGTGTCGGCGATCCCGGCCTCACGGCAGCGCTCGGGATCCTCGGTCCACGACTTGGGCAGGTAGAGTTCTCGGTCGATCAACGCGCGTCCCTTGACCGAGACGTAGGTCAGGAACACGCCGAGCTGGCAGTTCTCGATCCGTCCGGCGGTGCCGGAATACTGCCGCTGCACTCCGGCGGATTTGGTGCCCTTCTTCAGGAATCCGGTCTCGTCGGCCACTGCGACCCCACTGCGGTCGCCGAGGTGGGTCAGCACATGGCCGCGCAGATCGTCGCGGACCGCGTCGGCGTCCCAGCGGTAGAAGTTCAGCAACCGTTGCATACCGTCGGGGCACAGGTCGCCGGCCTGCTCAGCGATCGTCCACGAGTTCTTCCGCTCCGCCTTCGACAGCAGCCCCAGCACATACATCCGGGCCCGCCGCCGTGAGTCCGCCTGCGCGAAACGCCCCGCGACCAGCGCGAACACGTCATCGAACCCGGCCTGCCACCGAGCCAGACGATCATCAACTACAGTTCTCGACGCGGCCACCGCGTCTTCTTCGAGATCCAACACACCTTGAAGTCGATCACGCGGTGGCCGCCTTCATGACCACGACACGCCGCCAGGTCACACACTGCGGCTGCCGTACTAGCGGGATCGGCATCCAGCGTAGCAACTCACCGCACCGGGCCTCCCGGAGGCCGACGGACTTTACCCAGCCTTCATGTGAAGACCACGCCCGGAAACGTGAGAGCTGGTTTTCTGCTCCCCACATCCCGTTCCCGCATTCCGCAGCAATCCCTTTCCCGGCGGGTGGATTCCCGTTCTTTGGAGGACGAAACCGTGCGAGGACCCGCACTGCGCCGTGACCACGTCATCGCCGCGAGCCTGGCCGGCGCGGTCGTGATCGTCGTCGGCTACGCGTCCGGCATCGGTCTGCGCCCCGGCGGCGCCGCCGACGCGGCCACCCCACCCGTAGTCGCGGATGGCGGGCACCCCGTCACCCCGGAAACCCCCGCCACGCAACCCCTTCCGTCCGCGCTTCCCCCGGCGGACGTCCCGGTGTCCCCGCTTCCCGCGGTCCCGGTCGGCGACCAGCCGGTCACGTCGATGCCGTCGATGCCGTCGATGCCCGGCGACGTCGTCGTGGCACCGCCCCTCGATCCCGGCCCCTCCGCACCGACCACGCCGCCGGAAACGACCCCGCCGCTCCCCCCGCCCGGGACGGACGTGCCCGCCTGCCAACCCGGTGCCGCGCAACAGGTCCTCGACACCGTCGGCGGGCTGCCGCTCCTGGGTGCGGTGACCACCGGCCTCGGCGTCACCGGCCCGGACGGAGTCGGCGCGCTCGTCCTCGGCTACTGCCGCACCACCGACGGCGGCCTCGAACCCGCGATGGTCCCGGCCGGCACCGTCGGGATCCCTCCAGCACCGTCCCGAATGGACGGTGAACAGTGGACACCGTCAAGGCGTGGTACGTCTTCGCGCGCACCGTCGACTACACCGGCCTGACCCTGTTCGCCGGCGGGCTGCTGTTCCTGGCCGTGCTCTGGCCCGCGGGCGCCGGCCACCGCGGCGCCCGGACGGTGCTGGTGACGGGCTGGCTCCTCGGCCTGCTCGGCACCCTCGCCGGGCTCGGCCTGCAGGCAGCGTGGGCCGCCCAGCGGCCCGCCGGCGACTTCCTGGCCTGGGATCTCCTCGGCCAGGCCCTGGACAGCCAGTTCGGCCGGATCTGGTTCGCCCGGGCCCTGCTGTGGCTGCTCGGCGGCGTCGTGCTGGCCTGGCTGCTGCAACGCGGCCACGACGCGGCGACGGCGTTGCCCTGGCGCGTCGGCACCGGCGCGGTCCTGCTCGGGCTGCTGCGCACGACCGGCCTCACCGGCCACGCCGTCGAGAGCACCTCGCCGTGGCTGACGCAGCTCGCGGACTTCGCGCACCTGGCGGGGGCTTCCGCGTGGATCGGCGGCCTGGCCGTGCTGCTCTTCGGCGTCCTGGCCCGCCGCGACCCCGGCGAGCTGGCCACGGTGATCCCCCGGTACTCGAAGCTCGCCATGACCTCGGTCGCCGTGGTCGTCGCCGCGGGCGTCGTGCTCGCCTGGCAGACCATCGGCAGCGTGGGCCGGGTGTTCAGCACCGCCTACGGCCAGACCCTGCTGGTCAAGCTCGGCGTGCTCGCCGTCGTGCTCCTCGCCGCCCAAGCCAGCCGCAGCTGGGTCGGCCGCCGCCTCGACTTCGCCGTCGTCCTGCGCGGGGACGCCGCCACCGTCCGCCCGTTCGTCTACTCCGTCGCCGCCGAGACCACGCTCGTCATCGTGGTCCTCCTCGCGGCGAGCTTCCTCGTCACGGCCAGCCCCGGCCGCTGATCACACCCCGCGAAAGGAGTCCTCAGTGGACAACCCCAGCCCCGCCACCCCCGAGCAGCCGGAGGTGGTGCGGCGACGACGGAACTGGCCCGTCGCCGTCGCGATCCTCGCACTGGCGACCGCGTTGTTCAGCCTCGCCACGCTCCGCGGCGGGCACAGCGAGCAGGCCGCACCCGCGGCGGCCACGAACGTCGACCTCGCCGCACTCGCCAAGCAGAGCCCCCTGGCCGTCCCGCTCTACCAGGGCCTGGCCCAGGAACAGGCCGGTGGTGCCGCGGCCGCCGCGGCACCGTCGACGAAGTCCGTCGACGCGATGGGCTACAAGTTCACCCCGGCGAGCCTGACCATCTCGGTCGGCGACACGGTCACCTGGACCAACCACGACACCGCGCCGCACAACATCGTCGTCACCGACGGCCCGGAGAAGTTCACCTCCCCGACGCTGCAGACCGGGCAGACCTTCAGTCACACCTTCACCCAGGCCGGGACCTACTCCTACTACTGCGCCATCCACCCGGACATGAAGGCCACGATCACCGTCACCGGCGCCGCGCCGACCAGCGCCCCGCCGACCTCGGCGCCGACGTCCGCCCCGACGTCGCAGCCGACCCACTCGATGCCGATGCCGACCACCCCGGCGGGCGGCGGCTCCTGCGTGCCGAAGTCGGTCCTGCAGCCGATCATCGACCACATCAAGAGCGCGCACCTGGAAACCTCACCGGGCCAGCAGGTGCAGGACATCCTCAACCTGGACCAGTACATCAAGACCCACACGGTGTGGCTGGAAACCGTGCTCGCCCCGGCGTTCGACGGATCGGCGGACAAGGTCGTCACCGACACGCTCGCGCCGATCATCGCGCACATCAAGAGCGCCCACCTCGAGGAGTCGCTGGGGCAGCAGGTCACCGACCTGCTCAACCTCGACCAGTACATCAAGACGCACACGGTGTGGCTCGAATCCGTGCTCACGCCGTTGCTGAACCAAGCCAGCTGCTGACCGATGCGGTGGGCCGCCCGGCCGGGCGGGCCACCGCACCCCGGACGGAGACCCCCCATGCCCGACACCGAAGTCCTGCCCGCGGTGGGCGAGCCCCCGGCCGGCGCCACGGCCCGCACCCTGCGCCGCGACCGCTGCGTCGTCGAGCCGTCGATCCGCCTGGCGCGGCTTCCCCTGCTCCGCGGCCGCCTCACCGCGACCGGCGGCCACCTCGACCTCGGCAACCGGCGGCTGGTGCTCGTCCTCGACGCGACGTCGTTGCGGGGCGGCGTCAAGCCGCTGCGCCGGGCGCTCACCGGAGCCCGGGGCCTGCGCGCCGCCGACCACCCGGACATCACCTTCACCAGTGAGGACATCGAGATCGACGACGCCATCCACATCACCGGCAAGATCGACGTCGCCGGCGCCACCCGGGAACTGCGCCTCCGGGGTGACCTGCGCCACGTCGACGACGACCGGATCGTCTTGTGGGTCAAGGGAATCCTGCCCGCTCCCCGCCGCAAGCCCCGTGGCCTCGGACCCGTCCCGCGGCTGCTCGCGGCCCGCCGGATCCACCTCGAGATCGCCGCCGAGTTCGTCCGATGAGGCGCGCCGCATCGCTGGCCGCGGCCGGGCTGATCGTCCTGCTCCACGGCGTCTTCGTCGCGACGCCGGCCCAGGCCGCGACGCAGCAGGTCATGATGGCGGGCTACGCGTTCTCCCCGGCCGCGCTCACCGTCCACGTCGGCGACACGGTCACCTGGACGCAGCACGACCAGGCCCCGCACGACGCGACCACCACCAGCGCGCCGGTCTCGTTCCGCAGCCCGCAGCTGTCCCAGGGACAGAGCTGGAGCTACACCTTCCGCACCCCCGGTACCTACGCCTACTACTGCTCGGTCCACCCCGACATGCGAGCCTCGGTCACCGTCCTGCCCGCCGCCACCACCGCGCCCCAGCCCAAGCCCACCCAGGCGCCCGCCGCGCCGAACCCGGCCAAGCACAAGCCGGCCAGCGCCGTTCCGGCACCCAGCGGCAGCCCGGCGCAGGCGGCCACTTCGGCCGTCGCCGCACCGGCGACCGAGGCCGGCCCGTCCCCGGCGGCACCGCCTGCCGTGGCCCAGCAGGCCGCGGCGGCCACCGGACCCACCCTGGACCCGATGCTGCTCGTCGCCGGCCTGGTCACCGGGGTCGCGATCCTGTGCCTGCTGCTCCTCAGCTCCCGACGCACGTCATGACCGGCCTCGGTGTCGTTCCGGGCCGCTTCGGACTTTCCGGACGCTGCCTGCCCGGGAGCGTGCCGACTCCGACGGCCGGATAGGCCCTCCGCTCGCGGTCACCTCCGAGCGACGAAGTCCCTGGTGCACGGCCCAGGCCGAAGGCCCCTGTCGCGATCGCGGCAGGGGCCGCGGCGTGCCCGCGGACTTTCTGGCGAGCATCGACTCTTCACTTCGGCGAACCGCTTTTCACCGGTCGTGCACGCGCGGCTTGACAGAAAGCCACCAAGAAGCGACGAATCCCCGCTGACGGCATTTTTCCGGACATCCGGCTTCGGCATCGGCGAATGCGTATTCCGCCATCCGAGGGACACCACCGTGGGTGACTTGCCAACTACACGTCACTCTGTCGAGGATGGGGCGTCCAGCTAACGGGTGAAGCCAATAGCCCGTATGGCGTCCAGATGTCCACCGTTCGAACGGAAAGAGTACTGGGTGACCTTCACGGACTATTCGTCCGATTCGCTCGTCGTGCTGGGGGCGCACGCTCCCGAAGGCGGACCGGTCCAGCGAATGCACCACGTCTTCGAACGCACCGCCGATCGCGTTCCCGGTGCCATTGCGCTCGAGACGGGCGACGATTCCTTCACCTACGCCGAATTGGACCGGCGGGCCAACCGGCTCGCCCACCGGCTGCGTGCCGCCGGGATCCGGCGGGGTGATCGGGTCGCCATCCTCGTCGAGCGAGGTCCGCACACCTACACCTGCCTGCTCGCCGTCGGGAAGGCGGGCGGGGCCTTCGTGCCGATCGACCCCGCCTCCCCCGCCGACCGGATCGCGTACATCATCCAGGACGCGGGAGTCGACCTGCTGCTGACGACCCCCGACCGGGCCGCCGACGCGCCCTGCCCGACCCTCGACCCGGACGACCTCGCCGACCGCGACGGCCGGCCCGACCTCACCGAGGACGACCTGCTCGACCCGGAACCGAGCGCGTACGTCATCTACACCTCCGGCTCGAGCGGGCGGCCGAAGGGCGTCGAGGTCGCGCAGCGCAGCATCTGCAACTTCCTCGACGTCGTCCCGCGGCTGTACGACGTCCGCCGGGACGACCGCGTCTACCAGGGCATGACGATCTCCTTCGACTTCTCCATCGAAGAGATCTGGCCGACGTGGGCGGTCGGCGCGACGCTGGTCGCGGGCCCGACCGACTCCCGGCGCCTGGGCGCCGAACTCGCGGAATTCCTCGCACAGCACCGGATCAGCGTCCTCTACTGCGTCCCGACGCTGCTCGCGACCATCCCGCACGAGCTCCCCCTGCTGCGCAGCCTCCTGGTCGGCGGCGAGGCGTGCCCGCGCCAGCTGGTCGACCGGTGGGCGCGGCCCGGCCGCCGGATCCTCAACACCTACGGCCCGACCGAGGCGACCGTCACCGCGACCTGGTGCGAGCTGAAGCCTGGCCGCCCGGTGACGATCGGCGTCCCGCTGCCGACCTACTCGGTGGTGCTGCTGGACGACGACCGCGTGCCGGTGCCGCCCGGCGAGGTCGGCGAAATCTGCGTCGGCGGCCCGGGCGTGGCCAAGGGGTACGTCGGGCGGCCGGAACTCACCGCGGACAAGTTCGTCGAGCACGAAGGCGAGCGGGTCTACCGGACCGGGGACCTCGGCCGGCTCGTCGACGGCGGCGAGATCGAATACCTCGGCCGCGCGGACGCCGAGGTGAAGATCCGCGGGCACCGCGTCGATCTCGGGGAGATCGAGAGCGTCCTGCTGGCCGACGCGGGCGTGTCCGCGGCCGCCGCGGCGCTGGTCGAGGTGACGCCGGGCGCGCCCGAGCTGGCCGCCTACGTCGTGTCCACTTCGGACGAAGACGAGGACGTGCTGGTCCGGCGGCTGCGGGAAACCCTGCGCGAGCGGGTGCCCGCGTACATGGTGCCGGGCTTCTTCGTGACCCTGCCGGTGCTGCCGATGATGCCCAGCGGCAAGGTCGACCGCCGCGAGCTGCCGGTGCCGCGGAGCCGGAAAAGACCCGTGGACGGCCCGGTCGTCGCCCCCGCGACCCCGACCGAAGAGACCGTCGCGCGGGTGTGGGCCGACGCGTTCGGCGTGGCGCCCGAAGACTTTTCGGTCACCGCGGACTTCTTCACCGACCTGGGCGGCCATTCGCTGCTGGCCGCGACCGTGGTCTCCCGGCTGCGCGAGCACGAGCTCGCCGCCGGGATCGCCGTGCGCGACCTCTACGCCCACCCCGACGTCCGGTCGCTGGCCGCGCACCTGGACGCCGGCGAGCCCGCCCCCGCGTCGGAAGCCGAGCCGCGCTACCAGCCGATCCGGCACCGCACGCGCCGGATCGCCGCCGCCGGGTCCGCGCAGGCGGTGGTGATCTACCTGCTGCTGCTCGTGATCACGCTGCCGGTCGCCTACGTCTACACGTGGAACGACGGTGACGTCTCGGTGTCGGTCCTCGCGCAGCTGCTCGTCGCCATCCTGATCAGCTACCTCGGCGTCCGCTGGCTGGTGCCGCTGCTGGCGGTGCGGCCGCTGTCGGCGGGCATCCGGCCGGGCCGCTACCGCCTCTGGGGCTGGACGTACCTGCGGCTCTGGACGCTGGACCTGCTGCTGAGCGTCGGGCCGCTGCCGGTGGTCAGCGGGTCCGGGCTGATGCCGCTGTACCTGCGGCTGCTCGGCGCCCGCGTCGGCAAGCGCGCGGTGATCGCGACCAGCTCGCTCTCGTTGCCCGCGCTGGTGCGCGTCGACGACGACGCGGCGATCGGCTACGGCGCGGTGCTGCGGCCGTGGCGGGTCGAGGACGGCTGGGTGACCGTCGGCGGGATCACCGTCGGCGCCGGGGCGTTCGTCGGCGCGAACGCCGTGCTGGAACCGGGTTCCTCGGTCGGGCCCGGTGCCGCGCTGGCCGAGCAGTCGCTGCTGGGACGCGGTGAGTCCGTGCCCGCGGGCGAGCGCTGGGCCGGCTCGCCGCCCGGGAAGATGGCCGCGCTCTCGCCGGTCGTCGAGGACCTGCTCGCGCCCGCCGGATCCGGTCGCGGCTGGCGGCCGCACCACGTCCTGCTGACCCTGCTCGGCCTCGGCGCGCTGGAAGTCGGCGCGATCTGCCTGATCCTGCCCAGCGTGGCGCTGGTGTGGTGGGCGCTGCTCGGCTGGGGCGTGCTCGCGGGCGTGGTCGCGACGGTGCTGGCCGGGCCGGTCTTCGTGCTGACCGTCTGCGTCGTCGTCGCCTTCGGGCGCAAGCTCGTGCTGCCGAAGACCCCCGTCGGCGTCCACCCGGTGCGGTCCGGGCTCGGCGTCCGCAAGTGGGTCGCCGACAAGCTCCTCGAGTTCAGCCTGACGTTCACGAACTCCCTGTACGCCACGCTGTACACGGTCCCCTGGCTGCGGCTGCTCGGCGCGCGGATCGGCCGCGGCGCCGAGGTGTCCACGGCCGGGCACCTCGACCCGGACCTGCTCACGCTGGGCAGCGAGAGCTTCGTCGCGGACATGGCCACGGTCGGCGCGGCGACGTTCGCCCGCGGCCGCGTCGCCTTCCTCACCACCGACGTCGGGCGGCGCGCGTTCGTCGGCAACGCCTCGGTCGTCCCGGCCGGCACCGCGCTGGGCGACGGCTCCCTGGTGGGCGTCGGCACGGTCCCGCCCGGCGCGGACGTGCCCGGCGACTCGTCGTGGCTCGGCTCGCCCGCGATGCACCTGCCGCGCCGCCAGGACAGCGGCGACTTCCCGGAGGAGCAGACGTTCCGGCCGCCACGCCGGCTCGTGCGCGAGCGGCTCGCCATCGAGTTCGCGCGGGCGACGCTGCCCGCGTCCTTGCTGGGCTTGAGCTTCTACCTGTTCCTGCTGACGCTGTCCGGGCTCGCGGCCGGCCGCGACCTGCCGGTGCCCGCGCTGGCCTCACCTCTGGTGGCGATCGCGTCCGGGCTCGGCGTCATCGGGTTCTGCGCGGCGACCAAGCGCAACGTCGTCGGCGAGTACGCCCCGCGCGTCGAGCCGCTGTGGAGCCCGTTCGTGCGGCGCAGCGAGTTCGTCACCGGGCTCTACGAGTCGGCGGCGGTCCCCGCCGGGCTCGGCATGCTCGTCGGCACGCCGCTGCTGCCGCCCCTGCTGCGCTGGTTCGGCGCGAAGATCGGGCGGCGCACGTGGATCGGCACGACCTACCTGACCGAGTTCGACCTCGTGCGCGTCGGCGACGACGCCGCGGTCGGCACCGAGGTCTCGCTGCAGACCCACCTGTTCGAGGACCGCGTCATGAAGATGTCGGTGGTCACGGTCGGGGCAGGCGCGACCGTCGGCACCCGCGCGATCGTGCTCTACGACGCCGTGGTCGGCGACGGCGTTTCGCTCGGCTCGCTGTCGCTGCTGATGAAGGGCGAGCACCTCGCCTCCCACACCTCCTGGCGCGGCATTCCCGCGCAAACCCTGCTCCCGAAGGGAATCCCGGCGTGAAGCTCGCCCTCGTCTACCGCGGTCCCGCCGCGCTGCCCGGCTGTCCCGAGGCGGTCGCCGGGCTGCTGCAGTCGAGCCGGCACGGCTTCACCGTCCGCTTCACCGGCCCGGAAGAAGACCTGCCGCTCGGCGCGGAATCGCTGGCAGGGGCCGATCTCTACGCCCAGCCCGGCGGCGGCACGCTCGGGCGGGCGTACCGGAAGCTGCGCGGCCACCGCGACGTCATCCGCGGGTACGTCGACGGCGGCGGCCGGTACCTCGGGTTCTGCCTCGGCGGGTACCTCGCCGGCGCGACGCCCGGGTTCGGGCTGCTGCCCGGCGACACCGATCGCTACATCGACACCGAAGACGCGAGCGTCGACCACGACGGGGACGCCGTCGTGCGGGTCCGCTGGCGCGGCCGCCGCCGGAAGCTGTACTTCCAGGACGGCCCGGTGTTCGTCCTCGACCGGCCGGAGGCCGCCGACGTGCTGGCGACCTATCCGAACGGGACGGTCGCCGCGCTGGTCGCGCCCTTCGGCGCGGGGCGCGTCGGCGTCGTCGGTCCGCACCCGGAGGCGCGGCGCGACTGGTACACCGACGGTGGTTTGCGCCCGCCGCTGCTGCGCTACGGGCACGACCTCGGCCGGGACCTGGTGGACGCGGTGATGGCGAGATGACCGAGCCCGCCCACCCGGCCCGGCTGAGCGCGGTCGACGCGACGCGCGGGATCGCGCTGCTCGGTATGATGGCCGTGCACTCGCTGCCCGAAGAGACCACGCCGGGCCATCCCTCGGTGGCGTTCGCGATCTTCGGCGGCCGCGCGGCGGCGACGTTCGCGGTGCTCGCCGGGGTCGGTGTCGCGTTCATGACCGGCCGCGAACGGGTGCGGCCGGCCGATTTCCGCGCCACGGCGGCGATGCTGGCGGTGCGCGCGCTCGCGATCGGCGCGATCGGGCTCGCCCTGGGCTACACCGACGCCGAACTCGCCGTGGTGATCCTGCCGTACTACGCGATCCTGTTCCTGTTCGCGATCCCGCTGGTGCTGCTGCCGACGTGGGCGGTGGCGGGCGTGGGCCTGGCGGTCGCGGCCGGCGTCCCGCCGCTGACCCACCTGCTGCAGCCGCACCTGCCGGAACCGACCCTGCTGAACCACGGATTCCTTTACGCCGCAACGCATCCGGTCAACCTGCTGACCGAGCTGACGCTGAACGGCGAGTACCCGGCGCTGTCGTGGACGGTCTACCTCTGCGCGGGGATCGTCATCGGCCGGCTGTCGCTGCGCCGGCTCAAGACCGCCGTCGCCCTGCTCGGCACCGGGGTGGCGCTGGCCGTCGGCGCGGCGGTCGGGTCGTCGGTGCTGCTGAACCACTACGGCGGGCTGACGGCGATCTGGTCCGCGCAGCCCGGCAGCGTCCTGACCGTGCCGGAGACGACGGAACTGCTCAACCTGGGCGGCGACGGCACCACCCCGACCTCGACGGCGTGGTGGCTCGCCGTCGCGGCGCCGCACACCGGCACCGCGCCCGACCTCGTCGGCACCACCGGGTCCGCGATGGCGCTGCTGGGGCTGATGCTGCTGCTCGGCCGGGTCGTGCGCCCCGCCGTCCTAGCGCCGCTGGCCGCGGCCGGGAGCATGACGCTCACGTTCTACACCGCGCACATCATGTTCCTGAACTCCGACTACGACGTCTACAGCCCGGACGCCGGGTACTGGCTGCAGGTCGCCGCGGTGCTCGTCGTGGGCCTGGCCTGGCGGGCGACCGCGGGGAAAGGACCGCTGGAAGCGCTCGTCACGGCGTTGGCGAAACGGGCGAAGCAGCGGGCCGCCCGGCCAGTCCTGGAGCCGGCGTGACCGGGGTGTCCCGCCGGGGGCTCCTGGCGGGCGTCGCCGCGGCCGGGCTGCTGGCCGCGTGCGGCGGTCCGGACACCCAGCCGCTGGCCCTCGTCTACCGCGGCGACGGCGCGACCGATCCGTGTTCGGACGCCGTCGCTTCGCTGCTTCGCACGCACTCGAAGGGTTTCCGGGTCGAATACTGCGGCCCCGACCAGCAGATCCCGTTGACCACCGAAGCTCTGTCGGGCGCGACGCTGTACGCCCAGCCGGGCGGCGGCGGTCTCGACGACGCGTGGCGGGTGATGCGCCGCCACGCCGACGTGATCAAGGGGTACGTCCACGACGGCGGCCGGTACCTCGGCTTCTGCCTGGGCGGCTACCTCGCGGGCGCGACGCCGGGCTTCGCGCTGCTGCCCGGCGACACCCGGCAGTACGTCACCTCGCGCGGAGCGGACGTCCGCTCCACCCGGGACACCCTGGTCGAAGTGGACTGGACCGGCCGGCGCCACGCGATGTACTTCCAGGACGGCCCGCAGTTCGTCCTCACCGGCCCGGCCGAGGTGCTGGCCCGCTACACCAACGGAACGATCGCGGCGGCGGTCGCGACCTACGGCCGCGGCCGGGTCGCCGTGACCGGCCCCCACCCGGAGGCCCCGGAGTCCTGGTACCGCGACGCGAAGCTGACCGACCCGGGCAACGGACGGCTCGACCTGGGTTTCGCCTTCGTGGACCGGGCGCTGGCGTAGCTACCCACTACTGCTCCGGCGAAGTCGGAGAAGCGCGCACCGCGGCCGCCCGCAAGGCGGGGGCGAGGCAGTCCAGCGCTTCGCGCAACAGCTCGGGCAGGGGACGGTCCGCGACGACCAGGAATCCCTGGCCGGCCGGTGTTTCGCCGGCCGGTGTTTCGCCGGCCGGTGGGCTCACCCAGCGCCGCAGGGCGACCCGGGCCGCCGCCGAAACCGCGGCGGCGAGCACATCGGCGGCGAAGGGATCGCCGACGCGGTCGGCCAGCGCGGCGGCGAGCGGGGAGTGGATCGCGGAGGCGGCCTCGATGAACTCCGCCCGCAGCCGCGGGGTCGTGGTGATCATCGTCAGTGCCTCGCCGGCCGGTTCACCGGTGTACTGCTCGACGACCGTCTCGATCACCGCCCGGTCCAGGGGTTCGGTGGCGGGACGGGCGCGCAGCGCGGCCGCGATCCGCAGCGCCCGCTCGGCCGTGACCGCGGCGACGATGGCCTGCTCCCGGCTGGAGAAGTAGTTGTTGTAGGTCCGGGGCGACACGCCCGCGGCGTCGGCGATGTCGTCGACCCGCACGTTGTCCGGGCCGCGCTCCAGCGCCAGGCGCAGCGCGGCGACGCTCAGCGCCTCGCGGGTGGCCAGCTTCTTCCGCTCGCGCAACCCGGGACGGGGCCCGGGATCCGGCGCGTCCTGATCCGGTTCCATGCGCTCACTCTAGCGACGGTCATGCGTGAACGCAATTTTGCGTACACGCACTTTTGTGTACTGTGGGGCTGGCACTCGGCACCGCGGAGTGCCAGCCAGGTACCGCCCACCGTCCGGAAAGGACCAGCACCATGGCCAAGATGATCGCGTTCGACGAGGACGCCCGCCGCGGTCTCGAGCGCGGCTTGAACATCCTCGCCGAAGCCGTCAAGGTGACCCTCGGCCCGCGAGGGCGCAACGTCGTGCTCGACAAGAAGTGGGGCGCGCCGACCATCACCAACGACGGCGTCTCCATCGCCAAGGAGATCGAACTCGACGACCCGTGGGAGAAGATCGGGGCCGAGCTCGTCAAGGAGGTCGCCAAGAAGACCGACGACGTCGCGGGCGACGGCACCACCACCGCCACCGTGCTCGCCCAGGCCCTGGTCCGCGAGGGGCTGCGCAACGTCGCCGCCGGTGCCGACCCGATCGCGCTGAAGCGCGGTATGGAACAGGCGGTCGAGGCCGTCGTCGAGCAGCTGCACAAGGCCGCCGTCCAGATCGAGACCAAGGAGCAGATCGCGGCCACCGCGTCGATCTCCGCGGCCGACCCCACCATCGGCGAGCTGATCGCCGAGGCCATGGACCGGGTCGGCAAGGAAGGCGTCATCACCGTCGAGGAGAGCAACACCTTCGGCCTCGAACTGGAGCTCACCGAGGGCATGCGCTTCGACAAGGGCTACCTGTCCGCGCACTTCGTGACCGACACCGACCGGATGGACGCCGTCCTCGACGAGCCCTACCTGCTGTTCACCTCGGCGAAGATCGCCTCGGTGAAGGATCTGGTGCCCCTGCTGGAAAAAGTCATGGAGACCGGCAAGCCGCTGCTGGTGGTCGCGGACGACGTGGAGACCGAGGCACTGGCCACGCTGATCCTGAACAAGCTCAAGGGCACCTTCAAGTCGGTGGCCGTCAAGGCTCCCGGCTTCGGCGACCGCCGCAAGGCGATGCTCCAGGACCTGGCCGTCCTGACCGGTGGCCAGGTCGTCAGCGAGGACGTCGGCCTCAAGCTGGAGAACGCGGACCTGTCCCTGCTGGGCAAGGCCCGCAAGGTGGTCGTCACCAAGGAGGAGACGACCATCGTGGACGGTGCCGGCGACGCCGGGCAGCTCCGGAGCCGGGTCAACCAGATCCGCGCCGAGATCGAGCGGAGCGACTCCGACTACGACCGCGAGAAGCTGCAGGAACGGCTCGCCAAGCTGGCCGGCGGCGTGGCCGTCATCAAGGCCGGCGCCGCGACCGAGGTCGAGCTCAAGGAGCGCAAGCACCGCATCGAGGACGCGGTGCGCAACGCGAAAGCCGCCGTGGAAGAGGGCATCGTCGCCGGTGGTGGCGTCGCGCTGCTCCAGGCCGCCCAGCGGGCGTTCGAGGGCTTGACGCTGTCCGGTGACGAGGCCACCGGCGCCGGCGTCGTCAAGATCGCCGTGGAGGCGCCGCTGCGCCAGATCGCGGTGAACGCCGGCCTCGAGGGTGGCGTCGTGGTGGAGAAGGTCAAGGGCCTGCCCTTCGGCCACGGCCTGAACGCCGCCACCGGCCGGTACGAGGACCTCCTGGCCGCCGGTGTGCCGGATCCGGCCAAGGTCACCCGGTCCGCGCTGCAGAACGCCGCGTCCATCGCCGCGCTGTTCCTGACCACCGAAGCCGTGGTCGCCGACAAGCCGGAGAAGACCGCCGTAGTCCCCGCCGCACCCGCCGACCTGGACTTCTGAAGCTGCCGGGCCCGTGCGCGAAGACCGCTCAGAACAGGGTCGCGGGCTCGACCGGCGCCGGCTCGGGCAGTGCGTCCAGGCCGGGCACCAGCGCTCGCACGTCGTCGTGGAAGCGGCGGGCGAGCGCCGGTGCGTCGTCGTTGTCGGGGGTGTGCAGGAAAACCGTCGGCGACCGGCCCTCGCGCAGCCAGCCGGCGACCACCGCGGTCCACGGCCGCCACCCTTCGACCGTCTCCTCGACCGAGTCCCGGCCCAGGTACCGGACGATCGGCCGGTCGGTCAGGGCCCGCGTCCGCCGCGGCAGCCGCGGTTTCTTCGCCCAGGCGTCCTGCTCGGCCTCGCTGACCGGCGGGCGCTGGAAGAAAACCGTGGTGTCGAACGGCACCCACTCGGCGTCCGCGTCGGCGAGCGTCCCCTCCAGCAGCGACGTCGAGCCGGCATCGGTGAAGAACCCGGGGTGGCGCACCTCCACGGCCCGCCGGCGGCCGGCGGGGAGCCGGCGCAGGAAGCGGCCGAGCGCGTCGACGTCCGAGGGGCCGAACGAGCCGGGCAACTGGGTCCACAGGACCGCCCGGTCGCCGAGGGGCTCGATTGCGTCCAGGAACGCCCGCATCTCGGCCTCGACCCCGGCGAACCGGCGCTCGTGCGTGACGACCTTGGGCAGCTTCACCACGAACCGGAAGCCGGGGCCGGTCTGCTGCGCCCAGTTCGCGACGGTGGTCCGGGCGGGAGTCGCGTAGAAGGTGGTGTTGCCCTCGACCGCGTTGCACCAGCCGGCGTAGGCCCGCAGGCGCTCCCCGGCCGGTAGCGACGGCGGCAGGAACCGCCCGGGCCACGCCTTGTGGGTCCACATCGCGCAGCCGACATGAAGACGCGCCACTGGCGTCAGCTCCCCTCGATCACGAGAAGAAACTACTACCTGGGCACCGGTGCGCCGGGTCAGGTGGCCACGTCGGCACCGGTCAACGTTGCCGGGGACGGCTCGCGTCAGGCCGGGACGATGACGACCTTGCCGTGCACCGAACCTTCGGCGGCTCGGGCGTGCAGCGCCGGCAGCTCGGGCAGCGGCACCCGCTCGGCGACGTCGACGCGCAGCTCGCCGGCCTCGACCAGCGCCACCAGCTTCGCCAGCTGGTCGGCGTCGCTGCGGACGAACAGATCGATGCCGCGCACGCCGCGCGCCTCGTCGCTGGGTGCGGGCATCCACACCGTCGTGTTCACCACGACCCCGCCCGGGCGGACCAGGGTGACCAGCGCGGCCAGCTCCGCCGGGTCGACCGGCGCGAGGTTGAGCACGACGTCGACCGGCTCGGGCACGGCGTCAGTTACCGCGGTGGTGGTGTGGTCGACGACCTCGTCGGCGCCGGCGGACTTGACCGCGTCGCCGCTGCGCGGGCTCGCCGTGGCGATGACGTGGGCACCGGCCCCCTTGGCCAGCTGCACGGCATAACCGCCGACCGCGCCGCCGGCGCCGTTGATCAGCACGCGCTGCCCGGCCGTCAGCTTGGCGTGGTCGAACAGCGCCTGGTACGCAGTGAGACCCACCACCGGCAGCGCGGCGGCGTCGGCCAGCGGGACGGTCCCGGGTGCGGACGTGAGGACCTCGGCGGGCGCGAGGACGTACTCCGCGGCGGCACCGTCGCCGTCCATCGGCAGGAAGCCGACCACCTGGTCGCCGACCTGGACGCCGTCCACGCCCTCGCCCAGCGCGTCGACCGTGCCGGCCACGTCGATGCCGGGGGTGTGCGGCAGCACCACCGGGATCGGGCCCTGCATGAAGCCGCCGCGGATGTTGCCGTCGACGGAGTTGAACGACGTC
Organism: Amycolatopsis sp. NBC_01488; assembly: GCF_036227105.1. NCBI lineage: Bacteria > Bacillati > Actinomycetota > Actinomycetes > Pseudonocardiales > Pseudonocardiaceae > Amycolatopsis > Amycolatopsis sp. NBC_01488. The sequence continues at coordinate 4,372,868 of NZ_CP109434.1, read as the reverse complement.
GCGGCGACGCGGACCCGGACCTGCCCGGCTGCCGGGACCGGCTGTTCGACGTCCTCGTAGCGCAGGACTTCGGGGGCGCCGTACTCGTGGAAGCGCACTGCCTTCATCGGGGTTCTCACCTTCACTGAGATCCATTCGCTTCGAATTCGAAGCAACTACCGGCTACGCTACTGCTGCTTCGAATTCGAAGCAAGTGATGTCGGTCACCGCAGGTGCCCTTGATCCACCCGGACCTCAGGATCGCGGCCGGGGACCTGATCAGCCTGGGCCGGCTTGGCCCACCCTGACGACGGACGGCCCGCCGGCGGCACGGACGACCGCACCGAGCCGGGCCGCGTCGGCCGAGCCCGGTGCCGCCGTGAGGACCACCGCCATCAGGTCGTCCCCGGGCACGCCGAGCAGACTGCCGTCGAGCGTGAGGTCCTCACCGTCCGAAGTCTGGAACACCGCCCGGTTCTCGTACGCGGAAACCGTTTTCGGGGTGCGCCACAAGGTGTCGAACGCACCGCTGGTGCTCCGCAGCTCGTCGACGAGCTCCGCGAGCGACGCGTCCGCCGGGTAGCGCAGGGACGTGTCCCGCAACCGGGCGGCCAGCACGGCCTGGAAGCCGGCCTGGTGGTCCTCGGCGCGATCGATCTCCCCACGCGGGTCGCAGAACGTGCGCCAGGCAACGTTCCAGTCCCGACCGGACCCGGTCGCCGCCCCGCCGCCGAGCGCCAGCCACGCGCCGTTGACGGCGACGACGTTCCACGCCGCGTCGGCCAGGAACGCGGGGGTGTCGTCGAACCGCTCGAGGAGCCGCATCGCCGCCGTCCCGGCTTCGCGCGGGACCTGCCCGTCGGACGCGGCATATCCGGCGAGGGCGCAGAGCCGTTCGTAGTCCGCCCGGCTGATCCGCAACGCGCGCGCGATCGCGGTCACCACGCCGGCCGACGGGTGGCGGCGGCCCTGCTCCAGCCGCCGCACGTAGTCCGCGGACACCCCGGCCAGCTCGGCCAGTTCCTCCCGGCGCAGACCGCGAACCCGCCGTCCGGCCCGCGGCCCGGCGGCGGGCTCGGTGTGTTCGCGCAACCAGCGGACCGCGGCGCCGAGATCGGACAGCGACATGACGCCAGTGTGCACCGGCGGCGGCCCGGCTTCCGGCGCGGCCCCTTCGAATTCGAAGCAGTAGACTCCGGGTCATGTCCGACGCCCCACCGTCGCTCGACCCCGTGCAGCTCGGCGCGTACTTCGACCTCATCGAGGTGACCAGCCTGCTGCGGCACGCGGTCGAACAGCAGCTGCGCGAAGCCGGCGACCTCAGCTACGTGCAGTTCCAGCTGCTGGCCCGCCTCGGGGACGCGCCGACGGGCAGCCACCGCATGACCGACCTCGCCGACGGCGTCGTCTACAGCCGCAGCGGCCTGACCTACCAGGCCGGCCTGCTCGAGAAAGCGGGCCTGGTCGTCCGAACACCTTCGCCGGACGACGAGCGGAGCGTCACGGTCACCATCACCGACGCCGGGCGCGCGCGGCTCGCGGCCGTGCTGCCCGGGCACGTCGAGGTGGTCAGCGGCCTGCTCTTCGAACCGCTGTCGCGCGACGACGTCAAGACCCTCGCGCGCCTGCTGGCGCCGGTGCGGGACCACATGCGCTCGACGCCGCCCCGCTCGGCCGCGCCCCGCGCGAGCCGGGCGGCGAAAGCTCAGTAGATGTTCAGCCTTTCGATGTAGGTGCTCCGGTCCGGCAGGGTTCCGTGCTCGTTCTTGCCGAAGAACCGGGTGAACGGCCCGCCGTCGAAGTCGGACCAGACGAAGTAGCCCGCGTTGTTGCCGCTGCTCCAGGCCGTGATGCCCGGCAGGTCCGGCTCGGTCACGCCCGCGTAGGCGTAGCACGTCTGGTTGAAGTTCCGGTCCTGGAAGTGGAAGAAGTCCGGCGCGGTGCACGGCACCTGGTGGATCGTGTCCGCGTGCGCGGCCGGTGCGGCGAGGGTGGAGACGGTCGCCGCGGTGATCGCGAGGACGAGGGCCCGGTGGATTTTCGGCACGCCGCCGATCTTTCTGCGGCCGGACAGCCGGGGGCAAGGGATTCGACGACGGTCGAAACCCGCACGCCACGTCGCTTGACTCTCGAGCCGCTCGAGATCGCACAGTGGCGGGTATGACCGAGCTCTACCCCGTCGGGGACGTCGCCCGCCGCACCGGCCTGAGCGTGAGTGCGATCCGGTTCTACGCCGACGAAGGCGTCGTCGCGCCCACCGCGCTCACCGAGGGCGGCTTCCGGCAGTACGACGTGCACGCCATCGCCCGGCTCGAGCTCGTGCGCACCCTGCGCGACCTGGGCGCGAGCCTGGACGACATCCGCCGGGTGCTGGCCGCCGAGACCAGCCCGGCTCGTCGACGAGTTCTGGGACTTCGTGACCGACGGCCTGGACGTCCACCCCGCCTACGTCGAGCGGCTGTACAGCCGGCGGCCGCGCCTGCCCGAGGAGCCGTCCACCGAGCAGCTCGAGGCGTGGATCGAGCTGGCCGACCTGGTGCGGGACGAGGATTTCCGGACGTCGGTGCGGAAGTTCTACCACCGCGCCTTCGGCACCGAGCGGGGCAAGCTGATGACCACGCCGGAAATGCTGGCCCGCGCCGAGCGGCAGCGAAGTCTCCTGCTGGAAGCGCAGGCCGCGCTGCGGGACGGCGTGGCGGCGGATTCCCCGCGGGCCCGGGACATCGCCGAGCGCGTGGTCGCCGCCCTGCGCTAGCAGACGCGCTTCCCTTGTCCCGCACCGGCGAACGCCGCCCACCGCGGCGGCGTTTCCGGCTAGCTCGGCTGCTGTTGCTTCTTGTCTTCCTCGGCCCAGGCGGCCTCCGCCTGCATCTGGATGTCGGTGAGGCCGCGGTCGACCTGCACGATGCCCTTGCCCGCCCAGCCCACGAAGTTCTTCGAGCTCTTCGCGTCGGAAAGCGCCTTCAGCATCGGGTAGTAGTCCGGGTGCTTGGCCTTCAGCCAGTCGTCGACGAACTTCATCTTCTTGTAGCTGTCGCCGAACTTGGTCTTCAGCCAGTCCTCGTGCTTCTTGATCGTCGAGATGTCGTGGTCGCTCAGGTGCGACTTCGGCGACGGCGGCTTGGGCGCGGGCGGCGGGTCCGCGGGCTTGGGCAGCGGGCGCGAGAAGTTCGGCGTGGTGCCGTCGCCCGGGGGCCGCGTGCTGGGCGTGGCACCGCCGGTGGTGGGCGGCCCGTCGTGGGTGACCGCGGTACCCGGCGGCGGCAGTGGCCGCGAGAAGTTCGGGGTCGTGCCGTCACCCGGGGGCCGGGTGCTGGGCGTGGCGCCGCCGGTGGTGGGCGGGCCGTCGTGGGTGACCGCGGTGCCCGGCGGCTTCGGCAGCGGCCGCGAGAAGTTCGGCACCCCGCCACCGTGCGGCGGCAGGGTGCTCAGCTCGTGGCCCGCGTTCGAGGCGCCCGCCTTCGGCTTGACCAGCTTCGACAGCTGGGTGAGCCGGGCCAGCGTGCGACCGGCGTAGGCGACGACCTTGGCGAGCTTCGCCGTCATCGCCGCGACCTGCACCGAGACGGTCGCGACGCACTTGGTCACCCCGACGGCGATCGACGCGCCGAAGGTGGGGATGGCGAGCGCGAGCGCGATCAGCATCGTGGAGATGATGTCGCCGAGGATCGTCGTGATGATGTCGCGCAGCAGCGAGCGGACCGCGCCGATCAGCGCCCCGGTGGTCTCGACCATGTAGCCGGCGACGTCGGACGCCTTGGCGTTGGCGTCGATCCAGCCCTTCCGGTCGTCGATCGACTTGACGAAGCTGTCGTGGCCCTTGCCCTGCCACTGGGTGATCGTCGACTTGAGGGTGTCGTCCAGCGACGTGCCGGTGTCGCGCAGCGACTCGCCGATCTTGTGGAGCTCATTGGCGATCTTCGTGACCTCCGCGGGGTTGCCCGCGACCTGGTCGAGCGGCCACTTCAGGAACGAGACGTGCTCGATCAGCCAGCCGAGGCCCGCCGCGATCAGCTTCGCGAGGGGGTCCATGACGAACGCGACGGTGTCGAGCGCGGCGCTGAGGAGGTTGATGCCCAGTTCGACGCCGACGGCCGCGAGGTCGCCGCCGTGCTCGGTCTGGACCTTGCCGATCGAGTCGCCCACCTGCTTCCAGCTGTCGAAGACGCCGGCCCCGGTCGTGGAGTTCGATGCCGTGATGGGAACGGTCACTTGCCCAGCTCCGTTTCGAAGGTGCGCAACCCCTGCGCCGTGTTCGAGTCGTGGGTCGCGTACGTCTCGGCGGCCTTCTTCACGTCGTCGGCGGACTTGCCGATGTCCCCGACGAGCTTGGTGATCTCGCCGGCGATCACCCCCATCGTGATCCGCGAAGGCACGGCGAGCACCTGGGCGAGGAGGATGCCGAACGCGGCGTTGTCGAACCCGTTGGCGGCCTGCATCCGGTTCGCGGCGTCCTGCACCGCCGGTTGCGTGGTGCCTGACAGGAACTGGCTGAACTTCTGCAGTTCGGCCGGATCGACCGAAAACCCTTCTCCGGAAACCACTGGTTCTCCTCCCTGCTACCAGGGGTTGCTCTCGCCGTCGTCGTCTTCCGGCTCGGGCCGGGGACGACGACGCGGCGGACCTTGCTGCGGCCGTGGGGGGCCTGGTGGCGGCGCCTGGTGCGGGGGCGAAGGCGGCCGCGGCGGGCGGTCTTCGGCCTCCTGCTCCGGCAGGAACACGTCGCTCTTGCCCGGGGGCGCCGGCTCGTCCGGTTCGGGCGCCGGCAGGAACTCGTCCAGGAGTTCGCGGGCGGCCGAGTCCGCCCCCACCATGCCGCTGAACGCGTCGGCGACCTGGGCCGAAACCTTCTGCTGCGCCCGGCCGATCAGCTGCATCACCAGACCGGAAAGCGCTTGCGGGGGACGCTCGTACGCGCGGGGGCCGAACCGGAGGTCCTGCAGGACGCCGCTCGGGCCGACCGTCACCGTGACCGCGCCGTCCGGCGCCTGCACGGTCGCGACCGCGGACCGGAGCTGCTCCTGAGCCGCCGCGGCCTTCGCCTGGATCTCTTCGAGCTCGGCGGAGAACCCGGCCAGCGGGTCACCCCTGGGAGGCACTGACTGTGTCAATTCGTCCTCGTCGCGAGAAGTTCGTGAACGGGTGAAGTGAATCAGCACACCGTGAACTTCGGATGACACCGGCGGAGCCGCCGGCTGAACGCGACCCGGACCGCTCGTCGGCCGGTTCCGGCGGTCAGGCGCCGGGATCCCGGGTTTCTCCGCGCCGCCGGCGATCCCGGCGGAATTCGAGTGCCAACGGGACGAGCGAGATGACGACGACGAGCGCGACGATCGGCAGCAGGTACTGGTCGATGCCCGGGATGCTCGCGCCCAGCAGGTACCCGGCGAGCGTGAGACCCGCCGACCACACGAGGCCGCCGACGGTCTGCCAGATCGTGAACGTGCGGGCCGGCACCGCGAGGATGCCCGCCAGCGGGTTCAGCACCGTCCGCACCACCGGGACGAACCGGGCCAGCACGATGGCCTTGGCGTGGCCGTAGCGGCCGAACAGCTCTTCCGCGCGGGTCAGCCCTTGGTGCAGGTGCCGGTTGCGGGTCCTGGCGAGCAGGGCCCGGCCGCCGCGGCGGCCGAGGAGGAAGCCGGTCTGGGCGCCCAGTAACGCGCCCGCCGCGGACGCGACCAGTACGGCAGGCAGGGACAGGTGGACCGGGGCGGTGGCGCTGGTGGTGCAGAACAGGCCCGCGGTGAACAGCAGGGAGTCGCCGGGGAGGAAGAAGCCGATCAGCAGGCCGGTCTCGGCGAACAGGACCAGGAAGACCCCCGCCGTGCCCAGGCTCGACAGCCACGACGTGGCGCTCAACGGGTTCATCGGGCGGCCGCCTTCCACCGGCGTCCGGGCCGGTCCGTCACTACGACATCCATGTAGTATTTCTACACGTCCGTAGAAACAAACCTCGGGAAGGCGCTGTGCTGGACTACTTCGAAGCGATCGTCGTCGGCGCCTTCCAGGGCGTCACCGAGTTGTTCCCGGTGTCGAGCCTCGGGCACTCCGTCCTGATCCCGGCGGTGGTCGGCGGGAAGTGGGCGCGGGACCTGGACGTGTCGGCGCCCGAGTCGCCGTACCTGGCGTTCATCGTGGGCCTGCACGTGGCGACCGCCGCGGCGCTGCTGCTGTTCTTCCGGCGGGACTGGGTCCGGATCGTCGGCGGGTTCTTCAGCTCGATCCGGCACCGGCGGGTCGAGACGTCCGGGGAGCGGCTGGCCTGGCTGATCGTCCTCGCGACCATCCCGGTCGGGGTGAGCGGCCTGCTGCTGGAGCACCTGTTCCGCACCACGCTCGGCAAGCCGGTCCCGGCCGCGGCGTTCCTCATCGCCAACGGCGTCGTCCTGTACGGCGGCGAGCTCCTGCGGCGCCGCGCGGTCGCCACGCCGGTCGCCGCCGACTCGCCGGGTGCCGCCGCGGACACCGACGTCGCCGCCGACGAGCGGCTGTCGCGCATGTCGTTCGGCCGGGGCGTCCTCATCGGCAGCGCGCAGGTGCTCGCCCTGCTGCCCGGCATCAGCCGCTCCGGCGTCACGATGGTCGCCGGGCTGCTGCGCGGCCTGTCGCACGAAGACGCCGCCCGGTTCTCCTTCCTGCTCGCGACGCCGGTGATCCTGGCCGCCGGCGTGCTCAAGATCCCGGACCTGTTCGGCCCGCTCGGCGCCGGCATCCACGGCCAAGTGCTGGCCGGGAGCCTCGCCTCGTTCGCCAGCGCCTACCTCGCCGTGCGGTTCCTCACCCGGTACTTCCACACCCGGACGCTGACGCCGTTCGCGCTCTACTGCGTGCTCGCGGGAGCGGCCGCGCTCGCCGTGCTCACCCTTCGCTGACCGGCAGCGGTGTAACTTCGGGGCATGCGGAACCGGCGGAAGGACACGGCCCGGCGCGCGCCCGGCGCGCTCGAGGCCGAGGTGCTGAGCGTGCTGTGGAGCACGAGCGAACCGCTGTCCCCCACCGATGTCCAGGCCCGGCTCGAAGACGAGCTCGCGTACACGACGGTCGTGACCATCCTCACCCGGCTGCACGACAAGGGCGTCGCGACGCGCGAGAAGCACGGCCGCTCCTTCCGGTACCACGCCGTCGACGACGAGGCCGGGCTCGCCGCCCGGAAGATGACGAAGGTCCTCGACGGCGAACCGGACCGCGGCAGCGTGCTGGCCCGGTTCGTGACCCAGCTGTCCGATTCGGACGAGGCCGTCCTGCGCGAACTCCTCCGCGGCCAGTGATGACCACGGACTCGCTGATCCCCCTGCTGCTGCCGCTGCTGGCGCTGCCGGTGGCGCGGCTGGTCGTGCCCCGGCTGCCGCCGCGGACGGCGAGCTGGCTGGCCACCGGCGCCTGCCTGGTGCTCGCGGCCGGGAGCACCGCGGCCCTGGCGGTGCTGGCCCTCTCGGGCTTGTCCCTGCTCCCGGCGGTCGCCGCGCTCGGACGGTGGTCGCCGCAGACCCTGCGCGCGCAGAGCGGCGTCTACGTCCCCGCGTCGATCGCCGCCGGCGTGGCGCTCGCCGTGCTCGCCGTCCTGCTGATGCGCGCGGTCGTCCGGTACGCGCGGTGGGCCCGGACCCTGGGCCGCGCACTGGACGAGCACGACCCCGGCGGCGGGGTGGTGCTGCTCCCCGGCGAGGAGGCGGTGGCGTTCGCCGTGCCGGGTCGCGGGGGCCGCATCGCGGTCTCCAGCGGCATGCTGGCCGTGCTGAGCCCGCGGGAGCGCTCGGCCCTGCTGGCGCACGAGCGGGCGCACCTGGCTTCGCGCCACCACCTGTTCCTGATGGCGCTGACGCTGTCTTCGTCGCTGAACCCGCTCCTGCGGCCGCTCGGCACGGCGGCGAGGTTCGCCCTCGAACGCTGGGCGGACGAGGCCGCCGTGCGCCGGGTCGGCGACCGCACGGTCGTCGCGCACGCGGTGGCCAAGGCCGCGCTCGCCGGCCGTCCGCAGCCGGGGTTCGCCCTCGCCGCGACCGGCGGACCGGTGCCCCGCCGGGTCTCGGCGTTGTTGACGCCCGCGGCCCCACCCCGCGGCCGCGTTCCCATGGTGGTCCTGGCCGCCCTGGTCATCGGCGTGGCAGGACTCTCCGCCCAGGCCGCCCTCGACAGCGCAGCCGACCTGCACGACGGGATCGAGATCGCACAGGCCGGCCACTAGGCGCTGTCTCGGCGTTGCTGACGCCCGCGGCCGCGTTCCGATGGTGGTGCTGGCCGCACTGGTCATCGGCGTGGCAGGAACTCTCCGCCCAGGCCGCCCTCGACAGCGCAGCCGACCTGCACGACGGGATCGAGATCGCACAGGCCGGCCACTAGGCGCGTGACCGCGCCACCAGGCCGCAGCGTCAGCCGATGCCGGGCAGCACTCGCGTTCCCTCCAGCCGGACCGCCTGCAGCGCCTCGGGCGGCAGGCCGAGCAGCCGGAGGATCGTCGGCGCGATCCGGGTGGTCGTCACCGGCGTGGTGACGGTGTCGCCGCGGCCGTGCGGGCCACTGACCACCAGCGGCACCGCGCGGTCGTCCGGGGCGACGCCGCCGTGTTCGGCGATCTTCTTGGTGCCGCCGGTGTACACCACGCCGTACTGCGTGACGCCGAAGAGGTCCGGCACCCGGTCGTCGCCGGGCCGCACCCCGAAGTAGCGGGCGGCGTCGGCGCCGGAATACACCTTCTGCAGCCCGGCGCCGGTGAACGCCTTGGCCGCGCCGGTGCGGTCGGTGCCGGTGCCGTCCTGGGCCAGCAGGTAGCGCTTCGCGAATTCGGTGGCTGCCGGCGAGCGATCGGCCAGCCAGAGCAGCATCGCGTCGTCGTCGACCGCCTGCGCGACGAGGTCGCCGGCGCCGGGGTGGCCGGCTTTCCACGCGGCGTTCAGGCCGTCGAGCAGCTTGCCGTCGTCGACGCGGGTCAGCGCGGCGGGATCGGTCGGCGACTGGCCGTGCTTGGCCGACAGGATGATCGTCGTGGTGCGGTCGAGGTGCTGGCGGCGCAGCTCGGCCACGAACGCGCCGATGCGGCCGTCGACGAAGTCCAGTGCCGCGCCGAGGACCGGCCCCGGGACCTGCCCGCCCGGCAGGTAGCCGCCCGGCTCGCCCCCCGACATCGGCAGCTTCTGCGCGGTCGACACGGACTGGAAGTTCAGCCCGAACACCGCGGGCGTCCCGACCTGGCGCGTCCGGCCGTGGTCGTAGCCGTCGATTTCGTTGAGCACGGCCTGCGCCTTGTAACCGTCGTACTGCCGCGTCGCGGCGTTGTCGGTCGTCCAGTCGCCGGTGCCGGCCGGGCCGGTGCTGTTGATCTCCGGGGTGAAGAGGTCCTGGACGCCGGTGCCCGACGGCCCGTCGAGGATCTCGTACGCCGGGTGCTTGTCCGACCAGGCGGTCCGCAGACCGGCCTGGCGGGCGACCTCGAAGACCGTGTTGACCTTCAGGTACTCGTGCGGCTGCACCGGACGGCAGGTGCGCGGGTCGACCGGCAGGAGGGCCTGGTTCAGCAGGGTCTGCGGTGCTCCGGTCATGCCGAGCACCGAGCCCGGCAGGCCGGTCAGGCCCTGACCGGCGTCGAGCCGGCTCTGGTCGCGGTCGAGGTCCTCGGTGAGGTCGACCTGCGCCCCGGGCTTCGCGCCGGCACACGACGTCGTGCCCGCGGGCAGCAGGCCGTGGTTGTACGTGGCGTCGTAGTAGATCCCGGTGGCGGCCGGGTCGCCGCCGGTCAGCTGGCCGATCAGGCCGGGGAACGAGTCGGACGGCACCGGCGTGCGCGCGTCGCTGTAGGCCGTCCCGCGGCCGAGCAGCCCGGCCATGGCCGAGCCCGGGTGCCGGGCGGCGTACGCGGCGAGGTCGGCCTGGTGGAGGCCGTCGACGGAGATCAGCAGGACGTGACGTCCGCCCGGGTGACCGTCCGCGGCCGACGCGGCCGGGGCGGCGGTGGGGAGCAGCGCCAGCGCGGCGAGCGCGGCGGTGGCGCGAATCCTGTGCGGGGACAAGGGCTTCCTCCTCGGCACGGCCCGGGGTTGGGCCGTCCCCGGCATCCCACGCCGCCGACCCGGCCACCAGGCGGCCACGGCGCGAACAGCCGGTGAACAGCATCGCTCGAACGTCCACAATGGACACAATCGGGTGCACCATGGAAGACCGGGCCACATTTCGTCCATTTCGGACAAGTGCCCGGCTGCCCCACTCGCGACGGCCCACCTTGCCGCCATCCCGTCACCGCACTTTAATCTACGGGCCTGTAAAACTTCTACGCAGTTGTCGTAGAACGGAGGATCATGACGCGCATCGTGATCGTCTCGGCGCGCGTCGGCGCCGGGCACGACGGAGCCGCGTACGCCCTGGCGGACCGGCTGACCGGGCACGACGTCGAGGTGCTCGACTTCCTCGACCTGCTGCCCGGCTCCCTGGGCCGCCGTCTGTGCGGCTTCTACCACCGCCAGCTGGAGGTCGTGCCACGCAGCTGGGACTGGACGCTGGCGGCGCTCGGCACGGCCTGGGGTGCCGGGCTGGCGCGTCGCGCGGCGAGCCTGGCGTGCCGCCGGCTGGGCACCGCGCTCGGCGGCGCCGGGCTCGCCGTCTCGACCTACCCGCTCGCCACCCACGCACTGGCCGACCTGCGGGCCCGCCGCACCCTGGCCGCTCCGCTGGCGGTGTACCTCACCGACCCCGCCGTGCACCGGCTGTGCGTGCACCCCGCCGCCGACCTGCACATCGCCCAGAACCACTCCGCCGCGGAGGAGGCCCGCGCGCTCGGCGCGCCGCAGGTGGCGGTGGCGGCCCCGCTGGTCCGGCCACGGTTCCGGCCGCCGGCGGACGCCGAACGCGGCGAGGCGCGGAAAGCCTTCGGGCTGCCCGGGCGAGGGCGGCTGGCACTGGTCGTCGCCGGGTCGTGGGGGGTGGGCGACGTCCGCGAGACGACCGCGGACGTCGCGGCGTCCGGCGTCGCGGTCCCGGTCGTCGTCTGCGGCCGCAACAGCGCGCTGCGGGAGCACCTGACCGCCGCCGGGCACCGGCACGTGTTCGGCTGGGTCGAGGACATGCCCCGGTTGCTGCACGCCGTCGACGCGGTGGTGCAGAACGCCGGCGGGCTGACGACGTCCGAAGCGCTCGCCAGCGGCGTGCCGGTGGTCACCTACCGGTGCCTGCCGGGACACGGCCGCGCCAACGCCGCCGTGCTCGACCGGATCGGCCTGGTCCCCTGGCTGCACGGCCGCGGCGAACTCGCCGCGGCGCTGCGCACCGCGCGCCCGATCGAGTCCCCCGCGCCCGCCGCCGACACCTCGACACTCCTGGAAAAGCTCATGGAACTCGCGTGAAGACCGCCCTCGCCGCCGCAGCAACCCTCGGCACGACCCTCCACACCACGCGCCTGGCCAAGTCCCTCATACCCACCGCCGCCGTAGCCCTCGGCGCGACCCTCCACACCACGCACCCGGCCAAATCCCCCGCGTCCGCCACCGACACCTCGACTCTCCCGGAAGAACCCAGGGAACTCACGTGAAGACCGCTCTCGCCCTCGCCGCCGCCGTGGCGCTCGGCGCGCACGCCGCGCCCGCCGCGGCGTTCCTGCCCGGCCCTCGGCGCGCCTTCCTGCCCCGACTGGCCGGCGCGACGTCGCCCGGCCACGTCGCGCTGACCTTCGACGACGGCCCCGCCGCCGAGTCGACCCCCCGGTTCCTGCAGCTCCTCGCCGACCACGACGTCCGTGCCACCTTCTTCCTCCTGGGCGCCGAAGCCCGGAAGGCGCCGGCGCTGGTCCGCGAAATCGCGGCGGCCGGTCACGAGATCGGCGTGCACGGCTGGGACCACCGCTGCCTGCTCCGCAGATCCCCGCGCGCGACCCACCGGGACCTCGAGGCCACGCGCGACCTGCTGCACCGCATCACCGGGACGGTGCCGCGCTGGTTCCGGCCGCCCTACGGCGTCTTCAGCACCGCGTCCCTGCTCTCGGCACGGCGGCTCGGCCTGACCCCGATCCTGTGGAGCACCTGGGGTTTCGACTGGACTGAAGGCTGCACCCCGGCGTCGATCCACCGCCGCGTGACCGGCGGGCTCGGCGACGGCGGGACGATCCTGTTGCACGACAGCGACATCACCACCGGGAACGGCGCGTGGCGCGCGACCCTCGGCGCCTTGCCCGGCCTGATCGCCGACGGCCGCCGCCGCGGCCTCAGCTTCGGGTCGCTGGACGAGACCGCCGGGCCCGGGACCACAGCAGCCCGGCCGAAACCACCGGTGCGACCACGGCCGCGGCACGCGCCAGGCGCACCGGCCGGCCGGGCCGCGGCGACGGGCAGCCCGGCGGAACGGCGGGGGTGACGAACCGGAGCCGGGTGTCGAGGTGCCGCCAGCGCGTCACCTCCAGGTACATGATCCGCCAGCTGCCCGCCCAGACCACCAGCGAGACCGCGAGCGGCCACCGTGCGGGTCGGACCACGACGGTCACCCCGCCCGGCCGAGGATGGCGGCACGCAGTTCCGGCGCCGGCACCTCCAGCGCGGCCAGGATCGGCGGGACCAGCCCCCCGTCGGTCGCCACCACCACCGCGGCGAGTCCCGGCGCGCCGATCTGGGCTCCGCCGGCCTCCCGCACGGCCGCCGTCAGGCACGACCGCACCCGTCCGGTGACCGGAAGGTGACCCGACAGGCGGACCCGGCGCCGCCGCCGGACCGCGACCGGCCGCACCGGCGCCGCACCGAACGACGCCTCGACGGCCTCCCGGACCGCCCCCAGGTCGATCCCGAGCGTCGCCAGCGCTTCGGCGTCCAGGGTGTCGAAAACGCTCCGCGGCCGCGCCAGCAACCTGGACGTCTCCGCGGAAACGCCCTCCGGCGTCACGCCGTGCTCGCGGGCCACCACCCCTTCGCGGCCCGGGGAGACCGCGACCGCGTACAGCAGGTGCTCCGTCCCCAGCCAGGGATGCCGCAGCACCCGCGCGCGGTCCTGCGCCAGCCGCACCAGGGCACGCGCGTCTTCGTCGAACCTCGGGTTCCTCATCGCGCCCGCCTGCCGTGCTTGCGGTGGACCGTCTGCTTGCTGACCCCCAGCCGCGCCGCGATGTCCTGCCACGACCACCCCAGACGCCGTGCCCGGTCCACTTGCAGCTGTTCGAGTTCCTCGGTCAGCAGCCGCAGCGCCGCGACGGCGCGCAGGCCGACGTCCGGATCGGTGCTCGCCGCGCTCTCGGCGATTTCCGCTCGTGTCTCCATGCCGTCAGCTTATGCTGACAATGCTCGGTTCGTCAACATAAGCTGACACGGCCGCGCTCACCGCCGCATCCGGGGATCGTGCGTGGGGTCCGGGTACCGGGGCGGGCAGCCGTGCTCGACGGCTTCCGGGCGCAGCTCGTAGTGCCACGGCTCGTTGCGGTAGATCTGGCAAAGCCCGTACGCCGCGCCGTGCTCCGACAGCCACGCCTGCGCCTCGGCGGGCCCGACGTCGACCGCGTTGCCCGACACGTGCGGGGACGTCTCCGGCGTGGCGACCCAGCGGGCGGCTTCTTCCTCGGAACCGTGCCGGGAAACCGCCGAGCGGCGAAGCCGGCGCTGGTAGTCCGGGGACCGCCAGCCACCGTTGACGCGGAACTCGACACCCGCGTCCGTCGCGGCCCGGCGCAGCGCAGCGAGGAGCGCCGGATCGAGGTTGGCCACGGCCGGGACGCCGTCGTCGAAGACCGTCGTGCCGTCGGGCACGGCACCGTCGGCTTCGCCCGGAACGCGGGTCGTCGTTCGTGCTGGTTCGCGGTCGGTCATGCCGCCAGTCAAGGCAGCCCGGCATTGCCGGCGCGTACGCCGCTTCCGATATGCCGGGGATAGGGTCCGGCTCGTACGATCGGCAGGGTGCGTGTGCTGGTCGTCGAGGACGAACCCTATCTGGCCGAAGGCATCCGGGACGGGCTGCGCCTGGCGGCGATCGCGGCCGACATCGCCGGCGACGGGGACACCGCGCTGGAGCTGCTGAGCGTCAACGCCTACGACCTCGCGGTGCTCGACCGCGACGTCCCCGGCCCCTCCGGTGACGAGATCGCCGAGCGCATCGTCGCCTCCGGCAGCGGCATGCCGATCCTGATGCTCACCGCGGCCGACCGGATCGACGACAAGGCGACCGGGTTCGAGCTCGGCGCCGACGACTACCTCACCAAGCCGTTCGACCTCCGCGAGCTCGTGCTCCGGCTCCGGGCGCTCGACCGCAGGCGCGCGCACCACCGGCCGCCGGTGCGGGAGATCGCCGGGCTGCGGCTCGATCCGTTCCGCCGCGAGGTCTTCCGGAACGGCCGGTACGTCGCGCTGACCCGGAAGCAGTTCGCGGTGCTCGAAGTCCTCGTCGCCGCGGAAGGCGGGGTCGTCAGCGCCGAAGAGCTGCTGGAGCGGGCCTGGGACGAGAACGCCGACCCCTTCACCAACGCCGTCCGCATCACCGTCTCCACCCTGCGCAAGCGGCTCGGCGAGCCGTGGGTCGTCGTGACCGTGCCCGGCGTCGGCTACCGCATCGACACCGGGCAGCCGGGAGGAGACGTTGACTAGGAAGCCCGGCTTGAGCGTGCGCCTCAAGCTCACCCTCAGCTACGCCGGCTTCGTCATGGTCACGGGTGCCCTGCTGCTCGGGGCCGTGGGGCTGTTCCTCATGCACTACCAGCGGCTGGGCATGGAAACGATGCACGTGGTGATGGCCCCGCCGGGCCGGGTGCTCATCCGCGCCTTCGCCCCCGCCGCGGGCGCGGTGCTGCTCTTCCTGCTGGTGGTCGGCCTCGCGGGAGGCTGGGTGCTCGCCGGCCGGATGCTCGCGCCCCTGACCCGCATCGTCGACGCCACCGGCGTCGCCGCGGACGGGTCGCTGTCGCACCGCATCCGGCTGGAGGGCCGCTGGGACGAGTTCCGCGAGCTCGCCGACGCCTTCGACGGCATGCTCGCCCGGCTCGAAGCCCACGTCGACGCGCAGCGGCGGTTCGCCGCCAACGCCTCGCACGAACTGCGCACCCCGCTGGCGATCACGCGGACCCTGCTCGACGTGGCCCGCGCCGATCGCGACCACGACCCGGCCGAGCTGGTCGACCGCCTCCACGCCGTCAACACCCGGGCGATCGACCTCACCGAAGCGCTGCTCCTGCTCAGCCGCGCCAACCAGCGGTCGTTCACCGAAGAGCCCGTCGACCTCTCCCTCATCGCGGAGGAAGCCACCGAAACGCTCCTCCCCCTCGCGGAAAAACACGCTCTCACCATCGAGACCGCCGGCGACGAGACCCCCACCGTCGGCTCGTCCGCCCTGCTGCTGCAGATGACGACGAACCTCGTGCACAACGCGATCGTCCACAACCTGTCGGAGCGGGGCACGGTGTGGGTCACGACGGGCGTCCGGCCCCAGGGAGTCGTGCTCACCGTCGAGAACAGCGGTGCGCAGCTCACCCCGCAGGTGGTGGCCACGCTCGCCGAGCCGTTCCAGCGCGGCACCGAACGCGTCCGCGCCGACCACGCGGGAGTCGGCCTCGGCCTGGCCATCGTCGACAGCATCACCCGGGCCCACGACGGCACCCTCACCCTCACCCCCCGAGCCGGCGGCGGCCTCCGCGTCACGGTGCACCTGCCCGCGGTCACCCGTGCGGTCCGGTGAGGGGAAAGTCGAAGTACGTGTCCGGGTACGGTTCGCCGTCCAGCGTGTAGTGCCACCATTCGCGGGCGTACGGGCGGAAGCCGCTGGCTTCCATGATGGACCGGAGGTGGTCGCGGTTGCGTGCTTCGGCCGGCGTGATCCCGCCGGCGCCGTGGTGGGAGATCGGGTCCATCAGGTCGTGGTCGCCACCCATCGGGACCAGCTCGCCGGTGGCCAGGTGGTACAGCGTCAAGTCGACGGTGCTGCCCCGGCTGTGCCCCGACTTCGCGGCCACGTAACCCTTTTCGACCATCTCCGTCCGGTCGATGTTCGGGTAGTGGCGTGACTTCGTCCGGCCGTCTTCCGGCCGTCGGGACCAGCGCAGGAAGCAGTCGACGGCGCGCTGCGGGCGGTAGCCGTCCCAGAGGAGCAGGCCGAAGCCGAGGGCTTCGGCCTTGCCCTGCGCTCGTTCCAGGGCCGCGCTCAACGCCCGGGTCCCGGCGACGCGGTTGACGAGGTAGCCGTCCACCGGCTTGCCGGTGAAGTTGTCCCAGGTGGCGTACTTGGCGTCCCAGCGGATGCCGGGCGCGACCTCGTCCACGAAGACGAAATCGGCGTTCACCGCGGCTTTCCCGTCAGCGCCAGCGAAATCATCCGGTCGATCAGCTCGCCGAGCGGCACCCCGGCGGCGGCCATCATCCGCGGGTAGCGGCTGTAGGACGTCAAGCCGGGCAACGTGTTGACCTCGTTGAGGACCACCGTCCCGTCGTCCTTCAGGAACATGTCCACTCGCGACAGTCCCCGGCACCCCAGTGCGCGGTACACGGCCTTCGCCGTCTCCATGACGAGCGCGCGCGCCTCGGGCGGGATGTCGGCGGGCACGATGAACGTCGAGTTCTCCGAGCCGCTTTCGGGGTCGCTCTCCTGGTGGATCTTGAAGAACCCGTGGGAGAGCGCGACGCGGTCCAGCTCGCCGGTGCTCAGCTCCGCGTCGTTCCCGAGGATCGAACAGCCGATCTCGCTGCCGACGACGGCCTCTTCGATCAGCACCTTCGAGTCGTACTGCCGCGCCGCCGCCACCGCGCCCGCCAGCTCGTCTGCGCCGGACACCTTGCTGACGCCGAAAGACGACCCCGACCGGGCCGGCTTGACGAAGACGGGATAGGTCAGCCCGTCCGGGTCGGCCGGCTCGTCCGCCGTGACCGTCCGGAAGTCCGGCGTCGCGATTCCCGCGTCCCTCGCGACGAGGTAGGTGAGGGACTTGTCCATGCACAGCGCGGAACTCGGGACGTCACAGCCGACGTACGGCACGCCGGCCAATTCCAATAAACCCTGCATCGCACCGTCCTCGCCGAGTCGTCCGTGCAGGACCGGCAGCACGACGTCCAGCCTGATCGCGCGGTACTTCCCGGCCTCCAGGACGAGCAGGCCGTGGACGCTGCTGTCCGGCGAAAGCACGACCGGACGGCCGTCCTCCCAGCCCTCGCCGGGCCCGTCGCAGAGCTTCCACTCGCCGGTCTTCGTGATCCCGATCCAGAACGGTTCGAACTTTCCGGTGTCGAGGTGTTTCGCGATTTCCCGCGCGGACTTGACCGAGACGGGATGCTCTTCGGTGGCGCCCCCGAAGAGGATTCCGACCTTCACCCTATCCATGTTGCTCCCTGCTTTCGAAGGTCAGGCAGTTGACGAGACTGTTTTCGACGGTGTCGCTCAGCGCGTGGTCCGTGTAATAGGCGGTGTGCGGGCTGATCAGCACGTTCGGCATGCTTTGCAGCCGTGCCAGCGATTCGCTTTCGAGCGGCTTGCCCCGGCAGTCGGCGTAGAAGATGCCTTCTTCTCCTTCGACGACGTCCAGCGCCGCGCCACCCAGCCGCCCGGCTTCCAGTGCCGGCACGAGCGCCTCGGTGTCGACGAGGGAACCGCGTCCGGTGTTGATGACGTACGCGCCGCGTTTCATTTGCGCGATCCGCCGTCGGTCCAAGAGGTGGAACGTGTCCGCGGTCAACGGCGTGTGGAGCGTGACCAGGTCGCTCACCTGGAGCAGCTCGTCGAGCGGAACGTAGTCCGCGGAGTTCTGGGGACGGCTGTCGTAGGCCAGCACCCGGGAACCGAAGCCGCGCAGCCGGTCCAGCACCGCCACGCCGATGCGCCCGGTCCCGATCACGCCGACGGTCAGGTCACGCAGCTCTTTCCCGCGCACGTCGTGCAATCGGTAATCGTGCGCGTCCGCGCGCCGGACCATGGATTTCGCGTTTCGCACGGCCATCAGCATCAGCATCAGCGTGTAGTCGGCGACGCTGTCCGGCGAATAGGCGACGTTGCCCACCGAAATGCCGAGACTCGCCGCGTATCCGACATCGAGGTGGTTGTACCCGATGCTCCGCGTGGAGATGTAAGCCACGCCGGCCCGGCTGAGCGCGAGCAGGGTGGAATCCGCGATGCGGTGCTTGTGACCGACGCTGATGCAGCGGTTCCCGATGGCCAGCTCGACGTTCGCTTCGGTGACCGCGTCACCGGTGATGGTCGGCGTGACACCGCAGCGAGGCGCCATTTCCCGGAACAGTGCGGCCTCGTCCTGCTCGCACCCGTAAACCGTGATACCCACCATGTCCGGTATTCAAGGCCGTGCGGTGTTGCCGGCGGGTATGCGGTTTTCGATAGTCCGGCGATAGGCCCGGTCGTCAGGCCGTCGAGCCGAGCAGCGCCGGGATGACGGCGTGCCCGTTGGACAGGAACGACGGCACGGTGGTCAGCTCCGCCGGGTCCACGGCCAGCCGCAGTCCGGGGAACCGGGCGAACAGCGCGGGGAGCGCGACAGCGGCCTCCAGCCGGGCCAGCGGAGCGCCCATGCAGAAGTGCACGCCGTGCCCGAACGCGAGATGGTGCTTCTCCGCACGGGAAACGTCGAACTCGTCGGCCGTGACGCCGTGTTCGGCCGGATCACGGCCGGCCGCCGCGTAGGCCGCCAGGATCGGTTCTCCCCGGCCGATGACCGTGCCGTCGTCCAGGGCGATGTCCTCGACCGCGTACCGCAGCGGGAGGTACGGGACGGGTGCCTGCCAGCGCAGCGTTTCCTCGATGACCGCGGCCCAGGTGTGCTCGCCGCGCAGGACGGCGGCGAGCTGGTCGGGATGGGTCAGCAGCGCGGTGACCGCGTGGTCGAGGAGGTTGACGGTGGTTTCGTGGCCCGCCGTGAGCATGAGGATGAGCGTGTCGGTCAGCTCGTCGGCGTCGAGCCTGCTGGCGTCCTCGGCCCGCGCCGCGATCAGGGCGCTGGTGAGATCGTCACCCGGGTTCGCGGTCTTGCCGGCGACCAGGCCGCGCATGAGCTCGTACAGCTCGAGCGCGTTCGCCTGCGCCCGGGCGGCGGTGACGGTGGTGTCGAAGATGGTGTCCACGACCGAGCGCAGCGCGGACCGGCGGTCGGCCGGCACACCGAACAGCCGGCAGATCACCTCGACCGGCAGCGGGTAGGCGAACTCCTCCCGCAGGTCGACCGGTGCGCCGTCGGCACCCGAGCGCTCGAGCCGGTCGAGCAGCCCGGCGGTGATCTGCTCGACGTCCGGCCGCATGGCCGCCGCCTGGCGCGCGGTGAAGGCCTTGGAGACCAGGGTCCGCAGCCTCCGGTGGTCGGCGCCGTAGGTGGTGAACATGTTGCGCACGGACACCCAGATCCACAGCGGCCACTCTTCGTCGATCCGGCCTTCGCGGTAGGCGGCCCAGTGCGCGCGGGGATCCTTCGACACCCGGGGGTCCGTCAGGAGCTTGCGCAGGGTGGCCGCGTCCGCGACCGCCCACGCCCGGACCCCGCCGGGCAGCTCCACGAGCCCGGCCGGACCCCCGGACCGCAGGAGCCGGCCTTCTCCGTGCACGTCCGTGCCGTTCGGGTCGAGCCGCAGGACGTTGCCGCCGGTCATCTGTTTCCCCTCCGCAGCCGCCGGGCACCACGGTCCCACGGGAACCGCGGCTTCGGCACCCCTATCGGCGCACCGCACGTTTCTTCGAACGAGCCCGGACCGTCAGCCCGGCTGGAAGAACTCGAGCAGGCGCTGGGCGGCGTCCGGCGACATCAGCAGTTCCTTCATCTCCTCGGACATCCGGGCCGCGGCGCCGGCGCGCTCGAACATCTCGCGCTCGTATTCTTCGACGGCGGCAGGGAAGTCGTCCGGGTGCTCGGCCAGCGCGAGACCGAGCAGGGCGCCGTCGAGCAGGGCCATGTTGGCGCCCTCCCCCACCGGTGGCATCAGGTGCGCGGCGTCGCCGACGAGCGTGACGTCCGGCTGCGACGGCCAGGTCAGGCCCGCCGGCAGGGTGGTGATCGACCGCGGCACGACCGCGTCGTCGCAGGCCGCGATCAGCGCGGTGAACCGGGCGTCCCAGCCGGCGAGCAGCTCGATCAGCCGCGCCCGGGCGGCGGCCGGGTCGTCGAACGGGATCCCGCTGGTGGCGAACCAGTCCTCGCCGGTGTGGTAGAAGCTGACGCCGATGCGGACGCGGCCGTCGCCGTTGCGCTGCGCCGCCAGGGAGATCCCGTCGCCGAGGACCCAGTAGTTGCCGCGGCCGACCATCGCCGCGAGGTCGGGGTGCGTGCGGTCGATGTCGGGAATGCCGACCTCGACGACGTTCTGGCCGATGTGCGCCGGACGGGCGTCGGTGAGCAACGCGCGGACCCGGGACTGCGCGCCGTCCGCGCCGACCAGCAGGTCGTACGGCGCACTGCCGCCGTCGGCGAAGTGCAGCAGGCCGTCGCCGGCGGAGGCGAACGCGTGCCCCCAGCGCACCACCCCGTCGGGGAGGGAGTCCAGCAGCAGGGCACGCAGGTCGGCGCGGTCGACCTCGGGCCGCAGCAGCGGGGCGTCGTCGGGCGTGTCCTCCTGGAGCAGGAGGGTGCCGTCCGGCTGGAGCAGCCGCATGTCCTGGCCTTCTCCGCGGGCGATCGCGAAGAACTCGTCGAGCAACCCGGCCTCCCGCAGCGCCCGCTGGCCGGAGTGGATGTCGAGCATGCCGCCCTGGCCGCGCGCGGCACGCGAGGGCTCCCGTTCGTACACGACGGCTTCGATGCCCTTGACGTGCAGCACCCGGGCGAGGGCCAGGCCGCCCGGCCCGGCTCCGACGATCGCGA
The DNA here is from genome assembly GCF_036227105.1 of Amycolatopsis sp. NBC_01488. Taxonomy (NCBI): domain Bacteria; kingdom Bacillati; phylum Actinomycetota; class Actinomycetes; order Pseudonocardiales; family Pseudonocardiaceae; genus Amycolatopsis; species Amycolatopsis sp. NBC_01488. The sequence goes on along the minus strand of NZ_CP109434.1, from coordinate 4,352,164 downwards.
TGGTCATGGCTCCCTTCGATACACTGTATTGCTGGATACAGCGTATCGCCCTAGACGATGTATTGTCACCGCCATGGTGGTGTGGGAACGGCCGGAACCCCCCGAACGGCCGACGCCGGCTCCGCTGAGCCGGGAGCGGATCGTCCGGGCGGCGATCCGGCTGGCCGACGCGGACGGCCTGGACGCGGTGTCGCTGCGCAAGGTCGCCGCCGCGCTGGAGGTCGGGCCGATGCGGCTCTACGGCTACCTCGCCACCAAGGAAGAGCTGCTCGACCTGATGCTGGACGCGGTCTACGCCGAGATCCGGCCGGCCGGGGACGGCTGGCGGGAAGTGCTGCGCTCGGTGGCCGAAGCCACCCGGAAAGCCGTGCACCGGCACGAATGGCTGGCCGACCTGATCGGCGGGCGGCCCCAGCTCGGGCCGCACGCGATGGCCAGGGGCGAGGCGGTGCTGGCCGCGATGGACGGCGTCGACGTCGACGTCGTGATGCCGATCGTCTCGGCGGTCGACGCGTACGTGATCGGCGCGGTGCGCCGGGAGATGGCCGAGCGCCGCGCCGAGCGGAGCACCGGGATGGACCAGCGGCAGTGGCAGGCCGCCTACGGTCCTTACCTGATGCGGGCCTTCGCCACCGGCCGGTACCCCGCGCTGGAGACGGTCGTCCGCGACGCCGTCCACCTCGACGCCGACCAGACGTTCCAGACCGGCCTCGGCTTCCTCCTCGACGGCATCGCAGTCGGCCTCGGAGCCGGCATCGACACCGGCGTCCCGAGCCGGCTCACACCGCCGTGACGTCGGGATCGTCGTCGAGGTAGGCGACGAGGTTCGGCGGCGAGTACCCGCCCGCCTGATGCCGGTCCCACGCGCTCGACGCCAAGGACTCCGCCGGCTCGTCCACCTTGCCGATCGAGCGGTCGGCCGAGCCGAACAGCCGGAAGAACCCGTTGAGCGAGGTGTGCAGCGTCCCGCCCGCGTTCGCCTGGGCCAGGCCGTCGAACGCGTCCGGGTCGAAGGTGAGGCCGCACTTCGCGGCCCGGTCCGCCAGCCACCGCAGGGCGATGTCCGACAGGTCGTGCTCCGCGTACCCGCCGCCGACGTCGGAATGCGCCCCGCTGAACCAGACCTGCTCCCGTTCCTGGTCCGCCTCGGCGGGTTTCGACGACGGCTCCCAGACGGCCGGGACGTACGACTTCCGGTGCTCGTCCACGGCCAGCGCCTGGAAGGCCGACCGCACGGTCGAGCTCAGCGTCATGTCGTGGAACTGCCAGCGCTGGTTGATCTTGTGCAGCAACCGGCCGCCGCTCAGCGGAATGCCGAGCGCGCCCACCGTGTCCCAGACCCCGATGAACCGGATCCGCGTCACGTCTTCGCAGGCGTGATCCGCGCGGAACCGCCGGGCCGCGGGGCTGTCCGGCCCGGTCGCCTGGTCGCGGTCCCGGTAGAGCCGGTAGGCCTCGCCGATCCGCTCGGCGTGGTCCGGGCGCAGGACGCCGCAGTTGCGGATGAGGCCCACCGTGCTGCGCGCGGTGTAGGCGCCGCGGCTGAACCCGAAGAAGAACAGCTCGTCGCCGGGCACGTAGTTCTCGACGACGAACCGGTAGGCGTCCCGCACGTTGGCCGACAGTCCCCAGCCGAACGCCCCGCCGGCCAGGTGCCCCAGCCACCGCACGCCCGCGCCGACGCCTTCGTGGTAGTGGGTCAGCTGGGGCCGCCCGTCCGCGGCCTGCCCGCGCACGGCGTTCCACACCTTCACGACGTTCGTCGGGGCCGGCTGCTTGAGCGAGTTCCAGGTCCCGTCGCAGCAGATCACCAGTCGTTTGCTCATCGTGCCCTCCCCGGCGTGCCGGACACGCGTGAGTCGCGTCCGGACAGTCGCCCGTTACGCCGGGGGAACGCTGACGAAGTCGGCCGGTTTCCGGTGATCGTCCGGCCGCGGTGTCACTCGAACCGCACTTGGCCCCAGCGGACGGCTTCCGCGCCGGGCCCGACCACGTCCGACAGGATCCGGTCCCGGCGCGTGAGGTACTCGTCCGCGGAGATCGTGCCCGCCGCCAGCTCTCCGTCGAGTTCCCGCACGCTCTGCTGCCAGTTCTGGCCCGACCACGCGAAGACCGGCTGCTCCGCCGTCGGCCCGCCCGCCGCCGGCTCGTCGCCCAACGGGGACGGCCCCGGTGCCGCCTCGGCCAGGACCCGGTCCCGCGCCGCCCGGTAGTCGGCCTGGGACAGGATGCCCCGTTCCAGCCGCTCGTCGAGGGCCCGCAGCTTCGGGCCCCACTCCGGGTCCGCCGGCACCGGGTCGGGCCGGGTCGACCGCGGCGCCGGGATGTGGCGCGTCTCCTGGCGCATGTTCTCGACGAATTCCTCGATGTGGCCGTTCTCCAGTGCGTTGCGCACCCGCCTGGTCAGGTCCGGCCGGACGTCGCCGATCGCGCCCAGTTCGAGCGTCTCCACCAGTTCCGGCAGGTCCGGCAGCCCGAGGGACGCCGGGATCTCGACGTCGGCCTCGCTGAGCCGCAGCCACGCGTCCAGCACCGCGGCCGGCGCCGCGTTCGGGTCCGCGCCGCGGCGCCACAGCTCCCGGACCACCTTCAGGTACGCCACGGTGTCCCCGTCACGGCCGACGCGGTCGTAGAGCAGCGCCGCGAACGCCGCGCTCTCGCCGACCGGGGTCTCCAGGAGCTTCGCGAACGTCCCCGCGTCCGCGTCCTGGTCGGTGCGCAGGAAATCGAGGACCAGCCCGGGGTTTCCCGCGCTGCGCACGTAGACCCGGTCCCGCGCGGCCCGGTTCGCCGGTGCCGCCGCGAGTTCCGCGACCGTCCGGACCTGGGCCGCGTTCCAGCCCTGCCCGACGAACGGCTCCAGGGCATAGCGGTACAGGTTCGTCACCGGGTCCCCGACGAAGTGGGCCTCGTGGTCGTGCGTCACCAACACCGGGTCGCCCGGGAGCGACCCGGGGTGCACCGCGAGTCCCGCGCTCCTGTCGCGAATGGACAGTGCCATCGTCCGGTCGGGCGCGATCCGCAGGTTCAGCACGTTCGTCAGCTCCGCCCACTCGGCGGGCGAAAGCTGCGACTTCCACAGCGTCGCCAGGCGGTGCCAGTCCGCGATGCCCAGGTCCGCCACCGGGAGCGGGTCGGTGAGGACCACGCCGAGCAGCACCAGGTTGAGCGCGTAGACGGCCTGCCGCCGCGGCTGCGGGTACCGGGCCGGCTCGTACGCCTGCCGCGGCCGCGTCTCGAGCGCCTCGGCGAAGAGAGCGGCGACCCGCCCGGGGAGTGCCGGATCCGGTGGGCCCGCCGCGGCCAGCTCGGTCAGGAACGTCAGGACGCCGCGCCGGGAAGACAGCGGCAGGAACGACAACGCCGAGTAGAGCACGTCGCCGGCCGGTGAGGTCAGGGCCCGCCAGACGAAGCGGGCGACGAGGAACTCGCTGAACGTCACGTGCAGGAACTCGTAGCTGCGCAGCGTCTGGCCGTCGTGCACCGCCTCCGCGCGCTGCACGAAGAAGAACCGGCGCAGCACGGCTTCCCCGCCGGCGAGCCGCATCCGGACGTCGTCTTCGAGCAGCGCGGCGAGGTCCTCGCTCAGGTCCGGTTCGGACAGCCACGAGCTGCCGCGGGTGAACATCCCCAGCGCCACCACGGAAAGCCGGTCGAGCTCGACGTCCGTGTCGAAGTCGAGCTCACGGTCTCCGCGGTCGGCCTCGTCGCGCGTGACCTCCCGCCGCGCGAACCAGCCCAGCAGCCGCTCGAACAGCTCCGACCGGCTCAGGACGTCGTCGCCGCGCTGCACCGCGTTGTCGATCGTGTCGTACAGCGCCAGCATCAGCAGCAGGAGCGGCTGTTCGGCGAGACCTTCGAAGCGCAGCAACGCTTCCGGCGTCAGCGGGCTCAGCGTGCCTTCGGCGAAGTGGGCCGCGTTGACCCGGTTCCACACCTCCAGCCACGCGGCCACCTGCTCGGCCGTGAAGGGAGCCAGCCGGAGGATGTCCGCCCCGAACGGGATGTGGACGTCGGCGCACGCGCCGATCCGGCTGGTCACCACGACGGCGACCGGGGAGCCGAGGTCCGCCCGCTCGCGCTGGAAGCGGACCGCGCGGTGGAGGTAGCGCGTGTGGCGGCCGCCGGTCGCCTGCACGAGCTCGTCGAAGCCGTCGAGGATGATCACCGGCAGCGTGCCGCCGGCGGAGCGGGCCAGCTCGGTCCAGCCGATGTTCTCGTGCAGGGCGGCGCGCAGGCCGTGCTCGATCTGGTCGACGAGGTCGCCGTCGGCGGGCGTGCCGCGCAGCTCGACGCGCAGCACGAGGAAGTCGCTCGCCGGCAGCTGCGCGGCGAGGACGTTGGTGAGCAGCGACTTACCGGAGCCGGGGTCGCCGAGTACGAGCAGCGGCAGCTCGGTCGCCTTGGGCGAGGTGAAGTACCCGACGAGGTAGCGGTGGAGGTCGTCGCGGCGCGGCACCGACCGCCACCAGTCGAGCACCGCGGGCGCGGCGTTCGGGCTCATCGGCGCGACCTGGAAGCCGGGATCGACGTAGGCCTCGCGCAGCGACGGGATGACGACGCCGGGCAGGCGGTCGTCGGCTTCGACGAGGGGCCCGTCCAGCACGGCCCGGTACTTCCGGGCGAGCTCGGCCCGCCGGACGTCGGGCGTGCCGCCGACGAGCAGGCCGGTCATCAGCGACTCGATCCGCCCGAGCGCGCGGCTGGTGCTCTGCGAGTCGCCGAGCTGGAACCAGAACCGCAGCTCGGGGTAGTCGGCGCCGGCGCGCACGAGCAGTTCGCGGTACTTCTCGACGGCCAGCGTCCCGGCCCGCGCGACGGTGGCTTCGAGCCGGGCCTGCCGGGTCTCGTCCAGCTCGTCCCAGGCGGCGTGCGCCTTGACGAGCTCGAGCAGGGCCGTGGCGGAGTCGCGGTACTGGAAGCCCAGCTCGCCGACGATGCTGTCGTAGGGCCGGTCCGGCGTCGGCATCGGCCAGGTGCCGTCGAAGAGCCGGGTGAGCCCGACGAGCGTGAGCTGCTGCCGGCGCGCGATGCCCAGCTCGCGCACCGAAACCGGGAGCTTCAGCTGCTCGACGGCCTCGAAGAACGCGACGACGACGATCACCGCGTGCGCGGCCTGGATCCGCTCGGTGCGGGTGTGCCTGCTCAGCCCGCTGCGCTTCTCCGCCATCTTGACCAGCAGCTGGTGGCTGACCTTGATGAACTCGACCTTCGCGTCGAACCAGCCGAGCAGCTGGGCGGCCCCGAGCACGCTGCCGCCGAAGAGCACGCCGCCGAGGATGCGGTCCACGGCCGCCACCACGGGATGCTCCGGCGCCCCCAGCAGGCGGACCGCTTCGGCGTAGCTGATTTTCCTGCGCACGGCCCAAGGATAGCCAGCGAAGGCACCGGATCGACCCACTCGCAGGCCGTGTCAGGCGGTGTCAGCGCGGTGGCCGCCGAGTGTCAGCACGACCGGCGAAGGTGGTTCTCGTCCCCACCACCGGGGCCACGAACGCACAGGAGATATCGATGCAGACCTTCGCCACCCCCGCCGCCATCACCGCCACCCTCGACTTCGCCGCCGGCAGCGTCCGGCTCGCCGCGGCCGACCGCACGGACACCACCGTCGAGGTCCGGCCCGCCGATCCCGGCAAGAACCGCGACGTCAAGGCCGCCGAGCAGACCACCGTCACCTACGCGGACGGCGTCCTGCGCGTCCACACCCCGCAGGGCAAGAACCAGTACTTCGGCCCGTCGGGCTCCATCGAGGTCACCGTCGGCCTGCCCGCCGGCTCCCGGGTGGAAGCCACCACCGCCGCCGCCGAGCTGGACGGCACCGGCCGCCTCGGCGACGTCGTCTTCGACGGCGCGTACCGCCACATCAAGCTCGAGCAGGCCGCGAGCGTCCACCTGACCGCCACCGACGGCGACGTCGAGGTCGGCCGCCTCGACGGCCCGGCCGAGATCAGCACCGCCCGCGGCGACATCCGGATCGGCGAGGCCGGGAGCGGCCTGGTCACCCTGACCACCCAGGCCGGCACCATCACCGTCGGCGCCGCCCCCGGTGTGTCGGCCTCGCTGGACGCCGGCACCGCCTACGGCCGCATCGACAACACCCTCAAGAACAACGGCACCGCCGAGCTCTCGATCCGGGCCACCACCTCCCAGGGCGACATCGTCGCGCGCAGCCTCTGAAGGCCGGGGGTGCTAGCGGGACCCGGCGCCGACGCAGACGAACCCGGCCGACGCCGCGAGCTCGGCCGGGCCGTCCGCCGCCACCTTCTGCTGCGCGGAAGCCAGCGCGGCGGCCGGTGCCTCGCCCGCCGCGAGCCGGCGGTGGACCTCCGTCATCAGCGACGTCGTGGCGAGGTCCGGCACCGGCACGACTGACGCGACGAGCTGGGCGGTGCCCCGCTCGATGAAGGTGGCGCTCAGCCCGAGCAGCTCGTTGCCCGGGCACACCACCGACCGGCCGACGTCGCACGCGGCCAGCAGCACCGTTTCCGGCACGCGGGGCAGGCGCCGGACGTCGTGCACGAGAAGCGGGCCGTCGTGCAGGCGCAGCGCCGAAAACAGCGGGTTGTCCGCCGCCAGCCGGCCGTGGGCCGCGAGGTGCACCGTGCCCGCCGTCGTCAGCGCCGCCAGTACCGCCTCGACGGTCGCGGCCTCGTCCACCAGAGCGGTCCGCCCGTGGATTTCCGCCACGGCCAAGGCCTCCTCGCGCGCGCCCGGCAGTCCCGGCCCGCCGGCCACGGCCACCTCGCGCGCCGGCCCCGGCGGCCGGGTCGCCGCCGCGTGCCAGAGCGTCGCCGACGGCGCGACGGCCACCGGCCGGCCCGCGCAGGACGGCAGCACCGCCCACGGCACGTTGTGCAGGATCCCGCTCGGGACCACGACGAGCGGGCGGTCGCCGAGCTCGCCCAGCGGCGCCAGCACGACGGCGTCGAGGCGCACGGCCGCGCCGTGCAGCAGCTGCTCGACCGGCATCCGCGACCGGCCGGGGCCGGGGACGGCGAGCTTGCGCAGGGCGAACGGGATCCGGTCGAGCAGGCCGGCCACTTCGGCCGCGGACCCGAGGGCGTGCAGCCGCAGCCTGCCCGCCACCAGGCACAGGGCCAGGACCGTCCCGTCGGCTTCGACGAACTCCACCAGCGCGCGCTCGCCGAGGGCTTCGGCGAGCGCGCCGACGGACACCGGCCGCGGCACGTCCGCTCCCGCCGCCGCGGGCAGCAGCCTGGTGCGGTCGCGGATCCGCCGTTCCAGCTCGACCTGCCGGTGCAGCAGCCGGGCGGTCGGCTCGCCCGCGGCACGGGCCTGTTCGAGCGCGCCCGCGGTGGCGCGCAGCCGGGGCATCAGGGCGGCCAGCTCGGGGTCGTCCGGCGGCAGCGCCGAGCGGTGCAGCGACCGGCTCGCCCGGCCGCGCTCCGCCCACTCGAAGATCCCGGGCACCCGGCCCTCGTCCAGCGCGATGCGGAGGCCGAGCCGGACGAGGTCCGCGCGGTGCGACGCCGAGTACGCCCGCAGGTCGCTCGCTCCGAGCGCGGCGTGGTGGTCGTCGAGGATCCGCAGCCCGGTCCGCGCGGCGGTGAGCGCCCCGCGCGGGTTCTCGCGGCGGCGTCGCAACGCCTCCGCGTACCAGCCGCGTGCCCGCAGGGTGGCCGGTCCGGATCCGCGCGCGGCTTTCGCCGCGACGGCCAGGTGCTCCGCGGCCACTGCCGTCCGGCCCCGGACCTCGGCGAGCCGGGCCGCGTCCAGCCGGGCCTGCACCGCCGCCAGCGGACGGCCGTTGGCGTCCACTGTGGACACCATCGCGTCGACCACGCCGCCGCCGACGCGGCTGCGCTCTCCCGCGCCGAGCCGCGCGCGCAGCTCCGCCGAGCGGGCCAGCGCGGCCCACTGCGCACGCCCCTGCCGGGTGAAGGCGCGCAACGCCGCGCGGGCCTGCTCCGCGGCCGTCGTCCACTCTTCGGCCAGCACCGCGATCTGGGCGAGCAGGAGCCGCATCTCGGGAACCTTGAGCCGCCGGTTCTCCGCGGCGAACACGCGCACCGCGCGCTCGGCGGTCCGGCGGGCCTCGGTGACGAGGCCGGCCGACAGCAGCAGCTCCGCCCGGTCCTGCAGCACCGGCGCGAGCTGGCCGCCGTGCGCGCCGATGATCTCCTCGGCCCTGGCCAGGCAGGCGAGCGCGGCCGGGACGTCGCCGCGCTGGCTCTCCACGAACCCGAGGTTCTCCGCGATGATCCCGACGACGAGGTCGCGGCCGAGCTCTCGCGCGAGGACGTCGGCCTCGGCCAGGTCGCGGACCGCGGCGTCGAAGTCGTAGCGCTCGGCGTGCAGGATCCCCCGGTTCATCAGGGCGCGCTGCAGCCCGAGCCGGTCGTCGCCGCGCCGCAGCTCCCGGACCGCGGCCTGGTAGTCCACGGCCGCTTCGTCGAGCCGGCCCACGTGGTAGCGGATCACCGCGCGCTGGGCGAGGGCCTTGCCGCTCGCGATCCCGTCGAGCTCCCGCACCGCGACGTCGATCTCGCGCAGCGCGGCCCGCGAGCTGCCCCGCTGGACCAACGCGAACGCGAGCTTCATCCGGCTTTCCCCGGCGAGTGCCCGCCGGCCGGCCCGCTCGCCGTGGCGCACCGCGCGACGCAGGTGCGCGACGGCCTCGCCGACCTCGCTGCACTGCAGCAGCGCGTGGCCCCACGCCTGTTCGGCGAGCGCGGCCGCCGCCGTGTCGCGCTCGCGCAGGGCCCGCCGGACGGCCGCGGCGGCGGCCGGTACTGCCCTTCCGGGCTGCAGATCGGCCAGCCGCATGGCCGCTCGCGCCTCGGCGAGGGCTGAGTCCGCCACCATGGGTTTCAGCATTCCCGGCGGCGCGGTCGTCCGCCAGCACGTATCAGGGCGGTGGCCGCGCGCGTCTGAACAGGTGTCACCACATCGAGGAGGGAATTGCGTGTACTACCTGCCCGACGTACCCGAGGACGCCCCGCCCGACGAGCTGATCGTCGACCTGCGCGAACGCCCGCTCGTCGAAGCGGCGCTCGTGGACCTCGGCGTCATCGTCACCCGGGACGGCGAGATCCCGCCGTTCGACCTGGCCAAGCTGAAGCTCACCTACGGCTTCAGCATGGCCCCCGATCTGCCGTTCGTCATGGAAATCGACGCCGTGCTGTCCGAGCTGCGCCGCCGGTTCGCCGCGCGCTGCGGCGGCTGGGTCCCGCTGCTCGGCAAGAACCGGACGCTGAGCAACCAGTTCGGCGCCTACCCGCAGACCCAGTCCCAAGGCGACTTCGATCCCGTGCGAGCGGCCCGGCCGGACACCACCGGCGCCGATCCGGCCGCCGGGCGCGGAGTCCGGATCGGGCTCCTCGACACCAAGCTGTACCGCCACCCCGACCTCGACGGGCACTACGAGACCCCGGCCGGCGACAGCACCTTCGACCTGCCCGACCCCGGCACGGCCACCCCGTGGGAGAACGGGCACGCGACGTTCGTGGCGGGGATGATCCTGGCCCAGGCGCCGGCGGCGACCCTGGTCGTGCGCGACGTCCTGGACGCGAACGGCCGGGCGAGCGCGTGGGACACGGTCGTGGAGCTGGCCGGGTTCCTCGACGACGGCGTCGACGTCCTCAACCTGGCGATCGGGACCCGGGCCCAGGACGGCGACTGCCCGCTGATCGTCCGGCGCGCCGTCGAGCGGCTCAGCCCGCACCTGACGATCGTCGCCGCGGCCGGCAACCACGGCGGGATCCCGGGGATCCGCAACGGCCTCACGCGGACCTCGCCCACCTGGCCGGCCGCACTGACCGGCGTCATCGCGGCCGGGGCCACCAAGGCGGACGGCACCCTGGCGCCGTACAGCCCCGACCTGCCGTGGGTCACCTGCACCGCCCTCGGCGACGAAGTCGTCAGCACCTACCTGTCCGGCAAGGTGACGCTGCGCAGCGGTGACGTCCAGGACTTCGAGGGCTACGCGACCTGGCGCGGCACGTCGTTCGCCACCGCGACGGTCAGCGGGGCCATCGCCGCCCGCATCCGGCCCGGCGAGGTGACCGCGGCCGGAGCGTTCCACTCGGCACTGGCCGCCGGAGACGTCGTCAAGGGGTTGGACTGGACAGACGAGGCACTGTTCAGCTGAAGCTATGCTCGGTGGTCATGCCGGGTCGAGGTCGTGCTCCGGGGGCCACCGGGCCCGTGCTCGGGCGGGCGCTGCGGGTCCTCGGAGCGTTCACGCCCGACCGGCCCGCCCTGCGGCTGAGCGAGATCGCGCGCCGGGCGGGGATGCCCGCGGCCACCGCGCACCGCGTCCTGCGGGAGTTCTGCGAGTGGGGTGCGCTCGAGCGGGACGAGTCCGGGGTCTACCGCGTCGGGCTGCGGCTGTGGGAGCTCGGGTCGCTCGCGCCGCGGGGCCTCGGGCTGCGCGAGCGCGCGCTGCCGTTCCTCGAAGACCTCTCGCAGATCACCCGCGAGAACGTCCAACTGGCCGTGCGCGAAGGCACCGAAGTCGTCTACATCGAGCGGATCGCCGGGACCGGGGCCGTGCCGGTGCGCACGCGCGTCGGCGGGCGGTTCGCGCTCACCGCGACCGGGGTCGGGCTCGTCCTGCTCGCCCACGCGCCCGCCGACGTGCAGGAAGACGTCCTGCGCAGCCCGATCGAGCGCTACACCCCCGAGACCGTCACCGACCCGGACCGGCTGCGGCACCTGCTGGCCGACGTGCGCACGCACGGGTTCTCCATCAGCGAGCGCCAGGTGACCCTCGACAGCCTTTCGGTCGGCGCGCCGATCCACGACGCGCGCGGGCAGGTCGTCGCCGCCGTGTCGCTCGTCGTGCGGCACGGCAGCGCGGCGCCGCACGCGCTGGCTCCGCTGGTGATGACCAGCGCCCGCGCGATCTCGCGCGCCCTCGGCTGAAGCTTTCCGCCCTGGCCTGTCATCCACGTCCGGACTGGTGCCGACCTCTCGATCACCCAGTTCCGCCTCCAATCACGCGAGTGACGTCGCGAATCACGCGAATGACGGCCCGGGTCACGCGAGATGCCCCGCCAATCACGCGAGATGCCCGCTCAATCACGCGAGATGCCCCTCCCAGCACGCGTGACGCATCCTTCCATCTTATGGAAACGCCCTTCGTGGGCGCCGCGGCGGTCGCGCACGCTGTGAGCCCCGCCACGAGAGGACGAACCCGATGAGCGCCATCCCCCGCGACCAGTGGTACGTCGCCGCGTACGGCTCCGAAATCGGCCAGGACCTGTTCAGCCGCACCATTTGCGGTGAGCCGATCCTGTTCTGGCGGACCCGCGACGGCGGCGTCACGGCGGTCGCCGACCGCTGCGTGCACCGCCGGTTCCCGTTGTCGCAGGCGCCGTCCCGGCTCGTCGACGACCAGGTCGTCTGCGGCTACCACGGCTTCACCTACGGCGCCGACGGCAAGTGCGTGGCGGTGCCCGGCCAGACCCGGGTGCCGCGGACCGCGCGGCTGCGGCGGTATCCGCTGGTGGAACAGGACTCCTTCGTCTGGGTGTTCATCGGCGACCCCGAGAAGGCGGACACCGCGAAGATCCCGCGAGCGCCGTACCTCGACTCCCCGGGCTACACGACCGTCGCCGGCATGGAGCCGCTGAAGGCGCGGTACTCGCTGCTGGTCGACAACCTGCTCGACCTCTCGCACGAGACGTACCTGCACGGCGGCTACATCGGCACGCCGGAGGTCGCCGAAACGCCGATCACGACCGAGGTCGACGACGAGGCCGGGATCGTCTACGTCTCGCGGCACATGGCCGACGCGGCGTGCCCGCCGTTCTACGCGAAGTCGACCGGGCTGCAGGGCCGGATCGCGCGGTGGCAGGACATCGAGTACACGCCGCCGTGCCTCTACAAGCTGCACAGCCGCATCGCGCCGGTCGGCTCGGTGCCGCACCCGGACGGCAGCGACCCGGACGCCTTCCACGTCGAGGTCGTCTACGCGATCACGCCCGAGACCGAGCACTCGACGCACGACTTCTGGGCGGTGGCCCGGGATTTCGCCCTCGACGACGAAGGCGTGTCGGCGTTCCTCGCGGAGAACAACCGCACGGTCGTCCTGCAGGACGTCGAAGCGCTCGACGTCCTCGAGCGGGTGATCGCCGCCGAACCGGACGGCTACCAGGAGCTGTCGATCAACATCGACACCGGCGGTCTCGCGGCGCGCCGGCTGCTGCAGCGGCTGGTGACGTCGTGACGCGCCCGATGCTCACCGGCGACCGCGTGTACCGGATCCACTGGGTGCTCGGCACCGACCGGCTGCGCGCGGTCTGCCACTGCTCGGCCGAGCGGGAGTTCGACGACCCGGTGCAGCTGTGGGAATGGCTCCTGGCCCATCCGGAAGGGCACGACGCATGACGCTCGACCTGGTGGTGGCGGACAAGGAAGAGATCGCCGACGGCGTCGTCCGGCTGACGCTCCGGGCACCGGACGGGCGGCCCCTCCCGCCCTGGGAACCGGGTGCGCACGTCGACCTCGTCCTCCCCGGCGGCGTCCGGCAGTACTCGCTGTACGGACGCCCGGAGGACACGTCGGCCTACCAGGTGGCGGTCCTGCGCGAACCCGGCGGGCGCGGCGGTTCGGCGTACGTCCACGACGAACTCGTTGCCGGGCAACGGGTTTCCCTGGACGGGCCACGCAACCACTTCCCGCTCGTCGACGCCAAGCGCTACCTGTTCGTCGCGGGCGGCATCGGCATCACGCCGATCCTGCCGATGCTCGACCGGGTCGCCGGGACGGGCCGCGAATGGCAGCTCGTCTACGGCGGCCGGACGCGCTCGTCGATGGCCTTCACCGCCGATCTGCGCCGGTACGAGGACCGGGTGACGCTCCGGCCGCAGGACGAACACGGGCTGCTCGACCTGGCCGCGCTGCTGGCCGAGCCGCGGCCGGACACCGCGGTGTACTGCTGCGGCCCGGAACCGCTGCTGGCCGCGGTGGAGCGGCACTGCGCCGGCTGGCCCGCGGACGCCCTGCGCGTCGAGCGGTTCACCCCGCTGCCGGACGAGGGCGCGCGGACCGCGTTCGAGGTCGAGCTGGCCGGGTCGGGGCGCGTCCTGCGGGTCCCGGCGGACCGGTCGATCCTGGAGGTGGTCGAAGAATCGGGGGTCCCCGTGCTGTCGTCGTGCCGGGAAGGCACGTGCGGCACCTGCGAAACCGGCGTGCTCGGCGGCACCCCGGACCACCGCGACTCGGTGCTCACCGCGGCGGAACGACGGGCCGGGGACGTCCTGATGATCTGCGTTTCCCGCTCGTGCTCGGCCCGGCTGGTCCTCGACCTCTGAGCCCGGCTCGGGGAAGATGGTGGCGCGACGAAAGGGACGACCCCGATGACCGACCTCTGGCACCAGCCGCTGCGGCACATCCGCGGCGCGGACCTGACCGGCGACACGAACCAGACGAGCGGGATGAAGCGCCTGGAGGCGATCTCCGGCAAGACGGTGGGGTCGTCGAAGGTCTGGATGGGCGAGACGCACGTGGCGCCGGTGACGAACTCGGGCGACCACCACCACGGCGAAGCCGAGACGGCGATCTACGTGAAGTCGGGCCACCCGGTGTTCGTCTTCGCCGACGGCGAGGAGGAGGTCCGCATCGAGGCCGGGCCCGGGGACTACGTCTTCGTGCCGCCGTACGTGCCGCACCGCGAGGAGAACCCGACGGACGAAGAGGCCGTGGTGATCATCGCGCGCAGCAGCCAGGAGGGGATCGTGGTCAACCTGCCGAGCCTGTGGGCGCCGGTCGAGGTGCCCGAGGCCTAGGGGATCACGACGAGCTTCCCGCTCGCCCGGTCCGCTTCCATGTACCGGTGGGCCTCGGCGATCTCGGCCAGCCCGAAGACGCGGTCGACGTTCGGCCGGTAGACGCCCGCCTCGACCTCGCCGACGATCCGCTGCAGGACGGCCGTCCGGCCTTTCAGGTCGTTGCTGTGGAAGGCCGTCAGCCGGGTGCCGGACGGGATCATCGCCACCGGCTGGAAGTCCGCGATCGACCAGCCGCTCAGCGAGCCCGCCACGCAGACCGTGCCGCCGCGGCGGACCCGGCGCAGCGAGTCCACCGCCGTGCGCGCGCCGACGAGGTCCAGCACGTGGTCCGGCTCCCAGGGCAGCTCCAGCGGTCCGTCGTCGATCACGACCTGGGAGACGCCCGCCGCGGTCAGCACGCCCGCCTTCTCCGGCTGCCGGGTCGTCGAAGCGATCTCGACGCCGTGGCCCGCCGCGATCGACGCCGCCGCCAGGCCGACCGAGGACGTCCCGCCGCGGATCAGCAGCCGCGTCCCGCGTTCGATGCCCAGCGCGTCCAGCGCGCCCTGGGCCGTCAGGTACGTCTCGGGCAGCGCGGCCAGGACTTCCCAGGACAACGTCGTGGTGATCGGCATCAGCAGCGCGTTCGGCAACAGCGCGTAGTCCGCGTAGCCGCCGTCGAACTCGCGGCCCATCTCGCCCATCACCGCCGCGACGGTCGTGCCCTCCGGCAGCGCCGGGTCGGTCGACGCGGCCACGACGCCGACGCATTCGATCCCGAGCACGCGCGGGAACCGCACGCCCGGCGAATGCCCCTGCCGGGTCCGCAGCTCCGACCGGTTCAGGCCCGCGCCCCGCACCCGGACCAGGCTCCAGCCCGCCCGGACCGCCGGGATCGGCAGCTCACGGACCTCCAGCACCTCCGGGCCACCCGCCCCGACGCAGACCGCCGCGCGCATCGTCTCGCTCACGGCGTCACCGTTGCAGGGGAAGATCCCCGCGGCAACGTCTTTTACGCGGTAGCGCCAGCGCTACCGCGGATCCGGTGGCCCGCGCTACTGATCTTCGCGCCGGTTTCGAGAAGCATTTCCGGTATCGATCCGGACCTGGAGGAGAACCGATGCGCAAGACCGCAGTGCTCTTGACGGTGGCGGGACTGCTGGGCGGCCTGACCACGACGGCGGCGGCGAGCCCGAAGTCGCCCGTGCAGGAAAGCCTGGATTCGCTGGTGAGCCAGGAGAAGTTCCCGGCCGCGCTGGCCTGGGTGGGCCGCCCCGGCTCGGCGACGTCGCCGGTCGCCGGGTCCGCCCGGCTCGACCGCCCCGTCCCGGTCCCGCGTGACGGCCGGGTCCGGGCGGGCAGCAACACGAAGACCTTCACCGCGGTCGTCGTCCTGCAGCTGGTGGCCGAGGGCAAGGTCGAGCTGGACGCGCCGATCGAGCGGTACCTGCCCGGCCTGGTGCGCGGGGAGGGCATCGACGGGACCGCCATCACCGTCCGGCAGCTGCTGCAGCACACCAGCGGGCTGCCGAACTACACCGAGTACCTCGGCGTGGAGAACTTCCAAGCCGTCCAGCACAAGTTCTTCCAGCCCTACGACCTGCTCGCCGCGGCGCTGGCCCACCCGGCGAAGTTCCCGCCCGGCACGAAGTGGGACTACAGCAACACCAACTACCTGCTGGCCGGCCTGCTGATCGAGCGCGTCACGGGACGTCCGGTGCAGGAGCAGATCACCCAGCGGGTGATCGAAAAGGCGGGGCTGCGCGACACGTACTGGCCGCAGCCGGGCGACGAGACCATCCAGGGGCCGCACCCGCACGGCTACGCGCTCGCGAGCAGCACGTCGGCCGAGGTGGTCGACGCGACGGAGCTGGACCCGTCGTGGGGCTGGGCGGCCGGCCAGCTGATCTCGACGCCGAGTGACCTCGCGCAGGTCTCGCGTGCGCTGCTCGGCGGCAAGCTGCTGGCGCCCGCGCAGCTGGCCGAGATGCGCAAGACCGTCGACGCGCCGCTGTTCCCCGGGTGGCAGTACGGCCTCGGCCTGTTCCGCGTCCCGCTGAGCTGCGGCGGCGTCTACTGGGGACACGGCGGCGACATCGACGGCTACGAAACCCGGGGCGGCGCAACGGAAGACGGCCGTTCGGTCGGGCTCGCGGTGACCGCGCTGCCGGGCACCTTCGGCGACCCGGAGCAGGCCGAGACCGCCGTCCTGTCCACTGTGGATACCGCCTTCTGCAAGTGACCGGAGGGGGTACCCCGGTGCTTGAGACGGCAGCTCCCGGGTACCCCCTTCCCATGACCGAAGCCGAGAAGGAACCCATCAGCCCCGACGTGCCCCGCCCGCCCGGCGCCCCGGACGTCGACCTCGACATCGAGGTGCCCGGCACCGAGCGTGCGAAGCCGGAGCACCAGGACGTCCAGGAGGACGCCGGTGAGGCGGAACCGCCCAGCTGATCACCGGATCGAGCGAATCGGGCTGCCCGCGCCCCGGTCGCCGTGCTTGGGTGTTCCCGGGTTTGCCGGGATCGAGGGAGGAAGCTGCGGTGCGGACGTCGCGAGCGGGGTTGGCGGTGGCCGTCTCGGTGCTGGTGGTGGCCACGGCGCCGGCCGCCGCGACCACGCCCGATCCACTCGCGCCCTACCTGACCCAGCGGGTCGAGTGGGGCGCCTGTCCCTTCAAGGGCGAGCAGGCCCGGTGCGCGCGGATCACCGTCCCGCGGGACTGGGCGGCGCCGGCCGCGGGCAAGGACCTGAAGGTGGCGATCAGCCGGGCCGCCGCGACCGGCGAGCGGCGGGGCGCGATCCTGGTGAACCCCGGCGGGCCCGGCGGCCAGGGCACGTCGCTCGCCGGCGTGCTGGCTTCCCTGGAGCCGGCGGTGAACGCGCACTACGACTTCGTCGGCATGGACCCGCGCGGCACCGGCCAGGAGGGCGGCGACGACGCCGGGTTCGTCTGCCACGTGCCGACCGGGCGGCTGCCGGCCGAAGACGACCTGGACGCGCGCGACCGGTCGCCCGCCAGTATCGCGCTGCACCAGCGGACGCCGCGCGCGGTGGCCGAGGCCTGCCAGAGCGACGCGCTCGCGCCGTTCATCACGACCTGGCAGACGACGCACGACATGGACCTGATCCGCGCGCTGCTGGGCGACGGGAAGCTGAACTACCTCGGCTACTCCTACGGCACCTGGCTCGGCGCGAAGTACGCGTCGCTGTTCCCGGAGCACGCCGGGCGGATCGTCCTCGACTCGAGCGTCGACTTCGAAGGCCGGCTCCAGGCCGCCTTCGAGGCGTTCCCGAAGATCGACCAGCGCCAGTTCGACCGCGTCTACGCGCCGTGGCTGGCCCGCCGGTTCCCGGACCAGCTGGGCCGGACCGTCGCCGACGTCAAGAAGAACTGGGAGCGGGTGCGGGCCTACTTCCGCACTCAGGGCGTGTCGCCGGACGTCTTCGACCACGTCTTCGTCGGCAACGGCAGCCCGAAGCAGTGGCTGGTCGGCGCGCTGATCCTCACGAAGGGCCTGGCGGCCCTCGACGGCAAGCCCGTACCGCCGTCGGACGACCTGGACCGCGTGGCGCGCCTGGAGTTCGGCCGCCCGGCGGCGCGGCTGACGGCGGCGGACGTGGCGCCGGCCGAGCCCGACTACGCGGACGTGGGCGGCACCCGGCTGGCCGTCGCGTGCGGCGACCAGCCGACGCGCGCGGCGACCTGGTACAAGCTGCTCAGCGACCTGCAGGGCCCGCAGTACCCGCTGTTCGGCTGGGCGTACGGGCTCAGCGAGCCGTGCGGCTACTGGTCGGACCCGCCCCGCCACCCCCTGCCGACGCTGTCGCCGGAAGCGGCGAAGAACGTGCTCGTCGTCCAGGGCGAGTTCGACCCGCAGACCGGCTACGAGCAGGCCGAGTCGGCGGCGCGGGCGGCCGGGGTGCCGATGGTCTCGGTGGCGGATTCCCCGTTCCACGGCCAGTACGCGGTCAGCGGGAACTCCTGTGTGGACGGACTGGTGAGCGGCTACTTCCTCGGCGCCCCCCGCCCCGCGGCGACCATCTGCCCCGGCGTCCCGCTGCCCGGGGAGAAGCAGGTCTTCCCGGTGGTCGGCCCGGCGGGCGACGCGCCGGAGCAGCAGGCCCCCGAGCCGGAGCCGCGGGACGCGCTTTCGTCCACGCGGCAACGGCTCCAGGACCGGATCAGCGCGGTCAACCGCGGGGACTAGTACTACAGGGCTAGATCTCTAGCATCTGGAGTCGGAGGCGTCGTCTGAAGTGACTTCGTCGGGCGTCTGCCTGGTGTCCGCGGCGCCAGGCAGACGCCCGAAGGCCCTGGTCGATGGCTTGATCGTCTTTGCCGATGAGGTTGAACAGATGTCGGATCTCGGCGATGGAGAGCGCGATCAAGCGGCGGGTTCGGGTGGTCATGGTGTGTGGCTTGTCCACAGGTCGCGCTGCTCTTTTTTTGCTTGGTGTCTCATCACCGCGAGGAATGCCATGGCCAGCATCGACAGTGTGATATGCCGGTACCAGGCGTGATAGAGGCGGACCTGGTAGTTGTCGAGTACTGCTTCATTCTTGGCTGCTTCGAAACATTCTTCGATCGGCCAGCGGGCGCCGATGACGCGGACAAGTTCTGCCAGTGATTCTCCGCGCGGGTTGAAGCAGTGAAAGTAGCCGAGTTCGCCGTCTGAGATGCTCCGCCGGAACAAGTACTGATGGCCGTCACCGGCATCGACCATCGCCCAGTCGTAGACCCGGAAACCCTTTGCGCCGATCCCGCAAGAACGACGGGACCAGTCGTGGCACTTCAGCCGGGATGCGGCATTTTTGACCAGCGTCGGCAGACTGGATGCCGAGGAGATGCCGCCTGTGACGATATCGGTGTTCTTGGGCACGGCCATTGCATAAGCGATTCCCTTGGCTTCCAGATACGAACGCAGCCCCGGATTCTGCCCGAACTCCTCGTCTGCGGCGAACCACGCGAACGGCACCCCGGCCGCCACCGTCCGCGTGATCATGGCCTGGACCTGCTTTGGACGGGTAGCGAACGTCACCTTCTCCGGCACGCGCGCCTCGGCTCGACGCCGGGGATCAGCACACCACGACTCATCGGGCAGATACAGCTCGCGGTCAATGAGCACCCGATCGCCGGCCGTATTGGCATAGGCCAGGAACACACCGATCTGACAGTTATCGATCCGTCCCAGGGTTCCCGAATACTGACGTTGAACACCCGCCGACTTATTTCCCTTCTTGGCAAACCCGGTCGGGTCCGCGATCAGCACACCGCGCGGATCAGCGAAATGCTCCATCGCGTACGCGCGTACCAGATCCCGCGCCTCGTCGGCATCCCACGGCGACAGATTCAACAGGCGCTGAAGCGCCTTCGGCTCCGGATCCCCGGAATACTCCGCGATCGTCCAGCCGTTCTTCCGTTCCAGCGGCGCGATCAACCCGCGCACATAATGCCGGGCATGCGCACGCGAATCTGTTCGGTAGAACAATCCGTCAAGACGCGCGCACACATTCCGAAACTCCTGATCCCACGCGGCCAGATCTCCCCGAGATGCACCGCCCGCCACGTCAGCCCGTCCAGCAGAAGGAATGGTCACCCCCAAACACTCGCACAGTCAGCAGCCGATACCACGAACCGACACGCAAGATCTAGCCCTGTAGTACTAGCCCGTGGCCGCGAACGTCGGCCGGACCGGTCAGGTGGTCTGCCGCGGCTTGTCGTGAGTGAGAAACAGGGTTCTAACCCTGTTTCTCACTCACGACCGCCCGAGTACGCCCCCGTGTCGAGGTCCTCGATCAGCGTCTTCCCGGTCGGCGTCCACCCGAGCAGCTCCTGCGTGGCGCCGCTCGTCGCGACCAGGTCCAGCGCGAAGAACCCGCCGATCCAGCCGAAGTGCTCCGGGACGTCGGCCGGATCGATCGACGCCACCGGCAGGTCGAACGCCCGGCCGATCGCCGCCGCGATGTCCTTCGTCGGCACGCCTTCCTCGGCGACGGCGTGCAGGCGGCTGCCCGCCGGCGCCTTCTCCAAGCCGCGGACGACCATGCGCGCCGCGTCCGTCACGTGCACCGCGGCCCAGCGGTTCGTGCCGTCGCCGGGGTAGCCGGCCACGCCCTTTTCGCGCGCGATCGCGGACAGGACCGCGATGAACCCGTGATCACCCGTGCCGTGCACGGTCGGCGAGAACCGCAGGCTGACCGAGTGCACGTCGCGGTCGACGAACTCCAGCGCGAGGTTCTCGGAGCCGCCGCGCGGGGACTCCGGGCCGTGGAACGGGGACGGGTCGGCTTCGGTGACCGGGCGGCCCTGCGTCAGGCCGCCGATCCCGGACGCCAGCAGGAACGGCCGGCCGCTGCCGGCGAGCGCGTCGCCGATGGTCTGGACGGCGCCGCGCTCGGCCGCGTTCGACACCGCCTGGTTGGCGAAGTCGTGCTTGTTCGCCAGGTGGATGACGGCTTCGGCGGCCTCGGCGCCGGCGCGGATGCCGGCCGGGTCGTCGAGGTCGCCGCGGCGGACCTGGACGCCCTTCGCTTCGAGCTTCGCGGCGGACGCGGCCGAGCGGGCCAGCCCGCTGACCTCGTGGCCCGCGGCGAGCAGCTCGTCGACGACGGCGGAGCCGATCCAGCCGGAGGCTCCGGTGACGAAAACGCGCATGACGTGCACTCCTTCGAGAGGTCTCTGATGTCAGTGACCGACGTCAGTCGCTGACATACGCACCTTACGCCTACATGTCAGCCGCTGTCATCACTAGACTCGGCCGCATGGTGCGCTGGGAACCCGGAACCGCGGAGCGGCTGCAGAAGGCCGCGATGGAACTGTTCGCCACCCGCGGGTACGAGCAGACGACCGCCGCGGAGATCGCGCAGGCCGTCGGCCTGACCGAACGCACCTTCTTCCGCCACTTCAGCGACAAGCGCGAGGTGCTCTTCCACGGTCAGCAGCTGCTGGTCCAGGCGTTCCTCGACGGCGTCGAGGCCGCACCCCCGCACGCGTCGCCCCTGGAAGTCGTTGCTTCCGCGCTGGACTCGGCGGCGTCCTTCTTCCCGGACGAGCGGCGCCCGCACTCCCGCACGCGGCAGGCCGTCATCGACCGGAACCCCGCGCTGCAGGAACGGGAGCACCACAAGCTGACCACCCTGGCCACGACGGTCGCCGACGCCCTGCGCGCCCGCGGCGTCGGCGAACCCGCGGCCACGCTGGCGGCCGAGTCGGGGGCGACCGTGTTCGGGATCGCGTTCACCCGGTGGCTGCACGAGGAGCGGTCCCTGGCCGAACTCGCGTCGGAAGTGCTGGCCGAACTGCTGTCACTGGCCGAAACGGCCGCTCAGGCCTTGCGCCCCACGAGGTGAAAGACGCGGCTGAGCCGGCGGTAGGGATCCCGGCGGCCGGCTTCGAACTCGACGGCGGCCACCCGTTCCACGTCAGCCGGGTCCACCTCGACCCCGCCGAACCCGAGCCAGTCGACGAACAGCCAGACCCCGTACCACGCCACGGGTTCCACGCCCCGGCCGCGCAGGATCCCGCTCAGTTCCCCGACCGTGTCGGCCCGGGTCGGGACGCCCAGCACGCCGATCTCGCGGCGGGCGTCGAACGCCGCCAGTGCGTCCTCCCAGCGCTGTTCCAGCGCCGGGCGCACCGCCATCGCGTCGGCGTTGCCCGTCATGATCGAGACCACGCCCCCGGTGGCCGCGCAGCGGCACAGCTGGTCGGCCAGCGGCTCCGGCCGCTCGAGGTACCCGAGGACGCCGTGGCACAGGACGGCGTCGAAGCGCCGCCCGCCGACCGCCTCTTCGGCGTGTTCGCCGTCGGCCCGCACGAACGTCACGCGGTCCCGGAGCTCGGGCGTCAGCCGGTCCCGCGCCTTGTCCAGCATCGCCGGTGACGAGTCCAGCAGGGTGACGTCGTAACCGGCCGCGGCCAGCGGGAAGGACTGGTGGCCCGCCCCGCCGCCGACGTCGAGCACGGTCGCCGGCGGGGGCGGCAGGTGCGCCAGCAGCTGCCGGTGCAGCACGTAGGTGCGCACCCGGCCCTTCACCGACGCGTAGGCGCCGTCGGCGAACTGGCCGGCCAGCGCGGCCCACGTGTCGTCACCCACGCGGGCCAAGGTACCGGCGCGGGCGTGGTGACTCGGGGTGGCGCGCGGGGTACTGTCAGGCTCGCTGCGGTTGAGCAGAGCAGCCGCCCCCTGGCACCCATCCGCCGAGCGCGCCGCGCGCCGGCCGGGACGGCGGGCTCGGCCCGCCTCACCGAGGTGAGGAAGTCATGCACGACACCACCATCCGGCCGGGCGTCGCCCTGCTGCTGGGCGCACCACCCCGGATCACGATCACCGCGACGGCCGAACGCACGGTCGTGGCCGTCACCGGCGAGCTGGACCTGGCGGTGACCGGCCGCCTCGCGGCCCGGCTCGGCGAAGAGCTCGATCTCGCGCCGCGCGCGCTGGTCATCGACCTGAGCGACCTCACGTTCTGCTCGGCCCGCGGGCTGGGCGTCCTGCTGGACGCGGTGGCCGCGGACATCCCGGTGGCCGTCGTCGCCGACGGCCGGGCGGTGCTGCGCCCGGTCGAAGCATTGGAGCTCGAGGACGTGCTGCCGCTGTTCCGCACGCTCGCCGAGGCGGAGGACTGGCTGGGCGGCCACCATGACCAGTGAGCAGGAGTGGCGGCGCGACAAGGAGATCTTCGTCTCCGGCGCGGACCGGCCGGGGCCGCTGGCCGCGGAGTTCGCGCGGCTGACGGCCCGGCTGCTCACCGCCCCCCGCGTCGAGGACGTCCTGGAGCGTGTCCTCGAGGCCACCACGCTCATGGTGCCTTCCGCCGACCTGGCCAGCTTCACGCTGATCGACACCGACGGACACTTCCACACGCCGGCGGAGACCGGCGAGGTCGCCGTCGAGCTGGACCGGCTGCAGTACCGCTTCCGCGAAGGGCCGTGCGTCGAGGCCGCCGAGCCGGCCGGCCCGGCCGTGGCGATCGCGCCGGACCTGGCCGCGGAACCGCGCTGGCCGCAGTGGGCGCCGGCCGCCTGCGGGCTCGGCGTGCGCGCCGTCCTCTCCACCGCGCTCATCCCCGGCGCGCCGACCGGCCGGTCGGTCGGCGCGCTCAACGTCTACTCGCGCTCCCCGAACGGCCTGGACGAAGCCGACCGCGACGTCCTGCTGCTGCTGGCCACGCACGCATCACTGGCCGTCGCGGCCACCGATGCCGTGACGCGCAGCGAGCTGCAGGCCGCGCACCTGCGCAAGGCGATCGACAGCCGGGACGTGATCGGCCAGGCGAAGGGCATCATCATGGCCCGCCGGGGCGTGTCGGCGGAGGAGGCGTTCGACGTCCTGCGGCGCACGTCGCAGGACCTGAACGTGAAGCTGGCCGAGCTGGCCCGCACGCTCACCGAGCGGCACGCGGAGATCGACCTCCCCGGCTGACGTCATCATATCGACGACAGCACTCTTGTCATCCTTTCGACGACATGTTAGAACGGTGGTGCGTGTTGACGCCCGATCGTCGAACAGGAGGACACGATGTTGATGCGCACCGACCCGTTCCGCGAGCTGGACCGGTTCACCCAGCAGGTCTTCGGCAGCCCCGGCACCTGGTCCAAGCCGGCCGCGATGCCGATGGACGCCTACCGCGCCGGCGACGAGTTCGTCGTCTGCTTCGACCTGCCCGGCGTCACCAAGGACGCCATCGACCTCGACCTCGAACGCAACGTCCTGACCGTCAAGGCCGAACGACGGCCCCGTCCCGGCGGCGACGACGTGCAGATGCAGGTCTCCGAACGCCCCCTCGGCGTCTTCTCCCGGCAGCTGTTCCTCGGCGACACCCTCGACACCGACCACATCGCGGCCGACTACGAGGCCGGCGTGCTGACCTTGCGCATCCCGATCGCCGAGAAGGCCAAGCCGCGCCGCATCGAGATCGCCGGCGCGGAGTCCGACCGGAAGCAGCTCAAGGCCTGACGCTCCCGTCCGCGGCGGACCGGCGCCGGCCGGTCCGCCGCGGCGGCGCCTTCGAGGGACGAAAGCGATGGACGATCCCGCCCGCGCCGCGGCGGAGAAGATCTTCGCCGCGGCCGCCGAACTCGGCACCACCCGCCAGGAGGCGGTCCTGGTCACCCGCGCGGTCCACGCGGTCAAGAACGGCCGCCCGACCGACGTCGCGCTCACCGACTCCGGGCCGCACCCCCGGCGCCGGCTCGCCCACGTCGTCGGCTGCGCGCTGTGGGACCCGGCCCTGGACGCGGACGCCGTGGTCGCCGCGGTCACCGGTGCCGCCCGGCACCACCGCTCCGAACCGGCCGCCTGAACGCCGGTCCACAGTGGACGGACACACTGTCCACAGTAGACCGGTCAATCACTCCCCCGCTGTCGCCGCACCCACGCGCACGCGTCGTCGACCGTGGCGTGCAGGGTGAACACCTCGTCCAGCCGGGTCAGGCGCACCACGCGCAGCACCGCGTGGCGGTTCGCGACGACGGCGAGCGGGACGCCGCCCGCCGAGGTCCGCGCGACGAGCTGCGCCAGCACCTGCAGGCCAGCCGAGCCGCAGAACCCGATCCCGTCCAGGTCGACGATGAGCGCCCCCGGCCGGCCGGCCAGCACCGCTCCGGCCCGGGCCAGCAGCATCGGGGCCGTCCCCAGGTCGAGGTCGCCGATGGCCGCGACCACGACGGCTTCGGGCACCGTGCGCACCCGCACCGTCAGCGTCCGCTCGCCGGTCATCGCGTTCCTCCTCCCGCCGGTGCCCGACTTTAAGCGTCCCGCATCGTTTTGTCATCGATTCGCGGGGTAACCGGGACGGGACCCATCAGGACTTCATCGAAGGTGCCGACGAGATCCGCCGGCTCGACGACACGCACACGCGGGTCACCGCGCAGCTGGACATCGACTCCGAGGGCTTCGTCGAGAACGTGGCCGACGAGCTCGGCGGCCACGACCGCCGCGGCAAGGGCGACCTGGGCCGGTCCAAGACCTTCGTCGAGGAGCGCGGCGGGCGCGAGACCGGCGCGTGGCGGGGCGACGTCGAGCGGCCCGGGAGCCGAGCGGCGCGGGCCACCCGGGTCCATGATTGAGCGATGGACCCACCGGCCACCGCCCCCGCCGTCACCTGGACGGCGGGGGCGGTCGCCCGGATGCTCGACCTGCCGCCGTCGACGCTGCGCGCGTGGCACCGCCGGTACGGCCTCCCGTTGTCGGCGCCCCAGACCGGCAGCCACCGCCGCTACGGCCGCGCCGACGTCGACGCGTTGCTCCGCATGAAACACCTGATCGAGCAGGGGCTCGGCACGGAGACCGCGGCGGCACGCGCGTTCCACGACGGTGGCGGCACCGATGTCGCGACGCTGCTGACCGCGGTCCGCGACCTCAAGATCGACACCGCCACCGCGCTCCTGGACGCCCACCTCGTCGACCACGACGTCGTCGGCACCTGGGAACGCCTGTGCCGGCCCGCGCTGGCCGCGCTGGCGGACGCCGACCGCTGCGTCGACCTCGTGCACGGCCTTTCGTGGGCGATCGCCGCGGCCCTGCACCGCGTCCCGGCGCCCCGCAGCGCCGCCCGGCCGGTGCTGCTGGCCTGTCCCGAGGGCGAACGGCACACCCTGCCGATGGAGGCGCTCCGCGCGGCGCTGGCCGAACACAGCCGCGCGGCCTTGTTCCTCGGCGGGTCCATTCCGGACACCGCGCTGCGCGCCGCCGTCGCCCGCACCGACCCCGCCGCGGTGGTCCTGTGGAGCAGCCGCCCGGCGGTTCCGCCGCGCCGGGTGCCCGCGCCCCGGCTCGTGCTCGCCGGACCCGGCTGGCCACGCCGGACCGGACGGGCCGCGCGCCCGGCGACGCTCGCCGAAGCCGTCGCGCTGCTGACCGGAGGCGACCGGCCCACCTGGAGCGCGCCTCCCACCGGCGTCCGGCATCCTTAGACCCGCTGTGTCCAGGGACGAGGGGACGAAGATGGGTGCTTCAGCCGAGGTGACCGTGCCGGCGAGCGTCGAGAGCCCGGTACCGCCGAAACCGCCGGCCTCCGGAGTCGCCCGCTGGCTGCTGGAGCACCGGGTGGCCCCGGTCGGCCGCCAGGGCGGCGAGGACCACGGCACACCGCAGGCCTGGTGGAAGGTCATGTGCCTGACCGGCGTCGACTACTTCTCCACCCTCTCCTACCTGCCCGGAATCGCCGCGCTCGCCGCCGGGGCGCTCTCGCCGGTGGCGACCTTGCTGATCGTCGCGCTGACGTTGCTCGGCATGCTGCCGATGTACCGCCGCGTCGCCCGCGAAAGCCCGCACGGGCAGGGCTCGGTGGCGATGCTGGAGGACCTGCTGCCGTTCTGGCGCGGGAAGCTGTTCGTCCTCACGCTCCTCGGCTTCGTCGCGACGTCGTGGATCATCACGATCACGCTGTCGTCGGCGGACGCCACCGTGCACATGCTGGAGAACCCGTACCTACCGGGCTTCCTGCACGGCCACGCCGTGCTCATCACCGTCGTGCTGCTGCTGATCCTCGGCGGCGTCTTCCTCTTGGGCTTCAGCGAGGCGGTCGGCGTCGCGATCCCGCTCGTCGCGGTCTTCCTGCTGCTCAACGCCGTGGTCACGGTCGTCAGCGTGATCGACCTGCTCGGCGACTCCGCGGACTTCTCCCGCTGGACCGACGCGCTGACCGCGGGCGGCGGCGGGTTCACCGGCGTCGTCGGGCCGGCCGTCGTCGCGTTCCCGCTGCTGGTGCTGGGGCTCTCGGGCTTCGAAACCGGGGTCAGCATGATGCCGCTGGTGGCCGCGCAGGGGAAGACCGCCGAGGAGCGGCTGGAGTCGCGGATCCGCAACACGCGCAAGCTGCTGACGGCCGCCGCGCTGATCATGTCCGTGTTCCTGATCGCGACGAGCTTCATCACCACCGTCCTGATCCCGGCGGACGCGTTCAAGGACGGCGGCGAAGCCAACGGCCGGGCGATGGCGTACCTCGCGCACCACGAGCTGGGCGAGATCTTCGGCACCGGCTACGACATCAGCAGCGTCCTGATCCTGTGGTTCGCCGGCGCGTCGGCGATGGCCGGGCTGATCAACATCGTCCCGCGCTACCTGCCCTCCTACGGCATGGCGCCGGAGTGGGGCCGCGCGGTGCGGCCGGTCGTGCTCGTCTACACCGTGATCAGCATCCTCATCACCGTCGCGTTCGGTGCCGACGTCAACGCGCAGGCCGGCGCCTACGCGACCGGGATCCTGGCGATGATGGTCTCGGGCGCGGTCGCGGTGAGCATCTCGGCGATCCGGCGCCGCCGGCGCGGCGCGGCGATCGGGTTCCTCGTCCTGACACTCGTCCTGCTGTACGCGCTCGTCGAGAACGTCATCGAAAAGCCGGACGGCATCGCCATTTCCGGCCTGTTCATCCTCGGGATCATCGTCGTCTCGCTCGTTTCGCGGGTTTCGCGGACGACCGAGCTGCGGGCCGAGCGCATCGAGTTCGACGACGAAGCCCGCCGGTTCATCGCCGACTCCCTGGCCAACGACGGCGCGCTGCACATCATCGCCAACAAGCGCCAGGGCGGTGACGAAGCCGAGTACTCGGCCAAGGAAGCCGAACAGCGCACGATGAACCCGGTTCCGGGCGCCGCCGACATCCTGTTCCTCGAGATCGACGTGGTGGACCCGTCGGCGTTCGCCAACGTGCTCGAGGTGCGCGGCGTCGAGGTCGACGGCTACCGGATCCTGCGGGCGGACAGCCCCGCGGCGCCGAACGCGATCGCGGCGATCCTGCTGGCCCTGCGCGACGTGACGGGCGTCAAGCCGCAGTGCCACTTCGAGTGGTCCGAAGGAAACCCGCTCGGGCACCTGTTCCGCTACCTGATCCTGGGCCGCGGCGACACGGCCCCGGTGGTCCGGGAAATCATCCGCAGCACGGAAAAGGACCCCGCCCGCCGCCCGGGCATCCACGTCGGCGGCTGACCGCCCGCTCACCTCCTCCGCGTCCGGGGCTACCCCCTCCGGCGCCGGGTACGCACGCCCGCGGTGACCGGTTTATCCCCGGACCGCCCGGGTAGCCCGCCGCCCACCGAGGGCACGGGAAGTGCCTCGCCCGCAAGGAGGACGCGATGACACAGGGATCCGGCGGCCAGTCGCCGCCGTCGACGACGGAAACGGCCAAGGACGAAGCCCGCGAGGTGGCCACGACGGCCGCCGACCGCGGCGGCGAGGTCGCGCAGACCGCGGCACAGGAAGCGAAGCACGTCGCGGAGCACGCCCAGCGGGAAGCGGGCGACCTGCTCCGCGAAGGCCGGGAGCAGCTGGAGGCGCAGGCCCGCGACGGCCAGCGGAAGGCGGCGCGGAGCCTCCACGAGCTGGCCGGCCAGCTGGACCGGATGGCCGAGCAGGCCGACTCCCCGGGTGTCGCCGGGGACGTCGCGCGGCAGGTGTCGGACCGGACCCGGTCGGTCGCGGACTGGCTGGAGCACCGCGAACCCGGCGACCTGCTCGACGAAGTGCGGCGCTTCGCCCGCCGCCGCCCGGGCACGTTCCTGGTGGGCGCGGCCGTGGCCGGCGCGGTGGTCGGACGGCTGACCCGGGGTGTCGTCGCGCAGCAGCAGGAGAAGAGCTCGGGCAGCTCGCCGAACGGCCAGGCGGCCGCGGCCGTCCCGCCGTCGCACCCGGGACCGGCCGGGATCCCGCCCGTGCCACCGGCTCCCGGGCCGGGCGGGACGGGCTATCCGCCTCCGGTCGCTCCGGGCGGCTACACTGCGCCGCAGCCCGGCCCCGGCGGTGTCGCGCCCCCGACCACGCCCACCGGCTTCACCGCACCGCAGCCGGGCGAGTACGCCGCCCCGCCGGAGCCCCTGCCCCAGCCGAGCCGCCACACGACCCCGGGGCAGGTGCCGTGATGACGCAGCCACCCGGCCCCGCACCGCAGGCGGACCCGCCGGCCGACGTCGCCGGCTCCTCGGTCGGCGAGCTGATGTCCAACGTCATGAAGGACGTCTCGACGCTGCTGCGGCAGGAAGTCGAGCTGGCCAAGGCGGAAACGAAGGCCGAGGCGGCCAAGGCGGCCAAGGGCGCGGGCATGGTCGGGGGCGCCGGGTTCGCCGGCTACATGGTCGTGCTGTTCCTGTCCGTCGCGCTGTGGCAGGGCCTGGAGAACGTGCTGGACGGCGGCTGGGCCGCGCTGATCGTCGCGGCCCTCTGGCTGGTCGTCGGCGCGGTCCTGTACGCCACCGGGCGCAGCGAATTCCGCCGGATCAACCCGAAACCCGAACGCACCGTCGAAACCCTGCAACGGGTTCCGGACGCACTGAAAGGCGAGCGATCATGACCGAACCCGACCGGATCCGCCGGGAGATCGAAGGCACGCAGCGCAATCTCAGCACGGACGTCGACGCGCTGACCGAGAAGGTGAGTCCGGGCCGCATCGTCGAACGCCGGGTCGGCCGGCTGCGCACGGCGTTCGGCAGCGCGAAGGACCGCGTGATGGGCACCGCGAACGACCACGCGTCGGCGGCGGGCGACAAGGTCGGCTCGGTCGCCGCCACCGCGCAGGACAAGGTGAGCGCCGCGGCCGACACCGTCTCCGACGCCCCGGAGTCGATCCGCCGCGGCACGCAGGGCAACCCCCTGGCGGCCGGCCTGATCGCGTTCGGCGCCGGCTGGCTGGTCTCGTCCCTGCTGCCGGCGAGCGAGCCCGAACGCAAGCTGGCGGGCCAGGCGACGGACCTGGCGCGCGAGCAGCTGGCCCCGGCGGCCAAGCACGCGGCCGAAGAGGTCCAGGAGAACCTGCGCGAGCCGGTGCGGCAGGCCGCCGAGTCGGTGCGGTCCGAAGCCGCCGAAAGCGCGTCCACGGTCCAGGAGGAGGCGCGCTCGGCGACCGGCGACGTCACCGACCGCGCGCAGGAGGCCCAGCGGAACGTCCGCTCGTCGTGAGACCCCACCGGCGCGGCGCGTCCGAGGGGTCGCGCCGCGCTCCGGGAGTTCAACCGGAACCCACGCGCGGTCCACCCCGGCGGGGTAGCTTGCTCCGCGTGAAGACGAGGATGCCGCTCGCACTGGCCCTGTCCGCCGCGCTCACGTTCGCGCTCGGCACCCCGGCCTCGGCCGCCGGTGCCGAGCTCGCGCCGGGCCTGACCGTCACCACCACGGTGACCGGCGAGGGGACCGGGACCGGCTTCTGGACCGTCACCGCGCTCGTGCCCGGCGGGTCCAGCCCCGATCCGGACGCGCCGCCGGCCGCGCTCGGCAGCCGTGAGCACGCCGGTACGCTCGTGACTTCCTTGCGCGGCAAGGGTTTCGACGCGCGCGCCGAGCAGGTCGACTGGCCCGCGTTCGCCGACACGCCGCGCGGCGCCCTCGGCTGGCGGGTGCGCGTCGGCGCCTTCGCGGACCGCGCGCAGGCCGCCGCCACCGCGAGCGCCATGAGCGCGAACGGCTTCACCGGCTCCGTCGAGTGGACCGGCCAGGACGGGCCCGAGGCGCAGGGGCCGCAGCGCATCCGCGTCGCCGTCGTCGATCCGCGGCGGTTCCGCGGGAGCGTCGTCGCTTCCCACGGCGAGTCGGTGGCGGGGCGGCGCACGACGTCGGCCCTGTCGGCCGCCGCCGGGGCGCTCGTCGGGACCAACGGCGGCTTCTTCGTCATCGACCCGCGCGACGGCATTCCCGGCGAACCGGCCGGTATCGGCGTCTACCAGGGCCTCCTGCAGAGCGAAGCGACCGCCGGGCGGCCCGCGCTGCTGCTCGGGGACCGGCCGTCGATCGGCGTGCCGCGGACCGCGCTCACCGTCGGCGGGCACGAGGTCGACGGCGTCGACCGCAAGCCCGGTCTCGTCCGCAACTGCGGTGAGCCCGGCGACGTCCCGACGGATCGGCCGCTGCACGACACCACCTGCACCCACCCCGACGACCTGGTGCTGTTCACCCCGCAGCTCGGCACGCCGACCCCGGCCGGCGACGGCGTCGAGGCCGTCCTGGACGCCCGCGACGTCGTCACCGCGGTGCGTCCCGCGGGCGGCGACGTGCCCGCGGGCGGGCACACCGTGCAGGGTATCGGCGCGGCGGCGACCTGGCTGACCGCGCACGTGCGGCCGGGCACCAGGCTGCCGGTCGGCACGCGGATCTTCGAATCCGGCCGGCCGGTCCACCCCGCCGGCGTCGTCAACGGCGGCCCGTGGCTGGTCCGCGACGGCCGGATCTCGGTGGACGCGGCCGCCGACGGCGTCGTGCACCCCGGCGACCCGTCGTACGTGTACGGCTGGGGTGTCAAGCGGAATCCGCGCACGATGGTCGGCCTGGACCGCCAGGGGCGGCTGCTGATCGTCACCGCCGACGGCCGTCAGCCGGGCTTCGCCGAAGGGCTTTCGCTGCTCGAGGGCGCGCGGCTGATGGCGCGGCTGGGCGCGGTGACCGCGATCAACCTCGACGGCGGCGGCTCGACGGCGATGGCGATCGACGGCAAGCTCGTCAGCTCCCCTTCGGACGCGACGGGCGAGCGCCCGGTCGGCGACGCGCTGCTCGTGCTGCCGCGGCGGTGACTCAGGCCAGCGCGGCGACACCGAACGCGAGCAGCCCGGCCACCTTGAGCACCTCGAGCCCGACGTAACCGAGGTGGGCGTGGCTGCGGGGCCCCTCTTCGCCCGCCAGCACGCGGTCGGAGCGGCGCGTCAGCGCGGGACGCACCGCGACGAGCTGGACGAGCAGGGCCAGCACCACGACGGCCGCGAAGACGACCGCCAGGGTCGTCCGGGTGCCGACGGCCAGGCTCACGACCAGCCCGGCCGCGAGCACCGCCTCGACCTTGTTGAGCGCGGCGAACACCGCGCGGCCGATGCCGAGCCCCAGCGGCAGGGTGACCCCGGGAACGCGGAACTTCAGCGGTGCTTCCAGGAACGAGATGGCCAGCACCATGCCCAGCCAGGTGAAGGTGATCGCGGCGGCAACGGTCATGACCTCCGGAGTCTAGTGTTTGATGTTCGCGTGGAGCAGAAGAAGTCGTCCGAGCGGCTGGTGTTCTTCACCGACGCCGTGGTCGCGATCGCCCTGACGTTGCTGGTCCTGCCGCTCACCGACCTCGTGCCCGAGCTGGTCGTGGAGCACCGGCCCGCGGTGGAGGCGGTGACGGCCAACTGGTCGAAGATCTTCAGCTTCGTGCTGAGCTTCGCCGTCATCGGCCGGTTCTGGTCCGTGCACCACGCCATCTTCGAGCACGTGCGGAGGTACAGCACCGCGCTCGTGTACGTGAACTTCCTCTGGCTGCTGACGATCGCCTTGCTGCCCTTCCCCACCGAGCTGATCGGCGCGTACCAGACCGAGCGCTTCACCGTCTTGTTCTACCTGGGGACGCTGCTGGCCAGCAGCCTGTGCCACACCACGATGGTGTTCATCATCCGCCGCGACCCGGAGATCCGCGCGGACGCCGAACCCGTGTCGGACGAGACGTTCTGGACCCACGTGCTGAGCGCGGGCGTGTTCGCGCTCGCGGTCGTGGTGGCGCTCGTCAAGCCCAGCCTCGCCTACTACGTGCTGCTGTTGCTGCTGTTCCCGGCCAGGATCGCCGGCTGGCTGCTGGCGCGCCGCGCCGCCGTCAAATGAGTTGGGCGCGGGGGTGCCGGGCCGCTATCGTGCCGGAGACCGTGACTCGACGCCGGGAGGTGAGCCCCATGAACGCTGTTTCGATGTGGGTGCTCCCCTCGTCGTCACGGTCGGGCGACTGACGTAGGGGTCGCCGGGAGCGCTTCGAGCACTCCCGAAAGGTACGAGCCCATGAATACTACGCATTTCACGTCCGGTGAGCCCGCGGTGGTGATCACGCGGGCGGCGGACCGGCTCTGGCACGCGCTGGAGGACGACCGGGTGGTCGGCCGCGGCGAAACCTCGACCCGGCCCGACGGCCGGACCTTCCTCAGCGTGGATGCCTGGCACCGCTCGGTCTTCGACCGGCTCGCCGCCGCGATGCTGGCGGATCTCCCGGCCCCGCTCCACACGATCGTCGACGAGGC
Source organism: Amycolatopsis sp. NBC_01488 (assembly GCF_036227105.1). NCBI lineage: Bacteria > Bacillati > Actinomycetota > Actinomycetes > Pseudonocardiales > Pseudonocardiaceae > Amycolatopsis > Amycolatopsis sp. NBC_01488. Next base: position 4,319,467 of record NZ_CP109434.1, on the reverse strand, counting down.
CGACGTCGAGCTGACGGCCGGCTGGGAACGAGCCGGCTTCACGGCCCGGCGCCGCGAGTGGGAGTACGCCGTGCCCACCGATCCGGCGGTCACGGGGCTCGGCGCGGTACCGCCGCCGGGCGTCACGGTCGTGCCCCTGGGCGCGGCTGAAGAAGGCCCGCTGCGTGCGCTGGACCGCGTGATCCGCGCGGAGGTCGAGGCGACCGTCGGCTGGCCGGAGATGCCGGCCGAGCTGCTGGCCGGGCGGGACGGGGACACCGTGGTCGACCCGGCCAAGTACGCGGTCGCGGCCGAAGCGGGCGAGTACGTGGGTCTGGTCCGGGTGGTCCAGGTGACCCGGCTGCCCCGCATCGGCCTGATCGCGGTCCGCGCCGACCGCCGGCGCCGGGGCGTCGCCCGCGCACTGCTGGCGCAGGTGCTGGGCGCCCTCCACTACGCGGGAATCCCGGCGGCGTCGGCCGAAGTGAACGAAGCCAACCCGGCGGCGACGGCGTTGTTCGAGGGCGTCGGCGCGCGGCGCACGGCCAGCACCCTGGAACTGGTGCGCCATGGCGAATAAGGCGGGTGGCATCGAAGTCGAGGGCACCGTGCTGGAGTGCCTGCGCAACGCCACGTTCAAGGTGGAGCTGCCGAACGGGCACCAGGTCCTCGCGCACATCAGCGGCAAGATCCGGAAGAACTACATCAAGATCCTGCCGTACGACCGGGTCCTGGTGGAGCTGAGCCCGTACGACCTCGCCCGAGGCCGGATCCTGTTCCGCTACCGCACCTGACCACCGCCGGTCGTGAGTGAGAAACAGTGCTAGAACACGGTTTCTCACTCACGACCGGCGGCTCCCCTCTAGCCGAGTTCCGCGAGCAGTGCCCGGATCGCCGGGCTCGCGTCCGCGCTGCGCCGCCACGCCGCGTGAACTTCGCGCTTCGGCTGCCGTCGCAGCGGACGCGCGATCAGGTCGTCGCCCAGCGGCGGCCGGGCCAGGCGCGGGATCAGCGCGATCACCTCGCCGGACGCGACCAGCGACAGCTGCGTCGCGAAGTCGTCGACCAGGTGACGCACGTCCGGCTCCTCCGGCGCGTCCGCCAACAGGCGCCGGAACCATTGGTGGCACACGGTTCCCGGCGGGCTGGTCACCCACGCGTGCCCGGCGAGATCGAGGCGGCCGAGCGGTTCGGCGGCCGACGCGAGCGGGTGCGCCCGGCTCAGCACCACGTCACCGACGTCGGTGTGCACCAGCCGCCGCGTCAGCGACGGCGGCTGTGCGGCGGGCAGCCCGTCGGCGTCGTGGACGAGAGCGAGGTCGGCGGTCCCCGCGTCGACACCCCGCAACGCTTCCGCAGGATCCTGTTCGGTGATCTGGACGCGCAAGTCGGGACAGCGCACGGACAATCCGCGCAGCACCGGCGCGAGCAGGCCGCGGATGGCGGTCGAAAACGCCACTACCCGGAGCGTGCCGCGCGGCGCACCCTCCGAGACCGACTGGGCCGCTTCGGCACAGCGTTCGAGCGCCTGGAACACGTCCGGCGCCGAGTCGGCGATGGCCTGCCCGGCCGGTGTCAGCACGACGCCGCGGCCCGCCGGCGCGAGCACCGGCACCCCGACCTGGCGTTCCAGCCGCTTGATCTGCTGCGACACCGCCGACGCCGTGAACCCCAGCTCCTCGGCCGCCCGGGCCAGGGTCCCGAGCGCCGCCACCGACCGCAACGCCCGCAGCGCACCGACCTCGATCATGAAGCCAGATTACGCAGTATCGGCAAGAAAGCGTCGCTGGACCGCACCAGTCGCGGCGGGCAGGGTCGACGCCATGACCGACTTCGGCACCAACCTCGTCGCGATGGTGACCCCCATGCAGCCCGGCGGGACGCTCAGCGAACCCGGCCTCGCGGGCCTCCTCGACCACCTGCTGGCCACCGGGTGCGACGGCCTCGTCGTCGGCGGGACCACCGGCGAGTCCCCCACCCTGACCGAACGCGAAGCCGCCGGGCTCGTCCGGAGCGTCGTCGCCCAGGCCGGGAGCCGGGCCCGCGTGCTCGCCGGCGTCGGCACCTACGACACGGCCGCGAGCATCCGCCGGGCCCGTGCCGCCGAGGCGGCCGGCGCCGACGGGCTGCTGCTGGTCTGCCCCTACTACTCCCGGCCGACGCAGGCCGGGGTGATCGCCCACTGCCTCGCGGTGGCCGACGCGACCGAGCTGCCGGTGATGCTCTACGACGTCCCGGCGCGGGCGGGCCTCGCGATGACGCCGGAAACGCTGGTCGAGCTGGCCGCCCACCCCCGGATCCGGGCGGTCAAGGACGCCAAGGGCGACCTGTTCGAGGCGATGACGGTCATGACCCGCACGGGACTGGCGTACTACTGCGGCATCGACGAGCTGAACCTGCCGTACCTGGCGTGCGGCGCGGCGGGCCTCGTGAGCGTCGTGGCCAACGTGGCGGCCGACCGCACCGCGGCCCTCATCGAGGCCGTCCACCGCAGTGACCTGGGGAGGGCTCGCGAGATCCAGGCTTCGCTGCTTCCGCTGACGGACGCGATCATGCGCTCGGGCCCCGGCGTGACGATGGCCAAGGCCGTGCTGGCGGAGCTGGGAGTCATCCCGCACGCGACGGTGCGGCTACCCCTGGTCGAGACCACCCCGACAAACTTGCCCGATTTCGGGCAAGAGTTTGAAGTTCGCGCGGCCCGCAGTGCATGATGTCCGGCGTGGAGGACACCGACATCGTCGAACACGTGGCCGCGTCCACCGGCTTGCCGCCGGGCGTGGCCGCGCGCGTCGTCGACGACGTCCTCGCCTTCTACCGGACACCCACCGAGCAGTACGTCCGGCGCAGGCACAGCGAGCTGCAGGCCGAGGGCCGGAAGAACCCCGAGATCTTCCCGCTGATCGCCGCCGAGCTCCGGGGGCGCCTGGTGGCCGCGCCCGACCTGTCCGAACGGCAGCTGCGCCGCATCGTCTACGGCTGACCCAGCCACGAAAAGAGGTCCGCCATGTGCGGGATCGTCGGTTACATCGGCGGCCAGAACGCCGCCCCCATCCTGCTCGAGGGCCTGACCCGCCTCGAGTACCGCGGGTACGACTCCGCGGGCATCGCCGTCCTCGGCCCGAAGGACACCGCGCGGGTCCACCGCGTCGTCGGCCGGGTCCGCAACCTCGCCGCCGCGCTGCCCAAGCGCCTGAACGGGAAGGTCGGCATCGGCCACACGCGGTGGGCCACGCACGGGCCGGCGTCGGAGGCCAACGCGCACCCGCACACCTCGGAAGACGGCCGGATCTCCGTGGTCCACAACGGCATCATCGACAACGCCGACGCGCTGCGCGCCCAGCTCGCCGACGCCGGCGTCGAGCTCACTTCCGAGACCGACACCGAGGTCCTCGCCCACCTGATCGCGCGCTCGGCCGCCGACACGCTCGAAGACGCCGTCGTCGAGGCGGTTTCGCGGATCACCGGCACGTACGCGATCGCCGTCACCGACTCGGCGCACCCGGACCGGCTGGTCATCGCGCGCAACGGCTCGCCGCTGATCATCGGCGTCGGCGAGCGCGAGATGTTCGTCGCCAGCGACCTCGCCGCGCTCGTCCGGCACACCTCGCAGGTCGCGCACCTCGACGACGGCGAGTTCGCGACGGTCTTCGCGACCGGCTACCGCACCTTCACCGTCGACGAGAGCGACACCACCAAGCCGGCCACCGAGATCGACATCGCCGCGGAAGACCTCGACCTCGGCGGGTTCCCGCACTACATGGCCAAGGAGATCCAGGAGCAGCCCGAGTCCGTCGAGCGGATGATCCGCGGCCGGCTGGACCGCCGGTTCGGCGTCGCCCGCCTCGACGGGCTCAACCTGACGCCCCGGGAACTGCGCGGGTTCAGCCGGGTGAAGATCCTCGGCTGCGGCTCGGCGTACTACGTCGGCCAGATCGGCGCAACGATGATCGAGGAGCTGGCGCGGATCCCGGCCGACGCCGAAGCCGCGTCGGAGTTCCGCTACCGCAACCCGATCATCGAGGCGGACACGCTCTACATCGCGGTCAGCCAGTCCGGCGAGACGATCGACACCGCGTTCGCCGTCGAGGAGATCAAGCGCAAGGGCGGCCGGGTCGCCGGCCTGGTCAACGTCGTCGGCTCGACCATCGCCCGTGCCTGCGACGGCGGCGTCTACCTGCACGCCGGCCCGGAGATCGCGGTCGCCTCGACGAAGGCGCTGACGAACATGGCCGTCGGGTTCGCGCTGATCGCGCTGTCCCTCGGCCGGGTCCGCGATCTGTCCAATGCGGACGGACAGCGGATCATCGACGCGATCCGCGCGCTGCCGGACCAGATCCGGACGGTCCTGGCCGCCGAGGCCCGGATCGCCGAGCACGCGAAGACCGCCGCGGCCGCGAACAGCCTGTTCTTCATCGGCCGCGTCCGAGGCTTCCCGGTGGCCCGCGAAGGCGCGCAGAAGTTCAAGGAGATCTCCTACCGCCACGCCGAGGCGTACCAGACGTCCGAGCTGAAGCACGGTCCGCTCGCGCTGATCGACGAGTCGCTCCCGACGGTCGCGATCGTGCCCGCCGACGAGCTGGCCGACCGCAACCTGGCCGCGATGCAGCAGATCCGCGCCCGCGGCGGCGCGGTCCTCGCGGTCACGCACGACGACGTCGACTTCGGCGACCTCGACGTCCCGCGGATCGTCGTCCCGCGGACCGAGCCGGAGCTCGACCCGATCCTGCTGACCATCCCGCTGCAGCTGCTCGCCTACCACGCCGCGCTGACCCTGGGCTACGACATCGACAAGCCGCGCAACCTGGCCAAGTCCGTCACGGTGGAGTGAACCCGGGCCTGCTTGGGCATGTTCCACCCCAGCACCCCGGTCACGCGGCCCTCCTCGCGGTACTCGGCCACGAACCGGCCGGCCCGCACGTCACCCTCCACAATGGATACTTCGGCGGCCCCGGAGAGCGTCCCGTGCACGTGGATCCGCGCGTCGAACTGGTGGGTCCAGAAGTACGGCACCGGCGTGTACGGCCGGTCGTCGCCGAGGATGTTGCCCGCGACGGCGACCGCCTGCTCAGTCGCGTTGGTCCGGTTCTCCAGGCGCAGCAGCACGTCCAGGCCTTCGTGGTGCCAGCGGGCGACGTCCCCGGCAGCGTAGATCCCGTCCGCCGCGCGGCACCGGGAGTCGCACACGACGCCGTTGTCGCACAGCACCCCGCTGCCCGCCAGCCACTCCGTCGCCGGGGCGGCACCGAACGCCACCACGACGACGTCGGCGGGCAGCACTTCGCCCGTCTCCAAGCACACTCCGTCGACGCGTCCGTCCGAAGAGGACAGTCCGGTGACCGCCGCGCCGAGTCGCAAGTGGACACCGCGGTCGGCGTGCAGCGACGCGAGCAGTCCCGCGGCCAACGGCCCGAACTGGTACGCGAGCGGCGCGGGCTGCGGCCCGGCCAGCGTGACCGGCACGCCCAGGCCGCACACGGTCGCCGCGATCTCGGCGCCGAGGACGCCGTCGCCGACGACGACCACGTTCTTGTCCGGCGCCAGTTCCGCGCGCAGGGCCAGCGTGTCGTCGAGCGTGCGCAGCACGTGGACGCCCGCCAGGCCGTCCTGGCCCGGCAGGGTGCGCGGCCGCAGGCCGGTGGCGAGCACGATCGCGTCCGCGGTCAGGGTACGCCCGCTCCGCGTGTGCACCGAGAGCGCGCGGGCGTCCAGTCGAGCCGCCGGGTCGCCGAGCACGAACTCGGCGTCCAAGGCAGCCAGGGCTTCCGGTGTGCGGAGCCTGGCCTGGTCCGGCGCCCAGCTCCCGGCGAGGACCTGCTTGGACAGCGGCGGCCGGTCGTACGGCAGGTGCGCTTCGGCGCCCAGCACGGTCACGCGCTCCTGGTAACCCTTGCGGCGCAACGCTTCCACCGTGGCGAGCCCGGCGGCCGACGCACCGACGACCAGGACCGTCACGCGTCCTCGCTCACCGAGATCGCGACACCCGGGCACACGCTCGCCGCCTCCCGGACCGTCGCGTGGAGCGCCGCACCCGGCGTCTCGTCGAGCAGGATCACGATGCCGTCGTCGTCGCGCTGGTCGAACACGTCCGGCGCGAGCATCACGCAGGTGCCGGCGCCGCAGCACTTGCCTTCGTCCACAGTGACCTTCATTGTCGTTCCTCTCCTTGGTGGGTAACGGGTGCGAGCCACAGGCCGATCAGTGCGTCGGTCAGGCCGGTGGCGGCCGCACGCCAGCTGGCTCGCGGGGTGTCGCCGCCTTCGGCCAACGCGCGTTCTCGCTCGGCCATCGTGTGGATCAGCAGCAGGCGGGTCATGGCGCTGCGTTCGGCGCGGACTTCGGCGGGCAGCTGCGGCAGGCACCGGCTGAGCCCTTCGACGGTCCGCGCCAGCGACGGCGACGAGAGCGTCTCCACGGCGACGGCCGGCCGCAGCGACGGCTCGGTCATCACCTGCGCGGTGAACCGGGCGAACCAGCTCGGCCGGCCCGCCGCGGCCAGGTACTCGGTGGACGGGTGGACCAGGCAGCGGACCCAGTCGCGCAGGCCCGCGTCGGCCCCGACCTCGGCGAGCATGCGTCCGCGCAGCTCTTCGACGGCCGCGGAACGCCGCCGGGCGATGGCCCGGACGAGGTCGACCCGGGTGCCGAAGTGGTAGCCGACGGCGGTGTTGTTGCCCTGCCCGGCGGCCTCGCTGATCTGCCGGTTCGACACGGCGAGCACGCCGTGCTCGGCGTAGAGCCGCTCGGCCGCCGTGAGGATCGCCTCGCGCGTCGCGGAGGCCCGGTCCACGGTGGTCACCAGCGCACGGGGAGTTCCCGCAGGCCGCCGACGGCGAGCCCCTCGACCCGGCGCAGCTCGTCCGCCGGGACGGCGAGCTCGAGCGAGGGCAGCTTGCGCAGCAGGACCTCCAGGACGACCTGCAGCTCGGTGCGGGCCAGCGGCTGCCCGAGGCACGCGTGCGCGCCGGCGCCGAACGCCAGGTGCGGGTTCGGGCTGCGGCCCAGGTCCATCTCGGCGGCGTTCTCGAACGCGCTGTCGTCGCGGTTGGCCGCGGCCATGCTGCACATCGCGGTGGTGCCGCCGGGTAGCACGGTGCCGCCGACCTCGAAGTCGTCGGTGAAGTAGCGCATCATCCCGACGCCCGCGTTGGCGTCCAGCCGCAGCGACTCCTCGACGGCGGTGCGCACCAGCGCCGGCTCGGCCAGCAGCCGCTCCCACCGGCTCCGGTCGGCGAGCAGCATCGCGACCATCTTGGCGATCATGTTCGCGGTGGTCTCGTGGCCGGCGACCAGCAGGCCGATGCCGGTGGCGATCAGCATGGCGTCGGACCAGTCCTCGGGCAGCAGCGCGCTGAGGATGTCCTCGCCGGGCTCGGCGCGCTTGGCGGCGATGAGGCCGCCCATGTAGCGGCCGAAGTCCTGCTGCGCGGCGTCGAACTCGGCCTGCGTGTAGCGGGTCATGCTGAGCATGACGTCCGACCAGTGCGCGAACCGGTCGCGGTCGGAGTCCGGCACGCCGAGCATGTCGCAGATGACCCAGACGGGCAGCGGGAAGGCGAGCCCGGCCTTGAGGTCCCCGGGCGCGCCCTTGGCGACGAGGTCGTCGATGAGCTGCTCGGCCATCGCCGCCATGCCGGGGCGCAGCGCGTTCATCCGCTTGGCGGTGAACCACTTCCCGAGCGTGCGGCGCCAGGTGAGGTGGGCTTCGCCGTGCTGCGGGAGGACGGTCGCCATCTCGCTGTTGAAGACCCCGCCGGACTCGGTGTCGGCGACCCGGGCGGCGTTGTCGGCCGGCGTGGGCCGCGTCCACCGCGGGTCCGAGAGGACGTTCTTGACGTCGGCGTAGCGGGTGATCAGGGCGGCTTCGTCCCCGCTGGCCAGCTGCACGTGCGCGACGGGGCACTTCGCACGGAACTCCGCCCACTCGGCCGGCGGCGCCAGCGCGGTTTCGGCGACGAACGGGAAGCGCGGCAGCTCGGTGTGGCTTTGCGTCATGGCGGTCTCCTCGTTGGTGAATGACCCCTACGACGCAGCATGACCACGAAACCCGATTACGTCAAGCGCTTGACTTAAACGCCGGTGATGCCGGGATCCACCCGGACGCTTCGGCCGGGCTACTCGCGCTCGACCTTGCGCAGGCCGCCCTCGGGCGTCCACCACTCGACGACCAGCAGCGTCGCCGCCTCGTTCAAGTGGGTGTGGACCACCTCGGCGACGTCCACGCGGAACCGCTCGCCGTCGTCGACGGCCCGGCCGGAGATCTTCGCCTCTCCCGGCCACTTCGCCTCTTCGCCGTCGACCGGGTCGATCGTCGCGCTGTGCAGCGCCACCCGCGGGTCCCGCCGCAGGTCGGCGCCCTTGCGCGCGTTCGGCATCGACCCGAACGTCAGCTCGCCGTCGTCGAACTTCATTTCGATGCCCGAGATCCGGGGCGAACCGTCGGCCCGGAGGGTCGCCATCGTCTGGTGCCTGCGCGCGTCGAACAACGTCCGCACGTGCTGAGCGAACTCCGGTTCCGCCGCCTCGAACTCACGCCACGCCGTCATCCGGCCATGATGGCAGCCACCGCGCGGGGACGGCGACGGGTTTGCGGAACACCAGCCCCGACGGCGCGGCCGGCTCCGCCAGCGCGATGCCGGGCAGCCGGTCGAGCACGGTCTCCACGGCGATCCGCGTCTCCAGCCGGGCCAGGTCCGCGCCGAGGCAGAAGTGCGGGCCGTGCGCGAACGCCAGCTGTTTGCCCAGGTCCGGACGGCCCGGGTCGAAGACGTCCGGGTTCGCGAACACCGCCGGATCGCGGTTGGCGGCCGTGAGCGAGACCGTCACGAGGTCGCCCCGCGCGATCGACGCCCCGGCCAGCTCGACGTCGCTCGTCGCGTACCGGTCGACCACCGCCGCCGCGGGTTCGAGGCGCAGCGACTCTTCGATCGCGGCCGGGGCGAGCGCGCGGTCCGCGCGCACCGCTTCGAGCCGCGCCGGGTCGCGCAGCAGGTGCAGCAGGAGGTTGGCGATCATGCCCTCGGTCGTCTCGATGCCGCCGAACATCAGCACCGCCGCGTTCGACACCACCTCCGGCAGCTCCAACGCGGTCGCCGCCTCGGTGAGCAGCGAGGGCCGCCCCACCGTGCCCTCGATGTGCGCGCGCAGCTCGCCGAACGCCTCCGCGCCGCGGTCTCCCGGCTCACGCCCGGCCGAGATGTCGTCCACTGTGGACACTATCGCGTCGTACCAGGCCAGCACCCGCACGGCGTCGGTGTCGGCCAGGCCCAGCGCTTCGGCCACCACGGCGACCGCGAGTGGCCCGGCCAACGCGCGCCGCAGCTCCGCCTGACCGGCCGCGGCGAACCCGTCGACCAGCCGGGCGCACTCGGCGCGGACGAACCCGGCGAACCGGGCCTCGATCTCGCGAGGCCGGAAGTGCCGGGCGAACGGCGTCCGGTGCCGGGTGTGCTCGCCGGAGTCGAGCGAAAGCATCGACGGGCCGACGACCCGGGCCGTCGAGAAGCGGGGGTCGTCCACGGTGAAGGTCGCCGCGTCGCGCAGCACCCGCAGCGCCAGGTCGTGCCGGGTGACCAGCCAGCCGTTCAGCTCCGGGAGCCAGGCCACCGGCTCGGTCGCCCGGAGCCGGGCCAGCAGCGGGTACGGGTCGGTCGTGAGCTGCTCGATCGTCACGCTCGCAGCCCCGCGATGAGCAGCCCGACCAGGCGACGCGCGTCGTAGTCCGGGTTGTTGTCCTCGGCGCCGACGCACAGGTTGCCCACCCCGCGCATCAGCTCCAGCGGCCGCACCTTCGCGGTCAGCTCGGCGGCTTCGAGCAGCCGGCCGCACACCGGGACCAGGCGATCGAGGAAGTACGCGTGCAGCGAGGCGAAGCCGTCGCCCTGCAGGACCCCCGCGAGCCCGTGCTTGGTCACCAGGAAGTCGACGAACAGGTCGATCCACTCGGCCAGCGCCGCGTGCGGCGAGGACGCCGTCTCCAGCAGCGCGGGACCCGCGGCGGCGCACGCCTCCACCTGGTGCCGGTAGACCGCGACGATCAGGTCGGCCCGCGTCGGGAAGTGGCGGTAGATCGTGCCCATCCCGACGCCGGCCTTCGCCGCGATGTCCCGCACCGGCGCGTCCACCCCCGACGCGACGAAGACCGCGGCCGCCGCGTCGAGCAACGTCTTCTCGTTGCGCCGGGCGTCCGCGCGCTTGGGCTTGCTCATCACACCTCCCGGGTTGCTAACCGGAACAATGCTCCGCATGTTTAACGGAGCAACGTTCCGCTTGCCCATGATGTCATACGGAGGACCTTCCCATGCAGTACCGCACCTTGGGCCGCACCGGCGTCCAGGTCAGCAGCCTCGCGCTCGGCGCGATGAACTTCGGCGCCATCGGCCGCACCACCCAGGACGAGGCCACCGCCATCGTCGACGCCGCCCTCGAAGGCGGGATCAACCTCGTCGACACCGCCGACATGTACGGCCAGGGCGAATCGGAGGTGATGGTCGGCAAGGCGATCAAGAACCGCCGCGACGACCTCGTGCTCGCGACCAAGGCCGCCATGCCGATGGGCGAGGAGCGCAACCACCGCGGCACCTCGCGCCGCTGGATCTTCAAGGCACTGGACGACAGCCTGCGCCGGCTCGACGTCGACCACGTCGACCTCTACCAGATGCACCGCTGGGACCCCGCCACGAGCGACGAGGAAGCGCTTTCCGCGCTGACCGACCTCCAGCGCGCCGGCAAGATCCGCTACTTCGGCTCGTCGACGTTCCCCGCGTACCGGATCGTCCAGGCCCAGTGGGCCGCGCGCGAGCACCACCTCGGCCGGTACGTCACCGAGCAGCCCAGCTACTCGATGCTGCAGCGCGGCATCGAGGCCCACGTGCTCCCGGTGACGCAGGAATACGGGCTCGGCGTGCTGGCCTGGAGCCCGCTGGCCTCGGGCTGGCTCTCCGGCGCGGTCCGCGCCGGGCGCGAGATCACCACCAACCGCTCGCAGGTCGTGCCCCAGCGCTTCGACCTCACCGACCCGGCCAACCAGGCCCGGCTCGACGCCGTCGAGAAGCTCGCCAAGCTCGCCGAGCAGGCCGGGCTCACGCTGATCCAGCTCGCCCTCGGGTTCGTCACCGCGCACCCGGGCGTGACCAGCGCGCTCATCGGCCCGCGCACGCTCGGCCACCTCGAGTCGCAACTGGCGGCCGCCGACACCGTGCTGCCCGCCGACGTGCTCGACGAGATCGACACGATCGTCGCCCCCGGCGTCGACCTGGCCGCCCACGAAAAGTTCGACACCCCGCCCGCCCTGCTCGACCCGTCCCTCCGGAGGCGTTGATGACACCCCGTTTCGGCATCCTGACCGCACCGATGAACGTCGGCTACGACGACATCCGGCGCGTCTGGCGCGAGGCCGACACCGTCCCCGAGATCGAGCACGCGTGGCTGTTCGACCACCTCATGCCGATCGGCGGCGACCCGGACGGCCCGATCTTCGAAGGCTGGACGCTGCTTTCGGCGCTGGCCGCGCAGACCGAGCGGCTGCGCCTCGGCCTCCTGGTCACCAGCAACCGCTTCCGCCCGCCGGCGGTGCTGGCGAAGATCGCGACCACCGTGGACATCGTGTCCGGCGGACGCCTCGACTTCGGCATCGGCGCGGGCTCCCGCCCGAGCCATCCCCTGGCCCGGCGCGAGTACGACGGCCACGGCCTGCCTTACCACAGCCAGGACGACGCCGTGGCCGCGCTGGCCGAAGCCTGCACGGTCATCCGTCGCTTGTGGACAGAGAATGCACCGTTCGACTTCGACGGCGAGCACGTCCAGCTCAAGGGCGCGTTCGGCAACCCGAAGCCGGTCCAGGCGCACCCGCCGATCATGATCGGCGGCCGCGCGAGCGCGACGCTGCGCGTGGTCGCCGAGCACGCCGACCTGTGGAACATCCCCGGCGGCGGCGACATCGACGACCTCGCCGGCCGCAGCAGGCTGCTCGACCGCTACTGCGCCGAGATCGGCCGCGACCCCGCGTCGATCACCCGCTCGATCTTCCTCCCGGTGGACTACGACAAGCCCGCCGCCACGCGCGAGAAGATCGACGAGGCCGTCGGTGCGGGCTTCGGGCACGTCGTGCTCGGCCTGGGGAACCCGTACCCGGACGGTGTCGTGCGGTGGGTCGCCGACGAACTGATCCGCTGACCTACTTGTCGACCCCTTCGTAGGTGCCCTGGGTGAACCGGCGCGAGAACACGAAGTACACGATCGCCACCGGCACCGTCATCAGCAGGGCCGCGGCGAGCTTCAGCGGGAACTGGTTGCCCTGGCCCAGCTGGCCGGACACCAGGGTCGCCACCCCGGAGGTCAACGTGTTCAGCGCCGGGTCCTGGCGGGACACGATGAAGTGCGGCAGCTCGTTCCAGGAGCCCTGGAACGACAGGATGGTCACGGTGATCAGCGCGGGTTTCGACATCGGCAGCACCACCGACCAGAACGTGCGCAGCGGGCCGGCGCCGTCGATGCGCGCGGCCTCCTCGACGCTCACCGGGACGGTGTCGAAGAACTGCTTCATGATGAACACCCCGGCGCCGTCGACCAGCAGCGGGATGATCATCCCCGAGTAGCTGTCGTACATGCCGAGCTGGTTGAGCACCAGGAACTTCGGGATCAGCAGCACCACGCTGGGGACCGCGATGACCGCCAGGACGGCCCCAAAGACCGCGTTCCGGCCGCGGAAGCGCAGCCGGGACAGGGCGTACCCCGCGAGCGAGTCGAACACGACCCGGCCGACGGTGATCGTCACCGAGACGAACACCGAGTTCGCCGCCCAGCGCGGGAAGTCCTGCTCGGCGAGCGTCCGGAAGACAGTCACCGACCACTGCCGGGGCCAGGGCAGGAGCGGGTGCGCGGTGGCGTCGGCGTCGGTCTTGAACGCCGTCGCGAGCTGGATGAGGAAGGGGTAGATGTACAGCGCCGCGACCAGGATCAGGACCGCGTACCCGAGCCAGCGTTTCTTCATCGGCGCTCCCGCAGGGCCCAGCGCTGCACCAGCGTGAAGGCCACGATCACGAGGAAGAGGAGGAACGCGATCGCCGCCCCCTGGCCCCACTGGTGGCCGATGAACGACGTCGAGTAGGACAGGTACGCCGGGGTCAGCGTGGTGTTGGCCGGGTTGCCGCGGCTGAGCACGTACACCTGGTCGAAGACCTGCCAGGTGCCGATCAAGCCGAGTGTCAGCACGAGGAACAGCGTCGGGCGCAGCTGCGGCAGCGTGACGCGCCAGAAGCGCTGCCACGTCGTCGCGCCGTCGATGAGCGCGGCTTCGTCGACGGACGGCGGCAGGTTCTGCAGCGCCGCGTAGAACATCAGCATGAAGCCGCCGGTGGAGGTCCAGACGACGAGCACGATGATCGAGCACATCGCCACGCTCGGGCCGGCCAGCCAGTCCCACCAGGACAGTCCCAGGAAACCGTGGCCGGCCAGGGCGGACGGCGGATCGGCGGGGTCGCCGAGCGCGAGGTGGAAGAGGCCGCGCGGGTCGGCGAACCAGCTGGGTCCGTCCACTCCGAACAGCTTCAGCGCGGCGTTCACCGTGCCGGTGCTGGAAAACAGGAACAGGAACACCACCGAGATCGCGACCGAGCTGGTCACGGTCGGGAAGTAGAAGGCGGTCCGGAAGAACTGGCGGCCCTTCAGCTTCTTCCGGTGCAGCAGCAGCGCGAGGAACAGCGCCAGCGTCGTCTGCAGCGGCACGACGAACAGCACGAAATAGCCGTTGTTCCGGACGCTGGTGGCGAAGTTCTGCCGGGTCAGCCCGGGTTCGGCGAGCAGCGCGGCGTAGTTGTCCCCGCCGACGAAGTGCACGCGGGAGGAGAACGGGCTGCCGTTGCCGGTCCAGTCGCTGACGCTCACCCAGAGCGCCATCAGGATCGGCAGCACCATGAACAGCCCGAGCACGATCAGCGTCGGGGCGAGGAACAGCCAGCCGGCCCGGCCCTCGCGCCGGAGGGGGCGACGGCTCCGGCCACCGCGCGCGGGCGCGGCGGCCGGAGCGGTGAGGACGGTGCTCACGGCGTCACTGCCCCAGCGCGGCCGCGGTGTTCTGCTGCAGCTGCTGCAGGATCCGCTTCGGGTCGGCGCCCGGCAGCTGCTGCAGCTGGGCGTCGAAGTCGGTCAGCACGGGGTCCATCTTGGTCAGCGTGACGGGCCCGTGCGCGTGGTCGGCGCCGGCGACGAACGCGGCCTGCGCGGGGAACTTCTGCTCGTACTGCGCCCGCACGGACTGCCGCGACGGGATCACGCCGAACGCCTCGGCGAACGCGAGCTCCTGCTGCGGCTGCATGAACGAGTCGACGAGCTGTTTGGCCTGCTCCTGGAACTTGCTCTTGGCGGCGATGCCCCAGCACTGCGTGAACGACAGCGTCCCGGGCCCGGCCGGCCCGGCGGGCAGCGCGACGACGCGGTACTTGACGTTCGGGTAGTCCTTCTTCATGCCGCCGACCATCCAGTTGCCGTCGATGCTCATCGACGCCTTGTGCTGGCCGAACGCCTCGCCGGAGTCGCCGGCCCCGATCTGCTTCGGGTACTTCGCGACGCCGGACGCGAGCAGGTCGTGGACGTAGGTCAGGGCCTGGAGGTTCTGCGGGGTGTCCGCGGTGGCCTTCTTCTGGTCGGCGTCGACCACCCAGCCGCCGGCCTGCACCAGGAAGGAGCCGATCCGGTCGCGGGTGTCGTTGAAGACGAGCCCGGTGCGGCCGCCGGTGGTGAGCTTCTGCGCCACGGCCTTGAGCTGGTCCCACGTCTTGGGGAAGTCGGCGTCGGTGAGGCCGGCCGCGGCCCAGTCGTCGGTGTTGATCGCGAGCGCGAGCGTCGAGAAGTCCTTGGGGGCGCAGTAGAGCTTGCCGCCTTGGGTGAACGTCGTGCGCAGGGTCGGGTAGATGTCGTCCTTGTAGGACAGCCCGTCGCCGTACGGGAGCATTTCGGCGGCGTAACCCTGGAACTTCGTCGCGTCGACGGCGAAGACGTCCGGCGGGCTGCCCGCGGCGAAGCCCTGGCTGAGCTGCTGGGCGAGGTCGTTGGCACTCACGACCTCGGCTTTGGAGCCGCCGCTGGCCGTGCTCCACGCGGCGGCGGCGTCCTGCATGGCCTTCAGCTCGGCGCCGCCGCTCGCGGCGATCATCACCTTGAGCGTGGCGGGCCCGGCCTGCTGGGTGGCCGGCTGGGACGAATCGTCGAAACCACTGCCGCAGGCGGAAAGCGGGAGCAGCAGGCCGGCCGCCGCGAAGGCGGCCACAGTTCGGCGGGGAAGCATCGATCCTCCTTGATCGCGCGGGGACTCAGGTGGTGCGGAGCACGAGGTGCGGGGTGAAGAGGGTGGTCACGGGCTCGGAAGGGGCTTCGCCGCGCAGGATGGCGCGCAGCTGCCGCACGCACTCGGCGGCGACGTCGGCGATGGGCTGCGCGACGCTGCTCAGCCCGAGCACGGACGCGGTGGGGGTGTCGTCGAAGCCGATCACGGAAGCATCGGCGCCCGGGCGGATGCCGCGGTCCCGCAGTTCGGCGGTGACGCCGAGGGCGAGCGAGTCACTGGCACAGACGAACGCGGTGGGCGCGCCGGCTGCGGGATGGGCGCCTTCGCGGCTGTCGGCTGCCCCGCCGGGTGAGTGGGCAACCCGGCCGGCCTCACCACCCCCGGCCAGCCCTCCGCCGGGCGAGTTCGCGGCGCTTCCGGTGGCGTCCAGCAGCCGGGCGGCGGCCGACCGGCCGCCCTCCACCCCGTCGAACACCGCGACCTGCGGGCCTTCGCCCAACCCCGCGGCGGCCAGCCCCGCCGCCCAGCCCGCGCGGCGGTCGTCGCCGCTGCCGGAGCCCTCGGGCCAGCCGACGAACGCGATCCGGCGGTGGCCCTGCCGCACCAGGTGGTCGGTGGCCAGCCGGGTGCCCGCGGCGCCGTCGACGTCGACCCACGGGTGCGTGTCCTCGGCACCCCACGGGCGCCCGAACGTGACGAACGGCAGCTCGCGCTCCAGCAGCCAGCGGGTGCGCAGGTCGTCGTGGTGGGTGTTGGTCAGCACGAAGCCGTCGATGCCGACCGAGGCGATCAAATCCGCGTACGCGCGGGTCTCGGCCTCGTCGTCGGCCGCGGTGAACAGCATGATCCGGTGGTCGTAGCGCTCGGCGGTCGCGGTGAGCGAGTGCAGGAACTGGTCGAGCACGACGCCGCTGACGCCGTTGCCCGACGGCGGGATGCACAGCCCGATGATCTGCGACCGCGTGGTGCGCATC
Source organism: Amycolatopsis sp. NBC_01488 (assembly GCF_036227105.1). Taxonomy (NCBI): domain Bacteria; kingdom Bacillati; phylum Actinomycetota; class Actinomycetes; order Pseudonocardiales; family Pseudonocardiaceae; genus Amycolatopsis; species Amycolatopsis sp. NBC_01488. Next base: position 4,303,234 of record NZ_CP109434.1, on the reverse strand, counting down.
TGCCGCGCCGCGGTGTTCGGCCGGTAGCCCAGCCGCTCGATCGCGGCCAGGACGCGTTCGCGCGTCTCGGGGCTGACCACCTCGGGCGAGTTGATCACGTTGGACACGGTCTGCCGCGACACCGCGGCCGCTTCGGCCACCGAGTTCAGCGTGGGCCGTCCCATGCACGCCTCCGCCCGAGTAAGCACTGGTTTGAACGTTCAACTGCCGGTCACTCTGAACCCGCGACGCTGAGCTGTCAAGACTTCGAAGTCAGTTGACATTCTTTCGTTTGATCGATCCAATCGTAGGCATGGCCGACCTCCAGCCCCTGCTCCACGACCTCGCGATCGCCCTGCACGCGCCGACCGTCGTCCTCTCCGGCCGCGACGGGCAGATCCGCGGCGGCGGGACGCAGGGTCTCCTGCACGGGGACCTGCGCCTGCTCAGCGAAGCCGTCGTGACGGTCGACGGCCACGAGCCGGAGCCCATCGGCGGCGACGAGCCGGGCGCCGACCGCGCGCGGTTCACCGGGCTGCTGCGCCCGCTCGGCAGCCCCGGCCCCGATCCGACGGTGTGGCTGCGGCGCGACCGCCGCGTCACGGCGGCCGGGATGACCGAGGAGCTTTCGCTCGTCTCGACGGACGGGGTGCGCCGACGCTGCGTCGTGGAAGTGGTGCTGGCGGCCGACTTCGCGCCGATCGACGAGATCAAGTCCGGCGGCCGCCGCGCACCGGTGACGCCGGCCGGCTCGCGGTGGGCCACCGACGACGCGGTCTCCGAGGTGACGGCCGAGGGCGCCGAAGTCGTCGCCGACGGGCCCCGGCTCCGGCTGCGCTGGACGATCGACGGACCGGCCACGGTGCGCTGGTCACTGCGGGTTTCCGACGAGCGGGCCCGGTTCGTCCCGGCCGGCACTCGACTGCCGCGGCCGGCGGTGCACGCCGACGACCGCCGGTTCACCGCGCTGCTCGACCGCGCCCTCGACGACCTCGACGGCCTCCTGCTCGCCGAGCCCGACCACCCCGCCGACGCGTTCGCCGGCGCGGGCGCGCCCTGGTTCCTGACGCTGTTCGGCCGCGACAGCCTCTGGGCCGCGCGGCTCGCGTTGCCGCTGTCGGTCGATCTCGCGGGCGGCACGCTCCGGACACTCGCCCGCGCCCAGGGCACCCGGCACGACCCGGCGACCGGCGAGGCGCCGGGCAAGATCCTGCACGAGCGGCGCCGGGACACCTTCGAGACGATCGACGGCGCCTCGCTGCCCGCCGAGTACTACGGGACGGTCGACGCGACGGCGTTGTGGGTGTGCCTGCTGCACGACGCCTGGCGCTGGGGCCTGCCCGAGGACGAGGTCCGCGACTTGCTGCCGACGCTGCGGTTCGCGTTGTCCTGGATCACCGGCGCGGCGGACTCGGACGGCGACGGGTTCGCCGAGTACCGCGACGAAAGTGGCCACGGCCTGGCCAACCAGGGGTGGAAGGACTCCGGCGACGCCGTCCGCTTCCACGACGGCGAGCAGGCGAACCCGCCGATCGCGCTGGCCGAGGTCCAGGCGTACCAGCACGAAGCGGTCGTGCGCGCGGCCGCGCTGTTGACGGCTTTGGGGGAGCCCGCCGACGGGCTGGCGGACTGGGCGTCGGCCTTGCGGGCCCGCTTCCGCGACCGGTTCTGGGTGTCCACTTCGGACGGTCACTACCCGGCGTTGGCCCTGGACGGCGCCAAGCGGCCGGTGGACGCCCTGACGAGCAACATCGGCCACCTCCTCGGCACCGGGCTGTTGTCCGACGCCGAGAGCGCGTCGATCGGGGCGCTCCTGGTGGATCCCGCACTGGCATCGGGGTTCGGCCTGCGCACGATGAGCGCGTCCGCGGGCGGCTACTCGCCGTTGAGCTACCACTGCGGCTCGGTCTGGCCGCACGACACGGCGATCGTCATCCGGGGCCTGCAGCGCTCGGGGCAGGGTGCCCTTGCCGCCACCTTGGCGAGCCAGCTGCTGTCGGCCGCTCCGGCGTTCGATTACCGGCTGCCGGAGCTGTTCTCCGGCCACAGCGCCGAAGAGACGTCGTCACCCCTCCCCTACCCGGCGTCGTGCCGCCCCCAGGCGTGGTCGGCGGCGGCCGCGGTGAGCCTGCTCGTGGCGTTCCTCGGCCTGGAGGTCGACGTCCCGGCCGGGACGGTGACCTTGACCCCGCCCCGGCCCAGCCCGGTCGGCGCGCTGCGGGTGACCGGGCTGCCACTGGCGGGCGGCACCCTCGACGTGACCGTCGACGCGTCCGGCGAGGTCACCGGGCTGCGGCTGCCGCCGGGGTTCTCAGTCCTTGCGGAACAGCCCGGCCAGTAGGAGCGGCATGCCGAAGAGGCCGGTGTCCGGTTTCCTGCGGCAGGTCCATGGCGAAGACGTTCGGCTGGTGGAAGCCGGTGCCGCGATCGCGGTAGACGACCGGTCTACTGCGTCGACCTCGTAGCCGACTTCGGCGAGCCTTCGTGTGTTGCGGCCCGGCCCGCAGCCCAGCTCCAGCGCGCGGCCGCCCGCGACCGACCGGATGTCGCGGTTCACCGCTCGACGTGCTCGCGCACGGCCTCGAGCTCCTCGTCGACGACGGCCATCTGCGCGTCGACCGCCGCCGGGTCGGCTCCGCCGGGGAAGAAGAGGCTGAAGATCAGCTCGGCGCCGGTCAGGTTGGGCACCACGCGCGTGAAGAGGCCGCGGTTCGGGGCGTCGGCGCTGACGAAGTCGACGACGCCGTGGTCTTTCGCGGTGCGCACGACGACCCGCCGCGGTTCGCCTTCGCCGGGGATGCGCCAGACGTCGCCGTGTTCGTGTTCGATGGCGGGCGCGAAGCCGGGTGCCCATTCGGGCAGGTGGCGCCCGTCGGAGAGGTAGTCGAAAACCGTTGCGGGCGGCGCGGAAACGGAGATCGTGCGCGTCTCGGCCCGCCCTGGCTCGGATGCTGTCATGAGGCAAACGATACGCAGGTGCGTATGATTTGTCCACGCGTAAGATCTGGCCGGTGAACCAGGATCTCGGAGCGTTGTGCGCCGGCGCGGCTCGCGCGCTGGCCGAGGCCGAGCGCCCGGTGCTGGAGGCGCACGGGCTCTCGATGTGGCAGTACGTGGTGCTCTCGGCACTGTCCCCGGGCGCGGCGCCGAGCCAGCTGGCGCTGGCCCAGCAGATCCACTACGACAAGACGCGGTTGATCGCGCTGCTGGACGCCCTGGTCGCGGCGGGTCTGGTGAGCCGTTCACCGGACCCTTCGGACCGCCGGGCCCGGGTGGTGCGGCTGACGGACCTCGGCGCCCAGCGCCACGCCGCGGTGCGCGACGCGATCCGGGCGGTGGAGGAGCGGCTGCTGACGGGGTTGCGCCCCGAGGAGCGGCGGGCGCTGCGGGCGGGGTTGGCTCATCTGGCTCACTCGGGCTGACGGGTGGCGGGGTTCGCCCGCCACCCGCTCGCCGTCACTCCACCGAGCCGTCAGCCCACCGAGCAGAGAGTCCCGTTCAGCCGGAACGCCGTCGGCAGGATGTTCGGGCCGCCGTAGTCCGCCACGAACCCGACATCCGCTCCGGACGCCAGCGGCGCCGACGACGTCACCTTCACCGCCGTTCCCTCCTGCGTCCACGTCCCGTTCCAGCCGCTCGTGACGTGCTGGCGCGCGGTCGGCCACGTGAACGTCAACGTCCAGTCGCCGGCCACGGGGGACACCACGTGGATGCCGCCGACGAACCCGCTCGCCCAGTCGTTGACGTCCGTCATCCGGACCGTGCAGCTGCTGGACGAAGGCGCGCCCGTGGTGAGGGTCAGCGGCGGCGAGGCCCAGGACAGGTTCCCCGTCGCGTCCCGCGCCAGCACGTTCACCGTGTACCGCGTTCCCGGGACCAGGTTCCCGACGGTCAGCGACGTTCCCGCCGTCTCGCCCCACTCTTCGCTGACCACGCCCGCCTGCCGGTACACCTCGTACTTCACGCCGGGCGCCGACGGGGGCCAGCTGATCGTCGCCGTCGTGTCGGTCGTCGTCGCGGTCGGCTGTCCGGGTGCGCTCAAAGCAACCGAAGCGACGGCAGGATGCAGCACCACCGTCGTCAGTGAGTACGGCGGCACCGTCCGGTCCCACGAAGACGCGTGGGTGATCGACGTCGCGCCGTTCGTGAACGTGAAGACGTCGGAAACGGCCGACGCCGGGTAGTCCAGGTTCACCAGCCGGGCCCGCACGGGGTCCTTGTTGACCAGCAGCACCGCGAGATCGCCGTCCGGACGGCGGACCGCGTGCACGTCCAGCAGCGGATCGTCCGCACCGGCCCGGACGAACTGGTCGCCCGGCCGCGCGAACGTGCTCAGCATCTTCAGCCCGTAGTAAGGCGCGAACGGCGTGTTGAGCGCGGGCTCGCACCCGCCGTCGAGACAGGTCGCGCTGGACAGCAGGCCGGAGTCGCCGTAGTCCGGGTATCCGGCCACTGTGGACAGTGCGGTCCCGCCGTTGTGCGTGTCCCACCAGTCGACCGTGAAGACGCCGTTCTCCAGCAGGGACGCGTACGCCTCCGCCGCGAACAGCGCGCCGGGCTGGGTGTCCATGCCGACCGGCGTGTTCGTCTCGGTCAGTGCGATGCCGAGCGGCCGGCCCGCGTACCGCGTGATCTGGTCGCGGGCAAGGTAGATCATGTCGTCCACCTGCTCGGTCTTCGTGAGCGCGTCCGCCGCCGTCGCCGCGCTCGGGTACCAGTGCAGCACGGCGAAGTCGACGTGCGGGCCCGCGATCGACAGGACCGTCTGGTTCCACGTGCCGGTGTCGCCGGCGGCCACGATGCCGTCCGGCCAGTTCGCCGGCGTCGTGAGCACCACGCCGATCTTCACCGACGGGTCGACGGCCTTCATCGCGTCGGCGTAGGCGACGACGCCCGCGGCGTACGCGGCCGGGCTCTTGTCCGCGTGGTTGTCGGCCTCCCAGTTCGCGCCGTAGTGGCCGTTGCCGTACAGCTCGTTGCCGATCTCCCAGTACTTGACGCCGTAGCCCTTCGTGACGTTCGCGTACCGCACCCAGTCGGCGGCTTCCTGCGGTGTCCCGGTGCCGTAGTTGGCGATGACGATCGGCTGCGCGCCGGCCCGCCGGACGCCGCCCATGAACGTGTCGAAGTCCGTGCCGGGCGCCACGTAGCCACCGGGCGCGGTGTTGTCCTTCCAGTGGTAGATGTCGCCGTAGGAGCCGCCGGGGTAGCGCATCGTGCGGACCCCGGCGGCACCGTACAGGTCGGCCACGGCATCGGTGCCGAGCTGGCTGTCCCACACCGCGTGGTTGACGCCGAGGGCGGTGTCCGGCACGGTGGCCAGCCCCGCTCGCGCGTTGACCGTCACGGTCGCTTCGGGCGGGGTCGCCGCCGCGGCCGCCGGTACGGCCGCCGCGAGCACCGCGGCCACCGGCCACGCGACCCAGCGCAGACGTCGAGCTGTCATGGATGTCCATCCTCACTCGTCGAGACGTACGGATGGCTGAGAGCGCTCTCAGAGCAGAGAACCAGTGCGCGGCCCGGAAGTCAACGGAAGTCCCGCGACGGCCCCGGCCGCATGGACAGGTCGAGGCGTTCGAGGCGGTCCGCGACGAGCGTGACGACGCCCTCGGCGGCCTGCACCTGCCCGCGGATCAACAGCGCGGCGCTGGTGCGGGCGACCAGGCGCTGCCGCTGCCACAGGCCGGGCGAGACGAGGACGTTCGCCATGCCGGTCTCGTCCTCGAGGTTGAGGAACGTGATCCCGCCGGCGGTGGCCGGGCGCTGCCGGTGGGTGACCGCGCCGCCGACCCACACCCGCGTCCCGTCTTCGACCCGCGCCAGCTCGGCCGTGGTGATCGCGCCGCGCGCGGTGAGCAGCGCACGCAGGTACTCGACGGGGTGGCTGTCCGGCGAGACGCCGGTGGCCCACAGGTCCGCGGCGGTGACCTCCAGCCGCGTCATGCCCGGCAGCGCGGGCGCGTCGAGGCCCGGGGCCAGGCCGGGCAGGTGCCCGGGCCGGGTGGCCGCCGCGGCTCCGGCGGCCCACAGGTCCTGGCGCCGGTCGCCGCCGAACGCGCCCGCGGTGGCCAGCGCTTCGACGGCGTTCTTCTTCAGCTGGACGCGGCGGGTGAGGTCGCCGACGCCCGCGTACGGACCGTTCGCGTCGCGCTCGGCGACGATCGTCGCCGCGGTGTCGTCGCCGAGGTGCCGGACCCCGGCGAGGCCCAGGCGGAGCGCGACACCGCCGGTGCTTTCGGCGTCGGGTTCGAGGGTGGCGTGCGCGAGGCTCGCGTTGATGTCGGGTTCGCGGACGCGGACGCCGTGGCGGCGGGCGTCGGCGACCAGGGACTGCGGGCTGTAGAAGCCCATCGGCTGCGCGCGCAACAGGCCGGCGCAGAACGCGGCCGGGTAGTAGCGCTTGAACCACGCCGACGCGTAGACGAGCAGCGCGAACGACATCGAGTGCGCTTCGGGGAAGCCGTAGCCGGAGAAGGCGTGGATCTGCTCGAAGATCCGCGTCGCCAGCTCGCGGTCGAGGCCGTTGGCTTCGCAGCCGGCGAAGAACCGCGCCATCAGCGCCTGCATCTTCGCGCTGGACCGCTTGGCGCCCATGGCGCGGCGCAGCTGGTCGGCTTCGGCCGGGGTGAAGCTCGCGACGTCGACGGCCATCTGCATCACCTGCTCCTGGAACAGCGGCACGCCGAGCGTCCGGTCCAAACTGGACGCCAGCAGCGGGTGGGCGTGCTGCCATTTCTCTTCTTTGCGGCGCCGCCGGATGTAGGGGTGCACCGAGCCGCCCTGGATCGGGCCGGGCCGGATCAGCGCGACTTCGACGACGAGGTCGTAGAACTCCCGCGGGCGCAGCCGCGGCAGCGTGGCGAGCTGCGCGCGGGACTCGACCTGGAACACCCCGACCGCGTCGGCTTCGCAGAGCATGTCGTAGACCTTGGGGTCGGCGAGGTCGAGTTTTCCGATGTCGACGACGGCGTCGTGGTGTTCGGCGACGAGGTCGATCATGTAGTGCAGCGCGGACAGCATGCCCAGGCCCAGCAGGTCGAACTTGACCAGGCCGACGGTCGCGCAGTCGTCCTTGTCCCACTGCAGGACGCTGCGGTCGGCCATCGTCGCCCACTCGACCGGGACCACTTCGGACACCGGTTGCTTCGAGATGACCATGCCACCGGAGTGGATGCCGAGGTGGCGCGGGAAGTCCTCGATCCGGCCGGCCAGGTCGAGGACGTCGGCGGGGATGTCGCCGGCCGTCTGCTGTTTCGTGCCGCCACCCCAACGATCCACGAGCTTGCTGTAGGCGTCCTGCTGCCCCGGACTGTGACCGAGGGCTTTCGCGGCGTCGCGGATCGCGGACGGCGCCCGGTAGGTGATCACGTTGGCGACCTGCGCGGCGTGGAAGCGGCCGTGCTTTTCGTAGACGTACTGGATGGCCTCCTCGCGGCGGTCGGACTCGATGTCGATGTCGATGTCCGGCGGCCCGTCGCGTTCCGGGGCGAGGAAGCGCTCGAACAGCAGGTTCCACTTCACCGGGTCGGCGTGGCAGATTTCCAGGGCGTAGCAGACCGCGGAGTTCGCCGCGGAGCCGCGGCCCTGGCAGAGGATGTCCGCCTCCTTGCAGAACCGGACGATGTCCCACACCACCAGGAAGTAGCCGGGAAAATGGAGCTTCTCGACGATGGCGAGCTCGTGGTCGAGCTGGGCGTAGGCCTTCGGGTTCTCCTCGCGCGAGCCGTAGCGTTTCGCGGCGCCGCGCCAGGTCAGCTCGCTGAGGAACGACATTTCGTCGTGGCCGGGCGGCACCGGGAACGGCGGGAGGTCGGGGGCGACGAGCTTCAGGTCGAACGCGACCTCGACGCCGAGGACGGCGGCCCGTCCGACGGCGCCGGGGTAGCGACGCTCGAAGCGGCGCCGCTGCTCCATCCCGGACCGCAGGAACGCCTGCCCCGACGGCGGCCGCCAGCCCTCCAGGTCCTCGGCCGAGCGCCGCGCCCGGACGGCGGCGACCATGTCCGCGACGACGGCGTCCTCCGGCCGGGCGTAGTGCGCGTTGTTCGAGACGACGGTCGGCAGGCGCAGCTCCCCCGCCATTTCGGCGAGGTGGTCGTTGGCCGCGTCGTCGAGGGGCAGGCGGTGGTCGATCAGCTCGACGGCCACGTGCCGGTGCCCGAACCAGTCGGCGAGCCGCCCGAGCTCGGCCCGCGCGGCGGCGGGCCCGTGCTCGGCGAGCGCCCGCCGGACGGGCCCCTTCCGGCAGCCGGTGAGCACGACGACGTGCCCGGCCAGCTCGTCGACCAGTTCCTCGAGGTCGTAGACCGGACGACCCTTCTCGCCACCGGCGATCTGCGCGTGGGAGATGACCTTGCAGAGCCGGTGGTAGCCCTCCTGCTGCCGGGCGAGCACCAGCAGGTGCGTCCCGTCCGGGTCGGGTTCGCCGGCCTGCGGCGCGGGCAGGTCGAGCGAAAGCTCGGCCCCGAACCCGACGCGGACGCCGAGTTCCCGGGCGGCGTCGTTGAACCGGACCGCGCCGTAGAGGCCGTCGTGGTCGGTGAGGACGAGAGCGTCCAGCTCGAGCCGCGCGGCCTCCTCGACGAGCGTCTCGGGGTGGCTCGCGCCGTCGAGGAAGCTGAAGTTGGAGTGGACGTGCAGCTCGGCGTAGGGGGCACGGATCCGGTCGCCGCCGTCGTCCCGGCTCTTGCGGTCGCGGAGGTCTTCCGGCGCCCCGGCATACCCTTCGCGCTTGCGCGACCACGCCGGGGCATCGTTGCCGTCGCCGGGCACGGGCGGCCGCCCGGAGGCGATCCGCTCCACTTCGGACCACGGCACACCCGGATTGTTGAACGCCAAGACTCCGCTCCCCACAAGGAAGTTCGCTGTGGGGAAGCCAGCGACTACTGTTCGAACACACGTGCGAGTACCTGGGTCGATCCTGAGCCGGGCAGCGCCCGGTGTCAACTCGGAGTCACCTCGATCACAAAGGACGGTCAGTCGTAGACGCCCTCGACCGTCCACTGTGGATCCAGTCCGACGGTGACCCGGAGCAGCAACGCGAGATCGTCGTGCTCGCCTTCCAGCACCACCTGGATCCGCGCCCTCGCCCCGCGCTTCGCGGGCGACGGCGAATGCACGACCCACGGCCCCGCCGCGCCGAGGACCCGGCGGGACGGGCCGCCGTCGACCGCGACCGTCGCCGGTGGGTAGGTGAGCTCGCCGCGTTCGGTGCAGCGGACCTCGTCGCCCAGCGCGTCGAGCACCAGGGCCGCCGGTGGACGGGGTGCCACCCGGGCCGGCGACGGTGCGGGCAGGCGCCCGGGCCACGGCCGGTCCTCGACCGCCGGGCGCCGCGGCTCGCCCCACGGGACCAGGCGGACGCGCTCGGCCGGCCCGCGGCCGCCGTCGAGCAGCGGCGTGACCACGGCGTCGGGCCCGAGGAGGCCCTGGATGCGGACCAGGGCACGGCCGGCACGCTCGGCGGCGTCGGCGTCGCGGCCCATCGATCCGAGCTGCAGCTGCAGCGCCTGCCCGCCGACGACCTCCTCGGGGTCGAGGCGCAGCCGGACGATCCCGGCGGTGGGCCGGTCCCGGGTGGTGAGCCAGCCTTCGCACTGCCAGCGCACGCGGTCCGCCGTCGCGCGGGCGGTCAGGGGTTCGGCGCAACGCCAGACGCGCACGCGTTCTTCGCCCGCTTCGGTGACGGCGACGATGGCCAGCCGCGTGCAGGCGAGGCCGTGGTGGGCGAGGCCGGCGAAGAAGCGTTCGCCGAGGGTCTTCGCGACGAACGCGGCTTCGTCGACTCTCTTGAGAGGATCGTCGAACTCTTCGGTGACGGCCAGGTCCGGCGGGAGGGCGCGGCGCAGCGGCGGCCGTTCGGCGAGGCCGCGGGCGAGGCGGTGGGCGGTGACGGCGTCCTTCGGGAAGCGGCCGGCGACGTCGCGTTCGGCCAGGCCGGCGAACGCGCCGAGGGTGCGCAGGCCGAGGCGGCGGAGCGTGTCGACGAGCTCGCCGCGGTCGTCGCCGGGCTGGTTCAGCTCGGCGATCGAAAGGGGCGCGAGGAAGGCCGGGGTGCCGCCGGGCGGGACGAAGGCCGAGCGGCGGGCGGCGAGGGTCGCGGCGAAGAGGCCGTCGGCGATCCCGACCTGGCATTCGACGCCGGCTTGGGCTTCGACCTCGTTGACGAGCAGCTCGCCGAGGGCTTCTTCGCCGCCGAAGTACCCGGCGGCCCCGGTGACGGGCACGGCGACGATCCCGGGCCGCACGACCTCGACCCCGACGGCCTGCGCTTCGACCGCGGCGGCGACGGGTTCGAAGAGCCGGGCGTCGCGGTCCGGATCGTGCTGGTGCACAACGAGTTCCGGGCACCGGGACTGAGCGTCGCGCCGCCGCATCCCCCGCCCGACCCCGTTGCGGCGCGCTTCGGCAGAGCAGGCGACGACGCGGTTGCCGGAGAAGACGGCAGCGGCAGCAAGCGGCGAAGTGCCGGCCACGGCCCCGGCGGCGACGACCGGCCAGTCCGGGCACCACAGCACGAGCAGCCGTGGTGAACCGCTCATCCCGCAGCCGTGACCAGCGGCTCGAGGGACCGGTTCATGGTGCGGCCACGGCAAAGCACCGGCCCGGGATCGACGGCCTTCGGTGCCCGCTCATCGCGCGGCCCCGGATGAGTCACAGCAGAACACGGGCCGGCCGCGCGCGCGATCACGGCAGAACACACGGCAAGCTCGCACAACTCTCGAGCGTCACTCGTCCGGGCAGCCCAGCCGGTCGCCGGTCATCACGCGGGCGGCGCGACAACCACGATTCCTCGCGCAGCCAGCAAAACACCCGGCCGGCAAGAACAAACCCCGACACCCCGGCCACCACGTGAACCCTGGCCCCCGCGGCACCGAAGCTCACCCGGCCACCCCGGCCAACCGCCGCTCCGGTGGCTCACCCGGTGCCAAGCTCCCGCCCGGTCCTGGCAGCTGCAGCTGCACCGACAACGGCCTCGCCGCCGCTCCGCGGCCTCGGCTCGTCGCCACCACGTCGCGCGCTCGGAGGTGGCCGTGCCCATCCGCCGTCAAGCCGCGCCAGCGACGTCCCGACACCCGTAACTCCACGTCCGCGCCCGGCCACGGGCCCACCGTCAGCAGCACCGTGCCCCGGTTGCGCACCCGGCCCGCCAGCCTCCGAGCCAGCTGCGGCTCGACCGCGACCGGGCCGAGCACCACCAGGTCGAAGCCGTCCACCAGGGCCGACAGCACGCCCGGCAGCTCCGCGCCCGGGTGCGGCACCAGCGCGATCCGGTCCAGGTCGACGCCGAACTCCGCCGCCGCGGCCAGGCCCAGCTCCGGCAGGGCCGCCACCGCCGCCCACGAGCCGTCGCGGGTGGCCGCCGCCAGCAGGGCCAGCACCAGTGATGTCGCGCCGCCCACCGCGATCGTGCTGCCCCGGCGCAACCCGCCCTCCGGCAGCAACCGCGCCAACGGCGGCAGCACCGCCAGCACCGAATCCGAGCTCAGCTCCGCGGCCGTGCGGACGCCCGGGATCGCCGTGAGCCCGGCCAGCGCCTCCGGCACCGCCACCACCGCTCACCTCCAGCACCACGTACTCGCACCGGAGACACCCACGCCGCGAAGCGCGGGCGAACCCAGGAGAAAGTTATCGAACACTTGTTCGCATAGTGCGAGACGAGCGGCCCGCCTGTCAAGTCGGGGGTCACCCTGGCGGGGCAGGGCCGTTCCGGCACAGTGGACGCCGTGACCCGCACGAACGCGCCGACGGTGGCACCCGCGGGAACTCGGGCGCCGAAGCGCGGTGTGCGGGCCACCGGACGAGGGTTTCGCAGCACTCCTGGAGCGAGCCGGGTACCGCCGGGCCCGTCGGTGACCTGGGGCCAACGGCCGAATCCTGGTCAGCCGGGCGAGGCCCGTGAAAGCCCGCCGAGGCGGCACTTTCCCGGGAAAGTGCCGCCTCGGGCCGCCGGTCTCAGCCCGCGAACGGGCTCGCGTCGATCGCGCAGGTCTTGCCCGCCGCCGGGAACGTCCCGGAGATCAGGTAGTCGCGCTTCACCTGCTCCGTGCACGTGCTCGGCACGTACATCGACGAGTGCCCGTACCCCTCGGTGACGAACACGCGCGCCCGGGCCAGCTCCGCCGCGCCGTCGCGGGCGCCGGGCAGCGGGGTCGACGGGTCGAGGCGGTTGTTCAGCACCAGGATCTCCGCCGACGTCGGGCGGTTCCACGGGCCCGTGTAGCGATCCGTGTCCTTCGCCTGCCAGAACGCGCAGCTCATCATGTCCAGCACCGCGATCCGGCCGAAGTACGGGACCCGCTGGTCCTCGGATTCCGCGTACCGGCTGTAGATCGCCGGGTCGGTCGGGACGTCGCTGTCACTGCACTGGATCGCGTTGAAGGCTTCGGTGCGGTTGGACGTGTACGGCTCCGAAGCGGCCGCGAAAGCCGAAACCGGCGGAGCGTCGTACAGGCGCTGCAGCAGCGAAGCGATGTCCGGCCAGCCCCGCGAGTCGGACAGGTCGCCCGCCGCGTTGATGATCCCGGAGTACGTCCACGTCTCGCCGTCCACGGTGATCGGCGCCTGCTTGGCCCGCGCCGTGATCGAAGCCCACTTCGCCTTCGGGTCGCCCGAGGAGAACGCGCACTTCGGCCCGGCTTCCGTGCACAGGCGCAGGAACTGGTCGAACGTCTGCGAGATGCCGGTGGCGACGTCCTGCCGGGTGTCCAGCGGGACGCTCTTGCCGCTGCCGTCGTGGCCGGTGGCGTTGCCGGCGAAGTCCATCGTGCCGTCGAACACCATGGCGCGGATGCGGTCCGGGAACAGGTTGGCGTACGTGGCGCCGAGCTGCGTCCCGTAGGAAATGCCGTGGTAGGTCAGCTTCGCGTCACCGACGGCGCGGCGCAGCAGCTCCAGGTCCCGCGCGGTGTTGGCCGTCGAGACGTGCTCGAGGATCGGGCCGGCCTTCGCCGAGCACCGGTCGGCCAGCTCCTTGGACTTCGCGTAGAAGGCCGCGTTGCCGCTCGGGTCGCCGGGCATCTCCGGGAACGAGCCGAAGAAGGACTCCTGCTCGGCCAGCGAATCGAAGCACCGGACGGCGGCGCTGTTCCCGATCCCGCGCGGGTCCCACGAGACGACGTCGAACCGCGCGCGCAGCTCGTCGGAGAACAGCCACGGCCACTTCCCGCGCTCTCGCAGCCGTTGCAGGCCGGACGCGCCCGGGCCGCCGAAGTTGACGAACAGCGTCCCGATCTTGCGGGCGGGATCGGTGGCGGGCAGCTTGATCAGCGCGAGGTCGATCTTCGCGCCGGACGGCCGGTCGTAGTCCAGCGGCACCGAGGCGGTGGCGCATTGGAAGCCGTCGGCACAGTCGGTCCAGCCGAGCTTCGGTGCCGGCACGCTGTCGATGGAGGCCGAAGCCACGGCCGGCCCGGCCACGACGGCCAGCGAGACGCCGAGCGCGACGACCACGCCACGCACGATGCCTCCCCCAGGAAATCGACGCACGAAGAACCCTTTCGTCGAGGAAAACGATCACCTCTGCAGACGCGGGGCGGCCGCCGAGGTTCCACCCGTCCTTCGCGGAACGACCGCGGAAGGTTCCCGAAAAGATCTCTGGCGCTGAGTTCTCCCTTTTAGCTATAGTGATAGGTAACTAGATAAATGGAGTTGCCGATGATCGAGTTCCACCTCGACGCCCGGTCCGGGCTGTCGCCGTACCAGCAGCTGGTCCAGCAGGTACGGCACGCCCTCCGGCTGGGCCTGCTCGAAAAGGGAGACCAGCTCCCGAAGGTCAAGGACGTGGTCGCCGCCCTCGCGATCAACCCGAACACCGTGCTCAAGGCCTACCGCGAACTGGAGCACGACGGCCTCGTCTCGGCGCGGCCCGGCGTCGGCACCTTCGTGACCGCGACGCTGAACGGCGCCGCCTCCTTCGCCGTGCTCGGGCCGCTGCGGCAGGACCTGCGCCGCTGGCTCGGCAAGGCGCGCCAGGCCGGCCTCGACGAAGAGAGCATCGAGGCCCTGCTGATGTCCACGTTTCGCGACTCCGCCAGAGAGGACATAGCGTGACCGTCCTGCGTGCCCAGGGACTGGGCAAGAAGTACCAGCGCAAGTGGGCGCTGACCGGCTGCACGCTCGAAATCGAGGCCGGCCACGTGACCGGGCTCGTCGGCCCCAACGGCGCCGGCAAGTCCACGCTGCTGAACATCGCCTCCGGCATGCTGGAGCCGACGACCGGCAGCATCGAGGTCTGCGGCGGGGTGCCGGGCAGCGGCCCGGACCAGCTGGCGAAGGTCGGCTACGTCGCCCAGAGCACGCCCGTCTACACCGGCCTCACCATCGAAGAGCACCTGCGGCTCGGCGCGCACCTCAACCCGCGGTGGGACGACTCGCTCGCCACCAAGCGCGTCGAACGGCTGGGGCTCGACCCGAAGCAGCACGCCGGGAAGCTGTCCGGCGGCCAGCGCGCGCAGCTCGCGCTCACCCTCGGCATCGCCAAGCGCCCCGAGCTGCTGCTGCTCGACGAGCCGGTCGCCGCGCTGGACCCGTTGGCGCGCCGGGAGTTCCTGCAGGACCTGATGGAGGCCGTCGCCGAGCACGGGCTGTCCGTGGTGATGTCCTCGCACCTGGTCAACGACCTCGAACGGGTCTGTGACCACCTCGTCGTGCTGGTGGACTCCCAGGTCCGGGTGATGGGCGACGTCGAAGAGCTGCTCGCCACGCACCACCGGCTCTCCGGGCCGCGCCGCGAGCTCGATTCGCTGCCTTCTGAGCAGCACGTCGTCTCCGCGACGCACACCGACCGGCAGACCACCGTGCTCGTCCGCACCGAGGCGCCCATCCTCGATCCCGCGTGGACGGTCGCGCAGATCGGCCTCGAGGACCTCGTCCTCGAGTACATGAGCAACCCCGCCGCCGCCCGCCCCGCCCTGGAGGTCCTGAGATGACCTGGCTGACTTGGCGCCAGTTCCGCATTCCCGCGTTGTCCGTGTTCGCCGCGCTGGTCGTGATCGGCGTCGTGCTCGCGATCACCGGGCCGGAGCTGGTCGGGCGCACGGACTTCTCCGACCAGGACACCCTCTTCGGCGGGACGATCCTGGTGCTCTACCTGCTGCCCGCGGCGATCGGCGTGTTCTGGGGCGTCCCGATGATCACGCGCGAGCTGGAGAGCGGCACGCACAGCCTGGTGTGGAACCAGACCGTCACCCGCAAGCGGTGGCTCACCACCAAGCTCGGGTTCGGCCTGCCGGCCGCGATGGTCGCGGCCGGCCTGCTCGGCTGGGCGGTGTCGTGGTGGGCGAGCCCGATCGACGCGCTCGCGGCGCAGCAGACCGATCGCGGGATGCTCTCGCGCATCGCCCCGGTGGTGTTCGGCGCGCGCGGCATCGTCCCGATCGGCTACGCGGCCTTCGCCCTCGCGCTCGGCGTCGCGGTCGGGATGCTGCTGAAGCGGACGGTGGCCGCCATGGCCGTCACGCTCGTCGTGCTCGCCGCCGTGCTGCTCCTGGTGCCGGACTTCGTGCGGCCGTACCTGCTGCCGCCGGTGCAGACGACGATCCCGATCGTCAGCAAGGACATCACGAACATCACCGGCGACGGAACCGGCACCGTGCAGGAGATCGGGGTGCGGAACCCGGCCGGCGCGTGGGTGCTGGCGAACGAAACCGTCGACCCGAACGGGAACGTGGCCTCCCCGCTGCCGAACTTCGTGCAGAACTGCCTGCCGAGGCCGGGCGGCGGGCCGCCGGCACGCGGCTCCCTCGAGCAGTGCATGGGGCAGCTGGGCGCGCACGGCTACCAGCAGCGCCTGACCTACCAGCCCGGCTCGCGGTTCTGGCCGCTGCAGTGGCTCGAACTCGCGCTCTACCTCGCGATGACCGCCCTGCTCACCTGGTTCTGCTTCCGCCGCCTCCGGCACCTTTCCTGACTCGATTCCTGGGGGAATCATGCGCACTCTCGCGGTCGCCACCGCTCTGACCCTCGCCCTGTCCGCGTCGCCCGCCGTTTCGGCGGCCACGACGCCCTCCCTGCCCCGTCCGACCGGCCACGAGCCCGTCGGCGTCACCTCAGTGTCCCTTGTGGACAGTTCGCGGCCCGACCCGTGGGTGCCGTCGGTGCCCTACCGGGAGCTGATGGTCTCCGTCTTCTACCCGGCGACCTCGGCGAACGGGCCCAAGAAGCAGTACATGACGCCGCTGGAGTCCGAGCGCAACCTCGAACGGGACAACATCCCGGGGCTGCCCTTGGACGTCCTGAGCACCGTCCGGACGAACGCCGTCGTCGACGCGAAACCGGCCGGGCGGTGGCACGGCCTGCCCCTGGTCGTGCTGTCGCCGGGCTGGACGGAGCCGCGCGCCACGCTGACGGCGCTGGCCGAGGACCTCGCCAGCCGCGGTTACGCCGTCGCGGCGATCGACCACACCTACGAGAACCGCGCCACCACGTTCCCCGACGGCCACGTCACCGGCTGCGCCGCCTGCGAAGTCGACGACCAGCCGGGCATCTGGGAGAAGGTCGCGCAGGTGCGGTCGAAGGACACGTCGTTCGTGCTCGACTCGCTGCTGCGCTCGAAGAAGTGGGGCGCGCTGATCGACCCGGCGCGGATCGGCATGACCGGGCACTCCGCGGGCGGCGCCGTCACGACGCAGGCGATGCTGGCCGACCCGCGCATCCGGGCCGGGGCCGACATCGACGGCAGCATCCACGTCCCGCTCCCGGCGTCCGGGCTGGCCCGGCCGTTCCTGTTCCTGGGCAGCATGGACGAGTACACCCCGGGCGCGCCGGGCCCGTACGACGACTGGGAGACGGACTGGACGCACCTCACCGGGTGGAAGCGCTGGCTCATGGTGTCCGGCACGGTGCACAGCTCGTTCACCGACCTCGGCGTGCTCGCCGCGCAGCTGGGCGTCGACATCGGCGCGCACATCGACGCCGGCCGCGCGCTGGCGATCACGCGGAACTACGTGAGCGCTTTCTTCGACCAGGAGCTGCGGTGCCGGCCCCAGCCGCTGCTGGCGGCCCCTTCGCGCGCCTACCCCGAAGTGACGTTCATCGGATGAGGACGACACCGACACTCGCGCTCCCGGCGCCGACCGGCCGGTGTACCTGAAGGACACCTCACGGCCCGACCCGTGGGTGCCGTCGGTGCGGGGCTGTCCGGAAGTCTCGTTCCGCCGCTGGTGGAGCTGCACGCCCACGCCGTCGCCGCCCGGCAGCTCGGGGCGGACCTCACGCGCTGAGCGGCGTCAGAGCTTCCCGCCCGCGACCGGCGGCATGTCCGGCGCGTCCTCGACGCCCGTGGCCGCCTCGCGGTACAGGTGGTTCTCGACCTCGAAGAGGTTGTCCGCGGCGCGCTCGACGACCGTGAGCAGCGTGGACATCTGCGAGACCTCCTCGACCTGCTCCTTGAGGAACCAGGCCACGAACTGCTCGCCGAGGTAGTCCTCCTCCGCCCGTGCGGCCCGCGCCATCGCCTCGATGTCGGCGGTCACCGCCCGTTCCTGCTCCAGCGCCAGCTCGATGGCCTCGTGCGCGCTCGAGAAGTCGTTCCGGACGTCGCCGCTGCCCGGGATCGCCACCGGCTGGCCCCGGTCGAGCAGGTACTGGACCATCGCCAGCGCGTGGTTGCGCTCCTCGAGCGACTGGCGGTAGAAGCGTTTCGCCAGCCTCGGCAGGTCGCGCGCGTCGAACCAGACGGCGAGGGCGACGTACTGCTGCGCGGCGGTGAACTCGTGCCGGATCTGGGCCTGCAGGAGCTCGGAGAACTTCGAACGCTGGGTGTCGGCCATGCCTCACAAGGTAGCGGCGCACTCTAGGATCTGCGCGTGACGAGCCTCCGAACGGCCCTGCCCGACCTCTCCGGCACGGTCACCTGCGTCACCGGCGCGAGCGGCACCGTCGGCCGCGGGATCGCGCTGCGGTTCGCCGAAGCGGGCAGCGCGGTGGCCGTGCACCACCGGCGTCCCGGTGCGGGCGACGACGTCGTCGCGGCGATCGAGGCCGGGGGCGGCCGGGCGCGCGCGTTCGCCGCCGAACTCACCGACGACGACGCCTGTGACGCCCTGCTCGAAGCCGTCGCGGACTGGGGCGGGCGGCTCGACGCGCTCGTGAACAACGCCGGCGTCCAACCGGTCGAAGCCCTCGCGGACCTGTCGGCGCGACGCTGGCGGGCGATGCTGGACAGCACCCTGACCAGCGCGTTCTCCTGCACCCAAGCAGCCGCTCGGCTGCTGCGCGACGGCGGCAGCGTCACGCACGTCGCGTCGATCGAGGCCCGGCAGCCCGCGCCCGGGCACGTCCACTACAGCGCGGCCAAAGCCGCACTGGTGATGCACGCCCGCGGCGCCGCGCTGGAGTACGGACCGCGCGGGATCCGCGTCAACACGGTGTCGCCCGGGCTGATCTCGCGGGCCGGGCTGGACCGGGACTGGCCCGACGGCGTCGAGCGGTGGCGGCGAGCCGCCCCGCTGGGCCGGCTGGGGACGCCGGCCGACGTCGGCAACGCGTGCGTCTTCCTGGCGTCGCCGCTGGCGTCCTGGATCACCGGGCACGACCTCGTCGTCGACGGCGGCGTCACGGCCCGGCCGACCTGGTAGACTGGAACGTGTTCTAGTTTCAGGGTGCTGGGGGCGCAATGTCCGAAAGCCCGGCTTTCCCGGTCGTCGACGGCGTGCCGCCCGGGCGCGCGCTGCTCGCCGACCGGATCCGCGAGCTGATCGCAGCGTCGGTGTGCGTGGCCGACGACGCCGGCCTGGCCGCCGCGGCCGGCCGGATCGAAGCGGTCACCACCGCCCTGCGCGCCGCGGGCGGGTCGCCGCCGTTGCTGCTGGCCGCGCTCGAAGGCGGCGGCCACCTGAGCATCAACAACCCGCTCGAGGGACCGGGGAACCCGTTGGCGCCGCCGCTGTCCTGGGTGCACATCGGACCTGCGGAGGTCCGGGCCGAGGTGCTCCTCGGCCCGGCGCACGAGGGACCCCCGGGCCGGGTCCACGGCGGCTGGGTGGCGGCGGTCCTCGACCACGTCCTGGGCCGCGCGACCGCGGCGGCGGGCTTCCCGGGCATGACGGCCTCGCTGACGGTCGACTACCACCGCGGAACGCCGTACGCGGTCCCGCTGACCGTCGTAGGCCGCCTGGACCACCGCGACGGCCGCAAGCTCCACGCAACGGCCACCCTCCGCGCGGGCGACGAGATCTGCGCGACGGCGAAGGCCCTCCTGGTGCACTTCAGCGCCGACCGCTTCCCGGTGCCGGTGTCCACATCGGACTGACGGCACCGGCCCGGTCGTGGGTGGGGAACAGTGTTTCTCCCTCACGGCACCAAGGTCGTGTGCCGCGGAGACTCCGAACTCGACGACGCCATCAACACCGCGCAGATCGGGACCGCCATCGCCAGTGCCGCCAGGACGAACACCGGGAACAGGAACGAGAACACCTCCGCGCCCGACGGGTCCGGCGCCGCCGGGTCCAGGTGCAGCCGGACCGCCGCCATGCCCGTGTAGTGCATGCCAGTCACCGCCGCGCCCATCACCAGGCCGGCTGCCAGGCGGGGCAGGAGCTTGTCCAGGCCGACCGTGAACCACAGCGCCGCCGTCGCCGCGACGACCGCGATCACCACCGACAGGGCCACCAAGGTCGGGTCGTAACTGATCGTGCCCTTGACCTGGACCGCCCACATCCCGGTGTAGTGCATGACGTTCACCGCGAGCCCGGTCAGCAGCCCGCCGAGCAGCAGCCGCTTCCAGGCGAACCGGTTGCGGACGCCGAACACCAGCAGGCCGCAGAACACCGCCACCACCGACAGGATCGCCGACAGCGCCGTGCGCAGGATGTCGTAGCGCACCGGCAGCCCGGGCGTCGAGAACCCGAGCATCGCGATGAAGTGCATGACCCAGATGCCGACACCGCCGATCGACAGCGCCGCGAGTCCGAGCCAGGTCAGCCGGGTGCGCGCGTTGTCCGTGGTCCGCGCCTGCAGCGTGCAGGCGAGCCCGAGCGCGCAGCCCACCACCGAAGTCAGGTAGGCCAGCACGACGAGCCAGTGGCCCATCGCGAAGTCGTCGTGGTCCATCGTCATTTCCGTGCTCCTGTCAGGCTTTCTGTGTCGGCCGGGGTCAAACCCCGGACCCCGGCCGGGGAACGAGCCCCCCTGGGCCCCCCGAAAGCAGGCGTGGCGCGTGCAACGCGGCCAACGCGTACTCGGCCGCGGCGATGAGGGTCCGCTTCGTCGACTCCGGCGACCGCGCGTCGCAGGTGATCACCTGGACCTCCGCCGGGATCTTGAGGGCTTCGCGCACCTGCTCGGGCGGGTGCTGGCGGGTGTCCTGGAACTCGTTGACCGCGACCAGGAACGGCAGCCCGCGCGACTCGAAGAAGTCGATGGACGCGAAGCAGTCCGCCAGCCGGCGCGTGTCGACCAGGACGATCGCCGCCACCGCGCCGCAGACCAGGTCGTCCCACATGAACCAGAACCGGTGCTGGCCCGGCGTGCCGAACACGTAGAGGATCAGGTCGTCGGCGAGGGTGAGCCTGCCGAAGTCCATCGCCACCGTCGTGGCGAACTTCCCCGGCACCGCCTCGGTCCGGTCGACGCCGACGGCCGCGGCCGTCATCACGGCTTCGGTGCGCAGCGGGTCGATCTCGGAGACGGCGCCGACGAACGTCGTCTTGCCCGCCCCGAACCCGCCAGCCACGACGATCTTGGCCGAGGTGATCCGCTTGTCAGAGTGCACGTAGTCCACTGAGGACCCTTTCGAGCAGGTCGTTGCGTTCGTCGAAGGAGGCGTCCGCGGTGAGCGTGTCGCGGATCGACACCTGGCCGGCGACCAGCAGGTCGCCGATGAGCACCCGGGCCACGCCCAGCGGCACGCCCAGGTGCACCGCGACCTCCGCCACCGAGCGCTGGTGCAGGCACAGCTGCGTCACCGCGGCCAGCGGGTTGGTCGGGCTGAAGGGCGCCGTCCGCCCCTCCGGCGTCGTCTCGACGAGGGCTTCCACCGCCAGGTCGACCGTCGGCCGGGTGCGGCCGGCGGTCCACGCGTACGGGCGGGCCAGCGAAGCCGCGTGCCGCCCGCCTTCGCGTCGCCGGCCTTCGGTCACCGGCTCGCCCCCGGGGCGGCCGGGGAGTGCAGACTGGGCCGCGCCGGTGTCTCGACCATCTTCCCGACCCGGTCGACCAGCAGCGTCATCTCGTAGCCGACCAGGCCGATGTCGCAGCCCGGGTTGGCCAGCACCACCAGGTTCGAGCCGTCGCCGACGTTCATCAGCATCAGGAAGCCCTGCTCCATCTCGATGACCGACTGCACGACCCGGCCCGCGGTGAACAGGTCGGCCGTGCCGAGCGCGAGGCTCGAGAGGCCGGACGCGATCGCCGAGAGCTGGTCGGCCCGGTCGCGCGGCATCGTGTCGTTCGCCGCCACGAGCAGGCCGTCCGCCGAGACGAGCGCGGCGTGCGCGACGCCGGGCACCTCCTGCGTGAACGACGAGACCAGCCAGTTCCGGGACCCCTCGGCCACTTCCGCTCCTCCCTGCCGCGTGCTCATGACGGGCCCTTCGGGTCGGCCGCGACCCGGTGGCGGGCCGCGCGCATACCGCTGTAGTGCCGGGAAAGGTTGTTCCGCACCGCGGCCGGGTCCCGGAACGACGGGTCGGCGGGCTGCTGCGGCTGCCGCGGGGCGACCGAGCCCGGCGCGAGCTGCGCGCCCGGCTGCCGGGTCGGCAGGCCCGAATCGGTGAGCTCGAGGTCGTCGAGCGTGCCGACCGCGGCTTCGGCGGCCTGCCGGACGTCGTCGGCCGGGGTCGCCCACTCGCCGGGCCGCGCCGGTTTCGCGGGCGTCTCGGCGAACCAGTGCGACAGCATCTGGTCGAAGATCGGCGTGGGCATCGGCGTGTCCGCCGCGACGGCGGGCGGCTCCTCGACCGGCCACCGGGGTTCCAGCTCGTGCCGGGCGGTGCCGTTGACCGCCGGGGGCAGCGCGGACCGCGACGGCAGGTCCACCAGGATCAGCACGCCGGGGACGTGCACGCTGGCGGTGATGCCGGCGCTCGCGGTCCGCGTGGTCGTGGGCCGCAGCCGCACGGTGATCCCGTGGGAGGCGGCGAGCCTGCTCACCACGAACAAGCCCATCCGGCGGGTGGTCTCCGGGCTCACCGACGCGCCGGCGGCCAGCCGCGCGTTCGCCGCCTCGAGGTCTTCGCGGGTCATGCCGAGGCCGACGTCGACGACCTCGATCAGCACGCCGCCGTCGAAGCCGCGGTCGGCGGTGAGCACGACCGGCTCGTCCGGCGGGGACGACCGGATCGCGTTCTCCAGCAGCTCGGCGAGGATGTGCACGACGTCGGCCGCGGCCTCGGACTGCACCGACCCGCGCGGCGCGTTGCCGAGCGTGACCCGCTGGTAGTCCTTGACCTCCGACGTCGCGGCCCGCAGCAGTTCGACCGTCGCGACCGGCCCGATGTCGCGGCGCACCGGTCGTCCACCCGCCAGGACCTGCAGGTTCTCGCCGTTGCGCCGGAGCCGGGTGGCGATGTGGTCGATCTGGAACAGCTCGGCCAGCCGCTGCGGGTCCTGTTCGTCGGTTTCGAGGTCCTCGATCACCGACAGCTGCAGCTCCACCAGCGACTGGCTGCGCCGCGACAGCGTCATGAACATCTCGCTGACCTGGATCCGCATCTCGGCCTGCTCGCCGACGGCCAGCCGCACCGCCTGCCGGTGCATGTCGTCGAAGGCGCGGGCCAGCTGGCCGATCTCCTCCTCGGAGTCGATCGGGAGCCGCTCGGTCGCCTGCCAGTCGACGTCCTCGCCCTCCCGGATCCGCTCGATGGTGCCGGGCAGCCGGCGGCGCGCGGTGTCGACCGCGGCCGCGTGCAGCCGCCGGATCGGGACGACCACCGAGCGGGCCACGGCGAGCGCGATGGCGAGGGCACCGAGCAGCGACGCGATCACCAGCGCGGTGTCGCGCAGCGCGTCGGACCGGGTGACGTTGGTCCGCGCGCCGACCGCGTCCGAAAGCGTTTTCACCTGGTCGGCCAGGATGGCCTCGAGCGCCGCGCGCTTGGCCGCGGGCCCGCCGGCGCCGGGGATGGTCGCGGCGGCGAACCGCGCGGCCACCGCACCGGCGGGCAGGGCGCGGCGGATCTGCCCGGTGAGCACCGATTCCTCGGCGACGGCCGCCGCGAGCGCGTCCGCCGACCGTCCGTCGGGGACCTCCTGCCCGGCCAGCGTCGCCCTCAGCTGCGTCAATGCTTTCACGCTGTCGGCCGAAGCGTCGAGATCGGCATTCCCGGCCTGGGCGACGATGCCGGGGATCATTTCACTGAGGCTGACGACGAAGTCGTGGTAGGCGGGAGTTTTCTGACCGGCGGAACCGTCCTGCTGGCGCAGGCCGGCCAATTTACCCAATTGATCATCCAGCGCTCGGGAAAGCGCCGGGTCGAGCTGCGCGAATTCGGCGTCGTGGCGGATGGCGGCGGCTTTCGCGTCGACCGCGGCGGTCTGCGCGGCCGCGGCGTCGTGGATCAGCTCGTCGTCGACGAGCCCGGTGAGCTCGGCGATCCCTTGCACGACGGGCATTTGGTCCCGTACCGCACTGAGCGCGCCCGCCTGGGCGAGTTCGGCCTGCACCCGCCCGCCCGCCAGCAGCAGCGCGACGAGGACGGGCAGCAACAGCACGACGGAGATCTTCGTGCGCAGCCGCCAGGTGCCGGGTTTCCACGACGCGGTGGAACGACGGCGAAGCGGTTCGTCTTCTTTCATCGGTGGCGTGGCTCGATTCGTACCGGTGGCCCGAGAACGATTTCCTGGAACTTTCCCCGGAATTCAGAACGCAGACATAACTCCGGCCACCACGGCGCTGTCAAGGAATGCCGGGCGGTTCCCCCGTACGCACCAGCTACGCAGGGTGAGCTTCGACAGCCCGGCTCTTTACCTTCGCGGAGGGTGAGCGTGCCCTCAAGATCGGCCGGAAAACCCTGTGGTGTCCGTGAATTTCCGCCCGTGCCGCCGGGCCGGGCAGCGCCCCGGCCGCCGGCGGGCCGTGCGCGGACCGTGGTCGCCCGGGTCCGGACCGTCTACTTCGGACCAGACGGCCAGGCCGACCCCCAGCCGGCCCGCACCACCCCGTCGCCGGGGTACGGCCAGAACGTGCCAGCGGCGCGACGGCGGCGTCAACCGGCCCCGGGACGTTTCGGGCCTGCTCGAAACGTCGCCGCACCCACGGCCGCGAAACCCCGCCCGACCGGTGGCTATTCTCGTCCGGGAAAGGGCGGTGCGTCGATGCTGAAGATCCACTTCACGGAGGCGGACCTGGCGAACGTGACCATCGCCGGGGACGCCGATCCGATGTGGGAGCTGCTCATGAGCAGCTACCGGATCCGGCGGCCGGAGGGCGAGCCGTTCTTCGGCCGGTGGCGGAAGGGGTCGCGGTCCGCGGTGCCCGAGTCCGGCCGGCTGCTGATGTCGGCCGTCCCGCCGTACGGGTACTGCCCGGACTTCCTCACCCCGGCCGGGCACGCCACGATCGGCGACGGCGTCTCGGCGGTGCTCGAAACACCCCCGGCGGCCCTGGCCGCCGACATCGCCGAGCTGGCGGCGCAGGGCTCGCGCGTCCCGCCGTGGCTGCGCCGGCTGGCCGACGGCGAGCCCCGCGAGCTGCGCCGCCTCGGCACCGCCCTGCACGACTACCACCGCCAGTGCGTGGCCCCGGACTGGGCCACGGTCCGCCGCGTGGTCGCCCGCGACCGCCGCCGGCTGCAGGCCGGCCTGGACCGCGGCGGCCCGCAGCTGCTGCTCTCGACGCTGCACCCGGACATCACCTGGTCGCCGCCGGTGCTGCGTGTGCGGTTCCCGATCGAGCAGGAGCTCCACCTCGACGGCCGCGGCCTCCACCTGATCCCGGCGTTCTTCGCGCACGGCATGCCGACGACGTACAAGGACCCGGGCCGCCCGCCGGTCCTGGTCTACTCGATCGGCAACCCCCGCTTCGACAGCGACGCGGAGCCCGGCCCGTCGCTGGCGGCGCTGCTCGGCCAGACGCGGGCGCGGGTGCTGATGACGGTCGCGGTCACCCGCTGCAACACGAGCGAGCTGGCCGAGCTGACGGGCGTCGCACTGGCCACGGCGAGCCAGCACGCGTCGGTGCTGCGGGCCAGTGGGCTGATCACCAGCGCGCGGTCCGGGAAGTCGCAGATCCACGAGATCACCCCGCTCGGCCTGGGCGTCATCCGGGCCGGCTGAGGTACCTGGCCGGACGACACGCGTGATGGGAGGGTCGACACGGTCACCGGCCTGCTCGACCGGTGTTGGCCCGGTGCGCGGTGATCGTGTTAGCCTGTCGCCGTGCAGCGCCTCATGACGTCCTCGCGACTCGTAACCCGGCGCGCCGGCTGAACCCAGGTCGCCGGCGCGCAGCGCCGTCGATCGCCCTTTCTCCGGGACCTGGCCCCGATCTCATCCTCGTCGATCCGGGAGATCCGCCATGTCCACTTCCTTCGCCGTTCCCGCCGCCCGTTCGGCGATGCTGCTGCGCCGCCGCATCGCCACGTACTTCGTCGGCGGCGCCGAACAGATCCCGGCGCTGGTCAGCGCCCTGGCCGGCCACCTCGTCCACGAGCTGTCCGTCGACATCAAGGACGGCGTCCGCGAGAGCAGCATGGTCTGCGCCGTCCTGCTGGCGGCCGAGGAGACCGAGCCGCTGCTGACCCGGCTGCGCGAGCTGCCGTCGGTCGTTTCGGCCGAACTCGCCTAGCTGGCCGGATCAGTAACTGCGCACCAGGGTCCGCGAGCGCATCGCGTTCGCCACCATCGCCACGCCCTCCTCGGTGAACAGCGACTCCGGGTGGAACTGGACCCCCTCGATCGGCAGCTTGCGGTGCCGGACGCCCATCACCTCCCCCGTCGACGACCACGCCGTGACGACCAGGTCGGCCGGCAGCGAAGCCGGGTCCAGGACCAGGGAGTGGTAGCGCGCCACCGTCAGCGGGTTGCGCAGGCCCGCGAAGACACCGTGGCCGTCGTGGGCGAGCGGGGAGCACTTGCCGTGCATCGGCTCGGCCGCGTGCACGACGCGGGCGCCGAACGCCGCGCCGATCGCCTGGTGGCCCAGGCACACCCCGAAGATCGGCACGCGCCCGGCCAGCCGGCGGACCAGCTCGACCGAGATGCCCGCGTCCGCCGGGTCGCCGGGGCCCGGCGAGATCAGCACCAGCTCCGGGCCGAGCGCCTCGACATCGGCCACCGAGATCTCGTCGTTGCGGTAGACCTGACACGAAGCGCCGAGGTTTCCCAGGTACTGCACCAGGTTGTAGACGAACGAGTCGTAGTTGTCGAGCACGCAGATCACGCGGCCACCCCTTCCACGGTCACGCCGAGGGCGCGGGCCCCGGACGCGAGCTTCGCCAGGCACTCCGCGTACTCCTCGGCCGGGTCGGAGTCGTGGACGATGCCGCCGCCGGCCTGCAGCCGGATTTCGCCGTCGCACCAGACCATGCTGCGGATCGTCAGGTACAAGTCCACATGGGACACCCCGAACGAGCCGACCGCGCCCGAGTACAGCCAGCGCCGCGACGGCTCCAGGCTGTCGATGATCTCCATCGCGCGCACCTTCGGCGTCCCGGTCATGGTGCCGGCCGGGAACGTCGCCCGGATCAGCTCGGCGGTGCCGCGCCCGGCCGACGGCTCGCCCCACACGTCGGACGTCAGGTGCATGACGTGCGAATACCGCTCGACGGCCAGCAGCCGCTCCACCGACACGGTCCCGGGGCGGCACACCCGGCCGAGGTCGTTGCGGGCCAGGTCGACCAGCATCCGGTGCTCGGCCAGCTCCTTCACCGAAGAACGCAGGTCGTCCTCGGCGAGCCGGTCGGCGCGGCCGTCACGGCCCCGCGGCCGGGTGCCGGCGAGCGGGCGGATCAGCGCCCGGCCGCCCGACAGCGTTAGGCACGGCTCGGGCGACGCCCCGACCGCCTCGAAAGCCGGGCCGCCGTACCAGAAGTGGTACGGCGACGGGTTGATCTCGGTCAGTCTCCGGTAGACGCGCAGTCCGTCCACAGTGGCCGGTGCGGTCCAGGCGTTGGA
Organism: Amycolatopsis sp. NBC_01488; assembly: GCF_036227105.1. Taxonomy (NCBI): domain Bacteria; kingdom Bacillati; phylum Actinomycetota; class Actinomycetes; order Pseudonocardiales; family Pseudonocardiaceae; genus Amycolatopsis; species Amycolatopsis sp. NBC_01488. The sequence continues at coordinate 4,276,201 of NZ_CP109434.1, read as the reverse complement.
CAGCACGAGCTGGAAGACGTCGCCGTCCAGGATGTGCCGCTGCGCGCGCCGAAGCGCGTCGACGTACTCGTCGTACCCGAAGCCGAACGTCCCGGCGCCGACCGCGACGACCCCCAGCGACGTGACGGCGAGCCCGTCGAGCGTGCGGGCGACCTGGGTGGCCGCCTTGCGCGCGGCCGCGGGGGTCGTGCCCCGGCCGATCACCCGGCCCTCGGCGACCAGCACCTCGGGCAGGAAGAACTCGTACACCGGACGCCCGCCCGCCGGGTGGCGGCCGGGCAGCCGCTCGAAGTCGCGGGCGGCGTCGTAGGCGAGGAACCCGAACCAGGCCGCCTCGGCGTCGGTGCTGTCCGGCGGGAGGTCCAGCCCGGCCAGCAGGTCCACCGCGGCCGTGACCGGCGCGGGGCCGTCGCCACCGGGGTGCGCGAGGACGGCCAGCTCCCCCACGGCCAGCACGGCGTCCCGGCCGCCCGGTCCGGCGGTGAGCATGACGCGCCCGGCCGGGCGCAGGGCCGCGGCCGCCGCCACCGGGTCGACCGTCGTGGCCAGCCGGACGACGTGGCGGTGCAGCCGGGCGCCCGGCGCCGGCGCGGACGTGATCATCGCGCGACCGCCGGCACCCGGAACTGCGTCCGCTCGTGGTCGCCGACGGGCTTGCCCATGGCGTAGCGGAACGCGGCGAGCTGGATCGCCCGCGGCGGGCAGCCTTCGACGAAGATGCCCAGGTCCCGGCTCTCGTACAGGCAGTTGCCGACGAGCACGACCTCGCCACGCAGGGGCGGCACCTCGACCTGAGGCCCGGAAATGACCGTCATCTCCCCGTCCCATTCGCACAGCTCCCCGGCCAGCGCCCGCATCGCCCCGGCGACGAACCGGCTGCACGCCGGGCACGCATTGTCGGCGTAGACGTGGATCCCCTCGCGCGGCACGACGATCTCGACCGGCGCCTTCACCATGTCGAACGCCAGCTCGTCGAGAGGTGTCCCGAGCAGCTCGATGTCGTCGAGGGACAGCGGGCCCATCCCGCGCGAGTGCGCGTCACGCAGGTACGCGACGCTGTCCGGGTCGAAGCCCGCGAGCGTCCCGACGGCGACGTCGAGCGCGACGGCGTTGCGGCTCGCGGCCAGGAACCCGACGTCGCGGGCCTGCCCGTCCATCGGGTAGTTGCCCTCGATCACCGTGGTCCCGTCGCACACCACCAGGTCCTGCGGCCGCATCAGGTTCAGGTCCACGGTGGACTCGTCGACACCCGCCATGTGCACGATCCGGGTCGTGTACCCGGGCAGCAGCCCCACCAGGTTCTTCATCGCGTTCGAGTAGACGACGCTCGCGTGCGTGCGCAGCTGCGGGACGCCGATGAAGTAGTCGCAGTCCAGGATCAGCTCCGGGACGGCGATCGGCACCCGCAGCGACGTCGCGCCCGGGATGCCGGTGATGCGCAGCGGCAGATCGTCGAAGCTGACGACGCGGGCGTACTTCCCGGCTTCGTGGTCGCGCAGGATCTCGTAGATCGCGTGCGTGCGCTCGGCGATCACCGGGCGAGCCCCGTGCTCGGCGACGACGCGCGCGATCGCGGCCAGCAGCGCCGGCCGCACGTGGAACCCGGGTGCGGTCTGGAACAGGTTCGGCTTGATCAGCACCTCGGCGCCGGCCGGCAGCGCGGACAGCGGGTCGCCGAGCAGGCCGAGCAGCCGGGCCAGGCCGTCCGGCACGTCGGCGTCGCCACCGACGGCCGTGAGCGCGACCTGATCAGTCATCGGTGTCCTCCACCGCGATGACGCGCGCCGGAGCGGCCTCGGCGCCGGCGACCTTGGTCGGCAGCGCGATCAGCTGGACGACCTGCTTGGTCAGCTCGTGCATGTTGGTGACGTACTCCAGCAGCGGGATCCCGGCGGCGAGGAGCGCGTGGTGCACCGGGGACGCGGCGTCGCCCGGCCGTTCGGTGAGGCAGTCGAAGCCGATCAGGCACGCGTCGTTGTCGATGGCCCACTGCGCGGCCGACGGCGTCAGGTACGGCGGGCGGTCCCAGTAGTCGGGCCGGCCCCAGTTGTGCCGCAGGTAGTCCGTGCGGATGAGCAGCCGGTCACCGGGCCGCCACACCGGCCGCAGCGTCTTCTCCAGGTCGTCGCCGGTGACCTCGTCCAGCTCGCCCTTGTGCGACAGGTCGGCGACGCAGGCGCGGCCGATCAGCGTGCCGAGCGGGACCTCGTCGATGCCTTCGGTGCCCGGGTAGAAGTGCAGCTTGTACTCCATGTGCGTCCCGTTGTGCGGGAACACGTGCAAGTAGGAGAACGTGCGCTTGGTGCCGTACGGGTCGGTCTCCGGCGTCATCGAGCGTTCGCTGGCGAACTTCGGGAACCAGTCGGCGGGGTAGGACGGCATTCCGTCGTAGAAGCCGTGGGTGAGGTCGACGAGTCGGGGCACCGGGGTTCTCCTTGCTCAGCAGGTGAAGAGGCAGGTGTTGCGGACGTCGGGGTTGTTGATCATGGTGATGACGGTGGTGCCGCCGGGCGGGATCGCGCGCACGCCGCCGCCGGAGAGGCCGGCCGGGGTCATGAACGCCGCCCACAGCGCGTACCACTCGGAGCGCGCGCCGGTTTCGGGGTCGATCACCGTCTCCAGGTTCGGCCGCACGATCTCCTGGACGAGCGAGCCGGTCCGCGAACCGGCTTCGAGCGTCTCCCGCCAGGTTCCGGCGTCGACCTCCTGGCCGATGACGACGCCCTGGCCGCCGTAGAGCCCGGTCGGCTTGAACACCAGCTGGTCCTGACGCCGCACGCACTCTTCGATGCGCCCGGCGTCCGGGCCGGCGCCGGGGCGCCCGAGCATCCGGCACCACGGCAGCACCCGCTCGATCACGGCCTGCTCGTCCGGCGAGAAGAGCGAGGCGAACTCCGACAGCATCGCGAGCGTGCCCTTGTTGCTGAACACGTTCGTCGGCGTCCAGACGACGACCTGGCCGGCTTCGTGGGCGCGGAAGACCGGCTCCAGCAGCGCGTCGCAGTCCGGGTGCTCGAGCATCTCCTCGAGGCCGTAGTACCGCAGGATGACGTCGACCGCGGTGCCGTCGAGGTACGGCTTCCCGGCGCGGAACTCCAGGTCGCCGATCTCGCCGGCGCGGCACTCGACGTCGTTCTCCGCCAGCAGTTCCGCGATCGCGCGCCGCTGGTGGCCGTAGGTCGTCATCCCGCCGGGACCTTCGACGATCGCGACCACCGGCTCGCCGGCGCCGATCGCCTTGCCCGCGTTGCGCAGCGCCTCGGCGAGGTCGGAGCCCATGTCGAGGAAGCCGAGGCCGTGCTCCGCGGCGAACTCGGCGACGGCCGGGACGCGCAGGTACGCCTTGGGCAGCGTGCCCACCATGTCCAGGCCGCCGAGCGCGCTGCCGATGTTGTACTCCAGCAGCTTGAACGCCGAGCCGTCGTAGTAGACGTCGGCGCGGCCGTACAGCGGCGGCGGTCCCTCGCCGAGCAGCCGCGTCATCAGCGCGGCGTGCCGGTCGTCGATGCCGAGCGCGGTGCGGAACCGCGTGAAGTCGCCGTCGAAGAGCCGCCGCGGCAAGGTGCCGACCAGCTCGTAGACCGTGACGAGGTCCCGGCCGAACGCGCGGTACTCCGCCTCGTCGACCATGATCGGCCGCGGCAGCAGCCGGGGCCAGGACAGGCGCTTGGTCTCCGACAGCTCCAGGCTCGCGCGTGCGTGGCGCAGCGGGCTGTCCGCCTCCTCGCACCCGGCGAGGTAGGCCTTGGTGATCCGTTCGGACCGTGCCGACATGGTTACCTTCCCAGTGAGTCAGGCGGAGACCGCGACGCGGGTCTCGCGACGGGCCAGGATCGCCCGGTACTGCAGGATGATCACGGCACCGAAGGCCAGGTAGATCCCGGCCATGCCCTGCATGCTGAGCACCGCGCTCAGGCTGACCAGGATCGAGTTGACGATCTGGCCGAACCGGATGTGCAGGTAGTACGCGGCGAGGTAGCGCGGCCGGCCGTCGTCCGGGGCCAGCTCGGCCAGCAGCGCCTGCTGCACCGGCAGGTTCATCAGCTCGCCGACGGTCAGCACGACGACGGCGACGAGCAGCAGCCAGGCGTCGTCGGTGACGGCCAGCACCGCGAACCCGCCCGCGTACAGCGTGATGCCCGCGTAGAGCCGGGCGCGGTCGGGCATCCGCTTCAGCAGCGTGTTGACGACGAGGGCGAACACGACGACCAGGACCGTGTTGACCGCCTTGAGCACGCCGAGCATCTCCACGCCGGTCACCGCGCCGAACGGGACCACTTCCTGCGTGGGGAAGCCCGTCGACAGCCGGATCCCGATCGCGGTGCTCAGCTGCCCTTCGAGCGTCAGGATCAGCGTGGCGGCGATGATCAGCCTGCGGAACGTCGCGTCGGCGAGCACCACCTGGTAGCCCTGGACGAACTGCGCGACGCCGGTGAGCTTCGCGGCCGGGCGAGGGACGTCCGGCTTGGTCTCGGCGACCATCGTCACCGTGATCGTGAGGGCGAACGCCATCCCGATCGCGCCGGCGAGGATCACCGCGCCGAAGTGGGCGCTGTACAGGAAAGCGCCGAGCAGCGCGCCGGTGCCGAGCGCGAGGTTGATCACCCAGTAGTTGACCGTGTAGACGAACTTGCGCTGCTCCGGCGGGGTGACGTCGATGATCGTCGCGTCGTTGGCGGGCAGCGCGAGGTTCGTCCCGAACTTCACGATGGCGTAGCAGAAGTAGACGGCGAGGGCGCCCCAGCCGGAGTAGTACGCGACGGCCATCAGCGCGAGGAAGCCGGTGCCGACGAGATCGCCGACGATCAGCACCGGACGGCGTCCCCGGCGTTCGGACAGGTGCCCGCCGACGAGCATGCCGACCACCGCGAAGGCGGCGAACACCAGGATCAGCGCGCCGGCGACCGCGACGCCCACGTGCGCCGCGAGGTAGATCGCGATGAACGTCAGGATCATCGCGTCGATCAGCTTGTGCACGAACGCGAGCCCGACGCGCAGCCGGACGTTGCGGTGCAGGGCGAAGAAGCTCCTCATCGGACTTCCACCTCGATCAGGGCACGGACGGCGTCCGCGCGGGCCAGGGCCGCCGCCGCGTCCGCGGAGCCGGTGAGGATGACGAACCCGTGCCGGGTCTTCGAGCTGACCGTCTCCGGCAGGACGTCGCCGGGCGCGAACGGGAAGCTCAGGGTGTCGACGTAGTCCAGTGCGCGGGCCTCCTCGAGACCTTTCACCGACTGCAGAACTCCCGTGGGGAAAGTGAAGTAGGCGATGTGCCCGACGAGCCCGCGGGGTTCCGGGAGGGCCGTCCGCCCGGCGAGGGCGGCGAACATCGCGCGCTTGACGTCGAAGCCGCGGGCGTGCTCGATGAGGTTCGGGATCTTGTCGCCGCCCAGCCTCGCCTGCGACTCCACGATCCGCGGCCCGTCCGCGGTGACGATCACCTCGGTGTGCGCCGGGCCGCACTGGTAGCCGACGGCGTCGAGCAACTCGACCGCGAGGGCGCCCGCCTGCCGCGTCTCGGCCGTCTCCGGCTCGCCGAAGAGGTGGCCGCGCTCGACGAAGTGCGGCAGCGGGCCGAGCAGCTTGCGCGTCACGCCGAGCACGTGGTGCTCCCCGCGCACGGTCATCGTCTCGACGCTGAACTCCGGGCCGCGCAGGTACTCCTCGACCAGCAGCGGCCCGGAGTAGGCCAAGGCGGCCAGCTCGTCGCCCCAGGCGGGCAGGCCGGCGGGATCGGTGAGCAGCAGCGTGCCCCGGCTGGCCGACAGCGCGGCCGGCTTCACCACGACCGGCAGCGTGAAGCCGCCGAGCAGCCGCTCGACGTCCCGCCAGTGGTCCGCGACGGCGAACTTCACGGTCGAGATGCCCTTGTCGCGCAACAAGGTGCGCATCGCGAGCTTGTCGTTGAGCAGGAAGACCGCACGCGGCGAGTTGACGGCCTTGCCGAGGTCGTCGGCGACCTCGTACGCGAGCTGCATGCTCTCCTCGCTGCCGACGTGCCAGACGTGCTCGGCGCCGGTCTCCCGGACGGCGTCACGGATCGCGCCTTCGTACGCGACGCGGTCGGTGAAGTCGACCAGCCGGAGGCCGTCTGCGTGCGCCTCGACTTCCTTCAGGTAGGCCGGGGCGTCCGCGCCGAACAGCCGCCCGGCCTCGGCCGGGTCCCAGATCGCCGTGATCCGGAAGCCCTCCGCCCGTGCCTTGGCGAGGTATGCCTGGTACGGCATCACCATCACGAGGTTCGGCATGTCGTCTTCTCCTGTCCGGGCATCGGTCGCCCCAGCCTCGCCGACGCGGCCATCAGCGGACCATCGGCGGCGCATCGGCGCGGGTGTCCACCACGATCTGCTGGGCGGCGGCCTCGGCGATCCGGCCCGCCAGGTAGGCGTCGGCCGCCGTCGCGAGGACGTGGCCGACGCGGTCTTCGTTCACCCGCAACGGATCGACCCGCCCGCCCGGCCCGACGGACACCCCGGCCTCGCGGACCCCGGGCAGCGCGGCGGCGATGTCCAGCCCGCTCACCGCCGTCACCACCCCGGGGTCGGCGGTGAGGTACCGGATCGCCGCGCCGCCCTTCGGCTCGGTGACGACGTCGCCGACGGACTCGCCGAGGTACTGGCGCAGCAGCAGCTCCATGGTGGACAGCCCGAAGCTGGCGTCCATCAGCTCGGTGATCCGGTCGCCTGCTGGGCGCGGGTTGATCTCGATCAGCTTCGGGCCCGCGCCGGTGTACTTGATTTCGACGTGCGCGATGCCGAGGTCGAACCCGACGGCCTCGGTGGCGGCCACCGCGGCCGACTCCAGCTCGAGCCGGACGTCGCCGGGCAACGCCGTCGGGAAGCTGTGCCCCAGCTCGACGAACCGGTTGCGGCCGCCGAGGATCTTGTCGGTCACGCCGAGCACGCGCACGCGCCCCGCCTCGGCCAGGATCTCGACGCTGACCTCGAACCCGACGAGGCACTCTTCGACGAGCACCTCGGGCGAGCGGGCCTGACCACGGCGGTTCGTGGTGGCGGACCGGATCGCGGTGAACGTCGCGGTCACCTCGGCCGGGGTCGTGCAGCGGACGACGTGCGCGCCGCTGGTCTCGTCGACCGCCTTCACCACGCACGGCAACCCGATCTCGTCCGCCGCGCGCACGGCCTGCTCGGCCGTCGTGACGACGCGGAACTCCGGGACGGGCACGCCGCGTTCGGCCCACCGCCGCCGCTGCGCGGCCTTGTCGCGGGCGATCCGGATGGCGGCCGGGTCGGGGCCGGGCAGGCCGAGCTGACGGGCCACCTCGGCCGCCTGGATGACCTCGTACTCGGCCACCGAGAGCAGCGCGTCGAGCGGCTTCGCGGCGTCGACCGCCTTCACCGCCTCCAGCAGCGGTTCCAGCTCGTGGGTCGGGCACGCCACGACCTCGTCGACGCACGTTTCGAGCACCTCGGTGCCGCCCGGCGTCGCGTGGTAGCGGTCCAGGCCGCAGCTGAAGAAGGTGACGTGCAGGCCCAGCCCGCGCGCCGCCCGGAGGGCGTCGAACCCGGATCCGGACCGGTTCGACTCGACGAACCCGATGCGTCTCATGTCCGTTCCCTCACTCGTAGTCCAGGCCCGGCGTGCGGGCGCGCTTCAGCTCGAAGAAGTGCGGGTTGCGCGCCAGCGCCACCACGCCGTCGAAGAGGTCCGCCGCTTCCTCGCCGCGCGGGATGGCGTTGAGCACCGGGCCGAAGAAGCCGGTGCCGTCGACGTGGATCGCCGGCGTGCCGAGGTCCGCGCCGACCGGTGCCAGCGCCTCCGCGTGGCTCTTGCGCAGGGCCTCGTCGTAGTCGGTGCTTTCCATCGCGTCGATGAGCCCCGCGGGCAGGCCGACTTCGGCCAGCGCCTGCGCGACGACGTCGGGGAAGTCCTTGTTGCGTCCATTGTGGATCCGCTGGCCGAGTGCGGTGTAGAGGTCACGCAGCACGCCCTCGCCGTGGTGCTGCGCGGCGGCGACGCAGACGCGGACCGGGCCCCACGAGCGGTCGCAGAACTCGCGGTACCACGGCTCGATCTCGCGCTCCTCGTTGAGCACGCCGAGGCTCATCACCCGGAACCGCAGGGTGAGCTCGCGCTGCCGGTCGACCTCCAGGATCCACCGCGAGGTGATCCAGGCGAACGGGCAGGCCGGGTCGAAGTAGAAGTCGACGTTCATGGGCGCCTCTCGGAACAGGGTCGTGAGTGAGAAACAGGGTTAGAACACTGTTTCTCACTCACGACGCGGGGTGACGGCGTGCAGCCAGCCGAACTCGTCGGGCGCGTCGCCGTACTGGACGTCCAGCAGCGCGGTCAGCAGGCGGCGGGTGACCGGGCCGGTGGTGCCGTCGCCGATCGCCCATTCGCGGTCGGGGGTGACGGCGTGCCCGACCGGGGCCAGCGCCCGGGCCGTGCCGCACGCGAACGTCTCGGTGATCCGCCCCTCCCGGCACCCGCGTTCCCAGTCCTCGAGCGCGACCGGCTCTTCGGCGACGGTCAGGCCGAGCCGCCCGGCGAGCCGCAGGATCGAGTCGCGGGTGACACCGGCCAGCAGCGTGCCGCTCAACGGCGGCGTGACGAGGCGGTCGCCCTCGACGAAGAACAGGTTGGACCCGCCGGCCTCTTCGACGTACCGGCGTTCGCGGGGGTCGAGCCAGGCGACCTGGTGGCAGCCGCGCTCGGCGGCCTCCCGCTGCGCGACGTAGGACCCGCCGTAGTTGCCGCCGCACTTGATGGTGCCGGTGCCGCCGTCGGCCGCGCGGACGTACTCGGGCGACGCCCACAGCCTGATCGGCGCGGGTTCGGCCGCGGCGGGCCGCGCGGGGCTGCCGATGACGGCGAACAGGTACTCTTCGGCGGGCCGGTTCGACAGGTGCGTCTCGGCCGCGATCATGAACGGCCGCAGGTAGAAGCTGTGGCCGCGGGCCGGCGGCACCCAGGCGGCGTCGACGCGCAGGACCGCCTCCACGGCCGCGAGGAAGTCCGCTTCCGGCAGCTCGGGCATGGCCATCCGGCGGGCGGAGCGGGCGAACCGGGCGGCGTGGTCGCGTGGCCGGAACAGGACGTGCTGCCCGGCCGGGCGCCAGAACGCCTTCAGTCCCTCGAAGATCGTCTGTCCATAGTGGAACGCCATGGTGGCGGGGTGCAGCGAGAACTCCGCCAGCGGCTGGGTCCGGGCGTCGTGCCAGCCGCGCTCGGCGGTCCACCGGGCGGTGACCATGTGGTCGGAGTAGAGCGAGCCGAAGCCGGGCATGCGCAGCAGCTCCTCGCGCTGCTCGGCGGGCATCGGCTCGGCCCGCTCGCGGGCGAACTCCAGGGTCGTCATCGTCGCTCCTCGCGTTCGAAGCGGGCCAGGGCCCGGTCGGCCAGGGGGCCGGCGAGCCCGGTGTAGGCCGCCGGGTCCAGCAGGCCGGGGGAAACGTCGAGCAGGTCGGCCAGGTCCGCGCCGGTGCGCTCGGCTTCGGCGGTGGCTTCGGTCAGCAGGCGCTTGGCCGCCGCCTTGCCGAGTTTCGGGGCCAGCACGGCGTTGACGCGCTCGGAGACGATTGCGCCCCGGGTGAGCCGCAGGTTCGCCGCCATCGCCTCGGGCCGCACCCGCACCGTCTCGGCCAGCCGGACGGCGTTCGCGGCAGCACCGGCCGTGCTGCGCAAGGCCTCCCGCAGTGGCTGCCACTCCGCGTGCCAGCCGCCCGACGAGCGTTCGTCCTCGGCCGTCATCGAGCCGAACAGCACGACGGCGAGCGGCGGCAGCTGCCGGGCCGCAGTCGCCACCAGCGTCGCGAAGACCGGGTTGTGCTTCTGCGGCATGGCCGAAGACGCCCCGCGCCCCGGCGCCCGCTCCTCGGCGACCTCGCCGATCTCGGTGCGCGACAGCACGAGGACGTCCGCGGCGATCTTGCCGAGCGCACCCGCGGTGACGAGCAGTGCGGCCGCGACGTCCGCGATCGGCGTGCGGATCCCGTGCCAGGGCAGGGTTTGCAGGGCGAGGCCGAGCCGGCGCGCGACCAGGTCCGGCAGCACCAGCGAGCCGGGGCCGTATTCCTCGTAGGCGGCGAGCGTCCCGGCCGCACCACCGAGCGACACCGGCAGGTCCGCCCGCGCCCGCCGCACGCGGTCGACGGCGTCGAGCACCAGGTGCAGCCAGGTCGCCGCCTTGAGCCCGAACGTCACCGGCACGGCGTGCTGGGTCAGCGTGCGCCCGGCCATGGGCGTGTCCCGGTGCGCCCGGACGTGCCCGGCGAGGTGCCCGGCGGTCACCAGGAGGTCCCGCTCGACGCGGTCGAGGGTGGCCGCGCAGAGCAGCATCAACGCCGTGTCCAGGATGTCCTGGCTGGTGCTGCCGCGGTGCACGTACTCGGCGGCGGCCGGGTCGACCGCGGCGGTGAGCCCGGCGACGAACGCCACCACCGGGTTCGCCGTCTCGCGCACCCCGGCGGCGATGGCCTCGGCGTCGAGATCGGCGACGGTGACGGCCCGGATGGCCTTGGCGGCGGTCTCGGGGATCACGCCCAGCTCGGCTTGTGCCTCGGCGAGGGCGACCTCGGTGTCGAGCATCGCGGTCAGCAGCGCGTGGTCGTCGACGAGTGCGCCGGCACCGGTCGCGGCCCACGCGGGGGCGAGCAGCTCGCTCATGCGGTCCTCTCCAGGTCGTCCCGAGCCACGGCGATCCGCAGGCACGAGCGCGCGATGGCGTCCGCGTCGCCGAGGATCACCGAGTTGACGCCGGGCCGGATGCCCGCCGCCGTCACCCAGTGCACGGCCTCCGTCGGCACGCCGAACGCGAACCGCCGCGGGTGGGGCCGGTCGCGGGCGTCCAGCACGTGGTACGGCCGCCGCGTGACCGCCAGGCCGCCGGTCTCGAACTCCCCGATGCGGTACGGACGGCACTCCCCGCGGGCGAGCAGCGCGCGCAGCAGCGGGTCCGTCGTGCGCCGCAGGTCGGTGTCCGGCAGCCGGGCCTCGATCAGCGTCTTCGCCCGGACGACGACGTCGGGGCACGCGGCCGACCGCGCGGCGAACCGGCCGTCCACGCCCCCGATCCGCAGGTCCGGGCCGAGCACTTCGAGCACGCCCGCGTCCAGCAGCGCGCCGAACTGCTCGACCCGTTCGGCGGGCGGCCCGATCGACAGGTACGCGTTGAGCGGCATGTACCAGCGCCGCAGGTCGTCGCGGTAGGACGCGCCGGAGATGCCCCCGTGGTCGACGGCCAGCCGGATCTCGTTGCGCAGGTCCCGCAGGACGTCCGTGGCCGCCTTGAGCGGGCCGGTCACGTTGCCCTTGCGCGCCTCCGCCAGCTCGGTGTCCACAGAGGACCGCAGCCACGCGCGGAAGGCCGCCGTCGAGGCGAGGTCGGCGGCCGAGTAGGGCGCGGCGACGTGCCGCCAGTCCCAGCTCCGGTCGAGCCCGAACTTGGCCAGGATGATCCGCTGGGCCTCGGTTTCCCGCACCGCCAAGGGGTCGCCGTCGAGCGGCACGTCGGCGGGGCCGGCCGCGGCGAACGCCTCGGTGAACTCCCCGGCGTCGCACCCCCGCTCCCGCACCTGGGCCGCGTGGAAGACCGTGCGGACCTCCTGGTCGATCAGCGGCCAGACGTCCCGGCGGAAGTCGGCGCCGTGCGGCAGCCGCGCGATCACCTCGCCGGTGAGGAACCGCGGCTCGTGCCGGCCGGACGCGCCCTTCTCGTTGCGGGCCCGGGCCTGGTACGGGACCCCGCGGCGCGACCCGGCGACCAGCCGCGGCTCCCGGCCGGACGGCACGTACGTCAGCGCGCCGCCCGGCCCGCGGGTGAACTCGCCGCCGCGCCCGAGCGTGAACAGGGCCAGGTGGTCGAAGAAGTTCAGCCCCATCCCGCGCAGGAGCACCGGCTCCCCCGCGGGCACGTCGCCGGTCGGCTCGTCGGCCGGGTTGCCCGGCGGCACGTACCGCAGGCCGTGCCGCTCGGCGTACCGGCTCAGCTCCGCTTCGGCCGGGGTGAGCTCGTGCGGCTGGTGCCCCAGCGCGAGCACGACGGCGGCCAGCCCGCCGACGGTCGTGCCGTCGTCCAGCCGGACGTCCTGCCGGCCGTCGCGGGCGTCCCGGACGTCGACGGCCCGCGCCTGGTGGGCCACGAACCGCACCGACGGCTCGGTCCGGGTGATCCGCCGCCGCGTCCAGCGCAGGTAGCTGCCGTAGAACGCCCGCGACGGGTAGTCGTCCGGGCCCAGCGCCCCGGCTTCGGCGCGGACGGCGTCGGGCACGTCCGGGCTGCCGAGCAGGGCGATCGAGCGCGCCCACTCGTACAGGCTCGGGCCGCGCACGACCGGGCCCGCGCAGTCGACGGTCTCGTCGACGAACATCGTCACCTGCGAAGCGACGGTGTTCATCAGCAGCAAGCGGTCCTGCGTACTGCGCCACACCTGGCCGCCGTCGGCCAGCCGCGGGTCGACGAGGTGCACCACGAGGCGCCGGCCGCGCGGCACGAGCGCGTGCGCGTTGGCGCTCAGCCGTTCCGCGACCGACAGTCCGCGCGGGCCGAGCCCGACCACGGCGATCTCCGACGTCTCCCCGAACACGTCTCCCACTCCCGTACTGGTGGTCGTGAGTGAGAAACAGTGTGCTAACCCTGTTTCTCACTCACGACGTCTTGGCGTCAGCGCTTCTGCAGGGTCCGGCCCAGCCCGGCGGCGGCGCCGGCGAGCCGGGTCATCAGCCCGGCGAACTGCTCCGGCCGCAACGCCTGCTTCGCGTCGCACAGGGCCTCTTCCGGCCGGACGTGCACGTCGATCAGCAGCGCGTCCGCCCCGGCCGCGACCGCGGCGAGCGACAGCGGCTCCACCAGCTCCGGCCGGCCACCCGAGTGGCTCGGGTCGACGATCACCGGCAGGTGGGTGCGCTGCTTCCACAGCGCCACCGCCGTCAGGTCGAGCGTGAACCGCGCCGACGGCTCGAACGTGCGGATGCCGCGTTCGCACAGCACGACCTGGTCGTTGCCTTCGAGCAGCAGGTACTCCCCGGCGGCGAGCGTCTCCTCGACGGTGCAGCCGAACCCGCGCTTGAGCACGACCGGCAGGCCGCTCTGGCCCACCGCGCTCAGCAGCGCGAAGTTCTGCATGTTCCGCGCGCCGATCTGGAAGCCGTCGACGACCTCGGCCAGCCGCTTGACGTGCTCCGCGTCGACGACCTCGGTGACGAACGGCAAGCCGGTCCGCTTCCGCGCCTCGACGAGCAGCTCCAGACCGCCGAACCCGAGCCCCTGGAACGAATGCGGTGACGTCCGCGGCTTGAAGACCCCGCCCCGCAGCGCGACGGCGCCGTGCTCGGCCACCAGCTCCGCCGTGGCGAGCATCTGCTCGGACGTCTCGACCGCGCACGGGCCGGCGATCACCGCGACCGAGCCGTCGCCGATCGTCGTCGGGCCGAGGGTGACCTCGGTCCCGGCCGGGCGCAGCTCGCGGCGGCCCAGCCACGCCTCGCCGCCCCGCGGCACGCGCCGGGTCGGCGACGGCAGGCCCGCCGCCGCGGCGAGCAGGTCGGCGTCGTCCACTCCGGACACGGGCAGGACGTGGCTCGCGCCGAGGCGGTACGCCTGCGTCGGCGTACCGGCGGACTCCAGGTACCGCAGCCAGCCGTCGACCCGGGCGCGGGTCACGGTCTCGTCGAACACGAGCAGGAGGTCTTGGTGCGTCACGGCGATCGTCTCTTCTCGGGAGGTCACGCGAGCGCGTCGCTCGTCGCGAGGTTCTTGCCCCGGCGGTCACGGACGTGGACGGCGAGGTCCTTGTACTTGTCCCGGAGGAAGCGCTTGAGCGACTTGCCGGTGACCCCGAGCGGGAAGTCGTCGGCACCGGAGGCGACCTCGACGACGGACAGCTCGGGCTTCCCGTGGGCCCGCAGGGCTTCGTTGGCCGCGAACAGCACCTTCTCGGCGTCGACGTCCCGGCCGGTCACGACGGCCACGGCGACCTTCTCGCCGCGGTAGCCGCCGGCCACGACGGTGCAGTCCTCGACGCCGGCGACCTCGTTGAGGATCAGTTCCTCCATCAGCACCGAGTAACCGGGCCCGGCGGCCGTGTCGACGACGTCGACCGCGCGGTCGACCTGGTAGAAGTTGCCTTCTTCGTCCCGGTAGGCGACGTCCCCGGTCAGCCAGTAGCCGGCGAGCTTGCTGCGGTAGTAGGTGTCCTGGTTGCCCCAGTACCCGACGGTCATCGACGGCGGCTTCGCGCCCAGGAAGCCGTATTCGTAGGGTTCGGCGAGCGTGCCGTTCTCCCGCACGATCGCGACCTCGGCGAACCCGACCGACTTGCCGACGCAGCGGTCGTTGCGCTCGGTCGCCAGGGTCCGCGGCTGCATGAGCACGCCCCAGCCCAGCTCGGTGGTGCCGAGCCGGTCGAGGAACGCGGCGGGCGGGCGTTCCGCCGACCGGCGGCCGAGGATGTTCTTCAGGTGCCGCTCGTGGATGGCGTCCGCCATGGACACCCAGATGTTCACCGAGTCGAGCGCGCCCCTCGGCGTCTCGATGGCGGCGAGCTCCGGGTAGGCGTGCCCGAACGCCATCACCATGGTCGGCCGGTGCGTCTCGACGGCCTCGGCGAGCTCGGCACCGGAGACGTCCCGGTGGACGACCATCGGCTGGCCGCCCAGCACGGCGTAGGCGTTGAACGACACGCAACCCTGGTGTGACTGGGGAAGCGCGTTCAGGATGAGCGCGTCGGGCTGCTCCTGGTAGTTGACCGCCCGCCACTTCGGACCGTCCACAATGGTCTTGTGGGTGTGGATGACGGGCTTCGGCAGGCCGGTCGTGCCGGAGGAGTGCATGAGGCCGACGGGGTCGTCCGGGTGGTGCCGGAACCGGTCGGCGTCGGGCAGCACGGCCGACGGCGGCCCGTCCTGGCCGGTGTGGACCCACTTCAGGTTCAGGCGGTCGAGGTCCGGGGCGATCCGGTCGAGGCGCTCCTGGTCGGTGTAGAGGCCGATGGCCCCGCTGCGCTCGATCAGGGCGACGGCGCTGTCCCGCTTCGCGTTGCTGTTGATCAGCATCGAGATGGCGCCGATCTGCGCGAGCGCCGAGAGGTGCAGGAAGTACTGGATGGAGTCCGGCGGGAAGACGGCGACCCGGTCGCGCGGCCGCACGCCCCGCTCGAGGTACCAGACCGACCAGCTCTGCACGAGGTGGTCGAGGTCCCGCAGGCTGAACCAGTGCCTCGTCCCGCCGTCGGTGTCCGGGATCGGCGTGAGCGAGTGGATGAAGGGCTCGTCCGGGACGGGGTTGAGCTTCAGCATGGCGGGCAGCAGGTTCCCGCCGCCGATGGCCGGATCGGCGAGCACCCGGGCGCGCAGGTGCGGGCTCAGGACGGTCTTGTGGGTGAACTCCATGGCACCACTTTCTGCTGCGGTCGACTCCACCGGCGAGCTTGCCGGGCGCGGCCATCAGCGGTGCCTTGCCGGCGCATCGGTCCTGCATCGGCACAGAGAGCGGTGCGGTGCCACGGATGTCCGGGGGACGGCACGCACGTCGAGGTCTTCCGGATGAGCGGTGCGGGATCCGCATCGCCGGAAGACCTCCGTGACATCCGGCCGGTCAGGCGCGGTCGTGGAGCGTGACGTGGTAGCCGTCGGGGTCGGCGAAGGTGAACGTCCGGCCGAAGGGGCCGTCGATCGGCGCGGAGACGATCCGGTGACCGTCGGCGACGAGCGCGTCGTGAATGGCCTGGACGTCGGTGGCGTGGAGCCAGATCGCGGCACCGATGCCGGGCTGGGCGACGGAGCCGAGATCGGTGCCGGGAAGGACGTCGCGGAGTGCGAACGCGATCGGCTTCGTCTCGAAGACGACGGCGTGCGGCGGTCCGGCCGGCGAGCGGACGAGGCCGAGGTACTGCTCGTAGAACGCCTGCGAAGCGTCGAGGTCGCGCGCTTGGAGCGAGAGGAAGTCGGGGCCGGTGGCGGGCATGGCAGTGCTCCTTCTTTTCGTGTCAGTCTTCTGACACGGCCCAACTTATGTCAGAATACTGACACGAAGATGAGTGCGATTCGCTGGTCGGTGTGTGGTTGTTGGGGTCCTGCGTCAGGCTGGGATCGGGTCGAAGCGGACGGTCATGCCCAGGGCGTTGGCCTGCTTGACGATCTGGTGCATGGTGCGCTGGGGGTCGCGGCGGGTGAAGTAGTCGGCGCCCAGGTCGTGGTGGGTGACCTTGTCGGTCAGGATGTGCCAGATCGCGATGGTGAGTTTGTGCATGACGGCGACCAGGGCTCGTTGCCGGCCGCGGCGGGCGGCGAGGCGCCGGTAGTAGACGGCGTAGTAGGAGTTCTTTTGCTTGATCGCGGCCATGGCGGCGGTACCGAGGATGCGTTTGAGGTTGGCGTTGCCGTGGCGGGTGTGGCCGGATTTGTTCACCCCGGCCGATTCGTTGAGGCCGGGGCAGACGCCGATCCAGGAGGCCAGGTGCGCGGCGGTGGCGAACGGGGCCATGTCTCCACCGGTCTCGCTGATGATGATCTCGGCGGCGGTGCGCCCGATGCCGGGGATGGTGTCGAGGTTGTTCAGGTCCCGGTCGCGGTCGCGCATCAGGTCGGCGATCCGCATGTCCAGTTCGGTGACCAGTTCGGCGAGGTGGTCGATCTGGGTGAGGAAGTGCCGGCACATGAAAGCGTGGTGGTCGGTGAACGTGCCCTCCAGCGCCACGGTGAGGGCGGGGATCTTGGCGCGGGCGTGGCTGAGGGCCAGCTCGGCCAGTGTGGCGGGGTCGCGTTCGCCGTCGATCAATGCGGCCAGGATCCGCCGCGAGCTGACTCCGGTGACGTCGGTCAGGACGCTGGTCAGTTTGAGGCCGCTGTCCTCGAGTTCTTTTTCCAGTCGTTGGATTTCGCGGCCGCGGTCGGCGCGGATTTCGGTGCGGCGGCGGGTCAGTTCCCGCAGTTCGCGGATCGCGCGGTCGGGTACGAAGGAGGCCAGCACCATTCCCGAGGCGGCGGCGCGGGCCAGGAACGCCGCATCCGATGGGTCGGTCTTGCGGCCCTTGATCCCGCGCAGGTGGGCGGGGTTGACCAGCATCAGGTTCAGCCCGGCGTCCTGCAGCGGGTAATACACCGCACGCCAGTAGTCCGAGGTGGCTTCCAGGGCAACGATTTCGACTGCGTGTTCGGTCAGCCAGTCACGCAGGTCCCGGATGGCCCCGGCGGTGGTGTCGAACCGTTCGGTCTCCAGCAGCCATCGGCCTGCCCGGCGCGGGTCCGGGGTGCGTACGCATGCCATCACGAACCGTTTGCCGACATCCACACCCGCAGCGCGCAGGTACAGCACCTCGTCCCGCGCCGACGATTTTGTCATGATGTACCACCCATCGGTCCTGTCGTCCTGGGTGGGCCGCTCGGAGAGGTCCCGGGAAGCAGCGAAACTGACACACGTGCTCGTGCGGCGGCGCACCGCCGGTCTGGCACAAACCGTAGTCCCGGAGCGGACCTCCATCACCATTCTGACATTCGAGCTCTCACCGCATCACAGTCCAACCGGCTTACCGAGCGGCCCACCCCATCTTCCCAGCCCCGTGAAGCCTGCGAAACAGACGGGAGCTTCTGACATGAGTCAAGACGGTGTCGACCTGAAGACGTCACTGGGCTACCTGCTGAAGGAGGCGTCGAGCGCCCTGCGCGTGGCCATGGAGGAGGTGCTGCGGCCGCTCGGGATGAGCGTGACGCACTACTCCTGCCTCGAGCTGCTGGCCCAACGGCCGGGCCTGTCGAACTCCGAGCTCGCGCGGGGCGCGTTCGTGACCCGGCAGTCGATGAACGTGCTGCTCCAGGCCCTGGAACGAGACGGCTACGTGACCAGGCCCGCGGCGGCACCGGTCGGGAAGGCGCTGCCCACGCGGCTCACGCCTCGCGGCAGGCGGAGCCTGGAGAAGGCGAGCGCGGCGGTCCGGTCCGTCGAGGTCCGGATGCTGGCCGGCCTGACCGAGGACGAGCGGTCGGCCGCGTTCCGGATCCTGCGGAGCATGATCGGTTCCCTGCGCGACAGCGGCGCCTAGCGCCCGTCTCCTCGCGGACGGATGCCGGTGCGCCCCAGCGAGTTCAGCCGAGGCTGCACTCCAGCTCCCCGACGGACGGCAGCGTGGTGCGGCCGAAGCTCGACAGCAGCACCTCGTGCTCCCGCGCCTTCGCCCGCGCGTGCTCGCGGACCAGGTCGTGGAAGTGGTAGCGCCCCGCGGCCCGCTGGCGCAGCACGTGGGCGTCGACCAGCTCCTCCAGCAACCGCTCGGCCTCCGGCACCGGCTGGCCCAGCAGCCGTGCCGCGTCGGCCGCGTCGAGCTCCTCGCCGGCGAACGCGCCCAGCGCGCGGAACAGCCGGCGCTGCCCGGCGGACAACCGCTCGTAGGACACCTCGAACCGGGCCTCCACGCTGCGGTCGTCCAGGCTCAGCTCGGCGAGCCGCGTGACGCGGTCGCGCAGCCGGAACACCAGGTCGTCGAGCGACCACGCCGGCCGGTTGTGGAACCGGCACGCCGCGATCGCGACCGCCAGGGGCAGGTGCCCGCAGAGCGCCACGACCTCCGCGACCGCGTCCGGCCGCGCCGCCGTGCGGTCCGTTCCCGCGATCCGGGCGAACAACGCCGCCGCGTCCGCCGGCGGGAACACGTCCAGCGACCGGGACGTCACCCCGTCGAGACCCACCAGGCGACGCCGGCTCGTGATGATCACCTGCGCCTTGCCCGTGCCCGGCAGCAGCGGCCGGACCTGCCGCGCGTCGAGGGCGTTGTCCAGCACCACGAGCACCCGCCGCTCGGCGACCTCCGCGCGCCAGCGCGCCGCGCGCTGCCTGCTGTCCCTCGGGATCCGGTCCGGCGCGAGCCCGAAGTCGAGCAGCAGCCGCTCCAGCGCCGCGTCCGGCTCGAGCGGCTCCTGGCCCGTCGTGTGCCCGTGCAGGTCGATGTAGAGGTGCCCTTCGGGAAACCGGTGCGCCAGCTGGTGGGCGAGCCGGACGGCCAGCGTCGTCTTGCCGGCACCGGCCATGCCGTCGATCGCCAGGATGCTCAGCGCGGTCCCCGCCGACCGGCTCACCGACAGGAACCGCAGGTCTTCGGCGCGGCCGGTGAAGTGCGCGGTGTCGTACGGCAGGAACGACCGGCCCGGCGCGGGCTCGGGCCGCCGCTTCGGCCGGTCGTCGCGCAGGATCCGTTCGTACAGCTCGCGGATGCTCGCGCCGGGGTCGACGCCGAGCTCGTCGCGCAGCATCCGGCGGCCCTGTTCGTACGCGTTGAGCGCGTCGGCCGTGCGGCCGCACCGGTGCAGCGCCAGCATCAGCAGCTTCCGCGTCTCCTCCCGCAGCGGGTGCCGCGAGACGAGCTCGCCCAGCTGCGGCACCAGCGCCGCCGCCTCGCCGCCGTCCAGGCGCAGCCCGACGAGCCGTTCGGTCGCGGTCAGCCGGTTCTCCTCGAGCCGCGCGGCGGCGATCTCGAACACCGGGTTGTGCAGCCCCGACAGCGCCGGCCCGTTCCACAGGGCGAGCGCCCCCTCCAGTGCTTCGACGGCCGCGGCGGCACGTCCGTCGGCCGCCGCGGCGGCGGCCGACGCGACCATCGCGGTGAACCGGTGCGCGTCGACGTCCTGCGGGTCGACGGTGATGCGGTAGCCGGGACCGTCCTTGACGACGAGGTGCTTGGCCGGGCCGAAGCTGCGTCTCAGCGCGGCGACGGCGTTGTGCAGCTGTCTTCGCGCGGTCACCGGCGGCTCACCGTCCCACATGGCCTCCAGCAGCCGGTCGGCGCCGACCACCCGGTTCGCGCTGAGCAGCAGCAGCACGAGCAGCCGCTGCTGGCGGAGCCCGCCGAGGTCCACGCGCTCCCCGTCCCGCCGGACCCGCACGGTGCCGAGCAACTCGAAGTACATCCGATCCTCCCCACCGCCGGAAAACGCGCTCGACGAGCCGGAACAACCAACACGGTGTATTAGGCACGGCGTCGCACAATGATCGACGCGGACCGTGCACGAATCGTCACCATTTGACCGGCGAACAAATCAGGCAAGAAACTCGCAGGTTCGGTGTGTGGTTTTTTCATAGCCCGTCCGGTGGCGGCATAATTCACCACGGCGAACGCGCGCGAGAATAAGCCTGGGGTGGCGGGGCGAGTGCGGGCGCGCGATAGGCCGCGACCACTCCCGGTCCACTCAGGCCGAGATCGGCGAGCTCGCCCACCACGGCGGCGGCGAGCCCCGGCCGCGCTTCGACGGCCGTGTGCGAAGGGCCATCCACCTCCACCCGGAATCCCTGGCCGAGCAAGCGGACACGCAGGTCGCGAGGGCGGATCCCCGCCTCCGCCAGCCGCGCGCCCACCGCGATCTCGGCGCGTTCCACCAACCCCAACCTCCCCAAAGAGACGGGCACGCCCACGGAGATACGTGACGCGAGGCAAGGTGTCGACGGCTTCCCGGCGACGGGCAGCGCCCACGCCGTGGCCAGCGCCCGGACGTCGTGCTTGCCCAGCCCGGCTTCGGCCAGCGGCTCGACGACGCGCAGCTCACGGGCCGCACGCAGGCCAGGGCGGTGCAGCGCGCGGTGGTCGTCGGCGTGCGTCCCGGTCGCGACGTGGGCGAACCCGCGTCGCACCGCGAGCCCGCCGATCGCGCCGAGGACGGCCTGCTTGCAGAAGTAGCAGCGGTCGCCGGCGTTGTCCCGGTACCCGGGAACGGCCAGCTCGGCGGTCGGGACCTCGGCCAGCTCGACCCCGAGACCGGCCGCGATCGCCCGTGCGGCAGCGAGTTCCGCCCGCGCGAGGCTGGGCGAGTCGGCGATCGCCGCCAGCACGCGCCCGGCGGGCAGCGCCCGCGCGGCCGCGGCCAGCACGACCGCCGAGTCGACGCCGCCGGAGAACGCGACGGCCACGCTCCCGAGCGCCCGGACCCGCGTCAGCAGCCGCTCTTCGATTCCGGTCTCCATCACGCCGCCCCCGCTGGTCGCGCGGTCACATTTCGGCAAAAGAACAGCACTTGCCCTCCGCTCGAGGCTTCTTTCGTGTGATAAGTCGATCGCGGCTGGTCCAGCCAGTCAACCCATTGCCGTATTCGTGCGGCATCCCCCGCAACAGTTTACATACGACGCGCCGGAAGGCTAACGTGTCGGAGGTGGCATCGACTGGGGTAACGGCGGCGACCGCCGACTTGGGATTCGCGCGATTGGACCTCGACCGCGCCGCCCGCACCGGGGATCCGGAAGTGGTGTTCGGCGCGGGAAAGACGCCCGAGCAGATCACCGCCGCGCTGGCGCGGCTGCACGAGGCCCATCCCGGCCGCGCGGTGCTCGCCACGCGGGTCGGCGGCGAAGCGCGGGCGCGGTGCCGGGAACGCCTGCCCGGCGCGGACGTCGACGAAGCCGGCCGGACGGTGACGCTGGGCACCGTGCCGCCGCCGCGCGGCCGGGTCGCCGTCGTGTGCGCGGGGACCTCGGACCTGCCCGTCGCCCGCGAGTGCGCGACGACGGTGGCGGTCTTCGGCGCGGAGCCGGACCTCGTCGTCGACGTCGGCGTGGCCGGGCTGCACCGGCTGCTGGCCGAACGCGACCGGATCGCCGGCGCGGACGCCGTCGTGGCGATCGCCGGCATGGAGGCCGCGCTGCCAACCGTCCTCGGTGGACTGTGCGGCACGCCGCTGATCGCCGTGCCGACGAGCGTCGGCTACGGCTGGCACCTCGACGGCCTGACCGCGTTCCTGACCATGCTGAACAGCTGCGCGCCCGGCGTCGTGACGGTCAACATCGACAACGGCTTCGGCGCGGGCGTCGCCGCGGCCCGCGTCGCCCGGCAGTCGGTGGCGCCGTGACGGTCGCGTGGATCGACGCCGGCAACGGCTGCGCCGGCGACATGCTGCTGGCCGCACTGGTCGACGCGGGCGCGGACTTCGACGGCGTCCGCGCGGGACTCGCGCGGCTGCGCGTCGACGACGTCCGGCTGACCGAGCAGGTCGTGCGGCGCCACGGCTTGCGGGCGCGCCACGTCGTCGTCGAGGCGCCCGAGACGCGGCACGCCCGGCACCTCCCGGAGATCCTCGACGTGATCAGGTCCGCGGCACTGCCCGCGGCCGCGGAACGCTTCGCCACCAAGGTGTTCGACACGCTGGCCGACGCCGAAGCCGCCGTGCACGGCATCGAGCGCGACCGCGTGCACTTCCACGAAGTCGGCGCGCTGGACGCGATCGTCGACATCGTGGGCTGCGGGCTCGGCCTGGCGGCGCTGGGCCTGCTGGACGCGACCGTGACGGTCTCGCCGATCGCCGTCGGCGGCGGCACGGTGACCGCGGCGCACGGCAGGCTGACCGTGCCGCCGCCCGCGGTGCTCGCGCTGCTCACCGGCGCGGGCGCACCGATCGCCGCGCACCCCGCCGCGCGGGAACTGTGCACCCCGACGGGTGCCGCGCTGCTCGTCACGCTGGCCGACGCGTACGGCCCGATGCCGGCCTGCGTACCGGTCAAGGTCGGTGTCGGCGCGGGCACGGCCGACCCGCCCGGGCACGCGAACGTCGTCCGCGTGGTCGTCGGCTCGGCTGCGGAGCCGGACCGGACGTGGGTGCGCGCGCGGATGACGGTCGTCGAGACCACCGTGGACGACCTCGATCCCCGGCTGTGGCCGGAAGTCCTGACGGCGTTGCGCGGCGCGGGCGCGGCCGACGCGTGGTGCGCGCCGGTGACCGCACCGAAGGGCCGGCCGGGCATGGTCCTGACGGCCCTCGCGGCGGACGACCGCGTCGACGGCGTCTGCGCGGCGGTGTTCGCCCACACGTCGACGCTGGGGGTGCGGCTGTCCCCGGTCGAGCGGCGATCGCTGCCGCGCGACCGCGTCACGGTGGACTACCGCGGGCGGGCGGTGAGCGTGAAGCGCGGGTTCCTGAACGGGGTCGTCGTGACGGCGCAGCCGGAGTACGAGGAGGCCAAGGCCGCGGCGGAAGCGACCGGGCAGCCGCTGCGCCGGGTGCTCGACGAGGTGCGCGCGGCCGCCGGAACCTGACCGTTTGTCCGCGCCCGGGCCGGGTAGCCGAGCGGCTCGAGCCAAGCGGAGGTGTCATGACGACGGAAGGCCGGTCACGGCGGAGCGCGGCCCGGGGCGCGGCCGTGCTGTTCGGGGTCGCGTTCCTGGTGGTGGGCGTGCTCGGGTTCGTCCCGGGGATCACGGCGGGGTACGCGGACCTGCACTTCGCCGGGCACGAGTCGGGCGCGCGCCTGTTCGGCGTGTTCACGGTTTCGGTGCTGCACAACCTGGTCCACCTGGCGTTCGGCGTGGCCGGCCTGGTCGCCGCGCGCGGCAGCGGTGGTTCGCGGGCGTTCTTGATGATCGGCGGCGGGATCTACGTACTGTTGTGGGTGTTCGGCCTGGCGATGAACCACGACACCCCGGCGAACTTCATCCCGCTAGACAACGCCGACGACTGGCTGCACCTGGCCCTCGGCGTCGCGATGATCGCGGCGGGCATCGCGACGACGGCGCTCGACCGGGCGCGGGGCCGCTACCCGGAGCCGGAGATCCAGGGACACTGAGCCGGGCCGCGGCACCATCGAGGTCACCCTCGACGCCACCGTCGCCTGACCGTCGTGAGTGAGAAACAGGGTTAGTACACTGTTTCTCACTCACGACCGCTCACATCCGGTCGGCGTCCACCACGGCCTGGGCGAACGGCCGCGGCGCCTCCTGCGGCACGTTGTGGCCGATGCCGTCCAGGATCCGGTGTTCGTACTTGCCGGTGTACTTCGCGCGGTAGGCCGTGCCGTCCTTGGCCGCGCCGTCGAAGTCGCTGGCGATCGTGATCGCCGGGACCGGGATGACCGGGCCCGCCGCCAGTTTCCGTTCGTACGCCTCGTACTGCGGCTCGCCCGGCGCGAGGCTCAGGCGCCAGCGGTAGTTGTGGACGACGATGTCGACGTGGTCCGGGTTGTCGAACGCCGCCGCGCTGCGGTCGTACGTCGCGTCGTCGAAGTGCCACGCCGGGGACGCCGTCTTCCAGATCAGCTTGTTGAAGTCGTGGCGGTTGGCCGCGTAGCCGGCGCGGCCGCGCTCGGTCGCGAAGTAGTACTGGTACCACCAGCCGAGTTCGGCCTGCGGGGCCAGCGGCTTCTGGTTCGCGACCAGGTTCGTGACGAGGTAGCCGCTCACCGCGACGACGGCCTTGCAGCGCTCCGGGAAGAGCGCGGCGATGATGTCGACGGTCCGCGAACCCCAGTCGTACCCGCCGAGGACGGCCTTGCCGATCTTGAGCGCGTCCATCAGCGCGACGACGTCGAGCGCGACCGCCGCCTGCTGCCCGTTGCGGACGGTCTGCGCCGACTTGAACCTCGTCGGGCCGTAGCCGCGCAGGAACGGGACGATCACCCGGTACCCGGCCGCGGCCAGGATCGGCGCGACGTCGACGTAGCTGTACGGGTCGTACGGCCAGCCGTGCAGCAGCACGACCGGCTGCCCGGTCGCCGGCCCGGACTCGTAGTACGCCATGTCGAGCACCCCGGCGTCGGCGTGCTTGACCTCGCCGAGCGAGGTGTGCTCGCCGGACCCGGCCCGCGGGTCGGGAGGCGTGGACGCTGCCGGCGCGGGGGCGTTCGACGAGCAGGCCGCCAAGGAGGTGGCCGCCAGTCCCGCCGCGAACGCCTGCCCGAACCTTCTCCTGCTGATCATCTTGGCTCCTGTGCGAAAGACCGTGGGACTTTCACGACGTTAGAGCCGATCCGGTGATCCTCGCGCCCGTCAGGTGACGCAGCCGGTGTAAGTCACCCGTCGAGGGCCTTCAGCGTCGCCGCGAGGTCGGCGCGGGAGGTCACGCCGAGCTTGGGGAAGATCCGGTGCAGGTGAGTGCCGACGGTCCGGTGCGAGAGGTACAGCCGCTGCCCGATCTCCCGGTTGGTCAGTCCTTCGGCGGCCAGCTGCGCGATGCTCAGCTCGTGCGGGGTCAGCTTGTCGCGCGCGTCCGGGCCGCGGTTCGGGCTCGACTCGCCCGCGCCGCGCAGCTCGCGCCGGGCCCGCTCGCCCCAGGCCGTCATGCCGAGGGCGTCGAACGTCTCGCGGGCGGTACGCAGGTGCGTCCGCGATTCGACGACCCGCCGCTGCCGTCGCAGCCACTCGCCGAAGGCCAGGTGGACGCGGCCGCGTTCGGCGGGCCAGCCGGTCAGGTCGGCGCGCAGCGCTTCGGCGAACCGCTCGTCGCTCGGGTCGAGCACGGCCCGCGCGTACCGCAGCCCGATCTGCAGGGCGGGTGACGGCGTTTCCAGGGCGGCCAGCTCGGCGAGGATGTCGCGCAGGGCGTCGGCCTGCCCGGCCCGGACGGCGGCCTCGGTCAGCTCGGCGACGCAGTACGCGCGCAGGGCGAGCTGGTAAGCGGGGTCGGCCGGGTCGAGCATCCGCCGCAGGTCGGCGAAGGCGTCGTCGAAGCGGCCCTCGCTCAGGTCGATCAGCCCGCGCGTGAGCTGGACGGTCGCGAGCACCGGCCGGGCGCCCGCGGCGAGCCCGGCGCGTTCGGCCTCGTCGGCCAGCGTCTTCGCCTGCTTGTGGTCACCGCGCAGGGCGGCGATCTCGGCCTGGACGGCCGTGGCCAGGCCGTACATGAACGGCTGCCCGGTCTCCCGCGCGAACCGGGCGGCTTCGGCGGCGGCCGGCACCGCCGCGGCGAGGTCGCCGAGCCGGACGCGGCTCCACGCCTGGACGGCCAGCGCGCGGGGCAGCAACCCGAGCCGTCCCTGCGCGCGCAGCCCCGGCGCGGCGGCCGCGGAGAACCGCGCGGCCAGGTCGAACGCGCCGACCTGCATGGCCGCGCTGCCGAGGTACCGGTCGACCTCGGGATCGGCGCCGGTCGCCCCGGCCAGCTTCCGCAGGTTCTCCAGGACGGCCTGCCCCCGTTCGAACGGCGCGACATAAGCGGTGACGGCCACGACGCGCGGGTCGTCGTCGGCGATCGGCAGCCGGTCGGCGACGTCGAGCAGGGCCTTCCGGGCCGCGTCGCCGGGCTCGGTCCAGAAGCACCGCATGGCGGCGCTCCAGAGAATCCGCAGGGCGGCGTCGGTTTCCCCGTCGGCGGCGACGGCCTCGGCGGTGACGGCGAGTTCCGCGACGCGCGCGGGGTCTTCGCGAACGCCGTCTTCGAACTCGCTGAGCAGCCGGCTCGCGGTGGCGCGCTGGCGGGTGCCCGCCGGTTTCGCGGCGTGCACCAGCCGTTCGGCGGTCTCCCGGCGCCCGGAGTCGACGGCCAGCTCGGCGGCCTTCAGCAGCCGATCGGCCTTCGTTTCGGGTTGTTCACTGAGCCGTGCGGCCTGTTCGAGCGCGGCGATGGCGGCGGCGGCTCCACCTCGGTAGCGAGCCCGTTCGGCGGTCCGCTCGAGTTCGACGGCAACGGTTTCGTCGGGCCCTACGGTCGCGGCGGCTTGGTGCCAGGCCCACCGGTCAGGCTGGTCGCGAAGAGCTTCGGCGAGGGCGAGATGGGCCCGCCGCCGGCTGGCCGGCGTGGCGGCCGCGGGAATGGCCGACCGCATGAGCGGATGCCGGAAGGTGACGGAACCGGCCGAGAGTTCGACAAGCCGCGCTTCGACGGCGGGAGCCAGGATTTCCGGCTCGACACGGGGAAAACGCGCGGTGGCCAGGTGACCGGCGGTCGCGGCTGCGGCACCGGACGTCCGCGCGAGGCCGTGCGACGCAAGCTCCCCACCCGGCAAGGCCGACGCGACCCGCCCGGCACCACCGCCCCCAGCACGTCCCTCGACCGTTCCGAGGAGCGCGCCCGTCGCCGCCAGGGTCTCCGCCAGCGATGTCGTCTCGTTCAGCGCCGCCACCAGCAGCGCCGTCCGGGTCGGTTCCGGCAGGCCGGCGACCCGCGCCGTGAACGTGCGCTCCAGGCGCTCCGTCAGTGGCAGCACCGGGTCGAGGCCGTCGAGGTCGGCCAGTGCCGATGGCAGCTCCGTCAGTGCCAGCGGATGTCCCGCCGCCTCCGTCAGCAGGCGGGTGCGGACCGCCGGGGCCAGGCCGGGGGCGACCGCGTCGAGCAGGTCCGCCGCGTCGTCCGCGCCCAAGCGCTCCAGGA
The DNA here is from genome assembly GCF_036227105.1 of Amycolatopsis sp. NBC_01488. Lineage (NCBI taxonomy): Bacteria > Bacillati > Actinomycetota > Actinomycetes > Pseudonocardiales > Pseudonocardiaceae > Amycolatopsis > Amycolatopsis sp. NBC_01488. Next base: position 4,249,192 of record NZ_CP109434.1, on the reverse strand, counting down.
CCATCGACGCCAGGCCGGCGTCGAGCAGCGGGGACGAAGCGCCGTCCCGGAGCGTTGCGAGCAGGACGATCGGCTCGGTCTCGATCCGCCGCGCCACGAACGCCAGGACGTCCGCGCTGGCGCGGTCCAGCCAGTGCACGTCCTCCGCCACCAGCAGCAACGGCTTCGCGGCCGCCTCCTCGGCCAGCAGCGTCAACGCCGCCAGCCCCACCAGGTATGCACTCGGCGAGGCGCCGTCCGCCAGGCCCAGCGCGGTCCGCAGCGCGTCCCGCTGCGGTGCGGGCAGCTGCGCCACCCCCGCCCGGACGGGGTGGAGCAGCTGGTGCAGCCCGGCGTACGCGAGGTCCCGCTCGGCCTCGGCCCCGGTCGTCCGCAGCACGCGCAGCCCGGCGACCGACGCCGCGGCCGCCGTCTCGGCCACGAGTGCCGACTTGCCGATGCCGGCCTCGCCGCGGATGACGACGCCGCCGCGGTCTTCCGGACCGTCGACGAGCTCGCCCAGCTCCTTCAGCTCGGCTTCCCGCCCGCGCAGCACCATGGGACCGACCTTACCCAACGGACGTTTCCGCAGCTCAGGGCCGAGTGACGTACACCGGCAGCGTCATCCGACGGGCGCGGCCGCCCGCCCCGCCGCCTAGCTTCGGCAGCGTCATGTCCACATCGGACGAACGCGACCAGAGGAACCGATGAGACGCATTCCCCAGCTCCTGGCGGCCGCCGTGCCGCTCCTGCTGACCGGCCTGGTGCCCCTCGCGCCTACCGCGTCGGCCGCGACCCCCGCGTGCGCCGCGGTGCCGGTCCCAGCGCCGGCCGGCGCGAAGATCGAGTCGGTCCAGGCCGAGCACGAGACCGCGTACTGCCAGCTCACCGTCACCCTGACCCACTCCGGCCGGGAGGACCACGTCCAGGTCGCCGTGGCCCTGCCCGACACCGGCTGGACCGGGCGGCTGCAGGCCCTCGGCGGCAGCGCGTACGCCGCCGGCAACTTCGACGGGCTCGCCCAGGCCGTCAAGGACGGCTACACCGGCGTGACGACCGACGCGGGCGTGTCCCTCGACGGGCTCGACACGTCGTGGGCGCTGACCACGCCGGGCCAGGTCGACCGGACGCTCCTGACCAACTTCGCCACCCGATCGGTGCACGAAGAGGCCCTGATCGGCAAAGCCGTCACGCAGCGGTACTACCACCGCCCGGTGACGTACGCGTACTGGACCGGCTGCTCGACCGGCGGCCGCCAGGGCTACTCCGAGGCCCAGAACCACGCCGACGACTTCGACGGCATCCTCGCCAACGCACCGGCCGTCGACTGGACGCAGTTCGCCGTCGCGACGCTGTGGCCGCAGGTCGTGATGAACCAGAGTCACGACTTCCCCAGCACCTGCGTGCTTTCGGCGTTCCGGACGGCCGCGGTCCAGGCGTGCGACGCGCGTGACGGCGTCACCAACGGCATCGTCGACCGGCCGGACGAGTGCGGCTACGACCCGCGCAGCCTGATCGGCACGAAGGTGGTCTGCGACGGCCACGAGTTCACCGTCACGGCCGCCGACGCCGAGGTCGTGCGCAAGATCTGGGCCGGCCCGACCGACGAGCGCGGCCGCAAGCTGTGGTCCGGCCTGCCCCAGGGCGCGGACTTCACCTGGCTGGCCGGCACCCAGCCGGGTCCCGACGGCACGCTCTACGCGCCGGGCTTCCCGGTGGCCGTCAAGTGGGTCCAGTCGTTCCTGGAGAAGCAGGCCGATTTCGACACGGCGAAGCTGACGTACGGCCAGTTCGCCGACCTGTTCCGCCAGTCGGTGCGGGAGTACGACGACGTCATCGGCACGTCCGACCCGGACCTGTCGGCCTTCCGCCGCGCCGGCGGCAAGCTGATCACGTTCGTCGGTGCGAACGACCAGCTGATCCCGCCGGGTGGCACGCTGTCCTACCGCGCGCAGGTCGAGCGCACGATGGGCGGGGCGCAGCGCGTGAACGACTTCTACCGGCTGTTTTCGGCGCCGGGTGTCGAGCACTGCTTCGGCGGTGGCGGCCCGGAGCCGACGAACGAGCTGGGCCAGCTGGTCGACTGGGTCGAGCACGGCAAGGCGCCGGCCACGCTGACGGCGGCGTCCGCCGACGGCAAGACCCGCGACCTGTGCCCGCTGCCGTCGGTTTCGCGCTACGACGGCCACGGTGACCCGGCGGTGGCGTCGAGCTACCGCTGCCGCTGAGTCCACGCGGTGGGCGCCGGCCTCTCTCCGGCGCCCACCGCGTCTGGACTTGCGGGTCCAAAATCTGCTCGGCACGCTGAAGTCATGGCACTCGATCAGTACTACCTCCTCGGCCGTTCGGGGCTGCGCGTCAGCCGGCTCGCGCTCGGCACCATGAACTTCGGCACCGGCGGGTTCCACGCCGCCTACGGGAAGACCGAAGACGAGGCCCGGCCGATCTTCCGCGAGTACCTCGACCAGGGCGGCAACTTCGTCGACACAGCGGACTTCTACACCGCGGGCGAGAGCGAGACCATCCTCGGCAGGCTCATCACCGAAGCGAACGCGCGTGACCGCGTGGTGCTCACCACCAAGTTCACCAACAGCGTCGACCCCGGTGACCCCAACGCGGGCGGCAACGGCCGCAAGCACCTGGTCCGCGCGCTCGAGGCGTCGCTGCGCCGGCTGGGCACCGACTACGTCGACCTCTTCCTGCTGCACACGTGGGACCGGCTCACCCCGGTCGAGGAGGTCGTGCGCACGCTCGACGACCTCGTCCGCGCGGGCAAGATCCGCTACGCGGGCCTGTCCGACGTGCCCGCGTGGTACGCCGCGCGCGCCCAGAGCATCGCCGAGGCGCACGCGCTCACTCCGTTGATCAACCTGCAGCTGCCGTATTCCTTGGTGCAGCGGCAGATCGAGACCGAGCACATCCCGATGGGACAGAATCTGGGGATGGGCGTCACGGCGTGGAGCCCCCTGGCCGGCGGTTTCCTCACCGGCAAGTACCGCGACGGCGGCACCGAAGGCCGGCTCGGCGACGCGCAGACCTGGACCGAGCGCGACTGGCAGCTGCTGAAGCCCCTCGAAGAGGTCGCGGGCAAGCTGGGCGTCACGATGGCCCAGGTGGCGATCAACTGGGTGGCGACCCAGCCGGGCATCGCATCGGCGATCGTCGGGGCGAGCAGCGCCGGGCAGCTGGGCGCCGGCATGGCCGCGCTGGACTTCGAGATCCCCGCCGAGCTGCGCGCCACCCTCGACGAGGCGAGCGCGACGCCCCCGGCGTCGGTGTACCGGATGTTCACGCCGCAGTACCAGAACTGGATCGTCACGCCGGGCACGAAGGTCGGCGACAAGCCGGACGGCTACGCACCCGCCGTGCGGAACTGGTAGCCGTCAGCCCGCGACCACCTCGCCGCCCTGGACGATGTGGCGGAAGTTCTTGGTCTCCGCCAAGATCGCCACATCCTCCAAGGGGTCTCCGTCGACCACCAGCAGGTCCGCGTGCGCGCCCACGGCCAGGGTCCCGATCTCCCCCGTCAGGTTCAGCAGTTCCGCCGCTGTCGACGTTGCCGAACGGATGACCGCCAACGGTGTCTGGACTTCCCCCCGCAGGCGGAACTCGTGGTTCTGGTGGCGGTGCATGCCGCCCAGCAGGTCGGTTCCGTAGACCAGCTTGACGCCGCCGCGGGCCGCGCGCTCCAGGGCCGCCATGCCCGCGCCCAGGACCTCGTCGACCTTGCGCCAGCTCGCCTCCGGCAACCCGTGCTCGCGCCCCTCCTCCTTCAGCGCCCAGTACGTCACCAGCGTCGGGACCAGGTAAGCGTCCTGGGACAGGAACAGCGAAACACTCCGGTCGTCCAGCAGGTTGCCGTGCTCGATCGAGCGGACGCCCAGTTCCAGCGCCCGGTTCACCGCTCGCGCCGTGTACGCGTGCGCGGCCACGTACCGGTTCGCCGCTTCCGCTTCCTCGACGATCGCGCTCAATTCCTCCGCCGAGTACTGCGTCGAGTCGATGCGGTCGGTCGGGGACGCGACGCCGCCCGACGCCATCACCTTGATGTGGTGGGCCCCCTTGCGGAGTTCGTCGCGGGCGGCCGCGCGGACCGCGTCGACGCCGTCGGCCACCCGGCCCAGCCCCGCGCAGCACGGGTGGTCGTCCTTCGCGTGCGTGCCGCGGGTGCGGCTGTCGCCGTGGCCGCCGGTCTGGCTCAGCGCGCGGCCGCAGAACAGCAACCGCGGCCCGCGGAACAGGCCGTCCGCCTGGGCGTCCGCGAGGCCGTAGTCGGCGCCCGACGCGTCGCGGACCGTGGTGAACCCGCGGTCGAGCATCCGGCTCATCGTGCGCGCCGCCTGCGCGGCCACATAGGACGGTGACGACGACGGCAGCGAGCCCAGGTCCGCCGTCGACGCCGTGACGTGCACGTGCGCGTCGACCAGCCCGGGCAGCACGACCGCGCCCCGCACGTCCACCGTGGGCACGTCGGCCGCGGCGAGACCCGGCCCCACCTCCACGATCCGGCCGTCGGCGGCACGCAGGTCGCCTTCGGTGTATGCGCCGGACAGCGGGTCGAGCAGGCGGGCGTTGCGCAGCAGCAGGGATCCGGTCACCGATTCTCCTTCTCCAGGTCGAGCAGAGCGGACACGGCCAGCGGCGCGAGCGACTCGGCCACCACCACCGCATCGTCGTCGTAGCTGCCTTCCGCGTCGAGGATGTTGAGCACCCCGAGCGTCCGGCCGTCGGCGATGACGGGCACGTTGATGATCGAGCCGCAGCCGAGGCCCTCGATCAGGTCGTGGTCGGCGAAGATCTCCCGCACCGCCGCACGGTCCGGCCCGAAGTACGGCTCCTGCGCGGTGATGCACTTCTCGAGCCAGCCGGCGGCGACTTCGACGGTCTTCTCCCCGCCCACCGGGTACTCCGCGGGGTGGCTGCTGTGCACCCGCTTCAACGCGCGACGCTCCGGCACCCAGGCGAGCACGGTGAACAGCCGCACGCCGATCGCGTCGCGCACCCGTTCCTCCACAGTGGACAGTGTCACTTCGTCATCTCCTTCGCGGCGGCCTTCGGCGCGCCGTGTTCGGTCAGTTCTTCCAGGGACCGGCCCGCGGTGGACAGGCCGAAGACGAGCACGCAGAGCACGCCCGCCGCGAGCACGGCCGTCGTCATGCCGAAGACGCCGGCGAACCCGAGACTCGCCGAGGACAGGCCGATGATCGTCGGCGCGAGGATGCTGCCGACCCGGCCGAACGCGCTGGACAGGCCGGTACCGCTGGCGCGGATCCAGGTCGGGAACACTTCGGGTGTGTAGGAGTACACGCCGGCGTAGGTGCCGTTGAGGAAGAACGACAGCACCGCGCCCGCCAGGGTGATCGACCACGGCGCGCTCGTCTGGCTCAGCCAGAACGCGCTCACGGCCGAGCCCGCTAGGTACAGCGCGATGGTGTGCTTGCGGTCGAGCCGTTCGGACAGCCACGCGGCGGAGAAGTACCCGGGCACCTGGGCCAGGTAGATGATGATCGAGAACTCGAAGCTCTTCGTCACCGTGATGCCGCGTTCCACCAGCAGCGTCGGGATCCACGAGAAGAAGCCGTAGTAGGAGAACGTGATCACGAACCAGACGGTCCAGATCACCGCCGTCCGGCGCCGCATCACGGGGCTCCACAGGAACTTCAACGCACTGAAGAGGTTGACCTTCGGGGTCTCGGTGGCGGGCTGGGCGTCGGCGGGCGGTACCGGCGGGAGCGTCGTACCGGTGGCCTTCTCGACGTCGCGTTCCAGCTTCGCGACGACGTTCTCGGCCTCGGCCGTTCGGCCTTGGGCGAGCAGGAACCGCGGCGACTCGGGCAGGGATCGCCGCCACCACAGCAGCATCACGATCGGCAACGCGGTGACGAGCTGGGCGACCCGCCAGCCTTCGTCGAACGACGGCACGACGAACCGGCCGATCAACGCGGCCGCGACAAAGCCGAAGGAGAAGAACCCGGCCAGCGCGCCGACGAACCAGCCGCGCCGCTTGGCGGGCACGAACTCGGCCAGGAACGGCGCGATGATGGCGCTTTCCGCGCCCGCGCCCGCCCCGGCGAGCACGCGGGCGCCGAGGAAGATCTCGTAGCCGGGCGAGAACGACGCGATGACGGAGAACAGCGCGTAGAAGGCCAGCGCGTACATCATGACCTTCTTGCGGCCGATGCGGTCGCCGAGCAGGCCCGCGGCGATCGCGCCGAAGAGGAAGCCGAACGGCGTCGCGGAGCCGATCAGCCCGAGCTGGCCGTTGTCGAGACCCCACGCCGCCTTGGCGCTGGGCAGCAGGAAGGCGACGACCGCCGAGTCCATGCCGTCGAACGTGTAGCCGAGCCCGCCGATGAACAGCAGCTTGTAGTGGGGCCGGCTCAGCGGGAGCCGATCCAGTCGTGCCGGCAGGGTCATGGGGGAACGCCTTCCGTGTCGGGCGCCGGGGAGTGCGGACAACGTATACTGCGTTTTCGCAGTTTTGCAACGTTCATTGCAAGGCGACATCCCTGCGTTACGGTCTACGCGATCCGAGGGAGGGACGAAGTGGCGGAAACCGACGACGGCTTCGAGGCGTGGCTGCGCGACCGGCTGCCCGAGCGCGGGCTGCGGCCGAAGTCGGCCGCGGTGCTGGAGGTGCTGGTCTCCCAGCCGCGGCGGGCGTCGTTCGGCTCGACGGCCGAACTGGCGCAGCTGGCCGGCGTCAACGTCGCGACCGTGACGCGCACGGCGCAGGCACTGGGCTTCGCCGGCTGGCCGGCGTTGCAGCAGGAGCTGCGGGCCCGGTACATGTCGTCGCTGAGCGCGCCGCAGGTCGCCGAAGAACACCGCGGCGTCGACTCGCCGGGTTCGGCGTCGCTGCGCCGGGACCTCGACAGCCTCGCCCTGCTGAACCGGCGGTTCGACGAAGAGGTCCTCCGCGAGGTGGCCCGCGCGATCGCCGCGGCTCGCCGGACACTCGTGATCGCCGACGGCAGCTACGCGGCGGTCGGCATCGCCTTCGCGCACAACGCGCGTCTCGCGGGCTACGACGTCCACGCGGTCACGGCGGGCGATGCGGAACTCGCGAACCAGACGGCGAAGCTGACCTCGGACGACGTGCTGGTCGCGATCAGCTTCTGGCGCCTGTACGAGAGCACGGTCCTGGCGGCGAGCGAGGCGAAGAGCCGCGGCGCGCGGGTGTTCGCCGTGACGGACGCGGCCAGCCCGGCACTGGCGGGCGCGGTGGAGCAGGTGCTGATGGTGCCGGCGGAGGGCGTGACGTTCTTCCCGTCGCTGACCGCGGGCATGGCACTGGTCCAGGCGATCGTGGCCCAGCTGGCGGCGGTCGACCCGGCACGGACGAGCGAGTCGATCGAGGCCGCGGAGGCGATGTGGTCGCGGTTCGACCTGCTGCACCGCCGCCCGTCCACCCCGTCGTGAGTGAGAAACAGTGTTAGAACACTGGTTCTCACTCACGACCCGCACCGCACCTCACCCGTGTGACCTGCGTCACTTGGCGCCGGTTTTCCCCTTCCCCGCTGGTCTGGATCCGGTCCACACCGCATCGACCACCGGGGAGTTCCCATGTCCACCACCGCCGTCGTGACCGGAGCCGGGCGCGGCTTCGGGCGTGCCATCGCCGCCGCGCTCGTCGCCGAGGGGCGCACCGTCGTCGGCATCGCCCGCAGCGCGCCGGAACTCGACGCCGTCCGCGAAGACCTCGGCGCGAGCTTCGTGCCCGTCGCCGCCGACGCGACCGACGACGCCCTTGCCGAGAGCGTGCTCCGCGAGCACCGGCCCGGCCTGCTCGTCCTCAACGCCGGGGCCGTGCCGCACATGGCGCCCGTGCACGAGCAGACCTGGGAGACCTTCAGCCGCAACTGGCACGTCGACACCCGGCACGTCTTCGCCTGGACGCGCGCCGCGCTGCGGCAGCCCCTCGACGCGGGCAGTGTCGTCGTCTCGATGTCGAGCGGGGCGGCCATCGGCGGGTCGCCGCTCAGCGGTGGGTACGCCAGCGCGAAGGCCGCGATCCGGTACCTGCGCGCGTACGCCGCCGACGAGTCCGAACGCGCCGGGCTCGGCCTCCGGTTCGCCACGCTCCTGCCGCAGCTGACCCCGCTCACCGGCCTCGGCACGAAAGGCGTCGAGGGCTACGCCGCGCGAAACGGCGTCGACCGCGACACGTTCGTCAAGAACATGGAGTCGGTCCTGACGCCGGAGCAGGTCGCCAAGGCCGTCCTCGAGATCGTCGACGGCGATGGCGCGGAATACCAGGTCAGCGGCACCGGGCTGCGTACGATCTGACTGTCATGGCCGACTTCACCACCGAAACCGCGCCGTTCCGGCCGGAGCTGCTCGCGCACTGCTACCGCCTGCTCGGGTCGATCCACGACGCCGAGGACCTCGTGCAGGAGACGTACCTGCGGGCGTGGCGCGGCTTCGGCGGGTTCGAGGGCCGGTCTTCGGTGCGGCGCTGGCTGTACAAGATCGCGACGACCGCCTGCCTGACGGCGCTGGAAACCCGGGCCCGGCGGCCGCTGCCGTCGGGGCTGGGCGCGCCGTCCGACGACCACCGGGTGGCCGTCGCGGCGGCGGACCCGGCGGTGGCGTGGCTCCAGCCGATCCCCGACGCGCTCCTCGATCCGGCCGCGGTCGTGGCCGGCCGCGCCGGGGTCCGGCTGGCGTTCGTCGCGGCGCTGCAGCTCCTGCCCGCCCGGCAGCGGGCCGTGCTGACCCTGCGCGACGTGCTGGCGTTCCGCACCGGCGAGGTCGCCGAGATGCTCGGCACCACGCCGGCGGCGGTCGACAGCGCGCTGCGCCGGGCCCGCGGCCGGCTCGCCGAAGCGGGCCCGGTGGCGGCGGATCTCGCCGAGCCGGCCGGGCAGGGCGCCCTGCTCGACCGGTACGTCGACGCGTTCGTCCGCGCCGACCCGGGCGCGCTGGTGACGTTGCTGCGTGCCGACGTCGAGCTGGAGATGCCGCCGATCCCGACGTGGTTCACCGGCCGGGACGCGGTCGCCGGGTTCCTGGGCCGCCGCGTGCTGCGCCCGGGGGCGTGGCGCCTGGTCCCGACCCGCGCGAACGGCCAGCCGGCGCTGCTGGAGTACGCGGCCGCCGGTGACGGCCGGTTCGAAGCCCACGGTGTCCAGGTCCTGACGCTGATCGGCCGCAGGATCGCCCGGATCACGGCGTTCAACGACGCCTCCCTGGTCCCGGTCTTCGGCGCGCCCGCTGTGACGGGGCCGGCCCGACGACAGCCTTGACCGCCGCCGGACGGCCGGCCCTACTGCCGCCCGCCCGCCGAGCTCATCCGCTGGGTGAAACGCGCCGCGACGTCACGCAGCTTCGTGTTCGTGTGCTGCGACTCCACGATCAGCCGCTGCATCGCCGAGTCCGCGCTCACCCGGTGGATCAGCATGAGCATGCCCTTGGCCTGCTCGATCACCGCGCGCGTCTCCATCGCGTTCCGGAGCTCGTCGGCGAGCCGGCGGGCCTCGCGGTAGCGGCGGGTCAGCCGCAGCACCGTCTCCACGCACAACGTGAACAGCCGCAGCACCTTCGTGTCGAACTCGTGGTAGCCGTGGGCGCCGAAGCCAAACAGGGTGATCGCGCCGACGAGCGTGTCGTCCACGCGCAGCGGCACCGCCAGGTAGCTGCCCACCCCGAGTTCCCTGGCCGCGGCGACGAACTCGGGCCACCGCTCGCCGGTGTCGCCGACCGCGACCCGCACGACCTCGCCGGTCAGCGCCGCGAGCAGGCCGGGGCCGTCGCCCGCGGCGTACTGCACGTCGTCGATGCGCCGGGCGCGCTCGTCGGTGAAGGCCGCGGTCTGCGTCACGCCGTCGCGGACGACGACGATGCTCGCCAGGTCCGCGTCGGGCACCACCCGGACCGCCTCGCCGCAGACCGCGTCGAGCAGCCCGGGCGTGTCGGACACCGATTCGAGGACCCCGACGAGATCGGCCAGGACGGCGTTCAGCTCGTCGACCCGTTCCGCCATGGCGTCGCCAGTGGTCGCCAAAGCCCCACCCCTCCCATGCGTCCAGCGGCGAGCATCGGGAAGAGCTCGCCAGCAGCGTCAACAGAGACCACCGCTGGCGTTTCAACGGGTCCGCGAGAACTCTACCGGCCGGGCGCACCGGTCCGACGTCGGCCGCGCCGGGCCGGTCCACGGCGGTTCGCCACGGCGTTTGCCGCGGTGCCCCGCGGGTATGCCGCCGGGCACGCCCCCCGGAAGTACCCGGGAGGCGGCAGGTGAGGAGGCCGTCATGGCCGAACAGGAAAACCACCACGGCTGGGCCCCGGATGCGGCGGCCGACGACCCGACCGCGGCCGAAGCCGCCGACAAGGCCCACGCGGCGAGCGGGTCGAGCGGTTCCGGAATTGCATCGGAAGGGTCCCTGTCCCCGACGGACACGGAGCCGGAGTCCCCGCACGGAGCGGGTGACAGCCGCGGCAAGGGAGCCGAGGAGATCGCGGCGGACGACGACCGCGAGGCGGCGGCCCACAAGGGCGCGTCGCAGCGCCCGTACGGGTCGGCGGACTGAGGCCCGGGCCGAGCAGCCCCCGGTTTCCACGCTAGCGGAAGGCACCGACGGATTCGGTGCCTTCCGCGCGGAGCTGCCCGGGTTGTCCACAGCACGCGAGCGGGCGGCCGGTTGTCCACAGCTCGGGCCGGGCGGCCGCTCCCGGCCTTGTCCGGTAGCGGCTCGCCCGCAGCGCCGAGGCTGGCGGCCACATCTCGGCCGTGCCGGCGGTCCGCTTTGCCCACAGCGCGCAGACCGGCGACCGCATCGTCGGCCGGGCCTTGTCCGACAGTCCCCTTCCCCGGCCGGGCCCTGATGCGGCGGTGGCTTCTCCCACCAGGCCCCGCGCCCGGCGGCACTTCTCCGACCGGCCCGCGCCCGGCGATCCCGGGTCCGCACCCAACAGCGCTCCCCCGGCCACACCTGTATCTGGCAGCGATCTCGCACCAAGCCCGCGTGCGGCTACCGCGCCACCGCCTGCCAGCGCTGGTTCGGCCCGTTCGTCGGCCGGTACAGCCCGATGCTCGCCCCGTCGGCGCGGGACTCGCCGGTGACGTCCAGCAGCTGCCCGCTCGCCGCGTTGACGAACGTCCACGTCCCGTCGCCCGTGGTCGACAGCGTCCAATGCGCCGTCGCGTCCGTCGTTCCCTTCGGCAGCAGCGTGACCGCGCCACCCGCGGTACCGAGCACCTGGCCCGTCGCCTCCGAAGCGATGGTGAACCGGTCGCGGCTGCCGTAGCGGCCCGTGCGGTCGGTCAGCGTCCAGCGCTGCGCGGCCGCCGACGCGTCCGTCGTGCGCTGGACCAGGGAGCCGTTCTCCGCCGCGAGCGACTTGCCGCTCTGCACGCCGGTGAACGTCACCGGCTTGCCCGCGCCCAGCCCGGTGCCCGCGGCCGTCGACGAGACGCCGTCGACCAGGAATGTCGTCACCGACCGCGCCGGGACCCGCAGCGTCGCGTGGGCCGAGGTCACCCGGACCGGCTTGCCGCGCTTCAAGGCACCCGTGACGTCCGTGACGACCGGCGTCACCGAGGCGCCCGGCCGGACGCACCCGAACCCGGACAGGTCCAGCGTCACGTCCTGGTCGGCCGTCCCGGAGTTGACGTGGACCACGGACGACAGGTTCTCCCCGCGCATCGCGGCCGTCGACGCGGTGTCGCCGGACGCGATCAGCCGGTCACCCGGCCGGATGTAGTGGGTGAAGTTCCGCATCGTGTCGAACTTCGTGTTGGTCCGGATCGGACAGTCGGAAGTCGTGCAGGTGAACGGAACCTGGATCTCGCCCCAGTTCATCCCGGCCGCGCTCTCCCCGCCGGGCTTCATGTTGTCGTAGTCCTCGATCGGCTGCCAGCTCACCCACGCGCTCGGTTCGAGCAGCCGCAGGTCGTCGGTGATCTGCCCGGCCAGGCCGAGCCCCGGGTCCATGCTGGTGAAGTCCTGCCGGTCGAGCCAGCTGCCACCGACCTCGCTCATCCACAACGGCTTCGACGCGCCCTTCGCGATGTCGCGCGGGATCGGCCGGTTGCCGGTGCCGTAGGTGTGGACGTTCAGCCGGCCGGCCGCCGAGCGAGCGGCCGAAGACCAGCCGTTCCAGTCCGCGGCGAAGATGTCCGGATTGGTTTCGTCGGGCGCGGAAACCACCGTGCCGGGAAGCGCCGCGGCCATCGCCGGGATCAGCTGCGACTGGACCGCCGGCCCGATGTGCGCGCCCTCCTGCCGCCCGCCGGTCGGGTTCCCGTCGGCGCCGAGGGTCGTCTTCCAGTAGTTCGTGTTGGGCTCGTTGAGCGGGTCCACCGACGAGAACTTGATGCCGTGCGCGCGTTCCAGCGTCCGCACGACCTGCGCCAGGTACGCCGTGAAGTCGCCGATCTTGTCGGGACGCAGCTGCTCGTCGGTGGCGGTGAAGCCGCCCGAGACGTACCCCGACACGGTCTGGAAGTACGGCGGCGAGTTGCTGAACGCCTCCCACTTCGTGACGCGCTTCTTGATCTTGTCCACCCACCAGCGCTGGTTCGGGTCCGCGGCGGCGTCGAACTCGGCGGGGTCGCCGGGTGTCCACCAGTCCTTGTCGGCGCGGGTCGTGCCGGCCGGCGCCTGCCACCAGCCCGGCACCGCGCCGCCCGGACGCAGGTACGCCGGGACGTCCGGCGCGTTGCCGCCGCCGATGTTGAACCGCGCGATGTTCAGGTTCAGCCCGTCGGCGCCGAAGACGAGGTCGGCCAGCTTGGTCCGGACCGGGTCGGGGTAGCCGCCGGTCGCCTCGGCCATCCACGCCAGGCTCGAACCCCAGCCTTCGAACGGCTGCTGCCGGTACGTCGGATCGAGTTTCACGGTCACCGCGGTGGCCGCGGCCGCCGGTGCCGCCAGCACGCCGGCCGCGACCAGCGGTACACAAAGGACGGTGAGCAATCGGTTCATCGTCGAACTGCCCTTCGGTGCGGGGGAACTTCTCAGGCCTCGGTGTGTCCCAGCAGCGGCCGCGGCACGAACCGGGCCGCCGGGTCGAGCATCGTGTCCAGTTCGAGCACGGCGAGGTCGTTGGCGCCCGCCCGGACGACCGGGCGCGGCACGTACAGCGTCCGCTGCGGCCCGCGCCGCCAGTACCGGCCGAGCGGGAACCCGTTGAGCCACGCGAGGCCCTTGCCCCATTCCCCGGTGTCGAGGAACAGGTCGGCGGCCGCCTCGATCTCGAACGACCCGCGCAGCAGCACGGGTCCGGCCACCGGTCCGTCCACATCGGACGTCGCGAGTGGACTCGGCAGCGCGGACAGGTCGAGCGGCAGCACCTCCCACCCGGCCAGCGGTTCGCCGTGCAGCGTCGCGCCGCCGATGATGCCCTTCGCCTCGCCGATCCGGGGGCCGTAGTCGACGCGCCCCTGGTCCTCGACCAGCACCAGCAGCTCGCCGCTCGCCCGCGGCAGCGCGATCGCCCGGTCGTGGTGCTCCCGCAGCAGCGTGCCCACCTGAGCGCCGTCGAAGAACACCGTCGCGCGGTCGCGGACCTCACCGAACGTCAGCACCCCCGGCCGGTCACCCGCGACGGAGCAGCGCAGCAGCGCGAGCCGCGGCATCGACGTGAGATCGTCGAACGCGGGCAGCTCCTCGTGGAACTCCCAGGTGCCCCAGCGTTCCGGCGCGTCGAGGAGCCGGACCGGGTCACGGAGGATCGCGGAAAGTTCCGGCGCGGGCCGGGCGGGCGGCGGGACCGAGTCCGGCACCTTGTGGTAGCGCGCGATCACGTCGCGGAAGGCGTGGTACTTCGGCGTCGGGTCACCGGCTTCGTCCAGCGGCGCGTCGTAGTCGTAGGAAGTGACGATCGGCTGGTAGACGCCCTTGTCGTTCGCCCCGCTGGTGAGCCCGAAGTTGGTGCCGCCGTGGAACATGTACAGGTTGACCGACGCGCCCGCGGCGAGCAGCGCGTCGAGTTCGGCCGCCGAGTCCGCGGCCGGCGTCGTGTGGTGGTGCGCGCCCCAGTTGTCGAACCAGCCGTTCCAGAACTCGCTGCACATCAGCGGCCCGGTCGGCTGGTGGGCCCGCAGGATCGCCAGGCGCGCCTCGGTGCCCGAACCGAAGGACGCGGTGCGGTGCAGCCCGTCGAGGCTGCCCGCCGCCAGCATCTCCGGCGTCGGCTGGTCGACTGTGGTCAGTGGCACCGTGATGCCGGACGCACGCGTGTGCTCGGTGAGCGCTTTCAGGTAGCGCTTGTCGTCGCCGAACGCGCCGTACTCGTTCTCGACCTGGACCAGCAGCACCGGCCCGTCGCGGTCGACCTGGTGCGGCACCACGACTTCGTAGACGCGCGTGAGGTATTCGCGCACGGCCGCGAGGTACTTCGGCTCGTACCGGCGGACCCCGACCGACGGGTCGCGGAACAGCCACGCCGGCAGGCCGCCGTTGTCCCACTCGGCGCAGATGTACGGCCCGGGCCGCACGATCGCGTACATCCCGGCGTCGGCGACGAGCCGCAGGAACCGGTCGAGGTCGAGCCCGCCGGACAGGTCGAACGTGCCCGGCTCGGGCGCGTGCGCGTTCCACGGGACGTACGTCTCGATGGTGTTGAGGCCCATCCGCCGGGCCTTGTCGATCCGGTCGGCCCACAGGTCCGGGTGCACGCGGAAGTAGTGCAGGGCACCGGACAGGATCCGGAACGGCCGGCCGTCGAGCAGGAAGTCGGTCTCCCCGATCGCGAACTCAGGCATGGCCGCCCGCCTCCGGGCACAGCTGGAGCACGGTCCAGGACAAGGGTGGCAGTGTCACGGTGATGGTCGTCCCCCCGGGGTCGGACGTCACGGCGGTGCCGGGCAGCGGCACCGGCCGGACCGGTTGTGAGTCGGCGGTGTTGACGGCGTGGCGCGTCTCGCCGTCGGGTGCGGCCAGGGTTTCGGCGGCGTACACGCCGTACCGCGCGCCGCGCAGGCGCAGCCGGACCTCGGTCGGCGACGCCGTCGAGCGGTTGGTGAGGAACACCGCGCCGCGCCCCGAATCCCCGGCCGTCGCGGCGACGTCGACGAGGTCGACTTCGCCGTGCTGCGCGGTGCGGAGGCGCTCGCCCTCGACGTTCAGGCGCAGGCTCACCCCGCTCGCCAGCGCGGCGACCTGCCGGAACGGGTGGAACGTCGGCTGCCGCCACGCCGGGCCGCCGGGCTCGGTGCGGATCGGCGCGATGACGTTCACCAGCTGCGCCTGGTTCGCCATCGTGACGCGGTCGACGTTGCGCAGCAGGGAACCGAGCAGCGAGCCGACGACGACCGCGTCGGTGACGGTGTAGGTGTCTTCGATGATCCGCGGATGTTCGCGCCAGCCCTCTTCGGCGAGCCGCGCCTGGTCGGTCTCGTTCCAGCGGCGCTGGTCCCAGACGTTCCACTCGTCGACGCTGATCCCGACGCGGCCGCCGAGCCCCTGCTCGTCGATGATCCCGGCCACCGCGCGGATGTAGCGGTCGAGCGCGGCACCGCTGGCGAGGTAGCTGTCGGTGTCGCCGTGCAGCTCCTGGTAGTAGGCGTGCAGCGAGATGTGGTCGACCAGGCCCGCGGTGTGGCGCAGCACGGTGCGTTCCCACTCGCCGAACGTCGGCATCTCGGCGTTGGAGCTGCCCGCCACGACCAGCTCGACGTCCGGGTCGATCATCCGCAGCACGCGGGCGGTCTCCGCGGCCAGGCGGCCGTACTCGTCGGCCGTCTTGTGGCCGACCTGCCACGGCCCGTCCATCTCGTTGCCGAGGCACCACACCTTGAAGCCGAACGGGCGGTCGGCGCCGTTCGCGCGCCGCCGCTCGCTCAGGTCCGTGCCACTCGCGTGGTTGCAGTACTCCAAGACGTCGGCGGCTTCCTGGATGCCGCGGGTGCCGAGGTTGACGGCGTACATCACCTCGGCACCCGCGGCTTCGGCCCACGCGGCGAATTCGTGCAGGCCGAAGCGGTTGGACTCCACGCTGTGCCAGGCGGGGTCGAGCCGGACCGGCCGATCCGGTCCGACGCCGTCCTCCCAGCGGTACGCGGAGACGAAGTTGCCGCCCGGGTAGCGGACCACGGTCGGGCCCAGCTCCCGGACCAGCTCGAGGACGTCGCCGCGGAAGCCGCGTCCGTCCGAAGTGGAGTGTCCGGGCTCGAAGATGCCGGTGTACACCGAACGTCCCAGGTGCTCGACGAACGAGCCGAACAGGCGGCGCGGGACCCGGCCGATGACCTCGGCCGGGTTGCCCACGTCACCTTCGATCCGGACGCTCATCCCGCGCTGACCGTGAAGCCCTGCTGGTTGCCGTAGTCGACGAGGGCCTGCTGCCAGGCCGCCAGCCCGGCGTCGAGCCCGGTGCCGTTGAGGTAGGCCTTGCCGACGGTGTCGCTGAAGACGCTGTTGGCGTAGGTCTGGTACGGCAGGTAGGTCCAGCCCTTCGCGACGTCCTTCGACGCCTGGGTCAGCACCTGGTTGATCTTCTGGCCGCCGAAGTACGGGACGGCCTCGTCGACGAACGCGGGCGAGGTCAGATCGGCCGTCGTGGACGGGAAGCCGCCGCTCTTGATGAACGGCTGGACGCCGTTGCCGTGGTTGAGCCAGCGCACGAACGCCGCGGCCAGCGCCGGGTTGCCGCTCTGCTTGACGACGGACTGGGTGCTGCCGCCGTTCTCCGCGGTGACCGGCTGCCCGTCGTAGGTCGGCATCGGTGCCACCGCCCACTTCCCGCTGCCGCCGGGCACCGAGGACATGAAGTTGCCCGGCATCCAGGCGCCGGTGACCAGGGACGAGATGGTGCCGTCACCGAGGGCGCGGAACCAGTCGTCGGACCACTCCTTGACCGGGGCGAGCAGCTTGCCCTGGATCAGCTGGTCCCAGTTCGCGGTCCACTTCTTGACGCCCGGGTCCGCGAAGTTGATCTTCACGTTCTTGCCGTCGACGCTGAACGGGCGCCCGCCCGCCTGCCAGATCATGCTCAGCGCGAACCCGGGGTCTCCGGTGTCCGAGGTCAGGTACTTCGTCGGGTCGGCCGCGTGCAGCTTCTTGGCCGCGTCGACGTACTCGGCCCACGTCTTCGGCACGGCGATGCCGTTCTTGTCGAAGACTTCCTTGTTGTAGAACAGGGCCATCGGCCCGGAGTCCTGCGGCAGGCCGTAGAGCCCGGTGCTGTTCTTCACCTGGGCCCAGGTCGAGGCGCTGTAGTCCTTTTCGAACGAGCCGAAGCCGTAGTGATCCAGGTCGACCAGCGAATCGGTCAGCGCGAACTGCGGCAGCGCGTAGTACTCGATCTGCGCGACGTCCGGCGCGCCGTTGCCGGCCTTGATCGCGTTCTGGAGCTTGGTGTACTCGTCCTTGTTCGTCCCGGCGTTGACGTAGTTCACCTTGACGTTCGGGTATTCCTTCTCGAACGCGGCGACCTGGTCCTTGGCCGAGGGTGTCCAGCTCCAGTAGGTGATCGTCCCGCCGGCCTTGAGCGCGGCGTCGACGGAGTCCTGGGTGCCGGTGGCGGCCGCGGGCCCGGACGAGCCCCCGGAGGAGCAGCCGACCGCGAGAGCGGCGGCGAGCGCCACGGCGGCGAACGCCTTGGCGCGACTGCGGGTACGTGACATCGAATGTCCCTTCACGACAGTGTGACGGCGGCTATTGCTTGACGCTGCCCGCGCTCAGGCCCGATTGCCAGAACCGTTGCATGAGCAGGAAAGCGACGACCAGGGGGATGATGGTGAGCAGGGACCCGGTGAGCACCAGGTTGAAGATGGGCTGCGCGCCGGCGCCGTTCGCCTGCGCGCTCCACTGGTTGAGGCCGACGGTGAGCGGGTACCACTTCGGCTCGCTGAGCATGATCAGCGGCAGGAAGTAGTTGTTCCAGGTCTGCACCATCGTGAACAGCGCGACCGTGACGATCCCGGGCACCAGCTGGCGCAGGGTCACGGTGACGAAGATCCGGAGCTCCCCCGCGCCGTCGATCCGCGCCGCCTCCAGGAGCTCGTCGGGGATCGCGTCGGCGGCGTACACCCAGATCAGGTACAGGCCGAACGGGCTGATCAGCGACGGGATGATGACGGCCAGCGGCGTGTTGGTCAGCCCGAGCTTGCTGAACATCAGGAACGTCGGCACGGCGAGCGCCGTCGTCGGAACCGCCACGGCGCCGAGGACGATCGCGAACACCGCGCGGCGGCCGGGGAAGCGGTACTTGGCCAGGCCGTACCCCGCCGCCGTGGCGAGGATCGTCGCGCCGCCGGCGCCGACCACGACGTACAGCACGGTGTTCCCGAGCCAGCGGAAGAAGATCCCGTTGTTGTAGGTGAACGTCTGGCCGATGTTGTCGAAGAGGGCGAACGTGCCGCCGAAGGACAGGCCCGACGTCGAGAACAGCGCCGGCTGGGTCTTGGCCGCGTTGATCACCAGCCACACCAGCGGAACCAGGGTGTAGACCAGGTAGAGCGCCATGACGGCCGTGAGCGTGCGCGACTTGCGCGGCCGCGTCACCGACTGCGTTTTCATCGAAGCAGTCGCCACGTCACATCTCCTTCCGGGAGCCGCGCAGCTGCACGACGTAGGCGATGACCGCGGTGATCACGCCCATCACGATCGCGACCGTGGCGGAGTAGTTGTACTGCTGGCCGGCGAAGGAGAGGTTGTAGGCGTACATGTTGGGTGTGTAGAAGGTGCCGATGATGTTCGGCACCAGGTTGCGCATGATGTTCGGCTCGTTGAAGAGCTGGAAGCTGCCGATGATCGAGAAGATCGTCGCGATCACGATGGCGCCGCGGATCGCGGGGAGCTTGACGGACCGGATCACGCGGAACGTGCCGGCGCCGTCGATCGCGGCCGCCTCGAACAGCTCCGTGGGGATCACCTTCAGCGCGGAGTAGAAGATCAGCATGTTGTAGCCGACGAACTCCCACGTCACGACGTTGCCGATCGAGGTGAGCAGCCAGTTCTGCGACAGCGGCTTCACCACGTCGGTGCCGAGCAGGTGGTTGAGGTCCGCGGCGAGTCCGAAGTGGTCGCCGTAGATGAAGCCCCACATCAGGGTGGCGACCACGGCGGGCACGGCGTAGGGCAGGAAGATCACGATCCGGAAGAACCCGGCGGCGTGCAGCCGGGCGCTGTCGATCGCCAGCGCCGCGACCAGCGCGAGCAGCAGCATGATCGGCACCTGCACGGCGAGGAACACCAGGACCCGCCGGAAGGACTCCCAGAACTTCGGGTCGCCGAGCACCTGCGCGTAGTTGTCGGCGCCGACGAACACCGTGCCGCCGAAGAAGGCCTGGTCGCGGAAGAGGCTGAGCACGAACGCGTACCCGACCGGCGCGATGAAGGTCAGCGCGAACACCAGCATGAACGGGGCGACGAAGAGCCAGCCTCGCCATTTCCGCCGCGGCCGGCGGGCCGTCGGTGCCGGGCGCGCCGGAACCGGGACGGGCGGTGCCGCTGTGGACGTCATCGTCTTCTCCGGTGTTGCAGATGTTTACGTCAACATGGACGGTCGGAGGGTAACGTGTTGACGTAAACATGTCCAGGACACCCTCTGAGGAGTATTCGTGCCGGCTGCAGCCCCGCGTCGAGGACCGTCGATGGCGGACGTGGCCCGCGAGGCGGGCGTGTCCGGCCAGACGGTGTCGCGCGTAGCGAACGGCAAGACCAACGTGGACGACGCGACCCGCGAGCGCGTCCTCGCCGCGATGCGCCGGATCGGTTACCGGCCGAACAGCGCCGCGCGGGCGTTGCGCAACGGCAAGTTCCGCAGCATCGGCGTGATCATCTCGGCCCTGCCGACGTTCGGCAACAGCCGCACGCTCGACGCCATCGCGGCGGCGGTCGTCCCCGAGGGGTTCTCGATCATCCTGATGCCGGTGACGCGCCCGACGCAGGGTGAGGTGAGCGGGGCGTTCAGCAAGCTGAACGAGCAGGCCGTCGACGGCGTCATCATCCTGATCGAGCAGCACCAGCTCGACCAGAGCGAAATCGAGCTGCCGCACGGGCTCCCGGTGGTGGTGATCGATTCGAGCGCCCGCTACGACTACCCGGTGGTCGACACGGACCAGGCCGACGGCGCGGCGACCGCGACCCGGCACCTGCTGGAGCTGGGCCACGAGACGGTGTGGCACATCGCGGGCCCGCCACAGTCCTATTCGGCCGAGCGGCGCCGCAAGTCATGGCGGGCCACCTTGGAGCTGGCGGGCTGTTCCGTCCCCCCGGTTCTCGTCGGCGACTGGTCTCCGTCGTCGGGCTACCAGGCGGGCTTGACACTGGCGGCCGACCCCGCGGTGACCGCGGTGTTCGTGGCGAACGACCAGATGGCACTGGGATTGCTGCGCGCGTTGCACGAATCGGGCCGGTCGGTACCGGGCGAGGTGAGCGTGGTCGGGTTCGACGACATGGAGGAGTCGGCCCACTTCTGGCCCCCGCTGACGACGATCCGCCAGTCGTTCGAGGCGGTCGGCCGCCACGCGGTTTCGGCGCTGCTGGCGGAGATCGAGACGGGCGCGGAGGCGGGCGAGCCGGTGACGGTGCCGACGGAGCTGGTGGTCCGGTCGAGCACCGCGCCACCACCGGCGGGTTGAGTCCCGGCCGGGCGTGTGCACCGCCCGAGCGCGACGAAACTGTCGGTGCCTGCCGGTAGAGTGGAAAACGGGGGGCGCCCCCGCGGCGAGTCCCGGCGAAGGTGTTTGCTCGGACGCGAGCCGACCGTCTGGGCACGCGAACCGACTGTCCGAGTACGCGCGCGGCCGCTTTGGGCACGCGAACCGGCCGCGCGAGTAGCCGTGCCGGCCGTCCGGGTGCGCGAGCCGGCCGTGCAAATACGCGAAACTCGTTTCGCCGCGCGGAAGCGGGGGCATTACTGGCCACCAAGCCGGATCCCCCGGTACCGCGAACGTCGCAGTGGTGTGGACCATTCGGGCGCACCGCAGCAGAAACGAGGCGTCATGCTCGCCATCCTCGCCGCCGTGCTCTTCGGGCTCGCCCTGCTGATGGAGCTGGCCGGGTTCGGGCTGGGCCCGATCATCACCACCGGGACGCTCACCACCGCCGGGCTGCTGTGCGTCGCGCTGCACCTGGCCGGCGTCGCGACCGACCGGTCGCGGTTCACCCGGAGCCGCCGCCGTCGCTAGCCCGCCGCCGGCTCGAGCGCGCGCCGCAGGACCTGGGCGAACACCTCGGGCGACTGGGCGCCGGCGACACCGAACCGCTGGTCCACCACGAAGAACGGCACCCCGGTCGCGCCGAGCGCCCGCGCCTGTTCGCCGTCCGCCGCGACTTCGGCTTCGTAGGCGTCGGACTCGAGCACCGCGCGGGCTTCGGCCGCGTCGAGCCCGGCTTCGGCCGCCAGCTCCACCAGCGAGTCGCGGTCGAACAGCGACCGCCGTTCGGTGAAGTGCGCGCGGTAGAACCGGTCGACGACGGTGTCGGCCAGCCCGCGCTCGGCAGCGAGGTGCACCAGACGGTGGCCGTCGACGGTGTTTCCCATGTGGACGCCGTCAAGGTGGTACTCGAGACCGTCGGCGGCCGCGCGCTGCTCCATCTGCGCTTCCATCGCGTCGGCTTCTTCGAGCGTCCGGCCGTACTTTTCGGAGAGGACCTCGCGCGTCGGCCGGGACGTCCCGCGCGGGAACGACGGGTCGAGCTGGAACGAGTGATGCACGACCTCGACGTCGGCCCCGAGCTCGGCGACCGCCCGCTCGAAGCGGCGTTTGCCGAGATAGCACCAGGGACAGACGAGATCGGACCAGATGTCTACGCGCACGACGCCACGCTAACCCAGGCGGTGACACGCACTTCAAGGTAACCGTCGCCGACCTGCTGAGCCGCACTCTCCAAAGCCAGGGTGGTCCGGTGATCGTCTCGACCGACGACATCGTCCGGCACGCCGCCACGCTGTTCATCGCCGGAACCCGCCTCGACCTCGGCCGGATGGCGGCGGAGCTGGGGAGTTCGCGCACGACGTTCTTCCGCCGCGTCGGCAACCGCGGTCACGGGCAACGAGGGGATGCGCAAGCTGATCGAGGCGGAGTTGACGGTGGCGTTGCGGGTGTTGACCGACCTCCGCGGCGCGGTCCAGCCGGCCCTGGTCGACGCGCACGTGGAGCTACGAGCCGTTTCTCTGCCCCATCCCGAGCACCAGCGTGCCCATCTCGGACTACCGCGGCACCTGCCCGCACCACGGCTGAACCCCGGCCTCCGGGAGCAACGCCTCCCGGGGACCGCTCACAGCGTCACGACCACCTTTCCCTTCGCGTGCCCGGTTTCCTGGTACGCGATCGCGGCGCGCAGGTCGTCGAACGGGTAGCTCCGGTCGATCACCGGCGTGACCGCGCCCCGCTCCACCAGCGCGGCCAGCTCGCCCAGGACCGCCTTCTTGTCCCGGCAGCCCACCGCGTCCGCCAGCACGGCCCGTCGCCGTGCGAACGGACCGGCGGCCAGCGCCCCGAACGCGTGCCCGGCCGGTTGCAGCCAGCGCCCGGCCGGGCCGCCGACGACCACGAACGTGCCCGTCCGGTCCACCACCCGGCGGCAGGCGGGGAGCGACCGGCTGCCCGCGACGTCCAGCACGAAGTCGTAGCGCCGCCCACTGCGCGTGAAGTCCTCCGCGCGGTAGTCGACGACCTGCTCCGCGCCGAGCGAACGGGCCAGTTCGACGTTCGCCGTGCCGCAGACGGCGTCGACCCGCGCCCCGAGCGCCTTCGCCAGCTGGACGGCGAAGGTGCCGACGCCGCCGGAAGCGCCGTTGACCAGCACGCGCTGCCCGGCTTCCACCCCGCGCAGCGCGAGCAGCGCGGTGACGGCCGCCATCGGCATCGCCGCCGCCTGCTCGTGGGTCAGGCCCGCCGGCATGGGTGCCAGGAGGTCCTCGGATACGCAGACGTACTCGGCGTAGGCGCCGCTCGGCAGCAACGCGAAGACGTCGTCGCCCAGCCGGAAGGTCGCGCCGGCCGTCTCGACCCGGCCGGCCAGGTCGCAGCCGAGGACGCCGGGCCTGGGGCGGCGCAGGCCGAAGCCGCCCTGCATCAGCCGGGCGACGTACGGCTGGCCTCTCATGAAGTGCCAGTCGTACGGGTTGACCGACGTCGCCCGCACCTGGACCAGCACCTCGCCGGGCGCGGGCACCGGATCGGGAACCTCTTCGAAGATCAAGTCGGACGGTGCGCCGTACACGTGCTGGACCAGGGCTTTCATGTCGCCTCCCGCGATTCTTACGCCGTAAGTCGTACTTGGTAAGGTACGCCGTACAACGTAAGGCCGTCAATGCCGCCTTACCTTGTACGATCATGTGGGTGACGACCGACGCGCGGATTCCCCTCAGCCGCGAACGCGTGCTGCGCGCGGCGGTCGAGCTCGCCGACGCACACGGGCTGCGCGCGCTGACCATGCGCCGCCTCGCCGACGAGCTCGGCGCCGAGGCGATGTCGCTCTACTACCACGTGGCCAAGAAGGAAGACGTGCTCGACGGGATCGTCGACGTCGTGGCGGAGGAGATCAACGACGCCGTCGGCCGCGTCGAGCCGTCGCCGGAGTGGAAGGCCGCCGTGCGGCAGCGGATCCTGGCCGCGCGGGAGGTGTTCCTGCGGCACCGCTGGGCGCCCGAGCTGTTCGAGACGAGGTCGTCGAACAGCACCCCGGTGCTGCGCTATTACGACGCGCTCGTCGGGCAGCTGCGCGCCGCCGGGTTCAGCTACGACCTGGTCCACCACTCGCTGCACGCCCTCGGCAGCCGCGCGCTCGGGTTCAGCCAGGAACTGTTCGACCCCAACGCCGGCGCGTCGGCGGACGTGCCGGTGGACCTGGCCTGGCAGCTGCCGAACCTGGTCGGGATGCTGAGCGAGATCGCCCACGACGACCAGGACTCGACGCTCGGCTGGTGCGATGACCAGAAGGAGTTCGAGTTCGGGCTCGACGTCATCCTCGACGGACTGGAGCGGCTGAAGGACCGGGCCTGAGCCCAGCTGGTGGAACTCCCGCGGCGACCCGCACGCCGGAGGCAGAATTGACCCGTGTCGCAACCACTGCGGAAGCTCGGCTTCCTGACCATCGGCCTGTTCGACCCCGCCGACCCGCGGCGGGGGCACGAGTCGACGCTCGGGATCATCGAGCTGGGCGAACAGCTCGGGTTCGACAGCGCCTGGGTGCGGCACCGGCACCTGCAGCACGGCATCTCCTCGCCGGTCGCCGTGCTGGCCGCCGCGTCCCAGCGCACCAGCCGGATCGACCTCGGGACCGCCGTCATCCCGCTCGGCTGGGAAAACCCGCTGCGGCTGGCCGAAGACCTGGCCACCGTCGACCTGCTCTCCGGCGGCCGGCTCAACCCGGGGCTCAGCGTCGGGCCGCCGATGCGGTACGACGAGGTCAAGCGGGCCCTCTACCCGGACACCGCCGACGCCGAGGACTTCTCCTACGACCGCATGCGGCGGCTGCTGGACTTCGTGCGCGGCGAGCCCGCGACGGGGTTCAGCGGCACCGAGGGTTTCGAGGTGTTCTCCGACCGGGTCCAGCCGCAGGCGCCCGGGCTCGGCGACCGCCTGTGGTACGGCGGCGCCAGCCTGCGCTCGGCCGAGTGGGCGGGCGAGCACGCGATGAACTTCCTGACCAGCAGCGTGGTCAAGACCGAAGGCGAGAGCACAGACTTCGCCGAGATCCAGCTGTCGCACATCCGGGCCTTTCGCAAGCGCCACCCGGAAGGCCGCGTCTCGCAGGGCCTGGTCGTGATCCCGACCGACAGCGCGACGCCGGAGCAGCGCGCGAAGTACGAGGCGTACGCCGCGAAACGGCTGCCGCGCACCGCGGAACCGCAGGGCCCGGCGCGGCTGCTCTTCTCCCCCGACTTCGTCGGCAGCTCGGCCGAGATCGCCGAGCGGCTGCACGCGCACCAGGCGTTCCGCGAGATCGACGAGGTGGCTTTCGCCCTGCCGTTCACCTTCGAGCACGAAGACTACGTGCAGATCCTCACCGACATCGCGGAACGCCTGGGCCCGGAGCTCGGCCGGAAGTCCTGACCTATTGGTTGGTGCCCGGGGTCAGCACCTTGCCGATCACGAAGACGGTGGCGTTCTTCGTGGGGATGTTGCCGCACAGGATCTTCGCGCCGTTGACGGTCATGTTCTCGCCCGAGCCCTCGATCTTCAGCGGCCCGCCCGCGGTGTTCAGCGACTCCAGCGAACCCGCGGCCGCGAGGCCCTTGGCGTCGTAGCGCTTGCCGACGACGTGGTACTGCAGGATCGGCGCCAGCTCGGCCGGCTTGCCCGCCAGCTCGGCGAACTTCGCGTCGCCCAGCGCGGCGAAGGCCGGGTCGGCCGGCGCGAACACCGTGATGGCCGGCTGGCTGTTGAGGGTGTCGACCAGGTTGGTGGCCTTGACGGCCGCCACCAGCTTGGTCAGCAGCGGGTTCGTCGACGCGGCCGACGCGACCGGCTGCGGGCCCATCGAGTCGAGCGAGCCGGGCGCGGAGCCCTGGGGCAGCTGCGAACAGGCCGGGCCGAAGACGTCGGCGTTGGTGGTCACGCCGTTGGACGCGGCGGAGTCGGCGGAAGACGACGGCGCGGCCATCGACGACGACGGCGCCATCGAGCTGCCGGAGCTCCCGGAGGAAGCGGTGTCGCTGCCGCTGCACGCGGTCAGCGAAAGCGCGGCCACGGCGGCGAAACCGATTCCGGCGACACGAAGCTTGGTCACGAAAATCACTCCAATAAAGCGGCTGTGAACTTTCTTCTTGCGGGTGTTTCGAGGCTGTCCCGAAAACGGATTGCCCCCGATCGGGTGATTCAGCTCACCGGGCGGTGAAAGCGATACTGTGCCATCCGGTCGCACCGTCGGGAACGGTGCCGGCGCGCATATCGGTCTGCGTGTACCCGCTTTTGTCGGTCGCCCGGCAGACGAC
Organism: Amycolatopsis sp. NBC_01488; assembly: GCF_036227105.1. Classification (NCBI taxonomy): domain Bacteria; kingdom Bacillati; phylum Actinomycetota; class Actinomycetes; order Pseudonocardiales; family Pseudonocardiaceae; genus Amycolatopsis; species Amycolatopsis sp. NBC_01488. The sequence goes on along the minus strand of NZ_CP109434.1, from coordinate 4,223,374 downwards.
CTGGTGGCCGCCGGGAACGGCGTCGAACTCGATCCACCACATGCGCCAGGTGGTGAGGTTTACCTGCTGGGACAGCATGGCTTCGCGCCACGGGCCGTCGTCGATCCGCACCTCGACGCGGTCGACGCCGGTGTGCTGCGCCCACGCGATCCCGGCGACACGCACCTTTCCGGAAGGCACGGTCTCGAACCCCTTCGGCGTGTCGATCCGCGATTCCGTCTTGATCGGCGCTTCCCGGCTCCACCCGCGTTTCAGCCAATACGCCTGACGGTCCCGCCAGGTGGTGACTTCGAGATCGGTGACCCATTTCGTGGCCGACACGTAACCGTACAACCCGGGAATCACCAGGCGCGCCGGAAAACCGTGTTCGATCGGCAGCGGTTCGCCGTTCATGCCGATGGCGAGCATGGCGCCGCGCCCGCGGTCCATCGCCGCGGCGACCGGGCTGCCGGACGTCCAGCCGTCCACACTGGACGAGAAGAGCTGCTCGGCGCCAGGGCGCACGCCGGCCTCTTCGAGCAGGTCCGCGAGGTCGACGCCGATGAAGTTCGCCGTGGACACGTAAGTGCCGCCGACCTCGTTGGAGACGCAGGTCATGGTGATCGTGCGTTCGACGAGCGGCCGGTTGCGGATGTCGCCGTAGCCGTACCGGATCTCGCGGTCCACCATGCCGTGCAGCCGCAGGCTCCAGTCCTCGGTCCGCACCTGCGGGACGGACAGCGCGGTGTCCACGCGGTAGAAGTCGGCGTTGCGCGTCACGAACGTCGGCGTGCCCAGCTTCGCGAAGTCGGCGTCCGCCGGGATCGCCGGCGCGGTCCGGACCGGCACCAGCCGCCCGACCGCCGCGCGCGACGACGCTGCGTCGCGGCTGCCGGCCAAGAGCTGTCCCCCGGCGGCGGCCAACCCGGCGCCGACGAAGACGCCGGCCCCGGCCAGCAACACCGTCCGCCGTGACGAGTCCGGCGCGAGGTCGCGCCGCGCCCACCGGTGCAGGAAGGCGAACGCACCGACGCCGGCGGCCAGGCTCGCCAGCGGGGCCAGCAGCGCGAGCGCGTCGAGGTCGGGGCGGGCGGCCACGGCGACCAGGCCGACGAGCCCGAACCCGGCGACCACGACGAGCCCCGGCCACCGCGAACGACGAGACGCGAGTCCCGCCACGGCCGCGGCGAGCACCATCACCACGGCCATGCCGGAGAGCAGCACGAGCTTGTCGTGGGTGCCGAAGGTGCGGACGGCGAAGTCCTTGAGCTGCACCGGCGTGAGGTCGATGGCGCCGTTGCCGACCGCCAGGTACGGCGACGCGTTGACGCCGACGAACCCGGCGACGAGGTGGCCCGCCGCCAAGGCCGCCGCGAGCGCCAGGACGCCGAGGAGGGCGGCCACCCAGCGGCGCAGCCTGGGTGCGGGGACGCCGGGCGCCGGGGAGGCCTGCTCGGCCGTTGAGGTGGTCATCGCATTCCCGTCGAATAGTCAGGTAAGGGAGATCCGGGTGACGGCCGGGGTCGTGGGGCCGGCGGACCCGCCCGCGGGCTCCACGGTGATCCCGATCCGGTCGGTGCCCGGCGGGATGTCGGACATCAGCATCCGCGGCTGCAGGAGCCCGGCCGAATGCGCTTCGCCGGCACGGATCAGCCACACCTGGTAGACGTGGCCGTCGTCGAGCGCGGGCAGGTCCGAGGCGAGCAGCACGGCCTGGTTCCGGCTGCGCGAGACGACCAGGATGGCGTGCCCCTCGCCGCTGCCCTGGATCGCGGAAGCGTCCGGCGCGGACAGCACCGAGTCGACGGGAGCCGGCGGGGCGGAAGTCGTGACGAGTCCGATCCCGACCGCGACGACGGCGGCCGCGGCGGCCCCGCACAGCGCGACGCGCAGCTGAAAAGCTTTGCCACGGCGAGGTTTCTCCCGGCGCGGCGCCGGGATCCTCGGCGGCAGCTGACGGGTGCGGGCCACGCCGGCGAGCACCCGCGCCTTCAGCTCCGGCGGTGGCGCGACGGTCTCGGCCGCCCCCAGCCGGGCGCCGGTCGAGCGCAGCTCCGCCACCTCCTGGCGGCACGCGGCGCACTCCCCGAGGTGCCGTTCGAACCCGGCACGCTCCACATCGGACACCGCGTCCAGCGCGAAGGCCCCGGTCAGCGTGTGCAGCTCGGCGGTCATCGATCCACCCCCAGGCAGTCACGCAACCGGATCAGACCGTCCCGGATGCGGGTTTTCACAGTCCCCGGCGCCACCTTCAGCACCTCGGCGACCTCGGGATAGGTGTAGCCGTTGTAGTAGGCCAGCACGATCGACTCGCGCTGGAGATCGGTCAGCTCGGCGAGGCACTGCCGCACGCGCTGCTGGTCGAGCGTGGCCAAAGTGGACTCACTGACCTCATCGAACGGCCGCCGCACGTCCATCCGGGCCGCCCGCTCTTCGCGGTCGAGCACGGCCTGGTGCGAGCGCACGCGGTCCACGGCCCGGCGGTGGGCGATCGTCAGCACCCACGACAGCGCGCTGCCGCGTTCCGGGACGTACCTCGTGGCCTTGCGCCACACCTCCACCAGCACCTCCTGCGCCACTTCCTCGGCCTGGGCGTGGTTGCGCAGCACACGCGTCACCAGCCCGAGCACCGGCCCGGCGACGAGGTCGTACAACGCCGTGAAGGCCGGTTCGTCCCCCGCCGCGACCCGCCGCAGCAGCTCCTCGGCGCTCGCCGCGGCCCCCGGCGCGTCGTCCGGATGCAGCCGCAGCCGCCCACGCTCACCCATGCCCGGCACCCTCCACCTCACCCTGCTTGTGGGAGGCGTTCGCGGCCGGACGGCCGCGCGGACTGGTGTGCGGTGGCCCTTCCCACCCGGACGGTGCAACTCCGGTGGCGGGACCCATCCGGGGGCGGGGTGGTTCCGAAAGCCTGGCGTCGAGTTCTGGACGACGGGTCTCGCCGGGCGCTTGGGGCTGTTTCGCGCACTGGGCGCTCCCCGTGCCGGAGTGCTTCCGCGTGCCGGGGGCCCTCCGCGTGCCTGGGGTGCAGCGGCTCAGATGTGGGAGTGGCTCCAGTTGCGGAGCGGCTCCGAAAGTGGAGTCACTTCAGTCATGGAGTGACTCCGGCCATGGAGTCGATAGCGTTACGGAGTCGGAAAGCGCACCGACCCCGAAGCCGTAACGATGCCGAAGGTGTAGCGACTGCACTTATGTAGCGGCTCCGGAACGTCGCCTCACCCTGCGTAAGGAATTTGCCCGTTCGGCCACGCCGATGGTGACGTCGGACACTTCTTGATCACCCCAGAGTGTGAAAGTTTTTCGGAACGCTGGGCGTTCAACTCACTATGGGTTATCCCTGGAACCAGACGAAGTTAACCGACGAGTAGCAAAGGCGGTCCCCCCATGGCCGACCCGCACAGCGTGACCAGCGCCAGCTTCGACTTCGCCCTGCGCACCTTCGGGGCGGGGCCGCGTCCGGTGCCGGCCGAGCTGGAGTACGACACCCGCGACCCGTACGCGGTCGCCGTGGTGCTGCACGCCGGCCCGAGCGCCGTCCGGTGGCTCTTCGGGCGCGACCTGCTCGCCGACGGCCTGCTCGCCTGCTGCGGCGACGGCGACGTGCGCGTCGGGCCCGCCGGGGACCCCGCCCTGGTCGTCGTCGAGCTGAACTCGCCCGACGGCGCCGCCGTGCTAGAGGCGCCCGCCAAGGAGATCGCCGCCTTCCTCGACCGCACCTACGACGTCATCCCCGCCGGGACCGAGACCGACTGGTTCGACTTCGACGAGGAACTCGCGAAGCTCTCCTACCAGGATTGATGTCGGCGCGGACCTCGGCCGGACTGGCCTCGTTGAGTACCGTCGCCCGGTGAGCTTCTTCCTGACGAAGGTGCTCGCCGCGCTCGACGACGGCGGCGATCGCCCCCTGTTCCACTCCGGCGGCGTCACCACCTACCACCAGGCCCGCGAGCGCCTCCGCCGGCTGCACGGCGGCCTCGGACGAACCGGCACCGTCGCCGTCGACCTGCGCAACCGGCCCGAGACGCTCCTCGTCCAGCTGGCCGCCCTCCTGCGCGGCGCGACCGTGCTCCTGGTCCCGGCCTCGGCACCGGCGCGGGACCGGCTGGCCGCCATCGAAGCCGCCGGGGTCACCACCGTCGTCACCGACCGGCCGCACGACTGGCCTGGCGCCACCACGAAAACCCTCGACGACCTGGACGGCGAGCCCGAGCCGCTGGACCCGCCCGAAACCGTCAGCCTGCTGTTCCCCACCGGCGGCACCACCGGCACCCCGAAGCTCATCCGCCACAGCGGCATCTACGACGGCATGGCGCACATCTTCACGCCGAACCCGGACGGCCCCGGCCGCACGCTGCTGGTCGCGCCGATGACGCACATGACCGGCAACGCCACCGTGCTAGGCGCGCTCCTGCGCCGCGACACCGTGGTGCTCCAGGATGGTTTCGACGCAGGCGCGGTCCTCGACGCGATCCAGGAGCACCGGATCGACACGCTCTCCCTGACACCGCCACGCCTGGCCGCGGTACTGGACCATCCGGCGCGCAAGAGCACCGACCTCGGCAGCGTCCGCTCGCTCTCCCTCGGCGCCGCGCCGCTGCCGCCGCACCGGCTCGCGCAGGCCCTCGACGTCTTCGGCCCGGTCGTCGGGCAGGGCTACGGCCTCACCGAAGCCCCGATGATCGCGAGCATCTCCGCCGCCGAACTGATCGCGCGCCCCGAACGGCACAGCTCGGTCGGCCGGATCGTGCCCGGCATGGAAGCCCGGATCACCGAAGACGGCGAGGTCGAGGTCCGCGGACTGTCCATGATGGACGGTTACCTCGGCGGCCCGGCGGTCGGCGCCGGCTGGCTGCGCACCGGCGACCTCGGCCGCTTCGACGACGACGGCTACCTCTACCTGCTCGACCGCGCGGACGACGTCGTCGTGGTCGGCGAGCACGGCACGAAGGTCCCCACGACCGTCGTCGAACACGCCCTCGCGACCCACCCGGCGGTCCGGAGCGCGGCCGTCTTCGGCCTGCCGGGCGAAGACGGCCAACTGCTGCACGCCGTCGTCGTCACGACGAGCGAAGTGACCGAAGACGACCTGAAAGCCCACGCGCGAGAAGCCTTCGGCCAGGAGCACTACGTCCCGGTGAAGGTGGACTTCGCCGACGCGCTGCCGCTCACCGAGGTCGGCAAGGTCGACAAGCGCGCGCTCGTTCAGCTCGTGACGGCACCGTAGGACGACGACCGCACCAGCTTCGCGTACTTCCCGAGCACCCCTTCCGGGAACTTGTTCGGCAGCGGCTCCCAGCCCTCGCGACGGCGAGCCAGCTCGGCCGCGTCGACCAGCAGGTCGATGCTGCGGCCCTTGATGTCGACGGCGATCCGGTCGCCGGTGCGGACGAACGCGATCGGGCCGCCGTCGACCGCCTCGGGCGCGACGTGGCCGATGCACAGGCCGGTGGTGCCGCCGGAGAACCGCCCATCGGTCAGCAGCAGGACGTCGCGGCCCAGCCCGGCGCCCTTGATCGCCGCGGTGATGGCGAGCATCTCGCGCATGCCCGGGCCGCCCTTCGGGCCTTCGTAGCGGATGACGACGACGTCGCCGGCCGAGATGCGGCCTTCGTTCAGCGCCGCCATCGCCTCCTGCTCGCGCTCGAACACGCGCGCCGGGCCTTCGAAGTTGGCGGTGTCGAAGCCCGCGGACTTCACGACGGCGCCGTCGGGCGCGAGCGAGCCGCGCAGGATGGTGATGCCGCCGGTCGGGTGCAGCGGGTTGTCCAGCCGCCGCAGGACCTCGCCGTCGATGGGTTCGGGAGCCAGCTCGGCCAAGTTCTCCGCGACCGTCCGCCCGGTGACGGTCAGCGCGTCGCCGTGGATCAAGCCCTCGTCTAGGAGCGCCTTCATCAGCACCGGGATGCCGCCGTGGCGGTCGATGTCGTTCATGACGTACTTGCCGAACGGCTTGAGGTCGCCCAGGTGCGGGACGCGGTCGCCGACGCGGTTGAAGTCGTCGAGGGTCAGCTCGACCTTCGCCTCGTGCGCGATGGCCAGCAGGTGCAGCACGGCGTTGGTCGAGCCGCCGAGGGCCATGACGACGGTGATCGCGTTCTCGAACGCCTCGCGCGTCAAGATGTCGCGCGCCGTGATACCGCGTTCGAGCAGCCCCACCACGGCTTCCCCGGAAAGGTGCGCGTAGTGGTCGCGGCGGCGGTCCGCGGACGGCGGCGCGGCCGACCCCGGCATGCTCATCCCCATCGCCTCGGCCGCCGACGCCATCGTGTTCGCCGTGTACATGCCCCCGCAGGCGCCTTCACCAGGGCAGATGGCGCGTTCGATGCGGTCGAGGTCGTCGGTCTTCAGGCGGCCGGCCCGGCACGCGCCGACGGCTTCGAAGGCGTCGATCAGCGTGACGTCCTTCTCGGTGCCGTCGGTGAGCTTCACCCAGCCGGGGGCGATCGTGCCCGCGTAGAGGAACACCGACGCCAGGTCGAGGCGCGCGGCCGCCATCAGCATGCCCGGCAGCGACTTGTCGCAGCCGGCCAGCAGGATCGAGCCGTCGAGGCGTTCGGCCTGCATGACAGTCTCGACGGAGTCGGCGATGACCTCCCGCGACACGAGCGAGAAGTGCATCCCGTCGTGGCCCATGGAGATGCCGTCGGACACCGAGATCGTGCCGAACTGCAGCGGGTAGCCGCCGGCCGCGTGCACGCCCTCCTTGGCCGCCTGCGCCAGCCGGTCGAGGGACAGGTTGCACGGCGTGATCTCGTTCCACGAGCTGGCGACGCCGATGATCGGCTTGTGCCAGTCGCCGTCCCCCATCCCGACGGCGCGGAGCATGCCGCGGGCGGGCGCGGCCTCGATCCCGTCGGTCACCGTGCGGCTGCGGGGTTTCGGATCGATCGTCATCGCGGGCCCTCCGGTACGACGTTCGGACGCACTGCATGCTACCCGCGTCCGCGCGGTCCGCTGGCCGGAACGAGTCGCTTTCCGGACCCGGGCGAACCGGCGGAAACTCGGCGAAATGATCGCCACGGTGGTGTGGGGCACGGGCAACGTCGGCCGTGCGGCAATCCGGGCCGTCGACGCCCATCCGGCGCTGGAGCTGACCGCGGTGCTCGTCCACGACCCCGCCAAGGTCGGCAAGGACGCGGGCGCGCTCGCGGGCGTCGGGGATCTCGGCGTCGCCGCGACCGACGACGTCGACGCCGTCCTCGGCGCGCGGCCGCGAGCCGTCGTCTACGCCGCGTCGGGTGACGTCCGGTTCGACGACGCGCTCGCCGACATCGTGCGCGCGGTCGGGACGGGCGCGGTGGTCGTGACACCGGCGCTCTACCCGCTCTACGACCAGCGCAACGCGCCGCCCGAGCTGCGCGATCCGGTGCTCGCGGCGATCAAGGAGGGCGGTGGCTCGCTGTTCGTCTCCGGCGTCGACCCCGGCTGGGGCAACGACGTGCTGCCGCTGCTGATCAGCGGGCTCGGCACGGACGTCGACGTCATCCGCTGCCAGGAGATCTTCGACTACTCGACCTACGAGCAGCCCGACTCCGTCCGGTACCTGGTCGGCATGGGCCAGCCGATGGACTACGACCCGCCGATGCTGATGGCCGGCGTGCCGTCGATGGTGTGGGGCGGCCAGGTCCGGCTGATCGCGCGCGGTCTCGGCGTCGAGATTGACGAACTCCGCGAGACGCTGCAACGACGTCCGCTCGAGGAAACCGTCTCCACGCGGACCATGGGCGAGTTCGAGCAGGGCACGCAGGGCGCGGTGCGGTTCGAGGTGCAGGGCATCGTCGACGGCGAGCCGCGGATCGTCATCGAGCACGTGACGCGGATCCACCCGTCGTGCGCGCCGGACTGGCCGACGCCGCCCAGCGGCGACGGCGCCCACCGCGTGATCATCGAAGGCCGGCCGCGCATCGAGGTCAGCGTCGAAGCGAGCGACGAGGGCGAAAACCGTTCCGCGGGCGGCAATGCCACCGCCGTCGGCCGGCTCGTCGGCGCGATCGACTGGCTGGCCGAGGCGGAACCCGGCCTGTACGACGCACTCGACGTCCCGCTGCGCCCGGCAGCCGGCAAGCTCGGAAGGAGGCGCTCGTGAACATCGACATCCCCGAGGGCAAGGACCCGATCGGGTACGTGTGGGGCGAAATGGTGCCCGGCATCGGGATCGCCGCTTCGCAGTTCTCGCTCGCGGTGTACGCGCACACGACGTTGGGGCTGCGGGAATTCGAGGCCGCGCGCCTGCGGATCGCGCAGATCAACGGATGTATCTTCTGCCTCGACTGGCGCACCGAACGCGACGGCGTGAAGGTCGAGCCGGAGTTCGCGGACGCCGTCTCGGAATGGCGCACCACCGAACTCTTCGACGAGCGCACGCGCCTGGCGGCCGAGTACGCCGAGCGGTACACACTGGACCACCACAACCTGGACGACGAGTTCTGGAAGCGGATGTCCGCGCAATACACGCAGCGGGAGATCGTCGAGCTGAGCATGAGCCTGGGCGCGTGGCTGGCCTTCGGGCGGCTCAACCACGTCCTGGGACTGGACACCGTCTGCGTCCTGCCGTCCCACCGGTCGTGAGTGGGAAACAGTGTTAGAACACTGTTTCTCACTCACGACGAGCCGCGGGAGACCCTAGAAGTCGGTCGCGATGATCTTCTCGATGTTGCGTTCGGCCAGTGCCGTGATCGTCACGAACGGGTTCACGCTGGTGTTGCCCGGGATCAGGGAGCCGTCGATGGCGTACAGGCCCTGGTACCCGGCCAGCCGGCCGTAGTTGTCGGTCGCCTTGCCGAGCACCGCGCCGCCGAGGGGGTGGTAGGTGAGCCCGTCGCCCCAGGTCTTGTACACGCCGAAGAGGTCGGTCCGGTAGATCGTCCCCTCCTTGGCGTTGATCTTGTCGAAGATGGTCTTCGCCATGTCGATCGCGGGCTGCTTCCACGCCGTCTGCCAGTTCAGGTCGACGCTCTGCGTCGCCGGGTTCCACGAGAACTGCGCGCGGTTCGGGTTCTTCGTGATCGACAGGTAGAACGACGCCCATGTCTCGATCCCGGTCGGCAGCGGCGCCACCTCGGCGAACGCGCCGCCCGCCGTCCAGTTGTCGATGCCGCCGCAGGGGATGGACGACTGGAGGCTGCCGGTCGGGTCCCAGATCTGGTTGGCGCGCCCGACCATCACGTTCCCGTTGTCGCCCCAGTTCTTGCCGACCTCGCCGTTCAGGCCGGGCAGCGCGCCGGTGGCCTTCAGCTTCACGAGCAGCTTGCTCGTGCCGACGCTGCCCGCGGCGAAGAACACCTTGTCGGCGGTCACGCTCTTGGTCGCGATCACCCCGCCCGTGGTGTCGAGCTGCTCCAGCGTCACCGTGTAGCCGCCGCCGGACGCGGGCGTCACCGACGACACGCGGTGCAGCGGTGAGATGGTGACCCGGCCGGTCGCCCGGATCTGCGGGAGGTAGGTCTTCTGCAGGGACTTCTTGCCGTAGTTGTTGCCGTACAGGATTTCCCCGGCCAGCGCCGACCGCGGCACCGTGTTCGCCTGCTCCTGTTCCATGTAGTTCCAGTCGTAGACGTCCGGGACGAAGACGAACGGGAACCCGGACCGCTGCGCCTGCTTCCGGCCGACCCGCGCGAACTGGTAGCAGTCGGCGGTGTCGAACCACGCCGGGTCGACGAGGCCGACGCCGAGACCGGCGTTGGCGCGCGGGTAGTAGGTGTTGTACATCTCGTCGGCGCTGACCGTCGGGAGGATCGCGCCGAAGTTCTCCCGCTTGGGCGTGACGGCCATGCCGCCGTTGACGAGCGAGCCGCCGCCGACGCCGCGGCCCTGGTACACGGTGATCCCGCTGAACTCCTCGGCGTCGAGGATGCCGGTGTACTTGGGGATGTCCTTGTCGATCGGGAACCCGAGGAAGTTGGACAGCGGCTGCTTCGTCCTGGTGCGCAACCAGTACGAGCGCTGGTCGGGGCTGGTCGTGTTGGCGAAGATCTTGCCGTCGGAACCGGGCGTGTCCCAGGCCATGCCCATCTCGACCAGCTGCACGTCGACGCCGGCCTGGGCCAGCCGCAGCGCGGCGACGGAGCCGCCGTAGCCGGAGCCGATCACCAGCGCGGGTACGTGCGCGGCGTCGGCGATGGTGGCGGACGAGGTAGCGGCGGCGGCCCGGCTCCCCACTGCCGCGGCGGCCAAGATAGAACCAGTTCCAGCGATGAAAAGACGGCGGGAAACTGTGCCAGAAGCTGTTCTCCACACGGGTTCGTCACGCATGTGATGGTCCTCACCGTTGAGGTATATTAGAACAGGTTATAACTCAGTGGTGCAGACAAGTCGACATATACCCGCGAGTAACCTCCCCGGGCCGCGCGAGGATTCCGCTGAATGGGCCATGATGGACGACTGTGGAGTCGACCCGAGTGGACCGCTGGCTCTGGGCGGTCCGGCTGACGAAGACCCGTCCGGACGCCGCGGCGGCGTGCCGGGGCGGGCACGTGCGCGTCAACGACAAGCCGGCGAAGCCCGCGACGACCGTCGTGCCCGGCGACGAAGTGCGCCTGCGCGTTGCCGGGACGACCAGGATCCTCGACGTGGTACGGGTGATCCAGAAACGCGTCGGCGCGGCGGACGCGGCCACGTGCTTCGTGGACCGGACGCCGAAGCCGCCGCCGGAGACCGTGATCCCGGTCGCCCGGCGCGACCGCGGCGCGGGCCGGCCGACCAAAAGGGAGCGTCGCGTGCTGGACGCGTTCCGGCAGGGGGACCTCTGAGGTGATGCGATCGACCCATTCGGAAAGGGGTCGATCGCCACACCACCGCGTTTCCGCGAATGCGGCTTCCGGACGTTCCCGAATCGCCCCGGGATTCTCCGGCTACCGATCGGAGCTGAGGAACTCCAGCCGGTTGCCGAGACAGTCGTGGGTGTAGAAGCGGCGGTGGCCCGGGAAGCCGTCGTCCCATTCGACGTCGGCGCCGTGGCCTTCGAGGCGGGCCGCCAGCGCGTCGAGGTCGTCGGCGAGGATGCCCGGGTGGGCCTTGCGGGCCGGCCGGAAGCCCGGTTCGGCGCCGAGGTGGAGTTCGAGGCCGCCGGTCCGCAGCCAGAGCCCGCCGCGCCCGGCGAGCGCGGGCGGCTTCGGGACCTCGGTCAGGCCGAGCACGCCGACGTAGAACGCGCGGCAGCGGTCCTCGCTGCCCGGCTCGATGGCCAGCTGGACGTGGTGCAGGCCGAAGGTCATGCCCCCAGCCTGCCACGCCGGCCGATGGTCATCGCGTGCGTTGACCTCGGGATCGACGCCCCGCTCGCGGATTTCCTGGAAATAGCGGGGACTTCGCCGGGGCCGGGTCGGTTCCGGGGGAAAACGGGTAGTCCCCTGCCGGACCGCTCGGAGGGGACCCATGACCACGGTAGAAGAAGCCCCGGATCGCTTGCTGGCCGCGGCGCGGCCGCTGGTGGTGCGCTACTGCCGCGCCCGCCTCGGCGCGGACTCGGCCGACGACGTCGCGCAGGACGTGTGCGTGGCGCTGTTCAAGGCGCTGCCCGGGCGGCCGCCGGACCGGCCGTTCCCGAACTTCGTGTGCGGCATCGCCCGGCACAAGGTCGCGGCCGCCCGCAAGGCCGCGGCGAAGCAGTGGGACGAGCCGGTGGCCGAGCTGCCCGACGAGGTCGACGCCTCGCTGGACCCGGAGCGCCACGCGCTGCGCCGCGAGCTGGGCGAGCGGATGGCGAAGCTGCTGCAGGTGCTGCCGGAGAAGCAGCGGGAGATCCTCGTCCTGCGCGTGGCGGTCGGCATGTCGGCGGAGGAGACGGCGGAGGTGGTCGGGTCGACGCCCGGCGCGGTCCGCGTCGCCCAGCACCGGGCGCTCAGCCAGCTGCGGAAGGTCGTCGGCGGCTGATGCCCGGCGCTACGCTGGCCTGGTGAGCGACAGCGAGAACTTCGAAGGACGCGACGTCGGGTCCGGGATCTCCGTCATCCGCGAAAGCAGCGACGTCGTCGGCTCCGGGCCGCGGCTGCACCGGCACCCGTACACCGAGACGTTCGTCATCATCCGGGGACGGGCCCGGTTCACCGTCGGCGCCGAGGAGCGCGACGGGGGCGCCGGGGACGTGCTGGTCGTCCCCGCCGGCATCCCGCACAAGTTCGCCGTGCTCGGCCCTGGTGTCTATGAAGCCGTGCACATCCACGAGAGCGACCACTTCATCACCGAATGGCTGGAGTGACGCTCAGAACCCGCCCTCGGGGATCATGGCGCGCAGCTTCGTCAGCGCGCGGTACTGCGTGATCCGGACGTTGCCGGCGGAGATGCCGAGCGCGTCCGCCGTCTCGTTGGCCGACAGGCCGACGACGATCCGCAGCGTCAGGATCTCCTGGTGCAGCGGCGGCAGCGTCGCCATCAGCCGGCCCAGCCGGGCGCCGAGATCGAGGTCCAGCACGTGGTTCTCCGGCTCGTTGCCACCCAGCGGCCGGTCCGGCAGCTCCGGCACGGGCTTCGACCGGTCGCGCGCCACCGAGCGGAACGCGTCGGCGACCTTGTTCGCGGCGATCGCCCGCACGAGGTACAGGAACGAGCCGCCGCGGTCCTGGTAGCCGGGCAGCACCTTCAGCACGGCCAGGCAGACCTCCTGCGCGACGTCGTCGGCCGAGAGGTACGAAAGGTCGCGCCCGCCGATCCGGGCGCGGCAGTAGCGCACGACCGTCGGCTTGATCAGCCGCAGCAGCGCCTGGACCGCGTCCGGGTCGCCGGTGCGGGCCGCCGCCACGACCGGGTCGAGCTGCTCCTTCGTCAGCTTGCCGTCCGGACGCGGCAGCTCGTCGAGCACGACGTAGCCTTCGACCGCCGTCTCCGCCGTCATGGTGTCCACGGGTTTCCCTCCTCGCATCGTCCACCGGACCGCCATCGGGTAACCCGTCGCCCACCATCGACCACACTGGTCCTCGGACGATTCTCCTGTCGCTTCCCACGATTTCCCGGTCCGACATCCGGAGTAATCGAGCCGCTGACCAGCAACGTTGCAGTGGTGTGGTTCTTGTCCAGATATTGTCCGTTAACCGGAAACGGCCCATCGGGCTTACCCGGCGGTCATCCCCGCCGGGCGGGTCAAATAGTGGACAGATCCTGCCGCGGCGGGGTGTCCGGTAGCGAATTCGGGTTCCGTTCCGATCCTTGGCGCGTGAGGTGGAACCGACCGTCAGGAACCGAAGCCATGATCACCCATTGAACGCCGCCGCAGCCCCCGTACCGGTCGCCGACCGGTTCGACGTGTTCCTCTGTTCCGCGGCGGCCGACCGGGCCGAAGAAGCATTGCGGGCCGGTGGGCTGCGCGTTTTCCGAGCCCATCCGTTCGACGATTTCGACAAGATCGCGCCGGAACTGGCGGCGTCCCGCGTGCTGCTCGCCGATCCGCCCGGCCCGTCGGCTTCTCGCGTGCTCACGATCATTCCCGGGGAATCGCTGCGGGATCTCCTCCGGCGGGTTCTGTCCGCGGTCGCCGTGGGCCCGGGACTTCCGTTGCCGTCGACTGTCCACAGTGCACTCGCCGCGCGGCGGACGGTTTTGGTGCGCGGGCCCGCGGGCGTCGGCAAGACGACGCTGGCCGAGCAGTGCGCGTGGCTGTTCGGCCGGTTCGGCGGCCGGGTGCTGCGGATGGGCCCGTTCGGTCACCTCGACCCGGACGACTTCCTCCCCCAATTCCACCTCGCCCTCGCGACGGCGGCGGGCACGTCCGGTGTCGGCTTCGACCGGTTGCGCACGTCGCTCGCGGCCCGGATCGACGCGGCGGGCTCGCCGGTGCTGCTGCTGGTGGACGACGTCCCGGCCGGAGTGCCGCCGGGTGTGCTCGACCGGGTGGTGCTGCCGTCGGCCTGGGTCCGCACGCTGCTGACCAGCCGCTGTGCCCGGTGGACCGCCGCGGAGGTGGACGTGCCGGGCCTCCCGCTCGAGGAGGGCCTGCGGCTCCTCGGATCACCGGACGCCGGTTTCGTCGCCCGCTGCGACGGCCACCCGATGACGCTGCGGGCCACGGCGTCCACCTTGCGCGAGCGACCCGGTTCGTCGTCGGACGGCCTGCCGGACACGGCACCCCAGGCGATCCGCGACGTAGTGGTCCGGCTCGACCCGGCGGCTCGCGCGGTGCTGCGGCTGGGCGGCGTGCTGGCACCGGCGCCGATCCCACCGGAGGTGGCGCGGGGCGAGATGGCCGGCGACGTGTTCGAGGCGGCGGTGGCGGAGCTGGTCGAGCAGGGGTTCGCGACCTGGGTGGGTGCGGACGTCCGGCTGCAGGCTCTCGCGGTCGAGGTGGCGTGCGGCGAGTTCGGGGCATCGGCTCCGGAGGGGGCGGCGGAAGCGGTGCTCAGGGGGCTCGCGAACGGCGGGGTTCCACCTGGCCACGCGCAGGCGGTGCCGGACCATGCGGCCGGAGCGGCATCCGGCGAACCCCCGAACGGCAGCGCTGCGCCCGACCACGCGAGCACGGTCGAACCGGCGGTCAGTTGCGGGCCGGCGGAAGCCGTTGCCGGTGGTGACAGCCCGCCACCGTTTCTCGGGACGGCCGCCGGTGAACGGCACTTCCTCCTGCTTCAGCACGCCCGCGTGCTCGCCGAGCACTGCCCCGCCCATCGGGTTGCTCTGCTTCGGCCCGTCGCGGCCGCGCACGAAGCGCACGGGGATCCCGTCACCGCCGGGGAAATCCACGCCGCCATTCTCGCGACCGGCGAAGCGACCTCCGCCGACTTCACCGCGGCCCCCGGGTCGACCTCGCCTGCGGGCTGGATGCCGAAGCCGTCGGGCATGCGCGGCAAGCACTCGCCCTCGCCGGCGACGCTCCCGAAGCCGCCCTCGTCGCGGCCCAGGCCCTCGACAGCCAAGGCGACTACGCCGAAGCCGACCGCGCCTTCTGGCTCACCCACCTCCCCGCCACCACCGAACAGCGATACCTCGCCGCGAAAGCCCGCAGGCTCCGCGGGCGCCCGCAAGACGCCATCGCCCTTCTCGAACCCGCGCTCGCCGACCCCGGCCCGATCCGGGAAGCGCTGAACCTCGAGTACGCGAGGAACCTCCTCCAAGCCGGGCAGCCGAAGCTAGCGCGCGAGGTCGCCACCGGGATCGAAGGCCCGGACGCCGAGGCGATCCGGGCCGACGCCGCCCTCGCCGACAACGAACCGGCCGACCTCGAGTACGCCGAAAGCCCCGCGGCCCTGACGGCGTCGGTCCACGCCGCGCGGGCGTTGCTGGCGGTCGGCCAACCGCGGCAGGCGCTGGCCACCCTGGGCGATCTCGAACCGATCGTCCGCCGGGTGCTCGGCGACGACCACCCGCTGCACTGCCGGGTCCGCCACGCCATGGGCCTCGCGCACGCCCGGCTCCGCGCGTTCGACCGGCAGGCCGACCTGCTCGAAAGCATTCGAGGGCCGCAGATCCGCGTCCTGGGCCGGAGTCACCCGGAGACTCTCGAAACGCGCCTCGACCTTGGGCTCGCGCTCGCCCTCAGCGGCCGCGGCCCGCTCGGCCGGGCGACGAAACTCGTCGACGACGCCGCCCGCGACGCCGAAACCGCGTCCGGTGTCAGCGCCGCGCTGGCCGCCAAGGCGCGGGCCGCCAAGCAGGTCGTCCGGCTGCCGGAACCGTTCGTGTCCGCGCTGCACGCCCTCGAACGGCTCGTCTGGCCCTGACCCTCACCCCAGGCCGGCCGGCTGCCACCGGATCCCGTACGCGAAGCCGGGCGCGAGATGCCGGAACCGGACGTGCACCTCGCCCGCGTCGTCGGTCTCCAGCACCGCTCCGCGCGGGAAGCGCGTGTCGTTCTGGAAAGCCTTTTCCAGAACGACTATCCGGTCCGGGACGCGGTCGCCGAACCGGACGTGGAGGTCGAACAGGTCGCACGGGTGCCGCGGCACGCAGATGTAGTGCGGTTCCCGCATGTTCGCCCGGACGCGCAGTCCGACGTCGTGCCGCTCACCGCGCCGCAACGATCCCGGCAACCGCAACGCCAGCCCGACCCGGGTCGCTCGACTCCATCGCCCGGCCGGTGAGCAGACCACCGTGGAACACGTCGACGACCAGATCCGACTCGCGCACCGAATGGCCGGATTCGCCGGCCGCGGTGAGCGTCAGTGCCAGGTCCAGCTCGACGATTTCGTCGGCATCGGCGACGACCCGCCGGAATTCGAACGCCTCGGCCACCGGCTGGTCGAGTGCGAGCGTGACGCGCAGTTCTTCGGTGTGCCAACTCCGGCTCGGATAGCGCGGCCGCGGATCCGGGACACCGGTCGCGACGGCCATTGCCGCGACCTGCTCGATTCCTTCGTCGATCCGCCGCCGCACCGTCCGGTCGTCACGGTCGAGCGTGATCGCCGCCCAGTGCACCCGTTCCTGGTAGAACGGCTTTCGCGCGCGCTCGTCCAGCGCGAACGCGGCCCGTAGCGCGATCTTCAGGTCATCGGGCAACGACTCGACGAGTGGCCACAATCGGTCCGTGAGTTTACGCCGCACCACCACCGAGTCGTCATCTTCCAAAATGCCACAGGTGGCGCGCAAAGCAGGTCCGACGCGATCCGCGAGCGGTGTGGTGAAAATTCCCCTCCCTTTGCGCAGGACCTTAAGCTCGCCGACCACGTCCGCCGCATTGAGGCCCACCGTTCCTCCCTCACCGTTCCCGCACGGGCATCAATATTCGTCAGTGCCGACGCCGATGTCCAGTCGATCATGACGCGGCAAACGGATCGTTATCCGCCGCATTCTTGACGGGCGAGATCGATTTCGCGCGGGAAATCACCGGAACCCGAGGTGGCCGCCCGCCGCCCCCTGCGCGCGGTCGTGTCGAACGTGTCGAAGCGGCGTCCGCCACTCCGGCGGGTGATCCTGGCGTGGCCGTGCGGGGACCGGGGTACTTGTTGATCATGAACCCGAAGATGTGGCGCCTGCTGATCTCGGGGTCGCTGCGGCTGTTCCTGATCGGCGCCGTGCCGGCCGCGGCACACCTGTCGCTGTTCGTCGGCGTGGTCGCGACGGCGATCGCCTTCGTCGTGCCCGCGCCGCGGACCCCGCACGAACGCCTGGGTCCCTAGGCGGCGACGATGCGCGCCAGCACGGCCGGTACGGCCCGTTCGAGCCCGGCCGCCGCGCCGTCCTCGCCGGCCAGGTGCCGGAGCAGGGCCTGCTGGAACAGGCCGTCGAGCATCGCGTACGCGACGGCCTGCGGCACCCCGGCCGGCGCGGACGCCAGTTCGGCGTAGCGCACGACGACGTGGTGGATCATCTCCTCGCGGTGCCGGTCGATCTCGAGCACGTCGGCGCGGAAGGAGTCCTCGAACAGGCTCTGCGCCGACTCCGCCAGCTGGGCCCGCCGGTCGGCGAACTTGTCCACCTGGCGGCGCGAGATCCGGTCCCGGGTCCGCTCCTTGGCCTCCGTCACCTGCACCGTCCGTCACTCCGTGGTTGCGCGCCAGTCTATCGACCGCTTGACCAGCTTTCCCTTGACAAGTGTCCAAGAGACCCTTGACGACTGTCCAGACCTTGGCGATGCTGGGCGCCGACCGGCTCGAGGAGGAGGTGTCCGTGCGCCGACACGACCTGTCCGGCCGCGCCGTGCTGGTCACCGGTGGCGCGCGCGGCCTGGGAGCCGGCATGGCCGAAGCGCTGGCCGAGGCCGGCGCCGCGGTGGTGGTCGCCGACATCCGGGCGGACCTGGGCCGCGCGACCGCGGACGCGCTCCGGCGGCGCGGCGCGGTCGCCGCGTTCGTCCGGCTCGACGTCACCGACGACGCGAGCTGGGAGCAGGCCGTCGCCGAAACGATCGCCGAGCTCGGCGGCCTGGACGTCGTGGTCAACAACGCCGGCGTCGAGATCTCCGGCCTGATCGCCGACCTCGACCCGGCCGACGTCCGGCGGATGCTGGAGGTCAACGTCCTCGGCACCGCGCTCGGCCTCAAGCACGCGTTCCGCGCGATGCGCCCCGGCGGCCCGGCGGGCCAGGGCGGCACGGTCGTCAACATCGCGTCGGTCGCCGCGACGGTCGCCTTCCCCGGTATCGCCGGCTACGCCGCGACGAAGTCCGCGGTCGACCGGCTGACCCGCGTGGCTGCCGCGGAGGCCGGGAAGCTCGGCTACGACGTGCGCGTCAACTGCGTCTACCCCGGCCTGGTGCGCGAGGTCGGCGGCGTGGCCGACGCCGTCGTGTTCCTGGCTTCCGACGCCGCCCGGTTCGTCACCGGCGCCGGCCTGCCCGCCGACGCCGGCCTGACCACGTGACCCCTACGCCGCCCGCCAGGGCCGGAGCTTCTCCGGGTTGCGCACCGCCCAGATCCGCCTGATCACCCCGGCCGCGACGTCGAAGGCGAACACCGTCTCGACCACGCCGCCGCGCTCCGCGTCCAGCCCGGGCCGGCCGTTGACCACCCGCTCCCGCAGCGTCATCGCCGGGATCCGGCCGATGATCCCGACGGCGTACCGCGCCACGCGCTCCCCGCCCACGACCGGGCGCGCCACCGTGCCGACGAGACCGCCGCCGTCCGCGACCGTGACGACCGACGGGTCCAGCAGGCCGATCAGGCCCGGGATGTCCCCGGCCGCCCACGCCGTCTTGAACGCGCGGACGACTTCGGCGCTCCTCGCGGGCGACAGCGCCGGAGCCGGCCGGACGCGGCGCCGGGCCGACGTCGCGAGCTGGCGGCACGCCGCCGGGGAGCGCCCCAGGATCGAAGCCACCTCCGCGAACGGGTAGCCGAAGACGTCGTGCAGGACGAACGCCACCCGCTCCGCCGGCGTCATCGCCTCGCAGACGACGAGGAACGCCATCGTGATCGACTCGTCGAGCAGCAGCAGCTCGGCCGGGTCCGTGAGGCGGTCCGACGGCAGCGGCTCCGGGATCCATTCGCCCGCGTACCGTTCCCGCCGGACCCGCGCCGAGCCCAGGACGTCCAGGCAGACGCGGCTCGCGACCGTCGTCAGCCACGCGCCGGGCCTTTCGATCGCGTTCCGCCGCGGCTCGGGCAGGGCGTACCACCGGCCGTACGCCTCCTGGACGACGTCCTCGGCGTCGCTCAGGGAACCCAGCAGCCGGTAGGCGATGCCGAGCAGCCGCGGCCGCTCGGTCAGCACGTCGTTCTCGCTCACACGGCCATGACGAGTGGCGGCGGCGATCTGTGACACCGGTTGCCCGGCCGCCTCGACCGCGTCGGCGCGCTGATCGAGGGCCCGGCCTGCGACATCGCCTGATGCGGGGATACCGGCCACCGGTGCGGTGACCCGGTGCGGCCGTGCGCGCGGTGTAGTGTTTGCCGGTCCGACCGGCGGGTGACCCACGTGAGGTGCCATGACAGTGCGGCGGTACCCAGTCGCGGCCCTGCTCGTCTTCCTCACGCTGGCCATGGTCGTGGTCAACGGCTTCGCGTTCTGGGGCGACACCTTCGCCCTGTGGGTCGACGACGCCATGCAGCTGGGCGCCGGAGTCGGCGCGGTCGTCTGCGGTGTCCTGGTCGCGCGCCGGGTCCGCGGGCACCAGCGCTGGTGGCGGGTGCTGGTGGCGATCGGGATGGCCGGCTGGTCGGTGGGCCAGTGCGTCTGGTCGTGGTACCAGCTGGTCGACGGGCGCGGGCTGCCGTCGCCGTCGCCTGCCGACATCGGCTACCTGAGCTTCCCGGTGTTCGCGCTCGCCGCCTTGTTCGTGCTGGCCCGGGCGCGGGTCCGGCCCGACCGCGAACGCTGGCGGCCCGCGCAGTGGACAGCGCACTTCGGCGTCGCCGTGGTGCTCGACGGCCTGATCGTCACCGGATCGCTGTTCATCCTCACCTGGACCGCGGCGCTCGGGCAGCTGGTCCGGGCCACCGCGCCGGACAAGCTGACCTGGGCCGTCGCCATCTCCTACCCGCTGTCGGACCTGGTGATCGTGGTCGTCGCCGTGCTGCTGGTCGTGTTCGACCGCGTCGACCGCCCGTACCGGGTGAACCTGCTGCTGGCCGCGGTCGGGATCGTGGCGCTGGCCTGCTCCGACAGCGTGTTCGCCTACCTCGTCAGCATCGGCGCGGAAAGCATGAAGCCGTGGTCGGACGGCGGGTTCGTGCTCGGGCCGCTGTTCATCGCCTTCGCCCTGCTGGTGACGCCCGGTCAGCGGCGGCGCGACGAAGCGGGCCCGGCGGCCGGCGTCGACTGGTGGCAGCTCGCCCTGCCGTACGTCCCGGTCACCGCCGTCGCGCTGCTGATCACCGTGCAGCTGCTGGCCGGCGCGGGCCCGGACGGCGTCGAGGTGTTCGTCGGCGTGCTGGTCGTGTTCCTCGTGCTCGCCCGGCAGCTGCTTTCCTTGCTGGACAACAGGTTGTTGCTGCGCCGGGTCTACGAAGGACAGCAGCAGCTGACCCACCAGGCCTACCACGACCCGCTGACCGGCCTGGCCAACCGCGCGCTGTTCGCCGACCGGCTGGACCGGGCTGTCGAGGCCACCGACCGGCCGCTCGTGCTGATCTTCGTCGACCTCGACGACTTCAAGGAGGTCAACGACCGGTTCGGCCACGCGGGCGGCGACGTCCTGCTGCACGCGGTCGCCCAGCGGCTGCTGAGCTGCGTGCGCTCCACCGACACCGTGGCGCGCCTGGGCGGCGACGAGTTCGCGATCCTGCTGGACGGCGAACTGGACGCGCCGCAGGTGGTCGCCGACCGGATCCAGGGCGCGCTGCGGCGGCCGTTCGCGGTGCACGGCACGCTCGTCTCGGTCCGGGCGAGCATGGGCCTGGTCGTGCCGGACCCGGCCGAGCCGCTGGTGACGTCCGACGTGCTGCTGGGGCGCGCGGACACGTCGATGTACGCGGGCAAGCGGCTGGGCAAGGACACCACGGTCGTCTACCGCCCGTCGCAGGACGGGCCGCCGGACTTCCCGTCGGCGTTGCGCCGGGCGTCGGGTGGCATCCCGGAGGGCTTCGGGCTGGTGTTCCAGCCGATCGTCCGGCTGGCCGACGAGGTCCCGGTGGCGGTCGAGGCGCTGGCCCGCTGGAGCACGCGCGACGGGACGGTGGTGTCGCCGGAGACGTTCGTCCGCGCGGCCGAAGGTGCCGGGCTGGGCGCCGAGCTGGACGCGCTGGTGCTGGACCTGGCGTGCCGCGAGATCGCGGCGGCCGCGCTGGACCTGACCGTGCACGTGAACGTGTGCGCGAGCCGCCTCGGCGCGGCCGCGCTGGAGCGGAGCGTCGCTTCGGCGCTGGAGCGCTACCGGCTGCCCGCGTCCCGGCTCGTCGTCGAGATCACCGAGACGGTGCCGGTGCCGGACCTGGCGGCCGGCGCGGCGGCGATCCGGCGGTTGCAGGAGCTGGGCGTGCGGGTGGCGCTGGACGACTTCGGGGCGGGGTACAGCTCGCTGACCGTGCTGCACGCACTGCCCGTCGACCTGATCAAGCTGGACCGGGCCTTGACGACCGGGGTGCAGCCGGAGCGCGAAGCGGCGCTGTGCCGATCGCTGGTCGGGCTGTGCGCGGACCTCGAGCTGGACGTGGTCGCCGAGGGGATCGAGACGGCCGAGCAGGCGTCCCTGGTGACCCGGGCAGGCTGCACGACCGCCCAGGGCTACCTGTACGGCCGCCCGGCCCCGCTGTCCGCGCTGCGCTCGTCGGCGATCTCCGCCGGTTGAGAGCCTGCCGCGGCTGTCGTGAGTGAGAAACAGGGTTAGCACACTGTTTCTCACTCACGACCGCGTCAGCCCACGCCCGGCGGGAGCACGCCGTAGACCGTCGCCGTCGAGCCCGCGCCCTTGCGGTTGATCGGACCGCCGACCAGCACCCACGCGCCCGTCGTCGGCAGGGCCTTCAGGTTCGCCAGGATCTCCAGGCTGATCCGGTGCCGCTGGTACACGAGCTTCGACACCGTGTACGTCTCGTCGGTGCCGACGTCCGGGCTGAACGTGTCGGTGCCCGTCCCGCCCCGGCGGCCGAGGCGCCCGGTGTCGATCAGCCACTTCACCGCCGGGATGGAGAAGCCGGGCTGGTGGAGCACGCCGTCCGCGCCGGTGTTCGGGTAGGCCGGGGTGCCCCACTTCGCGTCCCAGCCGGTCCAGAGCACCACGACGGACTCGTCGGGGATCCGGCCGTGCCGGTTCTCCCACGCCTTCAGGTCGTCGATCGTCACGGCGTAGTCCGGGTTGCCCGCGGCCTTCGCTCTCACGTCGATCTTGACCGCGGGCCGGAATAGATCCGCGGGGTCCATCTCGTCGGCGAGCGGCTGGCCGGTGTTGAAGTGGCCGGGCGCTCCCCAGTGCGTCCCGGTGTGCTCGCCCTCGCGGACGAACTGCAGGTAGTAACCGTCGTCCGGGATCGTGGCGATGGTTTCCAGCGAGAAGGCCGGATCGCCGGGGAACACGTTGGTCGTGGCGGGGTCGTTGACGTGCGAGAGGTTGACCAGGTTCAGCTGGTCCAGCCGGACGGGCGGCGCCGTGGCGGCCTGGGCCGTCCGTCCGGACAGCGCGGCGCCGAACACCCCGGCCAGCCCCGCGGCCAGCACCCTGCGTCTCATCGGCATGGCATCACCTTTCACCGGAACACCGCCCGTGCGGCGGCCTGCACGGTGATATCACCCGAGCCGCGCGGGGCCAAGGAGTTGCGCGAGGATGGACGCATGGACGACGACATCGAAGACCACGCCGACGAAGGCATCCTCGACCCCGAGGACACTTTGGACGACCGCGACGAGCTGGCGGAGGGGTATTCACCGCCGGAACGGCCGCGGGAAACGGAGGATTGGGGCACGACCGCGCGCGAGACCGCGGAGGGCGAAAGCTGGGCAGGCCGGCTGGCCCGCGAGGTCCCGGACCTGGCCGCCGACGAGGGTGACGGCCTCGGCGACAGCGAAGACACCGACGGCGAGCTGATCGACGACGAGGTCGGCGACGTCCGCGCGGGCCGGCTGGTGGCCACGAACGAGGGCTTCGGCGCCGACACCGACGAAGAGCTGTACGCGTCCGACGAGGGCATCGACGGCGGCGCCGCTTCGGCGGAGGAAGCGGCCGTCCACGTCATCGACCCGTCGCGGCGGTGGTGACGAGCCGGACCCGCCCCCTCGACGGGTCCGGCCCCGATTTCGCGAGTGGCCTAATCCTTTCCCCCGACCGGCGCGTGGGGTAGGCGGCAGAGCGGTCAGTGTCCGGATCCGGCCGGGCCCGCCCGCACTGCCGGAAGGGGACACGGATGCTCGAGGGGCTGCTGACACCCGGCGCGGGCGCGCTGTACGACACGCTGGTGCGCACCGGGCCGCTACCGCTGGACGACCCGCGGGCCGAGAGCCCGGAGATGCGGGAACTGTTCGACCGCGGGTTCGTGCGCCGCGACTACCGCGAAGACCCGGTGATCGCGCCGATGGAGCCGGTGCGCGCGGTCGACCACGCCATCCTGGGCGCGCAGCAGCAGCTGCTGGAGCAGCAGCGGCAGATCGTCGCCGCGCGCCAGCAGCTCGACGTGCTGCAGGCGGTCTACCGGGCGGCGAACGGCTCGGACGGCGACGCGGCCGTCGAGGTGCTGACCGACCCGCGGCGCATCGGCTCGCTGTCGCTGGAGCTGTGCCTCTCCGCGCGCGAGGAGTTCCTGACGTTCACCACGCGCCACTTCAAGCGCAAGCCGGACGCGGGCACGGTGATGCGCCTGCCGGGCGCGGTGACCGAGCGCGGGGTCGTGCTGCGCAACGTGTACGAGCGCGCGGCCCTGGAGTTCGAGGGCGCGAAGGAGGTCGTCGACGCGAGCGTCGAGGCCGGCTGGACCATGCGGGTGGCGCCGGAGCTGCCGATGAAGATGGTGGTCGCCGACCGCCATTCGGCGCTGGTCCCCCTCGACCCGAGCGGCATGGAGGGCGCGCTGTTCGTCCGCAGCCCGACGATCGTGGCGGCGCTGCGGATGCTGTTCGAGCTGGTCTGGGCCCAGGCGGTCCCGGTACACGGCCCGCCCCGCCACGGGCTGACGCCGACCCAGGCGAAGGTCCTGGACCTGCTGGCGACGGGCATGACGGACGGCGCGATCGCGCGGCACCTGGACGTGAGCGAGCGGACGGTCCGGCGGCACGTGCAGGGCCTGCTGGAGGCGCTGCAGGCGGACAACCGGGTAGCGGCGGTCTTCGCGGCGACCCGGAGGGGCTGGCTGGGCTGAGGACGCTGCGGTCTTCACGGCGACCCGGCCGGCTGCCCCGCGACGCGATCGGGCCAGGCGAGCCCACTGCGGCCGGTTCGCGATCAGGCTTGGCCGACGACCCCGGCTGGGCCGACCCGCGCGCCGGTCATGCCCGCGATCCGGCTTGACCGGCGCAGAACCACCGCGGCCCCGCCGGGCCGCCGGCGCCTCCCCTTCGCCAGGCCGGGCGCCGCCTACGACGCACGGCTCCCGAAGGCTGGGGTGCGGCCGGCCTCCCTGTCGGCCGCGCCCCAGGGCTATTCCAGCTTCCGGCACTGCGGCGGGCCGTCGGTCCAGATCCAGACGCACACTCCCGGGGGACGGACCGCCGGGTCGCCGTTGCCGCCGGCCGCGGACGCCGCCGGCGCGGCCAGCGTGCCGATCGCCGCCGCCGCGGCCAGGCCGGCCAGAGCTCGCTTGATCATGTTCGTCCTCCCGCGAAGTGATCTTCCTCCGCCAATCTAAAGCGGGGCACCGCGCACCGGCAGGGGCGGATTCGGCCACTGTCCGCTTCCGGCCACCGGCCGCACCCGGCGACCGGAACCCCGGGCACGGCCGCGGTCCGCCCGAACCGGCCGGAACCGGACGTTGGCCGCCCTCGACCGGTGTGCGCCACCCTCGCCCTGCCTACCGTCAGGGCATGGGTGACGAGCCGCCCCCGCGCTGGTGGGCCGAAGAGGGCGCCGGTCCCCGTCCGGAGCCGCCGGGCTGGTGGCCGGAGCCCGACACGCTGCACTGGGTCCGCCGTCCGGACGACGACGGCTAGACGCGGTTGTACTCGCGGACCGCGTCGAGGTACTCGGAAATCGCGTCGCGGTTGCGCAGCAGGCACTCCGCGCGCCGCGCCATCCGGTCACGCTCGCCCTCCAGGGTCGCGATCATCTCCGGCGTCGCGTCGGGGAAGTAGATCGCGCGGGGCTTGTCCAGGCAGGGCAGGATCTGTTTGATGATCCGGGTGGGCAGCCCGGCGTCGAGCAGACCGCGGACCTGGATCACCCGGTCGACCGTCGCCTCGTCGTAGTCGCGGTAGCCGTTCGCGCCGCGCGACGCGACGATCAGGCCCTGCTCCTCGTAGTACCGCAGCAGCCGCCGCGACGTGCCGGTGCGCTCCGCGAGCTCGCCGATCCGCATGTGCGCCACCTCACGTAGACCTTCACATCTGTGTGATGGTTCGAGCATAGCGGCATGACGACCACCGCACGCCCGGTCCGCACCGCCCTCCTCGCCCTCACCACCGCCGCGTTCGTCACCGTGCTCACCGAGGCGCTGCCCGCCGGCGTGCTGCCCGGCATGAGCGCCGGCCTCGGCGTCGGCGAGTCCGCGGCGGGCCAGGCCGTGACGGTCTACGCCCTCGGCACGGCCCTCACCGCGATCCCCCTCGCCGCGGCCACCGCACGCTGGCCGCGCAAGCGCCTGCTGCTGGCCGGGGTGGCCGGGTTCGCCGTCGCCAACACGGTCACGGCGCTGTCTGCCGCCTACCCGCTCACCATGGTCGCCCGGTTCGTCGCCGGGGTGGCCGCGGGCGTCGTCTGGGCGCTGCTGGCCGGGTACGCGCGCCGGCTCGCACCCCCGGAAAGCCAGGGCCGGGCCATCGCGATCGTGATGGCGGGCATCCCGCTGGCGCTGTCGCTGGGCATCCCGGCCGGGACGTTCCTCGGCGGCCTGCTCGGCTGGCGCTCGGCGTTCGGCGTCATGTCGGCGATCGCGGTCGTGCTGCTGGCCTGGATCGCCGCCGCGGTCCCGAACCAGCCGGGGCGCACGAGCGGCCGGGTGCCGGTCCTGCGCACGCTCGCCGTGCCGGGCGTCGTGCCCGTCCTGGCCGTGACGCTCGTGTTCGTGCTGGCCCACACGGTGCTCTACACCTACGTCGCCGCGTTCCTCGGCCACGCCGGGATGGGCGACGCGGTGGACGTCGTGCTGCTGGTGTTCGGCGTCGCGTCGATGGCCGGGATCTGGGTCGTCGGCGCGCGGATCGACCGCGCGCTGCGCACGCTGACCGTCCTCAGCACGATCCTCGTGGCGGTGGCCGCGACCATCCTGGCGACCGCGGCGAGCAGCCCGGCACCGGTCTACGCCGCCGTCGCGCTGTGGGGCCTCGGCTGGGGCGGCGTCCCGACGCTGCTGCAGACCGCCGCCGGGAACGCGGGCGGCGACGCGGCGGACAACGCGCAGGCCATGCTCGTCACGCTGTGGAACGCGGCGATGGCCGCGGGCGGCGTGCTCGGCGGCGTCCTGCTCGACGCCGCCGGGCCGGCGTCGTTCCCGTGGACGCTGCTCGGGCTGCTGCTGCCGGTGCTCGCCGTGGTGCTCGGCGCGCGGCGCAGCGGCTTCCCGAAGCGATCCTGAATGGACGAAGGGCCCGGGCGGGTTCGCGCCCGGGCCCTCCAGCTTCTGTTTCAGCAGCGGCCGGCGATGGCTCGCAGCAGTTCCGCAGTGGCGGTGTCACCCGACAGCTCCCAGGCGAACACGCCGCCCAGCCCCTGCGACTTCGCGTAGCCGGCCTTGGCCGACGCCGTCTCGGGCGTGTCGTAGCTCCACCACTGCGAGCCGCACTTCGCGTACGCCGTACCGGCGATCTTGCCGTTCGCCGGGCAGGTCGTCTTGAGCACCTTGTAGTCCTCGACGCCCGCTTCGTACGTGCCCGGCGCCGGGCCGGTGGCGGTGCCGCCCGGCTGCTTCTGCGTCACGCCGTCCCAGCCTCGGCCGTAGAACCCGAGACCCAGCAGCATCTTCGACGACGGCACGCCCTGGTGGCGCAGCTTCTGGATCGCCGCGTCGGCGTAGAACCCGGCGGTCGGGATGCCGGGGTAGGCGCGCAGCGGCGAGTGCGGCGCGGTGGGCCCGGTCGGGCTGGCGCCGGCGACGAAGTAGTCGTAGGTCATCACGTTGTACCAGTCGAGGTAGCGGCTCGCCCCGGCGTAGTCGGTCGCGTCGATCTTGCCGTTCTTCGAGCCGTCCGCGGTGATCGCGGCCGTGACGAGCTGGTGCCCGAACTTCGCGCGCAGCGCCTCGACCAGGCCCGTGAAGGCCTTCGGCCCGCTGGTGTCGCAGGTGTTGCCGCAGGCGTTCGGGTATTCCCAGTCGATGTCGATGCCGTCGAAGAGGCCCGCCCAGCGCGGGTCGTTGACGAGGTTGTAGCAGGACGCGGCGAACGCGGCCGGGTTCTTCGCCGCCTCGGTGAAGCCGCTCGACCAGGTCCAGCCGCCGAACGACCAGATCACCTTGAGCTTCGGGTGCAGCTTCTTCAGCTCCAGGAGCTGGTTGAAGCTGCCGTGCAGCGCGCCGGGGTCGGTGCTGTCGGCCTGGCCGTTGACGCTCGTGGCCGCGTCGTAGGGCATGTCGTGGTCGGCCCAGGGGTCGCCGACGGCGCACTGGCCGTTGGAGACGTTGCCGAACGCGTAGTTGACGTGGGTCAGCTTCGCGGCCGAACCGGACGTTTCGATGTCCTTGACGTGGTAATTGCGGGCGTAGACGTCCCAGTCGGCGAAGTAGGCCATCACCTTGCCCTGAGCCGGCCCGGCTTCCGCGGGTGGCGCGACGACGGCGGCACCGGCCAGCGCCAGTGCGGCGGCGGCGATGCTTTTTCTCATGCGGAGCATGGGATTTCCCTTCAGGGTCACAGCCCTTCGGCGAGCCGGCCGGCGGACGCGCTGAGGCTAACAGGTCCAGACCACTGCGGACCAGAGTGAATCGTTGCGGTCAAAGGGTTTCCCGGTACCCCCGCAGCCGGGTGCGGATTCACGGCGTGCGATGATCGGCCGATGACCGAGTTCGGCTGCGCGCGCTGCTCCGGCGAAGACGCCCTGACCGCGATGGCGTTCTGCACGACGCGCTTGCGTGAGACCCACCGCCTGGTCGAGCAGTCGCATTTCTCCATCGCACTGCGCGAATGTCCGGAATGCGGGCAGGCATTCGCCGCGATCTTCACGGAGTTCACCGACGGGACCGGCGGCGAGGACGCGCAGTACTTCGACTACGTCCCGCTCACCGCGGCCGAGGTGAGCGCGTTGTCCACGCAGGGACCCCGCGTCGACCTCGTGCGGCTGGGCGCGCTCGGCAGCGTCCGGCGGCGGCTCTCGTCGAGCTGGCCGACCGGCAAGGAAAAGCGGATCGCCTGGCGGCGCGACACCCTCTCGGTGCGCGGAGGCTACTGAGCGGCCAGCCGGAGGATCGCCGCGGCCGAGCGGTCGACGTCCGCCTCCGTCGTCGTCCAGTTCGACACGGAGATCCGCAGGTAGCGGCGGCCGCGCCAGGTGGTGCCACCGAGCCAGCAGGTGCCGTCGTCCTGGACCTTCCGGATGACCGCGTCGGTGCGCGCGTCGGCACCGAAGGAAGCCGGGACCTGGTTGAGGACGACGTCGTTGGCGATCTCGGCGCCGCCGTCGGCGAGGGCTTCCGCGAAGCGGCGCGCCAGCCGGCAGCAGCGGTCGACCAGTTCGGCGACGCCGTCACGGCCCAGTTCGCGCAGCGCCGCCCAGACCGCGAAGCCGCGGGCGCGGCACGACGACTCCAGCGTCAGGTCGCCCATGCCGGACACCTCGCCGGCGCCGGTCAGGTAGGCGGCGCGGTAGGCGATCGTCTCGGCGTGGACCCCGGGGCGCGCGCAGAAGACGAACCCCGAGTCGTAGGGGACGTTCAGCCACTTGTGCCCGTCGCAGGCCCAGGAGTCGGCCAGTTCGACGCCGTCGAGCAGCGGCGCCGTACTGGGGTTGGCGGCGGCCCAGAGGCCGAAGGCGCCGTCGACGTGGATCCAGGCGTCCTTCGCGACCGCGCGGGCCGCCCGGAGGTCGTCGCAGGCGCCGGTGTTCACGTTCCCGGCCTGCAGGCAGACGATCGTGGGACCGTCGCCGGTTTTCCGCGCGAGGTCGTCGATGTCGATGGCGCCTTGCGGCCCGGCTTCGACCGGTTCGACGGCCCGCGTGCCGAAGCCGAGCAGCCGCAGAGCGCGGTCGACGGTGGCGTGCCGCTCCTCGCTCGCGACGACGCGGACGCGCGGGGCGCCGCCGAGCCCGTCGCGCTCGACGTCCCAGCCGGCTTCGGCGAGCACGTGGTGGCGGGCGGCGGCCAGCCCGACGGTGTTCGCGGCCTGCCCGCCGGTGACGAAGCCGGCGGAAGCGGTGGCGGGGAGGCCGAGCAGGTCCTTCAGCCACGCTCCGGCGGCCTCTTCGGCGGCGGCCGCGGCCGGGGAGAGCACGGCGTTGAAGCCGTTCTGGTCCCAGCCGGTGGCGAGGACGTCGGCAGCCGTGGCGGCGGGGAGCGCGCCGCCGACGACGAAGCCGAAGAACCGCGGTCCGGCGGTGGCGACGAGGCCGGGCTCGGCCACGCGCGCCAGTTCTTCCAGGACGGCTTCGGGTGCGGTGGGGTCTTTCGGAAGCGGACCGCCGAAGGCGTCGCGCAGGGCGGCGGGGTCGACGGCCCGGGCGACGGGGCGCCCGGCGAGGCTTTCCCGGTGGTCGGCGGCCAGCTCGGCGGCGCGGGCCAGGAGGTCACGCAGATCGTCCACGGGCTGACTCTAGGCCCGGAGTGACCTCCGTCCGAACCGGGAACAATCGGGGGTCGCCCGGCGTAGCGTCCTGGTATGGAGATCCCGCTGAGCACCGACCGGCTCGTGATCCGGGACTGGACGGTGGACGACGCCGAAGCCGCGTTCGAGATCTACGGCGCGGAGGACGTGACGCACTGGCTGACCCCGGCCATGGAGCGCGTCGGCGACATCGCGGCGATGCGCTCGGTGCTGCACGCGTGGCAGGAAACGCAGCCGAACCTGCCGCCGCCGCGGGGGCGCTGGGCCGTCGAGCGCAAGGAGGACGGCGTGGTGATCGGCGGCCTCGGCATCCGGCTGCTGCCGCCGTTCGAAGAGGACCTCGAGCTCAGCTGGCAGCTCAGCCCCGGCGTCTGGGGCCAGGGCTACGCGTCCGAGGCGGCGACGGCGTTGATCGAGTGGGCGTTCACCCAGGACACCGAGGAGCTGTTCGCCGTCGCGCGGCCGAACAACACGCGTGCGATCGCCGTCGCGAAGCGGCTCGGCATGCAGTGGGTCGGCGAGACGGAGAAGTACTACAACTTGCGGCTGCAGGTGTACCGGATCCGTCAGACCGACCTCATCGGCTGACGGGCTCCAGCAGGAAGACGCGGATTTCGCGGTGCTCGGCCCGCACGGCGTAGCGGTCGTAGGCGGGCCAGTACGCCGCGACGGCGTCCCACATCTCCTGCCGCTCGTCGCCGGTCAGGAGCCGCCCGGTGACCTCGCCGGTCCGGCCGCCGACGGCGACCGTCGCCTTCGGCTGGGCCAGCAGGTTCGCCGACCACGCGGGATGCGCCTCGCCGCCCCAGTTGGAGCCGATGACGACGTAACCACCCGCGCGCTCGACGTAGAGCAGCGGCACCTGCCGGGGTTCCCCACTGCGGCGGCCGATCGTGGTGAGCAGGAGAGTCTTCAGTCCGACGGCCGCGCCGACGCCGACCCGGCCACCGCTGATCCGCAGCAGCAGCCGATCGGCGGGCACGAGCGCCCGCCCGAGCACCGCGAACGCCCTGCTCTTCCCGAACCCGGCGAAGACACCCCGCAAACCAGCCACGGCGTGACCCTAGCGGGCGCTCACCAGCCGGCCGGCGGCGGAGGCGGGACGACCGGCGGCCGGTCGTCACAGGTGATCGTGTTCGGGAGCAGCCAGGGCGCCAGCCAGCTCTCGTTGCCGCCCAGGTCCGTCAGCGAGAACTCCGATCCCGTGGCCGGGAAGTTGAACGACCCGCAGTTGTTCACCGCCACGGCACCGACGTTGCGCGCGTCGACGTTCCGGAACGACGCCGACCCCGCCGACCGGGCGCTGAGGACCGACGTCCCGGTGCCGTCGACCCGCAGGTCCGCGAACCGGAGCCCGCTGATCGTGTACTTGTCCTTCACCGGGAAGTCGCTGACCAGCATGATCGCGTTGTAGGTGGTGTCGAGGAAGTGATCGCCGGTCACCGAGATGTCCGCGGCGATGTCCTTCTCCAGCGCGTAGAACCAGATCGCGCCGAGCCCGATCTTCCAGTTCAGCTCGAACGTCCCCGCCCGGACCGTCGTGTTGTCCGCGATCCGCAGCGTCCCCGCGAATGCTTCCGCGCCGAACCGCGAGCCGACCTGGATCGCACTGCCTTCGCGGATCGGATCGGCGACCAGGTTGCCCGACACGGTGTTGTCCGCGCCGCCGTACAGAGCGATGCCGTTGGCCAGCACCGGTGTCTGGACGGTGTTGTGGTCGAACGTGTTCCGCGCATCCTGGGTCTTCTCCGACCACATGGCCAGGCCGTCGTCGCCGGTGTTGCGGACGAAGTTGTTCGCCACCACCGAATCCGTCACGCCCGTGTGGAAGTTCAGCCCGTCGGCGACCTGGTCGGCGATGACGTTGCCGGTGATCCGCGTGTTCCGCATCGGCCCGTCGAACCACATGCCGACCTTGGTGTGGTGCAGGTACAGACCGTCCACAGTGGAATCGCTGAGCGCGCCGCCGATCGCGTTGACCTGGTCGGTGTCGACGCGCTCCCGGACGTCACCCTCGATCGCGAACCCCGAAAGGTGGACGTTCGACGCGTTGTCGCCGTAGAAGCCGACTCCGGTGTGCACCGAACCGTCGGGCGCCGGGGTGCTCAGTGCCACCTCGTGTCCCTTGACGATCGTGTACCAGCTGCCGGCGCCTTCGATCGTGACGTCGTCGACGAGGATGTGCCGGTTGACCTGGTAGGTCCCCGGCGGCAGGTACACCTTGAGGTGCGCGCGCCGGGCGAAGGCGATGGCGCGGTCGAGCGCGTCGGCCGAGTCGCGGTGGCCGGTCGGGTCGGCGCCGAAGAGGAGCACGTTGGCCGCCAAGCGGTCCACGCGCGGCGGCGCGACGAGTTCGGAGTCGAGCAGGTCGACGACCGTCCACGCGGCACCGGCCGACGCGGTCAGGCGCACCTTGTCGCCCGCCCGGTGGGTCGAGCCGAGCAGGAGCCGCTGCTCGTCGTAGAAGTGGCTGGGGCGGAACGGTTTGGTGATCACCGGCGGCGGCGTGGTCGCCGCGGGGACGCACGAGCACTCGGTGATCCACCAGTCCGGGTGCAGCATTTCCGCGTCCGGGTCGTTGGTGAACGGGTACTGGTTGTACAGCCAGGAGTACTGCGAGGTCAGCGTCATCCGCTGCCGCTGCGCGCCGTTCACGGTGACGTCGAGCGGCGCGGTGATCCCGCCGCCGTGCGGCGCGTCCGGGATGCTGTACCGGACGGTGATCGCGTTCGCCGCCGCGGGCAGCGTGAACTCGACGTACTGCCCTGGCGCCAGCCGGACCGCCCGGCGACCGGACGCTTCGGACGGGAGCGTGTAGGCCGAGCGGTCCGGGCCGATCACGACGCCGTCGGTGCGGGCGTTCTCCGCCTCCTGCTCGAGGAAGCCGACGTTCGCGCCGCGCCCGGCGACCAGGGCCGGATCGAGCGCGGCCCGCGTCACGACCGGCCGGGCGGCGGCCGACGCGGGCGTGGCCACCGAAAGCAGGGTGACGACCACGGCGAGCACGGTTCCGAAGGTGCGTCGCGCCATCGCGGGACCTCGATTCTCGAGTGGAGTGCCGCGGCAGATTAGGTCGCGGCCGGCCTCTCACACAAGGTTTTGCTGGAACTTACTCGATAGTTGCGCATATCGGTACGGAAGTTGCGCAACCGAACGTCTGGCAGGGTTGGACCCGTGACGCGCCCCGAAACCGCCGCCGAAGTCTTCGACGCGCTCGGCAAGGACTACGAACGCGCCTTCCCCGACCAGCCGGGACAGCACGCGGTGCTCGCCTGGCTGCTCGACCGCCTCCCCGCCCGCGCCACGGTCGTCGACCTCGGCTCGGGCACCGGCCGGCCGGTCGCGCAGACCCTTTCGGCCGCCGGGCACGCCGTCACCGGCTACGACGTTTCCGCGCGGATGGTGGAGATCGCGCGGGCCGAGGTCCCGGCCGCCCGGTTCGAGCAGGCCGATCTCCGCGCACTGACACAGCCGCCCGGGAGCCTGGACGTGGTCGCGGCGTTCTTCTCGCTGCTGCAGCTGACCCGCGCCGAACTCGATGCCGCGCTGGAGAAAGCGGCTTCCTGGCTCGCTCCCGGCGGCTGCTTCGTGCTCGGCACGATCGCGGCGGACGTGGAAGAGCGCGACTTCCGCTTCCTCGGGCACCCGGTCCGGACCAGCAGCTACCCGCCGGAGACCTTCGTCGCGCGGCTCGAAGGAGCCGGGCTGGAGATCGCCTACCGGGAAGTGGTGCGCTACGTGCCGAGCCACCCCGAGGCCCGACCGGAAGAGCAGTTCTACCTCGCCGCGTGCAAGCCTTGGTGAGTCGATCGTCGCGTCAACCCCTCACCGGGGCCGACCACTCAATGGACATGAATTTTGCTCAAGTTCGTGCGTGTCCCGGGCCGCGGACCCGAGCTAAAGTGAGGAATGGGCATCGAAGCTCTGGCCAGGCCGGTACCTCGCGAACACCGCGAGCTGGTGCGCGAGATGCTGTCCAGGCTGCCCGAGTTCGCCGACCGGCTCGCCCGGCTCCTCAGCGCGGAAGACGAGTTCTACCGGCAGGTCGACCACGCCGCGCCCGACGAGCTGCGGCAGGTCTGCCACGCCAACCTCGAACGCGCGCTCACCGCGCTGGCCGAGGGCCGCGGCCTCGCCCTCGACGCCGCCCGCAAGACCGGGCTCGTCCAGGCGCGGCGGGGCATCCCGCTGCCCGCCGTGCTGCGCGCCTTCCGGATCGGCGGCACCTTCGTCTACGAGGCCCTGCTCGAGCTGGCCGGCCCGGAGTTCCTCAACCCCACCCGGACGATCGAGATCAACTCCTACGTCTGGAAGGCGATCGACCTCTACTCCGACGCGCTGACCACGGCGTACGAGGAGGTCGCGGCCGAGCCGTCGCACGCCGACGCGCGACGGCTGGACGACCTGCTCCGCGGCCGGCTCCCCAGCCAGGCCGACATGGAGGCCGCCGCCCGGGAGCTGGGCCTGCCGACCGCGGGCATGTTCGTCGTGGTGGTCACCGAACGCGTCGAGCCGGACGAGCACGACACCGTCGAGGCGCTGCTGCGTGCCCGCCGCTGGCGCTCGGCCTGGCGGCCCGGCGGCGAGGCGGGCCTGGTCGCGATCGACCGCATCGAGGACGTCCGGCGGCTGCGCGAAGTGCTCGGCTCGCTGCCCGTGGCGGCCGGGATGAGCAAGCCGTTCAGCGGCTTCCCCGACGTCCCGGACGCGCTGCACCGGGCCCGGATCGCCCGCCGCTCGCTGCCATCGGGGACGGCGGGTGTGGTGGTGTTCGGCGACTCGCCGGTGACGACGCTGGTCGCCGCCGCGCCGGGGATGGCCCGCGACGTCGTGCGGGCGGCGCTGGCCGGCGTGCTCGCCCTGCCCGGCGCCGAGCGCAAGGTCCTGCTCGACACGCTGCTCGCGTGGTTCGCCGGCCACGGCTCGGCGAAGGAGGCCGCGGACCGCTTGTTCGTGCACCCCAACACGGTCCGCTACCGGCTGCGCCGCGTGCAGGACCTGACCAAGCGCGACCTGACCGACCCGGTGGACATCGGCGAGCTGTACGTCGCACTCGAATCGGTACGGCTGGACCCGGAACCATCGTAGATCGACAACTACCGATTGACTTTCGATAGATCAGCGGCGATAGTCGTCGCATGCTCACCGAAAGACGCGCCGTTGCCGCGCTCCGGGTCTTCCTGGTCGTGCTGTTCGGCGTCCTCCTCGTGTTCCAGACGCTCTCGCTGCCGGGCGGGATCGCCTACTCGACGAGCCAGAACCCGCACGACGCGAACCTGCGCTGGCCGCTGACCGCCATCGCGGTGTTCCTGGTGCTGTGCGTCCAGGTGGTGCTCGTCGCGACCTGGAAGCTGCTGACGTTGGTCAAGAAGGACCGCATCTTCACCACCGCGTCCCTGAAGTGGGTCGACGCGATCGTCTGGGCCGTGGCCGCGGCCTGGGTGGTCGTCGGCATGCTGGTCTTCGTCGGCTTCAACGCCGACGACCCCGGGATGCCGATGGTGCTGACCCTGGTGACCGTCGGCATCACCGTGCTCGGGCTGCTGATGGTGGTCATGCGCGCCCTGCTGCGGCAGGCCACCACCCTGCGCTCCGACCTGGAAGCGGTCATCTGATGGCGATCGTCGTGCGCATCGACGTCGAGCTGGCCAAGCGCAAGCTGAGCGTCGGGGAGTTCGCCGAGAAGGTCGGGCTGACCCCGGCCAACGTGGCGGTGCTGAAGAACGGCCGCGCGAAGGCGGTGCGCTTCAGCACCCTCGAAGCCATGTGCCGCGTGCTCGGCTGCCAGCCCGGCGACCTCCTGGAGTGGGTCGACGACTAGGGCCGGCCCCCGGGTGGTTCCGGACGGCGAAGGCCGGAACCTGCTGCGGCGGCAGCGATCCGCACATGACCTACGGGCGGACGAAGTCCTGATCACCGAGCACCGGAGTCGTGAGTGGGAAACAGTGTACTAACCCTGTTTCTCACTCACGACCGGCCGCGGCAGACCGGCTGAGCCGCGTCCGCCTGGACCAGGCGGGCCAATTCCAGCAGCGTGCCCTCGAAGCCGGGACCGGCGGTGAGCGCCACCGTGAGCGGATCCCCGCGCCGGTCCGTGCCCACCGGGAGCGTCACCGCCGGCTCCGTCCACTGGGGACGGTCCACACCCGCCGAGACGACCACGTCCGGCCGGGGCGCCGGGCGACGGCGGCCGCCGGCGTCGAGGTCGAGCACCACGTTGCCGTGCAGGGAAAGCAGCGCCGCGACGTCGGCAACGGCGTCGCGCAGCTCGCGGTCGGCGATCGAGTCCGAGTGCGCGCCGATCGCCGCCCGGGACGGCTCGCCGCCGAGCTTCGGCACGATCACGCCGAGGTCGCCCGGAGTGCAGGCGAGCACCCGGATGCCGGGCACGCCGGCCAGCGGATCGGTGAGCGTGATTCCGGCGCTCGCGGCCGCCGCCACGATCCGGGCCCGCCAGCGCGCGGTCGCCGCGATGGCGACCATCGAAGGGTCCTGGAGCAAAAGGGATGTTCTCCTTTGCGGTACGGCGCGGCGGGCGGGAGGATCGTCCGATGGTGAGCCCGTGCCCGTTGTGCCCGGGAACAAACATGTTTGGTCGCTTGGTCCGAACGGCCGTCCCCATGCGACCTTCCGGTGGCACCGCGTGTCTGTGACCGCCGGTCACACTTTGACGCGCGGCGTGGCGCGGGCCACTATCCGCAGCACCTGATTACCGTCGGGTAATTTGCGTGTCGACGAAGACGACCCAGGAGGACCGTTGCGACGTGCTTTCGGCCTGATCTTGCTGGCATTGGGCGTTTTCGCGGTCGCGGGAGCGGTGCTCCTCCCCACCTACGTCTACCCCAAGCTCGCCAAGGTGCCCCTGGACCAGGACTCCACGTCGGTGCTCGAGGGCACCGCGAGCAAGGTCCTCGCCGTGACCGACAACGGGTCCGGCCCGGTCTCGCAGATCCGCGACAACGCGAAGCTGACCGCCACGGCGCACGTGCAGGCGAACTTCAGCGCGCCGGAGATGCACCAGGACACCGACTACGCGGTCTGGCTGCTCGCGGTGCAGGTCACCGACGACGCCGACGGCACGGTGCTCAGCGCGAGCAAGCGGCAGGTCTGTTTCGACCGGCGCACCGGTGAGGGCTACGACCCGCACGGCGTCACGGACCCGCAGTGCGACGCCCACAGCAGCTACGTCACCCAGTTGCAGGACAAGGCCGACAAGGACGGCCAGAAGCCGCCCGAGACGACCATCGACAAGGCGCAGCCCGGCCTGAACTTCAAGTTCCCCTTCGGCACCGAGCAGAAGGACTACAAGGTCTACGACGACAACACCGGCACGGCCGTCACCGCCCGCTACACCGGCACCGAGACGGTGAACGGGATCGAGACCTACAAGTTCGTCCAGGACATCCCCGACACGAAGCTCGACTCGAAGAAGGTGCCCGGCTCGCTGGTCGGCTCCGACCAGTCCACCGTGGACGCCGACCTCTACTACCGCGGCGTCACCACGATGTGGGTGGAGCCGGTCACCGGCGTCGAGGTCAACCAGCAGCAACAGCAGCACCAGGAGCTGCGCGTCGGCACCAGCGGCAGCTCGACGGTCGTGTTCGACGGGACACTCGCCTACAGCGGGAAGACCATCTCGCAGATGGTCGACCAGATCAACCAGAACAAGGGCAAGCTGGAGTTCCTCTCGAGCACCGGCCCGCTCTGGCTCGGCATCGGCGGTGGCGTGCTGATCATCGTCGCGATCGTCCTGCTGATCCGGCGGCGGCCCGCCGAACCGCCCGCCCCGCCGCAGCGGCGGCACCGGGTGCCGGTCGGCGCGGACCGCTGACCCCCACATCTCGAGGGGGTCCCGGGTGGCCGGAGCCCCGGTTGTCACCGTCGACGCAGGACCAGGACCAGATTCCAGGAAGCGATTTCGCGGAGGCCGGGAACCCGCACGATCCACATCGCCCAGCCCGGGTGATAACGCGGGTACCCGGCCACCAAATCGGCCAGCGGCGTCGCCTGCGCCCAGCGGAGCGCGGCGCCGACCGAAACCGGGAACAGGCTTTCGCCGAATTTGTTCTTCGGCTGCTTACCGAGTTTCCGGAAATACCGCCGCCGGGCGTAGTGCCCGCCGAAGAAATGCCACGGCGCGGTCTCGTGGCCGCCCCACGGCGAGTACCACGGCGTGAAGGACGCGAAGACCGTGCCGCCGGGTTTGGTGACCCGGCACATCTCGTCGAGCATCACCCACGGCTCGCTGACGTGCTCGAGCACGTTCGACGAGTAGCAGACGTCGACGGACCCGGTGCGCACGGGCAGTTCCGTGCCGCTGGCGCGGATCATGTTCTCGCCGGGCTCGCCCCGCGCGGACAGCTCGCCGACGTCCGGGTCGAGGCCGAGGTAGACGGCGCCGGCCGCGCGGAACGCGTCGGAGAAGTAGCCGGGGCCGCCGCCGACGTCGAGGACCGTGCGCCCGGACAGCGGAGCGTGTGCCGCCAATTGCCGGACCGAGTCGGCGGCCAGCGCGGAATAGAAGCCGTCCGGGTCGGTCTGCTCGGTGAGGAACGTGCGGAACAGCGTCACGGAACGCGCCAGCGTGGCTCGATGAGGTCGGTCGAGAACCGGATTACCTACCATTGAACCGTCGCTTTCCCGAATACGTTCCTCTACTGTGTACGCACCGGTAACCTAGCATCGTCGCTACAGTTTGGATAACCCGATGGAACGACCTCGAGTGCTCCTCGTCAACTGGCGCGACACCGGCCACCCCGAAGGCGGCGGGTCGGAGCGATACGTCGAGCGGATGGCCGAAGGGCTCGCGAGAGCCGGGTACCGGGTCGAAATCCAGTGCGCGGCCTACCCGGGCGCGACCAACGGCGAGTGGCGCGACGGCGTCCGCTACCGGCGGCGCGGCAACAAGTTCGGCGTGTACGCGCACGCGCTGCGCGCCATCCGCCGGGCCGGCGCCGACCTGGTGGTCGACGTGCAGAACGGGATGCCGTTCTTCGCCCGGCTGGTCGCCGGCTGTCCGGTGCTGGTGCTCGTGCACCACGTCCACAAGGAACAGTGGATCAGCGCGCTCGGCGAGACGCTGGGCCGGGTCGGCTGGTGGATCGAGTCGCGGCTGGCGCCGTGGCTGTTCCGCGAGTGCCGCTACGCCACGGTTTCCGAGGTCACCAAGGCGGAGCTGGCGGGCCTCGGGGTCGAGCGCGAGCGCGTCACCGTGGTGCCGAACGGGCTCGACGCGCCGCCGGAGTGCGCGGCCGAGCGCGACGCCACGCCGACGCTGGTCGCGGTGAGCAGGCTGGTGCCGCACAAGCGGATCGAGCACGCCATCGACGTCGTCGCGCGGCTGGCGCGGCGCTGGCCGGACCTGAAGCTCGAGGTCGTCGGCCAGGGGCCGTGGGACGAGGTCCTGCGCGCGCACGCGGCTTCGCGCGGGGTGGCGGACCGCGTCGTCCTGCACGGCTGGGTCGACGAGCACGCCAAGCACGAGATCCTCGCGCGGTCGTGGCTGCACCTGTGCCCGTCGGTCAAGGAGGGTTGGGGCATCGTCATCATGGAGGCCGCGGCGCACGGCGTCCCGTCGGTCGCCTACCGCGCGGCGGGCGGTGTCGCCGAGTCCATCGTGGAGGGTCGCACCGGCCTGCTGGCCGAGGACTTCGACGACTTCACCGCCCAGGTCGACGGCCTGCTCGCCGACGGGCTGCGCCGCGCGGAGATGGGCCTGGCCGGCGCCGAGCGGGCCGGGCAGTTCAGCTGGGACGCGAGCGTCGGGCAGTTCGCGTCACTGGTCCGGGACGTCTCCGGACGCCCGGCGCCCCGGCCGCGGCGGCTGGTCCCGTACCGCGTCCCGGAACTCGTCCAGCAGCCGCGCGGCGGCGGCCGCGTCGAAGTCCTTGCGGCGGGCCCGCACGGTGACCGTGGTGGTGTCCCCGGTGGTCGCCGCGCCGAACGCCACGCCTGAGCGGCCGCTCGCGGCGGGGTAGAACGCCAGCGAGCGCACGGTGTCCCCGGTGGACACCACGCCGAGGTTGGACACCAGGAACGTCGACCCGAGCCGGCTCGCCAGCAGCCGCGTGCCCAGCCGGGCGAGCCGGCTGCTGCGGGCCGGGAAGTCCGGTTCCGGCGGCTGGGCCGCCAGGACGGCCGTGACGTCCGCGCCGGGGCGCAGCCGCAGCCGGAAGAACGCGCTGTCGTGCACCGGTTCCGGCGCGGCTCCCGACCGCCACGACGCGCCCAGCGCGGCCACCACGCGAGCGGTGCGGGCGCCGTGGGCGCGGTTCCAGCCTTCGGTGGCGCGGGCGGCGGCCGCGACGAACCCGGCGGCCCCCAGCCGCAGCCGTGGCTCGTGCCGGGCCGCGAAGACGTCTCCCCCGGCTTCGGTCCGCCGGTCGGGTGCGATCCGGCCCGGGGGCGCGAAAAGCGCCTCAGCGAGCCGCTGGACGGCCGAAAGGGCGAAGGGCTTGCCGCCGGCGCGCTCGCCGATCCCGGTCGCCGCCGAGGAAACCGGGACGTCGAGCAGGATGCCGAGCAGCGAGAGCAGACCGAGACCGTCGAGGGCGCCGTGGTGCGCGGCGATGAGGAGAGTGGGTTCGCCGACCGCGACGCGCAGGAGCGGCGCACCGCGTTCGTAAGGCGCCGAAGCGAAGCGGTCGCGCGTGGCCGGCAGGTCGGTGGCCCGCTCGATGTCCGGCACGGCACCGAGGTGCGGGTACTGCTGGACGGCGGCCGCAAGCCGGGCCCGGAGCTTCTCCGGTTCGGGAGCGGCCGTGCCGAGGTCCGCTTCGAGGAGGATGCTCCACGAAACGGTGGGGTCGCCGTAGAGCCCGACGACGCGGTGCGCGTGGTCGGAGGCGAGCCAGGTCACCGCGTCAGCGGTTCCCGTAGATCTTGTTCGGGTGGTCGGCGGGGTTGTACTTCACCTGCGCGTTGAGCTGTTGCTGCACCTGGGCGGAGCTGTCCGGGTCGGCGCCCTGGGTGAGGGCGAACCCGGCTCCGGTCGCGAGACCGCCTCCGATGACGACGGCGGCGACCACGCCGATGACCGTGCCCACGTGTCACTCCTTCCGCGGCGGGGAATTCCTGCCGCGGCCCAATGTACGCATCGGTAACATGCGGCACAACAGTGCGACGCACAGCGACGTGAGCGCTACTCCGTTCGCCACCAAGGCAGGCGCCCACGAGATCGCTTTCACCACCGGCACACCCGGGGTCCGGTACAGCGTCAGCCAGTCACCGGACCACACCCGGGTCGCGCCGGCGAGCAACCGCGGGTCGACGTCGCCGGGTGTCCCGTGTTCGACGAGGATCCAGCCGATGCCCGCGTCGGTGAGCTCCTGCGCGGACGTCGCGGCGCGGACGTCGCCGATGCGCGGGTCCTCCCCGGCGATCCGGTCGGCCCCCACCTGCAGGGTGTCGTCCATCAGCACGGGTTTCGGGAGGACGCGCGGGGCCGGGTCGAGCTGCGTGCGGTCGGCGTTCC
Source organism: Amycolatopsis sp. NBC_01488 (assembly GCF_036227105.1). Taxonomy (NCBI): domain Bacteria; kingdom Bacillati; phylum Actinomycetota; class Actinomycetes; order Pseudonocardiales; family Pseudonocardiaceae; genus Amycolatopsis; species Amycolatopsis sp. NBC_01488. Next base: position 4,182,294 of record NZ_CP109434.1, on the reverse strand, counting down.
AGGCGAACCCGCGGAACGCCGAGAGCGGCAGCGTCAGCACGTCGCCGGGGCGGTCATCGAGCACTTCGGACACGGCCTGCCAGTCGGCCGGGTACTGCGCGGTGCCGAGCCGTCCCCAGCCGCCCCAGGCCAGGTCCGGCAGGGTGAGCAGGGGGAAGACGGCCGCCGCCGTCACGAGCGCGACGCGGCCGCGCTCGGTCTTCAGCTTCGCCGCGGCGGCCTCGATCCCCAGCGCGAAGCCCAGCGCGAGCGGCAGCGCCCACCACGCGACCCACTTCTGGGCGTCCCGCAGGAGTCCGGCGCCGGGCAGGTGCCGCGTGGCCGCGGTCAGCAGCGCGTCGCCGCCCGGCAAGGTCGCCAGCGAAGCGAGGAGCACGCCCGCGACACCGAGGGCGAACAGCGAGCGGGCGGGCGCCTTCCCCCACCTCTTCGTGAGCGGCCGGAGCCCGGCCACCGCGATCGCGACGACGACGAGCGTCAGCACCGGGATGAGCGGCATGGACCGGCTGCCGGGCACCGTTTCGGCGTTCCAGATGCCGCCCAGGCCGAGCACGCTGAGCAGCGCGGGACCCCAGCTTTCGGCGCGGGCGCTGAACGCCGTGACGCCGGCCGGGTCGGAGAACGTGCCATCGGTGTTGAGGAACGTCGGGACCAGCCACGGCAGGTTGAGCACGATCGCGATGGCCAGCGTCTGCCCGAGGCGGCGGGAACCGCCGGCCACGGCCATGACGGCGGCGGCGAGCACCCCACCCGGCGGCGTCAGGACGGCCGGGGCGCACGCGATCACCAGCTTCGGCAGCGCGTTCGGCTCGTGCTCGCGCGCGGCGAGCCCCGCTTGGACGATCCACGGCAGGCAGGCGTAGGTCAGCAGCAGCGGCCAGTGCCCGATGAAGAGCCGCTCCGCGACGTACGGCGTCCACGCGTACGCGGTCGCGGCGACGAGCCGCGTGCCCAGGTGCTCGGTCGGGACCAGCCGTCCGGCGCCCAGTGCGGCCCCGAAAACGGCCAGCAGCAGGACGATCTTCTGGACGATGTCGCCGGGCAGCAGGGTGGTCGCCAGCGCGACGGCGGCGTCGGCCGGGACGGACCGCGGGAGTGTGCTGCCGATCCCGAAGGCGTCCGGCACGAAGTACTGCCGGGGCGCGAACACCATGTCGTAGGACAGGACGAACCCGCGGCCCAGCAACGGCGCGCAGACGGCGAAGGCCAGCAGGGCGGACACGACGGGCAGCGCGAGCCGCCTGCTCGGTGCGTCCACTGCCCTTCCTTTCCGTTGCCCACGCGGTTAGGGTCCCTGGTCATTACCCGCCGGTAATGGGAGCCCGCCGTTGAGCGTAGACACCGAAGTGCCGGCCCGGACCGGCAACCGGGTCGCGGCGATCCTCGTCTCGCTCGCGCTCGCGGGCAACAACGCGGGCAGCTACGTGCTGAGCCTCGCGGCCGCGCGGATCCTCGCGCCCGGCGCGTTCGGGGAGCTGAGCTCGCTGCTGGCGGTGCTGGTGATCGGCGTCGTCCCGGCGATGGGGCTGCAGACGGTGGTGGCGCTGCGGGTCGCGCGCTCGCCGTCGTTGTCCCGGGGATCGCTGTTCGCACTGGGGCTGGTGACGAGCGGGATCGTCGCGACGGCGGGGCTGACGCTCAGCCCGTTGCTGGTGCTCCTGCTGCACTTGGGGTCGCTGACGCCGGCGCTGCTGGTGACGGCCGCGCTCGGGCCGTTGACGCTGCTGGGCATGTTCCACGGGCTGCTGCAGGGCGGCCATCGGTTCGCGGTGCTGGCCGGCCTGATCGCGCTGGAGGGGCTCGGCAAGGTCGGCGGGTCCGTGGTGGGTCTCGTGGTGACGGGCTCTCCCACCGGGGCACTGGCCGGGACGGCGATCGGGTCGCTGGCGGTGGTCGTGACGGGCTGGCAGATCTGCGGCCGCCCGCGTCCGCGCTGGGCCGACCGCCACGGCGTCGAAGTACTCCATACGGCGCAAGCGATGCTGGCGCTGGTGCTGCTGGTGAACCTGGACCTGGTGCTGGCCCGGCACACGCTGCCCGCCGGTTCCGCGGGCGAGTACGCGCTCGGGGCGATCGTCACGAAGATCGCGTACTGGCTGCCGCAGGCGGTGGGCGTGCTGGTGCTCCCCCGGTTCGCCGCGGCCTCCGGACGTCGTCGCGTGCTGCCGGTGGCGTTGGCGGTGTGCGCTTTCCTGGACGCTTTCGTCCTGCTGGCTTCGGTGCTGCTGGGGCCGTCGTTGCTGGCGCTGATCGGCGGGGCGAAGTACGCCGGGAGCACGATGCCGGTGTGGCCGTTCGCGCTGGCCGGGTCGATGCTGGCGCTGGTGCAGATCCTGCTGTACGCGCGCCTGGCGGACGGCGACCGCCGGGCGGCGGTGCTGATGTGGGCGGCGGTGGCCGTGGAGGCGCTGCTGATCACGGCGTGGCTGCACGCGTCGGCGACCCAGGTGGTGACGGTGGCCGCCTGCTGCGCCGGCGGCCTGGCCGTGGCCGGGTTCGTGCTGGAGCTGCGCGCCCGCCGCACCGCCGAGCACCCGTGATCCGAGCCGTGACTCGCGTGACTGGAGCCGGATTTCGCGTGACTGGAGCCGGATTTCGCGTGATTGAGGCCGTAACTCGCGAGTTCCGGCCTCAATCACGGGAGTTACGTTCCCCAGCACGCGAGTTACGGGTCTGCTCACCTACGCCGGCTCGGTGGGGTTCTCCTTGCGGGTGAACCAGTCCACGCAGGTCGCCACCATCGCGGCCGCCGCCAGGAGCAGGGCCGCCTGGGTCACCGGGCCGTACGCCCACTCCTGGCCGTGGCCCAGGATCCGGCCCGTCACCGACACCGCGGCCGCCACGGCCATGCCGCCGAACGCCAGGTAGCGCGGGGCGCGGTCCCAGAACTGACGCGCCAGCAGGCACGCGATCAGCAGCACCACCGGCAGCATCCCGCCCAGCGCCACCAGCAGCCCGATCAGCGCCACCGGCACCAGGGAACCGCCCGCTACCACCGGGAACGACCGCCGCCGGGCCGGCCAGAACACGCCGGACAGCAGCAGCACCACCGCGAACGCGCCGATCAGCAACGACGTCCCGTACGCGTGGTCCGGGGTGAACGACAGCGACACGACCCCGCCCGCGCCGGCCGGGACGATCCAGGCCTGCTGCCAGCCGTCGACGCGGGTGCGGGCCAGCTCGCGTCCGTCCACAGTGGCCACCCAGCCCGCGTTCGCGTTCTCCGGGATCGCCAGCACCGCCTCCGCGCCCGGCCCGACCGTCACCGACCGCGACGCCGCGTCCCAGGTCCCCACCTGCACCGCGCGGTGCACCGGCGGCGTGGCCGCCACGGACGGACGCAGCCACAGGTCCTGGACGACGAACGAGTCCGACCGGTCGGTCCGCAGCTCGTGCCCGCCGGACGGCAGCGAGATCCCGCCCTCCGAATCCCGGCACATCCGCAGGGCCAGCGGCCGGTGCGCGGTGATGTCGGACAGCGTGCCCTGCACCGACGTCCGGTAGTCGAGCCCGTCGAGGTGGACGTTCGGCCCGGACCCGCACGGCACCGTGAACGCCGGGTCCGGCCCGGGCAGGAGCCCGTCGGTGCCGGACAGCTCCAGGCTCCCGATGCCGACCGTCGCGCGCGCGGCGGGATCGTCGTCGTCGCCGGGCAGCACGATCTGCAGCTGGTCGGTGTCCAGCGGCTCGAACGACGCCGACCCGCCCGCGTCGAGCTGCACCGTGCGCGTCCCGGCCCTGCCGACCAGCTCCACCTGCCGGGGGACCCGGGCGCCGCTCGACGGCGAAACCCCGATGTGCAGCCCGGAAATCCGCTTCGCGGCGGGCCAGCCCAGGGTGAGCGCGGGGCGCAGGTCGGTGACGTCGGGGCGCCACGTCGTGCCCGCGTCGCCGTCCACCGCCGCGAACCCGCCCGCCGCCGGGTCGCCGGCCAGCTGCGACGTCGACGCGACCGTGACGCCCGGCAGCGTGACCGGGTTCTTGCCGCCGCCCGCGGGCAGCACCGAGCCGCCGACCAGGAACGTCTGCTCGGCCGGGGTGCTGAAGAGCCGGTGGATGCCGTCGGGCTCCTCGCCGTCGCGGGCGGCCGAGGCGTCGCAGCGCACCGCGCCGTCGGCGGGCAGGCACGCGTAGCGCGGCTGGGCGCCGCGGGTGAACGAGAACCCGGGCGCGGGCCCGGCCGGCAGGTCGGCGGGGACTTCCAGCGCGCGCTGCGGTTCGGTGCCGGGGATCTTCAGCTCCGCGATGCCGACGTTCCCGTCCTGCCGCCCGACCACCAGCGACAGCAGCGTGATCCGCACCTTGCGCGTGACGCCGGGCGCGACGGTGTAGTTGTGCGACCCCGCGCCGCGGATCACCTGCTGGTCGACCGAGCCGTTGTCGGTGGTGATCCGGATCCGGGTCGGCGGCCAGCCGACGCGGATGTCGTCGACCAGCTGCAGGTCCACCGACGTCACCAGCCGCGGGGTGTCGAGCTCCACCTCGAGCCACTGGCCGACCGGCCCGGTGAACGACGACGAGTGCCACGCCGTGCGCGGGTCGCCGTCGATCGCCGCGAAGGGCTGGTGCCCCGGGTCGGACCCGCCGAACGCGTCGGCGAACGACGCGGCCGTCGACGCCGTCACCGCGCGGATGCCCCGGTAGGCGGCCACGGTCTGGTGCTCCTCGCCCGGGAACGGCAGCACGTCACCCGCGGCGCGCTGCTGGCGGAACGCCTCCCCGGCGGTGAGGGTCTGACTGAGGTTGTCGCGCACGCCACCGACGTTCCGTTCGGCGCGGCGCAGGCCGTCGGTCACCAGCCGTGGTCCGCCGGGCGATCCCCCGTCGCCGGTCAGCACGGTCGGCGTCGCCGGGTCGAGCTGGCCGGAGTCGATGAGCGGCAGCAGGTTCTCCGGGCCGCCGCTGACCGTCGGGACGTCCGTTGTGGACGTCGCCGTGGCGAGCGGCACCGGTTGGCGCACCTCGTAGATCTCGAGGGGCCCGAACTCCTTCACCTTGCCGATGCCGGGCGAGCCCGCCAACCCCGCTCGCAGGGTGGCGATCGGCGGCGCGTTGGTCCGTTCCCGGTCGATGTCGTTGCGCAGCACCAAGAACCGGTAGCCGGACCGCGCCAGCAACGCGGCGAGCCCGGGATCGCCGCGGCCGTCGGCGAGGGCCGCGTCGACCGAGTCCATCAGCCGGGTGTTTCCTTCGGACCCCAACGGCACCTGGTTGCGGACCGCCCACGGGCTCTTCGCGATCGCCTGCGCGGGCTCGTCGACCGTGCGGCCCCAGTCGTACTCGCCGAAGCCGGTGGCCGGCAGCAGCAGCGTCCGCGCGTTCGGGTCGGCCTTCGCGACGTAGCCCATCGCGTCGTACCAGTAGCCGGGCACCTCGTCCCAGCCCGGCCCGGACCGCAGGTTCAGCAGCCACGCCGGCGCGGCCATCACCAGCACGAGCAGCAGCCCGAGCGCCGGCCGCAGGAACCGGCGCGGCGACGTCAGGCGAACCGGGCTCGAGATGCCGTGCACGAACGCCAGCATCAGCGGCAACCGCAGCACCGGCTCGAACTTGTGCACGTTGCGCAGCGGCGCGAGCGGCCCGTCGAGCAGGTGCCGGACCTGCTCGGCGAGCGGGCTGTCGAGCGTGCCGACGTACCCGATGGTCAGCAGCGTCAGGCCGGTGACGACGCCCAGCACCAGGAACCGGCGTTCCGGCAGGCCGCGCCGGGTCAGCCCGAGCAGGCCGACGCCGGCGACGAGCCCGGTCGCGAGCATCAGCACGGGGTTGTCGATCAGCGACCAGCCGCCGGGCCACCACGGCGTGCCCTGCACGACGTAGGCGACCCACTGGTTGGTCCCGCGCAGCACCTCGAACAGCGACATGGGCGCGGTGGTGTTCGTCGCGGACTCGATGTAGTCCAGGAACGGCAGGCTGTACTCGCCGAGCAGCAGCAGCGGCAGGATCCACCACAGCGTCGCGCCGACGACGAAGACGAACCACCACAGGACCAGTTCGACGTGGTGGCGCGTCCACTTGCGCGTCAGCAGCCACAGTCCGGGCAGGACGAGCGCCATCACGACCATCGCGCCGTTGACGCCGCCCATGCACAGCACGGCGATCGCGGACAACCCCGCGGCGCGGCGTGGCGAACCGATCGTCCCGGCCCGCACCAGCGGCACCAGCACCCACGGCAGGAGCACGGCGGGCAGCATTTCCGCGGACAGACCGCCGATTTCGGTCAGCATGCGCGGCGCGAGCGCGTACCCGAGCGCGCCGATGAGCCGGGTGCGTTCGGTTCCGAGCTTCATCGCCCGCGCCAGCAGCAGGGCGCCCCCGAACGCGGCCGAGAGCAGGACCGCGCCCCACAGCCGCTGCGCGATCCACGCCGGCAGGCCGACGGCCTGGCACAGCGCGAAGAACGGGCCCATCGGGAAGAGGTAGCCGTACGCCTGGTTCTGCAGCTCCCCCGCCGTGGCCTGCGGGTTCCACAGGTGCAGCGCGCGGCCGAGGAAGGCGAGCGGGTCGACGGCGAGGTCCAGCTTCGTGTCGAACGTCGTCTTTCCCGGCATCTGCAGGAACGACAACGTGGTCAGCGCCAGCACGATCCACGTGCTCGGCCGGCGGAAGAACCCGCCGAGCGAGAACTTCCGGTCGCGCTCCGAAGGCGGAGCGTCGTCCCGGGTCCGTTCGCGGGTGCTGGTTACCATCCGGTAGATACTAGGCCGAAACCTGGCTACCATGTGCCGACAGTTTTGTTGAAGGCAGAGTTCCCGAGTCCCCCCCGAACTCCTGGCAGGTGCGCCATCTCGTTCGAAGATGCCTGGGCTCTGGCCGAGCCGGTCAAGGGCTGGATGACGCGCGCGCAAGGCGAAGCGCTGTGGAACGCCGCGAGCCGCCTCGAAAAGGGCGACGTCGTCCTGGAAATCGGCAGCCACCAGGGCAGATCCACGATCGTCCTCGGCGCGGCCGCGCGCACCGTCGGCGCCACGGTGATCGCCGTCGACCCCTTCGTCGACGGCCGGCTCTTCGGCGGATCGTCGACGCGGCAGCTGTTCGAGCGCAACATCCGCCACGCCGGGCTGGACGACGTCGTCGAGCTCGTCGCCGGTTACAGCACGGAACTGCGCCCTGACTGGGACCGCGCCATACAGCTGCTTTACATCGACGGCAAGCACGACTACTGGACCTACACCGACGACCTGCGCTGGTCGGCGCACCTGCCGCCGGGCGCGGAAATCCTGGTCCACGACTGCTTTTCCTCGATCGGCGTCACGCTCGGCACGATCGCGAAGGTCCTCTTCGGACGCCGCTACACCTATCTGGACCGGGCGACGTCGCTGGCGCGGTTCAAGCTGGCGCCACCGTCCACGGCGGACCGCGTGCGCGTGCTGGCGCAGCTGCCGTGGTTCCTGCGCAACGTCGTGCTCAAGGTGCTGCTGCGCCTGCGGCTGCGGCCGGCGGCCCGCCTGCTCGGCCACCACAGCCCGTACGACCCTTACTGAATCACCGGTTTCCCGATCTCGACCTTCGCGACGCACACCGGCGCGCCCGGGCTCGACAGCCGCACGCCGATGTGGTCGAAGAGGCCGTCCACCGGCAGGTACAGCGAGTGCAGTCCGGCCTGGAACCACACCGGCGTGCGGTCCACCAGGCCTTCGCCGCCGTCGGAGGTGAAGTAGTCGATCTTCAGCAGGTGCCTGCCCAGCACCGGCGCGTCGAGCGGGACGCTCACCAGGGTCTCACCGACCGTGTACCCGCAGTTCGGCACCGGGCCCACCACGCCGCGGGACACCGCGTCCACCCCGGTGATCACGTGCGGCGTGCCGGTGGCGTCGAGCAGGTGCATCCGGTTCGTCGGCTGGTCGAAGTGCGTGCCGGGAACCAGGCCGACCACCCGGGACGCGCGGGAGTCGTCGCCGAACCACTCGTGGACCACATCGGACGGCACGAATGTGTCGTAGAAGACCAGATCCGGGTCTTCGGCGACGGCCGCCCGCACATGGGCGACGTACTGGCCCGAGTGCTCGAACCGCAAAGCCGGGGCCAGGCGCGAAAATCCCACCGCGGAACTGACGAGCAAGAGCAGGCAGGCCGTTAGCGCGATCGGCCGTTCCCGCTTTCCGCCGGACGGCGCAATTCTTCCCGGCGGCAGAAACGCGAACGCGCCACAAAGGGCGGCCGCGAACGCCAGCTCGGCGAGGTACCTCGGGTCGTCACCGGCGGCCGGCCCGACTTCCCGCAACCGCGTCGACGCCAGCAGGCCGACGTCCACCACGAACAAGATCCCGAACAGGGCCCACGCCGCCCCGGCGCGGCGGCCGCCCGTGCGGACGCCGGCGACCAGCAGCGCGAGTGCCGCGGCGAACAGCACGACGACCACCGCGAACGGCGACGGCGCCCAGGTCGCGCCCGGACCTGGCCCGGACCACGGCCCGCCGGCCAGGCCCGGCAGCAGGGTGTCGCCGAGCATCCGGCCGGTCAGGTCGGCGACGGTCCCGGCGGTCAGCGGCGTGCTGCCCGCGGTCACCTGGCTCGACGTCAGCGCGAGGTAGCCCCCGACGAACGCCGCGAGCAGCACCGCGTGCCCCGCCCAGTAGCGCCACCGGTCCCGGAAGGACTGTCCGAGCAGGACGGTCAGCCCGGCCAGCAACAGTGGGAGCACGGCGGCCTTCTCGTAGAACGCGAGCCCGAAGAACGTCCACGCGAACGTGCCGATCCACCACCGGCCGCCGTCGCGCAGGTAGCGGACGTGCCAGTACGAGGCCCCCGCGGCGGCGAGCACCACCGGGACGATCTGGACGCCGTACGCCCACCACAGCGTCGGGACCAGCAGCAGCGTCGACGCCGTGAACACGGTGAACGGCACGAGGATCGCCCAGCGGCGGCCGAAGCAGCGCACGAGCAGGCACCAGAACAGCACCGTCGCGACGGCCCGCATCAGCAGCAGCGGCAGCACCATGAGCGGGAAGTTCAGCGGCGCCCACCACGTCATCACCGCGGCGAGGAAGAACCCGCCGGGCGTCAGGTGCCCGTGGTAGTCCTGGAAGAGGTAGCCGAGGTCGAACGGCCCGGCCACGGCGGCCCGGTGCGTCATGACGAAGTCGTCCTGCGCGAAGTTCCCGTGCAGTGCCGCCCAGGCGTGGAACGCGAACGGGACCACGCCCGCGACGAAGGCCGCCAGCACCAGCGCCGTGGGTCTCCACTGGGTCCGCGACACGGGCTTTTCCAGCTGCACCAACACGGGCGTCCTCAATTCTTGCAGGCGGGCGGCTGGCACATGAGCTTGCTCAGCGCCTGGTAGAAGACGTCGGAGATCTTGCGCGGGTCCGGCGTGGTGAACGACTCGCCGCCGGTGGCGGCCGAGACCTGCCGCAGCTCGCTCGCGTCGATGTCCGGGCCGATGCCGATCCCGATCACCGGCAACGGCTTCCGCGGGTCCTGCAGCCGGCCCAGTTCGGCCAGCAGACCCGGCAGCCCGACCGAGTCGCTGTCCTCGTTGCGGCCGTCGGTGAGCACGACGACGACGTTGATCCGGCCGAGCTGCCAGTTCTGGCGGGCGTTCTGGTACGCGGCGAGGATCGAGTCGTACAGCCCGGTCGCGCCGCCGGCCTTGGGCTTGACCGCCTGCAGCGTCGCCACCCCGCCCGCGGCGAGTTGCTCGGAAATCGTTCGCATCGGCAGCAGTTCCTTGTAGTCCTTGTCGCCGTCGAGCTTGGTCGAGAACAGCCACAGGCCGATTTCCGTCGTCGGCTTGAACAGCCCGAGGCCCTGCGTCGCGGCTTCCAGGGTGAGCGCCATCCGGCTGCGGCCGGTGCCGGGGACGGTGGCGGCCATCGAGCCGGAGATGTCGAGCAGCACCTGGACGCGGGCGCTGAGGTTCGCCCCGGCCCACGCCTGCAGCACGCCGTACATCGCGTCGGGGGCGGGCGGGCCGGCCGGGCGCGGCGCGGCGTCCGTGCGCGTGTCTCGCGGCCGGTCGCCGAGCAGCTGCCCCGACGGCGTGCGGAACCCGGCGTCGGCGAACGTCTTCGTGGCGGTCTGGTCGAGCAGCAGCCGCAGGAACCGTTCGGCCGCCGACCGTGAAGCCTCCGACGCGCGCGGCAGCACGACGTACGGGTAGTCGAAGCTCGGCACGCCGACCGTGGGGTACGCGGCGACGAGCTTGCGCGCGAGCACGGACTGCTCCGATGCCGGCGACGCCGTGAACGGCTCCTTCACCGCCGACAGCTTGCGGATCTCCTCGGTGAACGCGGCGGCGGGGTCGGGCGCGTCCTTGGTCAGCTGCTGCAGGCCGATCAGCGCGGCGATCCCGGCCGGGTCGCGGCCCGGGTCGGGCAGCCCGACCGGGCTGCCCGCGAGGACGTCCGACCAGGACGGCGACTTCCCCGGCCACCCGGCCCGCTTCGCGACGTCGTCGGTCAGGGCCAGCACGACCGGCGAGCTTGCCACCGACTGCCCTGACTCGGGCAGGTTCCACGCGCCGCCGTCGCGGGCCTGCAGCAGCCAACTGCTCGACTCGGGCACCCAGACGTCGGGGCCGTTCGCGCCGTTGGCCTCGAGCGCCGCCGCGGTGGCCGTCGACGCGGACGCGGTGACCTCGACGGTGTAGCAGTCCGGCCCCGGCACCGCCCGGGCCAGCGTCGTGAGCACCGGCGCGACGTCCGGCGCCGCCGTGATGTGCACCGGGGTCGTGGTGACGCAGCCGCCGCCGGCGAGGCGGTCGCGCAGGTAGTCGACGCCGGCCCAGGCGAGCAGGGCGGCCACGAGCAGCACGCTCAGGACGACGACCCGCGCGTCGACGCGCCGGGACCGCGGTGCCGCCATGCACGTACCTTCCGTCGTGGAGTCCTGGCAGCTTGCCAGCCGGGTGAGCGGGAAGCCAGTACCGATAGCGGAAAGTCACCGTCGGCGCGTGAGCCCGTGGTTAAGGAATTGCGCGGTGCGGCCGTATTGGTGACGCAGCGGAACTGCGTACCATTGTCGCTTGACGCCCGTCCCACATGGGTAACAGCACGATGGCGGATCGCGGAGACGATTTCGCCGTCCCCGAAACGGCGAACGGCACCGAACGGAGACGCAAACCCGTGCGCACGATGTACGACGCGGTCACGGCCGCGAACATCCCCGCCGGCGCGCAGATGGTCGCGGGATACATCGACCGGATCAAGCTGGAACCGTGGTCGGCCGCCGACTGGGCGCGCTTCCCCGGCGCGGTCAAGGTCACCATCGTCAAGAAGGCGAGCACGAACGACGGCCACGTCCTGGACGTCGAGCCGGGCGACGCCGGCCCGGAAGAGGCGCCGGGCTGGGTCCGGATGCGCCGCGCGGCCGGCGCGGACCCGACCGTCTACTGCAGCCTCTCGGCCTGGCCCGCGGTCCGGTCGGCGTTCTCGTCGGCCGGCGTCGCCGAGCCGCACTACTGGATCGCGCACTACAACGGCGATCCCGCGATCCCCGACGGTGCGATCGCCAAGCAGTACCGCGGGAACGTCGCCCCGGGCTACGACGTCTCGTCGGTCGCCGACTACTGGCCCGGAGTGGACGGAAACGGATCCGCCTCGACTGGAGTGGAGATCATGGAGCGCATCACCGTCACCCCGCCGAACGCCGAGCAGAACACGGTGCGGGTGTTCCTGTCCGGCAGTCCCGGCGCCGCGGTCGTCGTCCGGCCGCGCCTCGGCGGTGACGGCTTCTCGAAGCCCATGTGGGTCGGCGACATCTTCGCCTGGGGCAACGACCACCAGGGCGTCGGCCACAACCCGACGCAGGTCGCCGGCTACGACAACAGGCTGACCTCGCACCGGCGCTACGACCTGCCGGGCGCGGTGTGGGCCGACATCAACTACAGCGCGGCCGACCCGTTCGAGATCGACATCGTCGGGTAGCGCAGGCAGGATCACGGCATGGAACGCGTGCTCGGCATCGGTGGGTACTTCGTCCGCGCGGCGGACCCGGAGGCGCTGGGCGCCTGGTACCGGGACTGCCTCGGCCTCGACGCCGACGAACACGGCCTGTGGCGGCAGGAGCCGGGCCCGACGGTCTTCGCGCCGTTCGAGGCCTCGACGGACTACTTCGGTTCGAAGTCGCAGCAGACGATGCTGAACTTCCGGGTCCGCGACCTCGACGCCATGCTCGCCCAGCTGCGCGAGAAAGGCGCCGACGTGGCCGAGGAGATCCAGGACATGGACGGCGTCGGCCGGTTCGGCTGGGTCACCGATCCCGAAGGCAACCGCGTCGAGCTGTGGCAGGCCGCTTAGGAGCAGGCGCCCGGCGGGCGACGCAGCCCGTCCATTGTGGATACCACCGACGCCGTCCATGCCCACGCCGCCAGTTCGGCGAAGGTGCCCGGCACGGGCGAGCGGGCGGCATGACCCGTTGCGCGAACGAAAGCGGAAGAGCCACCATCCCCCGCGATGGTGGCTCTTCCCGGTGCTCAGTCCGCGAGGGCCAGCAGGTCCTCCGGCTCCACGACCTCTTCGACGACCCGCTTCCGGGCGACCAGGCCGCTGATCGCGACCAGCAGGCCCAGCACCGCGATCCCGGTGACCACGGTCAGCGCCGGGGTCAGACCGGTGAGCAGGGCGGCCGGTGAGGCCTCACGGCCGCCGTTGGCGGTCAGGACCGCCGTCACCACCGCGAGTCCGATCGCGCCGCCGACCTGCAACGACGTGTTCAGCAGGCCGCCGGCCAGGCCCTGCTCGCTGTCCGAGATCCCGGCCGTGCCCTGGATGTTGAGCGACGAGAACGCCAGCGTGAAGCCGATGCCGAGCAGGATCATGCTGGGCAGCACGAACGCCGCGTACCCCGAGTGCTCGTCCACCCGCAGGAACAGCGCGTAGCCGAGGACGTGCGCGACCACGCCCGCGAAGATGGTGCGCGGCGTGCCGACGCGGTCGATCAGCGGCTCGATGCGCGGCGAGCCGAACGCGACGATCAGCGCCGCCGGCAGGAAGCCCAGCGCGGTCTGCAGCGCGGACCAGCCCAGCACCCGCTGCAGGTACAGCATCACGACGAACTGGAACCCGATGTACGCGCCGAAGAACAGCGCGCCGCCGAGGTTCGCGCGGGCCAGCGGCCCGGACTTCAGGATTCCCAGCCGCAGCAGCGGGTGGCTGCTGCGCTTCTCGATGAGGACGAACGTCACCAGCAGCGCGGCCGCCACGACGAACGTGATCAGCGTGCGCGGCGCGGCCCAGCCGACCTCCGGCGCCTCGACGACGCCGAACACCAGCAGCAGCGAGCCCGCGGCGCCGGTGATGGCGCCCGGGAAGTCGTAGCCGCGGCCTTCTTCCCGCTGGTACGACGGGATCAGCTTCCACGCCGCGACCAGCGCGACCAGGGCGATCGGCGCGGGCAGCAGGAACGTCCAGCGCCAGCCGACCTCGGTCAGCAGGCCGGAGAACACGAGCCCGGCGGAGTACCCGCTCGCGCCGAACACGGCGAAGATGCTGATCGCCTTGTTGCGGGCCGGGCCCTCCTGGAACGTCGTGGTGATGATGGACAGCGCGGCCGGCGCCGTGAACGCGGCCGCCAGGCCCTTGATGAAGCGGCTGGCGATGAGCAGCGCGCCGTCGTCGACGAGGCCGCCGAGCAGCGAGGCCAGCGCGAACACGGTGACGGCCACGAGGAACACGCGGCGGCGCCCGAGCAGGTCGGCGGTGCGCCCGCCGAGCAGCAGCAGGCCGCCGTAGCCGAGGACGTAGCCGCTGACGACCCATTGCAGCGCGCTGGTGGACAGGCCGAGGTCGGCCTGGATGGCGGGCAGCGCGACCCCGACCATCGACACGTCGAGCGCGTCGAGACCGATGACGATCGAAACGGTGAGCAGGACACCCCAGAGGCGCGCGTCCCACCGGGTGGAGGTGGTGGACAGGTACGCGGAAGAACTCATGGCGGCGACACTACATGCACGCGCATCTAATGTCGATGCATTTAATGTGTTTGCATCTGATGCTCGTGCATGGTAAGTTGACGGCCGTGAGCGATGTCGCTGAGCAAGGCCTGGTGCAGGAGTGGCACGAGCTGCTGGCCCGCTACTCGGCCGTGTTCACCGCGCTCGAGTGCCGCCTGCAGGAGCGCCACGGAATCGGCGCGCACGAGTTCGAGGCCCTGGAACGGCTCGCGACCTGCGACTTCAAGTGCCGCTCGGCCGATCTCACCGGCGCCATCCACCTCAGCCAGAGCGCGACGTCCCGCCTGGTCGCCCGCCTCGAGAAGGAGGGCCTGGTCGAGCGCGCGCTGTGCGAACTGGACCGGCGCGGCATCTTCGTCACCATCACCGACGCGGGCCGGGAAAAGTACCTCGCGGCCAAGCGGACCCACCGCGAGGTACTGAACGAAACGCTGCGCTGACTAGCCGACCGGTCCTTCGGCGGCCGTCACCTGGAGCTGGTGCTGGGCGCCGGAAGCGTCGGAGACCGTCAGCGTCAGCTGGTCGCCCGGGTGGTGGGTGTCCATCACGTTCGTCAACGTCGTCGCCGAGTCGATCGCCTTGCCGTCGATCGCGGTGATCACCGCACCCGCCGCCAGGCCCGCCTGCTGCGCCGGGCCGCGCGGGACCACCTCGCGGACCTGGGCGCCCTGCCCCTGCGCGTCCGCCACCGAGACGCCGATGAACGCCGTCTTGCCGATGTGGACCTTGTCGGACGCGGTACCCGCGATGATCCGGTGCGCGATGTCGACGGCCTGGTTGATCGGGATCGCGAAGCCCTGGCCGCCGGCGCTGCTGCGGCGGCCGTTGAGCTGGTAGCCGGTGGATGCCGCGGTGTCGACACCGATGACCTGCGCGTTCGCGTTGACGAGCGGGCCGCCGGAGTCGCCGGACTCGATGTTCGCGCGGACCTGGATCAGGCCGGTGAGCTGCTCGGACGAGCCGCTGGACTCGTCGGAGGCGGTGATCGACTGGTCCAGCGCCGCCACCGTGCCGGGCGCCGGCACCGGGTCGCCGCCCTTGCCGCCGGCGTTGCCGAGGCCGAGGATCTGGTCGCCGACCTTGACCGCGGAGGAGTCGCCGATGCTCGCGGTGGGCAGCCCGGACGCGTCTTCCAGCTGGATGACCGCGATGTCCTCGCTGCGGTCGTAGCCCACCACGTGCGCCTGGTAGGTGTCGCCGGTGCCGATGCTGGTGACCTTGATGCTGGTCGCCCCGGCGACGACGTGGTTGTTCGTCAGCACTTCGCCGTCCGCGGTGAGCACGATGCCGGTGCCGGCCGCGGCCGCGCCCTGCAGGCCGAGCTCGGTGTTGACGTTGACGATGGCCGGGTCGACCTTCGCGGCCACGGCGTTGGCATCGAGTGTCGTGGTGGACGCGCTGGGCTGCCCGGAGAAGCCGAAGTTCTGGTTGCTGCTCGCGGTGGGGCTGTTCGAGGCGGAGATGAGGTGCCCGATCCCGAGCCCGGCGACGACGGCGAGCCCGACCGCGACGACGGCGACGGTCAGCGCGCGAAGCGGCCGCCTGCGCGGCGGCGGCGGCACGGGCGGGGGGTAGCCGTAGCCGTGCGGGGGACCCTGCTGGCCGTAGTGGCCCTGCGGCTGGGTGTACTGCGGCGGGTACGGGCGCCCCCACTGGTCACGGGCCTGGCCGTACTGGTGGTCGTAGGGCTGCTGGTCGTAGTGGCCGCCGTACGGCTGCTGACCGTAGGGCTGCTGGTAGTAGCCCTGGTCGCCCTGGCCGTAGCCGTACGGGTACTCGCCGCCGCCCTGCGGTCCTCGGTCGTACTCGCTCATGCACAGCTCCAGCCCTCGACAAGCCTCCGGCCGTTCCAGGAAACGCCACTTTCCTGAGAAATACCTGGCCCGGTTTTGTGGAGTTGCTATGAATATCGCAGCGGCGCGAAGCGCCTCCGTTGAGGGTGGTGGAGGGGAGGAAGGTGGAGGTACCCGCCACTTCCGGCCGGCATGCCGACGTGATCGACGTTACGCCGGTACCACCACCGCCCGGATCGAGGCCGTCAGGCGGTCGGCACGCTCCTCCACCGCCGCCACCTCGGGCGGGGCGGCAGCGCCGGAGTGGATCTCGATGCTCAGCCCGGCCGTCACGGCCGCCGCGCGCACTGCCTCGGCCACCGCCGCCAGGTCGGTGGCCACCAGCGCGTCCGGCGGCACCCGCTCGGCCAGGTCCAGCACCGCCGTCGCGGCGGTGATCACCTCCGCCGCCGGTGCGCACGCGCGCCGGCGCGCTTCGGCCACCGCGAGCTCCCGCGCGTCGCCCGGCGGCTGCCGGCGTGCCCGGGTGAGGGTGGCCGCCGCGTGCGCGTCCTTCTCGGCCAGCCGCAACGCGTGCATGCTCAGCGCCCCGGCCGCGCGCCCGTCGGCCGATGCCCGGCCGACCAGGGCCGCGGCCTGTGCGACGTGCAGCGCCGCCGTCGCCCCGCCGCCCGGGGACGCGTCGGACGCGAGGGCCTTGAGGAAGTCGGTCATGATCTGGTCACGCATGGCTCACCGCCGGATCCGTTCCATGCCGGGGTCGACCAGTGGCTCGGCGGCCACGGTGGCCGCGACCCGCCGGCCGAAGTACTCGATCTCCACGCTGCTCCCGATGTCCGCGGACGCCGGCAGCCACGCGTACGCGATCGGCCGTCCGATCGTGTAGCCGTAGGCCGCGCTCGTGACGTAACCCGCCGCGACGCCGTCGACGAACACCGGTTCCTTGCCCAGCACGACCGTCCGGCCGTCGTCGACCGTCAGGCACCGCAGCCGACGTGACGCGGTTTCCTCGCTGCGCCCCTCGATGGCGTCCCGGCCCGCGAACGGCCCCTTCGCCGGACGCACGGCGAACCCCAAGCCGGCTTCGTACGGGTCGTGCTCGGTGGTCATGTCGGTGCCCCACAGCCGGTAGCCCTTCTCCAGCCGCAGGCTGTTGAATGCCGCCCGCCCGGCCGCGATGACGCCCAGCGGCTGCCCGGCCGCCCACAGCGCGTCCCACAGCCGCAGGCCGTTGTCCGCGCTCGTGTAGATCTCCCAGCCGAGTTCGCCCACATAGGACAGTCGCATCGCGACGACCGGCACCCCGGCGATCCGCGCCCTCCGTGCCCGGAAGTACTTCAACGCCGGGTGCGAGAAGTCCTCCCGGCTCAACGGCTGCACGAGGTCCCGCGCCAGCGGGCCCCAGACGCCGACGCAGCACGTGCCGCCGGTGATGTCCCGGACCTGGACACCGGCGGGCGCGTGCTTGACGAAGTGGTCGACGTCGATGTTCCCGTTGATGCCGACCTGGAACAGCTCCGGCCCGAGCCGCGCCACCGTGACGTCGCTGCGGACGCCCCCGGCGTCGTCCAGCATCAGCGTGTAGGTGACCGACCCGACCGACTTGTCGAGCTGGTTCGTGGTCAGCGACTGCAGGAACTCCAGCGACCCCGGCCCGCTGATCTCCACGCGCTTCAGCGGTGTCATGTCGTACAGCGCGACGCCGTTGCGCGTCTGCCACGCTTCGGCCGCCGCGATCGGCGAGTGGAACTGCGCCGACCACGCGTCCCGCGCGGGCGGCAGCGCGTCGTGCGGCAGCTTCTTCAGCAGCGGCGCGTTGGCCTCGAACCAGTGCGGCCGCTCCCAGCCGCCCGCCTCCAGGAACACCGCGCCCAGCTCGCGCTGCCGCGCGTGGAACGGCGTCACCCGCAGGTCCCGCGGGGAAAGCTTGGGCTGCAACGGGTGCAGGATGTCGTAGACCTCGACGAAGCTCTGCTGCGCGGTCTCGTCCACATAGGACCGTGCGAGCTGGACGTCCTCGAAGCGGTGGACGTCGACCTCGTGCAGGTCGGTCTCGGCGTGCCCGTCGACCAGCAGCTCGGCGACGGCCTTGGCGATGCCCGCGGAGTGCGTCACCCACACCGCCTCGGCGAGCCAGAACCCGCGGACGTCGGCCGACTCGCCGACCAGCGACTGGCCGTCCGGGGTGAACGAGAAGATCCCGTTGAACCCCTCCTCGACCTTGGTCTGCCGCAGCGCGGGCAGCAGCAGCTTGCTCTCCTCCCACGACGGCGCGAAGTCGTCTTCGGTGAAGGGCAGCATCGACGGCATGGCCGTCTCGGTCACTGCTGGGTCCAAGGTGGACTCGTCGACCGGCATCGGCCGGTGCGCGTAGGAGCCGATGCCGATCCGGTCGACGTGCTCGCGGAAGTACAGGTCCTGGTCCTGGTGCCGCAGGATCGGCAGGCTGGCCTCGACCTCTTCGGTGTTGCGCCCGACGAGTTCCGCCACCTGGCCGGTCTTGACGTACTGGTGGGCCAGCGGCAGCAGCGGGACGTCCATGCCGACCATCGCGCCGATCTCGCGGCCCCAGAACCCGGCGCACGACACGACGACGTCGGCCGGGAAGTCGCCCTGGTTGGTCCGGACGCCGGTGACGCGCCCGCCTTCCTGCAGGACGTCGGTGACGCGCGTCGAGCCGACGAACCGGGCACCGCGCGAACCCGCCCGCGCGGCCAGCACTTCGACGGCCTTGGCGGCCCGCGCGAGCCCGTCGGTCGGCGTGTGCAGCGCGCCGAGCACCTGCGACCCGGCCAGGAGCGGCCACCGGCGGACGCACTCCTCGGCGTCGATCAGCGAACCCTCGACGCCCCACGACTGCGCCCAGCCGTGCTTGCGCTTGAGATCCTCCCAGCGCGCCGGGGTGGTCGCCACCTCCATGCCGCCGACCTGGAGGAAGCAGTCCAAGGTCAGGAACTTCGAGACGGTGTACTTCGCGAACTCCGTCATCGCCTTGGAGGCGTTGGTCTGGAACACCAGGCCGGGCGCGTGCGACGTCGACCCGCCGGTGCGCGGCAGCGGGCCCCGGTCGAGCACGGTGACGTCGGTCCAGCCGCGGGCGGTCAGCTCGTCGGCGAGGTTCGCGCCGACGATGCCGGCGCCGATGATCACGACTCGCGGTGCGGTCATGGCGGACTCCTAACGGAAGACGGCTTACCTGAAGACAACAGTGCTGTTGCCGTTGAGCAGGACGCGGCGTTCGCAGTGCCAGCGGACGGCGCGGGAAAGGGCGAGGGCTTCGGCGTCACGGCCGACGGTCACCAGTTCACGCGGCGAGTACGTGTGGTCGACGCGCTGGACCTCCTGCTCGATGATCGGGCCCTCGTCGAGGTCGGGCGTGACGTAGTGCGCGGTCGCGCCGACGAACTTCACGCCCCGGTCGTAGGCCTGGTGGTAGGGCTTGGCGCCCTTGAAGCCGGGCAGGAACGAGTGGTGGATGTTGATCGCGCGGCCTTCGAGCTTCTGGCACAGCTCGTTGGACAGCACCTGCATGTACCGCGCGAGCACGATCAAGTCCGCTTCGTACTCACCGACCAGGTCGAGCAGCCGCTGCTCGGCTTCCGGCTTGGTCTCCGGCGTGACCGGCACGTGCACGAACGGGACGCCGGCCGCCTCGGCCATCGCCCGCAGGTCCTCGTGGTTGGACACGACGACGGCGATCTCCGCGCCGAGGCCGCCCGCGCGCCAGCGGAAGAGCAGGTCGTTGAGGCAGTGCCCGAACTTCGACACCATCACCAGGATCCGCGGTGGGGTGCCGTCCGAGAACCCGAACTCCATGCCGAAGTCCCTTGCCACCGGCGCGAACGCGCGGGTCAGGTCGTCCACCGTGGTCTCTCCGGCGCAGGTGAACGACGTGCGCAGGAACAGCGAGCCGCGGACGTCGTCGTCGAACTGCTGGTGCTCGACGATGTCGCAGCCCTGCCCGACGAGGAACGTCGTGACGGCGTGCACGATGCCCGAGCGTTCGGGGCACTTGAGCGTCAAGGTGAAGGTCACGGGACGTACTCCAGGCTCGCGTCGGCCAGCCACGCGGTGAAGTAGTTCGCGAACGACTGGCGCACGAGGATCGTGAAGCCCGCTTCCCGGACCATCAGCACGATCCCGGTGCGCGCGAACAGCGTCTGGACGCACGAGCCGGGCGGGGAAGCTTCCAGGTCGATGGCGCAGCCGTGCGCCAGGACGTCCCGCGCGTGCTCACCGGTGAGCCGCACCGTGGTCCGCTGCGCCGAGACGTCGACGACGGCCGCCGCGCCCTCGTCCCGGAGCGCGGTTTCCAGCTCTTCCTGGCGGCCCGGTTCGGCGAGTACGAGGTACTCGTCCGGGCCCATCCAGAGGATCTCGACGCCGTTGCCGCCGGTGAACCGGCACGCGCCGGGCAGCTCGACGCCGAGCAAGGCGTTGCCCTCCCGGAGGCGCACGGTGAGCTGGGTGCGGAACGGTTCTTCGACCGCGTCAACCGTCACGGCGGGCTCCTTCCCTGTCGAAGAGCACGGATTCGGTCACGGTCACCGGCACGACCTGGCCGCCGACCGGGACGTACAGCGTCTCGCCGATCCGCTCCCGGCCCGAGCGCACCAGGGCGAGCGCGAAGGTCCGGCCGAGCGCGGCGCTGTCGTAGCTGGAGGTGACGTGGCCGAGCATCCGCACGGGAGGCTCGGGCAACGTCTCGGATTCGATGATCTGCGA
Source organism: Amycolatopsis sp. NBC_01488 (assembly GCF_036227105.1). Lineage (NCBI taxonomy): Bacteria > Bacillati > Actinomycetota > Actinomycetes > Pseudonocardiales > Pseudonocardiaceae > Amycolatopsis > Amycolatopsis sp. NBC_01488. The sequence continues at coordinate 4,161,882 of NZ_CP109434.1, read as the reverse complement.
GCCCTCGGGCAGCAGCACCGACGGATCCATCGGCAGCAGGCCGACCAGGTGCTTGCGGTCGGGGCGGTTGTTCTCGGCGCGGGCGAAGGAGCGTTTGCCGATGAAGTCGGCCTTCTTCTTCGACACCGCCCAGGACATGCCGAGGTCCTGCGGGGTGACCGTGCCGTCGGTGTCCTGGCCGATGATCGGGTAGCCCTTCTCGGCCCGCAGGACGTGCATGGTTTCCGTGCCGTACGGCGTAGCGCCCTCGTCCACTATGGACTGCCAGAGCGCGAGGCCGTGCCACGACGGGACGTTGATCTCGTAGGCCAGCTCGCCGGAGAAGCTGATCCGGCAGACGCGGGCGGCGATCCCGGCGACCTCGGCGTCCTGCCACGTCATGAACCCGAAGGCCTCGTTCGAGACGTCGAGGCCCGGCGCCAGGCGGCCGAGGACTTCCCGCGAGCGCGGCCCGACCAGGGGAATCGTGGCCCAGTGCTCGGTCACCGAAGTGGCAAAGACGTCCAGGTGCGGCCATTCCGTCTGCAGCCACTCCTCCATCCACTCGAGGACCATGGCCGCGTTGCCGGTCGTGGTGGTGACGAGGAAGCGGTCCTCGGCGACGCGGATGACCGTGCCGTCGTCGATCACCATGCCGTCGACGCCGCACATCACGCCGTACCGGATCCGGCCGACGCGCAGGGTGCTCATCATGTTCGTGTAGAGCATGTCGAGGAACCAGCCGGCGTCCGGGCCCTGGACGTTGATCTTGCCGAGCGTGGACCCGTCCATCACCGCGACATCGGTGCGCGCCGCGCGGCACTCGCGCCGGACGGCGTCGGGCATCGACTCGCCGGGCCGCGGGTAGTACCACGGCCGCTTCCACTGGCCGACGTTCTCGAATTCGGCGCCGTGCTCGACGTGCCACGGGTGGATCGTGGTGACGCGCACGGGATCGTGCAGCGCGCCGCGGTTCCGTCCGGCCAGCGCCGCGAACGAAACCGGCGTGTACGGCGGCCGGAACGTCGTCGGCCGTTGAGTCGACAAGTCGATGCCGAGCGCTTCGGCGGTGATGCCCGCGGCGAGCATGCCGGACGTCTTGCCCTGGTCGTGCGCGGTGCCGATGGTCGTGTAGCGCTTGATGTGCTCCAGCGACCGCAGCCCGGCGCCGGTGGCGCGCAGGACGTCGGACACGGTCGCGTCGCGCTGCTGGTCCACGAACCGGGTGTCCACTTCGGACTCCGGGGCGGGCACCTGCCAGAGCACCTTCGTCGCCGGCAGCCCTTCGCCCGCGGCCGCGCCCACGACGCTCACGTTCGGCAGGTCACCGGCCGGGACGTAGGAGCCGAGTTCCGGGGAGTAGCGCAAGGTGCCGCGTGCCTGGCTGTAGAGGTGCACGGCCGGGTTCCAGCCGCCGGACACGAGCAGCAGGTCGCACGGCACCCGCTCCCCCTCCAGCGAGCCCAACGGAGCGACGTGGGCGGCCGCGACGTGGGGGTCGCCATCGGTTCCGATGACTCCGTATCCCTCGCGGGCATCGACGATCCGCACGATCTCCGCCCCGGCTCCCGCCAAATCGGAGGCCGCCTCGTACGCGGAGTCGTTGGTGGTGAACACGACCACGCGCTGCCCGGCCAAGACGCCGTAGCGGTTCAGGTACGTGCGCGCCGCCGAAGCGAGCATGATGCCTGGGCGGTCGTTGTCCGGGAACACGATCGGCCGTTCGTGGGCGCCGGTCGCGATGACGATCCGCTTCGCTCGGATCCGCCAGACCCGCTGCCGCGAGATGCGTTCGGGGGCCGCGGGTTCGCCCCGGCGTTCCAGCGCCAGCACGAACCCGTCGTCGTAGACGCCGAACGCCGTGGTGCGCGAAAGGAACCGGACTCCCTCGGGCGCCTCGCCGTCAGGCTGGTCGTCGACCAGCAGGACCCGGCCCGACGCGGCAGCAGCGGCGGCGCGACCGGCGGGTCCGGCACCGATGACCAGGACGTCGCAGTGGGCGTGCTTGGCGTCGTACCGCGCGGGGTCCGGTTCGGTGGACAGGCGCCCTTGGCCGGACAGGCCGCGGGCGGCCAGGCCGTCGTACAGCTCGACGGTGGTGGCCGACAGCATCGGCTCCGGGAACGGCTTTTCGATCTGCACCAACGCGTTGGAGTCCTCGACGCCGGCGCCGACGATGCCGCGCGGGCGGCCGTACTTGATGCTGGTCGCGACCTGGTGAATGCCGTTGGCCAGCAACGCGGAAGCGAGGGTGTCGCCGAGGAAACCGGTCAGCTCGCGGCCGTCGAAGGTGAACTTGAGCGGGACGCCGGACAGTCGGGTCATGAGATCACCGGCCGGGGTTCGTCGAGGCGGTAGACCGCCAGGAGGTCGTGGGTGCGGGTGTCGCGGACGGCGTTGAACCACCGGCGGCAGCCCGCGGAGTGGCTCCACCGCTCGGCGAGCGGGCCGCTCGGGTTGGCGCGGAAGAAGACGAACTTCGCCCAGTCCTCATCGGACAGTGCGGCCGGGTCCTCGGGGTAGGCGACGTGCGCCTGGCCGCCGTAGTGGAACTCGGCTTCCTCGCGTGGCCCGCACCACGGGCAGGGAATGAGGTGCATGTGGACGCTCCTAGTGCGCGACGGCGGCGGCGCCGTGCTCGTCGACGAGGGCACCGGTGGTGAACCGGTCGAGGGCGAAGGGCTCGGCGTACTCGTGCGGCTTGCCGCGCGCGACGGTGGCCGCGAAGACGTCGCCGACGCCGGGCGTGGCCTTGAAGCCGCCGGTGCCCCAGCCGCAGTTGAGGAACAGGTTCTCGACCGGCGTGAGGCCGATGATCGGCGACGCGTCCGGGCTGACGTCGACGATCCCCGCCCACGTCCGCAGCAGGTGCGCCCGCGCGAACACCGGGAACAGCTCCAGCGCGGCGGCCATCTGCTGCTCGATGATGTGGAACGAGCCGCGCTGGCCGTAGCCGTTGTAGCTGTCGATCCCTGCGCCCATCACGAGTTCGCCCTTGTGCGCCTGGGAAACGTAGACGTGCACGGCGTTCGACATGACGACCGTCGGGTGGATCGGCTCCAGCAGCTCGGACACCAGTGCCTGCAACGGGTGCGAGACGAGCGGCAGGTCCAGGCCGACCATCTTCGCGAGCACCGACGAATGCCCGGCGGCGCACAGCGCCACCTTGCCCGCGGCGATCCGGCCCCTGCTCGTTTCGACGGCCGTCACTCGGCCGTCCACGGTGGAAATACCGGTGACCTCGCAGTTCTGGATGAGGTCGACCCCCATCTCGTGCGCGGCGCGGGCGAAGCCCCAAGCGACGTAGTCGTGCTTCGCGATGCCCGCGCGCGGCTGGAAGGTCGCGCCGAGCACCGGGTAGCGGACGTCCGGGGAAGTGTTGACGATCGGGCAGATCTCCTTGACGCCGTCGGCGTCCACCCACTCGGCGTCGATGCCGTTGAGCTTGTTGGCCTCGACGCGGCGGACGCTGTCGCGGACGTCCTGCAGGCTGTGCGCGAGGTTCAGCACCCCGCGCTGGCTGAACAGGATCGGGTAGCCGAGGTCCTCTTCGAGCCCCTCCCACAGCTTGAGGGAATGCTCGTAGATGCCGGAACTCTCGTCCCAGAGGTAGTTGGAGCGGATGATCGTGGTGTTGCGGGCCATATTGCCGCCCGCGAGCCAGCCCTTCTCCAGCACGGCGACGTTCGTGATGCCGTGCACCTTGGCCAGGTAGTAGGCGGTGGCCAGGCCGTGCCCGCCGCCCCCGACCACGATGACGTCGTAGGTTTTGCGCGGCTCGGGGTCATTCCAGAGGAAGCCGGGGTGGTCCGGCAGGTCGGCGCCGGGCGTGCGGGTCATGCGCCCTCCTTCGGGTACAGCGGGAACGCCTCGGCCAGCGCGGTGACGCGAGCGCGCAGCTTCTCGACGTCGAAGCCCGGCTTCAACGCTTCGGCGATGACGTCGGCGGCCTCGCGGAACTCGGCGTCGCCGAAGCCGCGGGTGGCCAGGGCGGGCGTGCCGATCCGCAGGCCGGACGTCACCATCGGCGGCCGCGGGTCGAACGGGACGGCGTTGCGGTTGACGGTGATGCCGACCTCGTGCAGCCGGTCCTCGGCCTGCTTGCCGTCCAGCTGGGAATCGCGCAGGTCGGCGAGCACGAGGTGGACGTCGGTGCCGCCGGTCAGGACGGAGATGTCCTCCTCGACCAGCAGCCGTTCGGCGAGGAGCTTCGCGCCACGCAGAGTGTGTTGCTGGCGTTCGACGAACTCGGGCTCGGCGGCCATCTTGAACGCGACGGCCTTGGCGGCGATGACGTGCTCGAGCGGACCGCCCTGCTGACCGGGGAAGACCGCGGAATTGACCTTCTTGGCGAGCGCCGGGTCATCGGTGAGCACGACGCCGCCGCGCGGGCCGCCGAGGGTCTTGTGCGTGGTGGTCGTCGTGACGTGCGCGTGCGGCACCGGCGACGGGTGCAGCCCCGCGGCGACCAGCCCGGCGAAGTGGGCCATGTCGACCATCAGGTACGCGCCGACCTCGTCGGCGATCTCGCGGAACCGGGCGAAGTCGAGCTGCCGCGGGTAGGCCGACCACCCGGCGATGATCAGCTTCGGCCGGTGCTCCTTCGCCAGCCGCTCGACCTCGGCCATGTCGACGCGGTAGTCCTTTTCGGACACTTCGTACGCCGCGACGTCGTAGAGCAGGCCGGAGAAGTTGATCCGCATGCCGTGGGTCAGGTGGCCGCCGTGGGCCAGCGAGAGGCCGAGGATCTTGTCGCCGGGCTTGATGAGCGCGGCCATCGCGGCGGCGTTCGCCTGGGCGCCCGAGTGCGGCTGGACGTTGGCGAACCCCGCGCCGAACAGCGCCTTGACGCGGTCGATGGCGAGCTGTTCGAGGACGTCGACGTGCTCGCAGCCGCCGTAGTAGCGGCGCCCGGGGTAGCCCTCGGCGTACTTGTTGGTGAGCACCGAGCCCTGGGCCTGCAACACGGACACCGGCGCGAAGTTCTCGGACGCGATCATCTCCAGCGTCGACTGCTGCCGACGCAGCTCGGCGCCGATCGCCTCGGCCACCGCGGGGTCGTAGTCGGCCAGGGAGCGGTTGAGCACTGGTTCGATCGTCGCGGTCATCGCGAACCTTCCGTGGTCGACTTCTGATATATCAATCGTCGATGTAGGCTAAGCGGCGTGCATCCCCAGGTCAATCCCCCATCGCTGGCGGAACAGGCGTACCGCTTCATCCGCGACCAGCTCGTCATGCTCGACATCCGCCCCGGCGACCCCATCAACGAGGAGTGGCTCGGCAGCACGCTCGGCATGGGCCGCACGCCGATCCGCGAAGCGCTGAAGCGCCTCGAGTCCGAGCGGCTGGTCGTCGCCTACCCGCGACGCGGGACGTTCGCCACCGACGTCAACATCTCCGACCTCGCGCACATCTCCGAGGTGCGGCGCACGCTGGAGCCGATGGCCACGGCCGCCGCGGCCGACCGCGCGACCGCGGCCGACCGGGCCACCCTGGCCGAGCTGCGCGCGCAGCTCGACGCGGGCGTCCCGGCCGGCGACAACGCCGAGCTGCTGCGCACCGACCTCGCCCTGCACCGGGCGATCTACCGGTGCGTGCACAACCCGTTCCTCGAGGACACGCTGATCCGGTACGACAACCTCGCGACCCGGATCTGGTGCGTGTTCGTGCCCCGGTTGTCCGGGATGGCCGGCCACGTCGACGAGCACGTCCCGCTCCTCACCGCGATCATCGAGGGCGACGCCGAGAAGGCGGCCGCGCTCACGTTGGAGCACGTCACCGGCTTCGAGGCCGCCATCCGGGCGTTGATTTAGCCGGCCAGCCGGGCGCGGACCCAGTCGTGGAACGCGCCGATGTGGTGCTCGCTGGGCACGAGCACGCCGCCGTGGGCGTACGAGCGCGAGTCCATGGCGAGCTGGCAGCGTTCGCAGGCCTCGAAGTCCTGCAGGTTGACGCGGTGGAACAGCTCGACCGACCGGGAGAGGTCCTTACCGGACTCGACGACGTCGGGCAGGTAGAGCCAGTCGCAGCGCACCAGCGTCCGGTCCGGGGCCAGCGGGAACATCCGGTGGAAGATCACGTGGTCCGGCACGAGGTTGACGAAGACCTGCGGCTTGATGGTGATGGCGTAGTACTTGCGATCCTGCGCCTCGGTGACACCAGGCAGGCGGTCGACTCCCTCGGAGCCGTCGATGGTGAAGCCCTTGACCTCGCCGCCGAACTCGGCGCCGTGGCCGACGTAGTACTGCGCGGCGTACCCGTCGGCGAACTCCGGGAGGACCTCGGTCAGCTCCGGGTGGATCGTCGCGCAGTGGTAGCACTCCATGAAGTTCTCGATGATCTGCTTCCAGTTCGCCTTCACGTCGTATTCGATGCGCTTGCCCAGCGCGAGGCCGTCGATGCCGTAGGCGTCGATCACTTCGGCACTCCCGAGCCGTTCGGTGACGGCGCCGACGACGGTCTCCTCGAACGACGGCGGCTCGTCGGCCAGGCAGACCCAGGCGTAGCCGAGCCACTCGCGCAGGTGGAGCTTGGTGAGGCCGAACTCGGTGCGGTCGACGTCCGGCATGCCGGTGAGGTTGGGCGCGGCGACGAGCTTGCCGTCGAGGCCGTACGTCCAGGCGTGGTACGGGCACTGGAAAGCCCGCTTCACGGTGCCGGATTCGGCCGTGCACAGCCGGGCGCCGCGGTGGCGGCAGACGTTGAGGAACGCGTTCAGCTTCCCGTCCCGCCCCCGCGAGACGAGGACGCTCTCCTTGCCGATCTGGACGGTCTCGAACGCCCCAGGCCCGGCGAGGTCGGCGCTGCGCACGGCGCAGAACCAGCCGGCCTCGAAGATCTTCGCCTGCTCCAGCGCGAAGACCGCCGGATCGGTGTAGGACGAGCCCGGCAGCGTGGCCAGCAGGCTCGGCGGCAGATCGGTAGTGGTCACCGGCGTGGTCCTCTCCGCGGATCAGTTCGGGAGTTGCGCAGAACGCGTCTTGTTGCTCACTTCGGAACAGAGTGACTGCCGCCCAGGACCGATGTCAAGACGAGTTTTTCAACGCCCGCCAAAGATTTCCGGTACGTTTCAGCCGTAACTCGCGTGACTGGACCCGTCACTCGCGTGATCAGAACCCGCACTCGCGTGATTGAGGCCGGAACTGGCGAGTTACGGCTCCAATCACGCGAATTCCGTGCTCAGTCACGCGAGTTACGGGTTGGCGGGGCCGTGGATGGCGCGGCGGAAGAGGGTTTCGATCTCGTCGCGGGTCGGGCGGGGGTCGGCCAGGGCCGCCTGCATCAGCAGGCCGCAGAACAACCCCGCGAGGAGACGGCCGGTGAGCGGGTCGGTGCGGGAGCCGAAGAACGCGATGAGCGCTTCGTCCCACGCCGCGCTCGCCTTGCGGAGCGCCGGCCGGTGCAGGGCCGCGACGTACAGGTCGTACTCGACGACCGTGTCGCGGTACTGCTCGTTGATGTAGCCCATGACCAGGTCGGCGAGCGCCGCGGCGAAGTCGGCGTCCGGCGGGAGCGCCGACTCCCACTCCTTCAGCGCGTGGACGTTCTTCTCGGCCGCCCCGTGCAACGCCACTTCGAGCAGGTCGTCCAGGGTCGCGAAGTGGTAGGTCGTCGAGCCGAGCGGGACACCCGCCGCCGCCGCCACCGACCGGTGCGTGACCCCGTCGATTCCCCGCTGCGCGACGACCTCGATCGCCGCCTTGGCGATCCGCGCGCGCCGCTCGGGGTCGTTCGGACCGCGGCGCCGCGTCGCGCCGGGTTCGCTCTTCGCCATCGAGCCCCCTTGTGGACATCTGTACACGCTTCGCGTACAAATGTACGCACTCCAGGCACCGAGCAGCCACTACCGATCCGGGAAGGGCCGCATGAAGGACCTCCACATCGACGGCATCTGGGCGGACGCGTCCGCCGGAACCCACTCCGACGTGCTGAACCCCGCCACCGGCGAAGTCATCGAGACCGTCGCCGAAGCGGGCCGCGAGGAGGTCGACGCCGCCGTCAGAGCCGCGAGAAGGGCCTTCGACGACGGCCCGTGGCGCCGCACCACCGCCGGCGAGCGCGGTCGGCTCCTGCGGAAGACGGCCGACCTCCTGGTCCGCGACCGCGAGGAACTGGCCCGCACCGAGAGCCTCGACACCGGCAAGACGCTGGGCGAAGGCCGCATCGACATCGACGACGTGACGAACGTCTTCCGCTACTACGCCGACCTGGCCGACAAGGACGCCGGACGCCTGGTCGACGCGGGCAGCGCGACCGTCGTCAGCCGGATCGTGCACGAGCCGGTCGGCGTCTGCGCGCTCATCGCGCCGTGGAACTACCCGTTGCTCCAGATGTCCTGGAAGGTCGCGCCCGCGCTGGCCGCGGGCAACACGATCGTGCTCAAGCCCAGCGAGGTCACGCCGCTCACGACGATCAAGCTGGTCGCACTCCTCGAGGAGGCCGGCGCGCCGCACGGCGTCGTCAACCTGCTGCTCGGGCCGGGCCACGTCGGCGCCGCGATGGTCGAACACCCGGGCGTCGACCTGGTCTCCTTCACCGGCGGCTACGCGACCGGCGAGAAGATCATGACCGCCGCCGCGAAGGGCGTCCGCCGCGTCGCGCTGGAACTGGGCGGCAAGAACCCGAACGTGGTCTTCGCCGACGCCGACTACGACACCGCGCTCGACTACGCGCTGATGGCCGCGTTCGTCCATTCGGGACAGGTCTGCTCAGCGGGCGCTCGCTTGATCGTCCAGGATGAGATCCATGACCGGTTCGTCGCGGACCTCGCCGCGCGCGCCGACCGGATCCGGGTCGGCGACGGCCTCGATCCCGAGACCGAGACGGGCCCGCTCGTCTCGGCGCAGCACCGCGCCAAGGTCGAGGGCTACATCCAGGGCGCACTCGAAGCGGGCGCCACGCTCCGGGCGGGCGGCAAGCGGCCCGAAGGACCGGCGTACGAAAGCGGTTTCTTCCTGCGGCCGACCGTGTTCTCCGGCTGCACCAGGGACATGGCGATCGTCCGGGAAGAGGTCTTCGGCCCGGTCGTCACCGTGGAACGCTTCACCGAAGAGGGGGACGCGATCGCGCTGGCCAACGACACCGAGTACGGGCTCGCCGGAGCCGTGTGGACGTCGGACGCGTCCCGCGCCCAGCGCGTCGCCGGGGCCCTGCGTCACGGCACCGTGTGGATCAACGACTACCACCCCTACCTGCCGCAGGCGGAGTGGGGCGGGTTCGGCCGATCCGGCATCGGCCGCGAGCTCGGACCGTCCGGGCTCGCGGAGTACCAGGAGAGCAAGCACGTCTACCAGAACATCGATCCCGTTCCGCAGCACTGGTTCAAAGGCTGAATCTCACCCCCACCCCACCACGTGAGGACGTTGCCATGACCACCCAGGAAAAGCCGGCGGGCGGGGGGCCTGCTCCGGACGACTCTTCCGAACTGGAAAAGTTCGGCTACCGCCAGGAGCTCGAGCGCTCGCTCGGGTCGTTCTCCAGCTTCGCCGCCGGGTTCAGCTACATCTCCATCCTGACCGGCGTGTTCCAGCTGTTCTTCTTCGGCTTCGGCTCGGGCGGGCCGGCGTTCATCTGGACCTGGCCACTGGTCTTCGTCGGCCAGGCGGCGGTCGCCCTGTGCTTCGCCGAGCTGGCCGGCCAGTTCCCGCTCGCCGGGTCCGTTTACCAGTGGGCCAAGCAGATCGCGAAGCCCGCGACGTCGTGGCTGGCGGGCTGGATCATGATCATCGGCGCGATCGTGACGGCGGCGGCCGTCGCGGTGGCCTACCAGATCATCCTGCCGCAGGTCTCGACCGCGTTCCAGATCGTCGGCAGCGACGCCGACGCCGGCCTGACGTCGACGCCGGGCGGCGCGCAGAACGCCATCATCCTGGCCGTGATCCTCGTCGTGTTCGCGACGATCGTGAACATCATCGGCGTCAAGCTGATGGCCAAGATCAACAACTTCGGCGTCGCGGTGGAGCTGGGCGCGAGCGTCCTGCTCGTGATCGCGCTGGCGATCCACATCAAGCGCGGCCCCGGCCTGGTCTTCGACACCGCGGGCACCGGCGAGGGTCACTCGTTCGGGTACCTCGGCGCGTTCCTCGTGGCGTCCCTCATGAGCGCGTACGTCTTCTACGGCTTCGACACCGCGGGTTCGCTCGCCGAAGAGACGACGCAGCCGCGGCGGCACGCGCCCCGCGCGATCCTCCGGGCGATCACCGCGGCGTTCATCGTCGGCGGCCTGATCATGCTGTTCGGCATGATGGCCGTCGGCGACCTGAGCGCCAAGGAGCTGAGCACGTCCGGCATGCCGTACCTGCTGAAGAGCACCCTCGGCGAAGGCCTCGGCGACGCTTTCCTGATCTGCTCGGCGATCGCGATCACCGTCTGCTGCCTCGCCGTGCAGACCGCGGCCATCCGGATGACGTGGGCGATGGCCCGCGACGGCCGCCTCCCGTTCAGCGGCGCGATGGCGAAGGTGTCGCCGCGATCCAAGGTGCCGGTGCTGCCCGCGCTGCTCACCGGCGGCCTCACCGTCGTGGTGCTGCTGATCAACCTGGGCAACCAGCGGGCGTTCTTCATCCTGACCTCGACCGCGATCATCCTGTTCTACATCCCCTACCTGATGGTCACCGGCCCGATGCTCGTCCGGCGCCTGCGTGGCGGCTGGCCGCGCCCGGAGCACGGCCCGTACTTCAAGCTGGGCCGCTGGGGCACGCTGGTGAACCTGGTCGCGGTGCTCTACGGCGCCGCGATGACGGTCAACCTGATCTGGCCGCGGCCCGAGGTCTACGGCGACGACCACTGGTACTTCCAGTGGGGCGCGGTGATCGTCACCGGGCTGATCGTGATCGTCGGTGCGATCATGCTGTACGTCCGGCGCCACACCTGGGGTTCGTCGCACACGAGCCCCGAGCACATGCCCGACAACGCCCCGGACACTCTGCCCGGCTGAGGAGGACGCATGAGTTCCTACGACTTCATCATCGTCGGCGGTGGCTCGGCGGGCTGCGCGCTGGCGAACCGGCTTTCCGCGGACCCGTCCAACAACGTCCTGGTCCTGGAAGCCGGGCGGTCCGACTACAAGTGGGACGTCTTCATCCACATGCCGGCCGCGCTGACCTTCCCGATCGGGTCGAAGTTCTACGACTGGGGCTACCGCAGCGAGCCCGAGCCGCACATGAACCGGCGCCGCATCTACCACGCGCGCGGCAAGGTGCTCGGCGGGTCGTCCAGCATCAACGGGATGATCTTCCAGCGCGGCAACCCGATGGACTACGAGCGCTGGGCGGCCGACGCCGGAATGTCCACTTGGGACTACGCGCACTGCCTGCCGTACTTCCAGCGCATGGAGAACTGCCTGGCCGATGCACCGGACGGCCAGTGGCGCGGCCACGACGGACCGCTCGAACTCGAACGCGGCCCGGCGTCGAACCCGTTGTTCCAGGCCTTCTTCGACGCCGCCGAGCAAGCGGGTTACCCGCGCACCGACGACGTCAACGGCTACCGGCAGGAAGGCTTCGCCGCCTTCGACCGCAACGTCCGGAAAGGACGGAGGCTGTCCGCGGCGGGCGCGTACCTCCACCCGGTGGAGAACCGCGCCAACCTCACGGTGAAGACGCACGCGTTCGTGTCGCAGATCCTCTTCGACGGCACGCGCGCGGTCGGCGTCGAGTACGCGCAGGGCCGCGGCGTGCCGGGTGAGGTGTACGGCAAGGAGATCATCCTCTGCGGCGGCGCGATCAACAGCCCGCAGCTGCTGCAGCTCTCCGGCGTCGGCAACGCGGCGGAGCTGGAGAAGCTCGGCATCGACGTCGTCAAGGACCTGCCGGGGGTCGGCGAGAACCTGCAGGACCACCTGGAGGTGTACATCCAGTACGCCTGCAAGCAGCCGGTGTCGATGCAGCCGTCGCTGGCGAAGTGGAAGCGGCCCTACATCGGCGCGCAGTGGCTGTTCCTGCGCTCCGGGCCGGCCGCCACCAACCACTTCGAGGGCGGCGGGTTCGTCCGGTCCAACGACGAGGTGAAGTACCCGAACCTGATGTTCCACTTCCTGCCGGTGGCGATCCGCTACGACGGTTCGGCGCCCACGGAAGGCCACGGCTACCAGGTGCACGTCGGCCCGATGTACGCCGACACCCGCGGCACGGTGAAGATCACCTCGACCGATCCGCGGCAGCACCCCGCGCTCAAGTTCAACTACCTGTCCACGGAGAACGACCGTCGCGAATGGGTCGAGGCCGTGCGGGTGGCGCGGAAGATCCTCAACCAGTCCGCGCTCGAGCCGTACAACGGCGGGGAGATCTCGCCGGGACCGTCGGTCGACACGGACGAGGAGATCCTCGACTGGGTGGCCAAGGACGCCGAGACCGCGCTGCACCCGTCGTGCACGGCCAAGATGGGCGTGGACGAGCAGTCCGTCGTCGACCCGCAGACCATGCGGGTGCACGGCACCGAGGGCCTGCGCGTCGTCGACGCGTCGGTCATGCCCTACATCCCCAACGGCAACATCTACGCGCCGGTGATGATGACCGCCGAGAAGGCGGCCGACCTCATTCTCGGCAACACGCCGCTGGCCCCGATCAAGACGCCGTTCTACCGGCACGGGGAGAACTAGCCCGGACGTCGTAGCGCCCGTACCGCCATCCCCGGTACGGGCCTTCGGCGTGCCCGGGTTATCCGTTACCCGGTAACGAAAACTACCGGGGCGTACCCCCTTGACGGCGCCTTCCTGGGGATTCAGACTTTGTTGCGAATCGCAGTCCATGTTCCCCAATGCGCAACAGAGATCTCGGAGGCGTCATGATTCGCGCGTGCACGGTGGACGAGCTGCCCCCGGGTGAGTCCGTCCGGATCCCGGGGTCACCCGCCGTCGCGGTGTTCCGCACCGAGGACGGGGAGCTGTACGCCATCGACGACACGTGCACCCACCAGGACGCCTCCCTGGCCGACGGCTGGCTCGAGGGCTGTTTCGTCGAGTGCCCGCTGCACGCGGCGCTGTTCGACCTGCGCACGGGCATGCCGAGCTGCCTGCCGGCGAAGGACCCGGTGCGCACGTACGCGGTGGTCGTCGACGAGGGGGTCATCTACGTGGAAGGCACCGCTCGCGAGGACGCCGCGTGAAGCGGATCGCGGTCGTCGGCGCGTCGCTCGCCGGGGTCCGCGCCGCGCAGGAGCTGCGCGCGCAGGGCTACGACGGCGGGATCGTGCTGATCGGCGACGAGCAGCACGTGCCCTACGACCGGCCGCCGCTGTCCAAGGCGTTCCTCGCCGGGACGGCGTCGCGCGAGTCGCTGGAGCTGCTCGACGCGGGCGACCTCGCGTCGCTGGCCTTGGACTTCCGGCTCGGCGTGCGGGCCACGGCCCTGGAGCCCGCGGCGCGCCGGGTGCTGCTGTCGGACGGCGGGTCGGTTCACGCGGACGGCGTCGTCATCGCGACCGGCGGCCGGGCGCGCACGTTGCCGGGCTTCGAACGCGCCCACACGCTGCGGACGGTCGACGACGCTCTCTCCTTGCGCGCGGCTTTGGTGCCCGGGGCGCGGGTGGCGATCGTCGGCGCCGGGTTCATCGGGGCCGAGGTGGCCTCGACGTGCCGTTCGCTGGGTCTCGACGTGGTCGTCCTGGAGGCTTTGCCCTTGCCGCTGGCACCGGTGCTCGGGCCCGAGCTGGCCGCGGTGTGCGCCCGGTTGCACGCCGAGCACGGCACGGACCTGCGGTGCGGAGTGTCGGTGGCCGGCATGGACGCGGCCGGCGTCCGCCTGGCCGACGGTTCGCTGGTACCGGCCGATGTGGTCGTGACGGGCGTCGGGATGACCCCGGCGACGGACTGGCTGGCCGGGTCCGGGTTGACGGTCGGCAATGGGGTCTGCGTCGACGCGGGCCTGGTCACGGAACTGCCTCAGGTGGTCGCCGTGGGCGATGTGGCGCGGTACCACGCGGACGGCGTCGGACGGCGGCACGAGCACTGGACGAACGCATCGGAGCAGGCGCCGGTCGCGGTGGCCAACCTGCTGGCCGGGCGGACTTCGCGCACGTACACGCCCAGCGGGTACGTCTGGTCGGACCAGTATTCGGGGCGGCTGCAGCTGGCCGGGCACCCGCGCCCGGGCGACGCGCTTTCGTTCGTCGACGGCGATCCGTCGTCCTCGTCGTTCGTGGCCGTCTGGGAGCGCGACGGTTCCACCGTCGGCGTGTTCGCGTTGAACAACGCGAAGCTGTTCAACCGCCTGCGACGGCCGCTTCGCCTTCCAGCGGCCGTCTGAAAGTCTCAACCGGCGTTTCAAAGATACGCTTCACCCGCATGGAGCTGACTCAGGACGAGTTAAGGGCATTGACGGGTTGGGCGGCCGACTGCGCTTCGCGGGCACTGCCGTTGTACGAGTCCCGGGTCCCCGGCGATCCTCGTCCGGCCTCGGCCGTCTCGGCGGCGCGGGAGTTCGCTTCGGGCGCTCCGCGCACTCAGGCATTGCGCACGGCGGCTTGGGCGGCTCTCGCGGCAGCCGGCTCGGCCCCCGACCCGATCGCCTCCGCCGCCGCCCGCGCGGCGGTCGCCGCCGCCGGGGCGGCTTACCTGCACCCGCTGGAGTCGCCGCACCAGGTGAAGCACATCGTCGGCCCCGCGCAGCAGGCAGCTTGGGCATGCGAACTCGCCGGCGGCGACGCGGAAGCCGAGATCCGCTGGGCACTCGACCACGCACCACCCACGGTGCCCGACATCCTCCGCCGCTCCCCACCGGGCAAACCCGCCAAATCCCGCCTCGGCGAGCTGCACCGCCACCTGGAAACGGCCCTCCGCAGGCATCAAGCGTGATTGCCTGGGCATCACCCGTGTCTGAAGGGGCATCAGCCGTGATTGAGCGGGCATCGCGCTGATGCCCGCCCAATCACGCGAGATGCCTCCCCCATCACGCGTGATGCCTCCCCAATCACGCGTGATGCCCTTCTGATCACGCGAGGTCCGCAGTCTGCCGCGGCTACAGCGACAACTCGTTCAGGTCGGACTCCAGCCTCGCCCGCCAGGTCCAGCGGCGCTCGGTCGTGTCCGCGTCCTCGCCGGCCGGGGGGCCCAGCGGCAGGGCCGGGTCGGCGATCCCGAACGTCACCCGGTACGCCAGCACCGACGCCGCCGTGCGGATCCACGCGTCTCCCGAAGCACCCGCCGGCGGGGCCACGCCCAACGCGTGCCCGAACCACGTCGGCAGCAGCGCGCTCGAGCCCAGCGCGTCCGTGATCCGCGTCCGCAGCCGCACCTGCAGGTCGTGCCACGCGCGCTCGGCGCGCTCCAGCTGCGGCACCACCCGCGCCTCCACCGCGTCCGCCTCGCGCAACGCCAGCCGGGCCTGGTCCGCCGCCGAAATCGCCGCCGGGATCTCCTCGTCCAGCAGCGTCCGGCGCCGCGTCGACAACGCCCGCAACGACGATTCCGCGTCTCCTCGGGCCCGGGAGGCGCGGTCGGTCGAAGCCAGGACCTCGATCACGGCCAGCAGCTCGCGGTCGCACCGCGCGTGCGCGTCGTGCACGGAAGACAGGCGGGCGATCTCCTCCTCGTACCGGGCGCGCTGCTCCTTCGTGACGAGCTCCTTGTGCAGGTCGTCCCAGCGCGCCGCCTCCGCCGCGAGCGCCCGGGTCTCCGCGCCGACGTCGTCGAGGTTCACCTGGGGCACGCCGTCGGCCACGCGGACCGCGCGCTCCATGGCCTGCACCTGCTGCTGCAGCCGGTCCAGCTGCCGGCCGAGCCGGTCGATCCGGTCCTCCTGCCGGTGCCCGCCGCCGCGCTCGAGCCGGTCGGCCAGGTCGGCGAAGTCGGCCCGCAGCCCGCGATCGCGGTCGTCGGCCTCTTCGACGGCCGCACGCAGCCCGTCGACCGCCGCGAACAGCTCGTCGAGGTCTCGCCGCGTCGAGTCGACGGGCTCTTCGTAGTCGGCCGAGAACTCGGGATCGTCGCCGTAGGTCGCGTAGCCGTGGCTCACGGGATCCGGCTTTCCCGCCACAGCAGCCCGCACGTGCCCGCGACGCCCAGCGCCGTCAGGATCGTGCAGACGACGGCTCCGGACCACGGCACCAGCGCGCACACCAGCACCCCGGCCGTGCCGCTGCCCGCCCACGCCGCCCGCGTCCGCTCGCGGATGACGTCGCCGACCCGCCGGACCGGGCCGAAGCCGATCCACAGGCCGGCCGCGAACAGCGGGACGAGGGCCAGCAGCCACACCGGCGACAGCACGTCGAACAGCACCAGCGCCGCGGCGACGAGCGGCACCAGCACCGGCGCGGCCGCGAAGTACACGACCGCGCGCTGCGTCGCCGCGTGCCGCGACTCCAGCTCGGCGTTGGCGAGCCGGTGCCGCGCCTCCTCGAACGCCACCTCGGCGTCGAGCAGGCGGTGGGCCGTCGCGACGAGCTCGTCCATCGCCTCGACGTCGGCGGGCGGGGTCGCCAGCCCGCCGCGCAGGTCCTGCTTGAGCCGGGCCACGCGGGCTTCCGCCTGGTCCCGGTCGTGCTGGGCTGGAGTCGTCACGCGAACACTTTAAGTGCCACGACCGTCACCACCGGCCAATGCGCGCGGTGAGTCGCTAGAGGTCGCCCAAGGCCGTGACCGGCGCTTCGACGCAGTCCGCGACGAACCGCAGGAACCCGCCCGCCGTGCCGCCGTCGCAGACGCGGTGGTCGAACGCCAGCGTCAGCTCGCAGACCTTGCGCACGCCCAGCGCGCCGTCGACGACCCACGGCCGGTCGATGATCCGGCCGATGCCGAGGATCGCGGCCTCGGGGTGGTTGATGATCGCGGCCGAGCCGTCGACGCCGAAGACGCCGTAGTTGTTGACGGTGAACGTGCCGCCGGTGAGGTCCGCGGGCGCGAGCTTGCCGTCGCGCGCGGTGCGGGCGCGGTCGCCGATCGCCGCCGAGAGGTCCCGGGTCGACAGCTCCCCCGCGTCCCGCACGACCGGCACGACCAGGCCGCGGTCGGTCTGCGCGGCGAACCCGAGGTGGATCTCGTCCAGCACGACGATCTCGTCGCCCTCGACGCACGAGTTCAGCTCGGGGTACTTGCGCAGCCCCGCGACGGCGAACCGCGCGATCAGCCCGAGCAGGCTGACCGGCCGGTCCGTCTTGGCGTTCAGGGCCGTCCGCGCGGCGACCAGTTCGGTCGCGTCGACGTCCACCCAGACCGTGGCCTCGGGGATCTCCCGCCGGGACGTCGTGAGCTTGTCCGCGACGGCCTTGCGGACGCCGGTCAGCGGGATCCGCGTGCCCTTCGCGACCGGCTTCTTCAGCGCCGAATTCTTCAGGGCCGCCTCGACATCGGCGCGGCGGATGATGCCGTCCGGGCCGGTCGCGGTCACCTTCGCGAGATCGATCCCGTTGTCGGCAGCCAGTTTCCGCACGAACGGCGAGATCACGCCGGGCGCCTTGGCCTTCGGGGCGGGAGCGTCGACGCGGCGGACGCGCTTGCGGCGCGTCGAGGGCGCGGTGCCGTAGCCGATGAGGACGTTGCCACTGCCCGAAGACGTCGTGACACCGGGTTCGGCGAACCCGCCGACGGACAGCAGCGGCGCGCCGACCGGCAGCAGCTGCCCCGGTTCGCCGTGCAGCGCGGACACCACGCCGGCGAACGGCACGGGCACCTCGACCGCCGCCTTGGCCGTCTCGACCTCGACGACGATCTGGTCGACCTTCACCGTGTCGCCGACGTTCACGTGCCAGTTCAGGATCGCCGCCTCGGTCAGGCCTTCGCCGAGGTCCGGCAGCAGGAAGTCAGGCACCGGCCACCACCGGGGTGTCGGCCCACTGCAGGCGCGCGATCGTGTCGAGGATCCGGTCGACGTCGGGCAGCATGTGGCGCTCGAGCTTCGGCGCCGGGTACGGGATGTCGAGCCCGGTCACGCGCAGCACCGGCGCGTGCAGCTGGTGGAAGCACTGCTCCGTGACGCGAGCGACGACCTCGGCGCCGTAGCCGCCGAAGCCCGCGGCCTCGTGGACTACGACGGCCCGGCCGGTGCGGCGCACGGACGCCGTGACGGTCTCGTCGTCGAACGGCGCCAGCGAGCGCAGGTCGACGACCTCGACGTCCCAGCCTTCGTCCTTCGCGGCTTCGGCGGTCTCCATCGCGGTGGCGACCATCGGGCCGTACGCGATGAGCGTGACGTCCTTGCCCTCTCGGCGCACCACGGCCTTGTCCATGGCGGGGCCGGTGCGCGTGAAGCTCACCTCTTCGCCGGACCAGTAACGGGCCTTCGGCTCGAGGAAGACGACCGGGTCCGGCGACTCGATGGCGTCGCGCAGCAAGTCGTAGGCGTCCTGCGCGGTGCCCGGCGTGACGACGCGCAGGCCCGGCGTGTGCGTGTAGTAGGCCTCGCTGGAGTCGCAGTGGTGCTCCACGCCGCCGATGCCGCCGGCGTAGGGAACGCGGATGACCATCGGCAGCGACAACGCACCGCGGGTGCGGTTGCGCAGCTTCGCGACGTGCGAGGTGATCTGCTCGAACGCCGGGTAGGCGAACGCGTCGAACTGCATCTCGACGACCGGGCGGAAGCCGCCCATCGCCATCCCGACGGCGAACCCGACGATGCCGGACTCGGCCAGCGGCGTGTCGAAGCAGCGGTCCTCGCCGAAGTCGGCGGTGATGCCGTCGGTGACCCGGAAGACGCCGCCGAGCGTGCCGACGTCCTCGCCGAACACGAGCACCCGGTCGTCATCCTTGAGCGCGTCCCGCAGGGCCGCGTTGAGCGCCTGCGCCATCGTGGTCGTCATCAGGCCTCCAGTTCGGCCGCGACCATCGCCCGCTGGCGCTGCAGCAGGCGAGTCGGCTCGGCGTAGACGTGGTCGAACAGCGACATCGGATCGAGTTCGGCGTCGGCGTTCAGGGTGTCGCGGACGGACTGGGCGAACTCCTCGGCTTCGGCGTGGCAGAGCTCGATTTCGCGGTGGCTCAGCGAGTCGCCGAGGTAGGTCTCGAGCCGCTTGAGCGGGTCCGCTTCGCGCCACTTCGCGACTTCGCCCGCGTCGCGGTAGCGGGTGGCGTCGTCGGCGTTGGTGTGGGCGTCGATGCGGTAGGTGTGGGCCTCGACGAGGACCGGGCCCTTGCCTTCGCGGGCGTGCTTCACGGCGTCGTCGAGGACGGCGAGCACCGCGACGGCGTCGTTGCCGTCGACCTGCTCCGAGCGCATGCCGTAGCCGACGCCCTTGTACGCCAACGCGGGCGCGGCGCTCTGCTTCTCGAAGGGCACTGAGATCGCGTAGCGGTTGTTCTGCACGAAGAACACCACAGGCGCCTTGAAGACGGCGGCGAAGTTGAGCGCTTCGTGGAAGTCGCCTTCGCTGGTGGCGCCGTCTCCGATGAGCGCGAGCGCGACAGCGTCTTCGCCGCGTCGCTGCATCGCGTGCGCGAGACCCGCGGCGTGCAGAGTCTGCGTCGCGAGCGGAGTGCACTGGGGCGCTACGCGCGTCTCGACGGGGTTGTAGCCGCAGTGCGCGTCGCCGCGAAGCAGCGTCAGGACTTCGCCGGGCTTCAAGCCGCGCGCGACGAGGGCGACCGAGTCGCGGTAGGTGGGGAAGAGCCAGTCGCTGTCCTGGAGCGCGAGCGCGGCGGCGACCTGGCAGGCCTCCTGGCCGGCGCTGGAGGGGTAGACGGCGAGGCGGCCCTGCTTGGTGAGGGCGGTCGCCTGGACGTCGAACCGGCGGCCCAGGACCATCAGCCGGTAGGCGGCCTTCAAGCGGTCCTTCGCGGGCTCGGCGTAGTCGCCGTGCTGGTCGACGTGCGTCCCGTCCTCAGCGACGAACCGCACCGGCGACGCGGAGGGGAGCAGGGTTTCCACGGACACCACCTCTCGCAGACATATGATGCTCGAATGGTGGTTCTCGGTGGTCTTGTGTTCAAGGGTTCGGCGAAATGAGCGACAAACGGTCCGAGCCGGTGCTGTTCGGGGACCAAACGTCCATCGACGTGCTGACGCACGGGGTGCTTCCGGGACGAACGGTCCCGGCCCTGGACGAGGTCGACCGGGCGATGCTGGCGGAGCTGTCCGCGGACGGCCGCCTGGCGGTCCGGGCCCTGGCGGAGAAGCTGCACATCTCGCGCACGAACGCGTACACGCGGTTGGAGCGCCTGATGGCGGAGGGAGTGATCACGGGCTTCGGCGCGCGCATCGACCCGCGCCGGGCCGGACTGGGCACGTCGGCGTACATCATGGTGACGGTGGAGCAGACGTCCTGGCGCACGATGGCGACGGACCTGCACGAGATCCCGTACGTCGACCACGTCGCCTTGGTGGGCGGCGACTTCGACATCCTGCTGCTGGTCCGCACGCCGGACAACACGACCTTGCGCGACGTGGTCCTGGAGCGGCTGCAGGCCTTGGAGGGGGTCCGGTCGACGCGAACGTGGCTGATCTTCGAGGAGCTGCCAGGCTCGGTACTGCACTGACCCGTGTCGACCCGCCAATCACCCGTGATGCCTCGCCAATCACGCGTGATGCCCCGCCAATCACACGAGATGCCCCTCCGATCACGTGAGTTCCGCCTTCAATCACGCGAGTCACGGCTCCAAGCACGCGAGTCACGGCTTCGACCACGCAGCCGGGGCACACTCGCCCGGCGCGAGGAGGGTCGGTTCGCATAGCTGGAGGGTCGACTCGCGTGATCAGGGAGTCGACTCGCGTGATGGGAGGGTCGACTCGGTGCCGCACCGACCGAACGTCCACCGGAAATCACCCGCACGGACGCATCGACGCGACCGTCGGGCAGAACCCGTGCCCCGCAGTGCTCTTGACCTTCACCGGGCCACGCGCTATGCGTGGCCAGCCTCCCGGCGACTCTTATTTTATGTCGAGAATTAACTTCCCCACCAACGGCCCGAAACTATTGACGCGACCCCTGCGCCCCGGTGAGGATCGGCCGGTCCGCCGCCGTTCACCGCAGAATGGACCAGACCATGGCCAGAAGATCCCGCGCGTGGTCCCGTGCGCGCCGAAGTTCGCTCGTCACCTTGATGAGCCTGAGCCTGCTGGGCGGGGTCGCGCAGGCGACGCCGGCCCAGGCAGACGCACCGGCCCAGCCCGTCATCGGCCAGCCGGCCAAGGACAAGGACGGCTGCGCCAAGATCGAGAACAGCCTGCCCACCCTGGCCGACTGGCCCAAGGTCGACAGCCAGCTCAAGGGCAAGGCCGGTGACGAGGCGCGCATCGCCCAGATCCTCAAGGGCATGACCCTCGAGGAGAAGGTCGGGCAGATGACGCAGCCCGAGATCACCTCGATCACCCCCGACGAGGTCCGCCAGTACGCCATCGGCACCGTCCTCAACGGCGGCGGCGCGTGGCCGGGCGCGAACAAGCACGCCACCCAGCAGGACTGGCTGAACCTCGCCGACGCCTACTGGAACGCCTCCAAGACCAGCCGCACGAAGATCCCCGTCATCTGGGGCATCGACGCGGTGCACGGCAACAACAACGTCTACGGCGCCACCGTCTTCCCGCAGAACATCGCGCTCGGCGCGGCCCACGACCCCTGCCTGGTCCGCGACGTCGAGAACGCGACCGCGCGCCAGATCCGCGCCACCGGCCAGGACTGGGCGTTCGCGCCGACCCTCGCCGTCCCGCAGGACGACCGCTGGGGCCGCACCTACGAGGGCTTCTCCGAGGACCCGCGCATCACCCGCGCGTACGGCTACGAGGCCATCAACGGCCTCCAGGACGGCGCCTCGCAGCGCATCACCTACAACGGCGTGATCGCCACCGCCAAGCACTTCATCGGCGACGGCGGCACCGCGAAGGGCCAGGACCAGGGCGTCAACCCGTCGTCCGAGGCCGACATGATCAACATCCACGGCCAGGGCTACTACGGCGCGCTCGCCGCCGGCGCCCAGACCGTGATGATCTCGTTCAACAGCTGGACCAACCCGGACCTCGGCATCAACGAGGGCAAGGTGACCGGCAGCGACAAGGTCATGAACCAGATCCTCAAGGGCAAGATCGGCTTCGACGGCCTGCTCGTGTCCGACTGGAACGCCATCGGCCAGGTCCCCGGCTGCACCAACTCCTCCTGCCCGCAGGCGATCAACGCCGGCATCGACGTCGTGATGGTGCCCGCCGACTGGAAGGCGTTCATCACCAACACCGTCGCCCAGGTGCAGAGCGGCCAGATCCCGATGTCGCGGATCGACGACGCGGTGACCCGCATCCTGCGCGTCAAGCTGCGTGACGGCCTGTTCGAGTCGCAGAAGCCGTCGGACCGCTCCTATGCCAACTCCGGCGACGCGCTGAAGGACAACTGGCTGGCCCGTGACGCGGCCCGCGAGTCGCAGACGCTGCTGAAGAACAACGGCAACGTGCTGCCGCTCAAGCCGAAGTCCAAGGTCCTGGTGGTCGGCAAGAGCGCCGACAACATCTCGAACCAGACCGGCGGCTGGACGCTGACCTGGCAGGGCACCGGCAACACCAACGCCGACTTCCCGAACGCCACCTCGATCCTGGCCGGCATCAAGCAGGACCTCGGCGACGCGAACGTCACCTTCGACCCCACCGGAACCGTCGACCCGAAGGGCTACGACGCCGTCATCGCCGTCATCGGCGAGACGCCGTACGCCGAGGGCGTCGGCGACCTGACCCGCAAGACGCTGGAGGCCTCGAAGCTCTACCCCGAGGACGCGGCCCTGCTGGACAAGGTCAGCGGCAAGGGCACCCCGGTCGTCACCGTGTACGTCGGCGGCCGCCCGCTGTACATGAACCACGAAATCAACCGCTCGGACGCGTTCGTCGCGGCCTGGCTGCCCGGCACCGAGGGCGGCGGCGTCGCCGACATGCTGGTCAAGGGCAAGGACGGCAACGGCTACCAGGGCACGCTGTCGTACTCGTGGCCGAAGAGCGCGTGCCAGACGCCGCTCAACCCGTGGTCGCCGGACTACGACCCGCTGTTCAAGCTGGGCTACGGCCTGAAGAGCGGCCAGCGCGTCACGATCGGCCAGCTGGACGAGACCCCCGGCCCGGCGACCTGCGGGTCCACCGGTGGCGGCGGGACCGCGACCGAGGACCTGCCGATCTTCGACCGCACCGACGTCGCGCCGTACAAGAGCTTCATCGGCTCGGCTTCCAACTGGGGCGGCACGGAGATCGGCCCGGACGGCACGGCCGACCACCCGGAGATCAACACCGTCCCGACGGACGTCAACGTGCAGGGCGACGGCCTGAAGACGACCTGGACCGGCACGGGCGCGGCCCAGCTCTACCTCCAGAACCCGGCGGGCACGAACGACCTGCGCAGCTACCTGAACGCCGACGGAGCACTGGAGTTCGACACGATCGTGCAGCAGGCCCCGACCAACCGGACGGTGGTCAGCATGCACTGCGTCTACCCGTGCTTCTCCGAGGTGAACGCGACGAAGCTGTTCACGGACCTCCAGGGCCAGGGCAAGACAACGGTCAAGATCCCGTTGTCCTGCTTCAACAACGGGCTGGACTTCGAGCACATCAACACACCGTTCCTGGTGTACACCGACGGTCCGTTCCAGGCGTCGTTCGCGAACGTGCGGTGGGTGCCGCAAGCGGCGAAGGATCCTGATGCGAGACCTTGTTCGAGCTTGACCTGACACCGGCCGGGCCGGGAGCGGACTCCGCTCCCGGCCCGGTTGCTTTCACCGGGCGAAGCCCCGGCGCGCCATTCCCTGGATCGGGCTTGATCGCGCCGACAGAATGGGACGATGACCGCCGAAGCGACCGCGCTCGCCGACGAACTGCTGGACGTGCTCGGCGCCTGGGTGCCGCTCGAAGCGACCTTGGTCGGCATCCCCGGCCACGACGCCGAGCTGACCGACCCCGGCGAGGCTGCCCAACACGAGTTTCGCGAGCGGGCCGCCGGCATCCTCGAGCGGGCGCGGGCTTCGGCGGACGCCGACCGGGTGACGCTCGGTGTCGTCGTCCAGCAGGCCGAGGCCGTGGTCACCCAGCTCGACGCCCGGCTCGTCGAGTTCACCCTCGCCGACCCGATGTTCGCGACCGGGATCAGCCACCTCGCCTTCCTGCCGCAGCTCACGCCGTCCGGCGAGCGGGCCGAGGAGGACTACCTCGCCCGGCTGGCCGCGCTCCCCGCGTTCTACGACGCGCTGGCGCAGCGGCACCGCGACGGCCTGCGCGCGGGCCGGACGCCGGTGGATCGCATGGCGCACAACGCGGTCGCGTTCCTCGACCGGTACCTCGCGCAGGACGGGCTGTTCACCCAGCCGCTGACCGGCGACCGCGGCGAACGCCGTGACCGGCTGGTGGCCGACGTCGTCCGGCCCGCCCTGAGGCGCTACCGCGAGTTCCTCGCGACCGACGTCGCCGGACGCGGCCGGCCCGACGACCGGCCCGGGCTCTGCTGGCTCGAAGACGGCGAAGCGCACTACGCGGCGCTGGCGCGCATGCACACGACGACCGACCACACGCCGGAAGAGCTGCACCGGCTGGGCCTCGACGTGCTCGCCGGGCTCGAGGCCGAGTACGCCGAGATCGGCGGCCGGGAGTTCGGGCTGACCGACCCGGCCCAGGTGCGCCGCCGGCTGCGGACCGACGAGAGCCTGCGCTGGCGCGACGCCGAGGAGATGCTCGAGACCGCGCGCGCCGCCGTCGCCCGCGCGACCGCCGCGGCGCCGGACTGGTTCCACCGCATGCCGGACGCCGAGTGCGTCGTCCGGGCCGTCCCCGAGTCCGAGGCGCCGGTCGCCGCCCCGGCGTACTACCTGCCGCCTGCCCTCGACGGCTCGCGCCCCGGCATCTACTTCACCAACACCCACGAGGTGCGCACGCGTGACCGGTTCATCGCCGAGACCGTGGCGTTCCACGAAGCCGTGCCCGGCCACCACTTCGAGACGACGCTCGCACTGGGCCTGACGGACCTGCCGCTGCTGCGGCGGATCGCGCCGGTGACCGCGTACGGCGAGGGCTGGGGCCTCTACACCGAGCGCCTCGCCGACGAGATGGGCCTGTTCTCCAGCGACGTCATGCGGCTCGGCATGGTCGCCGAGGACTCGGTGCGCGCCGCGCGGCTGGTGGTCGACACCGGCCTGCACGCCCTGCGCTGGACGCGCGAGCAGTGCGTCGAGTTCCTGCGTGCGCGCACGGTGCTGAGCGAGGTCGAGGTCCAGTCCGAGACGGACCGCTACATCGAGTGCCCCGGCCAGGCACTGGCCTACATGACCGGACGGCTGGAAATCCTGCGGCTGCGCCGGTTCGCCGAAGAGAAGCTCGGTGACGCGTTCGACATCAAGGACTTCCACGACGTCGTCCTCGGCGGCGGCCCGCTGCCGTTGAAGGTGCTCGACGAGGTCGTCCGCGCCTGGGCCGGCTAGAAATTCGGTGGAACGGCGCCGCCCGGTGGCCTTACCCTGCTGCCCGACCGAGTCGTCTGGGTGAGGACCTGCCGTTGTACATCCTGTGAGCATCCCGAACGCTGAAGCGCCGCGCTGGTGCGCCGCGCTTCTTTCTGCTGCGGATTTCTCACAAAGACCGGTGTACCCCCATGCTCGAAACCTGGGCCGTCGTGCCCAACTGCCTGCCCCTCGTCCGCCGCCGGTGCCACACCTGCGCGTCGGAGCGGTTCCGGGCTAGCGGCAGGTTCCGCGTCAACGCCCACCACAAGCTCCTCGACGCCTGGCTCCTCGTGCTCTGCACCGGGTGCGGGGAAACGGCCAAGCTCACGGTCTTCGACCGGGCGAACGTGCGCACCGTCCGACCCGAACTGCTGGACGGGTTGCGCGACAACGATTCCGGCCTGCTGGCCGAACTGCTGCGGGACCCGCTCCTGCTGCGCCGCAACCGCGTCGCGCTCGACTGGGACGGCGCGTGGCGCCTCGACACCGGCGGCGCGGACCACCGGGACCGCGCGGTGCTCGACGTCGCGGTCCGCTTCGCCGCACCGATCCCGGTCCGGCCGGTGCGGCTGATCGCCGAAGGGTGCGGGCTTTCGCGAGCCGAGGTGGAGCGGCTGATCATCGAAGGGAGGCTCGTGTCGGCGGTCCGGCTGGGCGGCAAGCTCTCCGGCGGCTTCACCTTCACGCTCAAGCGCCTGCCCTAGTGCTGCATACCGTAGGACTTCTGGCACGGGTAGCCGTCGCCGGTGGCCGACCAGTTCGCGGGGTAGCCGTTCTGCGCCCAGGCCGCGTAGGCGTGCGGGTAGTCGTAGCCCTGCGCGTAGAGCCACTGGCACGGCGTCTGGCTGCCCGAGTTGGTGATGGTGACCCACGGCTGGGCGTAGATCCAGCCGGACTGGGCGTACCACTGGCTGGACGCGGGCACGTACGTCCTCGGCGGGGGCGCGATGGGCGTCGGCACCGGCGGTTGCACGACGACCGTCGAGGTCGGCGCCACGATGATGGTCGGCGTGCTCGGGATCGTCGTCACCACCGTGCTCGCGGCGGGGATGGCGATCCCCTTGATCGGCACCCCGCACGCGGCGATGGCGAGCACGGCGGACAGGGCCGCGGTGGCGCGGAGAAGTCGCATGGGACTGGCTCATTTCGTCCGGGTCATGTGGCTGCCGGCGAGAACGCCGCCGGAAACGGTGTAGGTGCCGGAAAAAGTCCGGGTGCTGCCGTCGGTCTGGACGGCGGACAGCACCACCGAAACCGTGCTCCCCCGGACGTCCGTGACGGTCACCGTGTCCCACGACGTCGTCGCGAAACCGTCGACGTACTTGGCGAACCCGCCACCTCCGGCGATGCGGCTGCCGCCCAGCGACCACGCCGTCGCGAAGTCGCGCCGGTTGATCGCGTCGTAGTACGCGACGACCGTGCGCGCCTCCGCCGTGTCGCCCGGTGCGACGTACGCGGGCGGTTGCTGCACGTACACCGTCTGCGGCGCCGCGGGCACGGCGACCACGGCGGTGCTCGTGGTGGGCGGCTGCGTCACGGCGATCGGCACGGGCACGCCGACCACCGGGGTTCCGCAGGCGGCAGCGCACATCGCGACCAGGGCGGTGACGAGAATTCCGGTGGCTTTCACGGGAATCACCTTCTTCCGTGTCCGCCCCCTGGAATCGGCCGCCCGCGCGGATCCGCAACGGATCCGCGAAAACGCGACTCAAGCGTTATTCCGTAAGATTCAGCCGTTCTGCCGGACGATGTCGTAAGCCGTCATCGCGGCGGCCAGGTGGCGCGCGTCCTCGGGCCGCGTCGCGTCGTAGCCGGTGATCAGCTGGACCCGGCCCAACCGATAGGTCAGCGTGTTGCGGTGGATGTTCAACGCCGTGGCCGCTTCGCCGCGGTTGTAGTCCGCCGTCACGAACGCGCGCAGGGCGTCGATCAGGTGGGGGTGGTCCTCGAGCGGGGCGAGCACGAGAGCGAGCGCTTCCCGCGCCGGGCTCGGCTGCGCGATCTGGTATTCGATGGCCAGGTCGGCGAGCCGGTAGAGCCGGGGTGGCCGGCGCAGGTTCTCCGCCAGGGCAAGGATTTCCACGGCTTCGGAGTGCGCGGCGGGGATGTCGGCGTGCGTCCCGGCGCGCGACGCCGCGGCGGTGCAGCGACGGCCGCAGATCTCGTCGACCCGGGCCGCCACGGCGTCGGCCGCGACGCCGTCCGGGACGAGCAGCACCCCGCCGTCACCCTTGAAGGTCACCAGCACCTGACTGTCCACACCGGACCGGACCGCGCGGAAGAGGTCCGTCGCCGCGCGGGATCCCGCGGACGCGGGCAGCGACGGCAGGTGGAACACCACGACGTCGTGGCTCTCGGCCAGCTCGCGGCGGCGCACCGGCCGGCCGGCGAGCAGGCTCGCGGCGAGGTTCTGCCGGTCCTCCCGCTGTTCCCAGTCGAGGTCGTCGCGCTCGCGCAGGTACGCCTCGGCCACGCGCGGCATCACCTCGCCGAGGAAGTCCAGCATCCGCGCGCCGAGCAGCGCCCGGTCGCCGGTGAGCGTCTCCCAGGCGACGCTCGCGGCCAGCGGGTAGATCTTCAGGACGGCTTCCAGCGGCAGGCCGTCGCGAGCCCGCTCGGCACCCCACGCGATCGGCAGGGCCAGCTCGTCCTCGGTCGGCCGCCGGTCCTCGGCGACCGT
The DNA here is from genome assembly GCF_036227105.1 of Amycolatopsis sp. NBC_01488. NCBI lineage: Bacteria > Bacillati > Actinomycetota > Actinomycetes > Pseudonocardiales > Pseudonocardiaceae > Amycolatopsis > Amycolatopsis sp. NBC_01488. The sequence goes on along the minus strand of NZ_CP109434.1, from coordinate 4,133,908 downwards.
GGTGAGGAACAGCTCGAACACGGCCGTCGCGTTGGCGACCAGGTCACCGGCCAGCACGGTCGCCGGGAGCAGCCGGTACGCCGGGATCTCGGCCGCGCACCGGGCGATCATGGCGGCCGCGATCTCACCCGATCGAGGGAACAGCTCGCCGACCGCGTCCATGCCACATTGTCATCATGCACAAACGCCGACGGCAAGTTTCTGCGCGTTCTGCCAGCAGACAGCGTTGATCAAGCGGCGCATGCTGTGCACAGCACCCAGACGAAAGGACTCGCAATGGCGCGAGGAACGAAACGATGGCTGGCCGCGATCGGCCTGGCGGGCGCGCTCGCGCTGAGCGTGGCGGCCCCGGTCCAGGCCGCGACGCCGGAGGGCGGCAACAACGACTTCGGCTGCCACCCGAGCGCGGCCCACCCGAACCCGGTGGTGCTGCTCCACGGCACCTTCGCGACCTATTACGAGGACCTCAACTTCCTCCAGGCCGACCTGGCCGCGCGCGGCTACTGCACGTTCTCCCTGACCTACGGCGCCTACCCGCAGTTCCCCTTCGTCGGCGGCCTCAAGCCGGTCGCGGAGTCGTCGCTGGAGATCAAGAACTACGTCGAAAAGGTCCGCGCGGCCACCGGCGCGGCGAAGGTCGACGTCGTCGGGCACTCCGAAGGCGGCCTGCAGTCGCTCTACCTGGCCAAGATGCAGGGCATCCAGAGCGAGATCGGCAAGGTGGTCGCGATCGCCCCGCCGACGCACGGCGCCAACGCGTCCGGGCTGCTGACGCTGGCCTACACCGTGCTCGGCAAGTCCACCTGGGACACCATCGTCAAGACGATCGGCCTGCCGATCTTCGCCGACGAGCTGGACGGCGGCGCCGCGATCGTCGCGCTCAACACCGGCCCGGTCGCCCAGCCGGGCATCGACTACACGATCATCACGTCCCGCTACGACGAGCTGGTGACCCCGACCGAGACGTCGTTCGTCCGCGAACCGGGCGTGCACAACGTCTACGTCCAGGACTCGTGCCCGTTCGACCCGGTCGGCCACATCGGCGAGGCCTACGACCTGAACGTGTGGCAGCTGGTGCGCAACGCCCTCGACCCGGCGCACGCCACGCCGATCGAGGTCTGTGCGGTGGGCTCGCCCGGATGACCTGGCGCTGCTACGACGGCCCCGAAGACCTCGCGGCGATCGAGGCCGTCCCGCTTCCGCTGGCGCTGGGGGTCGTGAGTGAGAAACAGTGTTCTAACACTGTTTCTCACTCACGACCGGTCAGGCGAGGCCGATCGCGAACACGTGCAGGTTCGCCTCCGACGGCAGGGTCACCGAGGCGATCCGCTTCCCGGCCGGGGCGTCGAACGGCGTCGTCGCGTAGACCGACGCCCCGCCGCCCTGGCCGCCCGGCTGGTTGCGGTGGCCGGTGCGGGCCGCCAGCGTGTTGCCGAACACCGGGTCCGTGCCGCCGCCCGGGAACACCCAGTCGCCGAACGACAGGTCGGCGAGCGCCGTCGTGCCGTCGGTGAAGGTGACCGTCGCCTTCGCCTGGTGGTCGCCGTTGGACGCGGTGCCGATGAACGACAACCGGGTCCCGGACACCTGGACGGTCTGCCCGGCCGGGACGACGTTGTCCGGCCGTCCCGCCGGCGCAGCGGGCCAGGTGAACGTCGTGCCCACCGCCTGGGCCGGCGTCCCGCCGACCAGGCCGGCCGCGGCCAGTGCCTGCCGGGAGAGGCTGTTCCCGGCGCCGTCGATGTCCGCCGAACCGGTGTCGCCGTCGTCCGAGATGCCGACGTTCGAGTACGCCGCCGCCAGACCGCCCTTCGGCGCGACCAGCACGATGACCGAGCCGGGCACCGACGTCGAGCCGCCGCGGACGGTCACCGGCACCTGGTAGTAGCCCTCGGGTGTCCCGGCGGCGACCGAGACACCCAGCTTCGCGGTCCCGCTGCCGGTCCGGTCGTCGAGCTTCAGCTGCCGCGGGCCGGTGACCGTGATCCCGGCCGGAGCCCGCGTGGCCACGTCCAGGGCCCGGTCGTGGCCGGAGAGCCGCTGCCCGCTCACCGTGACCTCGCCGCTGGTGCCCGGTTCGACGACGACCTGGTTGGTCGCCGACGCCAGGAACGGCCGCTCACCGTCGCGATAGGACGGTGGGGCCGCGTCCGCCGCCCAGTGCCGGTCCGGAGTGGACGCGAGCGAGAAGTCCAGCCGTCCGCCGTCGCGCGCGGTGTTCGCGGGCAGGTACGTCCGGTCCCAGTCGTGGCCGTTCAGCGACAGGTCGTGGACGTACGCCGCCGGGGCCTTCGGGGCGTGGATGTCGATCGTCCGTCCATTCGGGAGGGACAACACCGCCCGCTCGAACAGCGGGCTGGCGACGACCAGGTCCGGCGTACCGGGGGTCGCCGGGTAGATGCCGAGCGCGGCCCAGACGTACCACGACGACTGCGCGCCGAGGTCGTCGTTGCCCGGTTCGCCGTCCGGGGTCGCGCTGAACAGCGTCGTGGCGATCTCGCGGACTACCTGCTGGGTCTTCCACGGCTGCCCGACGTGGTTGTACAGGAACGGGACGCCGAAGTCGGGCTCGTTGCCGGCCCACATGTTCGGCTCGTTCGGGCCGACGTTCAGCTTCTGGAAGAAGGTGTCCAGCCGCTGTGACACGGCCGCGGGGCCGCCCATCGCCGTCACCAGCCCGGCCGGGTCCTGCGGGACTAGCCAGGTGTACTGCGCGGCGTTGCCCTCGTCGAAGCCGTCCTGGCCGAACTTGCCGGGTGGCGGCGGGACGTACGCCGGGCCGTCCGGGAAGCGGCCGTCCTGCGCGCGCGGCTGCAGGTAGTCCGTCAAGGGGTTGAAGATGTTCTGCCAGTTCTGGCCGCGTTTGGTGAACTCGCGCGCGACGTCGCGGTCGCCGATGCCCTGCGCGAACTGGGCGATGGCGAAGTCGTCGATCGCCCACTCCAGCGTGATCGACGCGCCGACCCGGGCGTGGTCGCCGCGCGAGGCGTCGTTGTTCGGCAGGTACCCGCGAGCGACGTAATCCTCGATGCCGCGGCGTTCCTGGTACGCGCCGGGCGTGTTGTCGACCGAAGTCGCCCCCTTCACGAGGTACTTCAACGCGGTCTTGACGTCGAAGTCGCGGGCGCCGAACGCGTAGAGGTTCGAGATCAGCGCGACCGAACTGTCGCCGGTCATCTGGCCGGTGTAGCCGTTCGCCATCGGCCACCGCGGCCACCAGCCGCCCTGCACGGCGTCGTTCGTGAGCGACTGCGCCATGTCGCTGGCTTCCTTCGGGAAGAGCATGGCGTGCAGCGGCGCGAGCGAGCGGTAGGTGTCCCAGTCCGAGAAGTTCGCGTACTGGTGGTGGCCCTTCGGCAACGTCCGGATCTGGTTGTCGAAGCCGATGTAGCGCCCGTCGGCGTCGTCGAAGGTGTTGGGGTGCATCAGCGAGTGGTACAGCGCGGTGTAGAACGTCTTGAGCTGCGCGGTGTCCTTGCCCGCGACCCGGATCTTGCCCAGCGTCTGCGTCCACTGGTCCCTGGTGGCCGTGCGCAGGGCGGCGAAGTCCCAGCCGGGGACTTCCGCGGCCATGTTCGCCTTCGCGCCGTCGACGCCCACGAAGGACATCGACACCTTGGCGTGCACGGTTTCCGAGCCGAAGGTCAGGTACGCGCCCGCCCGTGGCGAGTCGACGCTGTCGGTGCCGGGCTTGACGGACGAGCCGTCCCAGGTGCCGTGCGCGGTGAACGGCTGGTCGAACGTGATGGCGTAGTAGACCGTGTACTTGTTGCCCTTGCCGCAGAAGTTGCCGGTCGTGGCCGAACCGCTGACCTCGCGGTCACCGGTGACCTTCAGATCGGCCTTCGAGTTCCCGGCGAGGCTCGCACCGCCCTTGACGAGCACCTGCGGCGTCGAGCCCGCCGGGTAGGTGAACGTCGCGAGCCCGGTGCGCGTGGTCGCGGTCAGCTCGGCCCGGACCTTCGAGTCGGCGAGCGTCACGGCGTAGTAGCCCGGCTCGGCCTGCTCGTCGTCGTGCGCGAAGTGCTCGACGCGGTCCCAGGGCGCGCTGCCGACGTCGCCGGTGACCGGCAGGATCGGCACGTCGCCGAACGCGTTGCAGCCGACCGACGCGTGGTCGAGGCTGAAACCTCGGATCTGGTCGGAGTGGTACTGGTAGCCGGCGTACGCGCCCTGCGTGTCCGGCGAGAACTGCATCATCCCGAACGGCACCGCCGGGCCCGGAAAGTTGTTGATTTCGCCGACCGAGCTGCCGCCCCGGCCGGTGCCGATCAGCGGGTCGACGTAGGCCGACGGGTCTCCTACCAGCGGTGACAACGTTGTCGGAGCCGCTGAGGCGACGGCGGGCGCCCCGATCACCGCCGCTGCGACCATCGCCGCCATGAACCTGAATCGCACCCGGTGCCTCCCGAAGCCGACAGCCCTGTCATCCGACCTTTACCTGCCCGGGAGGCGGGGTCAACACTTTGACAAAGACCTGGCTCGTGCCCGGAGGTATGAAGATCCGGTCAGGATCGGGTGGCAACGGTGTCAGGACGCCTAACCTCGACGCCGTGTGCGCACGTGTACTGGTCGCCGAGGACGACGAGAAGCAGGCCGAGGTCCTCCGGCTCTACCTCGAAAGCGAGGGCCACACCGTCGTGCTGGCCCCGGACGGCCGGGCGGCGCTCGACGAAGCCCGCCGCGAACGCCCCGACCTGCTGGTCCTCGACGTGATGATGCCCAAGGTCGACGGCCTCGACGTCTGCCGGATCCTGCGCGGCGAGTCCGACGTCGCGGTGCTGATGCTCACCGCCCGTGCGACCGAGGACGACCTGCTGCTCGGCCTCGACCTCGGCGCCGACGACTACCTGACCAAGCCCTACAGCCCGCGCGAGCTGATGGCCCGCGTCCGGACGCTGCTGCGGCGGACGGCCTCGCGCGGCGAACCGCCGGACACGGCGTTGCACTCGGGCGCGCTGCGGCTCGATCCGGTGCGGCACGAGGTGTCGATCGGCGGCCGCCCGGTGGAGACCACGCCGGGTGAGTTCCAGCTGCTGGAGACCCTGATCCGGCAGCCGGGCCGGGTGTTCACCCGCCGTCAGCTGCTGGAGCTCACCCGCGACGACGACCGCTTCGTCAGCACCCGGATCATCGACGTCCACGTGCTCAACCTGCGCAAGAAGCTCGAGCCCGATCCGCAGAAGCCCGTCTACCTGCGGACCGTGTTCGGCGTGGGGTACAAGCTGACGGCGGAAAATGACGCGTAGCTTCCCCCTCCGGCGCAGTCTCGTCGTCCGGTTGACGGCGGTCTCCCTGCTGATCGCGCTGGGTTCGATCGCCGCGACCGCGTGGCTGGCCGTGCAGACCACCACCCGCGCGATCCAGCAGGAGCAGGGCCAGGCGCTCTCCGGCGACGCGACGATCTACACCGAGGTGCTCGGGTTCGCCGCGGCCAACCACACCTGGGACCAGGTCGGGCCGAAGCTGAAGGCGCTGTCGGACCAGACCGGACGGCGGATCGTGCTGACCACGCTCGACCGCCGCGTCCTCGGCGACTCCGGCGGCGCGCCGGTCACGCTGCCGGTGAAGGCGACCGCGTCGGTCGACCCGCTGCACGTCGACCCGGTGCTGCTGCCCCAGGCCGGGACCAGCGGCATCGACCCGCGCGCGGTCGGCCCGTACCGGCTGCCCGCGGCCGAGCACAGCGACCTCGACGGCCTCGCCCGGAAGGTCGCCTCCTGCCTGACCGACCTCGGCTTCCCCAGCCAGGTGCGGGACGCGGCGAGCGGGCGTCCGCAGCTCACCGGCCTCGACCCGCTGGCCGCGCGCTACTTCGCGGCCAAGTGCGGGGTCTACGACCTCGCCGAGGCCACGCCGACCGAGGCCGCCGCGCTGGCCAAGCTCAACGACGCCGTGAACAGCTGCCTCGAGGCCCAGAAGCAGCCGCCGGTGCAGCTGGGGCTCGACTTCGAAGCGCTCGGCGAGACGGACCAGCGCCGCAGCCAGGGCTGCGTCGATTCCGCGCGCCGCGCGCAGCTGACGCCGTACGTCGCGCCGCCCGCGTTGCTCTTCACGCTCGGTCCCGGCGGGTCGCAGCTGCCGACGTTCACGCTGTCGAAGGAGAACCTGACGCGGATCCTCGCGGTGACCGGCGGCGTGCTGGTGCTGGCCGCGGCGATCACCGTGCTGGTCGCGCGGCGGCTGTCCCGGCCGCTGCGCGCGCTGACCGAGGCGGCGCAGCAGGACCGGCCGGCGCCGGTGAAGTCCCGCGACGAGGTCGGCTACCTGGCCGCCGCGTTCAACGACCTCACCGCCCGCCGCGAACGCATCGAGGAGCAGCGCAAGGCGATGGTCAGCGACATCGCCCACGAGCTGCGCAACCCGCTCAACGTCATCCGCGGCCGGCTCGAAGCCGCCGAGGACGGCCATCTGCCGTTCGACCGTGCGCTGACGACGTCGCTGCTCGAGGAAACCGTGCTGCTGCAGCACATCGTCGAGGACCTGCAGGACCTCGCCGCGGCCGACGCCGGGCGGCTGCGGCTGCACCCGGAGCCGGTGGACGCGGCCGAGCTGGCCGGCCACGTCGCTGCCGCGCACGCCGACCGCGCGGCCGCGGCCGGCGTCACGCTCACCGTCTCGGCGCACGGCGACACCGGGCTGACGGCCGATCCAGTGCGGCTGCGCCAGGTCGTCTCCAACCTGGTGACCAACGCGGTCCGGCACACGCCGCCCGGCGGCCTCGTGACGATCCACGTTTCGTCCACTGTGGACGAAGTGGTGATCGCCGTGGCGGACACCGGCGCCGGGATCGCGGCCGAGGACCTCCCGCACGTGTTCGAGCGGTTCTGGCGGGCCGAGAAGTCGCGCAGCCGCCAGACCGGCGGCAGCGGGCTCGGCCTCGCCATCGTGCGGCACCTCGTGCGGGCACACGGCGGCACGGTGACCGCGAAGTCCGAAGTGGACACCGGGTCGACGTTCACCGTCCGGCTACCGAAGACGGATCTCCGTGGTGAGGGTGCCGGGGTGCGGGACGCGCAGGATCCACACGTCAAGGGCCAGAACCAGCCGCGTGACCAGAAAGGCATCACGCGTGACTGAGCGGGCATCAAGCGTGATGGGAGGGGCATCGCGCCGATGCCCCTCCCATCACGAGTGATGCCTCCCCAGACACAGGTGATGCCCGGCTGATCACGTGTGGTGCCCCTTCCCGCACGGGGTTACCGGGGCAGGCCCGCGTAGTTGTCAGCCAGCTCCGTCGCCGCGGACACCGAACTCACCGTGCGGTGGAGCTGCGACAGCTGGAGCTGGGCGTCGAAGTCGTCGCCGTGGCGGTGCAGCATCGACGTCATCCACCACGAGAAGTGCGTGCAGCGCCAGACTCGCCGCAACGCCGTCTCCGAGTACGCGTCGGCGAGCCGGTCGTCGCCGCGGAGCGACGCCGTCACCGCGCGCGCCAGCAGCGCCACGTCGGCCACCGCGAGGTTCAGCCCCTTCGCCCCGGTCGGCGGCACGATGTGCGCGGCATCTCCAGCCAGGTAGAGGTTTCCGTGCCACATCGGCGTCGACACGAAGCTCCGCATCGGCAGCACGCTCTTCTCGGTGATCGGCCCGGTCCGCAACGTCCACCCCGGCACACCCAGCCGCGCCGACAAAGCCGTCCAGATCCGGTCGTCGCTCCACTCGGCGATGTCCTCGTCCGGCGCCACCTGCAGGTAGAACCGGCTCACCCGCGGCGACCGCATGCTGTGCATCGCGAAGCCGTCGGGATGCCAGGCGTAGATCAGCTCGTCCGTCGACGGCGCGACGTCGGCCAGCACACCCAGCCAAGCGAACGGGTACGTCCGCTCCCACACTCGCGGCTCCGGAATCGACGCGCGGCTCGGCCCGTGGAACCCGTCGCAGCCGACGACGACGTCCGCGTCGACCCGCCGCGCGGTACCGTCACTGTCCACAAAGGTCACGCACGGCTTACCGGTGACGTCGTGCACGGCGACGTCCGAAGCCGAGTAGTACGCCGGACGTCCGGCCTTTTCCCGCGCCGCCATCAGGTCCTTGGTGACCTCCGTCTGCCCGTACACCGTCACCGACCGGCCGATCAGGTCGACGAAGTCGACGTGGTGCCGCTCGCCAGGCCACTGCAGGTGGATCCCGCGATGTTCCATACCCTCGACGTCGAGCCGGTCGCCGAGACCGGCCGAGCGCAGCAGCTCGACCGTGCCCGCCTCGAGAATGCCCGCGCGGATGCGCGCCTGGACGTACTCGGCGGTCTGCCGTTCGAGCAGCACCGAGTCGACGCCGTCGAGCCCGAGCAGGTGGGACAGCAGCAGCCCGGCCGGGCCGGCGCCGACGATGACGACCTGGGTGCGCACGGGAACGTCCTTTCAGCGGAGAGCCCGAGCATCTCCCGGCGCGGCCCGCGCCCACTACGTCATTCTCATTCAGTGAGAGAGCATCCGCGAGATGCCACGCGCCGCCGCCCGCAACGCGGGGATCTGCGCCCGTGCGTTCCGGTCGTTGGGCACGATCACCGACAGCGCCGCGACGACGTCCCCGCCCGGCCCCCGCAGCGGCACGGCGATCCCGGTCGTCTCCTCGTCGATGAAGCCCGCGCAGAACGCGTAGCCGTCCCGCCGGACGTCGGCGAGGAACCGCCGCAGCCGCGCCGGCTCGGTCAACGTCGTGCGCCGGAACGCGCCCAGCGGACCCGCCAGCACCTGTTCCTGCAGGTCGGCGGGCGCGTGCGCGAGCAGCACCAGCCCGGACGACGACGCGTGCAGCGGCAACCGCCCGGCCACCCGCGTCACGTTGACGACCGCGCCGGGCGCCGAAAGCCGCTCGACGAACAGCACCTCGCGGTCCTCCAGGACCGCGAGCTGGGTGTGGTGCCCGACGACGGCGTGCAGGTCCTCCATGAACGGCATCGCCGCTTCGCGCAGCCCGAGCGTCGGCGACGCGCGCGATGCCAGCTCCCACAGTCGAACGCCCACGCGGATCCTCCGATCGGGGTCGCGGTGCAGCCAGCCGTGGCCGACCAGCTCGTCGACGAGCCGCGACGCGGTCGCGACGTGCAGGCCGGCCCGCCGCGCGAGGTCGGTGACCCGCAGCGCCGGGGTGTCCGGCCCGAAGGACTCGAAGATGCGGACGACGCGCGAGAGCACGGACTCGCCCTGCGCACGCTTCAAGATGTCACCAGCACCATGTCAGGCAGTGTGCCCCAGCCGAGCGGGGCACACTGCCCGGCGTCACGGCAGCGAGTTCAGGAACGGCTCGTGGCTGTTCTGGAACTCCCAGTTGTAGTACTTGTCCCAGTTGATCGACCACGTCATCAGCCCGCGCAGCGCCGGCGACGTCCCGCCGCGCAGCGTGTACGAGCCGCAGCCACTGCCCTTGACCAGGCAGTTCACCGCCGTCTGGACCTCCGCGGGCGACGTGTAGCCGTTGCCCGCGCTGACCGCGGCCGGCAGCCCGATCGCGATCTGATCGGGCCGCAGCCCGGGGAAGAACTGCCCGGTGTTCGCCACGCTGAAGCCGGCCTTGAGCATGTCGGTCATCGCGATGTGGAACTCGGCGCCGCCCATGTTGTGGTACTGGTTGTCCAGGCCCATGGCCGGGCCGGAGTTGTAGTCCTGGACGTGCAGCACGGTGAGCGAGTCCCGCAGCGCGTTGATCACCGGCAGGTACGCGCCGGTGCGCGCGTCACCGGTGCCCGAGCCGCCGTAGAACTGGTAGCCGACCTGCACGAAGAACGTCTCCGGCGCCATCGTCAGGACGAAGCCCGAGCCGTACTTGGCCCGGAGCGACTTCAGCGCGGAGATCAGGTTGACGATCGCCGGCGTCGTCGGGTTGCGGAAGTCGGTGTCCCCGGCGTTGAGCGAGAGGGAGTGGCCCTCGAAGTCGACGTCGAGACCGTTGAGGCCGTACTTGTCGATGATCGCCGAGACGGAGCTGACGAAGGCGTCGCGTGCGGCGGTCGTGGTCAGCTGGACCTGGCCGTTCTGGCCGCCGATGGAGATCAGGACCTTCTTGCCCTGCGCCTGCTTGGCCTTGATCGCGGCGACGAAGTCGGCGTCGCTCTCGACGTTCGGGCATTCGCTGACCGAGCACCGGGTGAAGCGGATGTCGCCGGAGGTGACGGACGTCGGCTCGCCGAACGCGAGATCGATGATGTCCCAGGCGGCGGGGACGTCGGCCATCCGGACGTAGCCGGAGCCGTTGGCGAAGCTGGAGTGCAGGTAGCCGATGAGCGCGTGCTTCGGCAGGCCGGTGTCGACGCAGCCGGTGGTGCTCGCGGTGGCGGTGGCGCTTTTCGCCGATTCACCGGCGCTGTTGTAGGCGGCAACCGCGTAGCTGTGGGTTTCGCAGGCTTTCAGGCCGGAGACGGTGGCACTGGTCCCGCTGACGGTGGCGACGACGGTGGCGCCTTCGTAGACGCGGTATCCGGTGACGGTCCCGGCGGCGGCGCCCCAGCTCAAGGCGATGGAATTCGCCGTGACGGCGCCGATTTGCGGTGTGCCGGGTGCGCCGGGCGTCCCGGGGGTGCTGCCACCGGGGCCGTCGAGGACGACGTCGTCGGCGTAGTAGGTGCCGGCGCCGTACCAGCCGTGGAGGTAGAGCTGGGCGGAGGTCTGATTGCCGGTGGTGAAGGTGAGGGACAGCTGGTTGTAGGCGCTTCCGTTGCCGGACCACGTCGATGCGCCGCCGGTGATGCCGAGGTAGACGGGGTTCCCGCGCACCCACGCGGAGACGGTGTAGGTGGTGTTCGGCTGCACGGACACGGTCTGCGAGCACTGGGCGTAGTCAGCGCCGACGGGCGTGCCGGCGAGGGCGTAGCCACCTCCGTGCACGGGGGTGGTGACGGTGGTCGCGTTGGCGCAGGTCCAGCCGGAGAGCGAGCCGGCTTCGAAGCCGGGGTTGGTGAGCAGGTTGGCCGCCTCGGCGGGCCCGGCCGCGAGACCGGAGAGCGCCAGCACGACGGCGGCGAGGGTTGCGGACAGTCTGGAACGCCTCATCGGGTCCTCCAGTCACAGAGATACCCGTTATTGTCTAGACCAATATGTAAAATGTCCAGACCAACTGAGGGTGAGTAACGCTGTTTTTACCTTATTCACGGAGGGTGACCGACAGAGGAACAGACCCGACCGTACGGCCCACACCACCCGGAGAGACGCGCCGATGTCACCTCGCGTGCCCGGCGTCACCTGTTCGCCTGAAAACCCATGCGACGCAAGGCATCCGACACCCGGAACCGCTTTGGGTGAAGATCGTCCGCACCCCTTCCCGGCGGCCGGATTTTCCTTATCTTCTGAAGGGGACGCACGGCTAGAACAGGGGAACTCGACATGACCCAGTCGCTGGAACTCCCGGTCCAGGAATTCTGCCTCGAGTGGACGCTCTCGGGCGACGAAGGCGGCCGGGTCGGGGTGGCGCTCTCCGGGCAGGTCTCCCTGCTCGACAACAACCGGTTCTACAAGATCGACGGCGTCGTCTACGTCACCGAGGGTGACGACGACATCCGCGCCGTCGGGAACCCGTGCCTGTCCGTGCGGCGCAACGGCGTCGAGAAGTCCGGGCGGCAGTGGGGCTGGGAGATGTGCTCGGCCCGCAAGCGCCTCGGCGCGCTCACCACCATGGAGGGCTACTTCGTCCGCACCGGCTACTGGGCGCCGGCCGACCGCGCGATCCAGCTGAGCCTGTGCGCCGAATCCGGGTGGAGCCGGCGCAAGAGCTACAGCCCGCACGTCACCGTCCGGATGGTCGACTGACCACTGTGGACGCCCGGCGCCGCGCCGCCGCGACCACGAGCCCGGCCGCGACCGCACCCGCCACCGCGCACCCGGCGCCGTACCCGGGCGACGGTTCGTGCACCCGCAGCACCGAAACGCACAGCCACGCCACCGCGCCGAACAGCAGCCCCAGCACCGGCCCGCCGACCACCGCGCCGCGCCAGCGGTGGCCGTTGCGGATCGTCCGCAGCCCGGACTCGAGGTAGGCGAGCGCGAACAGCGCCAGGATGAGGCTGCCCGCGCCCATCGCGCTCGCCAGCGGGTGCTGGCTGGTGAGCAGCGTGAACGTCTGCGTGACGGGCCCGGTCTGCACCGTCGCCGTCACCGCGCCGCCGACGACCCACCGCGCGATCGCCGGCAGGGTGAGCTGCGCGGTGAAGCCGTTGCCCGCCGCTTTCGCCTGGGTTTCGGCCGAGCCGAGCGGGATCCCGGCCGCGGACAGCGTGAGCGCGACGCGGCCCGGGTTGCCGGTGCCGGTCAGCGTCAGCGGCTTGCTGAGGTCCACCTCGACCGGCGCGGTGACGGGCTGGGTGCCGAGCTGCAGTGTCGGGGACGCCTGGTGCGGCAGCCGGTCCGGGTTGAGCAGCGCGAGGACGACCAGCACGATCGCGGCCGCCACCGCGGCCAGCCGCAGCCACAGCACTGCGGCCGACGCGCTGACGGAGTTCGACGCGGGGTCCAGCGCGCCGGACCCTGGGGCACCACCCGCCGAACCGGCGTCCAGACCACCTGCCGAACCGCCGCCGGCCCAGCCGGAATCCGGACCACCTGCCGAACCGGCAACCGAGCGGCCGCCGGCCCACCTCGAGTCCGAGCCGCCCGCCGCGCCACCACCCGCCGAACCGGCGTCCGGGCCACTGGCCAGGCCGGGTCCGGCGTCCAGCGAGCCGTTCGTCGCGGCCAGTGTCGCGTTCGGTCCCGTCGGGCGCCGCACCGGGCGCGTCGACGCCTCCCCGGCCGGTGCGGTGGCCGAGTTGAGCCCGGCGATCACCCGCGGCGTCAGGTGCAGCACCGGCACCCCGGACCGCTCCAGCCAGCCGGAGCCGTAGACGGCGGTCGCGGCCCCGGCCAGGTCGGCCGCGAAGGATTCCGCTTCGCGATAACGCGAATCCAACTCGCGCGCGAGGCTGCGCATGATCACGCCGGCGATCGGCATCGGGACGCCCGCGATCGGCCGCGGGTCGGTGAACATGTGCTGGCGCATCATGCTGATCGCGCCGCGCGTGTTGTCGAACGGCAGCTGCCGCGACAGCAGCTCGTAGAGCACCGTGCCGGCCGCGTAGACGTCGGCCGCCGGGCTCAGCGCGTTGCCCATCGCCTGCTCCGGCGCGATGTACGCCGGGGTGCCGAGGATCTCGCCCCCGTGCGTGACGAGCGTGGCGCCTTCGCTGATCACCCGCGCGATGCCGAAGTCGGCCACCTTCACCACGCCCTGCAGGTTGAACAGCAGGTTCCGCGGCTTGACGTCGAGGTGCAGCACGCCGGCCCGGTGCGCCGCGTGCAGCCCGGCGAGCATCGCCAGCCCGATCGCACACGCCTGCTCGCCGGTGACGCCGCCGCCGTGGAAGCGGCTGTGCACGGTGCCGCCGTCGAGCCGTTCCATCACCAGCAGGTGCTCGCGGCCGGTGCGGACGTAGTCGTACACCGGCACGATGTGCGGGTGGTCGAGGCTGGCCAGCACGCGGGCCTCGCGATCGAACAGCTCGCTGCTCGCCGCGTGGTTGAGCACGTCCCAGGGCAGTTGCTTGATCGCGACGCTGCGCCCCAGCGTCCGGTGCGTGCCGGCGAACACGACCCCCATGCCGCCTTCGCCGATTTCCGCCCCGATGTCGTACTGCGGCAGCGCGGCGACCAGCTCGGCCGGTGCGCTCATCGGGTGAATTCCTGGGCGGGCGGGACCGCCAGCCGGACCGTGGTGTCACTGTCGGTCACCGCACGCGGCGGTGCCGGGTGCGGCGTCAGGTAGCCGAGCAGGAACGCGATCGCCGCCGCGCCGAGCACCACCGGGATCTCGACCGCCGGCTCCGGCGGGACCAGCCGCAGCACCGACAGCGTGATCACCGCGACCAGGCCGGTGCCGAACCCGGCGGGCAGGAACCGCAGGCCGCGGCGCCAGCGGTTGGGCGCCAGCCGGTGCCGGGCCAGCGCGAGCAGCGCGGCCAGCCACGCCAGGACGGTCAGCACGAGCATCGCCAGGCCGAAGACGCCGTAGACCGACCAGAACGAGCCTCGGACGTCGGCGACCGTCGTCGCCTCGCCAAGCGTGGCGCGCTGGGCGTCGAGCAACTCGACCGACGACGGCAGCAGCCCGGTCGACTGTCCGGTGAGGTCGCCGAGGTCGAGCACGAACGTCCGGGTGATCGAGCCCCGGGCGGGCACTTCGAACGGCGCTGTCGTGTCGTAGGCGAAGAACGTGAGGGCGAGCGCGACGCCGGAGAGCCGCACGCTGCGGACCTTCACCGGGGCAGTGCCGGAGTTGGTGGCCACGACCTGCAGCTCGACCTGCTTGGCCGGGTCGATCGGGACCGTGGCGTCCGCGATCGGCCGTCCGTCGATCGACGCCTGCACACCGAGCGAACCGGACTGTGCTGAACCGGACTGGACTGAACCGGACCGGGCTGAACCGGCCGACGCGGGTGGCGCGCCGAGCAGCACCCCGCACAAACCCAACGCAACCCCCGCCGCGATGACACGTCCCATTGGGCATCCCCTACTTGCGTAATCCGACTGGTCCGGAATGCTACAGCGAGCACACACCGGGGAGGGACGTCCCAATGCGATTCGTGGTTCGGCTGGTTTTCGGCGCCTTGGTCGGAACGGTGCTCTTGCTCGCGTTCGCGGGCAACGCCAACGCACAATACACGTCGTCGGTTGGTTTGAAACCGTCGAGCGGCGAGGCGGGCAGTTCCTTCACCATTTCCTGGAATTTCTACCCGTGCGGCACCGCGGTCACCTTTTCCTGGAACGGCACGCCGATGTGGACGGCGAACGCCACCCTCCAGCAGACCAGCGGCACGGTCGCGGCCACCGTGCCCGCCGGTGCCCAGCCCGGCACCTACCCGGTCACCGGCACGTGCACCAACGCCCGGACCAGGCAGCCGCTCATCGCGAGCAGCCGGTTCACCGTCACCGCCACGCCCACGACGACCCCGCCGCCACCGACCACGACCCCGGCGCCACCGGTGACCACGCGGCCATCGAAGCCCGGTACCACCACGACCCCGCCTCCGACCACGACCAGCGCCCCGCCGCCGACCACGACCACGCCTCCGTCGTCCACCCCGCCGACCACGTCGGGTACCCCGACCACCGGCAGCACCGAGCCGAAGCCGGGTGAGCTGGTGCTCGACCGGCCGAGCGTCCAGCCCGGCGACGAGCTGTCGGCGTCCGGGAAGGGCTGCCAGCCGAGCCAGCTGGTCACGCTGACCTCCGACGGCTCCGAAGTCGGCTCCGCCTACACCGACGCGACCGGCGCCTTCACCGCGCCGGTCCAGTTCACCCGGATCGAGGCGGGACGGCACACCGTCGTCGCCGAGTGCGGGGTGCGGCTGACCGGAACCGTCGACCAGGTCGTGACACGGTCGTCCGGCGGGCAGACCGGCACGCTGGTCGTCCTCGTGTTCTTCGTGCTCGCGGGCATCACGGCGATCCGCTTCCGCTGACCCCTGGTTGACATGCAGCCTTCCGGCTGCCTATCGTGCATAGGCAGCCGGAAGGCTGCATGTCTGCCGGGAAGGCGCGATGGACGAGGTGTTCAAGGCACTGGCCGATCCCAGCCGCCGTCAGCTGCTGGACGTGCTCAACGAGCGCAACGGCCAGACCCTGCGC
Source organism: Amycolatopsis sp. NBC_01488 (assembly GCF_036227105.1). Classification (NCBI taxonomy): domain Bacteria; kingdom Bacillati; phylum Actinomycetota; class Actinomycetes; order Pseudonocardiales; family Pseudonocardiaceae; genus Amycolatopsis; species Amycolatopsis sp. NBC_01488. The sequence continues at coordinate 4,118,315 of NZ_CP109434.1, read as the reverse complement.
GAGCTGTGCGCGGGGCTGGACATGGCCCGCCAGTCGGTGAGCAAGCACTTGGCCGTGCTCGAGGCGGCCGGGCTGGTCACCACGACCTGGCGCGGCCGCGAAAAGCTGCACTACCTCGACGCCGCGCCGATCAACGCGATCGCCGAACGCTGGATGACCCGCTACGACCGGCGGCGGGCCGGCGCGCTGGCCGATTTGAAACGAGCCTTGGAGGCTGCGCCCATGAACGAATTCGCGTACACCACCTACATCAGCACGACCCCGGAAAAGCTCTGGCAAGCGCTTACCGATCCCGCTTTCACGCGCCAGTACTGGGGCGTCGCCTTCGAAACCGACTGGCAGAAGGGCTCGCCGATGGTCTGGACGGAAAACGGTGCGAAAACGAGCGACCCCGAGCAGGTCGTCCTCGAAGCGGATCCGTATCGCCGCCTTTCCTACACCTGGCACACGTTCACCGAGGAATGGGCGAAGGAAAACGGAATCGACGCGACGGAGACATTGGTGAAACTGCAGGCCGAAAACCGTTCGAAGGTCACTTTCACGCTCGAACCGCACGGGGAAACCGTGAAGCTGACGGTCCTGCACGACGGTTTCGAACCCGGCAGCACGGTCATGGCGATGTGCAGCCAGGGCTGGCCCCCGCTGCTCTCGAGCCTGAAGACGCTGCTCGAGACCGGCTCGCCGCTGCCGACGGCGTAACCAACCGGACCAACCGCCTCAACCGGACATATTCGGCACAGGCAATCGTCTGGTTTCTCCCCTTTTCGTGGGCGCCGGGCTGAAGTCCCGGTGAATTCCCTCCTCTCGACGGCATCCAGTGCGGATTTTCGGGCGATAGGCTCGCATAATCCGTGACCGGTGATGGTCCGATCGAGTGACGGGAGAGTGTGCGTGCCGGGGTCAGTGCGTTCCCGCTGGATCGTGGCGGTCGTGGTCGTGGCCGCCGCCGCGGGAGCCGTCGTGGCGTTCTGGCCGGACAGCGCGTCCGCCGTCGACCCCGAGATCGCGGTGTCGCGCTCGGCGTGCGGCACCGGCTGGTCGGACCCCAAGCCGGGGCCGCAGACGTTCCGCCTGCACAACACGGGATCGGTGACCGCCGAGGTCGACCTGATCGACCCGGCGACCGACGTGATCTACGGCGAGGTCGAGGGCCTCGGCCCGGCGACCACCCGGCCGCTGCAGGTCAACCTCGGCAACGGCAGCTACGCGTTCCGCTGCCTGCCCGAGGACGCGAGCGCGATCGTCGGGCCGGCGGTGCAGGTCAGCGGCGGAGCCGAGCGGACCGGCCCGGGCGTCGCGCCTGTGACGCACAACGACCTGCTCGGGCCGCTGAAGGCTTACCAACAGCACGTCACCACGGGCCTCGGCGAGCTGGTCGCGAACACGGGCGCGCTGAAGAACGCCGTCCACGGCGGCGACCGCGCGGCGAGCGAGGCGGCGTGGCTGACGGCCCACCTGACGTACGAGCGGCTGGGTGCGGCGTACGACGCGTTCGGCGACTCCGACGGCGCGCTCAATGGCACCACCGACGGCCTCCCGAACGGCACGTCCGACCCGGGTTTCACCGGCTTCCACCGCCTCGAGCAGGGCCTCTGGCACAACGAGGACCTGGCCGCGCTCGGCGCGGTGGCCGACCAGCTGGACACGGACGCCCGCGCGCTGCAGACGTCCTTCGCCAAAAGCCAGGTCGACGGCAACGACCTCGGCCTGCGCGCGCACGAGATCATGGAGAACACGCTGCAGTTCGAACTGACGGGCCGCACGGACTACGGCAGCGGCACCAACCTCGCCACGGCCCGCGCCAACCTCGACGGCACCCGCGCGGTGCTGGACGTGCTCCGCCCACTGCTGGCGCCGCGCTACCCGGATCTGTCCAAGGTGGACAGCTGGCTGACGCGCACCCAGACCACTTTGGACGCGGCCCACCGGCCGGACGGCACCTGGACGCCGCTGGCCCAGCTGCCGCAGAAGGAGAGGCAGAAGCTGAACGCCGACGTGAGCGAGCTGACGGAGCTGCTGGCCCCGATCGCCGCGATCGCCGAGCCGCGGAGGGTGTCGTGACGGACCAGCCCCGCGAGTCCGCGCCGCTCGGCGTCAGCCTCGCTTGCCAGATGGGGCCGCGCGAGCTGGCCGCCGGCCACGCCGATGACGCTTGCCTGGCCGCGCAGCTCGCCACCGTTGTCGACCAGCCCACCGCTGCTCGCCGCGCTGGTTGGACCGCGCCGCGCAGCGCCGCAGCCAGCCACGCCGCAGCCACGCGCCTGGCCCACCAGGTCGCGCCGCGCAGCGCCGCAGTCGACCGGCCCGCCGCCGCCCGCCGCGTTGGTCGGACCGCACCGCTCGGCGCCGCCGCGGCAGCCGCGCATGCCGTCGCTGGCCGGCCGGGGAGGGCTTCGTGAGCGATCAGCCTCGTTGCCCCGTTCCGCATCCGGCCCCGCCGCCCGCCGCTGGGCTGCCTCGGCGGTCCTTCCTGCGGCGGGCCGCTGTGGGCGCCGGTCTTACTGTTGCCGCCGGGGCGGGGCTGGGGGCCTCCGGTGCCGTTACCGACAGCACCGCGCCCGTTGCCTTTCACGGCAAGAACCAAGCCGCCATCCTGCGGAAGCCGCCGACCCAGACGATCGTTGCCTCCTTTGATGTCGTTGCCGCGTCGAAAGCCGAACTCACCGATCTGTTCCGCGCCGTCACCGAGCGGGCTCGTTTTCTCACCGGTGGTGGCGCGCCCGCCGCTCTCGGGATCACCGCGCCGCCCGCCGACTCCGGGGTGCTCGGGCCCGTTGTGCCGGGGGGCGACCTCGGGGTGGTGCTCGGGGTCGGTGCGTCGCTGTTCGACGACCGGTACGGCCTCGGGAAGCTCAAGCCCGCCAAGCTCAAGCCGATGACGACGTTCCCGAACGACGCCCTCGACCCCGCGCAGTGCCACGGCGACCTCAGCCTCACGCTGTCCGCGAACTCCACCGACACCGTGCTGCACGCGCTGCGCGACATCGCCCGCGCGACCCGCGGCGGCATGCAGCTGCGCTGGAAGCTCAACGGCTTCAGCTCCCCGCCGCGGCCGGCCGGGACGCCGCGGAACCTGATGGGCTTCAAGGACGGCACCGCCAACCCGGAGGAAGCCGACTTCGACCGTCTCGTGTGGACGTCCGCGCCGGGCGAACCCGCGTGGACCGCGGGCGGCAGCTACCAGGTCGTCCGGCTGATCCGGATGCTGGTCGAGTTCTGGGACCGGGTTTCGCTGGCCGAGCAGGAGAACATGTTCGGCCGCCGCCGCGACACCGGCGCGCCGCTCGACGGCACCGACGAGACCGACGTCCCCCGGTACGCCGACGACCCGATCGGCACGGTGATCCCGCTGACCAGCCACATCCGGAAGGCCAACCCGCGCACGCCGGAGACCGACGCCAGCCGGATCCTGCGCCGCGCGGTGAACTACGACCGCGGCGTCGACAGCAACGGCAACCTCGACATGGGCCTCATCTTCGTCTGCTACCAGCAGGACCTCGAGCGCCAGTTCGAGGCGGTCCAGAAGCGGCTGGCCGACGAACCCCTGACCGACTACATCTCCCCGTTCGGCGGCGGCTACTTCTTCGCGCTGCCGGGCGTCACCGGGCCGGACGACCACTTCGGCCGCTCTTTGCTCGCCTGAGCGAATCCCCCACGAAAGGAATCCACTGTGGACAAGAGAATCCGCCGGCGACGGCGCAGCCTGCTCGGCGCCGGGGCACTCGCCTCGGTGGCGGTGCTGGCCGCCGCCACCGGCTCCACGGCGAGCACCGCCGAGGCCCAGCCGCTGCACACCTTCCCGGCGCAGTGGATCCCGACCTCGACGCCGATCAAGCACGTCGTGGTCATCTTCGGCGAGAACATCTCGTTCGACCACTACTTCGGCACCTACCCGAACGCGGCCAACACAGACGGCACCCCGTTCAAGGCCGCGCGCGACACCCCGAAGGTCAACGGCCTCGACAAGAAGCTGCTGACGGACAACCCGAACGCGTACGACCCGAAGCGGCTGACGCACGAGCAGGCGCTGACCTGCGACCAGAACCACAACTACGGCGCCGAGCAGGCCGCCTTCGACGGCGGCAAGATGGACAAGTTCGTCGAGAAGACCGAGACGGACAAGTGCACCGGCCAGCCGGTGCTGTTCGGCGAGCCCGGCCTGGTGATGGACTACTACGACGGCAACACCGTCACCGGCATGTGGAACTACGCGCAGCACTACGCGCTGAACGACAACTCGTTCAACACGGTCTTCGGCCCGTCGACCCCGGGTGCGCTGAACCTGATCTCGGGCCAGACCCACGGTGCCCAGGCGGTCACCTCGGTCACGCACGAGCCGACCACCGACTCCTACGCGGTCGTTTCGCCGGACGCGAAGGGCGTCGGCACGGTCATCAACGACCCGGACCCGGCGTGGGACGACTGCTCGGACAAGAACCACACGAGCACGGACAACCTGGCGTCGCTGAGCGGCAAGAACGTCGGTGACCTGCTGAACCAGCGGCACGTGACGTGGGGCTGGTTCCAGGGCGGCTTCCGCCCGACCGGCTCGGCCAACGGCTTCGCGGTCTGCGGCCAGAAGCACACGAACGTGGGCGGCAACGCGGTCGTCGACTACAGCCCGCACCACGAACCGTTCCAGTACTACCCCTCGACGGCGAACCCGAAGCACCTCGCGCCGTCGTCGGTGCAGGCGATCGGCCAGACCGACCGCGCCAACCACCAGTACGACATCTCGGACTTCGACGCCTCGCTGAACGCCGGCTCGATGCCCGCGGTGAGCTTCCTGAAGGCCCCGGAGTACCAGGACGGCCACGCGGGCTACTCGGACCCGCTGGACGAGCAGCAGTTCGTGGTCAGCGAGGTCAACAAGATCCAGCAGTCGCCGGACTGGAAGTCGACGGCCATCGTCCTGGCCTACGACGACTCGGACGGCTGGTACGACCACACGGCGTCGCAGATCGTCAACGGCTCGCACGACGCGGCGCAGGACCAGGCGGTGTGCACGGCCAAGCCGACGAAGGTGGGCGCCTACGCGGACCGCTGCGGCTACGGCCCGCGGCTGCCGCTGCTGGTGATTTCGCCGTACAGCAAGGTGAACCACGTCGACCACACGCAGACGGACCAGACCTCGGTGCTGAAGTTCATCGAGGACAACTGGTTCGCCGGCCGGATCGGTGACTCGTCGTTCGACTCCCGGGCCGGGTCGCTCAACGGCATGTTCAACTTCTGGTGGCCGCAGGCGAAGAAGGTCACGCTCGACCCGAAGACGGGCGCCGTGACGCACAGCTAGAAATCGGGCGAAGGGCGGGCCCGCGGCGAATCCGGCCGCGGGCCCGCTTCTTTTCCTTACGGCACAACGATTTCCTGGCCTACGGCCGACCGCGTCCGCCGGGATCGAGATGCTGTCCATCTCTCCAAGGTAGCGGCGTTCGAACAGCAGTTCATCACACGATCAGGCGAACCGATCAAGGACGGACCGGCGCCAGGTCCCATGCCAGCGTCACCACGGTCCCCGACTCGCCCGACGCGATGTCCGCCCGGTCGGCGCTCGCCCGCAGCAGCAGCAACCCCCGGCCCCGCACCGAAATCGGCCGCGGGTCGACCACCGGCGTCCGCCACTTCCCGTGGTCGCTGATGACCACCTCGATCCGGTCCGGGTGCACCGCCGCGTCGACGTCGACCACGCCGGAACCCGCGCTGTCGTACGCGTGGTCCGCCACGTTCGCCAGCGCCTCGTAGCTCGCCAGCACGATGTCCTGCGCCCGCCCCGCTTCGACGCCGGCCGAGAGGACCCACGCCGTCAGGTCGTGCCGGAGGCGCCGCAGGGCCTGGGGCACGGCCTGTACGCCGTGGCAGCGGAACGGTCCCGGGGGTTCGTCCATCGGGGGGTCGCCTTCCTGGGCCGTCACCGGCGGAGCGCCTCGTCGACCGTCGCGTGGATGCCGATCCACGTGTCGAGGCCGGTGGTCTTGAGCGGCCCTGACGTCACCGGCGAATCGCTCACCACCCGCAGCGCGCCCTCGGGCAGCCTGCGGTGCGCCGCCGCGAGCACCTGCAGGCCCGCCGAGCAGAAGAACGTCACCGCGCGCAGGTCGACCACCAGCGTCCGCGGCCCGTCGGCCAGCACGACGTCGACGACCTCCTCGAACTCCGGCGCGCTCACCAGGTCGATCTCCCCCGCCACGCGCAGCACCGCGGCCGTGTCCCGCCAGTCGAGCGTGACCGCCAGCTCGACGGCGGGAAGATCCCGGGATGAAGAGGTCACAGCCCCTTATCGTGCCCCACGCCGACGATGGCCGCTACCGATGCGGCAGCTGGACCACGGTGACCCAGAACTCGTCGATCTTCCGGACCACCTCGACGAACTTCTCGAAGTCGACCGGCTTGGTGACGTAGGCGTTGGCGTGCAGGTCGTAGCTGCGCACGATGTCCTCCTCCGCTTCGGACGTCGTCAGCACGACCACGGGGATGGTGCGCAGCTCCGGGTCCTGCTTGATCTCGCCGAGCAGCTCCCGGCCGTCCTTGCGGGGCAGGTTGAGGTCCAGCAGGATCAGCCCCGGCCGCGGCGCCGCCGCGAACCGGCCCTCGCGGTTGAGGAACTCGAGGGCCTCGACGCCGTCGCTCGCGACGTGCAGGGCGTTGCGGATCTTGTGGTGCTCGAAGGCTTCCCGGGTCATCAGCACGTCACCGGGGTCGTCCTCGACGAGCAGGATGTCGATCGGGACCGGCGACGGCGTCATGCGCCCCCACTCTCCTCGGTGGCCGGCAGGGTGAAGCGGAACGTGGTGTCCTCGGCTTCGGTGTCGAGCCAGATCCGGCCACCGTGGTACTCGACGATCCGGCGGCACAGGGCCAACCCGATCCCGGTGCCCGGGTAGGCGTTGCGGGTGTGCAGCCGCTGGAACAGCGCGAAGATCCGTTCGGCGTACTCCGGGTCGATGCCGATCCCGTTGTCCGACACCGAAAACACCCAGTCGTCGCCGTCGCGCTCCGCGGTGACGCGCACCTCCGGCGGTGTCTCGCCGTTGAACTTCAGGGCGTTGCCGATCAGGTTCTGGAACACCGCCGTCATCAGCGCCGGCTCGACGCGCACCTCGGGCAGCTCGCCGCGCTCGACCTTGCCGCCGCTCAGCGAAAGCGCGACCTCCAGGTTCGCGAGCGCGTCGTCGACCAGCCTGCCCGTCTCGACCACGACGTGCTCGCCCGGGTTCCGGCCGACCCGCGAGAACGCCAGGAGGTCGTTGATCAGGCCCTGCATCCGCTTCGCGCCGTCGACGGCGTACTCGATGTACTGCTCGCCGCGCTCGTCGAGCAGGCCCTGGTAGCGGCGCTGGAGCAGCTGGCAGAAGCTCGCCACCTTCCGCAGCGGCTCCTGCAGGTCGTGCGAAGCGACGTAGGCGAACTGTTCCAGGTCGGCGTTCGACCGCTCCAGCTCGCGCGTGCGCCGGTCGAGCATCGCGTGCGCCTGTTCGAGTTCGGCGACCTCGTCGAGGATGCGCAGCCGCATGGCCTCGACGTCGGCGCCGAGCTGGGCGATCTCGCGCGGCCCGCTCCCGTTCACCGGACGGCGGACGTCCTGGTCGGCGACGTGGCGGACCTCACCCGCCAGCCGCAGGATCGGCCGGGTGATGACCTGCCGCAGGCCGAGGAACAGCACCACGAACAACAGCACGACCAGCACCGCGACCGCGACGAGCATGGACGTCAGGAAGGTCGCCGCGCCGTCGAGGTCGACGCGGCCGGCGTCGCGGACCGCGCCGAGGTGGGCGAGCTGGGCGTCCAGGGCGCGGCGGACCGCGTCGAACTGCGTCCGGCCGCGCTCGACCTGCGCCGCGGTCACCGGGGCGGCCCCGGGCGCGATGGTCGGCGCGGCCGAGGCCTGCCAGGTGGCGGCCGCGCGCAGGACGGTGTCCAGGTCGTCGCCGATCTGCGTGCCGGGTACCGCGCCGAGCTGCCGCAGCTGCGCGACCGCGTCGGCCTGCGAGCGGACGCCGTCGGTGTAGGGCGTCAGGAAGTCCGGCTTCCGGCCGAGCTGGTAGCCGCGGACGCCGGTCTCCTGGTTCAGCAGCGCGGTGGACAGCTGCGACGCGGCCAGCCGCTGCGGCGCGATGACGTCGAGGAGCGTGTTGCGGGCCGTGGTGAGGTTGCCGAGCGCGACCGCGCCGCCGACCAGCGCGGCGAGCAGCAGCACGGCTTCGGCGACGGCGAACAGGGTCAGCCAGCGGCCGATCGGCCAGCCGCGTGCTTCAGTGCTCATCAGCCGGGGCCTCCGGGTCGTGGCTGAGCAGGGCGAGGGCGACGTCGTCGTCGAGCGGCCCGGAGTTGAGCCGCTCGGCGCGGGCGATCAGCTCGTCGAGCAGGTCGGTGCCGGTCAACCCGGTCCGGTGCTGGATCTCGAGGACGATGGCGGCCATCCGCTCGTGGCCGAGCCGTTCCGACCCGGCGCCGACGCGGCCCTCGAACACGCCGTCGGTGTAGAGCAGCAACGACCAGCCCGGTTCCAGCGGCACGTCGAGCGCCTCCCACTTCGAGCCGTCGACGATCCCGAGCGGGACGCCGAGGCGTTCGCCGGAGAGCAGGTGCCCGTCGCCGGGGGTGAGCAGCAGCGGCGGCAGGTGCCCGGCCAGCGACAGGCGCAGGGATCTTCGGTCCGGCGCGACGACGACCATGCAGACGGTGGCGAACAGCGGCTCGATCCGCTCGTGCACCAGTACCCGCTCGACCATGCTCAGCACGTCGGCCATCGGCAGGCCGGCCATCACGAGCGAGCGCCACGCGATCCGCAGCGCGACGCCGAGCGCGGCCTCGTCCGGGCCGTGCCCGCAGACGTCGCCGATCATCATGTGCACGGCGCCGTCGGCGAGCTCGATCGCGTCGTAGAAGTCGCCGCCCAGCAGGGAACCGTTGCGGCCCGGGCGGTAGCGGGAGGCCAGTTCGAGGTGCGGGTCGCGCAGCAGCGGCACGGGCAGCAGGCCGCGTTCGAGCCGCGCGTTCTCCCTGGCGAGCAGCTGCTGCTGCAGGAACTGCTGCTCGACCTGCTCGGCGCGCTTGCGTTCGCGGGCGAAGCGCAGCGCCTTAACCAGCAGCGGCCCGTCGACCTGGTCCTTGACGAGGTAGTCCTGCGCGCCGGCGGCGACCGCGGCGACCCCGGTGGCCTGGTCGTGGCCGCCGGTCAGGACGACGACCGCGACGCCGGGCGCGTGCTGGCCGAGCTTGGTCAGGCCGCTCAGGCCCATCGCGTCGGGCAGCTGGAGGTCGAGCACGACGCAGTCGGCGGTGAGCGGGCCGGCCAGCGCGGCGGCCAGCGTTTCGACGCGTTCGAGCGAGAACGGCACGGACGTGTCCGTGAGCATTTCCTCGACCAGCAGCGCGTCACCGTCGTCGTCTTCGACCAGCAGCACGCGCAAGCGGGTGCCGGAGTCCCACGATGAGTCGTGCGCGGCGGTCACCGGCGTCTCCCGTTCGGCTGCCCTCGAGCCAGCACATCCAGACGATCACCCTAGCGGCACCGGCGGCGGCCGCCTACGGCCGTGAAACCGGTCCCCCGGAGGTAGCGCTTTATAGCACCCCGGCGTGCCACCGGGCGGGTAACGGTTCGGGTCGTGACCGTGCCGGAACCGGACGGTCCGGTTCTACCCTGCGGAGATGTCCCCGCGCGCCGCTTTCGCCTGGTGGGGCGCCACGGCGTGCTGGTTCCTCGGCTCGCTGCTGGGCGGCCGCCGGTCCGCCGTCGAGGCCGCGGTCCCGCTCCCGGTCGCGATCCTCGCGTACGTCGTCGGCGCCGGCCTGTGGGCGCTGCTCGTCTACGGCGGGTACCGCGGAGTCAAGGGAACGCGCGCCGCGCTGGCGATCGTCGGCTCGCTCGGCATCGTGGACCTGGTGGTGCAGCTGTTCGGGGACGTCGCCATGGGCGCTGTGCTGCACGGCGCGTTCTTCCTGGCGGCGCTGCTCCTTTCGGCCGCCGGGTTCGTCCTGCTGCTCAACCGCCGCTGAGCCGGGCGGCGAGGAACTCCTGCTCGACGGCGTTGTCGCTCAGCGCGAGCGCGGCCCGGTAGGCGTCGGCCGCTTCGGCGTCGCGGCCGAGGCGGTGCAGCAGGTCGGCCTTGGTGGCGGGCAGGTAGCGGTAGCCGGCCAGCCTGCCGTCCGCCTCCAGCCGGGCGATCTCGCCGAGGGCGGCCGCCGGGCCGTCGACCATGGCCAGCGCGACCGCGCGGTTGAGCGCCACGACCGGCGAGGGCCACAGGCGCAGCAGCACGTCGTAGAGGGTGAGGATCTGCGGCCAGTCCGTCTCGGCGTAGCCGGGCGCTTGGGCGTGCAGGGCGGCGATCGCGGCCTGGACGCCGAACCGCCCGGGCGGGCCGCCCTCGAGCGCCTCGACGACGAGCCGGTCGGCCTCGGCGATCATCGCAGTGTCCCAGCGCGAGCGGTCCTGGTCTGCCAGCCGCAGCAGCCGTCCGGCGTCGTCGGTCCGGGTCGCCCGCCGGGCCTGGTGGACCAGCAGGAGCGCCAGCAGCCCGGCGACCTCGGTGTCGGCGGGCAGCAGGGCCCGCAGCATCCGCGCGAGGTCCAGCGCGCGGCCGGTCAGCTCGTCGCGCACCAGGTCGTCCCCCGACGGCGCGGTGTGCCCGGCCGAATAGAGCAGGTGCAGCACGGTCAGCACGACGGACACGCGCGAGGGCAGCTCCTCGGCCGCGGGCACCGCGTACGGGATCCGCGCAGCCGCGATCTTCTTCTTGGCGCGGGTGAGCCGGGCGGCCATCGTCGGCTCGGGCACCAGGAACGCGTGCGCGATGTCGGCGGTCGCGACCCCGCACACCAGCCGGAGCGTCAACGCGATCTGGGCCGCCTGCGCGAGCGCCGGGTGGCAGCAGGTGAAGACGAGCCGGAGCCGGTCGTCCGGGATCGGCCCGGCCGGCTCCGGTGGCTCCTCGACGTCCGGCTCGACCAGCAGCGGCAGCTTGCGCCGCAGCACTTCCCGGTGCCGGACGCCGTTGAGCGCACTCCGGCGCGCGACCGTGGTCAGCCAGGCGCCCGGCCGGTCCGGGACGCCGTCGGCCGCCCACCGCGTCAGCGCCTGGAGGTAGGCGTCCTGGACGGCCTCTTCGGCCTCGTCGAGGTCGCGGGTGACCCGCACCGTCGCGGCGAGCACGTAGGCCCACTCGCGACGGTGCGCTTCGGCGACGGCGTCGGTGACGGACGTCAGCCCGGCACCACCTGGAAGCCGACGAGCGGCCGGACCTCGACGCCGCCTTCGACGACCGGCGTCAGCTTCGCGCAGGCCAGCGCGTGGTCGAGGTCGCGGGCCTCCAGGACGTACACCCCGGCCAGCACCTCCTTGGTCTCCACGAACGGCCCGTCGGTCACCAGGTCGCCGCGGATCGCGGTGGCCGTCTCGTTGGGCTGCAGGGCCAGGCCCGCGGTCACCTTGCCGCCCTTCGAAGCGATCAGGTCCGGCAAGCCCAGGTGCCGGTCCATGATCTCCTTCGGCAGGTCTTCGGCGGGCACCCGCTCGTAGATCAGCACCGCGTACTGCGCCATGTCCGTTTCCTCTCGGTCGTGTCCTTTCCTACTCCGTCACGCGAGAGGGCGCGAAATCGACAGTTCACGACAACGGTCGTCCGGCACAGCTACCGGGTGGAGGTGAATCCCGCTCAGCGGGCGGTCAACGTGACAGCGAACGTGTTGCCGTCACTGTGGACCAGCGAACTCAGGTACGCCGTGAACGCGCCGCAGCCGGTCAGCGGCGGGATCGTGTACTCCCCGCTCACCGGACCGCCCGACGCGAGCGCGAACCCGGTACCCGTCTTCAGGTCGACCGGGATCGGCGCGCTCGCCCGGCAGCCCGCGTCGGCGACCGGCAGCCCGAACAGCGTCACCTGCGGTACCGCCAGCGCGAGGTGCGCGTGCGCGACGAACCCGCTGCCGGTGAGTTCGCCGGTCTGCAGGCCCGTCCGGGCTGAACTGCAGGTGGGCCGTCGCGGGCACGATCCCGAAGACCTTGCACCGGCGGCACCGAACCGGACGCCTGCGTGGTGAACGTGCCCGACGGCGGCACCGGCGTTTTCGCCACGGTCAACGGCAGGTTCAGCGGCAGCGTCAGCGAACCGTCGGTCAGCGTCACCCCTGCGGACGCCGTCCCTTCGATGCTCGCCGCGCCGACCAGCGCCAGGCCGCGGGCAGACTTGTCCGGCACGCTCACCGCGACCGACAGGTCCGACGTCGTGAAGGTGCCACCAGGTGCCGACGGCACCTCGAAGGACGCCTTGACCTCGACGTCCAGCTTCTGCCGGCCGATCAACGGGAACGGGCAGCTGAAGTTCAGCTCCTTGTCGATCGGCGTCGACGCCTGCGCGGACGGGACCGGCAGGGCGGAAACGGTCAGGCAGGCGAGGCCCGCCGCGAGCAACCACCGGGCTTTCCGCACAGGCGCTCCCTTCCTGGGCGTGGCACCGGCCCCCGCCGCGGCGCGACGGGGGCCGGCAGCTCGGGTCACTTCTTGACGAGGTTCAGGTCCAGCGAGTTGCCGTCGCTCTTGGCGAACGCGCTGATGTAGTCGTTGAAGGGGCCGCAGTTCTGCAGCGCGGACAGCGAGTAGGTGCGCGTGCACGTTCGAGCTGCTCACGACGTACGCGAACCAGAAGATCGCGGACTACACGACCGGCCCGGGCTACATCAAGCCCGCGTGGGTCGCGCGGCTGACCGAGAACAAGCTCGGCGGCAGCCCGCCGCACGTCCCGGTGTTCCTCTACCACGCCACCGGCGACCAGCTGGTGCAGTTCGCGCAGGCCGACGCCGTGCACAAGACGTACTGCGCGGCGGGCGTGGCGGAGACGTGGAAGACCTACGACACCGACCACATCACGCTCGTCTACACCGGCAACGCCGACGTCCGGGCGTTCGTCAAGGACCGGATCGCCGGGAAGCCGGCGACGGCGGCCTGCTGATCAGTGGTTCCGCCCGCCGTGCGGGCGCTGCTGCCACGAGCTGATCACCGAGCTCACGTACTGCTGCCACTGGTCCTCGGCCGGCGGCGGCGCCGTCGTCGTGGGGTGCGCCGGCTTGCGCCCCGCGGCGGCCGGCTGGTTCGTGGTCCGGACCGGCGAGTCGTGCACCTCGGCGGTGAGCGGGGGCGCGGCCGCCGAAGCGCTCATCGTCTCCACCGCGTCGCTCGAGGTCGGCGGCGCGGCGGGGGCGGTGGCGCCCGGCGGCGACGTGGCCGTCCCGCCGACCTGCTGCGGCTGGAGCAGCACGACGGCGGCCAGCCCGAGCGCGACGGCCGCACCCGCGGCGAGCACGAACGGCTTCGTCCGCCGGGACTCCGCGGGCGGGGCTTCGAGCGGGCGCTCGTCCTCGGGCTCCGGAGCCGCGAGCTCGGCGTCGAGGATGGCCAGCGGATCGGGCTTCGGTTCGGGAGCCGGTTCCTCGGCGAGCATCGCGTCGAGGTCACCGCGGATCACCAGCGGTTTCGTCTGCGAAAGGTTCACCAGCTCGGCGACCGAGGGGAGCTCACCCTCACCGCCCGTGCGTGCCATCGAAAGACCTCCACCCTGTCGGCGTCACCTGGAGGAACCATGGCCGAGCCGCGAGAGCTGCTCCGCTTCGCCGTCGTCGGCCTGGCCGCGTACGGGGTCACCCTACTGGGCGACTACAGCCTGAAGCTCACCGTGTTGTCCGAGAAGCCGGTGACGGCCCTCTTCCTCGCGACGGTGACCTCCACGGCGTTCGCGTACCTGTTGTCGCGACGCTGGTCGTTCGCCGGCCGAGGAGGGCACCGGCGACTGCGCGAGGCGGCGCTGTTCTTCGTGGTCAACGCGGGTGCGGTGGCGGTGAACCTGGTGCCGGCGCTGGTCTCGCGGTACGCGCTGCACCTGTCGGTCCCGCACGTGAGCCACCTGGCGCAGGAGGTCGCGGACTTCGTGGCGGGGATGGTGCTGGGCACTTTGTCCGGAACCGCTGTCCGCTGGTACGGCTACCGGCGGTGGGTGTTCCCGAAAGCAGCACCGTCAGCGCCACCAGGTGGTGTCCCCCAGAACGGTGAACCTGTCGCGGAGCGGCTCGCCGGACCGCGTGCCGGGACGGTCCTCGAAATGCCGTAGGACGCCGTGCCCGGATCACTCCTCGCCCGGAAGTGCCCGCTCCGCCAGCAACGCCAGCTCCAGCCGCAGCCGCTCCCCCGGGTCGGCCAACCGCGCCCCGAACAGCTCGCCCAGCTTCTTGAGCCGCGCCCGGATCGTCTGCGGGTGCAGGTCCAGCAGCCGGCCCAGCTCGGGGGCGCTTCCGCGGGTCTGGACCAGCGCCAGCAACGTCTCCGCCAGCTGCTCCCGCCGTCGGCCGGACAACCCGGCCAGCGGCGTCAACGTCGTCGTTGCCAGCTGGGCGACCAGGAACTCGTCCACCAGGAGCAGCAGCGTCGTCAGGTGGTCGCGGCACCAGAACACCGGGCCGGGCGCCTCCAGCAGGCCCCGCGCCGCCAGGTCCAGCGCGCGGCGGGCGATCCGGAACGACTCCGCGGCCGCCGCCGGCGCGACCAGGGGGCCGACCGCCGCCGTCCAGCCGGCCGGCAACGCCGTCAACCCCGCCAGGTCCGTGTCGGGAGCCGGGGTCAGCGCCGCGGGCGGATTTCCCAGCGGGTCGGCCGGGACGTGCTCGGGCAGCAGGCCCGGCGGGAACTCCCGGGGCGAGCGGACTGTGAAAGGCACAGGCGACCGGGATCCGCTGGGCGGTGACGCCGGTTTCGCGCAGCCGCCGGATCGCCCGTTCCACCGCGGCCACCGGTCCCGACAGGACGACCTGCTCGGGCGCGTTGTGGTTGGCGACCACGACGTCGGGGCCGATCAGGGTGGGCGTCAGGAGATCCTTCGCCGCCATGACGGCGCGCCGGGCCGGGCGACGTCGGCGATGGCGTTCGCACGCGCTCGGCTCAGCCTGAGCAGGGTTTCGGTGTCGAAGGCACCGGCGACCGACAGCGCGACGAGTTCGCCGTAGCTGTGCCCGGCGAGGAAGTCCGGCCGGACGCCGACCTGCCGGAGCAGCGTTGCCACAGCGGTCTCGACCAGTCCCAGCGCGGGCTGCGCCACGCGGGTGTCGGTGAGGGCTTGTTCGCGCGCTTGGGCGGTGCCGGCGTTGAAAGCCTTGGGGGGAAACGCTTTCCCGGCGACGTCGGGGGCGAGCCGGAGGAGGTCGGCGAGTTCGGGGAAGTGCACGAAGAGCTCGGCGAGCATGCCGGTGCGCTGACTGCCTTGGCCGGGGAAGAGGAAAGCGATCTGGCCCGGGTCCGCGTCGGTCTTCCGGACGCTGCGGAGGATCTCCTCGGCGTCGGCGGACCAGTCCCGCAGGCCGTGCCGCCGGTCCGGGGCCACCGGGCCCGCGCCGAGGACCGCGTGGAAGTTCGTCCCGCCGAAGCCGAACGCGCTCACCCCCGCCAACCGGGCCGGATCCGCCCACGGCCGCGCCGCCGTCGTGAACGTCAACGGGCTCGCCGCCGGGTCCCAGGCCGCGTTCGGCCTCGTCAAGTGCAGCGTCGGCGGCACGACCTCGTGCCACAGCGCCAGCGCCGCCTTGATCAGCCCGGCCAGCCCGGCCGCGCACTTCGTGTGGCCGATCTGGCTCTTCACCGACCCGAGCACGCACCTCCCCGGTGCCGCGCCCGAGGAAGCGAAGAAGTCCGTCAACGTCCGCAGCTCGGTCGCGTCGCCGACCACCGTCCCGGTCCCGTGGGCCTCCACCAGCCCGACGTCCACAGGGGACACTCCGGCGTCGCGGTAAGCCCGGTCCAGTGCCCGGCGCTGGCCTTCCGGACGCGGCGCGGTCAGCCCGAGCGCCTTGCCGTCGCTCGCCGCGCCCACGCCCTTGACCACCGGGTAGATCCGGTCACCGTCGCGTTCGGCGTCGGACAGGCGCTTGAGCACCAGGCACGCGACGCCCTCGCCGAGCGCGATGCCGTCGGCCGCCGCGTCGAACGGGCGGCAGCGGCCCGTCGGCGAGAGCGCGCCCGCCGAGGTGAACATCAGGTAGTCGTGGATGCCGTTGTGCAGGTCGACCGCACCGCACAGCACCAGCGAGCTGGTCCCGGCACGCAGCTCCTTCGCGGCGAGGTCGAACGCTGCCAGCGACGAGCCGCACGCGGCGTCGACGGTGTAGTTCGCGCCGCCGAGGTCGAGGCGGTTGGCGATCCGGCCGGAGATGGCGTTGGCGAGCGTGCCGGGGAAGGTGTCCTCGGTGGGTTCGGGCAGCTGCGCGAGCAGCTCGGGCGGCACCTCGTCGAGGTAGCCGTCGAGCAGTGACCACAGCGTGCCCGCGTTCGCGAGGTCGCCGCCCGCCTCCGCGCCGAACACGACGCTCGTGTGCTCGCGATCGAAGTCGCGCTCGCCGTAGCCCGCGTCGGCCAATGCCCGGCGCGCGGTCTCCAGCGACACGAGCTGAGCGGGATCGATGCTGCTCATCGCGGACGGCGGAATGCCGTGGTCCAGTGGGTCGACGTCGAGCGGCGGCAGGAACCCGCCCCACTTCGACGTCGACTGTCCGAAGTAGACAGCCGGGTCCCACCGGGCCGGCGGGACCTCGGTGACCGCGTCCTCGCCGCGCAAGACGGTCGACCAGAACGCGTCGAGGTCGGGAGCACCGGGAAAGGTGCAGGCCATGCCGATGACGGCGATGTCCTTGGTCTCCGACGCCGGCACCGGATCGGCCGGACGGGCAAAGGCTTTCCCGGAAGTCACGTCGGCGTGCAGCTCGGCGATCGTCGTCCGGCGCTCCCGCAGTACCGCGACCTGGCCCGCCATGAACATCCCCTCGGTGAGCTGGGTTTCTTCGTCGAGCCGCTCGCCACCGTGGCGGGCCCCCTTGCTCGCGACCCGCAGCCGTCCGGTGTTCAGCTCCTCCAGCCGCTGCCACGCCTCCTGCGCGGGCACGTCCCGCAGACCGGCCTTGACCAGCTCGAACTCGGCCGTGTACGGGCTCGGCAGGCACCGCGTCCGGTGACCGGGCGCGGTCTCGAGCGTGACGGTCGCCTCGGCGGCGATCACGCGCTCCTGGAACAGGCCGAGCAGCTGCTGCAGGCGCACGAAGCGGCCTCGCGGTACGACGTCCCGCTGATCGCCAACCAGCCGCACTACTCGATGCTGTGTTCCGGAGGCGCAGGTGATGCCGGTGGGCGAGCGGATCGGGGTCGGGCAGTTCGCGTCGGTGCCGCTCGCGCAGGGCGTGCTGACCGGCAAGTACCGCGACGGGCGCGTCCCGGCGGGCTCACGCGGGGCCGGCCCGGCGCACGCGCGGCCGTTGCTGATGCCGGAGCTGCTGGAGCGGGTGGAGCTGCTGCGCGGCGTCGCGGACGACGCGGGCCTGACGATGGCACAGCTCGCGCTGGCGTGGACGCTGCAGCATCAATCCGTCGCGTCCGCCGTGGTGGGGGCGAGCACGCCGGAGCAAGTCACGGAAAACGCGAAGGCCGCCGGCGTCCGGCTCGACCTCGACGTGCTGACGCGCATCGACCACCTGCTCGGCAGCTTCGTCCAGCCGGATCCGCGGCTGGTGTGGTCGCCGCCGGCGTTCTCCGCGTTTTCAGCGTCTTCAGCCTGAGCCGAGGCAGACGAACGGCCGGCGGAACGGGTCGACGGCGATCGCGTCGGCCAGCGCCAGCGCGGGCCTGTCCCGGACGGCCAGCGCGCGGTAGTAGTCGTCCATCGCGGCCGCCGAGGCCAGGTCGCCGACGCGCGACAGCGGCGCGATCACCGTGCGGGACCCGCTGGCGAGCAGGGCGCTGGCGAAGCCGAGGGCTTCGTCGCCCGGCCGGATCCGGTTGAGCGCGAGTTCGCACGCGGCGAAGACGACCTGGCGCGGCGGCTGCCGCAGCCCGGCCATCTCGTGCCCGAACAGCGCGCCGTCGGCGAGCTCGAGCCGGGAGAACAGCGCGTTCTCCGGCTCGTGCGCGCCGTGGGCGGCGAAGTGGGCGAGCTTGGCGCCGTCCATCGCGCGCAGCACGGACTTCACGGTGGCCTTGGCGCCCGTCATGGTCGTCGCGGTGCGGTAGTGCGTGGTCAGCTTCTCCAGCTCACCGCGGGCGCCGGCGAGCCCCGGCCCGCGGACGAGCACGATCTTGCGGGCACGCGGCGACTTCGTCAGCTCGGCAGCGAGCCAGGCGGTCGCCGACGGCGCGACGACAGTGGGCCGTCCCCGGAGCCCCGGCAGGACGCCCCACGGCACGGCGTAGAGCGGCCCGGTGGGGACGATGACCAGCTCGCGGTCGCCGATGGTGTCCGCCAACGGCTGGATGAGCTGCGCGTCGAGCTTGTCGGCCTGCTTGCGCGCCGACGCCATGACGACCTCGGCCAGCCGTTCGGGCAGGTTGTCGGGCGCGAGGGCGTCGAGGTCGACGTTGAGCACGCGCGCGGACTCGGCGGCCGACTCGGCGGACCCGAGCCGCACGAGCCGGCACTCACCCCCGGCCACGACGACGGCGACGAGCTCGTTCCCGGAAGCGGCGAAGCTGACCATGGCCCGTTCGCCGAGCCGCGCGACGACCTCGCCCAACCCGGCGACCGGCCGCGGCCGTCCCCAGCGCCCGGTGTGCCACCCGAGCCGCTGGGCCTCGCGGAGGCGTTCGTTGTACTTCGCCCGCAGGCCGGCGCTGGGGTGGCCGTCGTGCTGGGCTTCCTGGATGGCCTGGCCGAGGCCCCGCACCTCGGCCACGCGCGCGGCGAGTTCGGGATCGGTCCCGGCGGAGAGCGGTTCGTAGCGGTAGGTCTGGGCCCGGGTCCGTTCGAGCCAGACGAACAGCCGCCGCGCATCACTGCGTTCGAGCACGAGCTTCACGGCGAGATCGGCGAGCTCCTGGCCGTGCAGAGCGGTCCCGGAGACGAGATCCAGCCCACCCATCCGGTCCCGGACGGCGTCCAGTTCGGTGAGCCCGGACCGGATCTCGGTGAGCGCCTTGGCCCGGTTCCCCTGAGCCACGGCCAGCTCGGCCCGGCAGAGGCGGCGCAGCATCCGGTAGTCGATGGGGGTGAGCTGCCCGGGCCGCGGGACCTTGTGAAGGGTCTCGACGGCGCGTTTCAGGTTGCCGCGCCGAATGTCCAACCGGACGGCGAGCATGCGCGCGGTGGCGGCCTGGTCGGTCAGCCTCGGCAGCGGCAAGGTCTCCGCGGTCCGGATCGCCCGGTAGGGCAGGGACGCCGGGATTTCCCCGGAGCGCAGCGCTTCCAGGACGTCGGCCTGCAGCCCGATGATCTTCGCGTTCCCGGCACAGGTCTGGCAGCCGACCTTCAGCATCCGCCGGCGGGCGGATCCGGCCATCTGCCTCGCCAGGGCGAGGTCGTCCGCCCGCAGCGCGGCCTCGGCGCGGTGCAGCTCGATGTAGGCGAGCTCGCGGGTGACGCTCGGCAGGGAGCGCATCGACTCCATCAGGTCGTCGAGGTGCTCCCCCGCCTCACCGGCCAGGCCCGCGGCCAGCAGCGCCTCGGCCTGCTCCAGCCGCAGCTGCGACGGAACGTCGAGGTCCAGGGCCCGGTAGGAGCGCTCACTGACCTCGTACAGGCGGAGGGCCTCCGGCACGTCCCCGGTCCGCAGCGCCAAGGTCCCGAGGAAGCGCCTCCCGTCCGCCGCGTCGGCGCGCAGCTCGAACTTTTCGGCCAGCTCGATCGCGCGGTTGAGGTCCTCACGCGCCTGGCCGACGTTGCCCAGCTTCGTGTGCACCCAGCCGCGGGCGGCCAGGGTCTGGACGAGACCGACCATGCGGGGCTCGGGTTCCGTGGTGTGGTCGAGCCAGTAGCGCCGGTACTCCATCGACGTCCCGAAGTAGCCGAGACTGTCTTCGTTCCGGCCGACGCTCATCAGCCGGGCCCCGTAGTTGTGCTCGAGCGCCGCGCTCAGCTCGGCGCGCACGACCGGGTCGTCGACGCCGTTGATCAGCAGGCGGACGTCGTCCAGCCCGGCCAGGCCGGCCTTGATGTCCCCGGAGATCTCCGAGTTCAGCGCCACGAGCGTGCTGGAGAGCCTGATCCGCGTGACCATCCAGTCGGTGCGGAACTCGCGTTCGACCGGATACATCCCGTCCAGCAGGCCCATGCCCTTGCGCAGCAGGCGAACGCCCTCGTGGAAACGCCCGAGGCACGATACGTCCGACGCGGTCTGCTGGAGTTTGCGGACCCTGTCGATGACTTCGGACGGGTCCAGCTTTGTCACAGGCACTCTCCTATGACAGCACAGCGTTGGCAGAACGGAGCCCGCCTACCGGTCGAAGATCGGCAGGCGGGCGGTTACAGCTTGGTCAAGCTCAGCGAGCCACCTGGTAGCAGGGCGGCGCGCAGTTCGGCGTGACGACCGGGCCGTCCGACTTCTGGGTGACCAGCGGGCCGTGGCCCAGGTGCACCCAGCCGTGCTCGTCGGGCTCGGGGTGCGGGACCACCGGGCCGGCCTTCTCGACCGGCTCCGGGGTTTCTTCGGGCTTGGTGTCCGTGGGCGTCGACATGGTCGATCTCCTCTCCCCTGGGGATCTGCATGGGGACGCTGACCGTAACGGTGAGTCCCCCTCGCGGGGCCCTCTCCCCGCGAACGGCCCAATAGTTCCACAACGGAGCAATGATCGGGAGGGTTTTAGCTACGGAAAGTCAGATCGAGCCGGGTGATCAGGCGAAACGTCCCGGCCGGAACGTCCTAACGGGTGAATCCTGTAACGACGTCCATTGCGGACGTGCATCCCCGCCGGGTGGCGGAGCGGAGGCCTGGGCCGTCCGGGGCCAGGTGTTGCTCCGGGTGCGGGCTGCCATCTCGAGCACTCGGCGACGGGCTTGGTGCCGAGGGGGCGGCTTCGGAGCGGGTGATCCGGTGCCTGCCGGAGTGCTCGGTCCTCGGCTGCGCCGGTGGCGCGACGGCCCCATCCAGGGCGTGACCCGGACTGATGGAGGTGTCGACCGCTCCGAACTCAGCCTGAAGCCTCTGGCTCACAAGCCTGGCGTCGGCGACGCCGACTGCCGCCGCATCGGCCGGCCAGCGGCCGGGGCAACCGCTCGCCAGCCGAACGGACGATGGCTCGACCGAGCCAGCGCGCAACAACAGCCAGGCCGACCGGCGTCGGACCGACCGCTCGCCGAGCCGATCCGCGACACCGGCCAGCCGATCGCTCGCCGAGCCGGGGCGCAACGCCAGCGGGCCGGTGGCGGCGATGTGGTCCGCTCACCAAGCCCGAACCGCGCGGGCCGCGCCTGCGCAATCCGCCGGAGCAGCCCCCCAACCTCGGCCCGCTTCGAGCGTGCTCGCGCTGCCCTGTTGGCCGGGTGGGCTCGGGCCGCCCGGCCAGGGGAGTCCTTTGTGGACTGCTCGTTCGTCAAGCCCGCTTTTCCGTCACCGCCTTGTGGATCGCGCTTACCAGCCTTGCGTTCTCCGGGGCCGCGCCGCCGGGGAAGGCGAAGCGGCGGCGGTTGTAGCCGTAGGCCAAGCCGCTGCGGGGGTCTGCGAATGCCTGGGAGCCCGCTGCGCCGCTGTGGCCGAATGCTCCCTGGCCCAGGGCCGGGTAGTCGTCCGAGACGATCGCGAAGCCGAGGCCGAACGCGTTGTGGTTGCGGGTGGACAAGTCGTCGCCGATCGAATGGATCTGGGCGAACTCGGCCGCCGTCTCCGGGTGCAGCAGGCGCTCGGGGCCGCTGATCGCCGCCGCGTACATTCCGGCCAGGCCGCGCGCCGAGGCCACGCCGCCCACCGAGGCCGGGCTCAGCCGTCGGACCACCTCGAGGTTGGGGAGGTCCCACAGCTCCGGTGCCTTCGGGTGGTTGCGGTTGAACGCGATCCCCGTGAGGCTGTCCGGCCCCGTCGCGGCGGCCTGCAGCTCCGCCAGCTGCTCCGGCGTCGGCAGCATCGGCTGGGTCGTCAGGAACCGCGGCTCCAGCTCCTCCGGCAGCCCCAGGTAGAAGTCCAGGCCGAACGGCTTCCGGATCCGCTCCTCGTAGTGCTCCTGGATGCTGCGGCCGGTCACGCGCCGGACGACCTCGCCGGTCAGCGCGCCGATCACCAGCGCGTGGTAGCCGAACGCCGTGCCGGGGCGCCAGTACGGCCGCTGCGGGGCGAGCCGCTCGGCGATCACGCGGTCGTCGGCGATCTCCTCGGCCGTGAACCCGGCGTCCGCGCCCACGACGCCGGCCCGGTGCGCGAGCAGCTCCCGCAGGGTGATCGCGGCCTTGCCCGCGGCGCCGAACTCCGGCCAGTAGTGGCTGACCCGCTGGTCGAGGTCGAGCACGCCGTCCTGGACGAGCAGTGCCACCACCAGGTGCGCCGCACCCTTCGTCGAGGAGAACACGCCGGTCAGCGAGTCGGCGGTGATCTCGGGACCGGTCCACAGGTCGACGACGCGCTCGCCGTCGACGTGCGCGACGAGCTGAGCGGCGTAATCGCCGCCCTGGTCGAACGCGACGGACGCGAACTCCTCGCGGACGGACTCGAACCCGTCGGCGACGGTCCCCTGGATGTGCTCGGACGACATGGCAGCTCCCTCAGTGATCTTTCGCCTGCGCCTGGAGTCAACTCGCGCGGCGACGGGGTATTCCGCGTAACGCCGGGACGTTCCACCGGGATGTTCCGGGCATGGGGGAACCGGAGTCCGAAACCGAAACGACCGAAAGCAGCCGCCCCGGCCGCGGCCTCGCCATCGCGTCGCTCGCGATCGGCGCGTCCGGGCTCACGCTGGCGGTCGCCACCTGGGCCGCCTGGCTGATCGTCCGGCCGCCGGTCGTGGCTGCCTGGGCGTACTCCTGGGTCGCGCAGGCGTTCGTGCTGGTCCTCGGCGCGCTGTGGTTCGCGCTGCTGCCGATCAGCGTGCTGGCACTGGTCTTCGGCGTGCACGCCGGCGCGCGCACCCGGCCCGGCCCGAGCCGGATCGGCGCCACGCTCGGCGTCGTCACCGCGCTGCTCGCGCTGGCGGGGGCCGCCGTGTTCGCGACGACGTCGTGGCGGACCGTCGGCCCGCCCGTCGCCTACTTCGACACCCAGACCGGACAGGCCCGGTAGGAGTCCCGCGCGAGCGGGTACCACCGGATCATGAAGCTGACCTCCACCGTGCTCGGTGCCCCGGAACCGCGTGCGCTCGCCGAGTTTTACGCCAAATTGCTCGGTTGGCCGATCAAGACCGACGAGCCGGAGTGGGTGACGCTGCGCCCGGACGACGGCGGCGCCGGGTTGTCGTTCCAGCTCGAGACCGAGCACATCCGGCCGGTGTGGCCGCCCGCCGATGGCGCCCAGCAGATGCAGCTGCACCTGGACATCGAGGTCGACGACCTCGAGACGGCGACGGCCGAGGCGACCGCCGCCGGCGCCGTGGTCGCGGACTTCCAGCCGCAGGAGGACGTCCGCGTCTGCTTCGATCCGGCCGGGCACCCTTTCTGCCTCTGGACGCGTGAATGAGGTGACGCCCCGCGTTCGTCCGGTCACAGGATCCGCTATGTTCGCTTGAGGTCCTGTTTCCGGCGAACGGAGTTGAGTCCTGTGGGGGTGCACCGGATCTGGCACCACGGACTGGTCTCCACCGAGGGGAAACGCCCCCTGGACGCCCTGCGCAGCAGGCTGATCGCCCGCCAGCGGCAGCACGACGACTACACGGTCGCCGATCTCGGCTCCTCCGACGACGGCGGTTCGCGCCGCTGCGACCTCAAGTTCGGGTGGACCGGCGGGGAAGGGCGCTACTCCGTTCAGGTATTGCTTTCGCTGTGCTACCGCGCCGGCGAGGACCGGGTGGCGTGGTTGCTGGCCGCCGCGTGCACGCGGCCGTGGCGCAGCTGCCACGAAGCGCCGGCGCAGCGGATCGGACTGGAAGAGCTCGGCGCGAGCGGGAGTGACGAGATTCCCATCGAAGCGCCGGTTCTCGCTATGCGCGGCTGGTCTCGCAAGGAGTGCGACCGCGTCGCGGAACTGCTGGGCGAGGCGCTGGTGGCGCCGTGGCGGACGTCGGCGGTGCTGATCCTCACCGAGCCGCCGACCGTGCCGGTGGACGGCTGGCCCGGGCTGGTGAACGTCTTCGACGTCGACGACCGCTTCCGCCGCACGCTCAACCAGAACGTGCCCCTCGGCTACGAGGTGCCGCAGGGCGCGCGGCTGTACGCGCCGCTGTGCGACCAGCTCCCGGACTTCGTCGAGACCGCCAGCCCGGTGTCCGGCGAAGCGCTCCAGGGCGCCATCACGCGGCTGCTTCAGACGCGCGGCCGGACGCCGCTGCCCGAGGAGTGGGCGGAGGTGCCGAGCGTGAAAGCCTGGTACGCCACGGATCCGTTCGACGCGCCCGAACGGGAACCGGACGCCGAGCTGACGGAGAAGCTGGACCGCGCCGAGCGCGAGCTGGCCGAGGCGCGGGGCGTGATCACGATCCTGCGCAAGAAGTCGAAGGCCGACGCCGAAGAGCGGGACCGGCACGCCGGCGAGATGAAACTGCTCCGCCGCCGGCTCGAGGACCTCTCCGCGGCCGACGTCGCGTGCCTGCGGACGCAGCTCGCGCAGCTTCAGGGAGCGGTGGACGACTACGCGCGCGCGTTCGAGGAGACGGAGGCCGAGCGCGACGAACTCAGGCGCGTGAACGGGCTCCTGGCGGGCACGCTGGCCCGGTACCACGGCGCCGACGACGAGGTCGCCGCCACCGAGCGGCCGCCGGAGGAGTTCCCCAGCTTCGCCGAGCTGATCGGCGCCGCGACGGCGACGCTCAAGCACCTTGCGATCACGGCCGACCCGGCCCCGGCCGCGATCCTCGACCACCACCCGAAAGCCGGCGCCTGGCGGCGGAAGGCGTGGGACGCGCTCCGCACCCTCGACGCGTACGCGTGCGCGCGCATGACGTTGCTCGACGCGGGCCAGGACCCCGGGCCCGAGCTGTCGGACGTGCTCGCGTTCGCCCGGACCGGCCAGCCGGGTTCGTTGATCAGCGCCAACATCATCGCCCTGGCCGAGTCGGACACGGTGACCACGAACGAACGGCTCCGCCAGGCGCGGACCTTCCGCGTCGATCCGCGGACGAACCCGGCGGGACGCGACTACTTCGGTGCCCACATCGCCTTGGAGCGGTTCAAGTCGCCGGCACCGCGGCTGCACTTCCTCGATGACACGGACCGCACGGGCACGGTGTACGTCGGGTACCTCGGCGCCCACCTGCCGACCTCGAAGACCAACTGAGCGAGAATCGGGCGCATGATCGCGCGAAAGGACCTGGCCTACTGCTGGATCGCCCGCGGCGACCGGGTGCTGTTCCTCCGGCGAGTGCCCGGCGTTTTCCTCGCCGGGCACTGGGAACTGCCCGGCGGGACGGCGGAGCCGGACGAGCCTTTCGAAGCCACCGCGGTCCGGGAAGTGGCCGAAGAGACGGAATTGACGGTCCGGGTCACGGGCGAACTCGCGCGCGATTCCTGGCCGGACGTCGCCGGGCGCGCGTTGGAGATCCACGCTTTCGTTTACACGGTGGAAGAAGACGGCGCCGGAGACGTCGTGCTCAACCCGGAAGAGCACGACGACTTCGCCTGGCTCGCGTCGCGGGAAGCCGAGCGTCTCGAAATGGCGGAGCACTTTCGCCGGCTGCTGTGATCGCCGCGGGCGCGGCGCCGGTCTTCGAAGGCGGGGATTGGTCATGCCACTGACGTTACCGAACACACGTGCGAAGATCATCGCTGAATCGGGTGAAACCCGGGCGAGGGAGCACCACGGAAATTTCCGTTGCGACACAAGGGAAACGGCCGTAGGCAGCCCCCGATTTCCACACTACCGGAAGGCACCGACAAAACGGCCCGGGGGAACCCCGGATTTCACGTTACCCGAAGGCACCGACAAAAAGCCCTACCGGGGAACCAGATACCTCAGCAGCACACTGCTTCCATCGGTCAGCACCGAAGCCAACTCCAGCGAAGCCGGGTCGATCGCCCCGCCCACCGCTGCCCGGCTCGACGCTCCCGCCACCAGGAACGGCGCCACCGTCAAGCGGAACTCGTCGACCACTCCCGCCTCGATCAGCGACCCGAACAACCGCGGCCCGCCCTCGCAGTCGATGCGGCCCAACCCCTCCGCCGCCAACGTCGAGACCACCTCGGCAGCCGACACGACCGCCGCGCCCACGACGAACACGCGGGCCCCGTTCGCCGTCCATTCGTCACGCAACGCCGAAGGCGCGGCCGACGAGGTGAACACCAAGGTCGGGACCGCCGCCTTCGTGATCACCGGGGCGTTCGGTGGCAGGGAGCGGCCCGTCGTCACCACCGCGACCGGGGCGATCGGGGCCAGCCCGAACCGGCGGCGGCGCTCGGCCGTGCGCTCGTCGGGGCGCATGCCCTCGAAGCCCTCCGCCATCGCCGTGCCCGCGCCCACCAGCACCACGTCGGCCAGGTCGTTGCCCAGCCGGTAGACGATCCGGTCGGCCGGGGTCGACAGGCTCGCCGAGCGGCCCTCGACCGTGATCGCGCCGTCCGTGCTGGACACGAAGTTGACCGCGACCCACCGGGGGCCGGCCGGGTACCGGTACAGCTGCTCCAGGTCGTGGTCGTCGAGGCCGCGCTCGACCGGCCAGATCTGCCGGATCACGCCCACCGGACCGCCTTCGCCGGCGGACGGGTGCCCGCGATGCTCGCCGCCATCTCGGCCACCTGCCGGGTCGCGCGCACGTGCCGGGTCCGGATGATCGCCGCCCCGGCCGACGCCGCGAGCGCCGCCAGCGCCAGGCCACCCGGGGTGCCGTCGCCGGCCACCGAAAGCAGCACCGGCACGTCCTCCGGCAGCGAACGCACCGCTCGCAGCACCCCGGCGTCCAGGACGAAACCGGGCACATCGACCACCGCAGAACCGGCGTAACCGGCCCCGAACCGCTCGGCGACCCCGACGAGATCGGTCCGCGCGAGGATCAGGTCGGCTCCGGCTGCACAGCACGCCGCGGCCACCGACGCGTCCGCGGTGTCGACCGCCAGGCAGAGATCCGGGAACTTCGAGCGCGCCCACGCGACCACGGGCTCGACGCCGGTTCCGGCGAAGCCCACGAGATCGGCGCCGTCCTCGACAGCGCTCAAGACCGCTTCCCGCGCCCCGTCGGGCTCCGGGAGCACCTGGACCGCGGCCAGCACCAGCGCGCGGTCACTGCTCAACCGGCGGCCCCGGAAGACGAGGTCGGGGGTCTTCATCGCACTCTCCCTGCTCGACGCCCGTGCGTCGCGATCATAAGCGAGATCGGCAGGTGAGCACTCTTCGCCGGCAGGTGGCGGGGCGTCGTCGCCGAGCCACCCGACCGTGGCGGAACTCCTCAGGAGGCGATGGCCTCGTTGATCGCCAGCAGCTCCTGCGCGGTGCGCGTGGCGGTGAACTCGATGACTTCGTAGCGGGCGAGCCGCCGGATGACGAACGGGTCGCTGGCGAGGACCGCGTCCAGCTTGCCGCGCAGCACCGACCGCGTGATGATCACGTGGTCGGCCACGCCGTTCCCCTTTCCGGAAACGAGGAAGACCCCCTTCGTGAATTGTTTACGCAACCAGTCGGAATGATCCGGGAGCGCATAGTCGACTTCCGTTTCGGGCGCCGTGTAGGTCAGCAGGGCTATGTACATGACTCGATGGTAGAACTCTTTCGGCGACAACGCATCCGCCTCGCGAGTGTCGCGGGGCACGTAATCCGGCAATATTCCGGTCAAGGACTCATACGAATTCTTTACGCTCACTTTCGCAACCTTCTCCCCGATTGCCGTACGCCCGTCGTCGTACGCCGTGGTGCCGCCACCGGGCCGACGCGGTGCCGGCCTCCGGGCGCGACACTCGGTGCCATGAACGCACTGACCCGGATCTGGCACGACGGAAGGCGAGCCGAACGCGTCGCCTACGCCGTCGGCGCGGCGCTGTTCCTGAGCGGCGTCGTGCACGCGATCGTGCTCATCGCCACCGGCGGCTCGTGGCTGGGCCCGCTGTCGATGCGCAAGGCCGTCACGTTCGGCCTGTCGTTCGGGCTGACGCTCGCCTCGGTCGCCTGGGCGACGTCGTTCCTCACCGTCCGCCCGCGGTTGCGCACCGCCCTGCTCGGCGCGTTCACGATCGCGAGCGTCGCCGAGGTCGTGCTGGTCAGCATGCAGGCCTGGCGCGGGGTCCCGTCGCACTTCGACTTCGAGACGCCGTTCGACAGCGCCGTGTCGATGACGCTCGCCGCGGGTGGCGGCGTGCTCGTCCTGACGGTCATCGGCTTCACGGCCGCGGCGCTGGTCGAACCCGGCCCGGACGCGCCGAGCCTGCGCCTGGCCATCCGCGCGGGGCTGGTCGTGCTGCTCGTCGCGCTGGCGACCGGCGCGGTGATGATCGGCCGCGGGGTGGTGACGGCCCGCGGCGGCGACCCGCAGCTGGCCTACACGACCGCGGGCTCGCTCAAGCCGCTGCACGCGGTCGCGATGCACGCGATCCTCGTGCTCCCCGCGCTGGCGTGGATCCTGCGCTTCACCCGCTGGCCCGAAGCGCACCGGATGCGCGTCGTGATCACGGCGATCGTCGCCGACGCCCTGCTCACCGCCGTGATCGGCGTCGAGTCGTTCGCCGGCATCGACCCGCTCGCCGCGCCGCTTCCGCTCATGGGGCTATCCGCGCTGGGCCTGGCCGCGCTGGCCGGCACCGGGGTCTACGCCGTGACCGGTGTTGAACCGGCCGTCCGATTCGCACGTGTCCCCAGCGGGAAGGCAAGGGGCCGGTGAAGCGGCGGACGGAGACCACGCGTGCGGCACGGCATGACCACCAGCGGCCTTTTCCGGCAGGACACCGCCCACAGCCCGGCGTTCTTCTCCGTCGGCATGGCCGGCCAGTTCGTGCGCGAACGGTCGATCAGCTGAGCACGTGGGCCATGGCCGGCGCGGGCGCGAACGACCGGCCGTTCGCCGACCTCGACCGATCCGGCCGCACCCGACGCCTGCGCCGGCTCGCCGAAGCCGCCCTGACCGCCTACGACGTGCCGGTGGCCCGGCTGACGCCGCTCGGCCGCGGGCTCAACACGACGTTCCGCGTCGACGGCGCGGACGGCCACCGGTACGTGCTGCGCGTGCAGCGCGCGGACGGCCCGAGCGCGGCGCAGGTGCGGGCCGAGATGGCCTGGCTCGCCGCGCTGGGCCGCGAAACCGACCTCGTCGCCCCGCGGCCGGTCCCGACGCGGGCGCGGGAGCTGATCACCGTCGTCGCCGACCCTGCGGTGCCGGAGCCGCGTACCTGCGTGCTGTGCCACTGGGTCGACGGCCGGTTCGTCGACGAACGGCTCAGCGCCCCGCAGCTGTACGCCGTGGGCGAGTTCACCGCGCGGCTGCACCTGCACGGCGCGCGGATGAACGGCCTCGACCGCGGCCGCGTCGACGACCTCGCCGAGTTCGGCCGCGCGCAGGTCGACGGCTTCTCCGACGCCGTGCTCGACCGGGCGGTCGCGGTCGCCGGCGGGGACGAACGGGTCCGCGCCGCCCTCGAGCGGGTCCGCGCGGTGCGGGCCGGGCTCGGGTGCGGCGCCGACGTCTTCGGCCTGGTCCACGGCGACCTGCGCCAGGAGAACTACCTGTTCCACCGCAGCCGGGTCCGGGCGATCGACTTCGACGACTGCGGGTACGGGCACTACGCCTACGACCTCGCGGTCGCGCTCGACGAGCTCAAGCACCTGCCGCAGCGGGACGAGCTGCGGGAGGCGCTCCTGGACGGGTACCGGTCCGTGCGCCCCGACGCGGCGACGACCGATCCGGCGGTGTTGAACGCCTTTGCCGGGCTGCGCCGGGTACAGCTGCGGCTCCGGGCCTGACGTTACACGTCAACGTTACAATTGCTACATGGCCGGACGATCGAGCAGCGCCACCAGCACCCGCGACCGCCTGCTGCTGGCGGCCGGGCAGCTCCTGCACGAGGCGCAGGGCGGCCCGGTGTCGACGCGCGCGATCTGCGAACGCGCCGGCGTCCAGGCTCCCACGCTGTACCACCACTTCGGCAGCAAGCAGGGCCTGCTCGACGCCGTCGTGAACTACGGCTTCACGCAGTACGTTCAGGCCCCCGCGCCGAACGGTGATCCGGTCGACCGGATCCGCGCGGGCTGGGACCGGCATGTCGCGTACGGGCTGGAGAACCCGCAGTTCTACGTGCTGCTCTACGGCCAGATCGAGCCGGGCGTGCCGTGCAACCTCACCTCGAGCGCCGAAGCGATGTTGCTGGAGCTGTTCACGCCGCTGGCACGCGACGGCCGGCTGCGCGTCGAAGCGGAGGAGGCCGCGCGGCAGTTCGCGGCGGCGAACAGCGGTGTCACGCTCAGCCTGATCGCGCAGCCCGAAGAGAGCCGCGACCTGGCGATGTCCACGCAGGTCAGGGAGGCCGTCCTGGCCGGGCTGCTCGCCGAGCGGCCGGCCGAGGACTCGTCGGTGGGCGCGCTCGCCGTCGCTTTGTCGACCGCGCTCGCGGACGACGTCGACGCGCTGACCACGACCGAGCGGCACCTGCTGCGGGAGTGGCTGCACCGCCTCTCGAACTGAGTGCGCTACATTTGCTACATTGATCCCTATGACAAGTGTAGTGAACCTGGGCACGTACGGCGTGTTCCTGTCCCCGCACCGCGACGACGCGACCCGCAAGCAGCACGCGATCGCGGCGGACGAGCTCGGCTACGGCACGGCCTGGCTCGGCACCGGGCGAGCCTCGATCAGCGACCTCGCGTTCGTCGAAGACCTGCTGGCCTCGACCGAGCGGATCACCGTGGCGACCGCGATCGTGAACGTCTGGGCCGACGAGCCGGAGAAGCTGGCCGAGTCGTACCACCGGCTCGCGGGCCGGTACGGAAAGCGCTTGCTGCTGGGGATCGGCGTCGGCCACCCCGAGTCGGTCACCGGCTACCACAGCCCGTACGACACGCTCGTCGGCTTCCTCGACCGGCTCGACGCGGCCGGCGTGCCGGCCGAGGCCCGGGTGCTCGCCGCGCTCGGCGACCGGGTGCTGAAGCTGGCCGCCGAGCGCACCGCGGGCGCGCACCCGTACCTCGTGCCGGTCGCGCACACGCGGCACGCCCGATCGGTCCTGGGCGCGGGGAAGATCCTGGCCCCGGAACAGAAAGTCGTCGTCGGCGCCCCCGAGGAGGCTCGCGAAGTCGGCCGCGCCTTCATCCGCGAGCCCTACCTCGGGCTGCGCAACTACGTCAACAACCTGCTGCGCCACGGGTACACCGAAGCGGACGTCGCGGGCGGCGGCAGCGACCGGCTGATCGACGACCTCGCGCTGCACGGGACACCGGAGGACATCGCGAAGCGGCTGCGGTCCCATGTGGACGCCGGTGCCGACCACGTGGCCGTGCAGGTGATCGGCCGGTCGCCCGAGGTGGAGGCGGAGAACCACCGCCGGCTGGCCGAAGTCCTGCTCTGATCAGGTCCGGCGCAGTTCGACGACGGGCAGGAGCCGGGACGTTCGCGCCTGGTAGGCCGCGAACCCCGGTTCCCGCGCGACGATCTCGGCGAACAGCGCGTCGCGGTCCGGCGGGAGCACGGCCGTCGCCTCGAACGTCTCGCCGTCGGTTTCCACGGTCACCAACGGGTTGTGGCGGATGTTGTGGTACCAGTCGGGGTGCTTCGGCGAACCCATCGCCGACGCGACGACGACCAGCCGGCCGTCGATGTCCAAGGCGCCCAAGGGAACGCGGTGCTTCCGGCCGGTGCGGGCACCGGTCGTGGTGAGCTGGATCAAGCTGGTCCTTTCCGATGAAGTGATCACCGGAGGCCGTGAACCGACACGAGCGCGCGGAGGGCACACGTCTGCCGGAGACAGCAGAACGTGTCGATTCAAGGGGGCTGAGTAGCCACTACCTCCGTGCGTAGGCCCATCCGGGGCGCATCGCCACGGTAGCACGGGATCAGCGCGCTTCGGCGGCTTTCCGCGCTTCTTCGGCGGCACCGTCGGCCTGCTCGTAGGTTTCCTTCGCCTTCTCGAACTCCGCCGTCGCGCGCTCGGCGCGTTCTTCGGCTTCGGCCAAGCGGGTGCGCAGGTCGTCGACACGGGCCGTTGCCTGCTCGGCCGCGCGTTCGGTGCGGACCAGGTCGCGCTCGGCGACCGCGCGCTCCTTGGCGAGCTCCGCTGCCTCCTTGCGCAGGCGCTCGCGCTCGGCGCGGGCGCGTTCGCGTTCCTTGCGGTCCTCCTCCTCGCGCCGGCGGTCCTTTTTGGGCTTCGCCGGTTCGGATTTTTCCACCAGCTTCGGGGATCGTTTGCCGGTGGACGGCGGGGCGGCGGTCGCGGCGAGGGTGAACCACTGGTCGGTGTCCTGGTGCGCCACCGACGTCAGGCGCCCGGCGACGGCGAGTTCCGCGGTGCCCGGGTCGGCCGCGACGGCTTCGAGCGTCGCCTCGACCTCGCGGGAGACGGTGTCGCTCATCGACGGCAGCCCGTGGGCGATCCGCCGGACCAGCTCGCCGCGGCGCCGGGTCAGGGCCCGCAGGTCGTCGCCGGCCAAGCGCGTGTGCGCGGCACGCAGCTCGTCGCCCAGTTCGGCCAGTTCGCGCAGCTCAGCGGGGTCTTCGCGAGCCAGGCGGTTGACGATCGCCGCCGCCGTGGTCGGCTTCCGCAGCTCGCGGATCTTCGCCGCGAGCTCGGCGTCCCCCTCGGCCTTCGCGGCCTTCGCCGCCGCGTTGCGCGCGCTGACGAACTCCGCGAGGTCACCCCCGTAGAGCTCGCCGGCCACCGTGTCGAAGTCCATCGTGCTCCAGCGAACCACATCGGACTGGTGCGAGCACCTGCGAAGGGTCATCATCGGGGGCATGTTCTTCGATCTGGGTGTCCGGGACTTCCTCGACCGCGCGGAAACGGTGTACCCGGACCGCGTCGCGGTGGTGGACGAGCCGGACCAGCCCGCGCCGAGCTGGGGTTCGCTCACCTACGCCGAAGTGGCGCGCCGGGCCCGCGCGCAGGCCGCGAACCTCGACGCGCTGGGCGTGCCGGTGGGCGGGCGCGTCGCGATGGTTTCGCACAACGCCGCGCGGCTGCTCGTGTCGTTCTTCGGCGTGTCCGGCTGGGGCCGCGTCCTGGTGCCGGTGAACTTCCGGCTCGCGCCGGCCGAGGTCAAGTACATCGTGGAGCACTCCGGGGCCGAGGTGCTGATCGTCGACCCCGAGCTGGCGCACCTGCTGGACACGGTGACGGCCAAGCACGTCTTCGTCCTCGGCCGCGACGACGAGGCGATCTGGGGCGGCGACGGGACACCGCGGCCCTGGGCGGGCGACGAGTCGGCGACCGCGACCATCAACTACACCTCGGGCACGACGGCACGGCCGAAGGGCGTGCAGCTCACCCAGCGCAACATCTGGCTGAACGCCGCCGTCTTCGGCCTGCACACGACGTTGAGCGACAACGACGTCCTGCTGCACACGCTGCCGATGTTCCACTGCAACGGCTGGGGCATGCCGTACGCCGTAACCGGCCTGGGCGGGCGGCACATCGTGCTGCGGAAGGTCGACGGCACCGAGATCCTGCGGCGGATCGACGAGCACGGCGTGACGATCCTGTGCGCGGCGCCCGCGGTGGTCACGGCGGCGCTGGACGGCGCGGCGACCTGGGACGGCGAGATCCCGGGCCGCGACCGCGTCCGGATCGTCGTGGCCGGCGCACCGCCGCCGACGCGCACGATCGAGGGCGTGCGGGCCGAGCTGGGCTGGGAGTTCATCCAGATCTACGGGCTCACCGAGACGGCGCCGCTGCTGACGGTGAACCGGATGCGCAGCGAGTGGGCGGACCTGGACCCGCACGAGCAGGCTCGCCTGCTGGGCCGCGCGGGGACGCCGGCGCTGGGCGTCCGGATCGCCGTCGACACGGACGGCGAGGTGCTCGCGCAGTCCAACCACAACCTGGACGGCTACTGGGAAAATCCCGCCGAGACCGCGCGAGTGCAGGAAGGCAACTGGTTCCACACGGGCGACGGCGGATCGTTCGAAGACGGGTACCTGACGATCGCGGACCGCAAGAAGGACGTGATCATCTCGGGCGGCGAGAACGTGTCGTCGATCGAGGTGGAGGACGCGCTGAACTCGCACCCGGCGGTCCGCGAGGCCGCGGTGATCGGCATCCCGGACGAGAAGTGGGGCGAGCTGGTGACGGCTTTGGTGGTCACTTCGTCGGCGGTGACGGCCGAGGAGCTGATCAAGCACTGCCGGGACCACCTGGCCGGGTACAAGTGCCCGAAGCGCGTGGAGTTCCTGGAGGAGCTGCCACGGACGGCGACGGGGAAGATCCAGAAGTTCAAGCTGCGGGAGCCGTTTTGGCAGGGCCAGTCCCGTCAGGTCAACTGAGGTTCTTCTTCGACGCGAGGCACGGTGCGCGTGGCTCACCGGCGTGCGAACGAAATCACCTTGGTGAACTCCAGGAACGAGCCGAGCGCACGTGCACGAAACGAGTCCGGAACGGCGTGCTCACGCCAGGACGTAGGTCAGCTGGACGACGCCGTTGCCGAACGTGGCCGACTTCTTGAGCACCAGCGGGAACGACGGCCCCTCGGCGGGGAACAGCCGCCTGCCCTCGCCGACGACGACCGGGTACAGCAGCAGGTTCAGCTCGTCGACCAGGCCTTCGGACAGCAGCCAGCGCACCGCCGTCGTGCTGCCGCTGGTCATGATGTCGCCGCCCGGCTCGGTCTTCAGCGCGCGGACGGCCGCGACCGGGTCACCGGTCAGCAACGTGGAGTTGTTCCAGCGGACTTCGGACAACGTCGACGACAGCACGTACTTGCGCACGTTGTTCATGAACTCGGCGCCTTCGTCCTCCTCGACGGTCCGGCCGGGCCACGCCTCGGCGAACCCTTCGTAGGTGACGCGCCCGAGCAGCATCGCGTCGGCGGCCGCCATCCCGCCGCCGACGGCCTGGCCGATTTCGTCGCTCCAGTACCGGAGCGACCACTTGTCGGGCGCTTCGACCACGCCGTCGAGCGAGATGAACAGGTTCGAAACGATCTTGCGCATGGGCACCCTTCGGTTGAGGGGTCCCACCTTAACGGGCGAAACGTCCGGACCGTCCACTCGCGACGGTCTCGCGCACGCGCGCGCTGTCCGCCTCCGCGCGGGCGCGTTCCTCCTCCGTCGCGGGCTCCAGGCGGGCCGGGACGTCCTTGTGGTGCGGGGTGCCCGCGATCGGGTCGCGGTCGAGCGCGTCGGTCAGGAGGTTGATGCGGGGGCCGCTGACCACGCGCCTGCCGTGCGCGTCGGGGTGGGCCATGCCGTAGCCGTGCGGCAACGCCAGCTGCCCCGGCCGCAGCCCCGGGTCCGTCTCGGCGCGGACGACCACGCGCCCGGCCGGTGTCACGACCGCCACCCAGTCACCCGCCGAGGCGCCGATGGACGCCAGCTCTTCGGGACGCGCGCGCAGGGCGCCGTCCGGGTCCGTGCGGCGCCAGCGCGGGTCGCGCAGGATCTGGTTCGCGTTGTGCGCGCGGCGCTGGCCGTTGAGCAGCGAAAACGGGAACGCCGGATCGGGCCGCTCCGCAGCCGGGTCGAGCGACGAGAGCCAGTCCAGCAGCTCCGGCACCGCCAGCTGGACGCGCGGGCGGCGCAGCAGGCTCCACACCTCGTCCTGCTCGTGGACCGAGAACGGCGTCGGACCGGCGAGGATGCGCGCGAACAGCTCCTCGCCGAGTTCCGGGCCGGAAGCGGAGCTGCCCAACGCACGTTGCACCGGCACGGGCATCGTCTTCGCCGCCCGATGACAACCGGCCCACAGCGGTGCGATCGACGCCGCGCCGTCGGGCAGCGACGCGCCCAGCGTCCGGTAGAGGAGCACCGGCAGGATCGCCGCGCGCTCCGGCATCGCCTGGACCAGCGCGCCGAGCCCCGCCTGCAGCTCGGCGCGCGGCCCGGCGGCCAGCGAAGCCAGGACCTCGGACGGCGGCAGCACGCCCAGCGCGTCGAACAGCCGCGTGTAGATCTCGGCTTCGACCAGCGTGCCCGGCAGCGGGTCCAGCAACGGCCGCCGCAGCTGGAAGTAGTTCGTCGGCCACTCGAAGGTGAAGAGCGTGAACTCCCACTTCTCGTGCTGCGACGCCGCGGGCAGCACGTACTCCGCCAGCGCGGCCGTCTCGGTGTACGCCACGTCGACCACGACCGACAGCTCGGTCGCCCGGATCGCGCGTTCGACCTCCCGCGTGCCCGCGAAGGTGTTGGCCGGGTTGGACGACTCCACCCAGAGCGCGCGGACGCGGTTCGGGTGGTCGGTGAGGATCTCCTCGGCCAGGGTGTTCGCCGGCAGCAGGCCGCCGATGTACTCGAACCCGGTGACCTCCGAGCGCTGGCCACCGCCCGAGCCCCACAGCGGCAGCAGCCACGAGTGCAGGTTGTTGGTCCCCCGCCGGCCGAAGTGCCCGGTGACCAGGTACACCAGCTTCTCGAGGTAGCTGTTGAGCGTCGAGTGCCGGCCCTGCTGGATGCCCAGCTCGACGCGCACGGTCATGGCGCGGGCCGCCAGGATCAGGTCGACCGCCTTCTCGACGTCCACACGGGACACTTCGGCGTGCGCGATCCACGCGTCCACCGGGATCTTCGCCAGCACCGCCGCGACCTCGTCGAAGCCTTCGGTGCGCGCGGCCAGGAACTCCGCGTCCGCGCCGCCGCGTTCCAGTACCAGTGCCAGGATCGCGCCCAGCAGGTAGGCGTCGGTGCCCGGGCGCAGCGGCAGGTGCAGGTCGGCGATCTCCGCGGTCTCGGTGCGCCGCGGGTCGATGACGATCATCCTGCGCGTGGGGTCGTTCTTGATCGTGTTCAGCGCGTGCCGCGCGTTGCTGAACCCGTGCGCCTGCCAGGGGTTGCAGCCGAGCACGAGCAGCAGGTCGCAGTGCTCGACGTCCTCGGCGGTGTGCACCAGCGTCGAGCCGAACAGCTGCCCGTTGACCCAGAAGTCGCCGGTCTTCTCCTGTGAGAGCGCGTTGAAGTGGCGCGTCGAGTTCATCCACTTCAGCAGCGACGCGCCGTACGCGCCGCCGGAGTGGTTGCCCTGGCCGCCTCCGCCGACGTAGGCGAACGAGCCCGGGCGACCGGCCGCGGTGTCGGCGTCCCGGATCGCGTGCAGCTTCGCGGCGATCTCGGTCAGCGCGGTGTCCCAGTCGATGGGCTCGTGAGTACCGTCGGGGCGACGGCGCAGCGGTGTCGTCAGCCGGTCTTCGTGGTCGCCGTACCAGGTCAGGCGCTGCGCCTTCTGGCACAGGTACCCACCCGAGCGCGGGTGCGCCTTGTCGCCGCGGACGCGGGTGATCTTCCGCCCGTCGAGCTGCACCTCCAGGCCGCCAGTTGAGGTAGCAGAGGCTGCACGCGGTGCGGTACCACTCGCTCATGGCGTTCCCTTCACAGCAGGTCCAACGCGCGACCGAGCGTCGTGAGGCGCGCTTCGAGCGTTTCGCCGGCCGGGTAGAGCCGGACCGTGTCGATCCCGGCGTCGCGCCAGACGCGCAGCCGGGCGCGGACCATCTCTTCGGTGCCGATCAACGTCGTGCCGAGCACCATCTCGTCGGTGACGAGCGCGGTCGCGCCGTCGCGGTCGCCGGCCTGCCAGCGCTCGCGGACCTCGGCGGCCACGTCCGCCCAGCCCTGGCGGCTGTAGGCGTCGTTGTAGAAGTTCGTGGTGGCCGAGCCCATCCCGCCGAGGCTGAAGGCCAGCTCCTTCTTGCGGCTGCCGACCATGACGCGCAGCTCGTCCTCGTTCTCCGCGAAGGCGACTTCGGCGCCCTGGCAGACGTCGATGTCCGCGCGCGTGCGACCCGACTTCGCGAGCCCGGCGTCGAGGTGGCTGAAGTACGCGTCGGCGCCTTCGGGGACGAAGCTGGTGCCGAGCCAGCCGTCGGCGACCTCGCCGGTCAGCTCCAGGAGCTTCGGTGACAGCGTCGCGAGGTAGATCGGGATGTCCGGGTTCGGCGAGGTGGACAGCCGCATCGGCCGGCCCTCGCCGGGCAGCGGGACCTCGAACGCCTTGCCGGAGAACGAAATCTTCTCGCCCGCGAAGGCCTGGCGGATGATTGCGACGGTCTCGCGCATCCGCGTCAGCGGCTTCGCGAACGGGACGCCGTGCAGCCCTTCGATCACCTGCGGCCCGGATGGCCCCAGCCCCAGCGCGAACCGGCCGCCGGACAGGTCGGCCAGCGTCAGCGCGGCCTGCGCGATCGCGACCGGCGTGCGCGTGCCGAGCTGGATGATCCCGGAGCCGAGCTGGATGCGGTCGGTGCGGGCGGCGAGGTAGCCGAGCGCGGACGGCGCGTCCGAGCCCCAGGCCTCGGCGACCCAGCAGACGTCGAGGCCGAGCTTTTCGGCCTCCAGCACGAAGTCCAGCGTCGTGCGCGTGTCCTTGGAGAACTCGACGGTCGTCGCGGTCCTCACCGGTTTTCCACCCGGTCCTTGATCGCGGCGAGGTTGCCGGTCATCGCGGTTTCGAACTCCCGCAGTCGCACGAAGACGATCTTCTGCTCCTTGTCGGGCATCCGGTCGATGGCGAACGACAGCCCGGACCGGCCCGGGCCCATCTGCATCCATTGCGACAGCCGCGTGCCGCCGTTGTCGGGCTCGAGGGTGAACTTCCAGATCGCGCTCGGCTCGGCCGGGTCCGCGACAGCCCAGGAGAACACGCGCGGGGCCTCGCACTCGAGGACGTACGACGTCGTCTCCCACTCGCCGAACGCGTCGTGCTTGCTCCGGCCGAGGAACTTGCGGCCTTCTTCGCACCACTCGACGGACTGGAGCTCCGGGCTCAGCTCGGGCATCAGCGCGATGTCCGAAACGAACCGCCAGACGTCCTCGGGGGCGGCGTCGATCCAGGTCGAGACCTCGGCCGTCGGCTTGTCCGCGTAGCGCACGCCGGTCCACTCCATCGTGGTCGCCACTCCTCTCGGTGAGCCTCTGACCACGATAGTTGCGTAGATAGACCTAGCCTGTCAACGTCACTCCTGCC
This sequence comes from Amycolatopsis sp. NBC_01488, assembly GCF_036227105.1. Classification (NCBI taxonomy): domain Bacteria; kingdom Bacillati; phylum Actinomycetota; class Actinomycetes; order Pseudonocardiales; family Pseudonocardiaceae; genus Amycolatopsis; species Amycolatopsis sp. NBC_01488. Next base: position 4,079,445 of record NZ_CP109434.1, on the reverse strand, counting down.
GCGCGAACCGCGCTTCGACGTCCGGGCGCCGCGCCAGCCGTGGCGGGAAGCCGGGGCCGCGGCGCATCCGCGTGTCGTCCGGCGTCATCGGCTCGCCGCACTCGGCGCAGACGATCTCGGCGTGCGTGTCGTGCCCGCACGCGGTGTGGTGCACCGTGATGGGCGGGCCGGCTTCCGCGGCGAGCCACTTGTCGCCCCAGCGCGTCATCGCGAGCAGCACGGGGTAGAAGTCGCGGCCCTTTTCGGTGAGGACGTAGTCGTAGCGCACCGGCTCGACCTGGTAGGCGACCTTCTCCAGCAGCCCCTCCTCGACGAGCCGCTTGAGCCGGTCGGCGAGGGTGTTGCGCGCGATGCCGAGCGCCTGCTGGAACTCGTCGAAGCGGCGGACGCCGTAGAAGGCGTCCCGCAGCACCAGCGGGGTCCACCAGTCGCCGAGCAGGTCCATGGTGCGTGCGATCGAGCACGGCCACTGCGCGAACGAGGTCCGTTTCATGCGGCCGAGGATACCCGGTTTTCCAGAAGGACTCAGCAGGTCAGCCGCATGACGACGCGCCGCGCGGTCGGGCGGCTGACTTCGGTGAACCCCGCGGCGGCGAAGACACCGGTGGTGCCGACGAACAGTTCGGCGGGCCAGGCGACCTTCTGCCCGGGCTCGACGACGATCGGGTACCCCTCGACCGCGCGGGCACCCCGCTCCCGGGCGAAGTCCCCCGCCGCCTTCGCCAACGCGGCGCTCACCCCGCGCCGCCGGAACCCCTTGCGGGTGACGAAGCAGGTCACCGACCAGACGCCGTCGTCGTCCTGGTCTTCGTCACGCCCGTCCCAGACCAGCCGGCTGCGCAGGAGCCGCCGGTAGGCCGTGCGCGGCTCGACCGCGCACCAGCCGGCGGGCTCGCCGTCGAGGAAGGCGACGAGCCCGGTCGCGTGCTCGGCGGTCTGGGCGCGGAACCGCTCGGCGCGCTCCTCGGCGGTGCCCGACCGCCACTGCGCGGGCGTCTGTTTGAAGTACTGGCACCGGCAGCGGGCCGGGTCGCCGCGGTCGCCGAAGATCGCCTCGAGGTCCGCCCAGGACGCGTGGTCAGCCGGTACGACAGTCAGCATTCCCCGACGCTAGACCAGGTGGCCGGTCGTGACGTCGACGTGGTCGGGGACCTCGTCGTGCTCGTCGCCGACCGACAGCGTCCCGGCCGGCTCCACCAGCAGCACGCTCGCGCCCGTCTTCGACGACGGCTTGTGGAACGTCCCCTTCGGCACCACGAACACCTGGCCCCGGGACAGCGTCACCACCCGCTCGTCCGGGTCGCGCACGCCGATCTCGATCTCGCCGTCGAGGACGAGGAAGAACTCGTCGGTGTCCTCGTGGACGTGCCAGACGTGCTCGCCGTCGAAGCGCGCGAGGCGGATGTCGTAGTCGTTGACGCGGGTGACGATCCGCGGGCTCCAGACGGCGTCGAAGCTCGCCAGGACTTCGGTCAGGTCGATCGGGTTCATGCGCACCATCGTCGACCTGGTGTTCCGGCGACGCGAGTGCTAGGAATCGCACATGCCGCAAGAATTCTCGCACCGGGTCGTGGCGATCGTGACCGCGGAGTCGAACCCCTTCGAGCTGGGCGTCGCGACCGAGCTGTTCGGGCTCCGGCGGCCCGAGCTGGACCGGCCCTGGTACGACTTCACGCTCTGTTCGGCGACCCCGGACGTGCGGATGAACCTCGGCATGTTCACGCTCACCGGCGTCGCCGGGATCGAGGCGGCCGACACCGCGGACACGCTGATCGCGCCCGCCCGGCCGGACACCGGCGTGCCGACGGACCCCGCGGTCATCGCGGCGATCCGCCGGGCCGCGGACCGGGGCGCCCGGCTGGTCAGCTTCTGCACGGGCGCGTTCGCACTGGCCGAAGCAGGCGTCCTGGACGGCAAGCGGGCGACCACCCACTGGCAGTGGGCCGCCGAGTTCGCTTCGCGGTTCCCCAAGGTGCGCTGGGAGCCGGACGTCTTGTTCGTCGACGAGGGCACCGTCCTCACGGCGGCGGGCAGCGCGGCCTCCCTCGACCTCGGGCTCCACCTGATCCGGCGCGACCACGGCGCCGAAGTCGTCAACGCGGTCAGCCGCCGCCTGGTCTTCACCGGCCACCGCGACGGCGGGCAGCAGCAGTTCATCGCACGGCCGGTGCCGGAGGTGCCGGACACCTCGCTGGCCCCGGTGCTGGCGTGGGCGCTGGGCCGCCTGGACCGCCCCTTGACGGTGAACGACCTGGCGACGCGGGCGGCGATCAGCCCGGCGACGCTGCACCGGAAGTTCCGCGCGGAGCTGGGCACCACCCCGCTGGCGTGGCTGACGACGGAACGCGTGACGCTGGCCTGCCGCCTGATCGAGCGTGGCGAGCTGCGCCTGGACCGGGTGGCCGAGGCGAGCGGCTTCGGGACGGCGGCGAACCTGCGCCTGCAGCTGCGCCGCCACACCGGGTTGAGCCCGAGCGCCTACCGCCGCCGCTTCGGTCCCGCCGCTTAGGACGCCGGCCGGACTTCCCGCGACCTGTGATCGGATTTCCGATGGCCGCCCCAGCTCGAGCTATTGGTGGCCGGGGGCGCACCGGGCCTACCGTCGACGGCACGGCGATCTGGGGTTCTTTTCGCCGTTCCGTTCACGAAACCGGAGTCTTCCTTGCGCATCAAGCAGATCGGCGCCGTGCTGGCCGCGGCCGTCGTCTTCGCGTCACTCGGCGTGCCCGCGGAGGCGGCGTCGAGGATCATCCCTCTCGACGCCGCCTCCGGGCAGCAGCCCGAGAACATCGCCCTGGAGCCCGACGGCTCCGCGGACCTCACCTTCGCCTACACCGGCGAGATCGGCCTGGTCACGCCCGATGGCCAGGTGCGGATCGTCGCCCGCATCCCGGTGCCGGACGACGGCGACGTCCCGGTCGTCCACAAGAGGCTGTTCCTCGGCGGCATCGTCCGCGCACCCGGTGGCGACCTGTACGTCGCCGTCTCGACCGGCACCGCGGCGACCGGCCTCTACCGGGTCCGGCCAGGCGGCACGCCGGTCCAGGTGGCCGCGCTGCCGCCGGCCGGGTTCCAGAACGGCGTCGCGCGCGACCCGGCCACCGGCGACCTGTTCGTCGCCGACTCGTTCGGCGCCACGGTCTGGCGGGTCTCCCGGGGGCGCGTCACCGCCTTCGCCACCGGCGAGCTGCTCGCCCCGGTGAGCGGCTTCGGCGCCAACGGGATCAAGGTCCACGACGGCGCGGTCTGGGTGTCCAACCTGGACCGCGGCACGCTGGTCCGGTTCCCGCTCACCGGTGGGCCCGGCCGGGTCGCCGTGACGGGTCTCGGACCGGTCGACGACTTCGCGTTCCACGGCGGCACCGTCGTCGCGGCGATCAACCAGGAGAACCGCGTGGTCGCGGTCGACCACGACGGTGCCCGGACCATTCTGTCCACCTCGGACGGACTGGCGAACCCGACCGCGGTCGCCGTCCGCGGCGACCGGCTGTACGTCACGGACGGCGCCTACTTCGGCGGCTCGCCGAACCTCCTTCAGGCGACGCTGACCGCGAACACGTGCAACGCCGAGTTCGACGGCAGCGTCACCGTCACGACCTCCTTGCCCGCGGTCAGCGGGACGGAGTTCGCGAACACCCGGTACGGCACCGTGTCGGCCGTGAACGCCGTTCCCGGCTCGAGGCCCGCGTCGGCGAGTCCGTCGGCGCGGAAGCTGCTGCCGCCCCCGTCGATCCGGATCGTCTGGTCGCGGTGGCTGAACCGGCCGTTCTGCTCGCCGCCGCCGACGAACTGCTCGGTCGCGCTCCTGGTCAGGCTCTGCGTGGTCGTGGTGCCGGTCCAGGACAGCGGGGCGGCCTCCGCCCAGAGCTGCTTGCGGTCGGCGCCGTCGTAGAGGGCGAACTTCAGCGGGTGCTTGTACGCCCGCAGGGTCGCCTTGGGCGTCGAAACGGCCCAGTAGGCGCCCTTGTCGACGCGCTTCGGCGGCACCGGGGCGGTGGTCTTCGGCAGGACGATCTTCCCGCCGGCCGGGTCGGTGAAGGTCCCGTCGGGCGCCAGCCAGACCCGGACGGCACCTTCGGCCGGGAAGCTCACGCGCACGGCCGCGGCTCCGGACTCCAGCGTCACCGTCGGGCCGTCGGCCGAGATCCCGGTCAGGTCCCCGAGCTGCCCGGAGGGCGCCGCGGCCGGTTCGGCGTACGCCGCGGTGGGCGCCAGTCCGAGGGCGGCGGCAGCGGCCAAACAGTCGAACGACTGCGCAACTCTGCTCATTCCCGACATATTTCGCGCATTAATACGCACAACAGACTCTGTATAGCGCACGTTTCGCGCACTGTCACCCGCCGAACCGGTCCAGAAGCCGGACTCGCGACTTCCGTCGGTCTCACGCTGCGCGCCCGCGCGGTCACCGGCTGAGCGTCCACAGTGCACATCGCGGGTGAAGATGTTCCACTGATTTCTCGCGCGCGAATTCCCTCCCATTTCGATGAATATTCAAATGCGCACCCGATGATCGGCACGTGCATCCGCACGCGAGCGGTGCACGCTCGCCGTCGCGAACCCGGACAGGCGGGGAAATGGTTGCTGTGGAACAAATCCGCCGGTATGTTGACGCCGTCCCCGTGGGCCGGCATTGGTCGTCGGGGTTCGCGCTGCTCGGCTGCCGCGGGGAGGCGGCCGCCGAGATAGCGCTTTCCGGTGGTCGGGTCACCACCGGGGAGCAGGAGGGAAGCAGTGCCTTGGGGTATCCGGGAGCGGTCGTGGACGACCGCGTGACCGAGCCGTACGTGGTCGCGCAAGAGGCCATCGCGGGCGAGCTGCTGCGCGGCAAGTGGTGCGTCTACCTGCACGAATGGCTCGGCGACGAGCACGAGCTCGCCACCTGGCGCGAGCAGGTGGCCGCGCACGCCGCCGAGTCCGGCGTCGAGGTGTGCTTCGTGGAGATCCCGCGCAAGGACATGACGCTGGTGGCCAACGTGCACGCGCTGCCGAGCTTCGAGCAGGTCACGCAGTCCGTGGCGGCGCTGGAGCACTACCGCGAGATGGTCGCGGGACGCCGGTGGCGAAGCCGCCGGTCAGCCGAGTGACCCGAGCGCGGATCGCCGAGCAGGCCGGCGATCTGAGCGCGGCTCAGCGCACGATCCAGCGGCCAAAGTCGGTCCCGCTGAGGCTGACCCCGGCCGCAAGGGTCGTGAGTGAGAAACAGTGTTCTAACCCTGTTTCTCACTCACGACGCAGGTCAGGGCGTCGCCGCTCGCTGTTGGCCGGCCAGGAAGTGGGCCGTCTCCGCCGTCGCCTCGTACAGCGACCGGTAGTGCCGATAGAACTCCTCGTACCGCGCTCGATTGGCCGGGTCCGGCGGCACCGTCGCGGCGATCGGGCTGCCGCGTGGCGGGTCCAGCCCCACCGCCTCCGCCGCGAGCAGTGCGTCACCCAAGCACGCCCCGATCGTCTCCGCCGGAATCTGCTGCGGCAGCCCGGTGACGTCCGAGACGATCCGCGTCCACAACCCACCCTTCGTCCCGCCGCCGACCGCGACCAGCCGGCCCGCCGCGCCACCCGCGGACGCCATCGCCTCCAGGTTGTGCCGCACGCCGTACGCGATCCCCTCCAGCGTCGCGCGGTAGAGCTCGGCCCGGCCGTGCGTCGTGGTCAGCCCGGCCAGCACGCCCCGCGCGTCCGGGTCGAACAGTGGGGTCCGTTCGCCCGCGAAGTACGGCAGCAGCAGCAAACCGCGGCTGCCCGGCGGAACCGAAGCCGCTTCTTCGACCAGCTCCGCGTACGACCCCCCGACCAGCTTCCGCAGCCAGCCGGTCACCGCGCCGGACGTCGCCATGCCCGCCGCCAGCGTGAAATTGCCCGGATCGACGCCGCGCGTGCCCCACAGACCGGGATGCGGACGCGGTTCCCCCAGCACCTGGACGAGGAACATCGTCGTGCCGTACATGACCATCACGTCACCCGGCTCGCGGACGCCGACGCTCGCCGCCTCGGCCCAGGCGTCGACCGTCCCCGCCGTCACCGGCAGTCCCGCGGGCAACCCCGTCAGCGCGGCCGCCGCCGCCGTGACCTCGCCCGCGACCTCCGTCGGCCACAGCAGCTCCGGCAACGGCAGCCCCGGCGCGACGCGGGAAGCCCAGTCCTCGGCCCAGCCGGCGGCCGCGAGGTCGTACATCGGCGTGCACTGGCTCGCCGAGTGGTGGTCCAGGACGTACCGGCCGGTCAGCCGGTGCACCAGGAACGAGCTCGCCATCAGCAGCTTCTTCGTGCGCGCGTAGACGTCCGGCTCGTGCCGGGCCAGCCAGCGCACCTTCGGCCCGACCGCCTGGCTCGTCAGCGGTGAGCCGCCGCGCGCCAGGATCTCGTCCGCGCCGAGTTCGTCGTTGAGTGCCGCGATCTCCGCGCCCGCCCGGGTGTCGACGCCGTAGAGGATGGCCGGCCGCAACGGCTCGCCCGCCTCGGACGCCGGCAGGAGGCACGGCCCGAGGCCGCTGATCCCGAGACCGGCGAGCGGCCGCCCCTCGGCCGCGCGCAGCAGGTCGGCGACGATCGCGGTGAAGTCCGCCCACCAGACCGCTTCGGCGTCGTGCTCGAACCAGCCGGGACGCGGCGTCGAGACGGCGTGCTCGCGGACGGACCGGGCGAGCACCGCGCCGCCGGCGTCCACCAGCACGCCCTTCGAGCCTGCGGTGCCGATGTCCACGCCGAGCAGCAGTCCCGTCATCCGCCCCTCCACGGACTCACCCTGCGGGAAATCGATTACCACCACGCTATGGTGTGCCGGAAGCACTGTCAACGAACCGGACCGAGGCGAGGACGCGGGTGGCGACGATCTCCGACGTGGCGGCGCTGGCCGGCGTCTCGACCGCGACCGTGTCGAGGGCGCTCAACGGCAAGTCCACTGTGGACCCGGTGCTGGCCGAGCGCGTGGCCAGGGCCGTGGAAGAGCTCGGCTACACGCCGAACGGCCTCGCGCGCAGCCTGCGCCGCCGCGAGACCGCGGTGCTGGCGCTGATCATCTCCGACGTCGAAAACCCGTTCTTCACGGCGATCGCGCGCGGCGTCGAGGACGCGGCGCAGGCCGCCGGGTACTCGGTGATGCTGTGCAACTCCGACGAGAACACGGCCAAGGAACGCCGGTACCTCGAGGTCGCGGCGCAGGAACGGCTCGCGGGCGTGATCATGTCGCCGACCACCGGCGACAGCGACGTCCGGGCCCTGACCACCCACCGGACCCCGATCGTGACGGTCGACCGGCGCCTCGCCTCGGCGGACTGCGACGCCGTGCTCCTCGATTCTCGCGCCGCGGCCCAGGAAGCCGTGCGGCACCTGGTCGCGCAGGGGTACCAGCGGATCGGCTGCATCGCGGGCCCGCCCGGCGTCACCACGGCCGACGACCGGCTCGACGGTTACCGCGACGGACTCCGCGAGGCGGGCCGGAAATACTCGGCGAAACTGGTGCGGCGCTGCGAATTCCGGGAAACCGGCGGCCGTGAAGCGGCGACACAGCTGCTGACCAGGCCCGACCCGCCGGACGCGCTCCTCGTGTCCAGCAGCACGATGTCGGTCGGCGTGCTGCAGGTGCTGGCGGAGCTGGGCCGGCGATCCGGCCGCGACGTCGGCATCGTCTCGTTCGACGACGCACCCTGGGCGACGCTGATCTCCCCGGCGCTGACGGTCGTCGCCCAGCCCGCGCACGCGATGGGCCAGCTGGCGGCACGCCTCCTGCTCGACCGCATCGCCGACGGCGGCTCCCGCGCGGCGACCACGACGATGCTGACCGCGCAGCTCGTCGTCCGAGGCAGCTCCACCCGCTGACGTCCCGTCGGCTCGACTCCGGTACGTCGTCCCACGGCGTTCTTCGACTGCCCCCGAGTCCGCCCGAAGTGACGCTTGACACACCTCCGCGCCACCCCTAGCGTCAAGTAATCGATTACTCCCATCTTCCGCCGACGCGAGGGGTGTCATGGAAGAGCCGGGTACTCCGCTGGTCGCGATGACCGGCGTCAGCAAGGCCTACGGCGGCACGCTCGCCTGTGACCACGTCGATTTCACCGTGCGCCGCGGCGAAGTGCACGCACTGCTCGGGGAAAACGGTGCCGGGAAGTCGACGCTCGTGCGGATCCTCTGCGGCGACGTCACCGGCGACCGCGGCGTCATCGAGATCGACGGCGAGCCCGCCGCCTTCGGCAGCCCCGCCGACGCCCGCGGACGCGGGATCGCGATGATCCCGCAGGAACTCGACCTCGTGCCCGGGCTTTCGGTCGCCGCCAACATCTTCCTCGGCCGCGAGCTGCGCACGAAAGCCGGCACGATCGCGCGGCAGAAGATGCACCGCGAGACGCGGGAACTGCTGGCCCGCACCGGGATCGCGCTCGACCCGAAGCGCGCGGTCGGCGAGCTGCGCACCGGTGAGCAGCAGCTCGTCGCCATCGCCAAGGCGCTTGCGCTCGACGCGCGCGTGCTGGTCATGGACGAGCCGACGTCCGCGCTCACCGGCGCCGAGGTCGAGCGGATGGTGAAGGTGATCGACGAGCTCCGCGACGCGGGCGCCGGCATCGTCTACATCTCCCACCGGCTCGAGGAGATCGGCCGGATCGCCGACCGCGCCACCGTCCTGCGCAACGGCCGCGTCGCCGCCCGGTTCACCGCCCGCGACCTGACCGCCGAACAGGTCACCGAGGCGATGATCGGCCGGCCGGTCCAGGCGCTGTTCCGGGTCAAGCACGGCGAAACCGGCGGCGAGCTGCTCCGCCTCGACGACTTCGCGCTGCGCCCGCGACGCCACCGGCCCGGCCGCCGGGAGCCCGCCGGGGTCTCGCTGACCGTCCGCGCGGGCGAGATCGTCGGCCTGGGTGGTCTGCTCGGCTCGGGCCGCACGGAACTCCTGGAGACGCTCTTCGGCGCCGGGACGCGGGGGCGGTGGTACGGGCGCATGTCCTTGCACGGCCGGGAAATCCGCCCGAGGAGCCCGCGCCACGCCGTCAAGCTCGGACTCGCACTCGTGCCGGAGGATCGCCGCGTCGCCGGGTTGGCCCTCCCCCATTCCGTCCGCGCCAACACCGCACTGTCCGTTGTGGACAGACTGGCCACGGCGGGGTTCCTCACCCGCCGGCGCGAGAACGACGTCGTGGCGAAGGTGCTCACCGAGCTGAAGGTGAAGGGCGGCCTCGCCGACCTCGTCGGCACGCTCTCGGGCGGCAACCAGCAGAAGGTCGTGCTGGGCCGGGCGTTGCTCACCGAGCCGAAGCTGCTCCTGCTCGACGAGCCGACCCGCGGCGTCGACGTCGGCGCGAAGGCGGAGATCTACCAGCTGCTCGCCGCCGCGGCCGCCCGCGGCATCGGCGTCCTGCTCGCCTCGTCCGAGCCCGCCGAGCTGGTCGGGCTGTGCGACCGCGTCGTCGTCCTGCACGACGGCCGGAGCAGCCGAGAACTCGACACGCACGACGCGGGCGAAGCCGAGCTGCTGGCCGCGGCGATGGGGGAAACGCGATGACCACGGCCGAGTTCCTCCCGACGCGGCGCGCCGCCGCCGCCGTCGACACGCTGTTCCGCTTCCAGAGCTTGTTCGGCCTCGCGCTGGTGCTCGTCGCGGCGGTCGTGTTCTCGCCGTCCCACGACGGCGACCTGCTCTTCCTCGACAGCGAGAACCTGTTCAACGTCGTCCGCGCCATCTCGGAAATCGGCATCATCGCCATCGGCATGACGTTCGTGATCCTGATCGGCGGGATCGACCTCTCGGTCGGGGCCGTGCTCGGGCTCGCCGCGGTCGGCTCGGCCGTGCTGCTCGTCCAGAACGGTCTCGGGGTGCTGCCCGCCGTGCTCGTGGTGCTCGCCGCGGGCCTGCTCTTCGGGCTGCTGCAGGGCGTCGCGTCGGCGGTGTTCGGCATCCAGGCGTTCATCGTCACCCTCGCCGGGCTGCAGGTCGCGCGCGGGCTCGCCCGGATCTGGTCCGGCGGCCAAGGCGTGCAGATCTCCTACGGCGACGGCCCCGGGGAAGCGCCCGTCGCGTTCTCGCTGCTCGGAGAGCGGACGTTCGACGGGCTGGTGCCCGTTCCCGCGGTGATCTTCGCGGTGGTCGCCGTGCTCGCCGTCGTGTTCCTGCGCACCAGCGCGTTCGCCCGCCACGTCTACGCGATCGGCGGCAACGAGCAGGCCGCCCGCCTGTCCGGGGTCGCCGTCACCCGGGTCAAGGTGCTGGTATACGGCCTGAGCGGGCTGCTAGCCGCGCTGGCCGGGATCATCCACGCCGGCCAGCTGAACCAGGGCAGTCCCAACGACGGCAGCGGCTACGAACTCGACGCGATCGCCGCGGTCGTGATCGGCGGCACGGCGCTCTCGGGCGGGCGCGGCTCGGTGTCCGGGACCATCGCCGGCGCGCTGCTGCTGGGCGTGCTCAACAACATCCTGGCGCTCAACAGCGTCGACCCGAACGTGCAGCTCCTGATCAAAGGCCTGGTCATCGTGGTCGCCGCGGGCCTGCAGCGGCTGCGGCCCACACCGTAGAGGGGAAGAAGAGATGTCCGGAAAGCACTTCTTGATACCCGCGCTCGTCCTCGTCCTGGCCGCCTGCGGCACCACGCACGAGAACTCCGGGCCAGGGGCGACGACGGCGGCCGCGGCCTGCAAGGGCGCCGCGGGGAAGTACACCATCGGGGTCAGCCAGGCCAACGTCGCCGAGCCGTACCGCAAGCAGATGGACGACGACATCGCCCGCGCGGCGAAGCAGTACCCGCAGTTCACCGTCACCTTCGCCGACGCGCAGCAGGACAACGCCAAGCAGGTCGCCGACGTCGAGAACTTCCTGACGCAGCGGATCGACCTGCTGATCATCAGCCCCAACGAAGCCACGCCGCTGACCGCGGTGGTCAAGAAGGCCTACGACAAGGGCATCCCGGTGCTGGTGCTGGACCGCAAGGTCGACGGCGCCGCGTACACGCAGTGGATCGGCGCCGACAACGTCGACATCGGCCGGCAGGCCGGGCAGTACCTGGCCGACAGGATCCTGCCCCAGGGCGGCAAGATCGCCGAGATCCGCGGGCTCGCCGGGTCGACTCCGGCGAAGGAGCGTCAGGACGGCTTCGCGAAGGGCATCGAAGGCCGCGGCATCGACATCGTGACCACTGTGGACGGTGACTGGCTGCGGGAAAAGGGCCAGCAGCAGGCGGACGCGGTGTTCAAGGCGCACCCGGAAATCCAGGCCGTCTACGCCCAGAACGACCCGATGGCCGAAGGCGCGTACCTCGCCGCGAAGGCCGCCGGGCTGGATCGGAAGATCAAGTTCATCGGCATCGACGGCCTGCCCATCCCGTCCGGCGGGATCAAGGCGGTGGAAGCCGGGCGCCTCGCGGCGACGTTCGTCTACCCGACGGGCGGGCGCGAGGCCGTCGCGTCCGCGAAGAGCATCCTCGTGGACTGCGCCAAGCCGGCGAAGACGCAGCTGCTGCCGACCCAGCTCGTCACGCCGGCGAACGCCGCCGAGGTGTACGCGAAGGGCAACGGCTGATGGCCCGCGTCGGCGTCATCTCCCTCTCCGACGGCCGCGACTACGTCCACAGTGGAATCGCGGGGTTCGTCCGCGGCACCGAGGACCGCCTGGTCGCCGCGCTCGCCGAAGCGGGCCACGACGTCGTCCGGGCGTCGGCACCGGTGTCGGCCAACACGGTGGCCACGTCGGTCGCGCGCGAGGTCGAGGCGGCCGGGGTGGACCTGACCGTGCTGCACTACTGCGTCTGGGCGTTCCCGCACTTCACGATGCTCGCCGCGGGCGCGCTCAGCGGGCCGCTGGTGCTGGTCGCGAACCTCGACCCGGTGCAGCCCGGCATGGTCGGGATGCTCGCCGCGGGCGGCGCGCTCGACCAGATCGGGCGGCCGCACACCCGGCTCTGGGGCGATCCTTCGGACGTCGTCGCCGTGATCGGGACGCGGGCCCGGGCCGCGGCCGCGGTGGCGAAGCTGCGCGGCAGCACGTTCGGCCGGATCGGCGGCCGGCCGATGGGGATGAACACCGCCGTCGCCAACACCGACCAGTGGCAGCGGCAGTTCGGCATCGACGTCGAGGAGATCGACCAGTGGGAGATCGTCCGGCGCGCCGAAGCGGCGGATCCGGTGGAGAAGCGCGGGGCGCGGGAGTGGCTGGAGCGGCACGCGACCGTGCGCTACGACGGCGTCAAGCTGACGCCGGAGCTGCTGGAACGGCAGGCCGGGTCGTACGTCGCGATGCGGTCGCTGATCGACGAGGGAAGCCTGGACTTCACCGGGATCAAGGGCCAGCCCGAGTTGACGCAGCACTTCGCGACGATGGACGTCGCCGAGGCGTTCCTGAACGACCCGTACGACTGGAACGGGCCCAAGGAGACGCACGTCTGCGCGACCGAGGCCGACATGGACGGCGCGCTCACGATGCAGCTGATGAAGCACCTGTCGGGCACGCCGGTGCTGTTCGCCGACGTCCGCCACTACCACGCCGACCGCGACATCTGGGACCTCTGCAACTCCGGCCAGCACGCGACGTGGTTCGCCGCGCGCAGCGACGACCCGGCGGAGAACCTCGCCCGCGTGACGCTGCACCCGGCGGTGTTCTTCTTCCCGGCGGGCGGCGCGTCGGTGCACCACATCGCGGCGCCCGGGCAGATGACGCTGGCCCGACTCACCCGGCTCGACGGCCGCTACCGGCTGCAGCTGATGCTGGGCTCGTTCGAAGACTACGACGCCGCAACGACTTCCGCGTTGGCGGCCCAGTCGACCCCGGAGTGGCCGCACGCGTTCGCCCGGCTCGACGCACCGGCGTCGACGTTTCTCTCGCGGTTCGGCGCCAACCACATCCACGCGGTGCCGGGTGACCACCGGGCGGAGTTGCGGGCGGTGTGCGAGCTGGTGGGGATGAATCTGGACGAGTTCACGCGCGGGTGACCGGAACTGTCGGTGCCCTCCGCTAACGTGGAAACCGGGGGCTGCTCGGTCCTTGACTTCACCCTTGCTTCAGCTTTTACCGTCGGCACCATGACCGCTCCTCCCCTTCCCCGCACCGTCTGGATCGCCTCCGGTGTCATGGCCCTCGGTGGCTTCCTGGGCAACATGGACGGCTCGATCGTCGCGGTCGGGCTGGAGTCGATGAGGCTGCACCTGGGGGTCAGCCTCATCGCCGTCCAATGGGTCGCGACGGCGTTCCTGCTCGGCCTCTCGGCCGCGCTGCCGCTGACGCCGTGGCTGGTCAAGCGGCTCGGCGCCGGACGGCTCTGGCTGTGGGCGCTGGCCGCGTTCCTCCTGACGTCGGTGGCCTGCGCGCTCGCGCCGGACGCGATCACCCTGATCGCCTTCCGCGCGCTGCAGGGCATGGCCACCGGCGTCATGGTCACCGCCGGGCAGACGGTGATCGGGCTGGCCGTCGGGCCGGAGCGGCTCGGCCGCACGATGGGCACGCTCGGCCTCGTCGTCGGGCTGGCACCGGTCGTCGGGCCGAGCGTCGGCGGGTTCCTGCTCGCGCACTTCTCGTGGCCGGTGCTGTTCTGGCTCAACCTGCCCATCGGGCTGCTCGCGTTCGGCCTGGCGCTGCGGTACGTGCCGCGCGGCGACCGCGGGCAGCCGCCGAAGCTCGACTGGCCGGGCCTGGCCTTGATCTCGCTCGGCCTGCCCCTGCTGGTCTACACGCTCACCGAGCGCGACGCGCTGTTCGCGGCCGTCGGTGCCGTCGCGCTCGCGGTGTTCGGGTGGCGTTCGCTGCGCGTGCGTCACCCGGTGCTGGACCTGCGGCTCGCCGCGCGGCCCGTCATGGGCTCGGCGCTGGCGTCCGTCCTGCTCGCCGGCGCCGGGATGTTCGGAGCGGTCTTGCTGCTGCCACTGTGGTTCCAGGTCCGGCTGGGTGCCGGGCCGGCCGAGGCCGGTGTCCTGCTCGCGCCGATGGGCCTGGCCACGACGGTGTTCGTGCTGGTGGCCGGACGGCTGACCGACCGCTACGGCGGCGGGACCGTCTCGCTCACCGGATCGGTGGTGGTGCTGGCGAGCACCGTCCCGCTACCGTGGCTCGGCCCGGACGCCCCGATGTGGCTCGTCCAGGGGCTGCTGGTGGTCCGCGGCGCGGGCCTCGGGCTGTCGATCATGCCCGCGTCGACCGCGGCCTACGCGTCGGTCGAGGCGAGCGAACTCGGCCACGCGACCGCGTTGGTGAACATCGTGCTGCGCGTGGGCGGCGCGGCCGGGGGCGCGTTGTGCGTGATCGTGCTGGCGCGCGGCCTCGCCGTCGACCCTGCGACGGGCTTCGGCCGGGCGTTCGGGGTACTCGGAGCGTTGTGCGCGCTCGGCACGGTCGCCACGGCCTGGCTCCGGCGCGCCGAGCGTCCGTCCACAGTGGACAGAACGACGTGATTCACCTGGGAACCTGGCGCGCTGCCCGGATTGGTGATTTCCTGGAGCCGATCAACCACTGTCGGTAGGGGGAAGGACTGGCGATGTCGGGGGTCTCGAAGCGGCTGGTCACGGCCGCGGCAGCAACGGCGGTACTGGGGAGCTTGCTGGCGGCGACGCCGGCGTCGGCCACCCCGTCGATCGACTGGAAACCGTGCGCGGACGCGCCGGGCGTGGAGTGCGGCGCGGTCACCGTGCCGATCGACTGGGCGCACCCGGACCGGGGCACGGCGAGCATCGCGCTCGCCCGGCGCAAGGCCACCGACCCGCAGGCGCGCATCGGGTCGATCCTGATGGACCCGGGCGGCCCCGGCGGGTCGGGCGCGGGTGAGGTCAAGGACGGCTGGACGCTCTCGCCGGAGATCACCAAGCGCTTCGACACCGTCGGCTTCGACCCGCGCGGCGTCGGCGGCAGCACCCAGATCAAGTGCGGGCTCGACGAGTTCATCGCCGACTACCCGCGGGTACCGCGCAACCAGGCCGAATTCGACCAGCTCGCGGCGCACAACCGGAAGCTCGGCGAAAGCTGCGACCGGCTTTCCGGCCCGCTGGGCCAGTTCGGCGACACCGAGAGCGTCGCGCGGGACATGGACGTCATCCGCGCCGCGCTCGGCGAGAAGAAGCTGACGTACTACGGCGTTTCGTACGGCACGCTGATGGGCCAGCAGTACGCCGAACTGTTCCCGGACAAGGTCCGCGCGCTCGTGCTCGACAGCAACATGGACCATTCGCAGTACACGGCGTGGGACTTCCTCACCAGCGAAACGCAGTCGGTGCAAGCGGAGTTCGGCGAGTTCGTGGCATGGTGCGGCCGCACGCCGAGCTGCGCGTTGCACGGCCAGGACGTCTCGAAGGTGACACGCGACCTGCAGGACAAAGCCGCGCGCGGAGACCTGAAGGACCCGGAGAGCGGCGAGGTCGTCACCCCGCTCACGCTCGCCGGGATATTCCAGGGCTCTTTCTACGGCCCGGAGTGGGATCGGCTGGCGACGATGCTGAAGTCGTACGCGGACGGCACCAAGCCGGCCGCGTCGGCGCGGCTCAAGGAGGACACCCCGGTCAACACCGTGTTCCAGAGCGTGTTCTGCGACGACTGGAAGCTCCCGGTGCACAACTACGCCGAGCTCGAGGCCTACCGCCGGACGGCCGCTGCGCTCGCCCCGGACGTCAAGGTCAACTCGCTGGGGTGGCAAGCGGTCACCGGTTGCATCGGCTGGCCCAACCGGACCAGCAACCCGCAGCATCCGCTGCAGGTGCACGGCGCGCCGCCGCTGCTGATGGTGAGCAGCAAGTACGACCCGGCCACGCCGTACGCGTGGTCGCAGGCCGCGGCCCGCCAGAGCGGCAGCACACTGCTCACCTACGACGGCTGGGGCCACGGCGCGTACTTCAAGAACAGCCCCTGCGTCATCAAGGCGACCGACGACTACCTGATCAGCGGAAAGCTCCCGGCGCGCGGCACGCACTGTGCGGCAGTCGAGCCGGGGACGGCCGAAGCCCGGATCGCCGGGCCGAAACCGCCGTCGACGATCGGCTTCTGACGCTTCCGTCGCGTGGCCGGGACGAGGCACAATCGTTCCGGCCACGCAGCGGTGCGGGGAAGGGAGCCGAGAATGCTTCGTCGATTCTTCGTCATGGCCGCGGCGGTCGTCGCGGCGAGTTCCCTCCTCGCGGCGCCGGCGGACGCGTCTCCACGCCACGGCGAGTACCTCGCGCTCGGCGATTCCGTCGCGTTCGGCTACCGGCCCAACGCAGGCGCGGCATACCTGAACGCGGCCAACTTCAGCGGCTACGCGGAGAAGTACGCGTCCCTGCGCGGGCTTCGGCTCGCGAACGCGTCCTGTCCCGGCGAGACGACCGGAAGCATGCTGAACGTCGCAGCGCCGAGCAACGGCTGCGAGAACGGCTACCGGCTGGCGTACCCGCTGCACGTCGCGTATCCGGGCGCGCAGATCGACTACGCGGTGCAGTACCTGCGGAACCACCGGGACACCCGGCTCGTCACGCTGACCATCGGCGCGAACGACATGTTCCGGTGCCAGAACACGACACCCGACCACTGCACGGGGCCGGACTTCCAGGCCGCGTTGAGCCAGGCGAGCCGCAATCTCGCGGCGATCCTCGCCGCGGTGCGCGCCCACTACCGCGGTGACCTCGTGCTGGTGTCGTACTACTCCCTCGACTACCGCGACGCGACGCAGGTGGCACAGGTCAAGGCGATCGACGCGGCGTTGACGCAGGTGACCCGCCGCTACCACGGCAAGATCGCGGACGGCTTCACGGCGTTCCGCCTGGCGTCCCTGCGCACGGGCGGCGACCCGTGCGCGGCGGGGCTGCTGGTCAAGCTGCCGACCGGCGGCTGCGACGTCCACCCGTCCGCGGCCGGGCACCGGGCCCTGACCGCGGCACTGGTGTTCGCGCGCTGAGTCAGACAGCCCGGACTTCGACCCCGGCGGCTTCGAAGGCCCGCACCGCCTCCGGGTCGGCGTCGGTGTCCGTGACGAGGGCGTGCACCTGCGTCGTTTCACAGATCCGGGCGAAGGCGCGCCGGCTCAGCTTCGACCCGTCCGCGACGGCGACGACGCGTTCGGCGCGTTCCACCATCAGCCGGTTGATGCTGGCCTCGCCCTCGTGGTGGGCGAACGCGCCGGCTTCCGGGTCGAAGGCGTCGACGCCGAGGAAGAGCAGATCGATGGTGAGCTCGCTGAGCACCCTCGTCGCCAGGGGCCCGCTCAGCTCGAACGACTGCGGCCGCGCGACCCCGCCGGTGACGACGATCTTCACGTTCGGCCGCACGGCCAGCTCGTGCGCGATGTTGAGTGCGTTCGTGACGACGGTGATCCCCGGCGCGTCCCCGCGTCCGGCCAGGTCGGACCGGATGGCGAGCGCCCTCGCGACCCCCGCGGTGGTCGTCCCCCCGTTGAGGCCGACGACCATCCCCTTCGCGGCGAACGCGGCCGCGGCGGCACTGATCCGCTGCTTCTCCGGCACGTGCCGCGCGGTCTTGTAGCGCAGCGGCAGGTCATAGGCGAGATCATTGGCGACGGCACCCCCGCGAGTGCGCGTCAGCAGCTGCTGCTCGGCGAGGTGGTCAAGATCCCGCCGGATGGTGGCGGCCGAGACGGCCAACTCCCCGGCGACGTCCTCGACGTCGATCTTTTCCCGCTGTCCCAGCATGTCCAGCAGGGCGCTCAACCGTTCGTGCCGGGCCATCGGCGGTACTCCCTAGCTTGCCCCTCGGCGGTCGATCGCGCATGAGGTTGCGCTGTAGACCGCCGTTTCGAGCAGTATGCTGCATTGGGGGTGGCCCTTGCACCGCGGCACGCCGGTCGGGCCGCTCGTGGTCACCGGCCGGCGGCCAGCACTGCCGCGAGGCCCTCTCGCAGATCCTCGACGAAGTACCCGGGCACCTCCAGCGACGGGAAGTGTCCCCCGGTTTCGGGCGACCGCCATCGGACGATCTGCCGGTACCGCTCCCGCGCCCACGGACGCGGGCACTTCTCGATGTCGCGGGGATACATGCTGATCGCCGACGGGACGTCGACCCGGAGTTCGGGATCCAGCGAGTTGTGGCTTTCGTAGTAGATGCGGGCCGCTGATGCGCCGGTTCGCGTCAGCCAGTACAGGGTGACGTCGTCGAGGATCCGGTCTCGGGAAATCGTCTCGAACGGGCTGTCTTCGGTGTCCGACCACTCGGCGAACTTGTCGAGGATCCAGGCAAGCAGCCCGACCGGTGAGTCCACGAGCGAATAGCCGATGGTCTGCGGCCGGGTCGCCTGCTGCTTCGCGTACGCCGCGCGGTGGTGCCAGAAGTCGCGGGTTTCCTCGGTCCACCGGCGCTCGAGCGCCGTCAGCCCGTCGGTCGGCAGCCCGGGCGGTCCCTCCGCGAACGTCGTGTGGATGCCGAGCACGTGCGCCGGGAACCGGCCGCCGAGAACCGTGGTGATGTTGCCTCCCCAGTCACCTCCGTGGGCCAGGAACCGGCCGTAGCCGAGCCTGCCCATCAGGTCCACCCAGGCGCCCGCGATCTTTTCGGTGCCCCACCCGGTGGTCGCCGGCTTGTCGCTGTAGCCGAAGCCGGGCAGCGAGGGCACCACGACGTGGAACGCCGGCGGGGCCGCCTCTTGCGGATCCGCCAGCTCGTCCACGACGTCGACGAATTCGGCGATGCTGCCGGGCCACCCGTGGGTCAAGATCAGCGGCGTGGCATCCGCGCGCGCGGATCGGCGGTGCAGGAAGTGGATTCCCAAGCCGTCGACGGTCGTGCGGAACTGGCCGATCCGGTTGAGGCGGTCTTCGAACGCCCGCCAGTCGTACCCGGTGCGCCAGTAGTCCACCACCTCGGCGAGGTCGGCGAGCGGAACGCCCTGATCCCATCGGCGAGAGCCGGGTGCGGCGCGGACCGTCTCGGCTTCCGGGAGCCGCGCGGCGGCCAGTCGCGCGCGCAGATCGTCGAGATCGGCTTCGGGTGCGTGGGCTTCGAATGCTTGCACGGCGGTGGTCGAACGGGACATGGGACCTCCTAGCTGTCGCGAACCGGCTTAGACGGTTCTAGCAGCCGCTCACCCCAAAGTGCAACCTGCTAAGGTGGTTCCATGCGTGCCGAGTTCCCCGACTTCCGCCTCGGCAGCGTGCTGGCGACCAGCTTCACGGCGACACTGACGGAGCGTCGTGGCGACGCCGTGGAGCGCATTCCGACGCCGCAGCGGCTCGTCGACTGGCTGGCCGTGACCGGCCTCGCCGTGGACTCCTGCACCACCGCCCAGCTTGACCTCGCCCGGGAGTTGAGGGAGTCGATCCACGCCGCCGCGACCGCGGCCGCGCTCCAGGACCCTCTGCCCGCGCCTGCTGTCCGCGTCATCAACGACCGCAGCGCTCAGGGTCGGGCCTCGGCTGTCCTGACGCCCGAGGGCAAGCGGCGCTGGCAGCTCAGCTCGGCTTCCCGCGTGGAAGACGCCCTCGGCGTGATCGCCGCCGACGCGATCAGCATCGTTTCCGGCGAACGAGACGGAAGGCTGGCCCTGTGCGCATCACCGACCTGCCAGGCCGCCTTCTTCGACACCAGCCAAAGCCGCACCCGCAGGTGGTGTGACATGAACACGTGCGGGAATCGCCAGAAGAAGGCGCGCTTCAACGCCAATCAGCGCAAGAAAACCGAGTGATCGTCACTTCACGGCAGCCGAGCACCCGTCGCCGCGTCGAACAGGTGCACTGACTCCCGCTTCGGCTCCAGCTCGATCCGCTCGCCGCGCTGCCAAGGCGCCATTCCCGGCGCGCGGACCGTCAGCACCTCCGACCCGGCCCGGCAGTACAGGTACTGGTTCACCGGGCGCGCGAACAGCGCGATCAGGGTGTCGCACTGCGCGTTGGTGCGCAGTTTTATGGTCTTTCAAGCATCTGTCAACACGAGCAGGTGCAACAATCGCCGCACTTCGGCCGTGACGGCGGCACGTCCCGCACCCAGGTACTTCCGCGGGTCGACGCGCTCGGGGTGGGCCCGCCAGTCGTCCGCGGCGGCCGCGGTGAACACCTTGTTGAGCTGCGTCGCGATGTTGACCTTCGTCATCCCCGCGCGCACGGCATCGGTGAGCCCCCGGTCGGAAACGCCGGACGAGCCGTGCAGCACCAACGGCACCTGCACGCGCTCGCGCAGCCGCGCGATGAGGTCGAAGTCCAAAGTGGCGTCCCGGGTCAGCATCGCGTGCGAACTGCCGACCGCCACCGCGAGCGCGTCGACCCCGGTGGCCGCGGCGAACTCCGCTGCCTCACCGGGATCGGTGCGCGCACCCGGCGCGTGCACGCCGTCCTTGCCGCCGATCTCGCCGAGCTCGGCCTCCACCCAGACGCCGTGGTCGTGGCAGAACGCGACCACCTCGCGGGTTTCGCGCACGTTGTCGGCGTAGTCCAGTCCGGACGCGTCGAACATGACCGAACCGAACCCGAGCGCGACGGCTTCGCGCACCAGCTCGCGGGACTCGGCGTGGTCGAGGTGCACGGCGACCCGCGCTTCGGCCACGCGGGCAGCGGCCAGTGCCGCGCCGCCGATCGGCGCCAGCGCGCCGTGGTAGCGCACGGCGTTCTGGCTGAGCTGCACGATCACCGGCGCGTCCGCCAGCGCCGCGCCTTCGACGATCGCCGTGATGTGTTCCAGCTGGATCGCGTTGAAGGCGCCGCAGCCCCGCCGGGCCGAGGCGGCCTCCGCGACGATCTCCCCGGTGGCCACCAGAGGCATCAGGACTCCCGTTCCGGCCGGGCGCGCACGGCGACCAGCTCCCGTTCCCGGTGGTAGTGCGCGAGGTCGACGTCGCCGGCGAGCGGCCCGAGCACGGCCGCGCCGGACAGCGCGACGGCCCGGCGCAGGATCTCCGGCCACGGCTCGCGGCGGCAGAGCCCGAGCGCGAGCGCCGCGACCACGGCGTCGCCCGCGCCGGTGCTGTTGCCGGTGAGCACGCTCGACGGCGTCGCGTGCCAGACACCCGCGGCCGTCACCGCGAGCAGGCCGTCGGCGCCGAGCGAGACGACGACCGCGCCGGCCCCGGCCGTGCGCAGCTCGGCGGCCGCGGCGACGGGGTCGTCGATGCCGGTGACCTCGCGAAGCTCTTCGAGGTTGGGCTTGACCACGGTCGGCCGGCCGGCCAGCCCGGCCAGCAGCGCCGGGCCCGAAGTGTCCAAGACGGACGTCGTGCCGGCGAGCAGCCGCGCGTAGCCGTCCGGCGGCGCCCCCGGCGGCAGGCTGCCGGAGCACACCAGCACCTCGGGTGCACGATGCCGGACGCGCTCGGCCAGCAGCGCCCATTCGGCCGCGGTCAGCTCGGGCCCCGGCTCGGCGAGCAGGGTGACCGATCCATCCACTGTGGACAGTACGGTGGTGGTCCGGCGCGTCTCGCCGCCGATCGGCACCAGGTCCGCGGGCAGCCCGGCCGCACCGAGGTCGGCCGCGAACTCGGCCCCGGTGGCGCCGCCCGCGGTGGTGACGGCCCGGACGTCGACGCCGAGCGCGTGCAGCACCCGGGCGACGTTCACGCCCTTGCCGCCCGCCCGCTGCCGCACGTCGCGGGCCCGGTGCACGGCGTCCGGCACCAGGCTGTCCACGGTGTAGGTGACGTCGAGCGCGGCGTTCGGCGTCACGGTGACGATCACCGCGGGCTCATGCGAGGACGACGGATCGCGTGAGGCCGCGCGGGTGGTCCGGGTCGAGGCCCTTGCGCCGGGCGATCGCCCCGGCCACGAGCTGGGCGCGGACGAGGTCGGCGAGCGGGTCGAGGCCGCTCTCGACGAAGGTGCCGCCCGCGCGGCGGACGTCGTCGGCGAGCCCGTCCGGTGCGCGGCCGAACATCCACGTCACCCGGCCCGGCTCGCTGATGCTGATCGGGCCGTGCCGGTAGTCCCACGCCGGGTAGGACTCCGTCCACAGCAGGCACGCTTCGCGGAACTTGAGCGCGGCCTCGTTCGCGATCCCGACCGACCAGCCGGTGCCGAGGAAGCTGAGCTGTTCCGCCTCGACCAGCGGGGCCGGCAGCGGCTCCGCCAGCACGCGCTCGGCCTGCGCGACGACGTCGGTCAGGTCCTCGCCCAGGTGCGCACGCAGCATCGCGAGCGCGGTGGTGGCGAAGCGGGTCTGCACGACCGAGCGTTCGTCCACCACGGACAGGTCGACGACGGCGTCGGCGGCGTGCGCGATCGCGGCGGGCACGCCGGTGATCGCCGTGGTCTTCGTGCGGCCGCGCAGCTTCGCGAGCAGGGTGTGCACCTCGGTGGTGGTGCCCGAGCGGCTCAGCGCGAGCACGTGGTCGTAGGCGCGCCCGGAAGGGAATTCGGACGCGGCGAAGGCGTCGGTCTCCCCGAGTCCGGCGGTTTCGCGCAGCACCGCGTAGGCCTGACCGACGAACCACGACGTGCCGCAGCCGACGATCGCCACCCGGGCGCCCGGTGCGGGCAGCCAGCCGCTGTTCGCCGCGGCGAACGCGCCCGCCTCGAGCCAGCAGCCGGGCTGGCTGGCGACCTCCGCCGCCATGAAGGTTCCGCTCATAAACTCCCCGTCCGTGCCGGTCGTGCGCAACAGCTGTCACGGTAGGTGCAGTTTTGTGCATCGTCAATCGTCGTATCGAGCAACTTCACACATGGCCTGCGCACGCACGTGCACCCGGGGACACCAAAAAGGCCACCCTCGACGAGGGTGGCCTGCAGGAGAGCGCGGCGGGGCTAGCGCGGCTTGCGCCGCCAGAGGCCGATGACCACGGCCAGTGCGCGGGAACGCGGCGTCCGGGCGACGACCGGCTCGGGACCGACGCGACGGCGCATCCGGTAGGCGAGCTCGAGCACCTCGAGGTCTTCCGGGCGGCGTCTGCCGTGGACGTCCGGCCGGAGCATCAGCTCCCCGACCGTGACGGGCTTGCGACTGGCACGGTGCGCCGTGCGCGTCATCGGGAACCTCCGCTGAATCGGACCTGCCGGGACCTGGTGGCTGCCGATTCTATGAATCGCATTCGGGTTCGTCACCTTACTCACCAGTTGTGTCCGGTGTGTTCATCGAACCGGTCAACCGGGGCGTTAGCCTCGGCGCATGATCACTATCGGGCGCCTCGCCGCGGAAGACCGCCAGGCTTGGGAAAACCTGTTCGCCGGCTACAACACGTTCTACGGCAGGACACTCGCGCCCGAGCTGATGGACCGCGCGTGGCGCGAGTTCGGCACCGGCGA
Source organism: Amycolatopsis sp. NBC_01488 (assembly GCF_036227105.1). NCBI lineage: Bacteria > Bacillati > Actinomycetota > Actinomycetes > Pseudonocardiales > Pseudonocardiaceae > Amycolatopsis > Amycolatopsis sp. NBC_01488. The sequence goes on along the minus strand of NZ_CP109434.1, from coordinate 4,056,345 downwards.
GCGGATGCACGCGCTCGGCGCGCGGCTCGACGGCGAGCTGGTCGGCATCGTCCACTTCTTCCCGCACGCCAGCACGACCTCCGCCGACGTCTGCTACCTGCAGGACCTGTTCACCGCCCCGGAAGCCCGCGGGCACGGGGTCGGCCGGGCCCTGATCGAAGCCGTCGCGGACTGGGCTCGGGAGCGGCGCTGCGTGCGCGTCTACTGGCACACGCAGACGTCGAACACGACCGCTCGCCGGCTTTACGACCAGGTCGCGCTCGACAAGGGGTTCATGCAGTACCAGATCCCGCTGGATTCCTGATCTCACCGGCGGTGGTGGCCGCCGCCACAGCCGTGCTGACCGGGCGACGGAGTCTGCTGCCCGGCCCAGTCGCGCCACCACTGCGAGAAGTCCGGAATCTCGTGCCGCACCGAAGCCGCCTGCTTCGGCGGGCTCTGCGCCTTCGACGGTTTCGCCGGTTTCCCCGGTAGCTTGACCTTGTCGATGATCTTGACGGCCTTCGCGAGATTTCCGCGATGGGCCGGCGTGGGTCCGGAATCCGGCTTCGAAACCCCGGCGGCCGGAACGATACCGGCCGTTTCGGCGGGCGGCGGCACGGATTTCGGAGCGGGCTTCGCGGGCGGCACCACGACGTCCGCGGCGAACGGCACCAACGCGGCCGACGGCGGTTCCAGGCCGACCGGCGGCCAGGCCGCGCCCGCGCTCCGCTCGACCGGCATCGACACCGCCGTGGCGACCCCGCCGGTCAGCGCCAGCGCGCCGGCGACCACGGAGAACACCCGGAGCCGGGCGAGCGAGCGCAGGACCGGCGGTTTCTCCCGGTGCCGCGCACTCGTGCCCGCCACGCGGTACCGGTCGGGCGCCACCTCGGACCGGACCAGCAGTTCGGCGACCGTGACCGCCTCGCGGCGCGGAACCCTGCGTGCCATCAACCCCTCCTCCCTGGGCCGACCGGACGCCACACTGCGTCCGGTCGGCCGATCATAGGAATGGTTCAGGTCGCTGTAAAGGCTCGCTCACCCTGAGTTTTCGGCCGAGCCTGCCGCCGCCGTCCACCTGCGGCACGCTGCCGGTGACGAACAGGATTCGCCGGCACCGGCAGGGTCGCGGCGGTGATGTCCCCGTGGCGCACGCCCGGCGAATGCGGCGCGAACACCGGCGCGGCACGGAACCGCGCTCGACGCGGTGATGCGGACGAAGCGGCAGCGACGGCGGCGCAGCTCGCGGCGGCGGCCGGGGGCTCCGCAAACCCTCCTCAGGAACCCGTTAAGTCCCGGTGAATGTGACAGATTCCCTACGAAGGTTTTGTGCCATCAGGACGAACTTCTCGTCGCCGCCCCGATTTCGCTGTGCCATTCGCCAAAGTTTGGTTCCATCGGATAGCTTGCTCCTACCGGTCAGTACCGGTGGGTGAGGGCCGATCGGTGAGGCGATCAGCGAAGATCGAGGGAAGCGGGGACGCACCATGCCGAAGCACCGGCCACGGCGCAAGGGCTCGCGCGGGGTCCGCAGGACCGCGGCCGCGCTCGCCGGCGGCGCGCTCGTCGTGCTGCCGACGCTGACCACGGGCCTGCCGACGCCGGTGGTCATCGCCGGTGCCGGGGAGACCCTGCCGGACCAGGCCGCCCCGATCCAGCAGCCGAACATCGTCATGCCGCCCGTCGCCGTCGACGGCAGCCTGCCCCAGCCGCCGCTGCCCACCCCGCTGGTCGTGCCCGGCGGGCGTGCCGGCTCGGCGGGCATTTCCGGGCCGCTCGGCATCCCGGCGAGCATGCTCAAGGCGTACCAGAACGCCGCCGAAATCCTGGCGAAGGAACAGCCTGGCTGCCACCTCGACTGGGCGCTGATCGCGAGCATCGGCCGGATCGAGTCGAACCACGCGCGCGGCGGGTACGTCAACGCCAACGGCGACACGCTGGAGCCGATCCTCGGCCCGGTGCTCAACGGCGCGGGTGCATTCGCCGCGATCCCGGACACCGACGGCGGCAAGTACGACGGCGACCCGGTCTGGGACCGCGCGGTCGGCCCGACGCAGTTCATCCCCTCCACGTGGCAGGGCTACGCCTCCGACGGCAACGGCGACGGCGTGTCGAACCCGAACAACATCTACGACGAAACCTTGGCCACCGCGCGCTACCTGTGCTCAGGTGGTCTGGACCTGTCGACGGACGCCGGACAGCGCTTGGCCGTCCGCCGCTACAACAACTCGCAGTCCTATGTGGACACTGTGCTGGCGTGGGCCGCGGCCTACCGCGGCGGCGTCGCCCAGCTCCCCGACAGCCAGGTGCCGATCGGCACGCCCAACGCCCCGGACTCCGCCGCCGCGGGCAGCCCGGCCGGCATCCCCGCCCCGCCGGCGCCCCCGGTGACCGCCCAGCCGCCGGGCTCGCTGCCGGGCACGTCGACGCCGCCGACCACCACGTCGCCGACGTCGTCCACGCCGACCACCACGCCGGGCAGCCCCACCACCGATCCGACGAAGACCCCGCCGGCGTCCACCACCCCGCCGGCCACCACGCCGCCGCCGTCGACCACGGCCACCACCACCCCGCCGCCGGCCACCACTCCGGCCGACTCGGCGGGCACGGCCACCGAAACGACCACCACCACGACGAGCCCGACGGGATGAGCCCGGTGGAGCCGTTCCTGGTGCACATCCGCTGCGACACCGACGGCTACACCCATGCCGTCACCGAGGACGAGTTCGCGGCCGGCCGCCGCGACGGGCGGTTCCTGGCGGTGTGCGGGCACGTGGTGCTGGCGGCACCGATGATCGAGGCACCCGGCCGGTTCGACCCCGTCTGCCGCGACGTCCTGCGCGGCGACGTCCCCGCCGAACCGACGGTGCCCCGGCAGGAACGGCGCCGCTCCAGGTGGCGCACCCGCCGCTAGCGCATGCTGGAACGCTGCCGCCCGCACCGGTGAGCGCACCGCCCGATCACCGATGCTCGCACCCGGCCCGGCCGCGTCCGCGGCGACGCCGAGTTCGCGGACAAGTGGCGCCGGACGCGCCGATGACCGAGGCACACCCGCAGGTCACCCGCGTCAGGCCAAGACCAGCGACCGGCAACCGGCCCGCACCGGCAAGCACGGACCGCGAAAGACGCACCCGCAGCCAGAGCGCGTCCGAAAAGAACAGCGGCCAGTTGCCGCTTCGCCCCGGCGGGCTGCGCAGCTCGAACCGACCGCGCACCCGCCGCTAGCGGCCGTCCGGGTCACCGCTCACGAGAGCCTGGATGCCGTCGAGCATGCGGTCGAGGCCGAACTCGTACGCCTGGTCGCCCTGGGCCTTCGCGCTCGCGTCGAAGCCGCCGCCGAGCCAGATGCGGTTCATCGCCGGGTGCGCGTCGACCACGAAGTAGTTCTCCCAGAACGTCGAGCGCTGGTGCCACCAGGCCTCCGTCGACTGGCCGGTGCTGCGCTCGAGGCGGGTGTTCTCCGCGCCGAGCGCCGCGTTCGCGTCGACGTACGTGCCGATCCCGTTGGCCGCCGCGGCGGCCTGCCGCGGCGGCAGGCCCAGCTCGTCCATGATGGACAGCAGGTACTCCTGCCCGGCCAGCTGACCGGGCCCGAGCGGCGGCCGGACGCGGGACACCTCGCACAGCCACGGGTGCGCGCGGTACGCCTCGCGCGTTCGCTGCGCGTAGAGCGCCACCTGCTCGCGCCAGTCCGCCGGCCGCGGCTCGCCCGGCCCGGGCAGCCGCCGCCCGACGAGCACGTCGTCGACCATCAGGTCCACCAGCTCGGCCTTGCCGGGCACGTAGGTGTAGAGCGTCATCGTGCCGGCGCCGAGTTCCTTGGCCACGCGGTGCATCGACGCGGCGGCCAGCCCGTCGGCGTCCGCGACCGCGACCGCGGCGGCGACGATCCGCTCGATCGTCAACGTGGGGCGGCGGCCCCGGGTCGGCTCGGTGGCCCCGCCGCGGGCGCGCCAGAGCAGCGCCAGCGTCCGGTCCACGTCGTCGGCGCCAGTGCGTTCGGCGGTCATGCGCTCCCCTCGCTCCCCCGCCGGAGATCTTACCCGGGCCGGCCGCCCGACCTGGCATTCTGGACGCATGACCGGACGCAAGCCGCCCAAGGTCTCCTTCCGCTGGTGGGTCGACCGGCAGATCGGCGAGGCCCGCGAGCGCGGCGACTTCGACGACCTCCCCGGCACCGGGAAGCCGCTGCCGAAGCCCACCGGCAACGACGCGGCGACCGACTGGGTGTTGCGCGAGGTCCGCAAAGGCGGCCACGACACCAGGGCGTTGCTGCCGCCCGCACTCGCCCTCAAGCGCGAGGTGCAGGACCTGCCGCAGCGGCTCGCCGCCGAGCGGACCGAACAGCAGGTGCGGGCGGTCGTCGACGACCTCAACGAGCGGATCCGGCAGGCCTACCTCAACCACCACACCGGCCCGCCGCTCACGGTGGCGCTGGTGGACGTCGAGGAAGCCGTCGAGGACTGGCGGCGCTCACGAGCCGCGTCGTAGCAGCGCCCGTTCCGCCGCGGTCCACGCCGTGGTGGTGAGCAGGTAGATCCCGGCGGCCTGCGGCACGACCAGCGTCGCGAGGACCGTGCCGTAGGGCAGCAGCCGCAGGAGCTTGCCGCCCGGGACGTCGGCCGCGGCGCCGCGGTTCTGCAGGCGGATCGAAACCCAGGCGACGACGGCGAGCCCGGCCGCGATCACGAACACGAGCGGGCCGCCGGCCAGGCCGTGCGCGCCCAGCGGCGTCCCGAGCAAGGTTGCGCCGAGCAGCGAGTTGGGTTCGCCGCCGATCGCCGGGGTCGTGAAGAGCCGGTACAGCACCATGAAGAACGGCAGCTGCAGCAGCATCGGCAGGCAGCCGGTGAACAGCGAGGCCCCGGACTTCTGCTGCAGCTTCGTCAGCTCCGCGGCCAGGCGCTCGCGGTCCTTGCCGTGCTTGGCCCGCAGGGCCTGCATTTCCGGCATCAACGCGGCCCGGGCGCGCTCGCCGCGGGCCGCCGACCGGGCGAGCGGGTGCAGCAGCAGCCGCACGCAGAGGGTGAACAGGACGATGGCCGGCGCCGTCGAGAGCGGGCCGGTGAACGCGTGGATCAGGTGGTACGCGCCGGCGACGGGCACGTCGAGAAAGCCGAACATGGGCAGCACTCCGCATGAGTGGAAGGGGTGTGGGGGTGCGGAATGGCTGCGCGGTAAGGGAACCTACGCAGCCGTGCTGCGGGAACCGGGTGCTCGTGGCCTGCGACGCCCGGACGCACCGGGGTCGCGGAGCCGGATGAACTCGGCGCGCCGGGCCCGGCGGCGCAGGGCCGTGGCGCGGCTGCGCACCGGCGCCGACCAGAGGGTGAGCTCGCTGCGGTGGGTGCTGCCGACCAGCAGCACGACCAGCAGGCTCGCGGCGGCGAGGGAGGCGAAGGCGACCAGCGCCGTCGGGCTGGTCACGACGGGGAACGCGAGCTCCAGCAACGTGGTCACGGCGGCCGTCCCCCTTCCTCCGCTCCCCAGGGTAGCGAAAACGCTAACAGCCCGACGGGCTGTAATCTGGTTCGATGAGAGGGCAACTCGTCGTCGTGCCGATCCTGGCCATGCTCCTGCTGTTCGGCGTGCCGTGGTGGACGCTCGTCCTCGCGCCCGAGTGGGGCCCGGCCGGCCTGATCGCCGGCACCGCGGTGCTGGCGCTGGGCCTGGTCACGATGCCGCTCGCGATGGCCCGCGGCCACGGGCGGCGGCAGCAGGACGGCGCCGCGCGCCTCGGCGACTCGCTCCTGGCCGTGATCTGGGTGCTGTTCAGCTGGTGCGTCCTGAGCCTGGTGCTGCGGGTCGCGCTGCTCGGCGTCGACGACCCGCTGCGGTCACGGATCGTCGCGGGCGCGGCCTTCGTGGTGGCGGCCGGGCTGCTCGTGCACGGCAACCGCGTCGCCATGCGGGTGCCGCCGGTCAAGGCGACCGACGTCGTGATCCCGCGGCTCGGTCCGGGCCTCGACGGCCTGCGCGTCGCCGTGCTGACCGACACCCACTTCGGCCCGATCGACCGGACGAAGTGGTCGGAGAAGGTCGTCGCGGCGGTCAACGCCCTGGAAGCCGACGTCGTCTGTCACGCCGGCGACCTCGCCGACGGCGCGGTGGCGAAGCGCCGCAAGCAGGTCGACCCGCTCGGCGGCGTCCAGGCCGCGCTCGGGCGGTTCTACATCACCGGCAACCACGAGTACTTCGGCGAGGCCCAGGCCTGGCTCGACCACATGGAAAGCCTCGGCTGGGACACCCTGCACAACCGCTCGACGCTCCTGGAGCGCGACGGCGACCGCGTCCTGTTCGCCGGCATCGACGACCCGACGGGCGCGTCGTCCGGCCTGCCCGGCCACGGCCCGGATCTGGCCGCCGCCTTGGCCGACCGGCCCGCCGACGTCCCGGTGGTGTTGCTCGCACACCAGCCGAAGCAGGTCCGCGAGGCCCGCGCGGCCGACGTCGACCTGCAGATCTCCGGGCACACGCACGGCGGCCAGATCTGGCCGTTCCACCTGCTGGTGCGGCTCGACCAGCCGACGCTGTCGGGCCTGACCCGGCACGGCCCGACCCAGCTGTACAACAGCCGGGGCACCGGGTTCTGGGGTCCGCCGTTCCGGATCTTCGCGCCCAGCGAGATCACGCTCCTCACCCTGCGCTCGGCCTGACTCCCCGCTCCATGAGGGGCACCTTGAGTCCGTGAAGGTGCCCCTCGCGGTAGCCGACTCCGCTACCGACAAGTTTTTTTGTCTTGACAGTTTTGTCAATCGGATGCCAGGCTGTCCGGCATGACCACCACCGCGATCCGCCCCCAAGCCCTCGTCCCCTCGACCACCCGCTGGCTGCTGACCTGCGGGATCCTGGCCGGTCCCGTCTTCGTCGTCACCGGCGTCGTCCAGGGCCTGACCCGCGCCGGGTTCGACTTCACGCGGCACCCCGCGAGCATCCTGTCCAACGGCTCGCTCGGCTTCGTCCAGATCACGAACTTCCTGGTCACCGGCCTGCTGACGATCGCAGCCGCGGCCGGGATCCGGCGGGTGCTGCCCGGCCGGTGGGGGCCGAGACTGTTGACCGGATACGGGATCGGCCTGCTGTGCGCGGGCGTCTTCCGCGCCGACCCGCAGGACGGCTTCCCGGTCGGCACGCCCGCCGGGCCGCCGTCGTCGGTCAGCTGGCACGGGATGCTGCACTTCGTCTGCGGTAGCCTCGGTTTCGCGGCCCTGGTCGCGGCCTGCTTCGCGATCGGTGCGCACCTCACGCCCGCGCGGGCGTGGTATTCGCGGATCAGCGGGTTGCTGTTCCTGGCGGGCTTCGCGGGCGTAGCGTCCGGATCGACGAGCCCGGTCGTCACCCTCGGCTTCTGGGCGGCCGTGGTGATCGCCTTCGCGTGGCTCGCCACCACGTCCACCTACCTGCTGTCGCGAGGAGAGTCCCGATGAGCACGACGGTTTCCGCCGACGGCACGAAGATCGCCTACACCCGCACCGGGTCCGGCCCCGCGCTCGTCCTCGTCGACGGCGCGATGTGCTACCGCGGCTCGTCCCCCAACGACGCGCTCGCGAAGGAACTGGCCGCGCGCTTCACCGTGTACACGTACGACCGCCGCGGCCGGGGCGAGAGCGCCGACACCGGTCCGTACGCGGTAGAGCGCGAGGTCGAGGACATCGCCGCGCTGGTCAAGGAGGCGGGCGGGGAAGCGTTCCTGTTCGGCATCTCGTCGGGCGCCGCGCTGGCGCTCGAAGCAGCGCGCAGTCTCCCCGTGCCGAAGCTGGCGCTGTACGAGCCCCCGTTCGTCGTCGACGACACCCGCGCCCGCGTCCCGGCCGACTACCCGGCGCGCCTCGACGCGGAAGTTGGCCGCGGGGAAGCGCGGCACCGCGGTGAAGATGTTCATGACCGAGGGCGTCGGCCTGAGCGCGGTGACGGTGGGGCTGATGCGGATCATGCCGTTCTGGGCGAAGCTCAAGCGCGTGGCCCACACGATCCCGTACGACACTTCTTTCGTCGTCGAGCACCAGGCCGGAACCCCGCTGCCGGCCGGCGCTTGGCCGGAGGTGAAGGTCCCGACGCTGGCCGTGGACGGCGGCCGCAGCCCGGCCTGGATGCGCAACGGCGTGTCGTCGCTGGCGAAGGTCCTGCCGTCGGCGGAGTACCGGACGCTGCCGGGGCAGACGCACATCGTGAAGGCCGCGGCGCTGGCGCCGGTCCTGGCGGAGTTCTACCTGAGCTAGCCAGTCGGCCGCCCTCGTCACAACTCCCTTGCCGGAACGATCACCGGCCGGGCAGGGTGCAGGCGTGCCCACCCGCGCCCTGGTCTTCGACTTCGACGGCACGCTCGCCGACACCGAGTCCGCCGTCCTGCGGTCGTGGCGGGAGGTCTTCCGCGAGCACGGGGTCGAACTGCCGATGACGGCCTGGTACGCCGTCATCGGCACGCAGCACACCACCGCCGCGATGTTCGCTCTGCTCGCCGAGCACGTCCCCGGGATCGACACCGAAGCGCTGCGCCCCAAGACCAAGGCCCGGGTCTTCGAACTCCTCGAAAAGCTCGGCCCGCGCGAAGGCGTCGAAGCCTACCTCGAGACCGCCAAGGAGCACGGCCTCAAGCTGGCGGTCGCCTCCAGCTCCGGCGGAGCCTGGGTGAACCCGCACCTCGAACGGCTGGGCATCGCGCGCTACTTCGACGCCGTCCTCACCGGGGACCGGCACCAGGCCAAGCCCGATCCGGACCTCTACCTCGCGGCCCTCGATGCCCTTCGGACACGGGCGAGCGAGACCATCGCCTTCGAGGACACGCCCCACGGCGTCACCTCCGCCAAGGCCGCCGGGCTGACCTGCGTCGCCGTGCCGAACGCCATCACCGAGACCCTCGACTTCGGGCAGGCGGACGTCGTGCTGCCGTCGTTCACCGCCAAGCCCCTCGAAGCCCTGCTCAGCCGCTGACCAGCGCCAGCAGCCGGTCCAGGAACGGCAGCTGGCCCTTCACCAGCTTCTCGCGCGCGACGTCGAGCGAGAACCACTCGACCCGGTCCACCTCGGGGAACTCCTGCTGCTTGCCCGAGCGCGGCGGCCACTCCAGGGAGAACGTCCCGGGAACCACCGCCGCCGGGTCGAGGTCGGCTTCGACCACCCACGCCGTGACGACCTTGCCGCCCGACTGCTTCACTTCGCCGAGCGGGACGTACTCACCGTCCGGCGCGGGCAGGCCCAGCTCCTCCTCGAACTCGCGCCGCGCCGCCTGCTCCGGCGGCTCGTCCGGGTCCAGCTCGCCCTTCGGCAGCGACCACGCCGCCGCGTCCTTCTTCGCCCAGAACGGGCCGCCCATGTGCCCGAGCAGCACTTCGACGTCGTCGCCCCGCCCGCGGTGGAGCAGGAGCCCGGCACTGCGTTTGCCCGCCATCGGCACAGTCTGCCGAAACTCCTCCAAGTTTTTTCCGCGGGGTTGTCGATCCGGGGAGAACTCACTCGACGCGTAGGCAGAAGGCAAGGAACAACCCACGGAAGGAACCCCGATGACCACCACGATCGCCCCCCGGACCCAGACCGCCGCCACCCGCACCGAGACCAAGAGCCCGGTCACCGGCCTGGTCGTCTCCGCGAGCAGGATCGTGATCTCGTTCCTGTTCAGCTTCCACGGCCTGCAGGGATTCGGCTTCTTCGGTGGCATCGACGGTCAAGGCGGCGGCGTCCCGTTCGGCTCGTTCCCCGGCTGGTGGGCCAGCGTGATCGAGCTGGTGGGCGCCCTGCTGCTGCTCGTCGGGCTCGCCAGCAGGCCCGTCGCGATCCTGCTGTCGGGCGTGATGGCCTACGCCTACTTCACCGTGCACGCCCCGGTGGGCCTGCTGCCGCTGCAGAACATGGGCGAGCCCGCCGCGGTCTACTCGTGGATCTTCCTGCTGTTCGCCGCGATCGGCCCCGGCCGCTTCGCCGTCGACACGCTGATCAAGCGCCACCGCCGCTGACGAAGACGCCGGGACCCGCGCGGTCCGATCAGTAGCCGCCCTGGGCGGCTGCCAGGTCGGACCGCGCCATCACGTGTTCCATCAGGCTGGTCAGCACCTGCTTCGTCGACTCCCGCTCGCGGGCGTCGCACAGCAGCAGCGGGACGTCCATGCCGACGTCGAGCGCCTGCCGGACCTCCTCGGTGCCGTAGCGGTACGCGCCGTCGAAGCAGTTCACGCCGACGACGAACGGCAGGTTCCGCCGCTCGAAGAAGTCCACCGCCGCGAAGCAGCTGTCCAGCCGGCGGGTGTCGGCCAGCACGACGGCGCCGAGCGCGCCCTCGGCCAGCTCGTCCCACATGAACCAGAACCGGTCCTGCCCGGGGGTGCCGAACAGGTACAGGATCAGGTCCGGGTTGATCGTGATGCGGCCGAAGTCGAGCGCGACCGTCGTGGTGGTCTTCTGCTCGACTCCCGAGAGGTCGTCGACGCCCTCGGACGCGGTCGTGATGACCTCTTCGGTCCGCAGCGGCGGCACTTCGCTCACCGAGCCGACCATCGTGGTCTTGCCGACCCCGAACCCGCCGGCGATGAGTACCTTGACCGCGGTCGCGGTCAGGTTCCGCCGGGGGTCAGAGTTTCCGGATGCCATCAAGGACCGCCTGCAATACGTGTCGGTTGGGGGATTCCTGAGCCGGTGCCGCGGTACGGAACAGCACCAGGTTCTGCTCGATGAGGTCGCTGAGCATCACCTTGACCACGGGCAGCGGCAGGTCGACCCGCGCGGCCACCTCGGCCACCGAGACCGGCCGCTGGCACAAGGCGATGATGCGCGCGTACTCCGGTTCGAGCATGCCCGCTTCGTGCGCGGTGCGCAGCGCGACCACGAGCGTGATGAGGTCGAGCCCGAGCGTGTCCGACCGGGTGCGGCCGCCCGTGACCGCGTAGGACCGGACCAGGGGGCCGGCCTCGTCGTCGAACCACGCTTCGTGCCGTCCGCTCATGGCGACGTGGGCAGGACGCCGGCACCGGTCCGCGGGGCCGAGGTGAGCACCTGGCCGACCCGCTTCACCATCAGGTTCATCTCGTACGCGACCAGCCCCATGTCCGCGTCTTCGCGGGCCAGCAGGGCGAGGCAGGCGCCCCGGCCGGCCGCCGTCACGAACAGGAAGGCGTGGTCCATCTCGACCATCGTCTGGCGGACGTTGCCGCCGCCGAAGTGCCGTCCGGTGCCGCGCGCCAGGCTCTGGAACGCCGAGGCGACCGCCGACAGGTGTTCGGCGTCCTCCTCCGAAAGGTTCCCCGACCGCCCGATGAGCAGGCCGTCCGAGGACAGGACCACCGCGCGGTCCGCCCCGGCGACCCGCTTGACGAGGTCGTCCAGCAGCCAGTCGAGCTCACTGACGCCTGAGTTGGCCATTACTCGCGCTCTCCGTACCTGTCGTCGTTCTCAGCCGGTTCTTCGTCACGGGCCCGGCGGGTGCCCTGCTGGAAAGCGGACAGCCGGCTGCGGGCGGCTTCCGGCGAGTCCAGCCTGACCTCTTCGCGTTCCTGTGCGGGCCTATCTTCCCGCAACTGGGGCACGAGGCTCTGCTGACGTCGCCGTTGCGGCAGCGGCGGGCGGCCGGGGGCCTCCGGGCGACGCGGCTGCTGCGGGCGGCCGTCGGGCACCGAGGAGCGCGGCTCCGACGGCGGCCACACCGGCTGCTGCGCGGCCGGGCGGGCCGGGCGCGACGTCCTCGCGGGCGGCGCCGGCGGGCGCACCGGGGCGATCGGCTGCGCCTGCGTCGGCTGGCTGACCGGCTCCGAGACGGCCCCGACGGGGACCGGCGTCGGCGCGGACGGCGGCTGCGGCGGGACCGGCATCGGCATCGGCGGGGGGGCGGGCGGGTCCAGGTCGGGCTGGGCCACCGGCAGCGGCGGCTCGGTGCGGTGGCGGGCCGGGCGGCGGACCGGCCGCCGCAGCGGCGCGACCTCGTCGTCCACCGGCTCCGGGTCGACCGGGTTCGGCACGAGCTCCGGCTTCGGCGGGGTGATCGGCTGCTCCGGCTCGGACTCGGCGAGCGGGGCGAGCAGGTCGGTGCGCACCAGCACGATGGCCCGGGTGCCGCCGTAGGCCGACTCCCGCAGGTGCACCTGGATGCCGTGGCGCGCGGCCAGCCGCGCGACCACGAACAGGCCGAGGCGCGGTTCGTCGGACAGCGCCATGATCCCGAAGTCCGGCGGGGCGGCCAGCATCGCGTTGATCTCTTCGGTCTGGTCCGGCTCGAGCCCGAGGCCCTGGTCCTCGACCTCGATCACGACGCCCTTGCCGACCACGTTGCCGCGCACCTCGACCCGCGACTGCGGCGGCGAGAACGACGTCGCGTTGTCGATCAGCTCGGCGAGCAGGTGCACGAGGTCGCCGACGACCGGGCCGCGGATCGCGATCTGCGGCAGCGCGGCCGTCTTGACCCGGGCGAAGTCCTCGGTCTCGGCGGACGCGCCGCGGACCAGCTCGGCCAGCCCGACCGGGTTGCGCCACTGCCGGCCCGGCTGCCCGCCGCCGAGGATGATCAGGTTCTCGGCGTTGCGGCGGGCGCGGGTGGAGAGGTGGTCGAGCTGGAACAGCGTGTCCAGCTGCTCCGGGTCCTCCTGCTTGCGCTCGGCCTGGTCGAGCACCTTGAGCTGCCGGTGCACGATGACCTGGCTGCGGTGGGCGATGTTGAGGAACACCGCCTTGGTGCCCTCCTTGGTCTTCGCCTCGTCGATGGCGGCCGCGATGGCGGTCTGCTGCGCCTTGTTGAACGCGTCGGCGACCTGGCCGATCTCGTCGGTGCCGTGGTCGAGGAAGTGCCCGCCTTCTTCGAGGTCGACGGGCTCGCCCGCCTGGACCCGGGCGACCAGCTCGGGCAGCCGGACCTCGGCCGCGTCGAGGGTGTCCTCGCGCAGCCGGTGCAGCCGGCCGATGAGCCGGTTCGACAGCCGGACGGCGACGAACACCACGAAGACCGCGAACAGGACCGCGATCACGCCGGCGATCAGCGACTCGGTGAACGTCGAGTCGGCGTCGTCGATCGCGGCCTGGCTGGCGTTCGAGCTCTGCGCGACGAAGATGCCCATCAGGGCGTCGCCGACCTGGCGGGCGGCGGTGCGCCACTGGTCCTGCGCCACCGGCAGCTTCGACAGGTCACCGCGCAGGAAAGCGGTTTCGACCTGGGTCACGACCTGCCACGGCTGGCTGGCCAGCAGCTGGTCGTACTTCGCCTTGACCTCGGGGATCATCTTCGGCGCCGACGCGTCGAGCTGGGCGTGGTAGGCACCGACCTGGCCGACGTACGCGCGGAACTCGTCGTTGCCGAGGCCGCCCGCGGCCAGCCCGGCCGCGGCGAGCGCGTCACTACGCTGCATCTCGTCGGCCGCGGTGAACAGCGGGATGGCGGTCAGCCGGTCGAACGCGTTCTGCGCGCCGCGCGCGTTCTGCGCCAGCCCCGCGACACCGTCGGTGAACTGGTCGATGATCTTGTTGTAGTAGCCGAAGGCCTGGAGCATCTGCATCTGGCCGCCGTCGACCGCCTGGCGGGTCTGCGGCAGCTGCTGGAACAGCCCGAAGAACGTGGCGATGTTCTTCTGGACGCTGGGCGGCGTCCCGTCGTAGTCGGCGAAGTTGTCCTTGAGGTTCTCGATCTCCTTCGCGGCGGTCGCGTCCACCTTCGGGCGGACGGCCGCGAGCACGGCACGCTGGTTGCCCTGGCCGGCGAGCAGGCTCAGCGTCGCCTGGCGCTCCTGCTGCAGCGCGGCGAAGAACGGGATCGCCGGGGCTTCCGAGTTCCGGATCTTGGTCGTGTAGTCGCGGGCCGTGACCGCGTCGTAGATGAGGTAGCCGGCGAGCGCCACGCCGACCAGGAGCAAGGCCACACTGGGGATGAGCGCGATCGTGAGCACGCGCTTCCGAATCGAGGATCCCCGGTTGCGTCGAAGAGAAATCTGCTTCACCTGGGTCCGTTTTCCTTCCGGCAGTACATGGTTTCGGGTCGCCCGAGGCGGTCAACACCCGGATTCCGACCAGCCGGATCAACATCACCGTGGTCTGCTTCGCCCGCGACGACGTTAGGCAGCCCTTCAAGGCACGTCAAGTCCGTGGCGATAACGTGATCTTGGAACGGTGACCCGTCCACACTTGTTGCCTGCGCTTGGAAAGTCCACCACCGAAAGTCGTGACGTTCGTCCCAGCACTACTTCCGTTCCGCCGCAGGGATGCACGCTGATTCCGGTGCCGGTCGAGCCGCCGGCCCCCGGCGGGGCCCCTACGTACGCGAGGGCCGGACGGTTCGGTGAGAAAGGTCACGGGTTCGCCGTGGCCGGACCGCACTCCCGCTTCGTCCGGGACGGACGCCCCGCACAAAGCGGAAATGCACCGGATTCCCGCTCTCCACCGCGGATTCCCCGGAGACGGCGCCGGAATTCCACCTATTCCGCGAACCCACCGGCTCGGCCACTCCGCGTGGTGCCGTAACCGGTTCCACGGGGTCAGCCCGGGAACTCATCGGCGAGGGTGTTCCAGAACTGCAGCTCGTAGCTCTGGAAGAGCCGGGCGTAGAGGTGGGCTTCGCGGGCGTCGAGCCGGTGCGCGTCGATGCCGGCCTGGATCGCGGCGAGCGCTTGTTCTTCAATTTCCGGGACATTCGCAGCGAAGAAGTCGAAGAACGCGCACGCGTCGTCGCCGAAGCCGTAGTGCGCGCGCATGCCGGCGGCGACGTCCTTGCAGTACCGGCCGAAGGCGGCGAAGTTCGCGAAGATCCCGGCCGCGGTCGCCGACGATTCGCCGTTCAGCGCGAGCCACGCGACGTACGCCGGGTAGGCCTGGCAGCCCGCGCGCGGCCGTTCCTTGCCGTGGTCCGGACCAGCGGCCTCGATCAACGCGTCGAGCATCCCGTTCGCCTGCTGCTCGCCGGGTGCGAGGCCGCCGAAGAAGGTGCGCGCGTTCGGTTCGTCGGCGCGGGCGGCGAGCGCGTGGAAGCTGCGCCAGTCGCTGAGCGTGATCCGCTTCTCCTCCGCGGCGAGCGCGGCGAACACCGCGCGCGGCGCGCGGCCGGCGGTGATCAGCGGGACGAGCCGGTTGTCGTCGTCGCGCGGCGCGAGCTCCTTCTGGATCTCGTCGAGCAGTTCCCGTGCCGATCGGGTCATCGCTTCCCCCTCGAAGTCCTCACCCCATTGAAGCGCGGTTCGCGCGGGGACGCCCGTGTGCACTGTGGACGGTCGTGGGGAGCTGACCGCGCGAGGCCGGGTGAAGGGGGCGTTTGACGTGGCCGCGATTCTCTATCCACCTGCGCCGGGAGCCAATACAGTGTGGCCATCTTCAGCACCGAGGAGGCCAGCGTTGACCACCCCGTCCGTCGCCGAGCAGACCGAAGGCCTGACGATCCCGCGGCTGCTGCAGCGCAACGCGGCCGAGTACCCGGACCTGCCGGCGATCACCTCGCTCGACCTCGAAGGCAAGCCGACGCTCAGCTGGCTGGAGTTCCGCACCGCGATCGCGGAGGTGTCCCGCGGCCTCGCCGGGCTGGGGCTCGCCAAGGGCGACCGCATGCTGATCATGGCGCCCGGCTGCCCGGACCACATGGTCGCCGACCTCGCCGCGACGCACCTGTCCGCGATCCCGTGCACCGCCTACGCCACGCTCAGCCCGGACCAGATCCGGTTCGTCGCGCGGCACAGCGCGGCGCCGGTCGTGGTGCTCGGCGGGGAGAACGAGCTGACGCGTTGGCTGCCAGTGCTCGCCGAGCTCCCGGCGCTGCGCCACATCGTCGTCATGGACGAGACCGCGATCCCGGCGGGCGACGACCGCTTCCGCTCCTTCGCCACGTTGCGGGAGCAGGGCCGGGAAGCGCTTGCCGCCGACCCGGGCTCGTTCGAAGCTTCCTGGCAGGAGATCAAGCCGGACGACCCGCTGTCGATGATCTACACCTCCGGCACCACCGGCGACCCCAAGGGCGTCGTGCTTTCGCACCGCAACGCGATCCACCAGGCGTACGCGGTGACGGAACTGCACCACCCGCCGATGCACGCGACGAACATCGCGTACCTGCCGCTCGCGCACATCGCCGAGCGCGAGCTGTCGATCTACCTGCCCATCGTGTGGGCGGGCCACGTGCACACGCTCGCCGACCCGTCCGGCGTCGTCGGCGCGCTCGGCCAGGTGCACCCGGAGAGCTTCTTCGGCGTCCCGCGCGTCTGGGAGAAGATGGTCGCCGGGCTGAAGAACATGCTCGGCGGCGTGCCCGAGGACCGGCGCACGGCGTTGCTGCAGGCGAACGAACTGCTGCAGCAGGGCTACAAGCTGCGCAGCGCCGGGCAGCCCGTGCCCGAAGAACTGGCCGAGAAGATCAAGCAGACCGACGAGGCCGCGCTCGCCCCGATCCGCGCACTGCTCGGGCTCGACAAGGTGCTGGTCGCCTCCAGCGGCGCGGCCGCCCTGCCGGTGGAGATCATCTACTTCCTGGCCGGCCTCGGCATCGAGATCTGCGAGGTCTGGGGCCTGTCGGAGACGACCGGCGCGGCGACGTCGAACTCCGGCGAGGCGTTCCGCGCGGGCACCGTCGGCAAGCCGCTCGCCGACATCGAGGTGAAGGTCGCCGAAGACGGCGAGCTGCTGGTGCGCGGCCCGATCGTCTTCCTCGGCTACCTGCAGGAGGACGGGACGATCCAGGACGCCACCGACGCCGACGGCTGGTACGCGACCGGCGACATCGGCACGATCGACGAAGACGGCTTCGTGACGATCACCGACCGCAAGAAGGAACTGATCATCACCTCGAGCGGCAAGAACATCGCGCCGACGCGGATCGAGGGCCTGCTCAAGGAGCACCCGCTGATCGGCCAGGCGGTCGCGATCGGCGACGACCGGCCGTACGTGACCGCGCTGATCGTGCTCGACGACGAGATCGCGCCCGGCTGGGCCGCGGCGAACGGCGTCGAGGCGTCGCCGGACGAGCTCGCCGACCACCCGGCCGTGCGGGCCGAGCTGGAGCGCGCGGTCGAGTCGGCCAACAGCAGGCTGGCCCGGATCGAGCAGATCAAGCGCTACCACGTGCTGCCGAAGACGTGGACGCCCGAATCCGGCGAGCTGACCCCGACGCTCAAGCTCAAGCGCCGGGTCATCAACGACCGCTACTCGACCGACATCGAAGCGCTGTACGCGGCGGCCCGGGACCCGGAGCCCGCGGCAGGTTCCTAGGCGGTCCGGGGCGAGGTCGTCTCCGTCCACTTGCGCAGCCGCGGCGGGACGCGCTTCTCCAGGCCGTAGTTCTCCAGGTGGGCGGAAAAGACCTCGTCGAACGCCTTCTGCACGGTCTCGGTGTCCCACACCGGGCGCTCGAGGATCGGCTGCTTGAGGAACGGCTGGCCCATGACGTGCAGCTGCGGGCCGTTGCACCGGATCATCTGGCCGGTGATGCCGTGCGAGCCGTCGCCGAGCAGGAACAGCACGACCGGCGCGATCCGCGACGGCGTCCGGTCCGGCGGGCAGGCGCGCAGCGAGCGTTCGGACTTCCACACCATCCGCGTGTGCGCGAGCGGGCAGACGGCGTTGACGCGGATCCCGGCGTCCTCGAGGTCGAGCGCCCAGGAGTAGGTCAGTGACGCGACCGCGCCCTTGCTCGCCGCATACACGCCGAGCTTGCGCTGCCCGAGCGAAGCTCCCGAAGAGATGTTGACGATCGAGCCGCCGGTGCCGGCGCCGACCATCGCCTTGATCGCGGCCAGGCCGGTGTTCACCACGCCCATCACGTTGACCTGGACGAGCTCACGCGCCTGCTCGGCGTCGTCCTCCCAGGGCAGCGCCTCGTAGTTCAGGCCGGCGTTGTTGACCAGCCCGTCGATCCCGCCGAACTCCTTGACGCACAGGTCGACGATCTCCTGCGCCTCCCCGGCCTCGGCCACGCTGTGCCCGCTGGCCACGGCGCGGCCGCCGTGCGCGCGGATGTTCTCCGCCGTGCGCTCGGCCAGCTCCACGTCGATGTCGTTGACGACCACCGACCCGCCCGCGCGCGCGACGTGCACCGCGAACGCCTCGCCAAGGCCCCGGCCGGCGCCGGTCACCACGACCGCCTTGCCCTGCATCAACCCGTCCATCGTCATCTCCCCGCTTTGCGCGCCGGCGGCGGCGCGGTCCGTCCACCCCGGGCCGGCTCTGCGTCCAGTCTTGGCCCATCCGGACCAACGGGGCATCGCCGCGACGACGAGCGGCCGTCGCCCTGCGCCGAGCGAATCCGGTTCGATCAGCCCGGAGGTACCCGCGCGCCGGTCACGGCCAATCCCGGCCCCTCGGCGGCGGGGTAACCCGATCGGCGCGGGGATGCGCGTTCCGGGGACACCGGCGCGTAACCGGCGGCATACTGTCAGTGCCTCCGGGTGGTCAGCCGTGACTCCCCCGGATGGGGTCGTCACTGGCGAGGCACAATGCGGACGGCCCATATTCACTCGATCGGGGGCGGTGGTGACGAGGTGACGACGCGCGCGACACCGCGGCTCCGGGCCGTCCTGGCCAACCGCGAGTTCCGCGCGCTCTGGTTCGCCGAGACGCAGTCGATGCTCGGCGACCAGCTCACCATCGTCGCGCTGGCCATCCTGGTCTTCGACCGGACCGGGTCGCCGCTGCTCTCGGCCGTCGTCTACTCGCTGACGTTCCTGCCCGCGCTGGCGGGCGGGCTCGGGTTGTCCCAGCTCGCGGACCGGTTCCCGCGGCGGGCGGTGCTGGTGACCGGCTCACTGGCGCAGGCCGTGCTGATCGGGCTGATGGCCGTGCCCGGGACGCCGATGGGCTGGCTGTTCGTCCTGTTCGTCTTCGCCCGGCTGGCGAACGCGCCGGGCAACGCGGCGCAGAACGCGCTCGGCCGCGAGATCTTCACCGACGACGACGTCTACCTGCAGAGCCAGGACCTGCGCGGCATCACGAACAACGCCGCGATGCTGGCCGGCCTCGCCGCCGGCGGCCTGCTGGTGACCGGCATCGGCACGTCGTGGGCGCTGGCGATCGACGCGCTGACGTTCCTGGTCGCGGCCGTCGCCGTGCGGCTGGCGGTGCTGCGGCGACCGGCCGCGGGGGACGACGGCGCCCCCTGGTTCGGCGCCGTCCGGCAGGTTTTCGGCGACGAACGGCTCCGCGTGCTGCTCTACCTGTCCTGGCTCGTCGGCCTCGCGGTGATCCCGGAGGGCCTCGCCGCGCCGCTCGCCGCACAGCTGGGCGCGGGCGACGAGGCGGTGGGCTGGCTGCTGGCGGCCGATCCGCTGGGCTTCGTCGTCGGGGCGTTCCTGCTGTCGCGGTTCGTCTCGACGGAGCACCGGCGCCGGCTGCTGGGGGTGCTGGCCGCGCTGCCGCTGGCCGCGCTGGCGGCGTTCGCGCTGCGGCCGAACCTGGCGGTCGCGCTGGTCCTGCTCGCGCTGGCCGGCGCGACGGGCGCGTACGTGATCACGGTGTCGGCCACGTTCATCACGTGGGTGCCCAACGACATCCGGGGCAGCGCCGGCGGGCTCTACCGGACGGGGCTGCGGGTGGCCCAGGGCGTGGGCGTCGGCATCGGCGGGCTGGTGGCCCAGTGGGCCGGTTCCGCGAACGCGGCGATCGCGCTCGCGGGGGCGGTGGGGCTGCTGCTGGCCGTCCCGGTCGCGCTGTCCTGGCGCCGGGTCGGCGGGGCGGAGCCGGGGCCACGGCCGTCATGAGCGGGGAACGACGTCTCCCGGGCGGGACGGATCAGAAGTCACGGTTGGCCATCGGGTGCCACCTCCCCGTTCTCTGTGACGCTGGGCGAGCAAGATCATGAATGGCATTCGCGGGCGTCGCGGGCGACAATTCGCGGGTGGTTCAGAAGTCGCGGTTGCTCATGGGGGCCACCTCCGTGCGGGAAGAGTCTCGCAGAACCTTTTGCGCCGCGTTCCCGGCAGTTCCGCCGGGGCCTTGGCAGGTCCGTTGCTGTGGGATGGTACCCGGCCGCGGAATGCGTGAACACTCTGCCAGGTACCGATGAGATTACTCAAGGCGGCGACTAGGCTGGAAAGGAGGTGACCAATTGCATCCAGGACCGGACGGCGACCCGGGCGAGCGGGGCGGACCGGCGCCGGCGCAGCGGGGAACCGCGGCGGAACAGGGCGTGACCACGGACGGGTCACCGGCCACGACCGGTGGTCCGGTCGCGACCGTCCGCACCGGCCACGCCTACCGGCCGCGCAACTGGGCGCTGTGGCGCCGCCGGCCGGTGCAGGTCGCGTTCATGCTCGCGGCCGAAGCCGTGGCGGTCGCGATTCTCGTCGTCGCGTTCGCGCGCTCGCCGATTCCGTCCGGAAACGACTGGATCAATTTCGCGATTCTGGCGGCGGGTGCCACCGTGCACATTCAGCTGACGCAGCGTCAGGAAGAACGACGGCGGAACCGGACGAAAACGGTGCTGATCGACCTCACCGCCGTCTGGACGTTTTCCGCGGCGATGATCCTGCCGGTGCCGCTCATTCTGTTCGTCATCGCGGTCATCCGGTTGCAGCACTGGTTCATCGCGCGCCGGCCGGCCCACAACTTCATTTTCTCGTCGATCACGCACGGCCTCGCGGCCACGCTCGCGCACGTCACCTACACGGCGCTCGGACCGCACCTGCTGGGGCCGCCGGACTGGAGCGGCTTCCTCCGCGAGTTCGGCACGATCGTGCTCACCGGGGCCATCTACGAAGCCATCCAGATCGTGTACGTGGGCGGGGTCCTGCTGCTCGGATCCCCCGCCGGGCGCACGGTTCGTAACGTGCTCGGCAGCCCCGCCGACAACACCCTGGAGGCGATCACCATCGGCCTGGGCGCGGTGACCGCGATCCTGCTCGCCGCCGTGCCGCCGATGGTGGCGGTGATGGCTGTGGTCACCGTGGTCTTCAATCGCCTCGCCGAACTCGATCAGCTGCAGAACGACGTCCGGACCGACCCGAAAACCGGGATTCTCAACATGCGCGGCTGGTCGGAGTCGGCCGAGCGGGCACTGGAACGGACCGCCCGATCGGGTGATCAACTGGCGCTGCTGATGGTCGATCTCGACCACTTCAAGTGGATTAACGACACCTATGGCCATCCGGCGGGCGACGACGTCCTCCGCACGGTTGCGCAAACCCTCGACGAAGTGACTCGGCCGAGCGACTTGGTCGGCCGTTTCGGGGGTGAGGAATTCCTCATTCTGCTCCCGGACATCGACGAAGAGTCCACCTGGGACGCGGCCGAGCGCATACGGATTGCGATTGCCAAGTTGCATATCGTGACGACGGACAAGCGTGGCGACCCGGCGACGATCGCGGACCGGACCACGTCGATCGGGGTGGCGCGCCACCCGCGGCACGGGGACACGCTGGAGCGGTTGCTGCAGTCGGCCGACGCGGCGGTGTACCTGGCGAAGGAGAACGGCCGCGACCAGGTCTGCTTCGCCCCGGACACCCCGGGCGGCGGGCTTCCGGCTCCGAGCGAGGCCTGAGTTCACCGGGCCCGGCCTGTCACGCTTCAGCCGCGAGCAGCCGTCCGCTTCCCGAGTGCGAGCGGCACCGGCCGCTCATGACACCCCGGCAGGGCTCCCAACAAGAGCAGGCTGACCGCTGCGGAATCCACGCCGCGTGGCCCCGCGCCGGCCTACTCCAGCCGCTCACACCCCAGCCGGACCGTCAGTTCCCGCTTCACCAGCACCTCGGCCGACGTCCCCGGCGCCGCCGTGTCGAGGCGGAGCAGTTCGCCGCGGTAACCCGCCGACTCCAGGCGCAGCACCCGGGCCCCGGGCGCCGGGCGGGGGTGGCACCAGTGACGCACGATCCCGGTGCCGTCCGGGTCCTTGCGCAGGACGAGGTACTCGTGGCCGAGGTCGTCGGTCACCCGGCCGAGGCCGTTCCACCACAGCGCGCGCAGGGCGAGGCTCTCGCGCACGAAGTCCACCGGTGGATCGGCCCGGACGTCGACCCGGAACCCGCGCTCGCCCACGCGCACCGAGCGGACCTCGAGGAACCCGGTCCCGTCCCGGACCGCCGTGATCCGCGGCACCAGCACCTCCCGATCCCCCGCGCCGACTTCCGCCCGCGGCAGCAACGCGGCCACCACCAGCTCCGCCGCCCGGCGGCCGTCCTCGCCGTCCGGGACCAGCGGCACTCCGCGCAGCTCGTCCGCGAGGAGCCGCCCGCCGCCGGCCTCCGCCCAGTCCAGCGCCGCCGCCCGCAGTCCCGGCTCGGCGCGAAGCCGGGCCGGCAGCGCGCCCGTCCGACACCTTCCGCTGAACCGGGCCGCGCGGACCAGCCGCGCCGCCTCCGGGACGCCCGAGCCGAACCACCCCGTCATCGCCCGGTCGAGCGCGCGCACCTGCGCGGCCAGCACCACCTGCACGACCGTCGAAGGACAACGAAGGGCCAGTTCCGCGGGCGAATGGTGCCGCAGCGCGGACGCCAGCACGGCCAGCTGAGGAGAAACCGGCCGCAGGGCCGCACCCGGAGCGAGCCGGCGCAACGCACGCACCATGTCCGCCACGGGCACGGCGGGCCGCGTGCCGCCGGGATCGGTCGAGCCCACCGCACGCCCTCCTGGTCCGCCGCACCCCCACGGCCAGTCTCGCCGAGGCGGGGCGAGCGCGGAACGTAAGAAGGGGCAGACCCGCGCGCCACCCGATCGGGCAGCACCGGCCTGGGGGCTGTCCCCATGTCGCCGCCGTGACGGTGCTGGCACCCTGGGACCATGCCAGTCCCGACCGAGCCGTCCCGTGTCCGCCGACCCTGGTCGACGTCCGGCTGGCTGCTGCTGGTCCTGCTGGTCGTCTTCGGCTTCGGCCTGATCTCCTCGCGCCCGCCCGCCCCGCCGGACCAGGGGCCGCCCACCGGCGACGTGCTCGCCGCGCAGAACGCGATCGAGGCGCTGGTCCACCCGGGTCCGCACCCCGACGCGCTCGCGCTGCTGCCGAAGGACTTCACCGCGCTAAGCGGCGTCACCCCGGGTGCGATGCCGGCCCGCGACGGCACGGTCCGCGCCGTCCACGTCGACGGCGGCTGCTCGACACCGTGGGGCGACGACAACACGAAGTGGGACTACGCGGTGCCGTGCAAGGCCCACGACCTCGGCTACGACCTGCTGCGCTATGCCGATCGCAAGGGCCACCCGCTCGGCCCGGAGGTCCGCGAAGCGCTGGACAACCAGCTGTCGCACGACATGCACCACGCCTGCGACCTCAACCCGATGAACTCCGCGGGCACCTGCCGGGTCGTCGCGTCGCTCTACTCGGCCGGCCTGGTCGTCAACTCGTGGCACCAGCGCTGGGGCCCGCCGGTCGGCGACCCGATCGGCCCGATGGTCGCCGGCGTGCTCGTGATCGGCTGCCTGCTGGTGTTCCGGCTGCGCGGCTGGCTGCGTGCCCGCCGTGAGCCGCGGGTGCCGGTGCCCGCGGCAGCCCCGGCGCCGGTCAGCCGGTGGGCGCTGCTCGGCGCGGGCGGGGTCGTCCTCCTGCTCCTCGGCGAGTCGGTGACGGCGCTCGCGGACTGGGCCGGTGCCCCCGAAACGGCGCTGTGGCCGCTGACGTGGCTCACCCAGCTCGTCCCGCTGATCTACTTCGCCGGCGGCCACGCCAACGCGGCCGGCTGGCGCGCCGAACTGGACGCGGGCGGCGGCTACCGCCACTACCTGGCCGAGCGCTCCAGCCCGCTGCTGCGCCCGGCGTTGATCTTCGCGGTCGTCGCGCTGCTGACGCCGTTGGCGCTCGAACTGCTCGGCATCCCGGCGGGGACGAACGCGACGGTCATGCGCATCGCGCTGCACCCGTTGTGGCTGCTCGGGGTCTACCTGCTGACGATCGTCTGCGCGCCGCCGCTGCTCGCGCTGCACCGCCGGGCTCCCGTGCCCGCGGCCGCCGGGCTGCTCGCGCTGGTCGTCGCCGGGGAGCTGGCCGCGGACGTGACCGGCTCGCCGCTCCCGCGCTACGCGGCGACGTTCGCCCTCGCGCTCCTCGCCCAGCAACTCGCCTTCCCGCACGCTGACGGCGTACGCCCGTCACGACGCCTGCTTGCCCTGGCCGCCGCGACCGGGGTCGCGGGCCTCGCCGTGGCGAGTGTCCTGCGAGGCGGGCCACCCGTCCTGCTCGGCAGTCCGGGCGCCCCGGCGGCGTTCTCGGCGCCGCCGTGGGGCGTGCTGCTGCTCGGGTTGGCCCAGCTCGGCGTGCTGGGGCTGCTGGCCGACCCGCTGGCGCGTCTAGGCGATCACCCGCGCGTCACCGCCGCCTGCCGGTTTGTGGTGCGCGCGCCGATGAGCCTCTACCTGGCGTTCCTCGCCGGGATGCTGCTGCTGGTCGCGCTCGTCTACCTCCCCGGCCGGATCGCCGACGGGCTGAGCTGGCTGGTCCGGCCGCGGACGCTGGTCGCCGTCGGGCTGCTGGCGGTGCCCGCGACGCTGGTCTTCTGGTGGTTCGAACGGCACGGACACGGCGTCCGGCGGCCCCGCGCGGCCGAGCTCCCCGGCCGCCGGTCGGTGCTGCTGACCAGGGCCGCGGCCGGGTTCGGCATCGGCTACGCGACGCTCGGCGTGTTCGGCTTCGCGCTGACCCGCTTCGGCGGGGTGGCCGCCGACGCCGACCTGCTGGGCCTGCGGCTCGACCCGATCCAGAGCCTGGTGCACCTGCTGCTCGGGGTGTTCCTGCTGCACACGATCCGGCTCGGCGCCGGCGCGGCGACCGGCACCTGGCTCGCAACCGCGCTGGCCTGCGCACCTTCGCTCCTGTTCGCCGACGGCGGCGGCACGTCCGAGCTCCTCGGCGTCACGCTGCACGCGGCGACCGCCGGGTTCGCCCTGCTCGCGGCCGCCGGCACCCTGCTGCCGGCCCGCGAAGCGGCAAATGCGACGTCCTGACCAGGCGTAACCCACGCGGATGCGGGAAACTGGGTGGTGCGTGCCACATTGACCAGGGGATGTGTAACGCTACGGCAACCAGGTGCGGGCACCATGCGTCCCAAGCCCAGGACCGCCGATCGAAGCAGTGAGGAGTCGCCCGCGTGGATCACCCGCCTCGGAACGGGCAAGGCGACCGCCGCCCCGCCCGGCCCCGGCAGGACGAGCCAGGCCGGCGCACGCCACCACCGCGGCGCCCGTCGCCCCGCCGCGAGCCGGTGGACGCGCGCCGCACGCCGCCGCCGGGCCGTCCCCAGCCGCGGCCGGCCCCGCGCGCCCGCCACAACTCCTTCCGCGGCGCGAAGATCGCGCTGACCGTCGTGTCGCTGCTGGTGATGGGCCTGACCGGGTACGCGTGGGCCGCCATGCAGGGCCTGGTCAACGGGCTGAACTACGCGAACGTGATCAGCGACGGCGGCGGGGGCGACAAGCCCGCCGACGGCGCCCGCGACATCCTGCTCGTCGGTCTCGACAGCCGCACCGACGCCCAAGGCAACCCGCTGCCGCGTGAGGTGCTCGACCAGCTGCGCGCCGGCGACTCCAACGGCGAGCTCAACACCGACTCGCTGATCTTCGTGCACATCCCGAACGACGGCAGCAAGGCCGTCGCGATGTCGCTGCCGCGCGACTCCTACGTCGACATCCCCGGCTACGGCAAGCACAAGATCAACTCCGCGTACGCCCGAGCGATGCTGCAGGCTCGCAAGGACCTGCAGAAGCAGGGCGTCACGGACCCGAAGCAGCTCGACGTCCAGGCCAACCAGGCCGGCGCGAAGAAGCTGATCGAGACCATCGAGAAGCTCACCGGGTCGACCATCGACAACTACGCCGCGGTCAACCTGCTCGGCTTCAGCGACATCACGACGGCCATCGGCGGCGTCGACGTCTGCCTGAAGAACAACGTCAAGGACGAGTACTCCGGCGCGGACTTCACCAAGGGCCAGCACACGATCTCCGGCGTCCAGGCGCTCGAGTTCGTCCGGCAGCGCCACGGCCTGCCCAACGGCGACCTCGACCGGGTCGTCCGGCAGCAGGTGTTCATGGCCGGCATGGCGCGCAAGGTGCTCTCGGCCGGCACGCTGACCAACCCGGCCAAGCTCAACGACCTGATCGACGCCATCAAGAAGTCGGTCGTGCTCAACCAGAACTGGGACATCTTCGGGTTCGCCCAGCAGATGAAGGGCCTGACCGGCGGGCAGCTCGAGTTCCGCACCATCCCGGTGAAGAACGTCGAGTACAAGACGCCCGAGGACGGCGTCGCCATCCAGGTCGACCCGGCCGAGGTGAAGCAGTTCGTGCAGGGGCTCGCCGGGCCGCAGCCGGGCCAGACGGCGCCGCCCGCGCAGCAGGCCGACCCCGCGAACAAGGCGACCACGGTCGACGTCCGCAACGCCTCCGGCAAGACCGGGCTGGCCGCGAGCGTCGCGAAGACCCTCGAGAGCAAGGGCTTCACCTCCGGCGACACGGCGAACTCGACCGCGCGCAAGACGACGGTGATCTGGGTGCCCAAGGGCGGCAAGGACAAGGGCCAGGCGGTCGCCGACGCCCTCGGCGGCTCGCCGACGATCCAGGAGGACAAGAGCGTCTCGGCCGGGCACGTGATGGTGTTCCTCGGCTCGGACTACCAGGGGCCGGCCACCGACGCGAGCACCGGTTCGGGTGCCGCCTCCGGCGCGACGTCGCAGGCCCCCGCCCCGCCGCCGGCCGCCGACGACCAGCCGATCACGGCCGAAGGCGTCCCCTGCGTCAACTGAGGGCAGGCACCTCACCAGCGGCGCAATCGATGGTTCCGAAGCCTGCAAACTGCAATTTGCACACCCAGCTACCTGTCGTTAACCCGTTAGGCCTAACTCGCGTAATCGGTATCAAAGACATGCCCGAAACCGCGTAAGGGCCGGGCTCCCGCGCACTTACATACACGTGAGGGTGCACCTGCACGGGAAACTTGTCACCACCGTGCGGATGCCGCGGGAGAGCACGGTAGGGGACATTGATGTGCTGATCGACGCCGAGGACTACCAGCGGATACTCGGGGACGAGCTCCGCAAGCTCAGGCGCAGCCGAGGCTGGACGCGCAAGGAGCTGAACCAGCACCTGCAGAGCGAGATTTCGCTGCAGACGCTGGCCACCTACGAACTGGGCACCAGACAGTGTTCCGTGGTGCGCCTGGTGGAGCTGTGCGTCGCGATGGACGAGCTGCCCCAGGACCTGCTGGCCAAGGTGCACCGCCGGGTGTTCGTCGACGAGCCGGGCCGGGTCCGCGTCGACCTGCGCAAGGTCGTCGCCGACGCCTCCGCCGACCTGCTGCCGTTGCGCCGCTGGGCCGAGGACCGGCTGCGCCAGGGCGGCGAGCACGGCGCCGCCGAGGTCGCGCTCGACCTGCCGGCGCTCGAGCGCATGGCCGAGCTGTGCGGGCTGCCGACCGTCGACCTGATCGCCCGCCTCCGCCGCTACGTCTCCCGCTGATCCCGCCCGGTCGTGAGTGGGAAACAGGGTTAGAACACCGTTTCCCACTCACGACCCTCGGTCAGCCGACCAGGAAGTCCTCGCGCCGCACCTTCCGCGTGTCCAGCCAGTACCGCCAGGTGAAGCCCGGCCAGATCGTCCGGTTGACGCCCTTCGCGTCCAGGTACCAGCTCTTGCAGCCCCCGCGCGTCCAGATGCCCTTCGCCAGCTTGCGCTGGATCCGCGTGTTGAACCGCTCCTGCACCTCGGGCTTCGGCTCGATGGCCTTGCCGCGGGCCAGCCGCAGCGCCTCGGCGACGTAGGAGATCTGCGCCTCGATCATGAACACGACGGAGTTGTGGCCGAGGCCGGTGTTCGGGCCGAGCAGGAAGAACAGGTTCGGGAAGCCGGCGACGGTGATCCCGAGGTGCGTCCGCATCCCCTCGGTCGCCCACTCCTTGCCGAGGTTCCGCCCGTCACGGCCGACGATCTCCAGGTCGTCGAAGGCGTCGGTGACGTGGAAGCCGGTGCCGTAGATGATCACGTCGGCCTCGTGCTCGACACCCGCGGCGTCCACGACGCTGTGCGCCCGGACCTCCTTCACGCCGTCGGTGACGACGTCGACGTTGTCCCGCGCCAGCGCCGGGTAGTAGTCGTTGGAGATCAGCACGCGCTTGCAGCCCATGGTGTAGTCCGGGGTGACCTTGTGCCGCAGCACCGGGTCCTTGATCGCGCCATCGATGGTGCGCTTGGCCAGGCGCTGGCCGATCTTCATCACCCACGACTGGCCGTTGAAGCCGATGGCGCGCGCTTCGAGCAGCCAGTAGAGCGCGTTCCGGTAGGCGCGTTGGGCCGGCGGGAACGCCTTGAACAGCGCCCGCGTGCGCCCGGACATCTCGTGGTCGGCCTTCGGCATGATCCACGGCGGCGTGCGCTGGAACAGCGTCAGCTCTTCGACCTCGGGCGCGATCTTCGGCACGAACTGGACCGCGCTGGCGCCGGTGCCGATGACGGCGACCTTCTTGCCCTTGAGGTCGACGTCGTGGCGCCACCGGGCGGAGTGGTAGGCCGGGCCTCCGAAGCTCTCGATACCGGGGAGGTCCGGGATCATCGGCAGGTGCAGCGCGCCGACCCCGGCGACCAGCGCGGTCCCGGCGAACTCGTCGCCGCCCCTCGTGGCGACGTGCCAGCGGTTCTCGTCGGCGTCCCAGCGGGCGCCGGTCATCTCCTGGCCGAAGCGGATGAACTTCCGCAGGTCGTGCTGGTCGGCGACCTCGCGCAGGTAGCGCCAGATCTCCGGCTGCGGCGAGTACGCCCGCGACCAGCCCGGGTTCTGCGCGAAGGAGAACGAGTACATGTGCGACGGGATGTCGCAGGCGCACCCGGGGTAGCTGTTGTCCCGCCACGTGCCGCCGACGTCGTGCGCCTTTTCGAGGATGACGAAGTCGTCCCGCCCCTCTTTGCGCAGCTGGATCGCCATGCCGAGACCGGAGAACCCGGTCCCGACGATGACGACCCCGGTCTCCGTGCGGTTGCCCATCGCGCCTCCCGGTTGCCTGTTACTCGTCGTCCAGCTTACTCAGAGTAGGTTACTACCGGTAGAGTGTCGCCCGTGACCACCGCGAAGCGCAAGCGCATGCCCCGAGCCGAGCGGATGCGGCAGATGGTCGAGGTCGCCGAGCAGGTGTTTTCGGCGCGCGGCTACGCGGCGGCGTCCATGGACGAGATCGCCGAGCTGGTGGGCGTCTCGAAGCCGATGCTCTACGAGTACTTCAACTCGAAGGAAGGCCTGCTGCTGGCGTGCATCCGCGAGTCGCGGTCGGTGCTGCGCGAGGTCACCGAGCAGGCCACGGTCGGCGCGGCCACGGCCGAAGAAGCCCTGCGCCGCGGCCTGCTGGCGTTCTTCGTCTTCATCCGCGAGCGCCGCGAGGCGTGGTCGCTGCTGCGCCACGAGATGGCGTTGATCGGCACCCCGGCCGCCGACGAGGTCGAGGAGACCCGGCGCCAGCAGACCGACCTGATCGCCGCACTGATGAGCGGCTACTTCGACAGCGGCGACGACCTTCGAGCCGAAGCGGCCGCGGAATTCGTCGTCGGCGCCTGCGAACGGCTCGCGATCTGGTGCGAGCGGCACGACGAAGTGAGCCCGGAAACCGCCACCGAATACGCCATGGACGTGCTGTGGAGCGGCCTGCAGCACCGTGCACGGTAGTTTGCAAGTGCATTAGGCCATTTGGTCGCTACTCAGCGCTGTCGTGTCGTGTGACACAGAGTTGCTCTACGGTACTCAAGACACGGTAGAAAGTGTGCTGGACTTTCACGGCCGAGAGGGGGCGCGTCCCGCATCTCCCCGAAAGCTGCGTCATGGGAATGCGGTAGCCGCGTCACGGTTGTGTAAAGCATGGTGGTGAGGGAGAGGGGCGTGAGGCAGATGGTGGAAGCGATCACGGCGACGTACGTCCAAGAGGACGCCGACTGGGCGATCACGGTCAGCGGCCAAGGCAAGGAGCTGACCGCCCGCGCACCCGGCATCATCGCCGCGCGCGACCGGGCCGACCAGCTGGTGGAGGAACTCGGCGGCGAGGGCAAGACCACCGTCGTGCACCTGCTCAACGGCAGTGCGCTGGATTTCACCAGCGCGTACATGACCGCCCGGCTGACGCTCCCGAAGCTGCCGCCGCTCGAGGTCCCGCCGCCCGGCAGCGTGCCGAAGCAGCAGACCACCGAGAAGGCCCCGGACGCGGTCGTGGCCCCAGCCCCGCCGGCTCCGGCGGAAAAGAAGCCCGCGCTGCCGCCGGGCAAGCAGCTCCCCAAGGCGGTCGAGGAGAGCAAGCCGGCGGCGGCCGAGCCCCCGGCAACCGAGAAGGCCGCCGAGGCGCGCGCCTGAGCGCTACTTGAGCAGCTTCCGCACCAGCAGGACGAGCACGAGGATCCCGCCCCCGATCAGCGGGTACTTGACCTTGGGATTGTCCAGCTTGGCGCGCACGCCGTCCTTCGCCGACTCCGCGAGCTTCTTCGGGTCGGCCTTGACGGTCAGCTGGTCGAGCGTCGCGGCCAGGGCCGTCCTCGCCTGCTCGATCTCACGCTCGATCGTCTCGGGATCGCGGGCCACGTGTCCTCCTCGCCGCAGGGACTTCCGGGCCCCAACTTAGTCGACCGCCCCACCGCCGCCGCACGGGCCACGCCGCACGCTACGCTTCCGACTGGCTGGGGCCCGTAGCCCAATTGGCAGAGGCACATGGTTTAGGTCCATGCCAGTGAGAGTTCGAGTCTCTCCGGGCCCACGTTCCGCTTCTACTCGGCGCTTCGCGCCTGCACTGAGCTTCGCTTCGGCGTGTCTTCTGGGGGTGCAACCCCCAGACCCCGCCCGGCGGGCTTCGCCCCCGGACCCCCGCCGTGGTCACGTTGGGTTCGTCGGCCGCCAGGTTTCCTCCGCGTACGCCTGTGGCGTGCGGGGCGCCTTGCCTGTCAGGTGCTCGAAGTCGTGGGTTACCGGGGCGAATACTCCCGCCCGGACCAGCTTGAACAGGTGCAGCATGTGGTCCACCCACTCCTTGGGGCGACCGGACTCCTCGAAGTGCTTTCGGTGCTCCTCCGGGGTTGCGTCCACGTGGACGATCGGGCGGCCCGACACCTTCGCCAGCAGCTCCGCCACCTCGCCGAACGTCAGCGACTCCGGTCCCGTGATCGTGTAGCCGCGGCCGTCGTGCCCTTCTTCGGTCATGACCGCGACCGCGGCGCCTGCGAGGTCGCGCGTGTCGGTGAACGCGGCCCGGCTCTCGCCGCTGCCCGCGTACAGCTCGCCCGTCTCGCGCAGCGCCCTCGCGAAGACCCACTCGTCCTCGTCGAAGTTCTGCAGGAACCAGCTCGGCCGCAAGATTGTCCAGCGCTTGCCGGAGTTCTGCACCGCCAGCTCGACGGCCCTTCGCGGCGCGTCGTCCGACGTGCGGTCGACACCCACCGCGGACATCAGCACCACGCGCCGCACCGCCGGTGCCGCGCCGAGGAAGCGCGTGATGATCGTGGCCGCCTGGTCGTCGCTGTCGAGTCCCTTGAGGAACACCGCGTCGGCGTCACCGAGCGCCGGCGCCCACGTCGTTTCGTCGTACCAGTCGAACCGCACCGGCGTCACGGACCCGTTCGGTTCGCCGGGGTGGCGGCTCGCCGCCCGGACCGGCAGGCCCGCCGCCGTCAGAGCGTCCACCACGCGGCGTCCGGCCTTGCCTGTCGCACCTTCGATCCACACCGTCATCTCTTCAAGTTAGGCACGATCGACGAGACGGAGAATGGCTGAAAAGCGCGTTGTGTTGTCCCAGCGTCTCGCTATGGTGGGCCGATGGACGTGCTCGCGGATGTGCTCGGGGCCCTGCGCGCCGGCACGCCGGTCGCCGCCCACACCGAGGCGCACGCGCCGTGGGGCCTGCGCTTCGACCACACCACCGGCGCCGCCTTCCACGTCGTGCTGGCGGGCACGTCCTGGCTGACCCCGCTGCCCGGGGGCCCGGCGTTCGAGCCGGTCGAGCTCGGCCAGGGGGACGTCGCCCTGCTCGGCCGCGGTGTCCCGCACGCGATGACATCCGCGCCCGGCACGGCTCTCGTCGACTTCCGGCCCACACGCCCATCGCCGGCCACGCCCTTCGGACGCGTCTCGCTCCCCGGGCCCGGCGCCCGCGCGACGATCCTCTGCGGCGCGTACCGGTTGCAGCGGCACCGGCCGCACCCGCTCCTGCGGGACCTGCCCGAGGTCATGCACCTGCCCGCCGCGCCGGGACACCACCCGGGGCTGCGCACGATGGTCCGGCTCCTCGGCGACGAGCTCGCGGCACACCCGCCCGGAGCCGCCGTGGTGGCGCCCTCGCTGGTCGACGCCCTGCTGGTCTACATGCTCCGCGCGTGGCTGGGCGAGAAGGCCGGGGCACCCGGGTGGTCGGGCGCACTCGCCGACCCGGTGACGGCACGCGCACTGGCCGCGATCCACGGCGAGCCGGCCCGGGCGTGGACCGTCGAGCAGCTCGGCGCCGCGGCCGGGCTGTCCCGGGCCGCGTTCGCCCGGCGGTTCACCACCCTGGTGGGCGAGCCGCCGCTGACGTACCTCACCCGCTGGCGGATGACGACGGCCGCGCGGCTCCTGCGCGACACCGACAAGCCGCTGGCGCAGGTGGCTTCGGCCGTCGGGTACGGGTCGGCGTTCGCCTTCGCCAAAGCCTTCCGGCGCGAGTACGCGACGACCCCGGGCGGCTACCGCGCCACCGCGCTCAGCTGAACTCGACCGTGACGTGCGGCGCCAGCGCGCGCAGGAAGTCCGGCGCGTCGAAGATCTCCCCCGCCGCGGCGACGCCCTTCGCCTTCGTCCGTCCACTCAGGATCCGCGCCACCGCTTCGACGGCGAGCGGCGCGCTGACCGCGTAGATGTCCTGCCCGCGGGCGACGGCCCGGCGCTCCACGCCGCCGAAACGGACGACGACGTCGACGACGAAGCTCTCGGCTGAGTCGCGCTCGCCGGCCGCCGCCAGGCCCTGCGCCGCGTCGACCGTCAGGTAGCTGGTGACGTCGCGAACGTTCAGGTGCCGCGGGATCGTCACGATGTCGGCCATCGAGAACTCGCCGAGCACCGGCCGGGTGCCGAGCGGCTCGGGGAACGTCCACTCGAGCGTCGGGAGGGCGTCGTCGCGGTGCTCCAGCCGGCCGCCCGCGAACCGGATGCGCTTGCTGCCACGGCGTTCCCGGGACACCCGGCCGGCCGCGAGGGTCCCGGGTGTGGGGTGCCAGCCGCTGAGGCCGTAGGCGACGTGGACCTCGTCGGCCGTCGTCCGGTCGCCCATCGCCGCCGTCGCCAGCAGGTCGCCCAGGCCGCCGAAGAACGCCATCGCGGGCACCACCACGGTGTCCACGTCCAGCGCGAACGTGTCGAGGTTGGCCTCGATCTCGGCGGCGACGTCCACGTACGGGACACCCGCGCGCGCCGCCGCCTCGATCACCGGGAGGGCCGTCACGGCGAACGGGCCCGCGCAGTTGATCACGGCCGCGACGCCGTCGAAAGCGCGGTCGAGCGACGCCGGGTCGTCGACCGAGGCCGGGCGTCCGCCCCGCAGCTTGGCCGCGTCACGGCCGGAAAGGATGGGTTCGAAGCCACGTCTGCGCAGCTCAGCCACCACGAAACGGCCGGTGTGCCCGTAGGCGCCGTATACGAGTACCGAAGTCATGAAGCCATCCTGGCGACGACGGTTCGCCGACGACAGTGTCCGTAACGACGTGCTGCGTACACTTTCGGACATGCACGCTGTCGCGCTCGCCGCCACCGACGGGATGCTGCCCTTCGAGCTGACGATCGCGTCCGAGGTGTTCGGCGAGGACCCGCGGTACGCCTTCGCCGTCTGCGGCTCCGGCCCGGTGCGGGTCGGCCGCTTCGTCCTGGACCCCGACCACGGCCTCGACCGGCTCGCGCGCGCCGGGACGGTGATCGTGCCCGGCTGGGCCGACGTCGACGCGGATCCGCCGGCGGACCTGGTCGAGGCGGTGCAGGCGGCGCACGCGGCCGGCGCTCGGGTGGCGTCGCTCTGCACGGGCGCGTTCGTGCTGGCCGCGGCCGGGCTGCTGGACGGCCTCCGCGCGACGACGCACTGGGCGCACACCGGCGTCCTCGCGGCCCGGTTCCCGCGGGTGACGGTGGACCCGGACGTGCTGTACGTGGACAACGGCAGCGTGCTGACGTCGGCGGGCAAGGCCGCGGCGATGGACCTGTGCCTGCACCTGGTCCGCGCCGACCACGGCCCGGCGGCGGCCAACGCGGTCGCCCGCCGGCTGGTGGTGCCCCCGCACCGCGCGGGCGGCCAGGCCCAGTACGTGACGACGCCGGTCCCCGCCCGCGACGACCACCCGCTGACGGCGCTGCTCCCGTGGATCACTGCCCGCCTCGACCGGCCGCTGACCGTGGAAGATCTGGCCCGGCAGGCGAAGGTCAGCACCCGCCACCTGACCCGCCACTTCCACGCGGCAACGGGCACGACGCCGTTGCAGTGGCTGGTGACGCAGCGGATCCGCCGTGCCCAGGAGCTGCTGGAGAAGACGGACGCGGGCGTGGACACGATCGCGGCGGCGGTCGGCATGGGCACGGCGACGACGTTGCGGAGGCACTTCAACCGCACGGTCGGCGTGCCCCCGGACACCTACCGGCGCACGTTCCGCGGTCAGTAGCGCACGTCGCTCTGCAGCAGCGGCGGTACACAGTGGACGGTTCACCGACGATCGGGACCACCGTGCCCGGGCGGGAACGCAGCCACGCCACGCCGAGCCGATGCGGGTCGAGGAGCCGGCGAATCCGAGCGGGCTGAGCGTGTCCGCGTTCCACCGGCACTTCCGCGCGATCACGGCACTGAGCCCGCTGCAGTTCCGGAAGCGCATCCGCCTGCAGGAGGCGCGGTCGCTGCTGCTGGCCAACGCGGGCGTCGCGCACCTGGACGGCTAGGACAGC
This sequence comes from Amycolatopsis sp. NBC_01488, assembly GCF_036227105.1. Classification (NCBI taxonomy): domain Bacteria; kingdom Bacillati; phylum Actinomycetota; class Actinomycetes; order Pseudonocardiales; family Pseudonocardiaceae; genus Amycolatopsis; species Amycolatopsis sp. NBC_01488. The sequence goes on along the minus strand of NZ_CP109434.1, from coordinate 4,021,613 downwards.
CCGTCGCAGTTCAACCGCGAGTACCGCCGCCTGTTCGGCGCCCCGCCCGGCCAGGACGCGGCGCGGCGGGCCCGCAGCTGCCGTGCGGTCCGATCCGTTCAAGACCCGCAGCCGCGCCGGTGCGACGCTGACGGCATGGCTGTGAACCTTTCCGCGGCGGCGTCGTTCCTGGCGACGCACGCCCGGCTCCTGGACCGACGCCGTTTCGAGCTGCTCCGCGGCGAGATCGGCGCCGACGCCGTGCTGGCCGCCGTCGACGGCTACCGCAATCCCGACGGCGGCTACGGCTGGGGTCTCGAACCCGACCTGCGGGCGCCGGAGAGCCAGCCCGGCGGCGCGCTCCACGCCCTCGAGGTGTTCGAAGACGCCGCGCCGGCCACCTCCCCGCACGCGGCCCGCCTGTGCGACTGGCTCGCCTCGGTTTCCACGCCGGACGGCGGCCTGCCGTTCGCCCTGCCGGTGGCCGACCCGGCGGGCTGCGCCCCGTTCTGGGTCCAAGCCGACCCGAAGCAGGCTGCGCTGCAGAGCACGGCGTTCGCCGCCGGTGTCGCCCTGCGCGTCGCCCGCCACGACCGCGCGGTGCGCGAACACCCCTGGCTCGCCGCGGCGACGGAGTACTGCTTCCGCGAGATCCGCGAGCTTTGCGAAGCGCCGCACGCGATCGCGCTGGCGTTCGCGGTGGGCGTCGTCGACGCGGCGCACGACTTCCACGCGGAGGCGGCGGCGCTGCTGGACCGGCTGGCCGCCTTCGTCTCCCCTGACGGCCTGGTCCCGGTGGCCGGCGGTGCGGAAGGGGAAACCCTGCGCGCACTGGACTTCGCACCGCTGCCGGACCGCCCGGCCCGCGCGTTGTTCACCGGCGCCGTGATCGACGCTGAGCTGCGGCGGCTCGCCGGCGAGCAGCAGGACGACGGCGGCTGGCGGGTCGACTTCGCGAGCTGTTCGCCCGCGGCGGAGCTCGAGTGGCGGGGCTACGCGACGGTCCGCGCGGTCTCGATCCTGCAGCGCAACGGAGTGCTCTGACGATCTACACGAGCGCCATCGACGTCCACTCGCCCGTGGCACGTCCGGTCACGGGCGGTGAGCGGTCACGCGGCTTCCGGTGTGCGCGGCCGTACCCGTACTGTGACGGGGAAGCCGGTGCCCGGAGGTGAAGCATGTCGTCGCGCAACCCGTTGAGCTGGTTCACCCGCTGGGCCGACTGGTTCGAGGAACGCGGCGTCTACGTGCCCGGCGAGGAGAGCCGCGCGGTCGATCCCGTCCGCGATTTCGGCTGGTTGATGGCCTCCTGGGTGGCCGGCGTGGCGATCTTCATCCTGCTGTTCGCGCTCGCGGTTTAAGTGGCATGTCGGGGGTGATTGTCACCACCCGTGCCGTTCCGGTCACGGATTGGCCACGGCGCGGCACCAGGTGCGCGACAACCCCTCGTGGCGCCTCGTAACCACGCGCGATCACGGCCAGAGTGGAGCGGGTTCGCCCGGCACACCGATGCCGAACGGCACCCCCGACCCGCCGACTGGAGTACCCGCGATGGCGCTCGCGCGCACGTGCAAGATCATCTTCACCACAGGACTGCTTTCCCTGGCGGTGGCGTGCGGGGTCCCTTCGACGCAGGGCGGCACCGCGGCCCTCGGCGCGGGCGGCGGCCAGGCGGGCGCCAGCGCGGCGCAGGCGGGCAACGACCTCAAGTTCGGCGCCGACCACCGCTTCGCCAGCGGCGTCATCATCTCGGTCGGCTCGCCCCAGTCGTTCCAGCCCAGCGCGTCGGCGTACCCGCGCACCCCGCGCGGCGCGGCCTTCGACGTCGAGCTGACGAACGACGGCGCGACGACGTACAAGCTCTCCGGCCTCACCGTCACCGCCACCTCGGCGGGCAGCGTGGTCAAGCAGGTCGTGGACACGCCTCAGGGGTTCACCGGCATCGCCGACGCGGGCAAGGACGTGCTGCCCGGCCGCTCGGTGCACGTCACGCTGGCCTTCGCGGTGCCGCAGGAGCAGACGCAGCTGCGGCTGCAGATCCGGCCGAGCGCGACCGAGGCCGCCGCGGTCACCTACTGCGGCCCGGCCTGACATCGCCGTCGGATCGGCACCACCAGGCGCAGTAGGCTCGGGCCATGACCGAGCGACTTTCCCCGGGCGACGAAGCCCCGGACTTCACCCTGCCCGACAGCGAGGGCAAGGACGTCTCGCTGCGCGATTTCCGCGGCAAGTCCGTCGTCGTGTACTTCTACCCGGCCGCGAGCACGCCGGGCTGTACCAAGCAGGCCTGCGACTTCCGCGACAACCTCGCCGAGCTGAACGACGCCGGCTACCAGGTCATCGGCGTCTCGCCGGACACGCAGGCGAAACTCGCCAAGTTCGTCGAGAACGAGAAGCTGACGTTCCCGCTCGTGGGCGACCCGGACAAGAAGGTGATCGAAGCCTGGGGCGCGTACGGTGAGAAGAAGAACTACGGGAAGACCTACCTGGGCGTCATCCGGTCGACGTTCGTCGTCGACGCCGACGGCAAGATCGCCAACGCCTGGTACAACGTCCGCGCGAGCGGGCACGTGGCGAAGCTGATCCGCGACCTCGGCCTGGCTTCCTGAGGCGTCAGCCTTCCGCGAGCTCCCGCAGCGCCGGGAGCAGGGCCCGCAACGCCCTGCCCCGGTGCGAGACGGCGTCCTTTTCGGACGGCTCCAGCTCCGCCGACGTCCGGGTTTCGCCGTCCGGCCGGAAGATCGGGTCGTAGCCGAAGCCGTGGGTACCGCGCCGGTCCCGGACCATCGTGCCGCGCCACTCGCCGCGGACCACCGTCTCCTCGCCGGACGGCAGCACCAGCGCCGCCGCGCAGACGAACTGGGCGCCGCGGCGCTCGTCCGGGACGTCGCCGAGCTGGCCCAGCACCAGGTTCAGGTTCGCCTCGTCATCGCCGTGCTGGCCCGACCAGCGCGCCGACAGCACGCCCGGCATGCCGTTCAGCGCGTCGATCGCGATGCCCGAATCGTCGGCGATGGCGGGCAGCCCACAGGCCGCCACGGCGTCACGCGCCTTCGCCACCGCGTTGCCCTCGAAGTCCGGCGCGGTCTCCGGCGCTTCCGGGAACGAGGGGACGTCTGCGAGCCCGAGGACCTCGATGCCGGAAATGCCTTCGGCGGCAAGGATTCGCCGCAGCTCGCCGAGCTTCTTCGCGTTGCGCGTGGCCAGAAGCAGCTTCGTCACTTCGAGCCCTTCTTCCTGTCCGGGCGCGGCTCCGGCAGCTCGCCCGGGTACGGCAGCGCCAGCGCCTCGTTCTGCAGCCGGGTCAGCTCCTCGCAGCCGGCCTGCGCCAGGTCCAGCATCTTGTCCAAAGTGGACCGGGCGAAGGTCGCGCCCTCGCCGGTGCCCTGCACCTCGATCAGCGTGCCCGCGTCGGTGGCGACGACGTTCATGTCCACCTCGGCGCGCGAGTCCTCTTCGTACGGCAGGTCGAGCCGCACGCGGCCGTCGACCACGCCGACGCTCACCGCGGCCACCGACGACGACAGCGGCTGCGGGTCGTTGAGCCGGTTCGCCGCACCCAGCCAGGTGATCGCGTCGGCCAGCGCGACGTAGCCGCCGGTCACCGCGGCCGTGCGGGTGCCGCCGTCGGCCTGGATGACGTCGCAGTCGATGACGATCGTGTTCTCGCCCAGCGCGGCCAGGTCGATGCAGGCGCGCAGCGAGCGGCCGATCAGCCGCGAGATCTCGTGCGTGCGCCCGCCGATCCGGCCCTTCACCGATTCGCGGTCACCGCGCGTGTTGGTGGCGGACGGCAGCATCGCGTACTCGGCGGTCACCCACCCGAGCCCCGACCCGGCCCGCCAGCGCGGCACGCCTTCGGTGACGCTCGCGGCGCACAGCACCCGCGTGTTGCCGAATTCGATCAGCACCGACCCCGCCGGCCACTGCTGGAATCCCCGGGTGATCTTGATGTCACGGAGCTGGTCGTCGTTCCTGCCGTCTTTTCGAGCCACGGAGAGCACTCTAGGACCGCACCGCTCAGACGTCGTAGACGGCACCCTGCTTGACGACCTCGGCCCCCGGGAACTCCGCCGACGCCTCGGCGAGAACCGCGCCCGCGTCGGTCCACGGCGCGATGTGCGTCAGCAGCAGCCGCCCGACGGCGGCGTCGCGCGCCAGTTCGCCGGCCTGTTTCCCGGACAGGTGCACGCCGGCCGGCCGCTCGGCCGAGTCCGTCCACGAGGCCTCGGCGAGCAGCAGGTCGACGCCGTCGGCGAGCTCGTTCAGCGCCGCGCACGGCCCGGTGTCGCCGGTGAAGGCGAGGATCCGGCCGCCGTAGGAGATGCGCAGGCCGTACGCCGGGGTCGGGTGGTCGACCTCGACCGCGACGACCTCGAACGGGCCGATGCGGAACGGCTCCGGCCGCAGCGGGCGGAAGTCGTAGACGTCGGTGAGGTCGGTGACGGCCCGCTCGGTCTCGTTGGGCGCGTACGCGTTCGCGAGCCGCAGCGGCGCGTCGTGCGGAGCGTACAGCGGCAGCAGGCGCGGGCGTGCCGGGTACGGCGGCGCCGGGTGGTAGCGGCGCAGGACGGTGAGCGCGCTGACGTCGGCGCAGTGGTCGGGGTGCAGGTGCGTGAGCACCAGGGCGTCCAGGTCGAACGGATCGGCCACGGCCTGCAGCTGCGCCAGCGTGCCGTTGCCGAGTTCGAGGCCGAGCAGGAAGCCTTCGGCCTCGACCAGGTAGCCGGACGCGGCGGTGTTCGGCCCGGGGATGCTGCCGGAGCACCCGAGGATGGTCAGTCGCACTTCGCCACCCTAAGCGCCCGAACGCCTGATCACGCGGTGGTGGGAGCGAGGACACCCGGGGCGAACCCCATGAACCGCGCGGCGAGCCGGGTGAACGGCTCGGCCGAGCCGGTGGCCAGGAACTCGTGCCGCGGCGGCGTCTCCCGGGTCGTCAGCAGGTCCCGCTCGGTGAGCACGCGGACGACGTCCTTCGCGGTCTCGTCGGCGCTGGAAACCAGGGTGACTTCCTGGCCCATCACGATCTGCAGCACGCCCTGCAGGAGCGGGTAGTGCGTGCAGCCGAGCACGAGCGTGTCGACTTCGGCGTCGAGCAGCGGCTGCAGGTAGCCCTGCGCGAGCCCGAGCACCTGCCTGCCGGAGGTGATGCCGCGCTCGACGAAGTCGACGAACCGCGGGCAGGCGACGCTGGTGAGCGTGATGCCCGGCGCGGCGGCGAACGCGTCCTCGTAGGCGCGCGAGCGCACGGTGCCTTCGGTGCCGATCACGCCGACCCGGCCGGTGTGCGTGGCCACGACGGCGCGGCGCGCGGCAGGCAGGACGACCTCGATCACCGGCACGTCGTAGCGCTCGCGCGCGTCGCGCAGGCAGGCCGCAGACGCCGTGTTGCACGCGATGACCAGCGCCTTCACGCCGCTTTCGACGATCTCGTCGAGCGCCGCGAGCGCGTAGCTGCGGGCGGTGGCGATCGGGAGCGGGCCGTACGGGTTGTGCGCGGTGTCGCCGACGTAGCGGAGCTGCTCGGCGGGCAGCTGCTCGAGGAGCGCCCTCGCGACCGTCAGCCCGCCGACGCCGGAATCGAACACGCCGATCGGGGCATCAGCGGGCGAAGAGGTCACCCTTCGAGGTTACCCGGGGCCGCGGGCACGGCTTTGCGCGACTTGCCGGTGCGGCTGGTCAGCCACGCCGCGAGGACGCCGGCCAGCGCGCCGAAGACGTGTCCCTGCCAGGAGACCCCGGGGTTGCCCGGCAGCAGGCCGGCGAGCATGCCGCTCCACACGCCGAGCAGGACGACGGCGACCAGGATCTGCCCGGCCGCGCGGTTGAAGATGCCGCGCACCAGCAGGTAGGCGAGCCAGCCGAAGACCAGCCCGGACGCGCCGACGGTGACCGTGTTCGCCGGCCCGATCAGCCACACCCCCAGCCCGGACACCACCCAGATGATGGCCGTGACCAGGGCGAACCGCCCGATCCCGGCGGCCATGGCGAGGAAGGAGAGCACGAGCACCGGCACGGTGTTCGCGAACAGGTGCGACCAGCCGGCGTGCAGCAGCGGCGCGAACAGCACGCCGTCCAGGCCGGACAGCACCCGCGAGTGGATGCCGCCCTGGTCCAGGTCGCCGGGCAGGAGCACGTCCACCAGCTCGACCAGGTAGAGCAGCAGGGTGAACGAGAGCGCGACGAGCGCGGCTGCCTTCGGTTTCGGTGGCAGCACACGCTTGGCTTCGTCAGCTTCCGGGGCCGGGTGCAAAGTGCTCACGTCTTCGAGGCTACGTCCGGACCAGCGGCTCCACCTCGGGTGAAATCCCTGATCCCGGGCTTTTGTCGGTGCCTGCCGCTAACGTCTGCGGCATGGGGAACTTCGACGTTGACGGATACCTGGAGCGGCTCGGCCTCGACGCGGAGCCGCCGAGCGTCGCCGCGTTGCGGCGCCTGCACGCGGCGCAGGTCGAGCGCGTGCCGTACGAGGCGCTGGAGATCCAGCTCGGGCGGCCGACGCCGCTGGAGCCGTCGGCGTCGCTCGCGCGGATCCTGCGCGGCCGCGGCGGGTACTGCTACCACTTGAACGGCGCCTTTTCGGCCTTGCTGCGCGAGCTCGGTTACCAGGTCACGCGCCACCTCGGCGGGGTGCAGGGCGGTCCGGGCGACGTGCCGAACATCGACCGCAACCACCTGGCGCTGACCGTCTCCGGCCTGCCGGACGACCCGGAGACGACGTGGCTGGTGGACGCGGGCCTCGGCGACGGCATCCACCAGCCGCTCCCCCTACGGGAAGGCTCGTACACCCAGGGCCCGCACACCTACCGGCTGCGGCCGTCGGAGGTGGCGCCGGGCGGCTGGCGGTTCGACCACGACCCGTCGGGCAGCTTCGCCGGCTTCGACTTCGCGCCGGGCGCGGCGGAGATGGGCGACTTCGCGGCGAAGCACGCGTGGCTGTCGACGTCGCCGGAGTCCGGGTTCGTGCGGGTCTGCGTGCTGCAGCGCCGGGACGCGGCGGGCGTCGACACGCTGCGCGCGCGGACGCTGAACCGCCACGGCACCAAGGAGGTCGTCGAGTCGCCGTCGGAGTGGTGGACGGCCGCGGCGGACGTCTTCGGCGTCACCCCGGACCTGTTCACGGCCGAGGAGCGCGAGCGGCTGTGGCGGCAGGTCGTGGCGCAGCACGAGGCCCACGCGAGCGGCGGGCCGGTGGTCGCCGTGTGACTCAGGCGGGCGGCGCGGGCAGCGGGGTCTTGCCCAGCGCGAAGTCGACGGCGGCGTCGGCGTGCAGGCGGGTCGTGGGGAACGTCGGCACCGGCGCGTCCTCCGGGCCGACGAGCAGCTCGATCTCGGTGCAGCCGTAGATCACGCCCTCGGCGCCCGCCTCGACGAGCCGCCCGATCACGCCGCGGTAGGCCTCGCGGGACTCGGGCTTGACGACACCGAGCACCAGTTCGTCGTAGATGACCCGGTGCACCAGGTCACGGTCTTCTTCGCCGGGCACGAGCACGTCGAGCCCATGCGCGGCGAGCCGGTCGCGGTAGAACGGCTGTCCCATGGTGAACCCGGTGCCCAGCAGCCCGACCCGCCGGATGCCGGCGGCCTTGATGGCCGCGGCGGTGGCGTCGCCGAGGTGCAGCAGCGGGATGCCGAGGCCGTCCTCGAGCCGGTCGGCGACCTTGTGCATGGTGTTGGTGCAGAGCACGACGAAGTCGGCGCCGGCGGCTTCCAGCGCGCGAGCGGCGCGGTTGAGCTCCGCGCCGGCGTCGTCCCAGCGCCCCTCGGCCTGCATCCGCTCGATGGCGGCGAAGTCGACGGAGTAGAGCACGGAGTGGGCGGAGTGGAAGCCACCGAGCAGGGTTTTCACCCGTTCGTTGACGAGCCGGTAGTACTCGATCGACGATTCCCAGCTCATCCCGCCCAGCAGCCCGATGACCTTCATGATGTCAGCATGCCCGAACTGCGCACGGCTTTCGCCGGGGTGTCGAACGTCCTGGTCACCGACGGGAACTCGGCGGTCCTGGTCGACGGTTTCTTCTCGCGGCCGTCCCTGCTGAAGATGGCGACGCGCGTGGCGCCGGACCGCGGCCGGATCGACGAGGCCTTGCGTCGGCTCGGCGTAGCGAAGCTCGATGCCGTCCTGGTGGCGCATTCGCACGTGGACCACGTGCTCGACGCGCCGGTCGTCGCCGAGCTGACCGGTGCGACGCTGGCCGGTTCGCCGTCGACCCGGAAGGTCCAGGAGGGCTACGGCCTGGCCGCCGAACCGTTCCAAGAGCTGGTGCCCGGCCGGCCGGTGGAGTTCGGCGCCTTCACGGTGACGCCGGTCGAGACCGAGCACAGCGCCGGCGACCGGGTGCCGGGTGAGATCACCGAGCCGGTGCGGCTGCCGGCCAAGGCGAAGGATTTCAAGACCGGGCGGTGCTACTCGTTCCACATTGCGCACGCGGCGGGCAGCGTCGTGGTCCACGCATCGGCGAACTTCGTGCCCGGAGCGCTCGCCGGTTACTCCGCGGACGTCGTCTACCTCGGCGTGGGAGAAGCCGGCAAGCAGACCGAGGAGTGGCGGGAGCAGTACTGGCGGGAGACGGTCGGCGCGCTCCACCCGCAAATCGTCCGCCCGATCCACTGGGACGCCTTCTGGCGCCCGCTGTCCAAGCCGCTGAAGCTGCTGCCGAAGATGTTCGACGACCTGGGAGCGACGATGGCCACCTTCGAGCGGCTGGCCGAGGCCGACGGCGTCGACCTCGCCCTCCCCGAACTCTGGAAAGCCGAGTGACTCAGGCCCAGAGCTGCCCGTCGAGCCGTTCGGCGGCCTCGTCGAGCGACCCGGCGTAAGCCCCGGTCGACAGGTACTTCCACCCGGCGTCCGCGACGACGAAAGCCACGTCGGCGGTCTCACCCCGGGCCGCGGCCTTCTCGGCCACCGCCAAGGCCGCGTGCAGCACCGCGCCCGTCGAAATCCCGGCGAAGATGCCTTCGTGCTCCAGCAGCTCTCGAGTCCGCCGCAAGGCGTCGTACGCACCGACCGAGAACCGGCCGTTGAGCACCGACGGGTCGTACAACTCCGGGACGAACCCCTCGTCGAGGTTGCGCAGCCCGTACACCAACTCGCCGTAGCGGGGCTCGGCCGCGATGACCTGGACGTCCGGCTTCGCCTCGTGCAGGTACCGGCCGACGCCGACCAGCGTCCCGGTCGTGCCGAGGCCGCCGACGAAGTGCGTCAGCGTCGGCAGGTCCTTGAGCAGCTCGGGCCCGGTGCCGCGGTAGTGCGCCTCGGCGTTGGCCGGGTTGCCGTACTGGTAGAGCATCACCCAGTCCGGGTTGGCCTCGGACAGCTCCTTGGCCCGCCGGACGGCCTCGTTCGAGCCGCCCGCGGCCGGGGAGAACACGATCCGCGCGCCGTAGGCCTGCAGCAGCTGCTTGCGCTCGGTGGAGGTGTTCTCGGGCATGACGCAGACCAGCCCGTAGCCCTTGAGCTTGGCGGCCATGGCCAGCGAGATGCCGGTGTTGCCCGACGTCGGCTCCAGGATCGTGGAGCCGCGCCGCAGCTTGCCTTCACGCTCGGCGGCTTCGATCATGGCCAGCGCGGGGCGGTCCTTGATCGAGCCGGTCGGGTTGCGGTCCTCCAGCTTCGCCCAGAGGCGCACGTCGTGCGTCGGCGAGAGCCGGGGCAGCCCGACCAGCGGGGTGCCGCCGAGCGCGTCGAGCAGGGACTCGAAGCGAGCCATCGATCAGCCACCGGCCACGGCGGGGAGGATGGTCAGGGTGTCGCCGTCCTTGACCTCGGCCTCGAGCCCGCCGGCGAAGCGCACGTCCTCGTCGTTGACGTAGACGTTGATGAAGCGGTGCAGCTTCTCCTCCTTCACCAGGCGCGCCTTGAGGCCGGCGTGCCGCGACTCGACGTCGTCGATGACCTCGAGGACGGTCGCGCCCTTCGCCTCGACGGACTTCTCGCCGCCGGTGTGGGTGCGCAGGATCGTCGGGATGGAGACGGTCACGGCCATGGGTTCTTACCTCCGGTGGTTTCCTAGACGCAGACGCCTTCGGCGCGCGGTTTGTTCCGAGCGGGCTCAGCCGACGATCTCGACCGGCTCCTCGGTGATCTCGGCGTCCACGATCCGGTAGGACCGGAACTCGTGCACTTCGGGGTCGCGGGTGGAGACGAGCACGTAGTGCGCGTCCGGCTCGGCCGCGATGTTCGCGTCGGTCCGCGACGGGTAGGCCTCGGTCGCGGTGTGCGAGTGGTAGATCACCACGGGCACCTCGTCGTTGGCGGCCATCTCGCGGTAGAGCTTCAGCAGGTCGCCGGAGTCGAACTCGTAGAACGTCGGCGACCGGGCGGCGTTCAGCATCGGGATGAACCGCTCGGGCGAGTCGGACCCTTCGGGCCCGGCGATGACGCCGCACGCCTCGTCGGGGTGGTCACGGCGGGCATGGGCGACGATCTCGTCGACGAGTTCACGGCGGATCCGGAGCACACCGACATCTTAGGTGGTGGACACAAGCTGTCCAGATGATGAGACGTACTGCTCACCAGGGAATTCAGCCGAACGCTTCCGGCCAGACGTCGCGGTAGGCCGGCACCCCGCCGGCCGTGGTCGCCGCCAGGAGACCGTGCACCATCGCCCGCGCGAACACCCGCGCCGCCGCCGAGCAGAGTGCGTCCAACGCCGCCGGACGCGCCGCCGCGCCGAACGGGCCGCTCGCGTCCGGCAGCTCGCGAGCCCCCGTGGCCAGCGCGAACACCGTGTCGCCGTCGAACATCGTGTGGGCCGGGCGGACCGCGCGCGCCAGCCCGTCCTGGGCCGCCACCGCCAGCCGTCGCGCCTCGGCCTTCGACAGCGCCGCGTCCACCGCGACCACGCCGATCGTCGTGTTCAGGTCGGTCGGGCGAGAAGGCAGCGAGGCGGCTCGCGAAGGCCACGTCACGCCGAAGTCGCCGTGGTCGGCCGCGTACGCCCGGCCGGTCGTCAAATCCACGGCCTCACCGGCCGCGTTGACCGCCGCCAGTGCCCCGACCGTGTACTCGCCGACGACCTCGCTCGCCGTGCCGATGCCGCCCTTCAGGGACCCGACGGCCGCACCCGCGCCCGCCCCGACCGTGCCCTGCGTGACGGGGCCCGGGGAAGCCGCGTCGCAGGCCGCATAACCGAAGGACGCGTCGGGCCGGTTGCCCCACTCGCTGCGCGGCAGGTCGAACAGCACGGCCGCGGGCACGATCGGCACCACCTCGTGGGGCTGCCTGCCGACCGGGAACCCCAGGTTCCGCTCGGCGAGCCACCGCATGACGCCGTCGGCCGCGGCCAGCCCGTACGCGCTTCCGCCCGACAGGCAGATCGCGTTGACCCGCTGCACCAGGTTCTCCGGCTCCAGCAGGTTCGTCTCCCGCGTGCCGGGCGCGCCACCGCGCTGGTCGACCGCGCCGACCGCGCCGTCGGGCACCAGGACCACCGTCGTCCCGGTGGCCCAGCCGTCGCCGACCCGCTCGTGGTGCCCGACGAGGACACCGGATACGTCGGTGATCATCCGGTCAGCGCCTGGATCAGCGTCTCCTGCACCCAGGTCAGCCAGTGGTAGACGCCGAGGTGCGGGGCCCGCGGGTCGTCTTCCGGCAGCTCGTCGGGCATGTCCTCGGTGACGTCGAGCGCGGTGCCGAGCGCCAGCCGGACGTCGTTGAGCGCGCCCAGCCAGGCGTCGGCCTGCTCCTCGGTGAGCCGGACGTGGCCGCCGTCGCGGGGCAGCGTGTCGAGCACGATCTTGGCCACGCCGACCTTGAGGTCCAGCAGCTCCGGCTCGTGCAGCGAGCGCATGGCCGCGGCTGAGTCGAGGTCCTCGCGGGTCGGGTTGTCCGGGTCGAGCCGGTGGAAGTCCGGGAGCAGCCGGGACAGCACCGGGTCGTCCGGGGACTCCGACGGGCCGGTCCGGATGCCGGTCAGCTCGGCGAGCTCGTCCTGCGGCGCCTCTTCGGCGCGCGCGGTGAGCATGTCCTCGAGCTGGCTGACGAGACCGCGCAGCACGGCCGCTTCCTGCTGCTCGAAGCCCGCGTGGATCACCGCGCCCTTGCGCCGCCAACCGTTCACGAGGGCTGCTCCATGGTGGCCCACAGGCCCGCCGCGTGGAGTTTCGCCACGTCCGTCTCCACCTTCTCCTTGCTGCCGGACGACACGATCGCCTTGCCCTTCTGGTGCACGTCCAGCATCAGCTTGGTGGCGTGGTCGCGGCTGTAGCCGAACAGCTTCTGGAAGACGTACGTGACGTACGACATCAGGTTCACCGGGTCGTTCCAGACCACGGTCCGCCAGGGGGTGTCCGACTCGGCGACCTCGGCCCCGACCGGCTCGACCTGCGTCTGCTCGGCTGCGACAGGCGTGGACATGCACCCCATGGTGTCACGGGGCGCACGGGGTACGCCGCGCCAGGTCCGGCCATGTGGGTGAATAGGCTTACCCCATGGGTTCACCGGAGCCGGCCACGGCCAGCACTGCGCTGCTCACCGACCACTACGAGCTGACCATGCTGGGCAGCGCGCTCGCCGACGGGACGGCGGAGCGGCCCTGCGTGTTCGAGGTGTTTGCCCGGCGCCTGCCGGACGGACGCCGCTACGGCGTCGTCGCGGGGACCGCCCGCGTCCTGGACGCGATCGCGGACTTCCGCTTCACCGACGCCGAGCTGGCGCAGCTGGAGGCCACCGCGGTCGTCGACGACGCGACGCTGTCCTGGCTCGCCGACTACGAGTTCTCCGGTGACGTCGACGGCTACCCCGAGGGCGAGCTGTACTTCCCGGGCTCGCCGCTGCTCACGGTCACCGGCACGTTCGGCGAGTGCGTGCTGCTGGAGACGCTGGTGCTGTCGATCCTCAACCACGACAGCGCGATCGCGTCCGCGGCGGCCCGGATGTCCGGCGCCGCGCACGGCCGGCCGATCATCGAGATGGGCGGGCGCCGCACGCACGAGTACGCGGCCGTCGCCGCGGCCCGCGCCGCCTATCTGGCCGGCTTCGCGACGACGTCCAACCTCGAAGCCGGGCGCCGCTACGGCATCCCGACCCGCGGCACCGTCGCGCACGCCTTCATGTTGCTGCACGACAGCGAAGAAGCGGCGTTCCGCGCGCAGGTCCAGAAGATGGGCGCGGACACGACGCTGCTGGTCGACACCTACGACATCACCGCCGGCATCGAGACCGCGGTCCGCGTCGCCGGCCCGGAGCTGGGCGCGATCCGGATCGACTCGGGCGACGTCGGCCCGCTCGCCCGCCGCGCCCGCGAGCAGCTGGACTCCCTCGGGGCGAAGGACACCCGGATCGTCGTCTCCGGCGACCTCGACGAGCACGCCATCGCGGCGCTGCGCGCGGAGCCCGTGGACGCGTACGGCGTCGGGACGTCGGTCGTCACCGGGTCCGGCGCGCCGACCGCCGGGATGGTCTACAAGCTGGTCGAGGTGGACGGCAAGCCGGTCGCCAAGCGCAGCGCGCACAAGGAGTCCCGCGGCGGCCGCAAGTCCGCGCTGCGGCGCCACCGCGGCACCGGCACGGCGGTCGAAGAGGTCGTCTGGACCGCGGCCGGCGCCGCGCCCGAGCCGGAGGAGAACGACCGGCTGCTGCAGATCCCGCTGATCCGCGCTGGCCGCGCGGAGGCGGACCTGCCTACGCTCGACGACGCCAGGCAACGGCTGCGCCGCGGCCTGGTCAGCCTGCCGTGGGAGGGCCTCAAGCTCTCGCACGGCGAGCCCGCTATCCCGACGCAGTTTTTCTGAACGACGCTGTCTCTGAAACGGAGTCCGGTATGGGAACCGCGCTGATCGTGGTGGACGTGCAGAACGACTTCTGCGAAGGGGGTTCGCTCGGCCTGCCGGGCGGGGCCGCCGCGGCCGCCGCCATCTCGAAGCAGGCAGCCGAAGGCGGGTACAGCCACGTCGTGGCCACCCGGGACAACCACATCGACCCGGGCGCCCACTTCAGCGAGACGCCCGACTTCAAGGACAGCTGGCCGGTGCACTGCGTCGCCGGCACGCCGGGCGCGTCGTTCCACCCCGCGCTCGACGTCGTCCCGATCGTCGAAGTGTTCTCCAAGGGCGAGTACAGCGCCGCGTACTCCGGTTTCGAAGGCGCGTCGCGCGACGGGAAGTCCCTGGAGGCGTGGCTGCGCGAGCACGACGTCACCGACGTCGACGTCGTCGGCATCGCAACGGACTTCTGCGTCCGCGCGACGGCGCTCGACGCGGCGAAGGCGGGCTTCGGCGTGCGCGTCCTGCTGGATCTGACGGTCGGCGGCTCGCAGCCGACGGTGGACGCGACGATCGAGGACTTCGACAAGGCGGGCGTCACCTACTCCGGGACGGCGTTCGTCGGGTCCGCGGGGTGAAGGACCTGCAGGCTTCGCTGGCCGAACACCGGCTCGTCGCGATCCTGCGGGCCTCGGACGCGTCGCGGTTCGCCGACGCGGCGATGGTGCTGCACGCGGCGGGCATCCGCCTGCTCGAAGCGACGCTGACGACGCCGGGCGCGCCCGCGGCCATCACCGCGCTGCGCCTGGCGCTCGGCGGGGACGCGCTGATCGGCGCCGGCAGCGTCCGCGAACCGTCCGATGTGGACACCGCGGTCGACGCCGGCGCCGCGTACCTGATCACGCCGACGGTCAACCCGGCGGTCCTCGAACGCGCCGCCGAGCTGGAGACCCCGGTGATCTGCGGCGCGCTGACGCCGACCGAGATCGACCAGGCGTGGCGCCTCGGCGCGGCCGCGGTGAAGGTGTTCCCGGTCGCCGCCGTGGGCGGGGTCGCCTACCTGCGCGCGGTCCGGGCCCCGCTGCCGGACGTCCCGCTGGTCCCGACCGGCGGCGTCCACCTGGCCGACGTCGAGGGCTACCTGCGCGCGGGCGCGATCGCGGTCGCCGCGGCGACGCCGTTGCTGGGCGACGCGCTCGCGCCGAGCGGCAGCCTGCCGGACCTGGCGACCCGGGCCGGCGAGTTCGTCGCGGCGGCTGCCCGCTTCACGACGGCGTAGCTACTTCTTCCCGAACGGGTCGCAGGCTGCCGTGCCCAGGTAGACGTCCCCGCTCGCCGGGCCGCCCTGCGGGAACAGCTCGATGTGCACCGCGTGCGTCACCAGGCTGCCGTCCGGCGGCTGCGGCGTCACGGTCTCGTTGAGGATCACCGTCGCGAGCGCGGTGCCCGCGGGGCCGCCCGGGATGACGATCCGGTCGTTCGGCGGGATCTGCGGGGGCACGGTGATCCCCTCGACCGTGCCGATCGAGACCTCGCCGAGGCTCCCGGTGGCCGTCGTGGCGCACTTCGCCGAGTAGGTGCGCACCGACAGCGCCGGGCCGCCGTAGCGCTTGAGCACGGTGGCTTCGAACCGGTGCCCGGACGCCTGCGCGACGGACACCGCGTCCGAGCGCCCGCAGCCGGTCTCGCCGAACCCGAACACCGCGATGTCGCCGGTCGCGCCGCCCTGCGTCTGCGCGCTGTAGGGGCCGTCGACGGTGCACTTCGCCAGTTCGCCGGTCACGACGTGCTCGTTGTCGACGGTCACGTCGACCGAGCCGGAAGACGCCCATCCGGTGGACGTGACCGGCGCGGCGGCCACCAGGAGCGGGGCGGCCAGCGTCGTCACCGCCAGCAACCGGAATGTCCTCTTCCTGGCGGTTCGCATGCACCGGCCTCCACGGTTGTCGTGACAGTTCGCAGTTACCCTCTTCGTCATCGGCAGGCCCGGTGCCGTCCCTGATCGGGTCCACCCGGACGGGTGGCCGGTGAGGAACGCAACTTCCGGGGTTTTCCCGGGGTAACGAGCGTTAACGTCAGGGCGTCGCCCGTTCACCCAGGGAGGTTTCGTGTCTTCGCTGTCCTTCGCCGGCAAGCGGCCCGTGCTGGCCGACCTCGTACCCGGTTCCCTCGTCCGGGACATCGCGCTGGTCGCCGGCGGTGCCGTGCTCACCGGCGCCGCCGCGCAGCTGACGATCCCGGTGCCGGGCAGCCCGGTGCCGATGACCGGCCAGACGTTCGCCGCGCTGCTCGTCGGCGCTTCGCTCGGCATGTCGCGCGGTGCCGCGTCGATGCTGGTGTACCTGCTGGTCGGCGCGGTCGGCGTGCCGTGGTTCCAGCACGGCACCGCGGGCCTGTCCGGCGCGAGCGCGGGCTACATCGTCGGCTTCGTGTTCGCCGGCGCGCTCGTCGGCGCCCTCGCCGGCCGCGGCGGCGACCGCACACCGGTGCGCACCGCGGGCACCATGGTGCTCGGCAACCTGGTGATCTACGCGTTCGGCGTGCCGTGGCTGATGGCCTCGACCGGCTTCGACCTGTCGACGGCGTTCGCCAAGGGCGTGACGCCGTTCCTGGTCGGCGACGCGGTCAAGATCGTCGTGGCCGCCGGGCTGCTGCCGCTGACCTGGAAACTGGTCTCGGGCCGCCGTTCCGAAGACTGACGGTTCGCCGAAGGGGACTTCACGCTCGTGAGGTCCCCTTCGGCGTTCCCGGCACCCGGCGCGAGTGGCCCGTTCGCGACGGATCACCGATCCTGTCGGCCCCGGCGGCTAATGTGTCGCTGTGCCCGCCCGAACTGATTTCCCCGGCGTCCTCGAGCTCCTCACCCACGCGGTGGAGTCCGTCGGGGGTGCCGAACGCCCAGGGCAGGTCGAGATGGCCCAGGCCGTCGGCCGCGCGATCCGCACCGGCGAGCACCTGGCCGTGCAAGCCGGCACCGGCACCGGCAAGTCCTTGGCCTACCTCGTTCCCGCGATCCGCCACGCCGTCGAGAAGGAGGCCACCGTCGTGGTCTCCACGGCGACGATCGCGCTGCAGCGCCAGCTCGTCGACCGCGACCTCCCGCGCCTGGCGAAGGCGCTGAAGAAGCCGCTGGGCCGCGAACCGACCTTCGCGATCCTCAAGGGCCGCCGCAACTACATGTGCCTGCACCGCCTGGACTCCGGCGCGCCGGACGAGCCGGAGGACGCCCAGCTCTTCGACCCGTTCGCGGTGTCACGGCTGGGCAAGGAGGTCACGCGGCTGCGGGAGTGGGCGTCGGACACCGAAACCGGCGACCGCGACGAGCTCGTCCCGGGGGTCACCGACCAGGCGTGGCGCCAGGTGTCCGTGACGGCGAAGGAATGTCTCGGCGCTTCGCGCTGTCCGATCGGCACGGACTGCTTCGCCGAGAAAGCCCGCGCCGAGGCCGGCCGCGCCGACATCATCGTCACCAACCACGCGCTGCTGGCGATCGACGCCCTGCAGGGCTACCAGGTCCTGCCGGACCACGACGTGGTGATCATCGACGAGGCGCACGACCTCGTCGACCGCGTCACCTCGGTCGCCACCGGCGAGCTGACCAGCGCGATGTGCGCGTCGGCCGCCCGCCGCTGCGGCAAGCTGATCGACGCCGACGTCGCCGACGGCCTGCTGGAAGCGGGTGACGGCCTGGCCCTGATCGTCGACGACCTGCCGCCGGGCCGGATGGACGAGCTGCCGAGGCCGCTGAAGGGCGCGATCCCGGCGATCCGCGACGCCGCGCACGCGTGCATCACCGCGCTGGGCTCCGACCGCAAGGAGGACGTCGAGGGCGCCACCGCGCGCAAGCTGGCGCGCTCGCTGCTCGACGAGGTGCACGACACCGCGGTCCGGCTCCTGGAGGCGTTCGACGACGACCAGGCGCACCAGCGCGACGTCGTCTGGCTCTCCGGCGACAAGTACTCCTCGAACCCGCGGCCGCCGGCGCTGAAGGTGGCGCCGCTGGGCGTCGCCGGGCTGCTGCGCGAGCGCGTCTTCAACCTGCACACCACGGTCCTGACTTCGGCGACGCTGACGCTGGGCGGCACGTTCGACACCATGGCGCGCCAGTGGGGGCTCCCGCCGGGCTCGGCCCGCGTCGAGAAGGCGCCGGGCGCGGCGACGGACAAGGAAGCGCCGTCCGACACCGACTCCGGCCCGAAGTGGACCGGGCTGGACGTCGGCTCGCCGTTCGACCACCAGCGCAACGGCATCCTCTACCTGGCCAAGCACCTGCCGCCGCCGGGCCGCGACGGGCTCGCCTCGTCCACAATGGACGAACTGGCCGAGCTGGTCGAGGCCGCAGGCGGGCGCACACTGGGGCTGTTCTCCTCGATGCGGGCAGCCAAGCAGGCGGCCGAGGAGATGCGCGAGCGGCTCGACTTCCCGATCCTCTGCCAGGGCGAAGACGCGACGTCGCTGCTGGTCCAGAAGTTCTCCGAGGACGTCCGCACGTGCCTGTTCGGCACGCTGTCCCTGTGGCAGGGCGTGGACGTCCCCGGGCCGTCGCTGCAGCTCGTGGTGGTCGACCGGATCCCGTTCCCGCGCCCGGACGACCCGGTGTCCTCGGCGCGGCAGCGTGCGGTGGAAGCCCGCGGCGGCAACGGGTTCCTCACCGTGGCGGCCACGCACGCGGCGCTCCTGCTGGCGCAGGGCACCGGGCGGCTGCACCGGTCGGTCACCGACCGCGGCGTGGTCGCGGTGCTGGATTCGCGACTGGCGAACGCCCGCTACGGCGGATTCCTCCGTGCTTCGCTGCCGCCGTTCTGGCCGACGATGGACCCGAAGGTGGCCCGCGACGCGCTGCGCCGGCTGGACGCAGCCGCGCCCGCGTGACGCGGTCCACAACACCGCCCGGTACGGTGAACCCACCGACGCAGCAAGGGAGCACCGGTTGACCCAGGATTCGTCCAGCGCACAGTCCCGGACCGTCAGTGTCGACGACACCGGCGTGCGGCGGCGGCTCGCGGACGGCAGCGAAGAAGCTGTCACGTGGGCCGGCCTGTCGTCGGTGATGGTCCGCGTGATCCCCGACGGGCCGTGGAACGAAGACGTGTTCTTCATGCTGGTGGGCACGGACGGCCGCGGCACGGCGGTGCCGAGCGGCGACCCGGCGGCCGACGCGCTGATCGAGCGCCTGCAGGCCCTGCCCGGCTTCGACAACGAGAAGTTCATCGAGGCCATGACGACCGACGCCGACCAGGCCTACGTGGTCTGGGAATCCAGCGAGAACTAGACCGGGAACTCTTCCGTCACCGGGATTCCCTTCTTGAGCGTCCGGCTCACGGTGCAGAGCCGCTCGATCGCACGGTCCACGGCACCGGCCAGCGCTTCCCGCTGATCCGCCGCCAAAGTCGACACGTCGACATCGAAAGCGACGTGCACGGCGTCCAGCTCCGAGGCACCTTCACGCCGATCGGCGCCGACGGTCACGCGGAACGTCGCGTCTTCGCCCACCCGCCGCGTGATCAGCTCCTCGGCGGTCACCGCGCTGCAGCCCGCGGTCGCGATCTGCAGCAGCTCCGCGGGCGAGAACGCCCCTTCCGCGCCGGTGCGGCCCAGCCGGACCTCCGCGCCACGGTCGTTGCGGCCGACGAAGGAGTGCTTGCCGTCGCGCTGTACTTCGAGTCCCATGCCCGCTCCAACCCGCTCAGGAAAGCGCTTGTTCCGGCTCCCACTGGGCAAGAACCGTGATGGTGCCCGGATCGACCTCGGTGAACCCGGCGTCCCGGACGGCGACGACGCGGTCGCGCCGCCACGCGCCCTCGGGGTCGTCCCCGGGGTGCAGTTCCTTCCACCGCGCGACGCTCGCCGTGCGCACGGCGCTCCGGTAGCCCTGTGCGGCCCACCGCGACAGCGCGGCGTCGTCCAGCAGCGCCGCGAGGATCATCGTGGCGTGCCCGACCTGGGCGGCGGCCTTGCCGACGGTCATCGGCGCGTGCGGGTTGAGCAGGAGCAGCGGGACGCCGTCCGGGATCGGGCCCGGCTCGTCCGGCGGCAGCTCGCTGCCCGAGATCTGCAGCCGTGAGACCTCCTTGGGCGCCTCGGCGACCAAGCCCGGGACCAGGGCCCGGGCCTCGGCACCGTCGATCTCGACGGTGATGCCCGGCAGGTCCTGGACGGCCGCCCAGTGCGCGCCCCGCGCCCGCCGCGCGACCTTGCGGATCCGGTTGTCCAGCCACGCGTGCACCGGCTCGGCCCACTCGCCGCCGGGCTCGGCGCGCTCGTCGAGGCAGACCGCCAGCGCGGCGGCCGCCGCGGCCTCCAGCAGCGGTGTGCGGCGGGGCGGCTCGGCCCGTTCGATGCGCAGGATCACCGGCATCGCCCGGACTTCCTCCGGGAGCTCGTCGGAGGTGTCCGACGTGTCTTCGGCCGGGAGCCCCAGCCAGTAGGCGTAGCGGGCGCCCAGGGGGTCGAGAACGCTGCTCACGGACGCATCAGCTCGAGCCCGTCGGCGGCATCGGCCGCCTCGACCTCACCGCGGGTCAGGCCGAGCACGAACAGCACGGCGTCGAGGTACGGGTGCGAGAGCGCGGTGTCGGCCACTTCACGCAGCGCGGGCTTGGCGTTGAACGCGACGCCCATGCCGGCCGCCGACAGCATGTCGATGTCGTTGGCGCCGTCCCCGACCGCGACGCACTGCTCCAGCGGGACGTCGTACTCGTCGGCGAAGCGGCGAAGCACCTTCGCCTTGCCCGCCCGGTCGACCACCTCGCCGACGACCTTGCCGGTCAGCTTGCCGTCCACGATCTCGAGCTCGTTCGCCGCCGCGAAGTCCAGGCCCAGCTCTTCCACCAGCCCGCCGATGACCTGCGTGAACCCGCCGGACACGACGCCGGTCTTGAACCCCATCCGCTTGAGCGTGCGGATCGTCGTGCGGGCGCCCGGCGTCAGCTCGATCGACGCCGCGACCTCGTCGATCGCGGTGGCGGACAGGCCCTCCAGCAACGCGACCCGCCGTTCCAGCGACTCGCTGAAGTTGAGCTCGCCACGCATGGCCGCCTCGGTGATCTCGCGGATCTCCGGCTCCACCCCGGCGTGCGCACCCAGCATCTCGATGACCTCGCCCTGGATGAGCGTCGAGTCGACGTCGAAGACGACCAGCCGCTTCGCCCGGCGCGTGATCCCGGCCCGCTCCACCGCGATGTCAACGCTCGCCTCGACCGCCGCGTCGGCGAGCTCCAGCCGCAGGGCGGCGTCGGCCTCGGGGGTGTCCTGGTCGACCGAGACGTACAGCTCCAGGCCGGTCACCGGGTAGTCGGCGACGCTGCGGATCGCGTCGATGTTGGCGCCGAGCGACGCGAGCCGGCGCGCGACCTCCGAGAAGCCCCGCGCGGTCACCGGGCGGCCCAGCACGACCAGCACGTGGGTGGAGTCGCGGCGGCCGAGCGCGAACGGGTCCTCGCCGATGGCCGAGCCGATCTTGACGTCGACCGTCATGCCGACGGACGCCATCGCCTGCTCGACGGACTCCTGCAGGCCCTCCGGGTCGCGATACACGCCGGCGAGCACGCCGAGCACGAGCTGCCCGCGGATGACGACCTGCTCGACGTCGAGCACGTCGACGTCGTGGCGGGTCAGCACCGCGAACAGCACGGACGAGACACCCGGCTTGTCGGGGCCGGTCGTCGTGATCAGGACGGGGGTCTGGGTCACTGGTCATCCCTCGTTCGGCAACGCTGCACGATCAGTCTGCCGGTCCGGGCGCGGACATAAGTAGAGCGCGTGCCCGGCTTCACAAAAGCCGGGCACGCGCTCACTCGATCAGGGTGCTACCTGTCGCCTTGCTCGCTGGCGTTGTCCCCGGAGTGGTCTCCCGGGATCACCGCTTCGGTGAGCACCTGCGACGGGGCCGCGTGGCTGTTGACCCGCTGCTTCCCGAAGAAGCCGATCTCGCCCTCGTTGTGGATGCGCTCGATCATGTGCGGGTAGTGCAGCTCGAACGCGGGCCGCTCGGAGCGGATCCGGGGCAGCTCGGTGAAGTTGTGCCGCGGCGGCGGGCACGACGTTGCCCACTCGAGGGAGTTGCCGTAGCCCCACGGGTCGTCCACCGTGACGATCTCGCCGTACCGGTAGCTCTTGAAGACGTTCCAGATGAACGGCAGCGTCGAGGCACCGAGGATGTACGCGCCGATCGTGGAGATCGTGTTCAGCGTGGTGAAGCCGTCACTGGTCAGGTAGTCCGCGTACCGGCGCGGCATGCCCTCGGCGCCCAGCCAGTGCTGGACGAGGAACGTGCCGTGGAAGCCGATGAACGTGGTCCAGAAGTGCCACTTGCCGAGCTTCTCGTCCATCATCCGGCCGGTGATCTTCGGGAACCAGAAGTAGATGCCGGCGAAGGTGGCGAACACGATCGTGCCGTAGAGCACGTAGTGGAAGTGCGCGACGACGAAGTAGCTGTCCGACACGTGGAAGTCGATCGCCGGCGCGGCCAGCATGATGCCGGTCAGGCCGCCGAAGAGGAACGTGACGATGAAGCCCATCGAGAAGATCATCGGCGTCTCGAAGGACAGCTGGCCCTTCCACATCGTGCCGATCCAGTTGAAGAACTTGATGCCGGTCGGGACGGCGATCAGGAACGTCATGAAGGAGAAGAACGGCAGCAGCACGGCGCCGGTGGCGTACATGTGGTGCGCCCACACCGCGACCGAGAGGGCCGCGATCGCCAGCGTCGCCCAGACCAGGCTCTTGTAGCCGAACAGCGGCTTGCGGCTGAAGACCGGGAAGATCTCCGAGACGATGCCGAAGAACGGCAGCGCGACGATGTAGACCTCGGGATGGCCGAAGAACCAGAACAGGTGCTGCCAGAGGATCACCCCGCCGTTTTCGGGGTCGAACACGTGCGCCCCGAGGTGCCGGTCCGCCAGCAGGCCCATCAGGGCCGCGGTCAGGATCGGGAAGGCGAGCAGGATCAGGATCGACGTCACCAGGATGTTCCAGGTGAAGATCGGCATCCGGTACATCGTCATGCCGGGCGCGCGCAGGCAGACCACGGTGGTGACCATGTTGACCGCGCCGAGGATGGTGCCGAGACCGGAGACCACCAGGCCGGAGATCCACAGGTCCGCGCCGACGCCCGGCGAGTGGATCGCGTCCGACAGCGGGGTGTAGGCGAACCAGCCGAAGTCGGCGGCGCCACCCGGGGTCAGGAAGCCGGACAGCACGATCAGGCCGCCGAAGAGGTACAGCCAGTACGAGAACGCGTTCAACCGCGGGAACGCGACGTCCGGCGAGCCGATCTGCAGCGGGAGCACGAAGTTCGCGAAGCCGAAGAGGATCGGGGTCGCGTACAGCAGCAGCATCACCGTGCCGTGCATGGTGAACAGCTGGTTGTACTGCTCCTGCGACAGGAACTGCTGCCCGGGCCGCGCCAGCTCGGTGCGGATGAGCATGGCCATCGCGCCGCCCGCCATGAAGAAGGCGAACGACGTGACCAGGTACATGATCCCGATCTGCTTGTGGTCCGTCGTGCGGAACAACCGCAGCAGGTACGAACCCTTGACCGACTCGCGCGCGGGGTACGGGCGCGTCGCGATCGGCTTGGGGGCTACGGCCGTCACTCCTGCCTCCAACACTCAAACCTCGGGGTGGTCATCGTCCGGCCGCCGGGCGCGGGCGGGGCCCGGTTCCGGCGGTCATGGGGATCGTAGCCCTCGCTACCGACAGTCGCGCGCACCGGCTGGCAAGATCGGGCCGTGCCCGACGATTACACGCGCGCCGCGGTGCGCGCGGCACTCACCGTGACCTCCCGGCTGGGCCTGCGCGAGCACGAGCCGGCGGTGCTCCACGAACGCTCGAACGTGCTGGTGAAGCTGGGTCCGCTGGTGGCGCGGGTGCCGGGGACGATCCGCCTGGCGCGGCCCGGGCCCGCCTGGCAGGAGCGGGACGTGGCCGTCTCCCGGTACCTCACCGAACGTGGTGTGCTCGTCGTCTCACCGGCCACGGATCCCCCGGCCGGACCCCATTTCGCCGACGGCCTGCCGGTCACGCTCTGGCACCACACCCCGCACGATCCGGACCACCGGTACGCACCGGACGTCGTCGCGCGCTCCCTCGCCGAGGTGCACGCGGCGCTGCGCGAATACCCGGGCGAACTGCCCCGGCGCGGCCCGCTCGACGACCTGGAACGCATCTTCGGCCGGCACGACCTCGAGCCCCGGTTGCGCGAGGAGGCCGCCCGCCTCGCGCCGGCGCTGCCGGAGGTCGCCGTGCAGGCGCTGCACGGCGACGCGCACCCCGGCAACCTGATCGACACTCCCGCGGGCCCCTGTTGGCTGGACTTCGAGGACACCTGGCGCGGCTCGCTGGCCTGGGACCTCGCGATCCTCGGCCGGCAGGGCGGCCCGGAGTACCTCGCCGCGTACCCGGGCGAAGTGGACGAAGACGCCCTTCGCGTCTGTACGCGGCTGCGAGAGCTGTATTCGGTCGTGTGGCGGTTCGTCATCGCGATCCGGTTCCCGCACCGCCTCCCCGAGGCCCGTTCCGCGCTCGCCGCCTACTTCTCGTGAGGCTGCTCGTGCGTCGCGGGGTACCAGGACAGGATCGCCTCGACCACGCCCGCCGGGTCCTCCAGCGGGGTCAGGTGCCCGGCACGCGGGAGCACGACGAGCGTCGCGCCGTCCAGCGCTTCGACCATCTCGCTCGCCGCCGCCACCGGCGTGATCGGGTCCTCCTCGCCGACGACGACCAGCGCGGGGACGTGCGAGTCGCGCAGCAGGTCGAGTGAGTCCGGGCGCGTGCGCAGCGCGAGCGCAGTCCACGAGATCCCGGCCGGCGGCTGCGATTCGATGATCTCCCGGACGGTCGCGACGACGTCCGGACGCTGCTTCCGCGTCGATTCGGCCAGCAGGTTCGGCAGGTTGGCCTCGACGAGCCAACCCGTGATGCCCTCGTCTTCGACGCGCTTGGCGACTTCGAGCCGCGTCTGCGCGGCCTCGGGCGTGTCCGGCGTCGCCTTCGTGTCGATGAGCACGAGGCCGCCGACCCGCTCCGGCGCCAGCCGCAGCACGGCCATCGCGAGGTAACCGCCCATCGAGCAGCCGCCGAGCACGACGCGGTCCAGTTCCAGCCGGTCCAGCAGGGCTACGACGTCGCGCGCGGCGTCCTCGAGGCTCGGGTCGCGATCGGACTCCGGCAGCGGCGAGCGGCCGAGCCCGCGCTGGTCGACAGTGATCACCCGAAGGCGTGAAGCGAGGGGCTCGCGCACCGCGTTCCACATGCGGGCGTCCAGGGGAAAGGCGTGGAGGAGGACCAGCGGCAGTTCGGTCATGCGGGCCATTTTGTCGGACCCCCGCGCTAGCTTCGCCGCTGTGTTCACCGACATCGAAACCGACCGGCTGCTGCTGCGTCCGCTCCACGAGGCGGACCGGCAGGCGATGGTCGACATCCACACCGACCCGCGCACCAACCGCTTCCACCCCGACCCGCCGGACGTCCCGCGCGCGTCGGAGATGTTCTCGGCCTGGCTCGCGCACTGGGCCGAGCACGGCTTCGGCTACCCCGCGGTGCTCGAACGCGGGGGCACCGAGGTGATCGGCGTGTGCGGGGTGCGGCTGCGGGAGTTCCACGGCGAGAAGGTGCTGAACCTCGGCTACCGGTTCCGGCCGTCGGCGTGGGGCAAGGGGTACGCGGTGGAGGCCGGGCTGGCGGTCCTCGACTGGTGTGCCCGCGACCTGCCGTCGCTCCCGGTGCTGGCGAGCGTGAGCGTCGACAACAAGCCGTCGCTGCGAGTGGCGGAGCGGCTCGGCTTCACCGACTACACGGAGGAGAGGTACGACGGCGCTTCGTCGCGGCACTACCGGCGCTGAGCCGGGCGATCTTTGACAACTCCAGAGCGAAACGTCACCAGCGGCGGCGCTGCGGCCGCCGCCGGGCCCGGGCGTCCCAGCAGGCCCGGTGCCAGTGCCGCCGGTCGGCGACCGAGCCGGTCTCGTCGGCGGGCCAGACGACGAGGTGCGGCGTGCCCGGCCGGATCTCGTGGTCACAGCCGGGGCAGCGGTAGGTCTTGGCCGACTGCGAGCCGGGCACGGTCCGCACGAGCCAGTCACCGTCGGACCCGGACTCGGCACGCGCCCACCCGGTCGCGGCACCCAGGTCGCGTTCGGGCGGCCCGCCGTCCGCGCGGCGGCCGGGACGGTTGCGTCGAGGCACCCCCGAACGGTATCCGCGCCCCACGACTCGCCCACCACCCGTGTCGTCCCCCAAGCACGCAAGCACGTGTCGACCCGCCAATCACCCGTGATGCCCCTCCAATCACCCGTGATGCCCCCTCAATCACGCGTGATGCCTCCCCGATCACGCGAGATGCCGGTCGGATCTCAGGCCGGCGGCCCACACCCCCGGCCCTCCCGCAGCGGCCCACTCCCGTCACTCGGGTACGCAGTGGACAGGTCAGGACATCACCGGGAAAGTGCCCGGAAACCGGACCCTTCCGGGGCGCTCACCCCTGCGCGAGCGCCAGCGGCACCAGCTGTTCGGCCGTGGTGAGCGAGCCGTGCTGCCCGATGAGCGACGTCTCGACGGCCTCGGCGAGTCCCCGCACCATCCCGAACCGTCCCCGGGCCGCCGCGACGACGTCGCCGATCCGGGGCAGCACCCGGTCGCTGACCGTGTGGCCGAACCACCCTTCGGCGACGGCCTCCTCCCGCGAGCGCACCCACGCCCGCTCGCCCAGCACCGCGCGCCAGGCCGCGAGGACGTCCGCGGCCGCGCCCGGCTCGGTGTAGACGTGCCGGGCCCGCACCTCACCGCCGAACGTCCGGACGCCCGCGAGCAGCTCCGGGACGTCTTCGAGGTCGAGCTTGTCGTCGACGGTGACCATCCCGTGGTCGGCCACCACCGCGAGCAGGGCACCGGCCGGCAGACCGTCCACAAGGGACTCCACGAGCCGGTCGAGCTGCCGCAGCTGCATCCGCCACGCGACCGAGCCGGGCCCGTAAACGTGCCCGAGGAGGTCGAGTTCGCTGTGGTAGGCGTAGCAGAACGCCCGGCCCTCGAGCGCCGACAACGTGCGCGCGGCGAGGTCGCCCAGCGCGTGCACCCCGGCGTACCGCGCTCCGCCTTGGGTGGCCAGGGTTAGGGCCGTGTCGCGGAACTTGGCGGACGACACGACGGCCGCGTCGATGCCCGCCGCGGCGGCCCGCTCGAAGGTCGTCTGCAGTGGCTGGACCTCGCGCGGCGGGAGGGCGCCGCGCAGGTCACTGCCGTCTTCGTGGCTGCACCAGCGCAACGCGTTGAGCACACCGGTGCCCGGCATCTCGAACGTGTAGCCGACCATGCCGTGCTCACCGGACGCGAGCCCGGTGCCGATCGCGGCCACGCCGGCGGCCGTCGTCGACGGGAAGCCCACGCGCAGCGACTCCTGGGCGAGCTCGGCCAGCACCGGCGCGTCCGCGGCGTGCTCGGCGAGCAGCTCCCAGCCGAGCCCGTCGAGGAGCAGCACGGCGGCACTGCGCGCCTCCGGCAGCGTCAGCGTGTTCCCGCAGCCGGGCACCCCGAGCGCGGCGAGCAGGGACGGGACGACCTGGCCGAGGTGCGGGACGTCGGCGAGCGAGGGCGGCTGCACGCGCCCAGCTTCCCATCCACGGGGTCCTCCGGCGATAATCGCGGCATGCCGACCTACGCCTACCGCTGCCGCGAGTGCACCGAGACCTTCGAGCTCCTGCGCCCGATGAGCGAATCCGGCGCGCCGGCGGCCTGCCCGGAAGGCCACCGCGACACCGTCAAGCTGCTCACCACGGTCGCCCTGACCGGGGCCGCGAGCGGACCCGCGGTCCCGGCCGGCGGTGGCGGTGGCTGCTGTGGTGGCGGCTGCTGCGGCTAAAGCGCCTTGAGCGCCTGCTCGAGGTCGGCCCAGAGGTCCTCGACGTCCTCGAGCCCGGCCGAGAGCCGGATCAGCTGGTCGGACACGCCCGCGTCGTGCCGGTCGCCCGCGTCGACGATCCGGTGGCTGATCGACCCCGGGTGCTGGATCAGCGTGTCGACGCTGCCGAGGCTGACGGCCGGCGTGATCAGCCGGACCGCGCCGATCAGGGCGTGCGGGTCGCCGTCGACCTCGAACGCCACCAGCGGCCCGCCGATCCGCGGGTAGTGGACGGCGGTCACGGCCGGGTGCTCCCCGAGCCGTGAGGCCAGCGTCGCGGCGGTGGCGGCCGCGGCGCCGACGCGCAGCGGCAGCGTGGAAAGCCCGCGCAGCAACAGGTATCCGGCGAGCGGGTGCAGCACGCCACCGGTGGCGAAGCGAATCTGCCGCAACCGCGCGGCTTCCGAGGCGTCACACGCGACGACCCCGCCCATCACGTCGCCGTGGCCGCCGAGGAACTTCGTCGCGCTGTGCAGCACGATCCGCGCTCCGTGGAGACCGGGGCGCTGAAGCACCGGCGTCGCGAAAGTGTTGTCCACCAGCAAAGGCACGTCCCCGCACGCACGAGCCAGCGCGGCGATGTCGGCCTCGGCGAGCGTCGGGTTCGCGGGCGTCTCGACGAACACCAGCCCGGTGTCGGGCCGCAGCGCGGCGGCGACGGCGTCCGGCGCGGCCCACGTGACCTCGGTGCCGAGCAGCCCGGACTCGAGCAGGTGGTCGCTGCAACCGTACAGCGGGCGCACGGCGACGACGTGCCGTTTCCCTTGCGCCACCGCGGAAAGCAGGCAGGCCGAGACGGCGGCCATGCCGCTGGCGAACGCCACGCCGTGCTCGAAGCCCTCCAGTTCGGCGAGCGCCCGCTCGAACCGCTCCACGGTCGGGTTGCCCACCCGGCCGTAGATCGGCGGCCCGTCGAGTTCGCCGCCGGCGGCGAAGTCGTCGATCCGGGCGGCTTCGGCGGCACTGTCGCGGGAGGGGTAGGTCGTCGACAGGTCGAGCGGGGCGGCGTGCACGCCGAGGTCCGTGAGGTCGTCACGGCCGGCGTGGACGGCGCGCGTGCGCAGCGAGGAGGTCATGCCAGCATGGTCGAGCTTTCCCCGGATCGCAGGCAACAGCCTCGGATATCATTCGCCGATGCCCGATTCCGTCGAACTGAGTCCGGTCGATCTCGCGATTCTGCGTCTCCTGCAGAACGATGCCCGGATCACGAACAAGGACCTGGCGGCCGCGGTCGGCATCGCGCCGTCGACGTGCCTGGACCGCGTCGCGCGGCTGCGGGAGACCGGGGTGATCACCGGGCAGCACGCGTCGGTCGACGCGGCGAAGCTGGGCCGTCCGCTGGAGGCGTTCCTGTTCGTCCAGGTCCGCCCGCACCGGCGGCCACTGGTGGACCCGTTCGTCGAGCATCTGCTGTCCCTGCCCGAGGTGCGCGCGGTCTACCACCTGACCGGGCCGGACGACTTCCTCGCGCACGTCGCCACCAGCTCCGCCGGCGAGCTGCAGCGCCTGGTGCTGGACGAGCTGACCGCCCGGGACGAGGTCGCCCGCGTGCACACGAACCTCGTCTTCCAGCACTGGAGCGGCGGGCCGCTGCTTCCGCCGGACGCCTGAGGTCAAAGAGGTCAGAGGTCAGAGCGTTTCCAGCCAGCGGCGGGTCGCACGCGGGGACGTCAGCCGGACGATCTCCGGCCCCGGCGACTCCGCGGCCCAGGCCCGGATGCGCTTCCGCTTGGTCGAGAACGACGTGAAGTGCCAGCGGATGATCGAGTCCGCCGAGAACATCTGGCGGACCGACTCGACGTTCCCGTTGCAGATCCGCCGACGGGTCAGCGAGCGCGCGGCGGTCCGGCGCAGCAGGCGCCCCAGCGAAAGCCAGCGCGGATAGTCGAGGCCGACGACGAGCTGCGTGCGGGCCAGCACGAGGTCCCGCCACTTGCCGTACGCGGCGTCGAGAACCCAGCGCTCCCCCGCGCACACCTCGGCGATGCGGCGGCGCTGTTCGTCGTCGGGCACCGCGACCCAGCCCGGCAGCCAGCTGAGGTCGTCCGCGGAGACGTGGGGCAGGCCGGTGCGCTCGGCGATCCGGGCCGCGAGCGTCGACTTGCCCGAGCCGGTCACGCCGTAGACGACGATGCGCTCAGGCGTCGAGGTCACGCGCGGGCTCCCGCGGTCCGCGGTAGGGCAGCGTCTGGCTGTAGACGACGTTCGTGGTCGTGCTGCCGAACTGGGCCAGCTCGTCCATGGTGTGCTCGAGGTGGGCCATCGAGGCCGCGGCGACCTTGAGCGTGTAGCAGTCGTCGCCGGTGGTGCGCAGGCATTCCAGGATCTCGAGGCGCTCGCCGAGCAGCTTGTGCAGGGCCTCGTGGCGGCTGCCCGGGTACTTGAGCCGGACGACCGCGAGCACCGGGTAGCCGACCTTGCCGAGGTCGACATCGGCGCGGTAACCGGTGATCACGCCCGCCGCTTCGAGGCGCCGGAGCCGTTCGGTCGTGGCCGACGCGCTGAGGTTCACCCGGCGGCCCAGCTCGGTGAGCGGCAGCCGGGCGTCCTGCTGGAGCTCGACCAGGATGGCCCAGTCCGTCGGATCAAGACTCTCGGTCATGAGGCGAATGTACCGCGAGATCCACGGCCGGAGCCGCCGAACGCCGTGATCATTCCCTTCCGATCACGGCTTTGACCTCGATAGCCTTTCCTCGTGAAGATCGGCGTGAACGTCCCCAACTTCGGCCCCGGCACCGACCCGGGCGTCTTGCGAGCTTGGGCGCGGACCGTGGAAGGTCTCGGCTTCGACCTGCTGATGGTGTCCGACCACGTCGCGATCACGCCCGACGTCGCCGGTCAGTACCCGGCGCCGTTCTACGAGTCGTTCACGACGCTGTCGTGGCTCGCCGGCGTCACCGAACGGGTGCGGCTCGGCACCACCGTGCTCGTCGTGCCGTACCGGCATCCCCTGCTGGTGGCCCGGATGGCGGCGAACCTCGACGCCCTCAGCGGCGGGCGGCTGGTGCTCGGCGCGGGCATCGGCTGGGCGAAGCAGGAGTTCGAGGCGCTCGGCGTGCCGTTCGAGCAGCGCGGGAAGCTCACCAGCGAGTACCTGCGGACGATTCGCGCGGCCTGGGCCGACCACGACGACTACCGCGCCGGCGCGATCCCGCTCTGGCTGGGCGGCCACAGCGACGCGGGGCTGCGCCGCGCGGTGGAGTTCGGCGACGCGTGGCACCCGCTGCGGATGACGATGTCCGGATTCCGGGATGGCTTGGCACGCCTGAACACCCTGGCCGGCGAGCGGCCGGTGCCGTCGTTCGCGCCGCGGATCCTCTTGCGGGTGACCGAAACCGCGGTGACCGGGCCGGACCGGCGCGCCGGCGAAGGCACCCTCGGCCAGGTCCTCGACGACCTGGCGCAGCTGCGGGCGATGGGTGCAGAGACCGTCGTGCTCGACCCGTTCGATGCGGACCCCGCCGAGACCCTCCAGCCGGAGGTCGCGTGGCGGGACCTCGCGGCGGTGGCCGCGTCCTGGAAGGAGAACCGGTGAAGAACATCGAAGAAACCCTGCTGCGGCGGGCGATCGAGCTCGCCCGCGAAGCGCGCGAGGACCACGGCAACCCGCCGTTCGGCTCGCTGCTGGCCGACGCCGACGGGAACGTCCTCGCCGAGGACCGCAACACCTCGGTGACCGACAACGACATCACCGCGCACCCGGAGCTGAAGCTCGCCCGCTGGGCGGCGCAGCATCTGGACCCCGAGACCGCCGCGGCAACCACGATGTTCACCAGCACCCAGCCGTGCGGGATGTGCACCGGCGCGATTGAACGGTCCGGGCTCGGCCGCGTCGTCTACGCGCTGTCCACGGAGCAGTTCCTGACGCTGCGCCCGCCGGTCACGTTCGGCGGCCACCAGCTCGACGGCCCGGCGCTCTTCGACGAAGCCCGCGTGCCGGTCGAGGGGTACTACCGGTGACGGGCTACGAGGTGCGCCCGGTGGCGCACATCGAATCGTCCCTGACGGACCGCGCGGCGGCTCCGAGACAGGGCGACGAGGGCGCGCCACCGGCCCGCGTGGTGTTCGCCCCGGAGTACCACCCGGCGGCGGCCGACGTCCGCCCGGGCGACCGCCTGGTCCTGCTGACGTGGCTGCACGAGGCCGACCGCGAGGTCCAGGCGGTCCACCCCCGCGGCGACCCGGACCGCCCCCGCGAAGGCGTGTTCTCGACGCGCTCCCCGGACCGCCCCAACCCGATCGGCCTCCACCCGGTCACGGTGACGGCGGCGGAGAACGGCACGCTCACGGTGACGGGCCTGGAAGCGATCGACGGCACGCCGGTCCTGGACGTGAAGCCGGTCCTGGGCGAGGTGGCCGACCGCTGAGCCGATCGCCGGTGCGAACCACGAGGATTTTCCGGCACCTGGTCCGCGACGCCGGCGCGGCCCTAGTGAGCGTCGAACCCGACGTCGCCGGTCCGACGCACCCGCCCACCGGCGAGGTTGCGGGCGGCAAAGAAAAGCCGATCAGTAGTCCTTGAAGCCCTTCCCGGTCTTCCGGCCCAGCCGCCCGGCCGTCACGAGGTGCTCCAGCAGCGGCGCCGGCGCGAAGCCCTCCTCGCGGAACTCGTTGTACAGCGTCCGCTGGATGGCCAGGGAGACGTCCAGTCCGACCACGTCCAGCAGCTCGAACGGGCCCATCGGCAGGCCGCAGCCCACCTTCATCGCCGTGTCGATGTCGTTCGCCCCCGCGTAGTGGGCTTCCAGCATCTTCACCGCGTCGTTGAGGTACGGGAACAACAGCGCGTTGACGATGAAGCCCGCCCGGTCTCCACAGTGGACCGCGTGCTTGCCCACCGCGGCACACACCGCGCTCGCGGTCGCGACCACGTCCGGGGCGGTGGCGATCGTCGAGACCACCTCCACCAGCTTCATCACCGGGGCCGGGTTGAAGAAGTGGAGGCCGATCACGTCGGACGGCCGGGAGGTCGCCGCCGCGCACTCGATCACCGGCAGCGAGGACGTCGTCGTCGCCAGCACCGCGCCCGGGCGGACGACCTCGTCCAGCGCCGCGAACACCGCCTGCTTCACCGACAGCTCCTCGGCCACCGCCTCGACGACCAGGTCGACGTCGGCCAGCGCCTCGAACTCGGTGACCGGGGTGATCCGCGCCAGGGCCGAAGCAGCGTCCTCTTCGGACAGCTTGCCCTTGACCACGGCCTTGTCGAGCGACTTCTTCACCTTCGCCACCGACGCCTGCGCCTTCTCCAGGCTCCGCGCGCGCAGCACGACGTCGAGGCCGCGTTTCGCGAACACCTCCGCGATGCCGGTGGCCATCGTCCCGGTACCGACCACGCCGACCCGGCCCACCGGCCGCGGCGGCACACCCTCCACAGTGGACGCAGCGGCAACGTCCGAGACGACGTTGGGCGAGTCCGGCGCGTCGTAGGCGTAGAAGCCGCGGCCGGTCTTGCGGCCCAGCTGGCCCGCCGTGATCATCTGCTTGAGCAGCGGCGCCGGCGCGTGCAGCCGGTTGCGGGACTGGTGGTACATCGTGTCGAGGATTTCGTACGCGGTGTCGAGCCCGATCAGGTCGAGCAGCGCGAGCGGCCCCATCGGGTAGCCGCAGCCGAAGCGCATGGCGGCGTCGAGGTCCTCGCGCGTGGCGTAGCGCTGCTCGTACATCCGCACGGCGTGGTTGAGGTAGCCGAACAGCAGCGCGTTCGCGATGAACCCGGCCCGGTCGCCGATCACCACCGGCACCTTGCCGAGCCTCTCGGCGAACGCGACCACTTCGGTGACCACTTCCGGCTCGGTCACGACGGTCTTCACGATCTCGACGAGCTTCTGCACGGGCGCCGGGTTGAAGAAGTGCATGCCGACGACCTTGCCGGGCCGCGTGGTGTGCACGCCGATCTCGGTGATCGACAGCGACGACGTGTTCGACGCGAAGACGACGTCCGGCCGGGTGATCTTGTCCAGCGCGGTGAACACGTCGGCCTTCAGCTCGAGGCTCTCCGGGATCGCCTCGATCACGAGGTCCACTTCGGACAGATCCGGCAACGAAGTGCGGTACCGGATCCGCCCCAGCAGGGCCTCGCGCCCGGCCGGGTCGAGCTTGCCACCGGACAGAGCGCGCTCGGTCGAGTGCTCGATGTGCCCGCGGCCCCGGGCGACGCCGGTCTCGTCGAGCTCGACCGTGACGACGTCGAGCCCGCTGCGCGCGAGCACTTCGGCGATCCCGGCCCCCATCGTGCCCAGGCCGACCACTCCGACCGTCGAGATGTCCCGCGCCATCGAGGCCTCCAGAGATGTTACTCGCTGGTAATTGGCCCCGACTCTGCCACACCGCACCGCCGGAAGCCCAGACGGAATCGAGTCAGTACCGCGCAAGTCACCCGGTCGGCGACCAGGGTTCACTCGCCGAAATTGCCGTCCACCAGCTCTTTCGCCTTGTCCAGCGCGGCGGCGGCCTGCGGGCCGCGCGCCCGCAGGCGGATCCGGTCGCCCTGGCGCGCGCCGAGCGACATGAGCGCCAGCACGCTGTGGCCGTCGGCCTCCTGCTCGCCGAGTCGAATCGTGACCTCCGCGTCGAACGCGCTCAGCGCGCGCACCAGCACCGCGGCCGGGCGCGCGTGCAGCCCGACCTCGTTGTGCAGCACCAGCTCGACCTCGTCTTCGCCGTCGGCGGCAGGTTCGGCGGGCGAGAGGTCCTCGGGCATCCCAGCCGCCGCCGCGGCCTCCGCCACCGCCTTGCGGTCCTTGCCCGCCTGCGCCGCGACCGCCGCCGCGATCGCGCCTTCGACCAGCGGACCGTCCGCGACGACGGCGGCCGAGGGGTCGGCCAGCGACTCGACGGCGAGCTCGGCGGTCATCTGCGCGCTGCCCAGGTCGTACAGCAGCACGACGCCGTCGCCGGAATCGGCGCGCTGGGTGGCGGCGACGACCTCGTCGTAGTCCGTGCCGATCGAGCCGTCGGAGAGGCCACCGGCCGGCCGGATGGTGACGTCCGGTGCCATCTGGGCGGCCAGCTCGGCCAGGCCTTCGGCGAGCTTCGAGCTGTGCGAAACGAGTACGATGCCGACGCTCACCGGGCGGCCTCCGCGAACGCGCGCAGCAGCAGCGCCGACGACCGCGCACCGGGATCCAGGTGCCCCACCGCGCGCTCGCCCAGATAGGACGCGCGGCCCTTGCGCGGCACCAAGTCCACTGTGGACTCCGCGCCGCGGTCGGCCGCGTCGGCCGCCGCGGTCAGCACCGCGGCGACGTCCCCGCCGTCCTCGGCCGCCTTCTCCGCGGCCGACACCGCCGGGATCAGGGCGTCGACCATGGTCGCGTCGCCGCCCACGGCCTTGCCGCGGGCCTGAACGCCTTCGAGCCCGGCGCGCAACGCCTCCAGCAGCGCCGGGACGTCGAGGTCCTCGGCGGTGCCCAGCTTGGCCGAGGCACGCAGGAAAGCCGTGCCGTACAACGGTCCCGCGGCCCCGCCGACCTTCGAGATCAACGTCGTCGCGACGAGCTTCAGTACCGCGCCCGGCGTGTCGGGCACGGCCGCGTCGAGGGCCGCGACGACGGCGGTGAACCCGCGGTTCAGGTTTTCGCCGTGGTCACCGTCGCCGATCGCGCGGTCGAGGTCGATCAGCTCGACCCGGTGCTCGGCGACCACGGCCGCCGCGGCGCGCACGGCCGCCGCGACCCCGTCGGCCTTGCAGGTCATCAGAGCCCCCACCGCAGCGCCGCGGTGTTGACCGGGGCGTCCCAGAGCTCGGTCAGCTCGTCGTCCAGTTTGAGCAACGTCAGACTCATCCCCTGCATCTCGAGGCTGGTGATGTACGGGCCGACCAGCCGGCGTTCGACCACGATCCCACGCTCGGCCAGCAGCCGCTCGGCGATGCCGTGCGCCAGGTACAGCTCGACGAGCGGGGTGCCGCCCATCGAGTTGGTGAACAGCAGCACCCGGTCGCCGGAGGAGAACGGCAGATCCTCCCGAACGGCATCAACCATCCGCGCCACCAGCGCGTCAGCCGGTTCGAGCGGGATCCGCTCGCGGCCGGGCTCGCCGTGGATGCCGATGCCGAACTCGATCTCGCCGTCGCCGAGGTCGAAGCTCGGGGTGCCGGCGTGCGGCACGGTCGGCGCGGTCAGCGCTACGCCGATCGAGCGCACCTGGCCGATCACCTTCTGCGCCAGCGCCGTCACGGCGTCGAGCGAGTCGCCGCGCTCGGCGGCCGCGCCGGTGATCTTCTCCAGCAGCACCGTGCCGCCGACCCCGCGGCGGCCCGCGGTGTACGTCGAGTCCTTGACCGCGACGTCGTCGTCGATCACCACGCTGCGCACCTCGAGGCCCTCGGCGGCGGCCAGCTCGGCGGCCGTCTCGAAGTTCAGCACGTCGCCGGTGTAGTTCTTCACGATGAGCAGGGCGCCCGCCTCACCGGTGGTCGCGGTGACGGCGGCCTGCACGGCGTCCGGCGTCGGCGAAGTGAACACCGCGCCCGGCACGGCGGCGGCGAGCATCCCCCGGCCGACGAACCCGCCGTGCAGCGGCTCGTGCCCGGAGCCGCCACCGGAGATGACGGCGACCTTGCCCGCGACCGGCGCGTCGGCCCGGACCACGACGTCCGGATCGGACTCGACGCGCAGGATGTCCGCGTGCGCGGCGGCGAGGCCCCGCAGCGACTCCGCGACGACGTTCGCCGGATCGTTGATGATCTTCTTCACGGCAGCCTCCGGCACATCGGCGGGTGGGGTGTCCCCTTCCTACCTCTCCGCGCGGCCCGCCGCCAGGTCAGGGCTTCGGGAGCTTCGTGACCACGTTCTTCGCGACGGTGACCGCCTTGCCGCAGGGGTCGTCCTTGTCCGGTTGGGCGGTGTAGCTCCGGTAGTCCACTTGGGCCAGTTCGACGTCGTCGCCCTGCCACGGCCGGTGCTGCCACTCGACCTCGCACTGCGACGAGCTCGCGGTCCCCTTCTTCTGGAGGGCGGTGACCCCGCCGCCGAGGTCCACCTTGGAGTAACCGTCGCCCTCGAGCGGCGGGAGGCCGGGCCGGAACTCGACCGTCACCGTCGGGTCCGTGCCGTTGCTCTGCCACTCGCACGAGTGCAGGCCGGACGGCGCCACCTTCGCCGACGGCACGACCGGCGTCACCGCGGCGGTGTCGGCCATCGTGCACGGGTCGGCGGTCACCAGGGTGCCCGCCGGGGTCGAGTACTTCTCCGGCGAGCCGTGCACCTTCTGCACGATGGCGTCCATCAGTGTCTGCCCGGGGCGGCACGGGTCGCCGGGGTAGGTGACCGAAACCGTCAGGGCCATGTCCGGGTTCAACGCCGTCATCGTCGCGACGGTGCAGCTGGAGTCGTCGGTCTTGTCGACGCGCAGCGGCAGCCCGCCGGCCTGCCCGGTCGTCTTGTCCGCGTGGGGCAGCAGGGTGTTGCCGATCTCGAACTCGAGCCGGATCTCCTTGCCGCCGGGGTCCTTCACCTTGTTGCTGCAGTTGTCGAAGGCGATCGACGACGGCGTCGGGTCCTCCTCGACCGTACCGAGCCCGAGCGCGCCGAGGGCGTCCTTGGTCAGGAACTGGCACGGCTTGATCGTGCGCAGCACGTCGGCCGCCACGGCGGCGTCGGTGATCGGGCCGTCGGTGGCCTGGCCGGTGCCGCTCGCCGCGGGCACCGTCGTCCGCGCGAAGTTGGACTTGCCGAGGTCCTGCCCGCACGCGGTCAGCGGCAGTGCGAGGGCGGTGACCAGCAGGAACAGCTTCGGGAGACGGCGGCGCCGAACGTGGAGGAGCACGCGGTGCACGGTAGCGGGAAACGCGTGCCCCTGTCCGGACAACCCGGCTATTCGGCCGGGGCGGCCGGGGGGTCGGCGCTCTCGGGCGCGGCCGGCACGACGAGCGGCCGGACCAGGGCCCAGACGACGAAGAGCGCGGCGACCACCAGCATGCCGATGCCGGCCCACAGGTTGATGTTGACGCCGGCGGCCTTCGCGATCTCCTCGTCGGAGGTGAAGCCGATGCCCATCACCGTCAGGATGACGCCGTAGACGCCGATCAGCAGGGCGATGATCAGCCGGATGTCGAAGGCGCCGGCCTTGTGCGGGCGCGCGCCGGACTCGGTAGCCATGACGACCTCCTAGAAGATGGCGTTGAGGGCGATGGTCAGGACGAGCACGATGCCCGCGAGCAGGCCCGGCCTGCGGTACCAGCCCGCGTTCTCGCCGGTGACGTCGTGCTGCCGCGTTTCCTTCGGCGTCAGCGAGTAGACGAGCCCGACCAGCTCTTCGTCCGGCTTCGGCTTGGTGGCCAGCGACACCACGACGCTCACCACGATGTCGACGACGAAGGCGACACCCGCGGCGACGAAACTGGTGCCCTGACCGTGCAGGCCGAGAACGCCCTTCTGCGACAGGGCCCAGATCGTGATCGCGGACGCCGTGCCGAGCACCAGTCCGCTCCAGCCGGCGTGCGGCGTCATCCGCTTCCAGAACATGCCGAGGATGAACGTCGCGAACAGCGGCGCGTTGAAGAACGAGAACAGGTCCTGCAGGTAGTTCAGGATGTTGCCGGAGTTCGACGCGATGAACGCGGTGCCGATGGCGAGGATCGTGCCGACCGACGTCACCACGCGCCCGAGGCGCAGGTAGTAGCCGTCCGGCCGGTCCTTCCTGATGTAGGTCTGCCAGATGTCGTACGTGAAGACCGTGTTGAACGAGCTCAGGTTCGCCGCCATGCCGGCCATGAACGACGCGAGCAGGCCGGCGATGGCGATGCCGAGCATGCCGTTGGGCAGCAGGTCGCGCATCAGCAGCAGCAGCGCGTTGTTGAACGTCACGCCGCTGGGCGCCTTGCCGCCGTCGAGCAGGATCTGCTTGTCCTTGACGTACTCGGACACGCTGACCGCGGCGATCATGCCGGGGATGATCACGATGAACGGCACGAGCATCTTCGGGAACGCGCCGATGATCGGCGTGCGGCGCGCGGCGGACATGCTCTTCGACGCCATCGCGCGCTGGACCTCGACGAAGTTCGTCGTCCAGTAACCGAAGGACAGGACGAAGCCGAGGCCGAAGACGATGCCGAGGATCGACAGGAGGTTGTTGCCGAAGCCGGTCAGGTTGTCACCGGGCCACGAGTGCAGTTGCGCGGTACCGCCGGGGCTGTTGGTGACCTTGTCGACCAGGCCCTGCCAGCCGCCGACCTTGACCAGGCCGATGATGGTCAGCGGGACCAGCGCGATGACGATCACGAAGAACTGCAGGACCTCGTTGTAGATCGCCGCGGAGAGACC
Organism: Amycolatopsis sp. NBC_01488; assembly: GCF_036227105.1. Classification (NCBI taxonomy): domain Bacteria; kingdom Bacillati; phylum Actinomycetota; class Actinomycetes; order Pseudonocardiales; family Pseudonocardiaceae; genus Amycolatopsis; species Amycolatopsis sp. NBC_01488. The sequence continues at coordinate 3,982,760 of NZ_CP109434.1, read as the reverse complement.
ACCGAGCGCGGTGTAGGAGAGCACGATCGCGGCGGCGACGATGATCGACACCCACAGCGGCCAGCCGAGCAGCAGGTTCACCACGCTGGCCAGCAGGAACAGGTTCGCGCCCGCGATCAGGATCTGAGCGGCGGCGAAGCTGATGCCGTTGACGAGGTGGGCCGGCTTGCCGAAGCGCCGGCGCATGAACTCGGGAACGCTGCGGACCTTGGAGCCGTAGTAGAACGGCATCATCACGATGCCCAGGAACAGCATCGCCGGGATCGCGCCGATCCAGAAGTAGTGGACGGTCGGCAGGCCGTACTGGGCGCCGTTGGCCGACATGCCCATGACCTCGACCGCGCCGAGGTTCGCCGAGATGAACGCCAGGCCGGTGACCCAGGCCGGCAGCGAGCGGCCGGACAGGAAGAAGTCGAGACTGCTCGACACCTGCCGCCGCGCCAGGTACCCGATGCCGAGTACCAGCACGAAGTAAAACGCCAACTCGATGTAGTCGATCGCGCTCGCGTCGAGTCGCAGGTTCGCATCGGCTAGGACGAGCACCCGACCCACCTCCTGCAGTAAGTTTTCAAACCGGACAACAACCCACAGGAATCACCACTGCCCTGTCGGATCCGGACAGTACTGCATGGATTCAGGGTCGGCACGCTGACCTGTCCAAAGTGGAAAGAAGGGCGCGTTTCCCCGGGTTTGACCTGGGGAAACGCGCCCTCTTTCACACGCCGCGGGAGCGGCTGTCGATCACCGATCGGTCGGGACCGCGATCTCGCCTTCTTCGCCGATCAGCTTGGCGAGCACCGCGTCGGGCAGGTAGGTGCGGTGCGGGTAGCCCGGGCCCCACGAGTTGAGCAGCGGCACGGCGCCGAGCTCGTCGGCGCGCGGGTTGGCGAGCACCGAATGCACGTCGTCGACCGATTTGGCCCAGCGGAACGCCTTGATGCCTTCGGCGAGGTCGGGCTTGTACGCCTCGCGCGCGTGCCAGTCGTCGTTGGCGTAGGAGGGGTCCCACACGACGTCGCCGAGCGCCTTGAGCACCTGGGCCGCGGCGCGCACCGACGTGCCGTTGTCGTCGCCGGGGTTGGTCTCGGGCCACCCGTCGCGCTTCTTGGCCGCGTCCCAGAGCCAGCGGGCGGAGTACTCCTTCTGGTTGAAGAGCGACATGCACCGCGACCAGCCGAAGCCGACGCACGCGCCTTCCTTGCCCTGGTCGTAGAACGCGTAATAGGCGTCGGTGTCCGGCGTGCCGCCGGGCTCGAGGCAGACGCAGTGGCCGCCGCGGAGGTGGCCGAGGTTGGCGACGCCGTCCTGGGCGATGAAGTACTCGCCGGAGGTGTCGTCCTTCTTCGGGGTGTCGAACGCGGAGTACCAGTTGACCCCGATCACCACCGGCCGGCGGGTGGGCCGGCTGTCTTCGGGCAGCGCGCTGAGCGGATACCTTTCCACGTGCTCCCAGTCGTCCGGAACGAACCGGCCCAGACGCGGATCGGCCGGATCGGAACCGAGTGGACGATAACGCATGACTTCCTCCTCCGTGCGGGCGAAAACGCGCGCACGCCGGCCGGACGACATGCGCACACCGAGCTTCGAAGGCGGACTGAAACGTTGGCACGACAACGAAAGACGGCCGAGCGCACCACCCTCCGGCCACGCCGGACGCACCGGCGGAACCCCTCAAATCCGAGTGTCCCACGGGTCCGCGCACAGGGATCCCGAACTCACCCGAACAGCGCAGGAAAGCAGGCCGGAAAAGAGCTGGTCACTTCTCGGCCGCCTATCGGGTCAACAATTTCCTTGCGGAGTAATCGAGCGAGGAATCAGATACCGCAATGAGGCATCGATTCGGTCTCGGTGTTTCGGCAACAGCGAACGCGGGCGCGACCGTCGAACTGCCGTGCACCTCGGTCGCTCACCCGACCCCCAGCACCTCGTACTCGCCGCCCTCGTAGTGGACGTAACGCCCGGGAAGCACGTCAGAACAGCCGGAACTCGTCGGACTCGATGCCACGCAGCTCGTCGTAGTCCAGCGTCAGACACCGGATCCCGCGGTCCTCGGCCAGCGTCCGCGCCTGCGGCTTGATGATCTGCGCCGCGAACACGCCCTGGACCGGCGCCAGCAGCGGGTCGCGGTTCAGCAGCTCCAAATACCGCGTCAGCTGCTCGACGCCGTCGATCTCGCCGCGGCGCTTGATCTCCACCGCCACCGACTTGCCGTCGGCGTCGCGGGCCATGATGTCCACCGGGCCGATCGCCGTCGGGAACTCGCGGCGGACCAGGGTGTAGCCGTCGCCCAGGGTCTTGATGTGCTCGGCCAGCAGCTCCTGCAGGTGCGCCTCGACGCCGTCCTTCTGCAGGCCCGGCTCCGCGCCCAGCGCCTGGGAGTAGTCGTGGAAGACCTCCTCGATGGAGATCACCAGCTTCTCGCCCTGCTTGTTCTCGACGATCCAGAGCTTGCCGTCCTCGATCAGCCAGCAGGGCGGGCTCATCCAGTTCAACGGCTTGTACGCGCGGTCGTCGGAGTGGACCGACACCGACCCGTCGGACTTCACGAGCAACAGGCGGGTGGCCATCGGCAGGTGGGCGGTGAGCCGGCCGGCGTAGTCGACCTGGCACCGCGCGATCACGAGACGCACCCGAGGAGGGTAGGACAGGGTCGGTGATACTGGGTGCGTGGACCCCATTCAGCGTGTCGCGTCCCGCGAGGTGTACCGGAACAACTGGATGACCGTGCGGGAGGACGACATCCGCCGCCCGGACGGCTCGGCCGGTGTCTACGGCGTGATCGACAAGCCGGACTACGCGCTCGTCATCGCCCAGGACGGCGACCGGTTCCGGCTGGTCGAGCAGTTCCGCTACCCGCTCGGCGAACGGCGTTGGGAGTTCCCGCAGGGCACGGCGCCCGGCCTGGCCGACGTGCCGCCCGCCGAGCTGGCCGCGCGCGAACTGCGCGAGGAGACGGGCCTGCGCGCCGGCTCGATGACCCCGCTCGGCAAGCTCGACGTCGCCGCCGGCATGAGCAGCCAGCGCGGCTGGGTGTTCCTCGCCACGGACATCACCGAAGGCGAGCCGGAACGCGAGCACGAGGAGCAGGACATGCGCAGCGCGTGGTTCGCGCGTGCCGATCTCGAGAAGATGATCCTGGCCGGGGAGATCACCGACGCGCAGTCGATCGCCGCGTGGGCGCAGCTCATGCTGGTCGAGCGGCACCGGCCTTGAGCATCCCCCGGATCACCAGGTGGTGGAACGGCTTGATGAGCGCGAAGTAGGCCGGGCCGACGCGGTTGTGGAAGTGCACGAGCGTGCCGAGCCGGAAGCCGCGGGGCACGGCTTCGACCGTCAGGTACCCGGTCAGGTGACTGTCGTCCACGCCCGCGACCAGGTAGCGGTCCGGATCACCGGCCCGGACGGTGAAGAACGCGACCCGGTCGCCGGGGGCGAACCCGACGTCTTCGGGTCGTAGCCGGCCGGACCGCGGCACGGACGCGGTGTCCAGCCGCAGCGCCTTGGCGAGCAGGTACCGGACGCCGAACAGGGCCTTCACCCAGGCGGGCGACCAGCCGAAGACGCCCGCGACGAATTCGCGCAGGCTGTTCTCGCTCTCGATCTCCTTGAACTCGACGTAATCCGCGCCGTCGGCAAAAGGTTCGGTCATTTCCGTCTCCCCAGCACGAGTTCCAACGCACTCTTGAGCTGCCGCCCGGACAGCGGCGGGACGACCTGCCCGGCGCCGACGACGATCAGGTACAGCGCCTGCGCGAGGCCGGCATCGCCGCTGATCTCGGTCAGGTAGGCCACCCGGGTGCGGTCGACGCGCTCCTGCACCGCCCGCGCTTCGGCGTCCTGCAGGGCCCACGCCCGGATGGCGATCTCCAGTTCCGGCCCGGGCCCCGGCGCGAGGACGAGCTTCAGCAACGCGCCCAGCCGGTCACCCTCCGCCGCCTCGGCCTGCTCCACGAACCGGGTCGTGCGTTCGGCTTCGAAGTGCTCCAGCAAGGCGGTCCGGTAGCCGCCCATGCCCTTGAAGTGGTGGTAGAAGGAGCCTTTCGACAGGCCGAGCCGCTCGGTCAGCCGCTCGATGGTCACCGACGGCGCGCCCCGCTCCGCCAGCAGCACCAACCCCGCGTCCAGCCAGTCCCGCTTGCTCGCCATGGCCATACCATACCGTATGGTACGGTCGGCGGCCACGACGAACTCGCCGGGCAGCGGCGGGATCAGTCAGGCCAGGAGGGCTTGCGCTTCTCCAGGAACGCCGCCATGCCTTCGCGGGCGCCGGGCAGCTGCGACGCCGAAGCCATGACCTCCAGCGCGATCGCGTAGGCGTCGGTCTCGGGCCGGTCGAGCTGGGCGTACAGCGTGACCTTGCCCATCGACTTGCTGGCCCTGCTGCCGCGCGTCGCCCGCCCCAGCAGCTCGGCGACGGCGTCGTCGAGCTGCTCGTCGGGGACGACGCGGTTGACCAGCCCCCATTCCAAAGCGGTGGGCGCGTCGATGACGTCGCCGGTCAGCGCCAGTTCCATCAGGCGCTTGCGGCCGATCGAGCGCGCCACCGGGACCGCCGGCGTGTGGCAGAACCAGCCGCCCTTGCCGCCGGGCAGCGCGAAGCCGGCCGATTCGGCCGCGATCGCGAGGTCGCACGACGCCACGAGCTGGCACCCCGCGGCGGTCGCCAGGCCGTGCACCCGCGCGATGACCACCTGCGGCACCGACTGCATCGTCTTCATCAGGTCCGTGCACAACGTGAGCAGCTCGCGCACGCCCATCAGGTCGCGCGCGGCGACGTCGCCGAAGTCGTGCCCGGCGGAGAACACGGGCCCGGCGCCGGCCAGCACGATGCCGGTCGCGTCGGACGTCCCCGCCTCGCGGACCGCCGCGAGCAGCTCGGCCAGGTGGTCCGCGGAGAGCGAGTTGCGCCGCGCCGCGCGGTTCATGGTGATCGTGACGGTGTCGCCGTCCCGCTTGACCAGGATGTGTTCGTACTCGGTCATGCCTCGACGGTAACCCTTCGGAATGTGCGCCGATAGCTGTCCGGGCCGACGCCGACTTCGGCGTGCATCCGGCGTCGCAGGTTCGCGGCCGTACCCAGCCCGGACCGCTCGGCCACGCGGTCGACCGGCAACGACGTCGTCTCCAGGAGCTGTTGCGCGAGCCGGACGCGCTGGACGCGCAGCCAGCGCCCCGGCGTGACGCCGGTGGCCGCGGCGAACTCGCGGTGGAACGTTCGCTCGCTCATCCGTGCGTGCCCGACGAGGTCCTCGACGCCGATGCCGTCCCCGAGCCGCGCCAGCGCCCAGTCCATTGTGGACGCCACGCCGGGCTGGGAAGCCGCCGGAGGCAACGGGTTGTCGACGTACTGCCGCTGCCCGCCTTCCCGCGCCGGGGGCATCACCAGCCGCCGCGCGAGGGCGGCGGCGACGTCCGCGCCGTGGTCGCGGCGGACCAGGTACAGGCAGAGGTCGAGGCCGCCGACGACGCCCGCCGAGGTCAGGACGCCGCCGTCGTCGGTGTAGAGCACGTCGCGCTGGAGGTCCGCCCGCGGCGCGACGCGGGTCAGGGCGTCGAAGTCGCGCCAGTGCGTGGTCGCCGGGCGGCCGTCGAGCAGGCCGGCGGCGGCCAGCGTGAACGCGCCGGAGCACAGCCCCGCGACCGTGCGCCCGTCCCGGTGGGCGCGGCGCAACGCGGCGACCGCGGCGGCCGGCACGGGCGCCAGCGGGTCGTCGCGGCCGGGCGCTAGGACGAGGTCGCAGCCGTCGAGCCCGGCGAGCCCGTGCGTGGCCGCGACGTCGCCGAACGGCGAGACGGCCGTGCGCACCCGGCCTGGGCTGCACAGCCGCACGGTGAACGGGCCGATCCCGCTGTCGGTGCGGTCCTGGCCCCAGACCTCGCCGATCACCGCGAGGTCGAACATCCGGGTGCCCGGCAGGAGCAGAACGCCGATGGTGCGCATGGCAGGAAAGTACCGCATCGCGCGTCTTCTGCCACTCCCCTGCGGGCACGAGGCCCGCGAAACTCGACGTCATGACCGAAACGGCACTCATCCTGATCGACGTCCAGCGCGGGTTCGACGACGCGGCCTTCTGGGGCCCGCGCAACAACCCCGGCGCCGAAGCGAACATGAAGGCCCTGCTCGACGCGTGGCAGGAGCGACGGCTCCCGGTGGTCCTCGTGCACCACGACTCCGTCAAGCCGGACTCGCCGCTGCGGCCCGGGCAGCCGGGCAACGACTTCAAGCCCGAACTCGACGGCGCGCGCCCGGACCTGGTGTTCGGGAAGCAGGTCAACTCGGCCTTCATCGGCGACGTCGACCTCGACGCGTGGTTGCGCAAGCGCGGCATCACAAGCTTCGTCCTGGCCGGCATCCAGACGAACTTCTGCTGCGAGACCACCGCGCGGATGGGCGGGAACCTCGGCTACGACGTCACTTTCGCCCTCGACGCGACGTTCACGTTCGACCTCCCGGAGGTGACCGCCGACGAGCTGTACCGCGTCACGGCGGCGAACCTGGCGAACCAGTTCGCCACCGTGAAGTCCACGAAGGACGTCCTGGCCGGGCTCAGCTGAGCCCGTTGCGCTCCCGGACCAGCGAGACGATGCCGTCCATGATCCCGGTCAGCTCGTAGTCCTTGGGCGTGAACACCCGGGCGATGCCGCGTTCGGTCAGCAGCGCGGCGTCGTCCGGCGGGATGATGCCGCCGACGATCACCGGCACGTCCCCGGCGCCGGCGGCGCGCAGGCCGTCGACGACGTTCGGGACGACCTCGAGGTGCGAGCCGGAGAGCACGGACAGCCCGACGACGTGCACGCCCTCCTGCACGGCGGCCGCGACGATCTGCTCGGGCGTCAGCCGGATGCCCTGGTAGACGACCTCGAAGCCGACGTCGCGGGCGCGGACGGCGACCTGCTCGGCGCCGTTGGAGTGGCCGTCGAGCCCCGGCTTGCCGACCAGGATCCGCAGCCGCTCGCCGAGTTCGGCTTCGGTTTCCCGGACTCGGGCGCGAACGCGTTCGATCTCGGGGTCGCCGCTGCCGCCCGGGGCCGCGGAAACCCCGGTGGGTGCCCGGTATTCACCGAACACCTCGCGCAGCGCACCGGCCCATTCGCCGGTGGTCACGCCGGCCCGCGCGCAGTCCACAGTGGACTCGAAGAGGTTTTCCGTGGTCCGCGCGCGTTCCTTCAAGGCCGTCAGGGTTCGTTCGACGGCGTCGTTGTCGCGGTGGGTACGCCATTCTTCGATCGCGGTGACGGCGGCCTTCTCGACGGCGGGGTCGATCGTCTCGATCGCCTTCGCGCCCTCGGCCTGCAACGGCGACGGCTCGGTCGTCTCGAACTTGTTGACGCCGACCAGGATCCGCTCGCCGTTCTCCATCCCGCGGCGGTATTCGGCGAGCGACCCGACGAGCTGCGACTTCATGTAGCCGCTCTCGACGGCGGCGACCGCACCGCCGAGGTCCTGCACGCGGGCGATTTCTGCACGCGCGCCGGTCATGATCTCGTCGACCTTGGCCTGGATGACGTGCGAGCCGTCGAAGATGTCCTCGTACTCCAGCAGGTCCGTCTCGAACGCGAGCACCTGCTGCATCCGCAGCGCCCACTGCTGGTCCCACGGCCGGGGCAGGCCGAGCGCCTCGTTCCAGGCGGGCAGCTGGATCGCGCGGGCGCGGGCGCCGCGGCTGAGCGACACGGCCAGCATCTCCAGCACGATCCGCTGGACGTTGTTCTCCGGCTGGGCTTCGGTGAGCCCGAGCGAGTTGACCTGGACGCCGTAGCGGAGCCGACGCGCCTTGGGATCCGTTACGCCGTAACGATCCCGCGTGAGCTCGTCCCAGAGCGCGGTGAACGCGCGCATCTTGGCCATCTCTTCGACGAACCGGACGCCGGCGTTGACGAAGAACGAGATCCGCGCGACGACCTTGGCCATGTCGGCCGCGTCGACCTGCCCGGAGTCGCGGACGGCGTCGAGCACGGCGATCGCGGTGCACAGCGCGTAGGCGACCTCCTGCGTCGGCGTCGCGCCGGCTTCCTGCAGGTGGTAGCTGCAGATGTTGATCGGGTTCCACTTCGGCACGTGGTGCACGGTCCACGCGATCATGTCGGTGATCAGCCGCAGGCTCGGCCCCGGCGGGAAGATGTAGGTCCCGCGGGACAGGTATTCCTTGATGATGTCGTTCTGCGTGGTGCCGGTGAGCTTCGCGAGCACTTCGTCGACGTCCCGGCCTTCGGCTTCGGCCTGCTCGCGCGCCACGGAGACGTACAGCGCGAGCAGCCACATGGCCGGCGCGTTGATCGTCATCGACGTGTTCGCCTCGGCCAGCGGGATGCCGTCGAAGAGCCGCCGCATGTCGCCGATGTGCGACACCGGCACGCCGACCTTGCCGACCTCGCCGCGCGAAAGCTGGTGGTCCGGGTCGTAGCCGGTCTGGGTGGGCAGGTCGAAGGCGACGGAAAGGCCGGTCTGCCCCTTCGCGAGGTTGCGGCGGTAGAGCTCGTTCGACGCGGCCGCGGAAGAGTGCCCCGCGTAGGTCCGCATCACCCACGGTCGGTCTCGCTCGTGGTCCGTTGGGTACGGCACTGGGCACCTCCGGCGGTGGACGTTTCGTCGAGTGTACCGACCGGTAACTTGGGGTGGCAGTGCAATCGGACACGTCCGGGTGACGGTTGCCCTCAGGCGGCGGAGCTGTCCGGCTCCGGCGGGGCCTGGCGCGACTTCGCCTCGTCGATGGCCTTGGTGAGCAGGTCGCGGACGCGCTTCGGCTCGCCGACGCCGATCAGCGTCACGGTCCCGGGTCCGGCGAACGAGAGGGTGCCGGTGCGCGACGGGCCCGGCTTGAGGACCGGTGCCGACAGCCCGGCCAGCTCGCTGGCGCGCTCCTTCTGCCGGAACAGCCCGGAACGCGCGATGATCCGGCTGTCGGTCACGGCGTACGTCGTGCGCCCGAGCGCGAGGTACCGGACGACGGAACGGCCGACGGCGCCGTACAGCCCGATCACCAGCACCACGACGATCCCGGCCATGGCGCCCCCGCTGGGCTGCTTCACCAGCAGGAACCAGAGCGCGGCGGCGGCGAGGACGAGTCCGGCAGGGGCGATCACCCCGTCCGCGGCGACGTACCACGGGCGCTGGACCGGCTCTCCCGCCCAGAGCACGCGCTCACCGGGTAGAAGCTCGATTTCCCCTGCTGACATGGCCGAACACTACTCTGCCGTGGCCTCTCCCGCCGAGTTCCGCGCGCGCCGCACGTGCTCGTACACCCTCTGTGCGTGATCGATCGCGCGGAGCACGAGATCGGGCTGCCAACTGTGTGACCGAAATCCGCGAGACCGCGCGGGTGTGCGTCGATTAGCGTGGACAGCCGTGACGTGGAGTGCTTACGGGAGTTACCTGGTCATCGTGGTCCTGATCGTGCTCGCACCGGGCCCGGACACGATGGTGATGCTGAAGAACGCGCTCTCCGGCGGGTTCCGCGGCGGGCTGCTCGCCTCGCTGGGCATCTTCACCGGCAACGCCGTCCAGGGCAGCGCCGCGGCGCTCGGGCTCGGCGTCCTCATCGCCCGGTCGCAGCCGGTGTTCCTCGCGCTGAAGTGGGTCGGCGCGGCCTACCTCGGCTTCCTCGGCTTCCAGGCGCTGCGCGGGGCGTTCCGCGGGAACTACGACGTCGTCGAGCAGGTCCAGCGCCGCCGCGGCGGCGGGTTCCGGCGCTTCCGCGAAGGGCTCCTCTCCAACATCACGAACCCGAAGGTGCTGGTGCTGTACCTGTCCGTGCTGCCGCAGTTCCTGACGCCGGCGTCGAGCATCGGGGACTCGCTGGTGCTGGCCTACACCGTCGCGGTGCTCGGCGGGCTGTGGCTGCTGGTGCTGCTGGTGTTCGTGCACCGCGTCCGCGCGTGGCTGGGCCGTCGCCGGGTGCGCCGCACGCTGGACGGCGTCACCGGCACCGCGCTGCTCGGGTTCGGCGCCGCCCTCGCGTGCGAGTCCTGATGACGTGGAGCACCTACCTGGGGTTCGCCGGGATGATGGCGTTCCTGGCGATGATGCCCGGTCCGGACACGATGGTCGTGCTGAAGAACGCCCTGACGGGCGGCGCGCGCGGCGGGGGCTGGGCGTGCGCGGGCATCAGCGTCGCGAACTTCCTCCAGGGCACGGCGGCCGCGCTCGGCCTCGGTGCGGTGATCACGCGCTACCAGCCGCTGTTCGAGACGGTGAAGTGGCTGGGCGCGGCTTACCTGGTTTTCCTGGGGATCCAGGCTTTGCGTGGCGCGTGGCGCGGCGACTACGAAGCGCTCGACGACGTCCGCCGCGCTCGGGCGTCGCGGGGACGCCGGTTCCGTGAAGGGTTCCTGTCGAACATCACCAACCCCAAGGTGATCGTGCTGTACCTGTCGGTGCTGCCGCAGTTCCTCACGCCGTCGTCGACCCTCGGCGACTCGCTCCTGCTGGCGTACACGGTCGCGGCGCTCGGGGTGGTGTGGCAGGTGGTGCTGCTGCTGTTCGTGCACCGGGTCCGCGGCTGGCTGGGCCGCCGCCGGGTGCGCCGTACGCTGGACGGCGTCACCGGCACCGCGCTGCTCGGCTTCGGCGCGGCGTTGGCCCTCGAAGGCTGATCCACCATCCGGAACTCGCGGCAGCTGCCCGTGCCGCCGTCCTAGCCTGGGCCGATGACCTGGGGAACGTACGGCACCTACGTGCTCTTCGTGCTGCTCGTGCTCATCGTGCCGGGGCCGGACACCGCCCTGGTGCTCAAGAACTCTCTTGCCGGCGGCCGGCGCGGCGGGGTCCTGACCGCCCTCGGCATCGGGTCCGGGAACCTCGTCCAGGGCGTCGCCGCCGCGCTCGGGCTCAGCGCCGTCATCGTGCGGTCCGAACCCGTCTTCCTCACCCTGCGCTGGGCCGGGGCCGCCTACCTCGGCTATCTCGGCGTCAAAGCGCTGGTCGCCGCGAAACGCGGGGACTACGCCGCGCTCTCGACGGCGAACCCGGGCGGCGGACGGCGCTGGCGTGAAGGCTTCCTCGGCAACCTCACCAACCCGAAGGTCCTCGTCTTCTACCTCTCGATGCTGCCGCAGTTCCTGACCCGCGACTCGACACTCGCCGAGTCGCTGCTGCTCGCCGCAACCGTCGGGGTGCTCGCCACGCTCTGGCAGCTCGTCATCGTCGCCGGCGTGCACCGCATTCGCGGCTGGCTGCGACGGCGCCGGGTCCGCCGGACTCTGGACGGCGTCACCGGCACCGCGCTGCTCGGCTTCGGGGCGGCGCTGGCCCTCGACGCTTAGAGCGTCCGGTCCAGCCAGTCGTAGATCCGGCCCGACGCGAGCCGCTGGGCGCCGACGTGGCAGTGCGCGTCGGCGCCCTCCTCCGCCGTGAACGTCAGCAGCGTCTTGGGCCCGGTCAGGTGCGCGTACAGCCGGCGAGGCTCGGTTTCCGCGTCGCCGCCGAAGAACAGGTCGTCCGCCGCTTCGCAGACCAGGACCGGGCACGTGATCTTCTCGGCGACGCCGTCTTCGAGCGTGTACTCGAGGTACTTCGCGACGAATTCGCGGTCCGTCGACGCGCCCAGCACGTATCGGCCGTGATCGCACGCCCAGCGCAGCGTCGGACTGGCCTCGCGGCCGGCCGCGAGGATCGCGTCGAACTCCGGGTCTTCCGCGGCATTCGCGCGGCGGACGATCTCTTCGCGCGGCCACGGCAGCATCGACGTCACGGCAGATCCCGCGTCGTACACTCCGTCGACCGCGACCACCGCCGCCAGGCGCGGCTCGAACGCCGCCGCGCGCGGGGCCAGCATGCCGCCGAGACTGACGCCGAGCAGCGCCACGCGCGCCGGGTCCACGCCGTCGAGCCCCAGCGCGAAGTCCACCACCGGCGTCACGACGTGCTCCCAGTCCGGCCGGAACACGAGCTTCTCGCGCCGGACCGCGCTGGGCTGGCCCGGGCCGTCGAACGTCAGCACGTGGTAGCCGCGCTCGGCGCCGCCCGCCGCGCCCAGGTAGTGGCATTCCTCGGCACTGCCGTCGAACCCGTTGTGCATGATCAGCAACGGCTTCGGGCCATCGCCCGGCGCGCGGTAGAGGTAGCCCTGCAGAACTGTTCCCTCGTAGGGGATTTCGACCGGTTCCGCGATGCCCGCGCGCCGAAAGCACTCGACGCTGCGATCGTACGCCGACGCGATGCGCGGGTCCGCCGGGTCGCCGTGGAGGAAGAACTCCGACGAGAAGTAGTACGTCGACGCGCGCAGCAGCAGGTCCCGCGCGGTGACCGGGCCCGCGTCGGCGGCTTCGGCGTAGAGCCGGTCGGCCAGCGCGCGGTAGGCGTCGTGCCAGCTGTCGTAGTCGCCGGCCGTCACGGTCGACGCGGCGGCGAGCACCTCGCCGAAGTCCGAGCCGCCGTAGGACGCGTGGCCGAACAGGCGCAGCGTCTCGAACCAGAACTGCGGGTCCTCGGGGAACATGATCTGCTTCATCGGACTTCCTCCTCGGCGAACGTGCGGAACGAGCGGGCCGGCCGGCCGGTGACCTCTTCGACGGCCGGGGTGACGCGGTCTTCGGCGCCGCGCCGGATGTCCTCGTCGAGCGCGGCGAGCACCGCGGCGAAGGACTCGGGGATGCCGGACGCGGTCAGCCACGCGGCGAACTCGGCAGTGCTCACCGCGCGGTGCCTTACCGGACGGCCGGTGCGGGCGGCGACGATCGACGCGGCTTCGGCGTAGCTCAAGGCCGACGGGCCGGTCAGAACGTGTTCGGTGTTGTGCGGTCCGGGATCGGTCAGCGCGCGGACGGCGACCGCCGCGATGTCACCGGCGTCGACGAACGCGACTCGCGCGTCCCCGGTGGCGGTGACGATCTCGCCGTCCCGGACCCCCTGGGCGACCAGGTGCTCGCCGGTGAAGTTCTGCATGAACCACGACGGCTTCAACACGGCCCACTCCGGCGCCGCGCGCACCAGCCGCTGCAGGTCACCGAGCCCGGGCGTGTCCGCCGTGACGGCCGACGAGCTGAGCAGGACGACCCGCCGGACACCCGCGGCCAGCGCGTCGTCCAGGAAGGGCTCGACCAGCCGCGCGGGCGAGACTTCGCCGATGGGCGGCAGCAGGTACATCGCGGAGACGTCGTGCAGCGCACCGGCGTAAGTAGACCGGTCGGTCCAGTCGAACCGGACCTGACCGGGCTCGCCCGGCTTGCGCGTGGCCGCCCGCACCGGCACTCCGGCCTCACGCAGGCCCGCGACGACCCGGCGTCCGGTGGTGCCGGTACCGCCGAGGACCAGGACGTCACCCACCGAAGGCCGCCGTCAGCTCTTCGACGCCGCCGAGGATCTCGGCCGCGGCGAGCGGGCTCCAGTAGTCGCGGTAGTGGCGGATTTCGCCGTCCTCGACGGTGATCACCGCGATGTACGACAGCTCGTACGGCTTCCCCGAAGCCACCACGATCCCGGCGACCGTGAACTCGGCGACGACCACGGCCGGATCGGTCGTCTCGTGCACGGTCTTGGCGACGACCTCGCGGATGTCCAGCAGGTTCGGGTAGTCGCGCAGGTACTCGGTGATCGCGTCGCGCCCTTCGACGCGCTTCGGGTAGCCCGGGCCGGCGAACGGGAACTCGAGGACGCCGTCCTCGGCCCAGAGCCCGGCGAACCCGGCCATGTCGTGCTTCATCAGCAGGTCGATCCCCTGATCGACGAAGTCTCGCAGCCCCATCGGAGCCTCCTTGAACGTTTGGACGATACGGTACCGTCCCGACGTCAGGATAGACGGGACGGTACCGTCTCGTCCACCCGCTAGACTGCGCCCATGGCACGCACCCCGACCGGCGCCGCGGTCCTCCAGCCCGAGGTCACGCAGGCGATCACCGAAGCCGTCATGTGGGAACTCGCCGAACAGGGCTACGGGCGGCTGTCGATGGAAGCCGTGGCGAAACGCGCCGGCGTCGGCAAGAGCGCCCTGTACCGGCGGTGGGCGTCGAAGGACCACATGATCGCGTCCGTGGTGACGGACTTCAGCGTGACCCGCGCGGCGGCGGCCGACACCGGCTCCCTGCGCGGAGACCTGCGCGAAACGATGCAGGCCCTGATCGACTGGCTCACGCACCCGCTGTTCTCGCGCATCCTGCCCGACCTGGTCGCGGAGGACGCGCGCAATCCGGACCACGGCCGCGGCTTGCGCGAGGCCATCGGCGGCCCCCGCCGCGAGGTCGGCGAGGTGATGCTGCGCCGCGCGATGACCCGCGGCGAGCTACCGGAGGACCTGGACATGGAACTGGCGCTCGACGTCCTGGCGGCGCCGATCTACTGGCGCCTGGTGGTCCGCATGGCCCCGGCGGAGCCGGACTACGTCGACCGGCTGGTGGAGTACGCCCTGCGCGCGCTCGGCGCGCAGGGCGCCTGAGTCACGCCCGGTCGGGCTCGCCGGCGACGCGCTTGATGTTCGCGCCCAGGCGGTTGAGGTTCTCGACGAAGTGCGGGTAGCCGCGGTCGATGTGGAAGACGTCCCAGACCTCGGTGACGCCGTCCGCGCACAGTCCCGCCAGCACCAGGCCGGCGCCCGCGCGGATGTCGGACGCCCAGACCGGCGCGCTCGACAGCCTCTCGACGCCGCGGACCACCGCGTGGTGACCGTCCGTGCGCGCGTCGCCGGACAGTCGGATCATCTCCTCGATGAACCGGAACCGCGCCTCGTAGACGTTTTCGGTGATCATCGACGTGCCTTCGGACACGGCGGAAAGTGCCACCGCGAACGGCTGCAGGTCGGTCGCGAAACCGGGGTACGGCAGCGTGACCCAGTCGACCGCCTTCGGGCGTTCCGGCTGGACCACGCGGAAGCCCTTGTCGCCGAACGTCTCGACGTCCGCGCCGGCCAGCTGCAGCTTGTTCAGCACCAGGTCGAGGTGGTGCGGGTTGACGCCGCGGACGGTGATGTCGCCGCGGGTCATCGACGCCGCGAACGCCCAGGTCGCGCCGACGATCCGGTCGCCGATCACGCTGTGCTGGGTCGGGTGCAGCTGCTCCACGCCGTGCACGGTCAGCGTCGACGTCCCGGCGCCGTCGATCTTCGCGCCCATCTCGGTGAGCATCGTGCAGATGTCGACGATCTCGGGCTCGCGCGCGCAGTTGTCGATGACCGTGGTGCCCTCGGCGAGGACGGCCGCCATCAGGATGTTCTCGGTCGCGCCGACGCTCGGGAAGTCCAGCCAGATCTGCGCGCCGACCAGCGTCTCGGCCTTCGCGACGACGCAGCCGTGCTCGATCGTGCTCGTCGCGCCCAGCTTGCGCAGGCCGTTCTGGTGCATGTCCAGCGGGCGCGAGCCGATCGCGTCGCCGCCCGGCAGCGCCACGACGGCCTGCTTCAGCCGCCCGACCAGCGGCCCCAGCACGCAGACGGACGCGCGCAGCTTGCCCATCGCCGCCGAGTCCGCGCGGTGCGACAGCTCGGCGGGCGTCGTGATGGTGGCGGTGTCGCCCTCGATGACGACCTCGCAGCCGACGCTCCGCAGCACGTCGCCCATCAGCGGGACGTCCAGGATCTGCGGGCAGTTCGTGATGGTCGTGGTGCCCTCGGCCAGCAGGGCCGCGGCCATCAGCTTCAGCACGCTGTTCTTGGCGCCGACCACGTCGACCTCGCCGACCAGCCGGGCTCCGCCATGCACGTCGAAGTGCTCGCTCATGGCCGCCAATCATGCCCTCTCGCCCGGATTCGGCCCGGGCGGGGGCCGCTATGGTGGGTTCATGGTCGTTCGCATCAACCGCGTCTACACGAAGGTCGGCGACAACGGCACGACCGCGCTCGGCGACGGGTCCCGCGTGCCGAAGACGTCCCCGCGCCTGGGCGCGTACGCGGACACCGACGAGACGAACTCGGTGCTGGGCCTGGCGATCGCGATGGGCGGACTGCCGGCCGAAATCGCGGACGTGCTGCGTGTGGTGCAGAACGACCTCTTCGACGTCGGCGCCGACCTGTGCCTGCCCATTTCCGACGACCCGCCGTACCCGCCGCTGCGGATCACGGAAAAGTACGTCGAACGGCTCGAGGGCTGGTGCGACGAGTTCAACGAGCGCCTGCCGAAGCTGACGTCGTTCATCCTGCCGGGCGGAACGCCGGGAGCGGCCTTCCTGCACCAGGCCAGGACGGTGTCGCGGCGCGCCGAGCGAAGCGCCTGGGCCCTGTACGAAGCCGAGCCGGAGACGACGAACCCGGTGGCACTGAAGTACCTGAACCGGCTGTCGGACCTGCTGTTCATCCTCGCCCGGCTGGCCAACCCCGAGGGTGACGTGCTGTGGCAGCCGGGCGGGCAGCCCTCCTAGATCCCCCAGCTCTCCCGCAGCGCCCCCAGCGCCTGGTGGAAGCCGGGGAACGTCTTCTTCACGCACTCCGGGTCGTCGAGCGTGATCCCCGGAGTCAGCAGACCCGTGATGCTGAACGCCATCGCGATCCGGTGGTCGCGGCGGCACTTGACCAGCGCACCGGTCGGCGTGCCCGGTCGGATCTCGATCCAGTCGCGGCCGGTCTCGACCGCGACACCGAGGGCGCGCAGGTTCTCTTCGCACGCGTCGAGGCGGTCGCACTCCTTGATGCGCGTGTTGTAGACGTCCTCGATGCGCACCGGGCCCGAGGCGAACGGCGCGATCGCCGCCAGCGTCGGGACCGTGTCGGAGATGTCGCGCATGTTCACCGTGACCCCGCGCAGGCCGTCCGAGGGCCCCGCGACCGTCACCGAATCCTCGGTCAGCTCGACGTGCGCGCCCATCCGCTCCAGCACGTCGGCGAAGCGCACGTCGCCCTGGAGGGCGGCCGAACCCAGGCCCGGGATGGTCACCGTGCGGCCGGTGACCGCCGCCGCGGCCAGGAAGTAGCTCGCCGTCGACGCGTCCGGCTCCACCGGGTATTCGCACGCCTGGTATGGCTGGGGCGGGACCACAAACGTCTGGCCTTCGCGGCGGACGTCGACGCCGAAGCGCCGCATCATCTCCAGCGTGATCTCGACGTACGGCACCGACACGAGGTCCGTCACCGTGATCCGCAGCCCCTCCGCGGTCAGCGGCCCGACCAGCAGCAACGCCGTCAGGAACTGCGACGACAACCCCGCGTCCAGGGTCAGCGAACCGCCCTTGATGCCGTTCGCGCGGACCGTGAGGGGGTGGTGGCCCGGCTCACCCTCGAAGCTCAGGTCGACGCCCAGCTCCTGCAGCGCGTCGGTCAGCGGGCCGAGCGGGCGGCGGCGCATCTGGGCGGAGGCGTCGAAGCGGAACGTCCCGGTGCCGGCCGCGGCGAGCGCGGGCAGGAAGCGGGCCGTCGTGGCGCCGTCCCGGCAGAACACGTCCGCTTCGGAGACGCCCGGGCCCGACGGGCGGCCCTCGATCGTCCACGCGCCCGGCTGCCGGTCGACGCGGTAGCCGAGCTTGACGAGGCCCTCGGCGAAGCCCTCGGTGTCGTCCGAATGCAGGGGACGGCCGAGGGTCGTGGTGCCGCGCGCGGCGGCGGCCAGGAACAGGCCTCGGGCGGTGACGGACTTGGAGCCGGGGATCTCGACGAGGGTCACCCCCGCGAGTTTAGTGCGGCGCGATCTCGGCCATCGGGCCCCAGTCGGCGGCGTCCTGGACGTTGATGATCCGCGGGTTGTCGGAGATGTACTCGCCGAGCGTCGCGACGGCTGTCTTGAAGTGCTCGGAACTGACGTGCGCGACGGCCGCGTCCTGGCCCTCGAAGCCCTCGACCAGCACGTACGTGTTCTTGTCGTCGATGCTGCGGGACCACTCGAAGAACTTGTTGCCCGCTTCGCCCCGGGTGCCCTTCGTGAAGTCCGCGACGATGTCCGGCCACGAGTCCGCGTACTCCGGCTTCACCGGCCACTTGACCACGATGAGAATCATGGCCTCCACAGTAAGCCCGCGAAGCGCCGCCGGACGTCTCGGAATGAGACAGCCGTCAGGACGCGCGCGGGAGGCGTCGCCCGGGCGGGGCGGACTCGAGCCACGAAAGAAAGCCCGTGAGCGCACCCGGACCCATCGCGATCTCGATCGCTTCCTGGGTCTCCGACTCGCAGCGCAGCACGGTCGAGCCCTCGGGAACGGCGTAGGCCTCGGTCCCGGACGGGTCGCGCCGGTCGGCGATCTGCATGCTTTCGCGCTGGAAGACGCGGTCCGGGCCGGTCCGCAGGCTCCACACGCGGTACCAGACGAACTCGTCGCCCTCGTAGCGACCCAGCCCGAGGTGCCAGCTGGACCGCGCGGCGTCCGGACGCCACCGCAGCGCGACGCTCACGCCGCCGCCGCGGCGCATCCGGATCCACCGCTGGCCGTACCAGGCGACCAGCACCGCGAGCACGATCAGGAGCCCTGCTACCACCACGGTGATCTCCACGGCCCGGCTCCTGCCCGTCTCTCGCTCAGGCCGACTGACCTGCCGCGCGGAGCTGGGCCGTGGCCCTCGTCCGCTCGGTCTCGTCATCGGCGCTGAGTGCCGCCTTGGCCGCGTCGACGTCGATTTCGTCGGACAGCTCGGCGCTCTCGGCGAGGATGCTCACCCCGGTGCCGGTCACGGAGAGGAATCCGCCGTGTACGGCCGCGCAGACCGTCTCGCCCTCGGTGGTCGTCACCTTGACCACACCACCCTCGACGAGCTGCCCGAGCACGGGTTCGTGGCCGGCCATGATGCCGATCTCGCCCTCGGTGGTCTGGGCCACCACGAAAGTGGCGGTACCCGACCAGAGACGGCGCTCGACGGCCACCAGCTCCACGGACATCTCAGCCACGTAGCACTCCTTCGCTCGGGGTGTTACCACCGAGTGTAATAGGTCTGACTCGAGCTACGAGAACGGCGGGGGCTCGAGTCCACAATGGACACCGCCCCCGCCGCCTTCGGGAACTCACTTCTTGGTGATTTCCTTGTACTTCTTCTCGAGGTCCTCGAGGCCACCGATACCCAGGAACGCCTGCTCCGGGTAGTGGTCGAAGTCACCCTTGGCGATGCGGTCGAACGACTCGATGGTCTCCGACAGCGGCACCGTCGAGCCCGGGATCTGCGTGAACGCCTCGGCGACCAGCATGTTCTGCGACAGGAACCGCTCGATGCGGCGCGCGCGCTGAACGGTGAGCTTGTCCTCTTCCGAGAGCTCGTCCATGCCGAGGATCGCGATGATGTCCTGCAGTTCCTTGTACTTCTGCAGGATCCGGATGACCTCGGACGCGACGCGGTAGTGGTCCTCGCCGACGATGGCCGGGTCGAGGATCGTCGACGTCGACGCCAGCGGGTCCACCGCCGGGAAGATGCCCTTCTGGAAGACACCACGCGAGAGCTCGGTGGTGGCGTCCAGGTGGGCGAACGTCGCGGCGGGGGCCGGGTCGGTGTAGTCGTCCGCGGGGACGTAGATCGCCTGCATCGAGGTGATCGACCGGCCTCGGGTCGAGGTGATCCGCTCCTGCAGCTGGCCCATCTCGTCGGCCAGCGTCGGCTGGTAGCCCACGGCCGAGGGCATGCGGCCCAGCAGGGTCGACACCTCGGAACCGGCCTGGGTGAACCGGAAGATGTTGTCGATGAACAGCAGCACGTCCTGGTTCTGGACGTCGCGGAAGTACTCCGCCATGGTCAGCGCGGACAGCGCGACGCGCATCCGCGTGCCCGGCGGCTCGTCCATCTGGCCGAACACGAGGGCGGTGTCGTTGATGACGCCGTCTTCGCTCATCTCCAGGAAGAGGTCGTTGCCCTCACGGGTGCGCTCGCCGACCCCGGCGAACACCGACGTACCACCGAAGTTCCGGGCGACGCGGGTGATCATCTCCTTGATGAGCACCGTCTTGCCCACGCCGGCCCCGCCGAACAGGCCGATCTTGCCACCCTGGACGTACGGGGTGAGCAGGTCGACGACCTTCAGGCCGGTCTCCAGCATCTCCGTCTTGCCCTCGAGCTGGTCGAAGGACGGCGGGTTGCGGTGGATGCCCCAGCGCTCGAGGTCGTCGCCGTAGCCGGGCTCGTCGAGGCACTCGCCGAGCGCGTTGTAGACGTGGCCCTTGACCTTGTCGCCCACCGGCACGGTGATCGGGCCGCCGGTGTCGGTGACCTCGGCGCCCCGGACGAGACCGTCCTGCGGCTGCAGCGAAATGGTGCGGACGAGGTTGTCGCCCAGGTGGCTGGCGACCTCGAGGGTCACCGTCTTGCGCAGCTGCTCGAACTCGATGTCGACCTTGAGCGCGTTGAACTGGTCGGGCACGGAACCGCGCGGGAACTCGACGTCGACGACCGGACCGGTCACCGACACGATGCGCCCCTTGGCGCGCGGGGCTTCAGTACTGGTCATCAATCATCACTTCCTGCTGCGGTGAGCGCGTTCGCGCCACCGACGATTTCGGAGATCTCCTGGGTGATCTGCGCCTGGCGGGCCTGGTTCATCTCCCGGGTCAGGTTGCCGACCAGCTCGTTCGCGTTGTCCGACGCGGCCTTCATCGCCGTCCGGCGGGCGGCCAGCTCGGACGCCGCGGACTCGAGCAGCGCCGCGTAGAGCCGCGTGTTGATGTACTTCGGCAGGAGGGCGTCCAGCAGCTTGTCGGCACTCGGCTCGAACTCGTAGCTGGGGAGCAGCTCGCCCGCGGGCTTCTGCTCCTCCTCGCCGTCGGTGTACTCGACCTCCAGCGGCGCGACGCGCTTGGCGACCGGCCGCTGGGTCAGCATCGACACGAACTCGGTGTAGACGATGTGGATCTCGTCGACACCCGTGAGGCCGTCGGCGTTGCCATGCGCGTCGTCCGCGCCCCGCATGAACGACTCGACCAGCGCCTCGCCGGCGGCGACCGCGTTGGCGTAGGCCGGCTGGTCGGAGAAGCCCGTCCAGCTGTCGACGACGTCGCGGTCGCGGAACCGGTAGTAGTTCAGCCCCTTGTTGCCGGTGACGTAGACCTCGGGCTCCTTGCCCTCCGAACGGAGGAGGGCGAGCAGCTCTTCGGTCGCGCGCAGCACGTTGGAGTTGTAGCCACCGCACTGGCCCTTGTCACTGGTCACGACCAGGACGGCGGCCCGCGTCGGGTTCGGGCGCTCGACCAGCATGGGGTGGTCGAGGTTGGCCGCCGCACCGGCCAGCGCCGAGAGCACCTTGGTGATCTCGTCGGCGTACGGCCGGGAAGCGGCGACCTTCGCCCGCGCCTTGGTGATGCGCGCGGTGGCGATGAGCTCCATCGCCTTGGTGATCTTGCCGATCGACTTGGTCGCCTTGATGCGCGACCGGAGTTCCCGGAGTTGTGCGGCCATGAGCTATCAGCTCACTTCTTCGGGGCGGGCTTGTTGACCTTGACGGTCTCGTGCCCGACCTTGTCGGCGTCCATCGCGTCGGCGTCCGCCTCGACCAGGGGCTTGCCCTCGGCCGTGGTGAACTCCTTCTTGAACTCGTTCACCGCGTCGACGACGGCTTCGCGGGTCTCCTGCGGGAACTTGCCCGACTCGCGGATGCCGTCGAGCAGGTCCGCGTGCTTGCGGCGGGCCGAGTCGAGGAACTCGTGGTTGAAGCGGCGGACGTCCTCGGTCGGGACCGAGTCGTAGTGGCCGTTCGTGCCCAGGTACACGGTGAGCACCTGCTCCTCGACCGGGATCGGCGAGTACTGCGGCTGCTTGAGCACCTCGTACAGCCGGGCACCGCGCTCGAGCTGCGCCTTCGAGGCGTCGTCGAGGTCCGAGGCGAAGGCGGCGAACGCCTCCAGCTCGCGGTACTGCGAAAGGTCGATCCGGAGCGAGCCCGCGACGTCCTTCATCGCCTTGACCTGCGCGGCACCACCCACGCGGGACACCGAGATGCCCACGTCGATGGCCGGGCGCTGGCCGGCGTTGAACAGGTCCGACTGGAAGAAGCACTGGCCGTCGGTGATCGAGATGACGTTCGTCGGGATGTAGGCCGACACGTCGTTGGCCTTCGTCTCGATGATCGGCAGCCCGGTCAGCGAGCCGGCACCCAGCTCGTCCGACAGCTTCGCGCAGCGCTCCAGCAGGCGGGAGTGCAAGTAGAAGACGTCGCCGGGGAACGCCTCGCGGCCCGGCGGGCGGCGCAGCAGCAGCGAGATCGCGCGGTAGGCGTCGGCCTGCTTGGTCAGGTCGTCGAACACGATGAGGACGTGCTTGCCCTCGTACATCCAGTGCTGGCCGATGGCCGAGCCGGTGTACGGCGCGATCCACTTGAAGCCGGCGGAGTCCGACGCCGGGGCGGCGACGATGGTGGTGTACTCCATCGCGCCCGAGTCCTCGAGGGACTTCTTGACCGCGGCGATCGTGGAGCCCTTCTGGCCGATCGCGACGTAGATGCAGCGGACCTGCTTCTGCGGGTCGCCGGTCTCCCAGTTGGCCTTCTGGTTGATGATCGTGTCCACGGCGACGGCGGTCTTGCCCGTCTTGCGGTCACCGATGATCAGCTGGCGCTGGCCGCGGCCGATCGGGGTCATCGCGTCGATGGCGGTGATGCCGGTCTGCAGCGGCTCCGACACCGGCTGGCGCTCGACGACCGAAGCGGCCTTCAGCTCCAGCGCGCGGCGGTCGGAGGTCTCGATGTCGCCGAGGCCGTCGATGGCCTGGCCCAGCGGGTTGACGACGCGGCCGAGGTAGCCGTCGCCGACCGGCACCGAGAGGACCTGGCCGGTGCGCTTGACCTGCTGGCCTTCTTCGATGGTCTCGAAGTCGCCGAGGATCGCGACACCGATGGACCGCGCGTCCAGGTTCAGTGCGACACCCAGGATGCCGCCGGGGAACTCGAGCAGCTCGTTGGCCATGGCCGAGGGCAGGCCCTCGACGTGGGCGATGCCGTCACCGGCGTCCACCACGGTGCCAACTTCTTCCCGGCTCACGTCCGGGGCGTAACTCGAGACGTAGTTCTCGATCGCGCTACGGATCTCATCCGAGGAGATCGTCAGCTCGGCCATGTCTTTCCCGCTCTCGCTTCGTTCTTGCCAGTATGCAAAGTCTTGTGTGACCGGGGGCTATGCCCGGGCCAGCCGCCTGCGCAGCGCCGCCAGCTGACCCGCCGCGCTCCCGTCGATGACCTCGTCACCGACGCGGACGACGAGGCCGCCGCCGAGCCGCGGGTCGACCTCGACGTGCAGCGCGATCGGCCGCCCGTAGAGGTCGTCGAGCTTCGCGCCCAGCTGGGCGGTCTGCTCGTCGGTCAGGGCGTTCGCGCTGGTCACGTAGGCGACCGAGCGTTCACGGCGTTCCGCGGCCAGCTTGACCAGCTTGTCGAGCCCGATGCCGACGCCGCGGCCCTTGGCCCGGCGCACGACCTGCTCGACGAGGGTCTCGGTGACCACGTCCACCTTGTCGGCGAACAGCCCGCGCACGAGGGTGCGCTTGGCGTCGGCGGGACCGGCCAGGTCGGAGAGCGCGGTCTCCAGCTCCGGGGCGCCGGCCACGATCCGCGCGACCTGGAAGAGCTGGGACTCGACGGTGTCGACGTTCCCGGTCTTCTCGGCCGCGGTGAGCAGCGCCGACCGGCCGAGCTCCTCGAGCCCGTCGGTCAGCTCGCGGGGGCTGGACCAGCGGCTGCCCGCCACGGCGTCGAGCACCTTGAGGGCCGGCTCGGAGAGCTTGCCGTCGAACAGCCGGCGCACCAGCTCGGTGCGCGCCTCCGGCGTCGCCGAAGCGTCGCTCACCGCCCGGCGCAGGCCGATCTCGCGGTCCAGCAGGTCGACGACCGAGAGCAGCTCGTCGCCGACCGAGGAGGACACTGTCGCGTCGGCGTCGGCCAGAACCTCGCCGAGGCGTTCCTCGGCGAGGCTGAGCGCTTCACGGCTCGCAGCATGCAGCGTCATCTGGGTCTACTTCCCCGCTCCACCAGCGGCACCGGCGGTCTCCAGCTCCGCGAGGAACCGGTCGACGGTGCCACGACGGCGCGCCTCGTCTTCGAGCGACTCACCGACGATGCGGCTGGCCAGCTCCACGGCGTTGCGGCCCATGTCGGCCCGCAGCTCGGCGATGATCTGCGCCTTCTGCGCCTGCAGCTGGGCCTGCCCCTGGGCGACGATGCGCTGGGACTCGGCCTCCGCCTCGGCCCGCAGTTCCGCCTTGATCTGCTCGGCTTCGAGCCGGGCGTCGTCGCGGATCTTCGCGGCCTCGGTACGGGCCTCCTGAAGCTGCGCCCGGTACTTGGCGAGCGCGTCCTCGGCCTCGGCCTGGGCCTTTTCCGCCTTCTCGATGCCGCCTTCGATCATCTGGGCACGCTCTTCGTACGCCGCTTCGAACCGCGGAACGACGTACTTCCTGAGGACGAGCAGCAGGATGAGGAAGGACACGAGCCCGAGGATGACCTCGGGAATGTGCGGGATGATCGGGTTGGGCGCCGCTTCGGCGGCCAACACCAGGTCCGTCTTCAGCACAACGTCTCCTTAAGCGATGAGCTAACCGAACTCAGGCGGCGGAGGCGATGAAGTAGATGACGATGCCGATCAGGGCGAGCACCTCGGTCAGGACGAAGGTCGAGAAGCCGATGCCCTGCAGCTTGCCCTGCGCCTCCGGCTGACGCGCGGTGCCGTTGATGACGGCGGCGAAGATCAGACCCACACCGATACCGGGGCCGATCGCACCGAGGCCGTAACCGATGGCGGCGAGACCCGGGTTGATGTTGACAGCCTGCGCGGCGGCCTCGGCCAGAACGATGTTGCTCACGTGCGTTTCCCTTCACTTCGGTCCACGCGCTCGCGTGGATCGGGGGCTTGTGTTTCTCAGTGCTCCGACGCCAGCGCGGCGCCGATGTACCCGGCCGACAGCAGGGCGAAGATGAAGGCCTGCAGCACCTGGATGAAGGCCTCGAGGAAGGTCATCAGGATGGCGAAGAGGAACGCCACCGGCGAAACCAGCTTCAGCCCGAAGCCGTTGGTCTCCGTCAGCAGGAAGCTGCCGCCGAGCGTGAACACCATGATGATGAGGTGCCCGGCGAACATCGCGGCGAAGACACGAATGGCGAGCGTGGCCGGCGCGATGAAGAACTTCTGCGCGAACTCGATGCTCGAGTAGAGCGGCAGCACGAAACCGGGGATGCCCGGCGGCGCCAGTTCCTTCTTCAGGTAGTGCCCGAAGCCGTGGCGCTTGATCCCGACGTAGTGGTACACCGGGTAAACGACCAGGACGGACAGCGCCAGCGGGAACCCGATCCGCGCCATCGTCGGGAACTGGAAGAACGGGATGATCCCGAACAGGTTGTTCACCAGCACGAAGACGAACAGGCCGAGGATCAGCGGGATGAACGGCTTGAAGTCCTTCGAACCGATCTGTTCCCGCGCGATGTTGTTGCGGCCGAAGTTGTAGATCGACTCGGCGACGAACTGTCCCTTGCCGGGGACGACCTTCAGCTTCCGGGTCGCCAGCATGAAGTAGGCGACGATGATGACCACGGAGATCACCACGAGCAGCATCGGCTTGGTGAAGCTGCCCCAGTACCCGGAGCCGAAAAGAGGCGGCAGGTTGAAGTCCGCCACACCGGGGGGCGTGAAAGTGCCACCCTCGGTCAGTACCAGCGCGCCCACTGGGCTCCTTCCGGTTCTCCCGGCCGGCGTTCACTCCGCCGGGGGAATCGTCACGATCTGGACTTAACGTACCCGATACGTATCGGGACGCCGGAGGCGGCTACCCCACAGTTCGCAGAACACACCTTCACGTTCTGCACACGGGGTTGTCTCGCGTGAACACTGCCCTGCGGTCTACTTCGGACCAGCGGCGGAGAGGCGGAACTACACGGTCGCCACACTGCTGATCGCGGTTCGTCTTAGGGAGCGTGCGGCCGAGGCCGCCACCCTTGACGCGGACCATACCAGCAGGTCAATCAGTGCCGTACACGCGTACTCCATACCCACCGATCAGCCCAGGACCTAAGTCCCGGGTCCTCTAGGGACCCAGGTCCGGACCCGGGCGGGACCGGCTCGGCAACGGTGCAGGCGACGGGTCCCGGGCAGGTTTCCGCGGGCGCACGAAGGCGCACTTTTGTGGCACCGGTCACACTCGGGCGGCCGCAGCCGAGCTCACCGTGAGTAACGGAAGTCCCCGGCAAAACGGACCGGCGTCAGGAGGCCTCAGGAAGGGATGATCGTCGGGATCTTGGTCTTGCGGAAGGCGGCGAACTCGGCCGCGGCGGCCAGCAGGATGGCGACGATCATCGTGATGCCGAGCGAAAGCGGGTGCAGCGCGGTGACGCCCTTCAGCAGCGTCAGGGCCCCGAACAGCAGGACGACCTTCACGACGTACCCGCCGAGCGCGATGACCATGACGAACATCGGGTCCTGGCCGGCGCTGAACTTCATCAGGCCGAGCGTGGACAGCGACGCCAGCATGGCGAGCACGCCGCCGACGAGCGAGCCGAGGAAGCCGGGCATGCCCTTCAGGATGCTGAAGAGCACGATGCAGACGATCACCGCGGGCGGCGTGACGAGCAGCGAAGCCTTCGTCATCGCGCGGGCGGCCTGCAGCACCACCTTGGCGTGCGGGTTCTCCTGCGCTTCGGTTTCGGTCTCGCTCACGGCTGGCTCCCTGCTCGGTTCAGCACCCGAGTGTAGAGAACGCGGCCGGTCAGGTTCCCGGCTGGTTGCGCGAGCGCAGCCGCGGGACGATCGAGACCACCACCGCGAACACCAGGCCGACCCCGATGATCCACAGCGCCGCGGCGTCGTCGAACAGGGTCACCGAGACCGCTCCGAACGCCAGGATCCCCGCCCACAAGTAGATCAGCAGCACCGCGCGGCGCTGGGAATGGCCGATCTCCAGCAGCCGGTGGTGCAGGTGCATCTTGTCGGCCGCGAACGGGCTTTCGCCGCGGCGGGTGCGGCGGACGACCGCCATGATCAGGTCCAGCAGCGGCACGAACAGCACCGCCGCCACGACGACCAGCGGCGACAGCAGCGCGATCGCGTCCTTGCCGCTGAACTGCGGGTACGGCACGCGCCCGGACGCCGACGTCGTGGCGCCCGCGAGCATCAGGCCGATCATCATCGAGCCCGAGTCGCCCATGAAGATCTTCGCGGGCTGGAAGTTGTACGGCAGGAACCCCAGGCACGCGCCGGCGAGCGTCGCCGCGATCAGCGCCGGCGGGTAGGTGCCGACGTCGCCGCCGGAGCTGTCCAGCAGACCGAGCGAGAACGCGCACGTCGCCGCCGCCGCGATGAAGCCGAGGCCGCCGGCCAAGCCGTCGAGGCCGTCGACGAAGTTCATCGCGTTGACCATCACCACGACCATCACGACGGTGAGCAGCGCGCCCTGGTTCTTGTCGAGCACCAGCACCGAGCCGAACGAGTCGCCGCTGCCGCCCCACGGCACCCAGAACGAGACCCACTGCACGCCGAAGATGACCAGGATCCCGGCGCACATGACCTGGCCGGCCAGCTTCGTCCAGGCGTCCAGCTCGAACCGGTCGTCGAGCGCGCCGATCAGCGAGATCACCCCGGCCGCGAGCAGCACGCCGACCGAGTCGAACGACGCGTCGAAGCCGTGCGACAGCGCGGGCAGCTGGTGGGCCAGGCCCATCGCGCCGGCGACGCCGAGGAAGATGCCGATCCCGCCCATCCGCGGGATCGGGGCGACGTGGACGTCGCGCGCCCGCGGGTTGGCGATCGCGCCGACGCGGATCGCGATCCGGCGCACGACGCCGGTGAGGAGGTACGTCACGGCCGTCGCGGTCAGCGCGACGAGGATGTATTCCCGGATGGGGAGAAGACCGGATGTGGGCGGCACGGGTGCGTCACGCTCGCGGGGTCGGGGTCACCCGCGACACGCTATCGTGCCGCGGTCGTCGAGGTGATCCGGCTTCAGGCCAACGATTCCGCGGGCACACCGAGCACCTCCGCGATGGCTTCCTTGCCCACGGCGCCTTCCCGCAGCACCACCGGCTCGGTGCCGGTGAGGTCGACGATGCTCGACGCGACGGGCTCGCCGCTCGACCCGCCGTCGAGGTACACCGCGACCGAGTCGCCGAGCTGTTCCTGCGCCTCCTGCGCGGTGCTGGCCGGCGGCCGGCCCGAGACGTTCGCGCTCGACACGGCCATCGGGCCGACGTCGCGCAGCAGCTCCAGGGCCACCGGGTGCAGCGGCATCCGCAGCATCACCGTGCCGCGGGCGTCGCCGAGGTTCCACTGCAGGCTCGGCGCGTGCGGGAGCACGATGGACAGGTCGCCCGGCCAGAAGGCTTCGATGAGCGCGCGCGCCTGCGGGGGCACGCCGAGCACCAGGCCGTCCACAGTGGACCACGAGCCGACGAGCACGCCGACCGGCATGTCGGGGCCGCGGTTCTTCGCGCGCAGCAGCGCCTGGACGGCGCCCGCGTCGAACGCGTCGGCGCCGATGCCGTAGACCGTGTCGGTCGGCAGGACGACCAGCCTGCTCGACCGGACCGCGCCCGCGGCCGCCGCCAGTCCGTCGGCCCGGGACTCCCGCTTGCTGCAGTCGTAGACCACGCTCATGGGGTGAGCCTAGCGCCGCCCGTGCGAGGCCCCCGTTACACCCGGGAGGTCACGGCTTGCCCACGAACCGGGCACCCGGTTGAGCCGTCCCGGCGAACTTGATCGACGGACACCGGTTTCCCCCGGGCACCGACCTACCTTGGGCCGATGAGGCTGCCGAGACCGATCCGGTACGCGCTGGCCGGGCTGCTCGCCGCGGCACCGGTGGTCATCGCGGTCGTGTCCGGGACCCTGCAGCCCACCCGGCAGGTCGTCCTTCCGCCGCTGACCCCGTACTCCACCGCGCAGGACGCCGCTATCGCGGCCGGAGCGTCGCTGTCCCGCGTCGCGGACGTGACCGTGACCTTCCGCACCAGCCTGCGGGGCATCGAAGCGCACACCGACTACGTCATCACGGTCCCCCGGACCGATCCGCTCGTCGCGGCCGTCGGCAGCGGCGTCGTCGGCGGTGCGGCACTGGCCCACATGGTGGCCGGTGGCCCGGCGGACGGCACCTACGCCGCGCCGGTCGTCGAGTACGGCCCCACCGGGCTCAACGCGCGACTGCTCGTGTCGAGCCGTCCGGTGCAGGTGCGCGCCCAGGTGCTGGTCGAGAAGTCGGATCACGACCGGACCGGCCAGGTCGCACTCCGGACGCTGAACGTGCGCGCGGACGGCGTCGCGATCACCCAGGTGCGCTCCGGCGGCGACGAACCGACGATGGTGAACCGCCAAGCACTGACGTTCACCGGCCGCGTGCAGGACGCGCTGTACGTCTCGGTCGGCGTCGACCCGTCGGCGGCGGAGGCGTCCGAGGCGACGAACGTGCTGTCGCTGACGCGCGGGCCGGTCCTCTGGCACGTCGCGATGGCGGTGCCCTGGCTGATCCTCCTGGTGGCGGGCGCTCGCTCAGAGCATCCGTTGCGGCGCCCGCTGCGGCGGGGCGCGGCGCTGTACCTCACGGCGGTGCCGGTCCTGGCGTCGGTGCTGTTGTGGACCCAGCAGTCGGCTGCGGTGCCGGACGTCCGCCGGGCGCTGCGGGACGTGGTGCTCGCCCTGGTCGTCGTCGTCGCGCCGGTGCTCACCGCCGGCTGGTGCCGGTGGACGACCGGCAAGCCCGCGTTCGCCGGTGGCCTCCGCCGCTACCTGCCGGTGCTCGCGGTGGTGCTGACCGCCGCGGGCATCGCGGTCGCGCGGCCGACGTGGTACGGCGCGCTGCCGATGCTCGGCGGGGCGGTGGTCGCGGGCCTGCTCCTGGCACCGGCGGCGCGCCTGGTCCGGCGTCGTGACCTGGACGTCCTCGCCGCGCTGCTCGGCTTCTCGCTCGTCCCCGGCGCGGTCGTCCTGGACTTCCTGTTCGAGCAGGCGCAGCTGGACTACGGCACGGTGGCAGCGCTCGGCATCGGCCTGCTGCTGACCCCGGTGCCGGTCGCGCTGGTGCCGCTGCTGTTCCCGCGGCACCGCAAACTCGGGTACGCGGGGGCTGTGGTCCTCGGCGTGCTCCTGATCGCGCCGCTCGTGACGCTGCTTCGCGATCCGCCACGCGGCCTGATGAGCGTCCCCGCCCTCGGCCAGCCGATGAGCATCGGCGTCGGTGCCGCGACGGTGCTGCTGCTGACCCTGCTCGTGCTGCTGATCGTCCAGCTGTACCGGCTCTCGGCGGACCCGGGCCTCTACGCCGAGCCGCTGACCCGGGCGGCCGGGATCGCGGTCGCGGTGATCGCGGCGATCCCGGCTTACCTGACGCTGCTCGGCCCGGCGGTGGCGGCGCTGTCGCTGGTGGTGACGCTGCAGTGGCTCGTCCCGCGGTCCCGGACCGCGCCGGGCATGCGCCTGGCCGGGATCTCGGTGGCCGAGCACCGCGATCTCGTGCGGAGCGTGCTGTGGCAGCGCTTCGTCGACCGAATCGGCGTGGCGATCGTCCGCGCCGCGCCGGAACGGGCGGCCAAGGAGGCGACCTCGTCCGCAAGCCTGAGGGCCGTGTGGGACGAAACGGTGGGCCGGTCGCCATCGCCGCCGGAGGTTTCGCCGGGAACCGAGGCGTTCGGGTCCGGGGGCGGATTCTCGCCGAGGCGGAACCTGCTCTTCGGCGCCGCCGCGGCGGCCGTGCTGGCGCTGCCGGTGATGACCTACGAGGGCTGGCTGATCTTCTTCGGCGCCGACGTGGAACTCGGCCGGATGACGACGGCGACCCAGGTGCAGCAGCTCGTCCGGCTGCTGCGCTGGGTGGCGTACGGCGGGCTGTTCGGCCTGTTCTACCCGGTCGTGCGAGGCGATCGGCCGACGGTGAAGGCCGGTTTCCTGCTGCTGGCGCTGCTGCCGTCGGAACTGCTGGCGATGGCGACCGCGCCGTACTCGCCGGCGCAGACGGTGTGGGTGGCCCTGGCCATCCGGACCGGGCAGGTGACCGTGCTGTCGATCGGCCTCGGCCTGCTTTGGGAACGCCGGCTGGCGCTCGCGGCCGGGCTGCAGTGGGGTCACGTCCGGGACTTCCGCAGCTTCGCTTCCCTGATCACTCCGGTGACGACCATCGCCGTGGCCGCCGCGACGACGATCGCCACGGCGGTGGCGGGCGCGGCGGTCGGCGTCCTGTTGAAGCCGACTCCCGCGGACTCGACGACCCCGCCCGGAGGTGGGGCGCCGACGTCCGCCGTGCACGAGCCGCCGTGACCGGCCGGGCCCCGCCGAGGCGGCCCGGCCGGACACGGTCAGAAGCCGAACGCCGCGCAGCTCGCCGTCGCGGTCTTCGATGGGTCGCTCACCGACGTCGCCGTCAGCTTCACTCGCGCCGCGAGGTCACCGCCCGCGCCGCGCTTCGCGTACGCCGGCACCTTCACGTGGCCGCCGAACTTCGCCGTCGCCAGCTCGTTCGGCAGCCGGACCTCCCAGCCCTTCGCGTCGGTCGAGACGCTCAGCCGGTAGGTGTCGCTGTCGTACGGCGCCTGCGCGCCCTTCGCCGAGCCCGTGTTGAGCAGGCCGAAGTCGCAGGTCGCGAGCCCGCCGCGGGCGAACGCGGGCAGCGCCGGGGTCAGCGCGGCGCCGCGTGCCTGGCTGCCCGAGCCGTCCAGCGAGGCCACCGTCACCGTGTACGACAGGATGCCCGTGCGGTCCCGGGCCAGGTCCGTGATCAGGAACTTCAGCCGGTTCACCTCGTCGGTGTACTCGTACGGGCTCGCCGCCTCGGTGCCCGCCTTGAAGAGGGCGTCGTCGAGCTGCCGGTAGTCGCCGACGGTGATCTTGACCGGCGTGCCGTCCGGCTTGGTGTAGTCGGTGATGCCGATGTCCTGCGGGTTCGCGTCGATCACCCAGTCGAAGGGGGCGTTGTCCTGGTTCTTCGTCTTGGTGATCAGGACCCCGGAGTCGGGGGCGAAGGAGTCCGAACCCATCCGGTCGACGACCTCGACGGTGTAGTTGTCGTAGCCGCCGCCGTCGCAGAAGGGGTCCTTGGCGCGGTCGCACTTCGGGCTCTTGTCGCCGCCGGTGAGCTTGATGTTCAGGCCGGTGAACGCGCCGGGCTGCGCCTCGGTTTCGCGCGCGGTGATGCGCGCCGTCACCGGGCCGGTCTTCGCCAGGTCGTTCCGGTCGAGCTGCAGCACGTCCGCCGGGTCGACGATGCCGAGCTTCAGCTTGTTGCGCAGCTGGTGCTGGGCGCCCATCGAGCTGCCCTGCGTCGCCGGGATCTGCCAGCGCGTGTGCGGGCCGCCGGGCCCGTTGAACGTCCCGCGCGACAGCATGTCCCACGGCCCGCTGTAGCTGCGCGAAGGCGGGACGCCGAACGGGTTGTTGTAGTTGTCGCCGATGCCCAGGATGTGGCTGAACTCGTGGGCGTAGGTCGACTGGCCCGAGCTTTCGGCCTGCACCGAGCTGCCGTCCGCGGCGTTCGGCCAGATGCCGGCGGCCGACTTCCACGACGTCCACGGCACGTACCGCGTCGCCGCGTAGTTGGGCAGGTCGTGGTTCGGCGGCCCGAACGCGTCAGGCACGTTCTCCTTGGTGCCGAACTTCATCTCGCCGAACTCCTGCCAGGTCGAGCTCTCGTCCTGGCCCGCGGAGAGGTAGAAGACGAAGTCGAACCGGTTCGCGGCGTCACCGACGTCGGCGCGCCAGGCGGCACCGGCGTCCTTGCGGATGTCGCGGGTGCAGTTCGCACCCGGCGGGCACGCGCTCGGCTGGAACTCCATGCCGTACTCGTAGGACTGCCCGGGCATCCGGTACGGCCCGAACGCCGTCAGCTGCACGCCGAAGCGGCCGCCGGAGTCCTCCATCCAGTACTCGTTGATGGTGTGCCCGTTGTTGAGCGCCTCGGGCTTGTTGAGGAAGTCCTGGTAGTACTGCGCGACGTTCGCCCGCGGGATGTTCGCGGCGGTCGGCGCGGGGTTGCCGAACACCGTCGAGTTCGCCGGCTTCGTGACGACGAAGTCCTCGTCCGGGTAGTCGGCGAGGACGACCGCGCCCTGGAAGGTCCGCTGGGTCGGCTTGACGCTCGGGTCGGCCCAGTTCGTCCCGGGCACCTTCGTGTAGTCGGACCAGGTCATGTGGTCCTGGTTCTCCCAGTGGGCGGCGTCGATCGGGGCGGGCCAGCCACGGGTGAGCGGCTCGGCGGCGGCGGTGCCGGCGCCGAGCCCGCTGAGGACGGTGACCGCGGCGAGCAGGGCGAGCGCTTTCGGGGTGCTGGGGCGCATCTGCGGCTCCTTCACTGGGAACCCACGGGGAGGTGGTTCCCGGTGATCGACCGTATTGAGCCGCCGTGCCGGAATTCTGCCGCGGCAGGAGGTTTACCCGCTTGCCGCACAACGAAAGTCTTGTCCACAGGCGGGCCGTGATGTGGACAACGAGGCCGTGGCGTTGGCTTTCCCCGCCTTTCGCCCGGGGTCTCGACACGCCGGACAAGGGCACGCCCCAGAGGGCGGGTCCCGAGCAGGGCTGCTCAGCCCAGCCTTCGAGCCGTGACGAACCGGGCCCGCCCGGTCAGGTCCGCGTGGTCCTCGACCCCCGTCAGCACCCGCCGGGCCCGCACCAGCGCCGGAACGGCCGAGCCGTGCGTGTCGTCGTGCTCGATCGCCAGTCCGCCTCCGGGCCGCAGCAGCCGGGCGCCCGCCGCGATCGCGTGGCGGATCACCGCCAGCCCGCTCTCCTCCGCGAACACCGCGCGCGGCGGGTCGTGCTCCGCGACCTCCGGCGGCACCGGGGTGCCCTCCGGGACGTACGGCGGGTTGCACAGCACCAGGTCGACCAGGCCGTCCAGCTCGGCGAACATCGTCGGGTCGCCGATGTCGCCCGAATACAGGCGGATCGGGGTGTTGCCCGCGTCCGCGTGGACGTCCGCGTTGTGCCGGGCCCAGGCCAGTGCCTGCGGGTCGACGTCCACCGCGTACACCACCGCGTCCGGGCGGGCGTGCGCCACCGCCAGCGCGAGCGCGCCGGAGCCGGTGCACAGGTCCACCACGACCGGGAACTCGCGGCCCTGCAGGAACTTCACGCCCCACTCGAGCAGCAGCTCGGTCTCCGGCCGCGGCACGAACACCCCCGCGCCGACCGCGACGCTGATCTCCCCCAGCGCGGCCCAGCCGGTCAGGTACTGCAGCGGGATCCGCTTCGCGCGCTGCTGGACGAGCTGCCCGATGGCCTCGACGACCGGCGGATCGACCAGCGGCACCATCGGCAGCCGCCCGCGGTCGACCCCGAGCACGTGCGCCGCGATCACCTCGGCGTCGAACCGCGGCGAAGCGACGCCGGCGCGTTCGAGAATGCGGGTGGCCTCGATGATGGCCAGGCGCAGCGGCTGCCGGTTCACTCGTCGTCCTTCACCTCGTCAAGCCTGGCACACCAGGCGGAACTCCCCCGTCAGGACACGCGCCGGTCCCGCGCCGTCCAGCGTATCGAGACGCCGTCAGCCGTCGGCGGACAAGTACCCGGCCAGCGTGCTCCGGCGCCGCTGCAGCACGCCGATCCGGTCGTCCATCGCGGTCAGTTCGCGGTGCAGCAAGCCGGCCAGCTCCGGGCACAGGTCGAGGTGGGCCTCCTCACCTCGAGCGCACTGCAGCGCCGAAGCGATGACCTCGGTGGTGAGCCCCGCGGCCAGCAGCCGCCGGATCTGCCGCACGCGCACGACGGCGTCCTCGTCGTAGGTCCGGTAGCCGTTGCCGTCGCGCGAAGCCGTCAGCAGCCCCTGTTCCCCGTAGTAGCGCAGCAGCCGGGTGCTGACACCGGTGCGTCCCGCGAGCTCGCCGATCCGCATTTACCCCCCTGGCAAGTTGACCTTCACACCGATGTGAAGATCTAACGTCGCCGGCATGACCGAACATTTCCTGGAAGTCGTGCTCCCGAACGAGCAGCCGGACCTCGACCCCGCGCGTCCCGCCGAGCTGGCCCGCCTGGCCGAGGACCTCGGCTACCACGCCGCCTGGCTGCCCGACCACCTCATCCCGCCCGGCGCCTTCGGGGACGTCTTCGGCGGCGTCTACGAGCCGCTCGTCACGCTCGCCCACGTCGCCGCCAGGACCGAGCGGATCCGGCTCGGGACGTCGGTGCTGATCGTGCCGCTGCGGGAGCCGTTCGCGCTGGCCAAGCAGGTCGCGACGCTCGACCGGCTCTCCGGGCACCGGTTCGACCTCGGCGTCGGCACCGGCTGGAACGAGCCCGAGTTCGCCGAGGTCGGTGCGGATTTCCGGACGCGCGGCAAGCGGACCGACGCCACCCTCGACCTGCTCGCCGAGCTGTTCCGCGCCGGACGCGGCCCCGGGGGCGGGTACTTCGAGCCGCGGCCGGCCGGGCCGGTGCCGATCACCGTCGGCGGCAACTCGGACGCGGCGCTGCGCCGGGCCGCGCGGATCGGCGCGGGCTGGATGAGCGCCGGCCTGTCTCCCGCCGGGGTCGGCGAGCGCGCCGGAAAGCTCACTGGCATGACAAACGGCCGCGAAACACGGGTCACCGCCAGAATGGAATGGAACGGCGTCGATCTCGAGGCCGCCATCGCGCGATTCCGGGCGTATATCCTGGCCGGGGCGGACGCGGTGGCCGTCCACTTCGGCCCGGCCGAGGACTACGGACAGCGGATGGCCGTGTTCGCCGAGGGCGTCGCCGATCTCTAGGATGCCCGTGACGCCGACCCCCGGGAGCGCCAGTGCCGATCGAGCCGACCACGCGCCGCCGGGTCGCGTTCATCTTCCCCATCTACAACGAGGAAGCGAACATCGACCTGCTGCACCGCACGGTCGACGAGGTGATCGCGCCGCTGGCCGGGCGGTACGACTTCAGCTTCATCTACGTCGACGACGGCAGCCGGGACGCCTCCCTGGACCGGCTCACCGAGCTGGGCGCGCGCGACGCCCGCGTCACGGTCGTGGAGCTGTCCCGCAACTTCGGCCACCAGATGGCCGTCACCGCCGGGCTCGACCTGGTGGACGCCGACGCCACGATCATCATGGACAGCGACCTGCAGGACCCGCCGCGGGTGGCCCTCGAGCTGCTCGAGAAGTGGGAAGAGGGCTACGAGGTCGTCTACGCGCAGCGCCGGTCGCGCCGGGACCCGCCGTTCAAGCGGTTCACCGCGACCGCGTTCTACTGGTTCCTCCAGAAGATGGCCGCGGTCGAGATCCCGAAGAACACCGGCGACTTCCGGCTGGTCGACCGCAAGGTCGTCGACGAGCTGCGCAAGTACCGCGAGCGCGACCGGTTCCTGCGCGGGCTCGTCAGCTACGTCGGGTTCAAGCAGACGGCGGTGCTGTTCGACCGCGACAAGCGCAACGCCGGCGTCACCGGCTACCCGCTGACGAAGATGCTGCGCTTCGCCGCCGACGGCATCCTCGGGTTCTCGACCACGCCGCTGCGGATGATCACGCGGATGGGGTACCTGATCTCGCTGCTGAGCTTCCTCGGCGTGCTCTACGTCGTCGGCGTCAAGCTGTTCGCGCCGGAGACCGCGGTGCCCGGCTGGGCGTTCATCACCATCGCGATGTTCTTCCTCGGCGGCATCCAGATCATCATGCTGGGCGTGCTCGGCAGCTACATCGGCCGCACGTACTCGCAGGTCCAGAACCGGCCGCTGTACACGGTGGCGTCGGTGCGCACCGGCGTCCCGGAGTCCGCCGAACAGACCAGGAGCGCCGCCCGATGAGGTTCGTCACGGCCACGCAGGTGCGCTTCGGGATCGTCGGGATCGGCAACACGCTCGTCGACGCACTGGGCTACGCGCTGCTGGCGACGGTGGGCGTCCCGACGTTCGTCGCCAACTTCCTCTCGACGACGGCGGGCATGCTGCTGTCGTTCACGCTGAACCGGAACTTCACGTTCCGCGCGAAGGACGGCGACATCCGGCGGCAGGCGCTGCTGTTCTTCGGCGTGACGGCGTTCGGGCTCTGGGTGGTCCAGTTCGGGGTCATCACCCTGGTGAGCCACCTCTTCCCGGGCGTCAACCTGCTGGTGCCGAAGGGCGCGGCGATCGTCGTCGGGCTGTTCTGGAACTACCTGCTCTACCACTACGTCGTGTTCCGGGACCGGCCCGTTTCGCCCGTTCCCGGTGCGGCACCCGTCGACTCTGCGTGATCTCGTACGCTGTTCCGAGTGCGATTCCGTGAACTGCGCTTCGGCTTGGGTGTCTTCGTCCTTTCCCTGGGCGTCCTGCTGGTCCGGTTCCTCGTGCCGCGGCCGGTCGGGATGGCCGACAACGGCGACGGCTGGCGCCTGCTGTGCGACCTCGGCGGCCGGCACCCGGAGCTCAGTTCCGAGTTCTACGTGCACTTCAGCTACGGGCCGGGTTCGGCCTGCAAGAGCGACTACATCTCGAGCCAGGCGTGGCTCGACTGGGTCGCGAGCAAGCTGG
The DNA here is from genome assembly GCF_036227105.1 of Amycolatopsis sp. NBC_01488. Lineage (NCBI taxonomy): Bacteria > Bacillati > Actinomycetota > Actinomycetes > Pseudonocardiales > Pseudonocardiaceae > Amycolatopsis > Amycolatopsis sp. NBC_01488. The sequence continues at coordinate 3,945,579 of NZ_CP109434.1, read as the reverse complement.
GGAAGGTGCTCGGCTCGTCGGCGCAGCTCAACCTGCTGGTGCTCGGCGCGATCACGTGCGTGCTCGTCGCGGTGGGCATCGCGGCGACGGTCCTCGGCCTGGAGCTGAGCCGCCGCAACCGCGTCATCGCCACGGTGCTGCTGCTGCTCGTGATGGCCGACTCGGCGTTCTTCGGCTACTTCGCGTCGGTGCTGAGCGAGGGCGCCGGGTTCGTCGGGATGCTGCTGATGGCCGGTGGCCTGCTGCTGATGAACCGCACGGGCGCGTGGCGCTACTGGGGCGCGGCGCTCACCGTGGTGGGTGCGCTGATCGGCATCAACGCGAAGTCGCAGACGCTGCTGCTGATCCCGCTGTTCGTGGTGGCGCTGGCGCTGATCCGGCCGCTCGGCGCGAAGGGGCGCGCGCGGTGGCTGCTGCCACTGGGCGTGCTGGTGATCGTGGGCGCGGGAACGGCGGCGGTCCAGTCCCACGGCGACCCGGCCAACGCCGAGTACCGCGAAGCGAACATGTACCACGTGGTGTTCGACAGCATCGTCGACGGCAAGCACGACACGGACGCCGACCTGGCGGCGCTGGGCCTGCCGCAGAGCGCCAAGAAGTTCATCGGCACGGGCTGGTGGGCGGCGCACCCGTGGACGGACGCGGACTACACCGGCTTCCGCGACAAGATCAGCCGCCGCAACGTGGTCCAGTACTACGCCTCCCACCCGACGCGCACGCTGCAGATCCTCCAGCAGGGCGCGGTCGACACCCTGACCGCGCGCCCGTCCCGGCTGGGCAGCTTCGCCGAGTCGGCCGGGTTCCCGCAGATGGCGAAGGAGTACCGCGTGCCGGTGTTCTCGGGGCTGTCGGCACTGGCGGCGCCGCTGGGGCTGCTCGTGCTGGTGCCGTTCTGGCTGCTGATCGGCTGGGCCGGAGTCCGGGCGTTCCGCCGCCGCGCGCGCGAGTACGGCGTCGTGGTGTTCTTCCTGCTGCTGTTCGCGATCGGCCAGTTCGGGCTGTCGGCGTTGGGTGAGGGCGTCGAGGGCGTGAAGCACCAGCTGCTGACGCTGTTCCCGACCTTCCTCGCGTTCGCGTTCGCGGTGCTGAGCTTCTTCCCGCGGCCGGCCCGGCCCGAGCCTGAGCCCGAAGAAGACGCCGAGCCCGTGACGGAGGTCTTCGACGCGTTCCGCGAGCCGGAGGAGCCCGCCGTCCGCTGATTGGCTAAACCGGTCCGGCCTCCCGGACGTGGGGACGGCGGTGGTCCGGGAACGGCCCGGGGCACCGCTACCTGTGGAGGCAAGGATGCGGTCACTCGTACGGAAGTTCGCGGTCGTCGCCGGGGTCGTCGTGGCGGGGGTCGTCGTGGCGCCCGTCGCGCAAGCCCAGGCCGCGACGGTGGCGACCTGTCCGGGCAGTGAGGTCTCCGGGTTCCCGAAGTCCCTGAAGAACCAGCTCGGGGACCTGGCCGGCTCGCTGCACCTCTGGTACTCCGGCGCGAACGGCGGCACCAACTGCGCGAAGGTCTACGACGACGCGTCCGGGTCGCACTCGATGTCGGTCAGCATCCGCCGGTCGGACCAGTCCACTCCGGTGACCGACTCGGGCACGTTCGCCACCTACGCGGGCGGAGTGGTGGTGACCGGGACCGACGGCAAGTGCATCTACGTGTCCGGCAGTCTGTCGCTGGGCAGCGGCTCGGTCAACCAGTTCCGCGCCTCGGCCGGCCCGGTCGCCTGCGGCTGATCCCCCTCAGGGCTGGGCCGCCGTGGAGCGGCTCAGCCCGCCGAGGCGGCCAGGCGCTCTTCGCGGTCCGCCGTCGCCAGTGCGTCGAGCACGCCGTCGAGGTCGCCGTCGAGGACCTGGTCCAGGTTGTACGCCTTGTAGTTCACACGGTGGTCCGAGATGCGGTTCTCCGGGAAGTTGTACGTCCGGATCCGCTCCGAGCGGTCGACCGTGCGGATCTGGGACTTGCGGGCGTCGGACGCCTTCGCCGCCGCCTCCTCCTCCGCGATCGCCTGCAGCCGGGCCTGCAGCACCTGCAGGGCCCGCGCGCGGTTCTGGATCTGGGACTTCTCGTTCTGGCACGACACCACGATGCCCGTCGGCAGGTGGGTGATCCGGACCGCCGAGTCGGTGGTGTTCACGCTCTGGCCGCCCGGGCCCGAGGAGCGGAACACGTCGATGCGCAGGTCGTTCGGGTCGATCTCGACCTCGACCTCCTCCGGCTCCGGGTAGATGAGCACCCCGGACGCCGACGTGTGGATGCGGCCCTGGGACTCCGTCGCCGGCACGCGCTGGACGCGGTGGACGCCGCCCTCGAACTTCAGGCGGGACCAGACGCCGTCGACGTCGGCCGCCTTGGTCTTGATCGACAGCGTGACGTCCTTGAAGCCGCCCAGATCGGAGTCCACCGAGTCGAGGACCTCGGCCTTCCAGCCGTGGCGCTCGGCGTAGCGCAGGTACATCCGCAGCAGGTCGCCGGCGAACAGCGCCGACTCCTCGCCGCCCTCGCCGGACTTGATCTCCATCACGACGTCGGAGCCGTCGTACGGGTCGCGCGGCAGCAGCAGCTCGGTGAGCTTCGACTCGAGGTCGGGGATCCGCGCGCTCAGCTCCTCGGCCTCGGCGGCGAACTCCGCGTCCTCCGAAGCCATCTCGCGCGCGGCCGTGAGGTCGTCGCGGGTGGTGTCCAGCTCGTGGACGGCACGCACGACCGGCGTCAGCTCGGCGTAGCGGCGGCCGAGCTTGCGGGCGCGCGCCTGGTCGGCGTGCACCGCCGGGTCCGCGAGCTGCTGCTCCAGCTCCGCGTGTTCGGCGAGCAGCCCCTTGAGCGAGCTCGAATCCACCTCTGCCACCTCTCAGCCCGGTCCATCCAAGACAACGGCGCCCACCCGCGCGTGCGGGTGGGCGCCGTGGAAAAAGCTACTTGGCGTCGGCGTCCTTCTTCTGCCGCTTGCCGTAGCGAGCCTCGAAGCGCGCGACCCGGCCACCGGTGTCCATGATCTTCTGCTTGCCCGTGTAGAACGGGTGGCAGTTCGAGCAGATCTCGACGTGGATGTCGCCGCTGGTCTTGGTGCTGCGCGTGGTGAAGCTGTTTCCGCAGTCGCAGTTCACGTTCGTGACCACGTACTCGGGGTGAATACCGCTCTTCATGGTGTCCTCTCTCGTTGGCTCCGGGTCCCCAGTCGTTCCGCGGGGTGAACCGGCGCCGGACTTCAGCGGATGATTCTGCCAGACGGGCAGACGCTCACTGGAACGCACCCCGCTGACCTGGTATTCCGAACGTGCCGGAGGCCTCCCCGCGGCCGAGCGGGGAGGCCTCCGATGAGCACGCTCAGTCGTCCTCGCCGCCGCCGAGGGCGGTCTTCGAGACCTGCATGAGGAACTCGGTGTTCGTCTTCGTCTTGCGCAGCCGCGAGATCAGCAGGTCGATGGCCTGCTGCGAGTCGAGCGCGTGCAGCACCCGGCTCAGCTTCACGGTCACGGCCAGCTCGTCCGGATTCAGCAGCAGCTCGTCCTTGCGAGTACCGGACGGGTTGACGTCGACGGCCGGGAACACGCGGCGCTCGGCGATCTTGCGGTCGAGCTTGAGCTCCGCGTTACCGGTGCCCTTGAACTCTTCGAAGATGACCGTGTCCATCGTCGACCCGGTCTCCACCATCGCCGTGGCGAAGATGGTCAGCGAGCCGCCGTTCTCGATGTTGCGCGCCGCGCCGAGGAACCGCTTCGGCGGGTAGAGCGCGGTCGAGTCGACACCACCGGACAGGATCCGGCCGGACGCCGGAGCCGCCAGGTTGTACGCGCGGCCGAGCCGGGTGATCGAGTCGAGCAGCACGACGACGTCGTGGCCCATCTCGACCAGGCGCTTGGCCCGCTCGATCGACAGCTCCGCGACCGAGGTGTGGTCCGCCGGCGGCCGGTCGAAGGTCGAGGCGATGACCTCGCCCTTCACCGAGCGCTGCATGTCGGTGACCTCTTCCGGACGCTCGTCGACCAGGACGACCATCAGGTGGCACTCGGGGTTGTTCGTGGAGATCGCGTTCGCGATGTCCTGCATGATCGTGGTCTTACCGGCCTTCGGCGGCGACACGATCAGGGCGCGCTGCCCCTTGCCGACCGGCATGATCAGGTCGATCACGCGGGTCGTGAGCTTGTGCGACTCGGTCTCGAGGCGCAGCCGCTCGTTCGGGTACAGCGGGGTCAGCTTGGTGAAGTCCGGCCGCCGCTTGGCCTCGTCCGGCTCCAGGCCGTTGATCGAGTCGACGCGCACCAGCGGGTTGAACTTCTGCCGCTGCTGCTCGCCGTCACGCGGCTGGCGCACGACGCCGGTGATGGCGTCACCGCGACGCAGGCCGTACTTGCGGACCAGCGACAGCGAGACGTACACGTCGTTCGGGCCGGCGAGGTAGCCGGACGTGCGCACGAACGCGTAGTTGTCGAGCACGTCCAGGATGCCCGCCACGGGCAGCAGGACGTCGTCCTCGCGGATCTCGGTGTCCGGCGAACCGCCGTCACGCTGGCCGCCGCCGCTGCCCCGGCGACGACGGTCGCGGAAGCGACGGCCGCGACGGCCGCCTTCCTCGTCGTCGTCCTGCTGCTGGGCGCGGTTGTCGCGGTTGTCCTGGCCGCCGCCGCGGTTGCCGCTGTCCTGCTGGTTGCGCTGGCGGTTGCCGTCCTGGCGGTTGTCGCCCCGGCCGCCGCCCTGGCGCTGCTGGTCACGGTTGCCGCCGCCCTGCTGGCGGTCACCGCCCTGCTGACGGTCACCGCCCTGCTGACGGTCGCCGCCCTGGCGGTCACCCTGCTGACGGTCGCCGCCCTGCTGGCGGTCGCCCCCGACCTGGCCGTCGGGCGACCCGGCGGCGCGGTTGGAACCGCGGCGACGCCGGCCGCGGCCGCCCTCCTCGGGCTGGCCGTCCTGGCCCTGTTGGCCGTCCTGCTTGTCCTGCTGCGGGCGCTCGGCCTGCGGCTGGGTGTCCGCGGGGACCTCGGCGGCAGGCGCGGCGGCCTTCGGCTCCGGCTTGGTCTCGACCGGGGCGGCGGGCGCCTCGGCCTTGGGCTCGGCCTTCGGGGCCGACGCCTTGGCCGGCTCGCCGACGCCCTCGAGGGGCAGCGTCTCGGCGGCCGGGCGCTTGCGCGACTTGCCCTGACGCTCACGGATCGCGGCGATCAGGTCGCCCTTGCGCATGCCCGTCGTCTCGCCGACGCCGAGCTCCCCAGCCAGCGAACGCAGTTCCGCCACGGTCTTCCCGGTCAACCCGCCGACCGTCTTCCTGGGAGCGGTGGTGGTGCCGTTCGACTCCGCGGCGCTGCTACCCACGTCGCTCAAAAGATCGGTGTTGCTCACACATGTCCTTCCTGACCGATCCACGCCTCCAGGTGGATCAGCGGACTGCCGCTCGCTTCTGATCGCGAACCGGCGTAACTGCCCCCCGATACGGGAGATGAGCTCTTCGGCCGTGCGAAACACAGCTGGAGCGCCTCCACCACAGGGGTTTGCGTCCTCCATTCGGAGGACACGGAATTCGGCACCGCCGAAACCGGAAACCCGCCTGCGTTCCTCCGCGTTACCCCGCTCGCCAGGCGGTGCGGATTCGGCGGATCAACGAAGGATGCGATCCCAGAGGACCGGCATCGGGTGCGGAAACGCACGGTGATCGAACGCCCCCGAGGGTAGACCGCGCGGGTGCCGGGTGCAACAACCACCCCCCGCGTGGCGGGACGGGCCGCAGGCACGTGACCCAGCCTTTACTGAGCCGCAACCTGCACACCCGCGAGATCCACGGGCAGCTCGAAGACGTCGAAGCCTTCAACGTCGACCCCTGGCGGCAGTATTCCCGTCGTGGTCAAAGCGAGCACCGTGGGGCCCGCGCCGGAGATGGCGGCGGCGACCCCGTGTGCACGCAGCGTCGTCACCAGCTCGCCGCTCGCCGGGTACGCGGGGGCCCGGTAGTGCTGGTGCAGGCGGTCTTCGGTGGCCGCGAGCAGCAGCTCCGGCTTCGCCGTGAGCGCGTGGACGGCGAGGGCGGCGCGGCCGGCGTTGTGCGCGGCGTCCGCGTGCGGCACGGTCGCCGGCAGCAGGCCGCGCGTGGTCGCGGTGGCCGAGCGCACCGACGGCACCGCGACGACCGGCCGGATCGCCGGGTGCGGCGCGAACCGCTCGGCGTGGAACTCCGCGCCTTCGCACCAGGCCAGCACGAGGCCGCCGAACAGGCTCGCCGCGGCGTTGTCGGCGTGGCCTTCGAAGCCGGCGGCCAGCTGCAGCGCCTCGAACGCGTCGAGCTCCCGGCCCGCCAGCGCGTACCCGGCGGCGACGCCGGACACCACCGCGGCCGCCGACGAGCCGAGCCCGCGCGCGTGCGGGATCGCGTTGGAGCAGCGCAGGTGCAGGCCGGGAAGTTCGACGCCGAGGTGCGCGCACGTCCGGCGGATGGCGCGCACGACGAGGTGGGTCTCGTCGGTCGGGACGTCCTCGACCCCGCCCGCGCCGGCGTCGACCACCTCGACCTTGAGGCCGGCGTCGGTGACCCGCACCTCGACGACGTCGTGCAGGCCCAGTGCCATGCCGAACGCGTCGAAGCCCGGCCCGAGGTTCGCCGTCGACGCCGGGACGGTGACCGTGAACCCGCTGGTCACCGCAGGTCCAGCGCCGCCGCGACCGCCGAGGGGTCCACCGCCAGCGGCTCGACCTCGACGTTGCCGGCCAGGGCCGTCTGCGGGTCCTTGAGGCCGTGCCCGGTGACCGTGCACACCACGCGGGACCCCTTCGGGAGCCGGCCGTCGGCGGCTGTGGCCAGCAGGCCGGCCACGCTGGTGGCCGAGGCCGGCTCGACGAACACGCCTTCGCGCCCGGCCAGCAGCCGGTAGGCCTCGAGGATCTTCTCGTCGGTCACGGCCTCGAAGAGCCCTTCCGACGCGTCCTTCGCCTTCACCGCGGCGGTCCACGAGGCCGGGCTGCCGATCCGGATCGCGGTGGCGATCGTGTCCGGGTCGCGCACCGGCTCGCCGTGCACCAGCGGCGCCGCGCCGGCCGCCTGGAAGCCGAACATCCTCGGCGTGTTCTTCACCACACCGTCGGCCGCGTACTCGGAATAGCCGGCCCAGTAGGCGGTGATGTTGCCCGCGTTGCCGACCGGGAGGCAGTGGATGTCCGGCGCTTCGCCGAGGACGTCGCAGATCTCGAACGCCGCGGTCTTCTGGCCGGCGATGCGCACCGGGTTGACCGAGTTGACCAGGGTGACCGGGTAGTCGGCCGCGGTCTTGCGGGCCAGCTCCAGGCAGTCGTCGAAGTTGCCGTCGACCTGCAGGATCCGCGCGCCGTGCAGCACGGCCTGGGCGAGCTTGCCCATGGCGATCTTGCCTTGGGGCACCAGCACGGCGCAGGTGAGGCCGGCGCGGGCGGCGTAGGCGGCGGCCGAGGCGGACGTGTTGCCGGTCGACGCGCAGATCACCGCCTTGAGCCCGCTGGCGAGCGCGTGCGTGATGGCCACGGTCATCCCGCGGTCCTTGAACGACCCGGTCGGGTTGGCGCCCTCGACCTTGAGGTGGACCTCGCAGCCGGTCAGCTCGGACAGGTGGCGCGCGGGCAGCAGCGGCGTGTTGCCTTCCCCGAGCGTGACGACCTGCGCCCCGTCCGGGACCGGGACGCGGTCCCGGTACGCCTCGATGATTCCCGGCCAGGGATGCCTGATCACTGGTCCTCGCCTTCCACCCGCATCACGCTGACGACTTCGTGGACGACATCGAGCTTCGCGATCTCGTCCACAGTGGACTGAAGGGCGGCGTCCGGGGCTTGGTGCGTCACGACGACGAGGCTCGCGCGGTCGCCGACGTCGCTCTGCCGCACGGCCGCGATGCTCACGCCGTGCCCGGCGAACGCCTGCGCCACCTGGGCGAGCACGCCGGCGCGGTCAGCGACGGAAAGGCTTACGTGGTACCGGGTCGGCGTCTGGCCCATCGGCCGCACCGGCAACGCCGCGTGCGCGGACTCGCGCGGGCCGCGGCCGCCGGCGACCAGGTTGCGGGCCACCGCGACGAGGTCGCCGAGCACCGCGCTCGCGGTCGGCGCGCCGCCCGCGCCCTGGCCGTAGAACATCAGCTCGCCGGCGGCGTCGGCCTCGACGTAGACGGCGTTGAACGCGCCGCCCACCCCGGCCAGCTGGTGGCTGCGCGGGATCATCACCGGGTGCACGCGGGCGGAAACCGACTCGACGCCGTCGTCGTCGGTCACGCGTTCGCAGATCGCCAGGAGCTTGACCGTGCGGCCGAGCATCCGGGCCGCGGCGAGGTCCGCGGCGGTGACGTCGGCGATGCCCTCGCGGTGCACGTCCGACGCCGTCACCCGGGTGTGGAACGCGAGCGACGCGAGGATCGCGGCCTTCGACGCGGCGTCGTAGCCGTCGACGTCGGCGGTCGGGTCGGCCTCGGCGTACCCGAGGCGGCTGGCCTCGTCGAGCGTCTCCGCGTAGCCGGCGCCGGTGGAGTCCATCGCGGACAGGATGAAGTTCGTGGTCCCGTTGACGATGCCCATCACGCGCGTGATCCGGTCGCCGGCCAGGGATTCGCGCAGCGGGCGCAGCAGCGGGATGGCCCCGGCGACCGCGGCCTCGAAGTAGAGGTCGGCACCCGCGGCGTCGGCCGCCTCGAACAGGTCGGCGGAGTGCTCGGCCAGCAGGGCCTTGTTCGCCGTGACGACCGACTTCCCGGCCTTCAGCGCGGCCAGCAGCCAGCCGCGCACCGGCTCGATGCCGCCGACCAGCTCGACCACGACGTCGACGTCGTCGCTGGTCACCAGCTTCTCGGCGTCGGCGGTCAGCAGCTCCGGCGGCAGCTCGGGGTGCTTGTCCGGGCGGCGGACGGCGATGCCGGCCAGCTCGACCGGCACGCCGGCCCGCGCGGCCAGCTCACCGGCCTGCTCGGTGAGCAGCCGGGCGACCTCGCCGCCGACGGTCCCGCAACCGAGCAGGGCGACCTTGACGGCGCGCCTTTCCTCTGGGGCAGCCACTGTGTTCAGACCTCCAGGCGCAGCATGTCGTCGGTCGTCTCGCGCCGCAGCAGCAGCCGGGAGCCGCCGTTGCGCACGGCGACCACGGCCGGGCGCGGCTGCCGGTTGTACGTGCTCGCCATCGAGTAGCAGTAGGCACCGGTCGCCGCGACCGCCAGCAGGTCGCCGGGAGCCAGCGTGTCGGGCAGCCAGCAGTCTCGTACGACGATGTCGCCGGACTCACAGTGTTTTCCCACGACCCGGGACAGCACGGCCTGCACCGGCTGCTCGTTGTCGCCCGCGGAGCGGGAAACCACCCGGACGTCGTACACCGCGTCGTAGAGCGCGGTCCGGATGTTGTCGCTCATGCCGCCGTCGACACTGACGTACCGGCGCGAGAGGTCGTCGCCGAGCGAGACGTCCTTGATGGTGCCGACCTCGTACAGCGTGACCGTGCCGGGACCGGCGATGGCGCGGCCGGGCTCGCCCGCGATGCGCGGCACCGGCAGGCCCGCGTACGCGCACTCCTTGCGGACGATCTCGCGGATCTGCGTGATCATCTGCGCCGGCGGCGGCGGGTTGTCCTTCTCGGTGTAGGCGATGCCGAACCCGCCGCCGAGGTCGACCAGGCTCAGCTGGTCGAGCAGTTCGGGGCCGTGCTCCTTGGCGAGGTCGGCGAGCAGTCCGACGACGCGGCGGGCGGCGACCTCGAAGCCGTCGGCGTCGAAGATCTGCGAGCCGATGTGGCTGTGCAGGCCGACGAGCTTGAGCGACCGCGCGTTGAGCACCCGGCGCACCGCCTCGGCGGCGTCGCCGGAAGCCAGCGAGAACCCGAACTTCTGGTCCTCGTGGGCGGTCGCGATGAACTCGTGGGTGTGCGCCTCGACGCCGACGGTGACCCGGATGAGCACCGCCTGCACGACGTCGTGGCGAGCGGCGATGTCGGCCAGCCGGGCGATCTCGAAGTACGAGTCGAGCACGATCGTGCCCACCCCGGCGACGATGGCGGCCTCGAGCTCCGCGGGCGACTTGTTGTTGCCGTGGAAGGTGATCCGCTCGGCCGGGAAGTCCGCGCGCTGCGCCACGGCGAGCTCGCCGCCGCTGCAGACGTCGAGGCTCAGCCCCTGCTCGGCCACCCAGCGGGCGACCTCGATGGACAGGAACGCCTTCGACGCGTAGTGCACCAGCGACGGGTCGTCGAACGCTTCGGCGTAGTCCGCGCAGCGGGACTTGAAGTCGGCCTCGTCGACCACGAACAGGGGCGTGCCGTGCTTCTCGGCGAGCTCGCGGACGTCGACCCCGGCGATCCGCACGACGCCGTCGCCGGCGCGGAAGGTGTTGCGGGGCCACACCTTCGCGGGGAGCTTGTCGAGCTCCTCGACTCCCGACGGCTGGAGCCCGGAGGTGTCGGCGTGGGGGTAGACGTCGGCGTGCCTGGGGCCCGCGGGGTGAGCCATTTCTTACATCCGTTCCGGAGCGGTGACACCGAGGAGCGCGAGGCCGTTGGCGAGCACCTGGCGCGCCGCCCCGTACAGCGCGAGCCGCGCGTACGTCAGCGGAGTCGCCTCTTCGTCGCCCTGCGGCAGCACCCGGCTCGAGTTGTAGGACTTGTGGAAGGCGCCCGCGAGTTCTTCGAGGTAGCGCGCGATCCGGTGCGGCTCCCGCATGTCGGCGGCGCGGCGCACGGTTTCCGGGAACTCGCCGATGGTGCGGATCAGGTCGCCCTCGGCGGCGGAGGTGAGGAGTCCGTAGTCGACGTCCGAAGTGGACTCGAGGCCGAGGTCGTCGGCCGAGCGCTCGATCGAGCGGATCCGGGAGTGGGCGTACTGGACGTAGTAGACCGGGTTGTCGTTGGAGTGCTTGCGCAGCAGGTCCAGGTCGACGTCCAAAGTGGAGTCCACGGAGTAGCGGATCAGCTCGTAGCGGGCCGGGTCGACGCCGACGGCCTCGACGAGGTCCTCCATGGTGATCACGGTGCCCGCGCGCTTGGACATCCGCACCGGCTTGCCGTCGCTGACCAGGTTGACCATCTGGCCGATCAGCACCTCGACCGTCGCCGGGTCGTCGCCGAACGCGGCGGCCGCGGCCTTCAGCCGGGCGATGTAGCCGTGGTGGTCCGCGCCGAGCATGTAGATGCAGAGGTCGAAGCCGCGGTTGCGCTTGTCCTTGAAGTAGGCCAGGTCGCCGGCGATGTAGGCCGGGTTGCCGTCCTGCTTGATGACGACGCGGTCCTTGTCGTCGCCGTACTCCGACGACTTCAGCCACCAGGCACCGTCGTCGAAGTAGAGGTTCCCGGAGTCCTTCAGCTGCTGGACGGCGGCCTCGACCGCGCCCGACTCGTGCAGCGAGTTCTCGTGGAAGTAGACGTCGAAGTCGGTGCCGAACTCGTGCAGGCTCTGCCTGATCTCGGAGAACATCAGGTTGATGCCGATCCGGCGGAACGTCTCGTGCCGCTCGGCCTCGGGCAGCGACAGCGCGCTCGGCTCGGCCTTGATGACCTCGGCGGCGATGTCGTTGATGTAGCCGCCCGCGTAGCCGTCCTCCGGCGCGGGCTCGCCCTTCGCGGCGGCGATCAGGGACCGGACGAACCGGTCGATCTGGGCGCCGGCGTCGTTGAAGTAGTACTCGCGGGTGACGTCGCCGCCCTGCGCGGCCAGGACCCGGCCGAGCGCGTCGCCGACCGCGGCCCAGCGGGTGCCGCCGAGGTGGATCGGGCCGGTCGGGTTCGCCGAGACGAACTCGAGGTTGATCTTGGTCCCGGCCAGCGCGTCCCCGCGGCCGAACGCGGCGCCGGCGTCGAGCACCTGGCGCACGATGTCGCCCTGCGCGGCCGCCGCGAGCCGGAAGTTGAGGAAACCGGGACCCGCGACCTCGGCCGAGGAGACGCCGTCGTCCGCCGAGACGGCTTCGGCGAGCGCCTCGGCGAATTCGCGGGGCTTCAGGCCGGCCTTCTTGGCCACCTGGAGGGCCAGGTTCGTCGCGTAGTCGCCGTGGTCGGGGTTGCGCGGGCGTTCGATGGTCACCTGCTCCGGCAGGACGGCGTCGTCGATGCCGCGTGCGGCGAGCACCTGCACGGCGGAGCTGCGGACCAGGTCGGCGAGAGCGGCGGGAGTCACTCCGCGAATTCTAGGTGTGCCCTGGTGGGACGCTCGCATCGGTCTCGGCCACATCACGGCCCGTGGGTGCGTGAGGCGTTAACGGTGATCAGACGGCCGGTCTCTACACTGGCCCGGGCGGGAATCCGTCCGCAGCCACAGAGGGAGAACGCGGGAGCCATGGCGAACGGGACAACTCGGAAAAAGGGGTCGGCGGTGAAGGCGGCCCGCGGTTCCGTCGTGAGCAAGAAGGGCACGCCCTGGGGCACGATCATCGCCGTCGTGGCGATCGTCGCCCTGCTCGGTGCCGTGATCACGTACTACATGGTGAAGTCCGCGCCGAAGCGCGAGCAGGCCGACCGCGAGGCCGCCGCCGCTGCGTTCGCGCCGAGCGCGCAGGACCCGGATCCCTCGAAGCGCATCCCGGGCGTGGTGACGGCCACCTACACCGGCAGCGTGCACGTCCTCCCGACCGAGCGCGTCGCCTACGACCACTCCCCGCCGTTCGGCGGCCCGCACGACCAGACGTGGGCCACCTGCACCGGCATCGTGTACCCGACCGCGGTCCGCACCGAGAACATGGTGCACGCGCTGGAGCACGGCTCGGTCTGGATCGCCTACAACCCGCAGCAAATCAGCGGCGACGCGCTGAACCTGCTGAGCGTCCGCGTCAAGGACAAGCCGTTCACGATGCTGTCGCCCTACCCCGGCCTCGACAAGCCGATCTCGCTGCAGTCGTGGGGCCACCAGCTGAAGCTGGACGACGCCAACGACGCGCGGATCGACGAGTTCATCGCGGCCCTGCGGAGCAACCCCAACGGCGTCTACCCCGAGGTCGGCGCGTCCTGCGACGCGGTCCCGGGCCAGTTCGACCCGGACAACCCGCCGCCGTTCGACCCGTCGAAGCCGGGCCCCGACGCGAAGCCCATGAACTACAAGGGCAGCACGGCCGCGCAGCCCGAGCAGGGCGGCATGAACCAGCCGTCCGCCCCGGTCCCGTCCGCTCCCGCCTCGCCGACGACGACCAAGTGAGCACCGAAGCCGACCTCGAACCCGACGAGGTCACCGAGCAGCCGACCTGGTCGCGCTGGGTGATCATCGGCGGCACGCTGCTCGCGGTCCTGCTGATCGGCGGGGTCGCGGGCATGTTCGTGACCCGAGCGGTCGACGAGCCGGCGGCCGCCACGCCGGCCGCCGGCTCGGTCGAGGTCGGCTTCGCCCAGGACATGTCGACGCACCACCTGCAGGCGGTCACGATGGCGGGCATCGCCCGCGACCGCACGACCGACCCGGAGATCAAGCAGCTCGCGTTCGACATCGAACGCACGCAGCTCGAGCAGGTCGGCCGGATGAAGGGCTGGCTCATGCTCTGGGACCAGCCCGAGCAGGCGATCGGCGCGCCGATGCAGTGGATGACGGAACCGATGTCGGGGCACGACGGCATGTCGATGGCGCCGTCGTCGGTCAACCCGGCCGGCGGCGCGCTGATGCCGGGCATGGCGACCGACACCGAGCTGACCAAGCTGCGCTCGTTGTCCGGCCGCGCGTTCGACGTCTACTTCCTGCAGCTGATGCTCCGCCACCACCAGGGCGGCGCGGCGATGGCCCAGTACGCGGCGGCGCATTCGTCCCTGCCGGCGTTGAAGGCCCTGGTGAACAGCATCCTCACGTCGCAGGGCGCGGAAGTGGACCAGATGAAGCTGATGCTCTCCGGCCGGGGCGCCCAGCCGCTGCCCTTCTCCTAGCCACCCTTTTCCTGGCCACCCTTTTTCCTGCCGCTCTTCGGCCGGCTACCAGGAGAGTTCCTGGCACCGCCGCGCGCACTGCGGCCCCTCGACCTGCAGTGTCGCGTGCTCGATCGCATAGCGCGAAGCCAGCAGGTTCTGCGCCTCGGTCAGCACGTCCGATTGCTGCGCGGGCGGTGCGAGCGTCAGGTGCGCCGACGCCACCTCCATGCCCGACGTCAGCGTCCAGACGTGCAGGTCGTGCACGTCCGCGACGCCCGGCAGCGCGGCCAGCTCGGCGTTGATCGCGCCGACGTCGACGCCCTGGGGCGCGTGCTGGAAGAGGATGCGCAACGCGCGGCGGGCCAGCGTCCACGTGCGCGGCAGCACGAACAGCCCGATCGCGACGCCGATGATCGGGTCGGCGTAGCGCCAGCCCGTCAGCAGCGTCAGCGCGCCGCTGACCAGCACGCCGACCGAGCCGATCAGGTCAGCCAGCACCTCGAGGTACGCGCCGCGGACGTTGAGGCTTTCCTTCGCACCCGAACGCAGCACGGCGAACGACACGAGGTTGGCCGCGAGACCGGCCGTCGCGGCCAGCAGCACCGGCAGGCCGGGCACCGCGGGCGGGTCGCCGATCCGGCCGATCGCCTCGACGAGGACGTAGCCCGCGACGCCGAAGAGCAGGACGGCGTTGGCCAGCGCGGCCAGCACCTCCGCGCGGTACAGCCCGAACGTGCGGCTGACCGTGGGGCCGGTGCGGCGCGCCAGGATGATCGCCGTGAGCGCCATGCCGACCCCGAGGACGTCGGTGAACATGTGCGCCGCGTCGGAGATCAGGGCCAGCGAGCCGGTGGTGAAGCCGACGACGAACTCGAGCACCATGAAGCCGGCGCCGACGCACAGGGCGATGGTCAGGCTCCGCACGTACCGGCCCGACGCGCTCGCCGGCGCGACCGACTGCCCGTGGCCGTGGCCGTGTCCCATTCCGCCTCCGTTCCCGGTTCCTCGTCGGGGCAAACATATAGTCGAATGCGCATATATGCAACGGAGGGCAGCCTAAGTTCACCCATCCGAAAGCTACCCCGCAGGCCCGCGGCGACCAATCCACCAGGCGGGGTTCCCGCCGGGCGGACTCGTCACGCTTCGACGTCGACCATCCGCCGCAGCAGGTCGCGCAATCGGACACGGTCCTCGGGGTCGAGCGCGGCCAGCGGTTCGGCCGCGAAGCCCAGCGAACGCCGGAAGTTGCGCGCCAGGACGGCTCCCGCGGGCGTCGCCACGATGTTCTTGATCCGCCGGTCGCGGTCGTCGGGACGGCGCTCGACCAGGCCCCGCGCCTCGAGCCGGTCGATGATCCCCGTCACGTTGGAACGCTCGGAGTTCAGCTTCTCGGCGATCCGGTGCATCGGCAGCGGCTCCCCGAGCGCGCCGAGCACCTTGGCCTGCACCGTCGTCAGTCCCTGCGCGGCCGCCGCGGATTCGTAGGAGCCGACGAACCGGTCGACGATCCGCGCGAGCAGGGCCACGACGTCGTCGGTGATCGGGTCAGCGCTCATCAGGCGAGTGTAGGCCGATAGTTGACTACGTGAACCATCCATGCCTATAGTCGTTTTAGTTCACTACATTAACCATCATCCTCCTGAAGCACATCGAGGTTCGAGATGAGCAACGACCGCGTCGCCCTGATCACCGGCACGTCCACCGGGATCGGCCTCGCCACAGCGGTCCGGGCGGCCCGGGCGGGCTTCCGGACGGTCGCCACCCTGCGCGACCCCGCCCGCGCCGATCGGCTGCGGGAAGCGGCCGGCGACGCCGAGCTGGACATCCGCGCGCTCGACGTCACCGACGCGGCATCCGTCCGCGCGGCGTTCGACGGCGTCCTCGCCGACTACGGCCGGCTCGACGTGCTGGTGAACAACGCCGGCGCGGGGCACGTCGGCACGATCGAGCAGGAGCCGGTCTCGGCGGTGCGCGAGACCATGGAGGTCAACTTCTTCGGCGTCGTCGAAGCGACGAAGGCCGCGATGCCGGCGTTGCGCGCGAGCGGCGGCCGCGTGATCACGGTGACCAGCATCGGCGGCGCGGTCGGCCAGCCGTTCAACGAGGCGTACTGCGCGGCGAAGTTCGCCGTCGAAGGCTTGATGGAGTCGCTCGCGCCGGTCGCGGCGGCCCAGGGCGTCACGGTGTGCGTCGTCGAGCCGGGCGCGGTCGCGACGGAGTTCGTCAACAACATCGGCGTCGACGAGCGGCTCTTCGCCGAGGCCGGCCCGTACGCCGAGTCCCTGCAGAAGTACATCGCCAACGTGACGCGGTCGTTCGACGGTGCCCAGCCGGCCGACGAGGTCGCCGAGGTGATCCTGGACGCGATGACGGCCGACGCACCGGCGTTCCGCATCCAGACGTCGAAGCAGGCCGAGGAGTTCACCGGCCTCAAGTTCGCCGACCGCGACGGCTCGGCCGTCCAGCGCCTGACGACCGGCTGGCTCGCCTAGCGCACCAGCCGGAAGAAGCCCCGGACCTGCTCGACGAACAGTTCGGGCTGCTCCAGCGCGGCGAAGTGCCCACCGACGGGCAGCTCTTCGAACCACCGCAGGTCGGTGTAGCGCTGCTCGGCCTGCCGCCGCGACGGCCGCACGATCTCCTTGGGGAACACCGAAACCCCGGCCGGAACGTCCACTGTGGACAGGTCCCGTTCGTTGTTCTCCCAGTACATCCGCGCCGACGACGCCGCCGTCGCGGTGAACCAGTAGACGGAGATGTCGTCGAGCATCTTCTGCCGGTCGACGGCGTCCTCCGGGTGCCCCTTGTTGTCGGTCCAGGCCCAGAACTTCTCGGCGATCCAGGCGGCCTGGCCGGCGGGCGAATCGGTCAGGCCGTAGCCGAGCGTCTGCGGCCGGGTGCCCTGCTGGCCGGAGTACCCGCTGCCGGTCCGCCGGAACTCCTGCAGGTCGGCGAGCGCCCGGCGCTCCTGCGGCGTCGGATCGTCCTGGGTCATCTGCACGAGCGCGAAGTTGACGTGCACCCCGGCGACCCGCCCCGACTGCGCGAGAGCGTTGCTGATGGCGGCACCCCAGTCGCCGCCCTGGGCGCCGTAGCGGTCGTAGCCGAGTTCGCGCATGAGCCGGTCGAAGAGTTCCGCGACCCGCGGGATCTTCAGCGCGGGCTTGTCACTCCACCCGAACCCGGGCAGCGACGGCGCGACGACGTGGAAGGCGTCCCCGGGATCGCCGCCGTACTTCGCGGGATCGCTGAGCGGCCCGAAGACATCGAGGAACTCGACGACGGACCCGGGCCACCCATGGGTCAGCACGAGCGGCAAGGCATCGGGCTCAGGCGACCGCAGGTGCACGAAGTGCAGGCCGACGCCATCGACGTCGGCCCGGAACTGCGGAAAGGCGTTGAGCCGCGAGGCGAACCCGAAGTCGTACTCCTCACCCCAGTCCCGGCAGAGCTCCCGGACATAGGACAGCGGAACACCCT
Source organism: Amycolatopsis sp. NBC_01488 (assembly GCF_036227105.1). Lineage (NCBI taxonomy): Bacteria > Bacillati > Actinomycetota > Actinomycetes > Pseudonocardiales > Pseudonocardiaceae > Amycolatopsis > Amycolatopsis sp. NBC_01488. The sequence continues at coordinate 3,928,315 of NZ_CP109434.1, read as the reverse complement.
GCGACCAGTCCCCGACGGTCTCGGCCTCGGGCCACCGAGTCCGCCGCAGCCGCTCCCGCAGGTCGGCGACATCGGCTTCATCGAGAGACACCTGGAACGGCTTGACCATCTCGTCTCCTTCAGGTGGGCTTCCCACGCTAGCGACGTCCGGGTCAGTGGATCAACTTTGCGACGCTGACCAGCCACTTCGCCCATGAGCCCACCTGCGCGCAAGGGGTCGGCGGGATACGCTAAGCTTTCGGAGTCGCCCAGCGATGGGCCCTCGTAGCTCAGGGGATAGAGCACTGCCCTCCGGAGGCAGGTGTCGCAGGTTCGAATCCTGCCGAGGGCACCCGAGATGCCCGAGCTGTGTCCGCGGAACTCGCGGACCTTGTCTCGGGTTTTGTGTTTTCTGGGGGCCGAGCCCCCAGGCCCCCGCCGGGGGCGAGCCCCCGGACCCCCACCGTGTGCCGGTTCGGGCGGGAACCCAGACACGGCTTGCGCGGATCCGACTGTCGGACGGTTTCCGCCGACCCGTCCGTCAGGCATAATGGGACAACGCGGTCGCGATAGGGAGGCTGGTCGGCGTGGGGTCAACCGATTCGGACGTACGCACGGAATTGCTCGATCTCACCAGGGTTTCCCTCGTGGAACTGCGCACCATCCGCACGCCGTCGCTCGACTCGGCGATCAGGAAGGTCTTCGAGAACGCGAAACACGTCGACGTCGACGAGATTCAGGAGCAAGGACAGATCAAGCTCTGATCCGCACCTGGGAGCTCCGCGATTCACTTCAGGTGAACCGGCGAAAAGGAGACAAACCGGATGCCGGTCGAGCTGCCACGGCACCAGCTGCCGCGGTCGTCGTTCACCCAGCTTTCCGCCGGACCGGCGGGAAAGCTCGTCATTAACCAGCTGCGAGCCAGTCAGCTCAGCCGGCGAAAACTCCAGCTGAGGGCGCTGATCGAGCTGCTCGAAGCCACGGAAAAGCGCGCCGTATCGACATATGCGTGGCCCATCCTCGTCGCTGCGGAACGCCGCAATTCCGAAATCGTCGACGAGCTGTTGCTGCACCCGTCTGTCGGCGTCTGGCTCACCCGATCGCTTCGGAAGCTTTCCGGAGCGCCCCTCGACAGCACACCGCTCCGGACAGATCTGGACTACCTCGCGTCACTCGCCGGTGCCGCGGCACTGCGATGCGGCATCCCCTGCACCATCGATGTCCCGGTCGTGCACGGTGTCGTTACGCTGCCGACAGTCGGTCAGCTCGAGCTTCCGTTGGCGTTCCCGGCTGGTAAGGCGATTCTCGAGACAGCCGCGGACGGCTCGGGCTCCCTGCGCACACTCACCGGCGTCTCCGTCGAATTCGACCCCCCGCTGCCCGGTCCCGGTTTCTTCCCGGCTCGTCGCCACACGGTCGAATCGCACGGAGCCCGACTTTCCGTGGAGATCGACGACCGCGGCCCGTACCGGGTCTTTTCGGCGCCGGTCCCGCCCGACCCACTGGACCCGCCGGAATACTCCGAATGGACCAAGCTTCTCGGTGAGGCGTGGCAGATCCTCACCTCGCACTACGCTGGATTCGCGGATGAGTTGGCCCACGGAATGTCCACTCTCGTTCCGCTTGAAAGCGAAAACTTCTTCACCGGCGCCTCTTCCTCAAACGCCTTCGGCGCGATCGCCATGACAGCGAAGTATTCCGCTGTCGATTTGGCCGAAACGCTCGTCCACGAACTCCAGCATTCCAAGATGAACGCGCTCCTGGAACTCGTCGACCTGGTCGACCCGGATTTCGGCAAGCTCCTGTACGCGCCGTGGCGTGACGATCCCCGCCCCGCGAGCGGACTTCTGCACGGGATCTTCGCGTTCCTGACCGCCGTGGAGTTCTGGCGAGTGCAGCTCAGGCAAGACGAAACCGCCGGACGGCATGCCTGGTTCAGCTACGCCTACCGAAGGCACCAGGTGCGACAGACGATCGATGTGCTGTTGGCTTCCGATGCCCTGACTGAGCTCGGTCGGCAGTTCGTGGCGTCCCTGTCCGACCGGCTGGACTCGGTCGACCCTGCCGCCGTCCCGAGCGAACTCGATGAAACAGTGACTCGCGTGGCAAACGAGGAGCAGGCCACCTGGCGCCTTCGCCATCTCCGCCCCGACGAAAGCTGGGTAATCGAGGCTACCGACGCCTGGGCAGCACGCACCGAGCCACCACGGCCACCGGTCGGCCCCGGCGAAGTGACGCCGTGGCACCGGTCCGTGCCCCGGTCACCGCGCATGGACCTGCTCAGGCTGCACTTCCTTGGGCAAACCGCGCGTCGCCGAAACCTTTCGGCGGCGGATCTGGCCTACGTGAACGGCGATCTCAGCACAGCGCGAAGTACTTACGCGGCGACGATCCGGACGACTCCCCAAGACGACCAAGCGTGGCTCGGCCTTGGTCTCACCATGGCAGCGGCCGGCCAGCGGACCGCGTTGCTCACCGCACCCCACCTGGTACTCGGGATCCGGGATCGGCTGCTCAGCCGCGAAGACCCGGGTGACCTGCCAGTCGAGCTGGTTGAGTGGCTGATCACGGCCGCACCCGCCGGTTGACCGGCGGGTGTGGCCACGCCCGGTTCAGAGTTGCATGGTATCGGTGTCGCAGTTGGCCCGCTCGGACTTGACCGCGGCGGCGACGGCCGGGTGCCCCTCGCCGAGCGCGGTCCGGAGCCGTTCGAGAGTGTTCCCGTGCAGGATGGTGGCTTCGTCGTCGCGGCCCATGGCGCGCAGGTCGATCGACAGGTTGACCGCAATCGCCAATGTTGCGGGGTGGTCCGGACCGAGTACGCGGGCCGATCGCTCCAGGTTGGCGACGTCGAGGTCGTGCGCTTCCTGGATCCGGCCCAGCGCCGCCAGGTCACTCGCCAAATTGGTGACGCAGACCAACGTCGAGGGGTGGTCGTCCCCGAAGACCTGCCGCAACGACGTGGCCGTCTGTTCATCGAGCCGGTGGGCGCGTTCGAGACTGCCGATCAACCGAAGGGTGACGCCGAGATTTATGGCCGCAACCAGGGTGAAGGGGTGTTCCGAACCATAGGTTTCGATGAACAGCTGATGGCTCGACTCACCGAGGTCCAGCGCCCCCGCCAAGTCACCCCGGTGCCGCAGGTCGGCGGCCATGCACATCTCGGATGTGATGGTGTCGAGATGCCGATCACCGAGCCGGCGTCGATAGCGCTGCACGCACTCCTTCGACAACTCATAAGCGCCATCGTGATCACCCGCCTTGCGCCGGGCAACGGCGAGATTGCGCATCGCACCGATCGTCCGCGGGTGGTCGACGCCGACGACCTCCCGCTGCCGGTTCAGCGTTTGTTCCTGGAGTTCGCACGCCTCGACGTACCTGCCGCATTCCCGTAGGTCCATGGCGAACGCGTTCAGCGTCAAGAACGTGTCGACGTGCTCCTCCCCGAGCACGATCTTCTTGCGCCGCCAGACGTATTCGTCGAGATCGCGCGCTTCGAAGAACTTTCCCATGAGGCGAAGTGTGCCGGCGAGGTTGTTGCCCGCGGCCAGTGTTCCCGGGTCGTCTTCGCCGAGAACGCGCCTGGACTGTTCGAAGATCTCCTCGCCCATTCCCAGCTCTCGGTCGAAGCGCCCCAGCGACCGCATGTCCTGCCGCACCGTGTTGGCGACACTGAGAAAGAGCTCGTTCTCCTCCCCCATCGTCTCCTTCACCAGTTCATAAGTGCGGCTGTTGAGGTTTCGAGCCTCTTCCATGCGGCCGAGCCGCCACAGCGAGACCCCTTGGAGCCGGGCCATCGACAGCGTGTCGGGGTCGCTCTCGCCGAACATTTCCCGCCACTTCTCGAGCGCCTCACGAGATGTCTCGCGCGCACCTTCGTAGTCTCCGTAACTGACGAGGTAGCGAACCAGGTTGACCATCATCCGGCGCACCCAGGCGTCGGACCGGCACTCCATCATCCGCGACACCATTGCATGCGGAAGGAGCTCGGAATAGGTTTTCCAATTGGCCGAGTTCTCCGGATCGTTGGGGTCGCCATGCACCAGCAACACGTGCACCGCGTGCCGCATCTCGTCCCGGTCGGCTTCAGACAGCTGATTCTTCAGCACCGTCTGCACCAACCGGTGCAGCTGGAGGGTGTTGTTGCGATGATCCAGTCGCGCCAGGCTGTAGCGGCTGATCTCTCGGATCGCCAGGTTGAGCTTGATCGGCTGACTGAGGGCGTCACCAAGCGCGTCGGGTACCGGCGCGTTCCGCACCGCGGTGAAGAGGTTACGGGAAATCGGTTCCGGGCCGAAGAAGGCGCACACCTGGAGTAGCTGCAAAGCGGCCGGGTGCGACGCTCGGAGCTTCGCCAGCGGGACGTTCCAGGCCGCGGCGACGGAACGCTGGTAGTCACCGGTCTCGAACTCCGTCGTCAGCTCGGCGAGGTTCTGGTCCAGCAGCTGCAGGTATTCCCCGACCGGCATGCCGGTCTGCGCCCGCCACGCCGCCGCTTGCTCGACGGCCAGGGGCAGGTCGCCCAGCGCTTCCGCGAGCACGTCGGCGTCCGCGTCCGTGATCTCTCCGCCGGCTTTTCGGAGCAGCTCCTTGCTTTCTTTCCGGGTGAAGAGGTCGACCTCGACGGTGCGAGCCACGCCTGACCATTGCGAGTTGCGAGAAGTGACGACAATGTGCCCGGTGTCACCAGAAATCGCCGGGAAGAACGGACTGACCACGTCGGGCCGATCTGCATTGTCGAACACCAGCAACCAGCGTGAATACGGTTCGCCTCGCCGCAGTGCTTCCAGCACGCCCGGCACCGCCGCGTCCGCCGTACCCGGTACTTGCAAGCCGAGGCGTTTGGCGAGCTCGACGAGACTCCTTGAGATCTGCGACGGCTGCTCGGCGGGTATCCACCAAATCACGTCATATTCATTGGCATGTCGATAAATGTATTCGACCACCGTCTGGGACTTGCCCACACCACCCATGCCGTGCAGTGCCTCGGGGAGAACCGCGGTCGCCCCGCCGGCTTGGAAGAGCCGCTCCCTGAGCTGGTCCAGCAACTCGGCTCGGCCGACGAAGTCGGGGTTGCGCAGCGGGACGGTCCCCCAGATGTGCGGGCCTGTCCGGGTTGCCCGCGAACCTGCGCCCGAGACGGTCGATGCGGGAGTGGTCACGGCGTCGTCTCCTCCGGAAGGGGTGGTGGCACCCGCGGACTCCAGGGTGTCGGTCGTGGTCAAGATCAGATCCTTCTGAATTGATACAGAATCGGTGTTACGCCCCACAGTAGGGGATCCGGGCGCCGGGCCGCCCACCAGCTCACCGGTCCGAGGTAGCAGCTCCTCGCTCAGTTTCTTCGCACGGCGGGCGTACCTTCCGGACAAAGCGCGGAAGACCGCTTCTTGAACGCGCAGGTACGGGACATTCTCCGGGGACGCTTCGAGTCGTGACGTCTTGTCGGGGTCGTCCACGGCGTCGCGGTAGTTGCGCAGTGCCGCGATCCGCGCCCCTGCGTACTGCCCCAGCACGCGGGCTACCCGGACGGTCGTATCGCGCCTTTCACCCGATAGAAGCTCCGCGCGCACTCCGTCGCGGAATTCGAACGTCACTTCCGACGGATCCGACGGCGTGGCGGAGCGGGAGATCCGCTGGATCAAATCCCCGAGAAGCACTTCGGCCAGGGCCGGCAACCCCGAACTCGGCAGCAGTACGCGTTGGACCAGCCGCATCAACGGCAGGTTCAACGGCGCCGCGGCCAGGAGGCCGGCGAGCTGGAAAGCCTGCGCGGAAGCGTAGGTCCGGAAACGGAGGACGCGAGTGCGCGGCGTCAGCTCTTCCGGTGGCTCGGCGGGCGGACCGGCGGCCAGCCGCTTGCGGTGGTCGCGGTGTGCGAGGACGGCCGTCGTTTCGATCGTGGTCGCCGTCGAGACCAGCTTCGCCCAATCGCCCAGCCACGCCTCGGACAGGTTGAGCACCGGCACGGCGACCGCGCCCTTGGCCGCCGCCGGCGCGTCGCCGGGCACCGGTTCGCGGGGCCGCACCCGCAGCCGCCGGTTGGGCACCCCGGGAGCCGCCGCGGACAGGCGGAGCCGGCTCGGCGAAAGGCCGCCCCACGTCCAAAGCCGTTGGGGCAGCACGTGTGCGACGGCCACCGGCATCTGCTCGGACCACCGGGCCAGCATCTCGTGCGCCACGCCGTCGTGCCAGGTGGAGCCGATCGCGTCCGTCACCACCAGGATGAGCCGGCGTCCGGTGGGGTCGGCGAGGTCCCGGGCGCGGTAGCGCGCTCCGCCGGGCCCTTCCGCACGCAGCACCGGATCGCCGGGCGACGGTTCGGAGCTGTCCATCAGGTGCACCCGCACGTCGCGGAACGCTCCCTGACGGCGGGCCAGGTTCCGGAACTCCCGGACCGTGTTCTGCCAGATCTCCATCGAGGGAGCGGTGTCCACCACGAGCGACAGCTCGAACTTGTGCCACAGGCCGGGCTGCCACACCGGCAGCCACATCCCGTCGTCGGCGGCCCGGGTCGCCGTGGCCTCCTCGTCCAGGACCGTGGCCCACGGCGATGGCGAAGCACGCATGAGCGGACGCAGAGCCCGGGAGACGCCCCGGGTGTCCAGTGCCGGACCGATCGACGTGAGCAGCGGCGCGGTTTCCTGGCCGTCGTCGGCGATGACGCCGGTGGCGCGGAGGAACCCGCGCTCACCGGGTTCGAAGATCTCCTGGGCCCACGGAGCCGGCTGGTCGAGGCCCGCCGGTTTCCGTTCCCGCCGCGACGGGACCCCCTCCGGTTCCTCGGCCGGCGGAAGAGGATCTTCCGGCTCAGGCGACGTCCGTTCCGCGGTTTCCGCCGGGCGTACCGGTTCCGGCTCGACCGGCCGACCGGGCTCTCCCGGCAACCACTCCGCACCGAACCGCCTGGCCAGCCAGACGGCGTCGCGGACTTCCCGCCAGGTCAGCTCCCCGCGTTTCAGGGACGGCGGCGGGGTGTCCGGGGGCGGCGTCTCGTCGGCGGTCATTCCGCCTCCAGGGACGACAGCGGGTGCCAGATCGCCTCGCGGAGTTCCTTCCACTCGGCGTCAGTCTGGTAAGCGCCGGACGTCGCGAGTTCCGCGGCGAGGTGCACGGCGTTGAGCAACTGGTCGGCGGCCAGGCCGCCGACGCGTCCGCTGGTCTCGAGGAACTGACGGATGAGCCGCTGAACGTCCACCTGGTCGGTTTCCCCGAACTGCGCCGCCACCATCTGCCCGAGCTGTTCGGAAGTCGGCGGTCGCATTTCCAGCAGCAAGCACCTTCGCAGGAATGCGGGCGGGAATTCTCGTTCACCATTGCTCGTGATGATGACGATCGGGAAAGCCCGCGGCCGGACCCGGCCGTCCTTGACGACGGCCGACCCGCCGCGGTCGTTCGTGAGCACCGGCACTTCCGGCCGTTGCTGGGCGATCCGGACGAGCTCGTCGATTTCGTAATCGCCGTCCTCGAAGACGTTGAGCAGGTCGTTCGGCAGGTCGATGTCGCTCTTGTCGAGCTCGTCGATGAGCAGCACGCGCGGTTTTTCGAATGGCAGCAATGCGGTTCCGAGCGGGCCGAGCCGGATGTAGTCGCCGATGTCGGGCTGTTCTTCGCCGTTCGCGCGCGCCGCTTGCACGCGGCCGATGGCGTCGTAGAGATAAAGCCCGTCCTTGAGGGTCGTCCGGCTGGAAACCGGCCATTTCAGCACCGGGCCGAGACCGAGCTCGGTCGCCACCAGATAGGCCAGGCTCGATTTTCCCGTGCCCGGGCGACCGGTCACCAGCAGCGGACGGCGCAGGTAGATGGCCGCGTTGACCATGGCCACTTCGCGCGGGCCGGGAACCCGCGGCTGCGAGCGCAGCCGACCGATCCTGCGGCTCCCTTCGCCGTCGTCGTCCTTCGGGTACCGGGCCGTGCCTTCGCCGTTGAACTGCCGCCAGGGCGGCGGGCTCGGCAGAGCGTCCGGGGCGTCGTCGGGAATCCCCGTTCCGCGGTAGACCCGCCAGTCCGGGGTGTGGTTGCCCGATCCGGTGTCCGTCATGCGGTGGGCACCGCCTCCGGGGCTCCCGGGCGCTGCGGCAGGACGATCCGTTCCGGATCGTCGTACAGCAACGCGAGCCGGCTGCCGACGTGCGTTCCTTCCGGTCCCTCGGCGAAAGCGGACAGCCTGATGAGCCGCAGGCGCTCCAGCAGGTGGTGCGAGTCCTCGGCGTGCAGTAGTTCTTTCACGGTGTGGGAAAATTCCTCCGAACGACAGTTTTCTCGGTGCCAGACCATGATCGGGAATCCCGCGCGGAGGCCGACCGCGATCTCGTCGCTTTCCGCCGTGAACGCGTGGGGAGGCGCGCTCAGCACGAAGGCCACGAGTTCCGGCCGGGCTTCGAACCGGGACGTCAGCTCGCGGAGGCTCCGCGTCTCGTCGTCGATGCTCCAGAACCCGGATTCCGGCGCGATGGGGCCACCGTCGCCGGCCTGGGCCTTCAGTTCCTTCCAGCGGACGAACCAGGCGCGATGCCACTTCCGCAGCTTCATCCGCTCGAGGCTGCGTACCCCCAGGGGGAAGTGACAGCCGAGTGGCTCCGGCACCGGTGTCTCCACTTCCCACTGCCACTGGTCGACGTCCAGGTGGAGCAGGTCACGGCTGAGGATGAAGTCGAGGCGGATGTCGGGCTCGTAAGGCGCCCAGTCGCTTTCCACCTTCTCGGCCAGCACGGCCACCTCGTACTTGATCTCTTCGAAACCGCCGACGTAGTCCTGCCCGTGTTCCGGGTACCAGCCTTCGGAAACGTCGAGCTGGCGCCAGTGGGACAAGCGGTACCGGTCGCCGGTCGGCCCCTCGGGCTGCAAGAGGAACACGAGGTAGGCCTCGGACCGCAGCGCCGGCGATTCGACCGGTCGGGCTACACCCTTGATCCGGTCGCAGAAAGCTTCCATCTCCGCGGTCAGGTTCATCCGGGCGGCCATGTCCTTGACCCACTTGCGGACCTCCGCCGCCAGGTCGAACCGCAGCCGGGCCGCGACGCGCTCGACGAACATCAGGCTCTTGGGCAGACCGTCCGAACCCGAGTTCATCGTGTCCAGCAAGAGGAAAGCGTCCTCCAGCGAGGCTTCGGGCGGCAGTCGCGGCGCACCGTCGCCGCCGACCAGGCCGTAGATCTCGGCGACGTTCGGAACGGTCACCCCGGACAGCAGGCCGAACAGCTGCCGCCGTTCTTCGGGCGACCAGGTGTCCAAGGTCGTCATGTCGACGATGATCCCGCGGACCGCGGTCATCGCGATGGTTCCCGGCTCGAACTGTTCCAGCACGTCCAGCAGGGCGTTGAGCCCGCCCGGCCGCTGACGGCAAGCCTCGACGATGGCGAACAAATGCATGTTCGTCTGCGGGTATTCGGTAACGGACAACGAATAACCCAGTTTGTCGGAAAGACCCTGGAGCACCAGCTGCCTGCTGTTCAGATCGACCAGGCACGACACCCGGCGCAAAGCCTCGACGAGTGGCCACAGGACGCCACCGTCCGGTGTCTCACCCGCCATGGCAAGCCCCTCCGCCTCACTATGGGGACAGACCGACCATGGTAGCGATGTCAGGTCACGAAGTCGCACTAACCTTCCAGTCGAATCACTAGAACAGTTGTTTGCGCACGATAGAAGCAACCACGTAGATCATTTCTTCGGCTGCGGACAAGTCGGCAAGCTGCGAAAACGGATCGTGTCAGCGAGGACCGCCGCCGCGGTAGGTGCCCGGGGCGACGGCGAACTGGCGCTTGAACGCGTGGGAGAACGCGAACGGTGAGCCGTAACCGACCTTGGTGGCGATCGCGGGCAGTGGGAGGTCGGTGTCCTGCAGCAACCTCGCCGCCGTCGTCAGGCGCCACCACGTCAGGTACGCCATCGGTGAGTGGCCGGTCAATGCCGTGAACCTGCGGGACAGCGTGGCCCGGGACAAGCCCACCCGGGAGGCCAGGTCCTCGATGCGCCACGGTGCCTCGGGGTTCGCGTGCAGAGCCTCCAGCGCCGCCGCGATCGGCGGGTCGCGCAACGCCTCGGGCCAGCCCGTGCCCGGGTTTCCCGCCAGCCACGCCCGGAGCAGGTACACCAGCAGCAAGTCCAGCAATCCGGTGAGGACCGTCGACGAGCCCGGGCGGCGCGTGGTCACCTCCGTGCCCAGGAGGTCGATCGCCGACCGGAGTTCCGATGCGCCGCCGACCTGGGCGGGAATGTGCACCACCTCCGGGAGGCTCGCCAGCACCGGGTGGCGACGCGCCCGGGACAGGCGGTACTTGCCGCACAGGAACTCCGTGCGGCCGTCCGGGTCGGCTGTCGCCGTCTCGAACGGCACCGCGCCGGACGCGTCCGGCCGGGACGACAGCGTGTGCGCGCTGCCGTGCGGGACCAGGACCGCGTCGCCCGCGCCCAGGGGTACCGGCTCGCCCGCGGACGGGATCAGCCAGCCGGTGCCTCTCAACAGCACGTGGAAGCCGGCGCCCTCGTACGGCGCGAAGCGGTAGCACCACTCCGCGCCCGCGCGCAGCCGGTTCGACGTCGGCTGCCCGATCCGCACCGCGGCGATCGCGTCACTCAGCAGGTCCACACCACGACTGTAGACAATGAGACGCTCACGCATCGGAAAGAGAACTTCGCGCATGGAAATGCTCAGCTGTGACCGTCAGAGTGGAGGCATGCACATCGGTGACGTCGAAGTCGTGAAGGTCCTCGAGTGGCAGGGTGAGATCGCTCCCGCGCGGACCATCGTCCCCAGCCCGCCCGAGGTCTGGCAGGACAACGCCGGCTGGCTCGCGCCCGACCACTGGAACCCCGAGACCGGCGGCTACCGCGGCACGGTCCAGACCTGGGTGCTCCGCAGCGAAGGCCGGGTCGTCCTCGTCGACACCGGGGTCGGCAACGACCGGGACCGTCCGCAGATCCCGCTGTTCGACCACCTGTCCACGAGCTTCCTCGACCGGCTCGCCGACGCCGGCGTGCGGCCCGAAGACGTCGACGTCGTCGTCAACACCCACGTCCACTACGACCACGTCGGCTGGAACACCGTGCTGCGCAACGGTGAATGGGTGCCGACGTTCCCCAACGCCACCTACCTGATCCCCCGCGCCGACCAGACGTACTTCGACCCGCGCAACGCCCACCGGCGACCCACTCCGCGCACCGAGCACGACCAGCTGCGCCGGGAAGGCAGCCTGCTCGTCTACGCCGACAGCATCGCGCCCGTGCTGGGGAAGGCCGTGCTGTGGGAGGGCAGCCACCGCATCGACCGTAACCTGACCCTGGAGCCCGCTCCCGGCCACACCCCCGGCTCGTCCGTCGTCCGCCTGGCCTCCGGCGGCGACCGCGCCGTGTTCGTCGGGGACCTGCTGCACAGTCCGGTCCAGATCCTCGCACCGCAGCACAGCAGCTGTTTCTGCGAAGACGAGAAGCAGGCCGCCGTCACCCGGCGCCGCGTGCTCGAGCGCGCCGCGGACGAACACGAACTCTTCGTGCCCGCGCACTTCGGCGGCCCCGGCGCCGTCGAAGTCCAGCGCGACGGCAGCCGGTTCGCCATCCGCCGCTGGGCCGATCCTGTCGAAATCCTGTGAACCGGACAGAACTGGCACTTCCCGCCCCACCGGCGCGTTCTCAGGGGGACGGAGGAGGAACCATGGGTGCCTTGGGGACGCTGCTCGGCTTCGCGCTGAGCCTGTACCTGCTCGTGCTGATCGCGCGGATGGTGCTGGACTGGGTCGGCATGCTGGCCGACAGCCCGCCGTGGGCGCGGCGGGCGCGGGGCCTGGCCTACGCGGCCACCGAGCCGGTGATCGGACCGGTGCGGCGGGTCGTGCGGCCGGTGCGGATCGGCGGGATTTCGCTCGATCTCGCCTTCACGCTGGTCTTCATCGGGGTGATCGTCCTGCGCGGAATCGTCTACGCACTCTAAAGGCCGCCGCGGAAGCTCGACGAGAGCCGGTCGATGCCGCGCTCCAGCTCCGTGCGGATCCCGCGCAGGTCGACGCCGTCGGGGTCGATCAGGGCCTGCATCGAGATCCCGCGCAGCTGCGCCAGCAACGCCCCCGCGTACGCGTCCGCGTCACGGACGCCGGTGATCGAGCCGTCCGCGACGCCGCTGGCCAGGGTCTGGGCGATGGCGAACCGGAACCGGCGGTCGGCCTCGGTCAGCGCGCCGCGCAGCGCCGAGTACTCCGCCGCGGCGTCGCCCCAGAGCGCCAGGAAGGCGTGGTTGAGCGTCGGCATCGTGCGGATCAGCTCGAAGATGATGTCGAGCAGCGCGCGCAGCATGTCCATCGGCGTCGCGGTGGCCCCGCCGGTCCGGGCCGCGACGGCCTCGCTGTAGGCGGTGGTGAACTCCTCGACGGCGTACTCGACCAGCCGCTGCCCGAGCCCGTCCTTGTCGCCGAAGTGCTGGAAGACGACGGACCGCGCGTAGCCGGACCGGGCGCAGACGGCCCCGATCTTCAGCCTGCCGAACCCCTCGTCGGCGATGAGGTGCGCGGCGGCGTTGAGGATGCGCGCCTCGACGGCGGCGTCTTCGCCGTCTTGCGGGATCCGGTCTGCGGTGGAGCGGTCCACGCGCGTCATGCTAGCCACTCGAACCGGACACCACCGGCCGAGCGGTGAAAACGGCCTGCCGAGCGACGACCGCCGCCGGCCGGCCCCCATCGTCGATGCCTTTTCTACACCATTCTCGCGCCCAAGGAATTAAAGTTCCTTCTGCTGGGCGACAAAGGCACACCAGGAACGACCGGAAATGATCAGCTCACCCCCGGTTCGATTTCCCGTTTCCCGGAGGTGCACCGATTCTTCGCCGACCGCCAGTTCCACACAGTCGATGTGCTGGTCATCGCACCGCGAACTCTTCCGCCACCCGCGACCATGATCGTCGACCACCGCAGGCCGAGCCGTGCTTCGTTGCACCGCAACCCCCTCAGGTTCCGCGAACAGATCGAGGATAGCGGACCCGCGCACCCGGCTCCGGCGAAGAAAAGTGGACAATTTCCGGTCAACAACACACAGAGTAGCCCGTCATTGGGCCGACAAGATGACGGGACGAGAAGATGACAACCTCTTACCAGCTCATTGTGGTTCAGCTCCCGGGAATTCTGCCAGTGCAGATGCACGTTCGTCGAGTTCGGCGAACAATTCGATGTAGTGGCAGACCTCGTCGGGGTCGTTTTTGACGATGACCAGCTCACCCGGCTGGTTCAGGTAGACGATGTGCTCCGGACCGTCGTCGAACTCGAAGATCGTGAACGACACCTGCATCCCGTCGCGGACGCCCGCGGCGAAGGGCACCACCTTGATCGAGACGTGACCCAGCCGGTCCAGGTCCCGGAGGTGCTCGAGCTGGGCCCGCATGATCTGCGGGGTGCCCACCTGGCGGCGGAGGACCGATTCGTCGAGCAGGAACGTAGCCGACGGACCGCCGTCGGCGACGATCCCCTCCTGCCGCGTCAGCCGCATCCGGACGGCCCGGTCGATGCGGTCGGGATCGGACCGGAATGCCGTCAGGACTGCCCTGGCGTAGTCGGCGATCTGGAGCGCACCGGGAACGATCAGTGACTGGAAGTGCCGGATGCCGGACGCACCGGCCTCGCTGGCGACAAAGTTGACGAGCTTGGCGTTGAACTCGTCGCGGTAGTCGTCCCACCAGGCTTTCCGACGCGCGGCCTTGGCCACTTCGACCAGCTCCGCGACCCGGCCCGGATCGATCACCCCGTACAGCTGGAGCAGCGCGCGCAGGTCTGTGGTGGACACTCCGACAGCGCCGGTCTCGATCCTGATCACCTTCGACGTCGACCAGTCGAGTTGCTCGGCGACACTCCGCTGGGTGAGGCCGGCGTGCGCCCGCGCCTGGCGTAGCTCGCCGCGCAACCGTCTCTGCTGGGCGAGCGGGTTCTGCTCGGTGGCCATGACGCCGTCCTCACTCCTCGCCATGTCCCGATCAGCGAGGTACGATCTGCCACGTGGCGTTCTGCCACTGACTATTGATACCGCACCTACTGCTCGGTATCAAACGGCAGGCAGGCAGGATCGGCAGCCACAAGAGTGACAGAACGTAGGCGTGAGCCGCCCTGGTCGGGTGAAGTGCCACCCAAACGCACGAGACGTGCGGATTTCCGGCTCGGCGCGCCGGTGCGCAGCTTCGCGGCGGCAAACCGGCTGTTGAGGGTCCTCCAGGACCTCGGCACCGACACGGTGGAGATCGTGTTCGTGATGGAGCCCGGCTCGCAGTGGGCCGACGGGCTGATCGAGGACCTCACCGACCGCGGCGCGACAGTGATCGGCTGGGACGAAGCCCTCGAGATCGAGTTCGACGTGATCCTCGCTGCGCATGCCAGCGCGCGGTTCGCGGAGCTGCGTGGCCCCGCGGTCGTGATGCCTCACGGCGCCGGGCACAACCGGGACTTGCACCGGATCACCGGGGTCGGGGACTCGGTCCCCACCGGGCTGGCGCGGAGCCAGCTGCTGGGAGCCGACGGACGGCCGGCCGTCGCCCGGGTCCTGCTGTCCCACCCGGCGCAGTTGGAGTGGCTCCGCCGGACGTGCCCGGAGGTCGCTCACCTGGGCGTGGTGCTCGGCGATCCGGTGCTCGACCGGATGTGCGGCGGCCGGCGTTGGCGCGAGAAGTTCCGGCGGGAGCTCGGCCTGTCCTGCGGTCAGCGCCTGGTCGTCGTTTCCTCGACCTGGGGCCCGTACTCGCTTTGGGGCCGGCACGGCGGCCTCGCCCGCCGGCTGCTCGGCTCCCTGCCTATGGACGAGTACCGCGTCGCGTTGGTGCTGCACCCGAACATCTGGCGCGGCGAAAGCCCCTTCGCCGTTGAGCACTGCCTACGCGACGAACTCGGCAGCGGGCTCCTCCTGGTCCCGCACCAGAGCAGCTGGGAGGCGGTCATCATGGCCGCCGACGTCGTGCTCGGCGACCATGGCTCGGTGTCGTTCTACGGCGCCACGCTCGATGTCCCGTTCCTGCTCGCCGCCGACGGCCGGCAAGAGCTCATCCCGGGGTCGCCGACCGCCGAACTGTGCGCGAAGGCTGTCCCCCTGGACCTGGACGCCCCCATGGAGCCGCAGGTGGTGCGCGCAATCGAGCACTACGATCCCGCGCTGCTGCGGCCCGTGGTCGACCTGATGTTCGCCAACCGCGGCCAGGCGCGCAAAACTCTGCAACGCGTACTCTACGAGGCGATGGGCCGCCGACCGCCCGACGCGGCTCCCCGCTTGAGGGCGATCGACAGTCCGCGGCCGCTCCCCGGGACGCCGCCGACGGCGTTCGCTGTCTCGGCCGACCTGGTCGAGGCGGAGACGACCTGCGGCACGGTCGCCGTCCGGCGGTACCCGCTCCTGCCGACGGACCGGCGGAGCACGGACCCGCTGTTCTACGTCGTCACGGACCTCGAGGTGGACCCGGACACCTACAGCGACGCTGAAATCGTGATCGGCGAGGAGGTCCCCGAAGACCTCGGCGCTTGGTTCGCCGACGTCAACGCGTACTCCCCGGGTGCCGCGCTGGTCGCCGTCCGGACTTCGGACGGCTGCATCCTGCGGTTCCACGACGGCGTTGAGCTGTCCACAGCGGACGAAGACGTGTCGACCACGTCGATCGCCGCTTTCGCGTGGCGGCGCGCACAACAGCCAGTGCCCGGTGCACTCCGGCTCAGGACCGACGTCGGCGGCCGGCTCAGCGAGCGGATCCTGATCCGGCGACGAGGCTGACCGTCAGTCGTCCGCGGCGTCCGTGCGGCCGTTCAGCCAGTCGCGGATCGTCGTGCCGCGCGGGCTGCCCGCCTCGTCGTAGAGCCGCGCCAGCCGGCCCGCCGATACCCGGAACCGCTCGACATCGTTGTCCCGCCGGGCTATCCGGACGAGGACTTCCAGTGCCTGCGCCTCTTTGACCGGCTGACCACGCCGTCGCGTGATCTCGACCGCCGCGTCGAGCACGTCGATCGCGTCCCGATCGCGGCGCAGCTCGTCGTAGGCCCGACCGAGCGCGATGCGCACCCGCGCGGCGGTGAGTTCGTCGTCGATCTCCCCCGCCGCGGCCAGCGCGCCGGTCAGTTCCTTGAGCCCGTCCTCGGTCCGTCCCGCCAGCACGAGGACATCCCCGAGCTGGTAGCTCTGGAGCGCGACGCCGCGGGCACTGCCCGCCGCCCGGTTGAGGTCGCGCGCCCGCCGCAGCATCTGCTCCGCCTCGGCGTAGCGACGTTGTTCCCGGTGCAGCAGACCGAAGGACTCGGCGAGCACCGCCTCGGACCGGGCGTCACCCTCCGCGATCTCCGCCGCGGATTCCAAGAGATCTGCCGCGGCGGCGAATTCCCCCAGCTCGATGTGTGCCCGCGCACTTTGGTTGCACATCCGCACTTCGGCCTGACGATCCCCGCACCTCTGCGCGGCAGCGCGGCCGAGTTGGTGCGCGGCCAGCCAGTCCACGTGATTCTTGTGGCTGTGGTAGAGCGCCCACAACGCTTCGCACAACTGCCAAACGGTTTCGTACCATTCGGCCTGCCACGCGGTGCGCACCACGACGAGCAGGTTCGTCCGCTCTCGTTCCAGCCAGCGCAGGGCCGACGCGGAATCGAACGGCCGGGACCACCGTTCCACGGGCAGGCGCGCGATCCGCCAGCGACCTTCGCCCAATACCGCGTGATCCGCCGCCGCCGCGCCCAGCAGATACCAGTCGGCGAAAGCCCGGGTCGCCTTGTCACGTTCGGCCGCGCTGTCGTCCTTCTCCGCCATTTTCCTGGCGTGCAACCGGACGAGTTCATGGAACCGGAAGCGCTCCGGCTCGAGTTCCTCCAGCAGCGACGAAGTGGCCAGTGTTCCCGTCAGGTCGTCGGCTTCCGGAAGCGTCAGCGAGGCGACGGCGGCCGCCGCACCCAGCTCGAACTCGGCGCCCGGCAACAGACCGAGCCTGCGGTAGAGCCGGCGCGCCGGCTCGGGAAGATCTTCGTACGCGGCATCGAAAACCCGACCCACAGCGCCGTCCCCTTCCACCGTAAGGCGACCGAGCCGGTCGTCGGACAGGTACCGCACCAGGCGGGCCACCGTCCAGCTTCGTCGTTCGGCCAGGCGGGCGCCGGCTATGCACAACGCGATCGGCAGACCGCCGCACAATTCCGTGAGCGCGCCGATCGCTTTTTCGTCGTCCGCGTCGGGTACGCCGGGGAGGATCGTCCGCACGAGTGAAGTGCCGTCCGCGATCGACAAGGGCGGCAGTTCCACGAAGTCCGCCCCGTCCATGACTAGACCACCCAGCCGGCGCCTGCTCGTCACGAGGAGCGCGCTGTCCGGGGAACCCGGGATCACCGGTCGCACCTGGGCCGCCGCGTCCGAGTTGTCCAGCATCACCAACACTTTCCGGCCGCGTGTGCGGCTGCGGAACAGTGCGGAGCGCTCCGGATACGAAAGGGGGATGAATTCCTCACGCACACCAAGTGCGCGGAGGAAGGCTCCGAGCACCTCGGTCATTTCCACGCCGCCGGGCCGGCGGTACGCGGTCAGGTCGGCGTACAGCTGACCGTCCGGGAAGAGATCGCGATGGCGATGGGCCCAGGTCAGCGCAATCGCGCTCTTGCCGACGCCGGCGAGGCCGCTGAAGACCACGATCGGCGCCCTCGTCCGGCTGGCCGGATCTCGCAGCCGTTCGGTCAGGTGCTCGAGTTCCCGCAACCGGTTGACGAACACCGGGGGCGGCGGTGGCAATTGCCGGGGTACGTCCGGACCGAGCGCCGCGGAATCGACATCGTCGGCCGGGAACCACGTGGCGCCAGAACTGCCGGTGGCCAGCGCGGCGTCCTGTCTCCCGTCAGCGCTCATCAGCTCGCTCCCCGGCTTGTGGATCCGAGACCGTCGAATACGGCACCGACATCCACAGACCGTCGCAATCCCCGCAAGTATTCCATCCCGGAGCGACATCCGAAGCCGCTGAGGAGGTAGTCACCCCTTGGGTGCACGGCAACTATGCCAGCCCACCCGGCATCGAACCCGCCTTTCGGACAACTACCCGACTTTCGCATTGACACGTCCCTATGGGGTTCGAACCAGCACACACCGCTGTTACATGCACGTGCCGACGCATCTGCATTGGCACGCGCCGTAAGTGTGCGTGCACCTTATGACTCATCCCGATCGGGTGTCATCATGGGTGTCGCAAAGTCGGGACAGCGAATCTCCAACGGGTGACGCTGAATCGAGGAATTCCCACCGGAGCAATCCGTGAGCACGGTGTTCCGGCCGAACGGTCAGCGGATCGTGCGCGGACCGTCAGCGCGTCCGCGCAGTCTCGGGTCATCGACAACCGACCCGAGAGGAACCTCCGATGACTGCCAAGACCGTGCTCGTGTCCGGGGCCAGCATCGCCGGCCCGTCCGCGGCCTACTGGCTGCGCCGCCACGGCTACCGCGTGACCGTCGTCGAGGCCGCGCCCGCGCTGCGGCCCGGCGGGCAGGCCGTCGACTTCCGGGGCGAGCAGGTGAAGCTGCTGAAGGCCATGGGCATCCTCGACGACGTCCGGCGGCTCGAGACCGCGATGGGCGACCAGACCGTGCTCGGCCTCGACGCGCGGCCGCAGCTGACCGTGCCCGGCGCCGCCTGGAGCGGGGAGGTCGAGATCCTGCGTGGTGACCTCGCGCGGATCCTGTACGAGCACACCAAGGACTACACCGAATACGTCTTCGGCGACCGCGTCACCAGCCTCACCGAGACCGCCGGCGGCGTCGACGTCACCTTCCGCCACGGCGCGCCGCGGACGTTCGACCTCGTCGTCGGGGCCGACGGCGTGCACTCCGGGGTGCGGACCGCCGCGTTCGGGCCCGAGCAGGACTTCCGGCGCGACCTCGGCTTCGGGATCGCCGGGTTCACCGCGCCCAACCACCTCGGCCTCGACCACGCCAGCGTCATGTACAACGAGCCCGGCCGCGGCCTGACCGTGGGGAGCCACCGGCTGCCGGGCCGGCTGCACGTCAGCCTGGTCTTCGCCGCCGACGGCGTCGAGTTCCGCCGCCGGACTCCGGACGAGCAGCGCGCCCTGGTCGCGCAGCTCTTCGCCGACACCGGCTGGGAGACGCCACGGCTGCTCCAGGCGCTGCCCGGGGCGGACGACCTGTACGTCGACTCGATCAGCCAGATCCACCTCGACCGCTGGTCGAAGGGCCGGGTCGTGCTGCTCGGCGACGCCGCCTGGTGCGCCGGGCCGGGCGGCTCCGGCACCGGGCTCGCCATGATGGGTGCCCAGGTGCTGGCCGGCGAACTGGCGGCGGCCGGCGGCGACCACGGGACGGCGTTCGCGAAGTACGAGGAGCGCCTCCGCAAGCCGGCCACCGTCGGGCAGAAGAACGGCAAGGGCTCGGGCAACTTCCTCGCGCCGCGCACCGCCGCGAAGATCCGCAGCCGCAACCGCGCCTACCGGATGCTGAGCACGCGGTTGTTCGGCAAGGTGTTCACCTGGATGACCGATCGGGCGGCCAACGCGGTCGAATATCGCGAGTACCCCGAGCTGACGTCCGCCTGAAGCGACGATCTTCGTCTCATCGGGGGACTCGGCTGGCGGCTCGGCGTGGCGTGCGTCACTCTTGACGCCATGTCAATACGCCGGGCCGCCGACACCCCGGTCCGGACGGCGCTCGCCGGGCTGGCCGCGCTGGCACTGGGCGTGCTCACGGCGCTCAACGCGCGCTCCCTGCCCGTGATCGGTGACGGCACGACGTACGCCGCCGAGTTCAGCGAAGCGGCCGGCGTGTTCCAGGGCAACGACGTCCGCGTCGCCGGCGTCGAGGTCGGCCGGGTTTCGGACGTCGAGCTGCGCGGCGACCACGTGCTCATCTCGTTCCGGGTGAAGGGCGCGTGGCTGGGCGACGCGACGGGCGCGTCGATCCGGCTGAAGACCGTGCTCGGGCAGAAGTACCTCGCGCTCGACCCGCAGGGCGAAGGGACGCTCGATCCCGCGAAGCCGATCCCGCGGTCGCGCACCAGCGTTCCCTACGACGTCCTCGCGGCGTTCGGGAAGCTGTCGTCCACTGTGGACAATATCGACACCGTCCAGCTGGCGAAGAGCTTCGACACGCTGTCGGCGACGCTGGCGAACACGCCGCAGAGCGTCCGCGCCGCGCTCACCGGGCTGTCGCGGCTTTCGGACACGCTCGCCTCGCGCGACCAGCAGCTCGCCACCCTGCTGGGCAACACGCGGGTTGTGTCCCAGACGCTCGTCGATCGCGACGCCGCCGTACAACGACTCTTGGCCGACGGGAACCAGCTGCTTTCCGAGGTGAGCGACCGCGAGCAGGCGATCAGCTCCCTGCTCGACGGCTCGCGGCAGCTCGCCACCCAGCTCTCCGGGCTGATCGACGACAACGACAAGCAAGTCGACCCGCTGCTCACCCAGCTCGACCAGCTGACGTCGATGCTGCAGCGCAACCAGGACTCGCTCGCCGCCGGCATCAGGGGTTTCGCGCCCCTGGTCCGGCTCGGGACCAACATCTCCGGGAGCGGCCGGTTCATCGACGGCTACCTGTGCGGGCTCGTCCTGCCGTCGATGGGCCCGCTCAACGAGGAGGGCTGCCACGGCTGAGCCCGCGTGGCATGCTGACGCCGTGCGATATCTGCTCCTGCTGTGCGGTGACGAGTCCGCGAGCGCGGCCGCCGGCCCGGAGATGGCGCGGCGCTGCCACGCATGGGCCGCCGACGCCGAACGACGCGGTGTCCGGCAGGCCGGCACGGGTCTCCGCCCGCCGGCCGAGGCGAAGACGATCCGGGTGCGCGACGGCGAAGTGCTGCTGACCGACGGCCCGTTCGCCGAGACCAAGGAGCAGGTCGGCGGCTACAACATCCTCGAGTGCGACGACCGGTCGACGGCGATCGACGTGGCGTCCCGGCACCCGTGGGCCGAGGTCGGCACGCTCGAGCTGCGCGAAATCCTCGACGGGCCGCCTACGGCTTCGTGATCTTCACCGTCACCTGGTTGTCGCTGTAGGTGTAGGCGACGTACTCGAACTCGACGCCGGTGCGCTCGACGTACTCCGTCCAGGCGCGGTACTCGTGCCGCTGCCAGCCGGGGAAGTTGAAGAACTCGTCGAAGTGCACGATGCTGCCCGCGCGCAGCCGTGGCCCGCACAGGTCGAGCACGGTCTTGGCGGAGCTGTAGAGGTCGCCGTCGACGTGCAGGAAGTCGATGTGGCCCGGGTGGTTTTCGAGGAAGCCGGGGAGGCTGTCGGCGAACAGGCCGACGACCAGCTCGGCGCCGGGGACGTCCGGCAGGTCGTCGCGGGCGAAGGCGCCGGCGGGCATGCCGTTGAGCCACGCCTCGGGCAGCCCGTCGAAGGAGTCGAAGCCGTAGACCTCGCGCCCACCGCGGGCGCGGGCGATCGTCCGCAGCGTGTTGCCGGACGCGACGCCGAACTCCAGCGCCATCCCTCCTTGCGGCGCCAGGGAAAGCGCGTATTCGAGTGTCTCCTTCGGACGGCCGAAGTGCCGGGCGCCGACCAGGTTCTCGCGGGCGAAGACGTTGCTCTCCAGCGCGGCGTCCTGATCGCCGGCGTAGACGATGTCCCGGCGGCTGCGGATCTCGAACTCCACCACTCGATCGAGGACCCGGTCACCCTGACGGACGACCTCCTCGCGCAGTTCCGCGGCCATCCGGTTCAGCTGATCGGTGTACGGGTCGTGCACTTTCGAGGCCATCCGGAACAACAGTCTGCCCAGGGTGCGCCTCAGGGTTTTCGTTGCGGGCGACCGGTTTTCCGTGTCGTTCATCCCGGGACGGTACCCCGGCTCAGTTCACGACGAGCCGGAACCCCGCGTCCCACTCGGGCAGGTCCAGCAGGTCCGCGTGCTCCTCGTGCCACCGGCCCGACTCCAGGTCCTCCCGCAGCCGCGTCATCCCCCGCTCGACCGCCGCGGGCGACGTCTGCGCGAGCGCCGAGCAAGACCGCCGGACGGCCGGGTCCAGATAGGCCTCCGGACGGCGCCAGTGTGCCGGGAAGACGCCGTCGGCGAAGTCCCACGGCACGGGCAGTGAAATCACCGAAGACGCGTCCAGGAAATCCGCGATCTCCGGCGCCGAAGGACGCGACCGTTCAAGCTCGGCGACCTCCGGCACGTACTCGCGCACGAGCCAGAAGTCGTTGTGCAGCGCGGTGTCGTAGGCCAAGACGACCTGACGAGACGACACCCGGCGCAGCTCGTCGAGACCGCGGCGCCAGTCACCCCAGTGGTGCACGGTCAGCACCGCCAAGGCCGCGTCGAACGCACGGTCGGGGAACGGCAGCGCCTCCGCGATCGCGCGCACGACGGGCGCGGCGCCGGGCGGGCGTTGCCGGATCATCTCCGCCGACGGCTCGACCGCGACGACGCGCCGGGACGGCGGCTCGTACGACCCGGTTCCCGAACCGACGTCGAGCATGGTGACCGCGGAGCCCACCGCGGCGAGCACCGGCGCGAGCCACCGCGGGTCGGTCCGCCTCCCCAGCGCGTAGCCGACGCCGATCTCGTCGTAGCGGGTCATCCGCGCTCGGGGCCGTCGCCACCGTTCTGCTCGGCCAGGAACCGCTCGAACTGGGAGCCCAGCTCCTCCGCGGTCGGCATGTGCTCGACCGATTCCGCGAGCAGCGATCCGCGCTCGGAAGCCTCGACGAACGTGTCGTACTGCCGCTCCAGCGCGCGGACGACCTCGGCGACTTCGTCGGACTCCGCGACCTGGCGGTTGATCTCGGCGTCGGCGAGCTCCGCCGCCGCGCGCAGCTCGCCCTCGGCCAGGTTCAGCCCGGTCGAGCGGCCCAGCGCGTCGAGCACGATGAGAGACGACGCCGGGTACGTCGACTGCGCCAGGTAGTGCGGCACGTGCGCGGCGAAGCCGATGGCGTCGTGGCCCCACTCGCCGAGGCGGTACTCCAGCAGCGCGGCCAGGCTGCCCGGCACCTGCAGCCGGTTCGGCAGCGGCTGGTGCTCGCCGACCAGGTCCTTGCGGGTCGCGTGCGCGGTGACGCCGAGCGGGCGGGTGTGCGGCGCGCCCATCGGGATGCCGTGGAAGCCCGCGGTCAGCCGGACGCCCCAGCGCTCGACGAGGTTGCGGACCGCGGCGCAGAACCGCTCCCAGTCGTGGTCGGGTTCGGGGCCGGACAGCAGCAGGAACGGCGTCCCGTCGGTGTCGTGCAGCAGGTGGACGACCAGCTCCGGCGCGTCGTAGTCCTCCCAGTGGTCCACGGCGTAGGTCATCGTCGGGCGGCGCGAGCGGTAGTCGATGAGCCGGTCGACGTCGAAGCGCGCGACCACCCGGTGCTCGCCGCCGAGCAGGTGCTCGGCCAGCAGGCGGCCCGCCGAACCGGCGTCCATGAACCCTTCGAAGTGGTGCATCAGCACCGCCCCGGTCAGGTCGGGGACGTCCGAGTCCACCTCGTACAGGTCGTCGGGATCGAGTCCCACGGGTCCTCCTGCTCGCCTCTTCTTCTTTCGGGGGTTCCGGGTGGCGGAGCCCCCAGCCCGGGGCGGAGGCCCCGGTTGTCACCGTCAATCCTTCCAGCACAACACACCCCGACGGCGAATCCATTCCTCCGACGGTGTGGCCGATCGTAACGCCACGCGATCGAAGCCGGACCGGATCGGCATCGTGACACATGTCGTGGGCACGCAAGGCGCCGATCGGGCACGCTTGACCCGTGACCGAACACACCACGAACACAGCGGCGTTGCGGCTACGACCGCCGGCGCACCGGGTCAGCCGGCGGGCCATCGGCTACTGGACCGCGATGGCGTCGATCTCCTGGATCGTCGTCATCGGGATCCTGACGGCCATCGTGGTGACCAGCGACGATCCGCCGGCGTTCCTCACGGTGGCACTCGTGGTCGCCTGCGTGGTGGGTCCGCTGCACCTGATCGTGATGCCGCAGTGGCGCTACCGCGTGCACCGCTGGGAGGTCACCGACGAGGCCGTCTACACGCAGTCCGGCTGGCTGAAGCAGGAGTGGCGGATCGCGCCGATCTCCCGGATCCAGACCGTCGACATCGAGCGCGATCCCGGTGAGCAGCTGTTCGGGCTGGCCAAGATCACCGTGACGACGGCGTCCGCGGCGGGCCCGCTGCGCATCTCGGGCCTGGCGCACGACCGCGCGCTCGCGCTGGCCGACGAGCTGACCAAGACGACCCAGGCGCTCCGAGGGGACGCGACGTGAGCCCCGCCGACGCGCTCTCCCCCGCGGAGGCGGCAGCGAGCACCGAAGCCGTCGTGACGCTCCCGGCCGAAGGCACCCAGGACGCGCCGTGGCACCGGCTCGACCGGCGCATGCTGCTCATCCGGCCGGTGCTGGACCTGGCGCGGTCCCTGCCGGTGCTGCTGGGCGCGCTGCTCGTCGGCCACGGCGAGCCGTGGCAGTGGGTCGGCCTCGCCTTCACCGCGGTGGCCGTGTGCACCGGCGTCTCGCACGTGCTGACCTCGCGCTACCGGATCACCGAGACGCAGGTCGAGTGGCACACCGGGCTGCTGCTGCGCAAGCAGCGAGCCATCCCCCGCGACCGGATCCGCACGGTCGACGTCACTTCCGAACCGAAGCACCGGCTGTTCTCGCTGGCGGCCGCGCGGATCGGCACCGGGCGGCACTCGCACGGCAAGGGGCCGGGCAAGGACGAGCTCGTCCTCGACGCCGTCACGGTCGCCGAAGCCCAGCGGCTGCGGACGCTCCTCCTGCACCGCAAGGCCGTCGAGACGGCGGCGGAGGCCGCGCCGCCCGAGCAGGTGATCGCCGTCGTCGACAAGAAGTGGCTGCGGTACGCGCCGTTCACGCTGTCGGGCATCGCGGTGGTCGGCGCCGCCGTCGGCACCGTCTACCACTTCGCGCACGAGCTGCACTTCGATCCGGTCCGGTTTTCGCTGGTCCAGACCGTGGTCGGACACTTCGCGGACACGCCGACCTGGGTGAGCCTGGTGCTCGCCGCCGCCGGGCTGCTGGTGCTCGTCTCGCTGCTGTCGATCGGCGGGTACGTGCTGTCGTTCTGGAACTTCCGGCTCACCCGCGAACCCGCCGGCACGCTGCACATCCGGCGCGGGCTGATCACGACGCGCTCGGTGTCGATCGAGGAGGACCGCCTGCGCGGCGTGGAGATCCGCGAGCCGCTGCCGCTGCGGCTGGCCGGCGGCGCCCGGTGCGTCGCCATCGCCGGCGGCCTGCGCGAAGGGAAGGGCGCGGACAAGAGCGGCGGCCTGCTGCTCCCGC
Source organism: Amycolatopsis sp. NBC_01488 (assembly GCF_036227105.1). Classification (NCBI taxonomy): domain Bacteria; kingdom Bacillati; phylum Actinomycetota; class Actinomycetes; order Pseudonocardiales; family Pseudonocardiaceae; genus Amycolatopsis; species Amycolatopsis sp. NBC_01488. The sequence goes on along the minus strand of NZ_CP109434.1, from coordinate 3,903,134 downwards.
CCGCACCGCTTGCGAAAGCGCACGAAGTCGTCGCGGAGGTGCTCGGCGAGGACCCGGCCGCGACGCCGCTGACACGCCACCCGCGCCGGGCGCTGTACCGGCGGCTCTCCCGGGCCGTCTTCGGCGTGCTGCTGCTCGCGGCGGCGCTCTACGCCCTGGCGTGGCTGGGCGACTGGCCGGACTGGCCGTGGCAGGTCGCGCTCGTGCTCGTGCCGTTCGCCGCGCTCGTCGGCTGGGACCGCTACCGCGGCCTCGGGCACGCGCTCACCGGCCGCTACCTGGTGACGCGCTCGGGTTCGCTGGACCGCGGCACCGCGGCGGTCCGCTGCGACGGCATGACCGGCGTCGTCGTCGAGCGCTCGTACTTCCAGCGCCGGGCCGGGCTGGTCACGGTGATCGCGCCGGTCGCCGCGGGCAAGGGGCACTACCGCGTGCTCGACGTCGGCGAGGCCGCCGGGCTCGCGCTGGCCGACCAGGCCGTCCCCGGCTTGCTGACGCCGTTCCTGACCGGTCAGCGGGACCGAGGTTGACGCTCCACCCGCGCGGCTCGTAGCGTGAAATCCGCCGTCCGACAACTCGACCGCAGTTCGCGTTCACGAGAGGACGGCAGGATGTTCCGCAAGCTCCTTGGCGTGCTGGCCGCGGGGATCGTCGTGGGTTCGGCACTGGCGCCGGTCGCGGCGGCCGCCGAAAACCCTTACGGCGACCCGAACCTGATCTCGATGTTCGACGGCAGTGACCTGAGCGCCTGGACGTCGTCGAAAGCCGGCCTGTGGTCGGTGAAGAACGGCGTCGTCCACGGCAATGGCACCGCGCGCGGCTGGTTGTACTACAACAAACAGCAGGTCGGCACGTTTCGGTGGATATTCAATGTCCGGCAGGTCAAGGGCAACCACAAACCGACCGTGCTGATCTGGGGCACCACCGACCCGATCCGCGACGCGCTGAGCGCCATCCAGTTCCAGCCGCCGAACGGCGGGCACTGGGACTACCGGCCCGGCCACAACGACGGCGGCGGCAAGCTGTTCCAGCAGCTGGCGCACACGACGATCGACATCAAGAAGTGGGCGCAGTGCGAGCTGATCGGCGACCTGACGACCGGCGTGGCCCGGATGGCGTGCTGCCCGCTCACCGGGACGGCCGTGACCTGCAAGGGCGTCGAAGTGCTGCGGTTCACCGACAAGACCGCCGGGCGCGTCGGCCCGCTCGCGCTGCAGGTGCACAACTCCGGGATCCAGGACGAGTACCGCGGGCTCTACGTCGAGTCACCGGTGGTGACGAAACCGGGCGAGTTCCTCACCATGTGACGCCGTCTCCGGCGGCGGCTTTCCCCCATTGGTGAGCCGCCGCCGGAATGCTGGCCTTCGTTTAACACAACGTGCTAATTTGTTCACCCCGGGTGATAGCGAAGGTCGTTTTTGTCTTACCGAGAGGTCATGATGACGCCTGCCGTCAGTGCCGTCGACGGTTCCGCCACCACCGCCCCGCGCCGCACCCCCGGCGCCAGCAGTTCCCGGAAGGTCCTGCAGCTGCTCCTCGCCTTTTCCGAAAGACGCTGGGAGGCCAGCGTCGCCGAGCTCGCCGCGACGATCGGCACCCCGGTCGCGACGACGTACCGCTACGTGGCGCTGCTGAAGGAGCTGCAACTGCTCGAAGAGGGCAGGGCGGGGCACTACCACCTCACCAGCCAGGTGATGCCGCTCGCGCGCGCCGCGCAGCTGGCGAACGACCTCGTGCGGCTGGCGAAGCCGTCCATGGAAGAAGCCGCGCGGGAGCTCGGCGAGACGGTGATGCTCTTCCAGCAGTTCGGCGACGCCGCCGTGTGCACGGACCGCGTCGAGTGCGACCGGGCCATGCGGTTCACGTTCGAGCCGGGGCATTCGCTGCCGCTCGGCGTCGGCGCGTCCGGCAAGATGCTGCTCGCGCTGCTGCCCGAGATCGAGCGCGACCGGCGGCTGGCGCCGATCGCCGAGCTGCGCGGCACGGCCGTGCGCGACGAGCTCAAGCACGCGCTGGAGAACCAGTATTCGGTCAGCTCCGGCGAAATCGACGAAGGCGTTTGGGCGTGTTCGGTGCCGGTGCCCACCTACGGGCGGCGGCCGACGGTGCTGACCATGGCCGGCCCGGCCGCGCGGATTACCGAAGAAGCCCGGCACACGGCGATCACCGCCCTGCGCGGGTACGCGACCCGCATCCAGCGCACGATTTCGTCTTATTCGCTGTGAAAATCCCGGACCGGCGCGTACGAAGGGCTTCGTGATCCGCCTCGCGCACCCCGGCGACCTGCCCGCGTTGGTCGACATCGAACGCGAGGCAGGCGACTTGTTCCGCGCGCTCGACATGGCCGCGATCGCCGACGACGACCCGGGTTCGGTGGCGGAACTGGCGGTGTACCAGGCCGACGGCCGCGCCTGGGTGAGCGTGGCCGACGACCGGCCCGTGGCGTACCTCATCGCCGAGGTCGTCGACGGGTGCGCCCACGTCGAGCAGGTCTCCGTGCGGCCCTCGCACGCACGGCGCGGGCTCGGCAGCGCGTTGATCGAGACGCTCGCCGAGTGGGCCGTTTCTCGCGGGTTGCCTGCACTCACGCTCACGACGTTCGCCGCCGTGCCGTGGAACGCGCCGTACTACGAGCGGCTGCGGTTCCGCGTCCTGGCCGACGCGGAAATCGGCGACGAGCTGCGGGCGATCCGCCGCGCGGAAGCGGCGCGCGGCTTGGACGCCTGGCCGCGCGTGGCGATGATCCGACCACTCTGACCTGCGGCTTTGCCTTTTCCTCCCCTGGCTGGGGGATGCACTGGCGCGACCGGTCGAACATGTGTTCTACTGTGCTCGCCGGCCTCGGAGGGGGAAGCTCCTGGGCCGGCCCACAGACTTCGGGAGGTTGTCATGGCGGTCAAGATCACCCACCTGACGAACGGCCAGCAGGTGCGGTTCGCCAACGCCGACGGCGCCCGCCGCTACGCCGAGATCATGGGCGGCGGCGTCGACAAGTGGCGCTTCACGGTCGTGCCCGAGGACCCGATGCTCCGGAAAATGTCGGACTCGGTCGTTAACGTGCCGGTATGGCGCATGACTTCCAGGTAGTGGTGGATACGGCCGACCCGCACGTGCTCGCCGACTGGTGGGCCGAGACGCTCGGCTGGCCGGTGGAACCGACCGACGAGGACTTCGTCCGCGAGATGATCGCGAAGGGGTACGCGAAGGAGGAGGAAACCCGGACCTACCGCGGCGCCCTGGTCTGGCGGACGGGCGCGGCGATCCGCCACCCGGACTCCCCACCCGAAGGTCCACCCCGGCGGATCTTGTTCCAGGAGGTTCCGGAACCGAAGACCGTGAAGAACCGCCTCCACATCGACGTCTGGGTCGGCGCGGATAACGTTGAAGCGACGCTGGAGAAGCTGACGGCGCGCGGGGCGAAGTTCCTGTGGCGCGGGCGTCAGGGACCGCACAGCTGGGTGACGATGGCGGACCCGGAGGGCAACGAGTTCTGCGTCTCGTGAGGACGGGCGAGATTGCTCAGCCGCGAGTTCCGCCGCTGATCACGCGAGTTCCGGTTTCGATCACGCGAGTTCCGGGCTCGGTCACGCGAGCCGGGGCGCTCGAACGTGGTGAACGACTCTTTCCTGCCGTCGGAGGACAGGAAAGAGTCGTTCACGACCTCGGCGTGAGCCGGGCAAACGACAGCAGGTCTCAGCTCTGCGCCGCCAGCCGGTCCAGCGCCTTCGGCAGTGCCGAGGCCAGCAGGTCCAGCTCCGGCTCCCCCGCGACCAGCGGCGGCGACACCGCGACACCGCGCCCGAGGTTCCGCACGATCACGCCCTCGTCCCGGCACGCGCGCTGCAGCTTCACCGGTGCGCCCGGGTCGGCGTCCATGACCTCTGCCGTCAGCTCGACCGCCGCGAGGAAGCCCAGCCCCGCCCGGACCTCCGCCACCAGCGGGTGCCCGGTCACCCCGGACACCGCGTCGGCCAGGGGTTTCTCCAGCTCGCGGCCGCGGGGAATGAGACCGTCGCGCTCGTAGATGTCCAGCGTCGCCAAGCCCGCCGCGCACGCCACCGGGTGGCCCGCGTACGTCGCGCCGTGGCGGAAGATCGGCGCGCCCGGCGCGCCCGTGAAGAACGGCTCCGCCACCCGCGGCGCCACGACCAGCGCGCCCAGCGGGATCGTGCCGCCGGTGATGCCCTTGGCCGTCGTGATCATGTCCGGTCGCACCGCCCAGCGGTCGATGCCGAACCACGTCCCGAGCCGGCCCCACGCGGCGATCACGCAGTCCGCGACGAACAGCACGTCGTGGCGGCGGCAGATCGCGGCCACTTCCTCGAGGTAGCCGTCCGGCGGCAGCAGTACGCCGCCCGCGCCGATCACCGGCTCGCAGAAGAAGGCCGCCACCCGCGAAGCGCCCACCCGCTCGATCTCGGCTTCCAGCGCCGGAGCGCTGTCGAACGGGACGTGCGAGAACTCCGGCGGCTGCGGCCCGACGCCGGCCGCGTTGGCCGGGATGCCGCCGACGGCCGTGCCGAAGCCGTGCGTGCCGTGGTAGCCCTGCGCGCGGCCGATGACGTGCGCCTTCTCCGGCCGCCCGGTCTGCGCGAAGTACGCCCGCGCGAGCTTCACGGCAGTGTCGATGACGTCCCCACCGCCCGAGCCGAAGAAGACCTTCGACCCCGGCGTCGGCGCCAGCGCGGCGACGCGGTCGGCCAGCTCGATCGCCGGTTCGTTGGCGTTGTAGCCGAACAGGTTGTACGAGTCGAGCGTCTGGAGTTGCTTGGTGACGGCCTCGGTGATCTCGGGGCGCCCGTGGCCGAAGTTCGCGTACCAGAGCGACGCGGTGGCGTCGAAGTAGCGGCGGCCGGCGTCGTCCCAGACGTAGGAGCCCTCACCGCGCGTGATGACCATCCGGTCGCCGTCGACCGCGCCCATGTCGGCGAACGGGTGCCAAAGGGCGTGCTGTGCTGACATCGGTCCTCCTCAGTCCTCCCCCATCCCTACCAGGGCGAAGCCGCGAGCGCGAACACTCCATCGTGCACACTTGACGGCGCCGGACTGGCCGGAACGGCGCCGCAACCTGTAACACCGGCGGCGCCCGGCCGACCTCCTGGGGGTGCGCATCACCCGCGGCCGGCGAAACGACGACCACCACCTCGGCCCGCTCGCGGAGTACACCGCGCTGCGCGCCGAGATCATCCACCTGATGGACCAGCAGTGGAAGGTGACCGCCTTCCTGATCACCACGAGCGGCGCCGTGTTCGGCTTCGCGTTCACCTCGGCCGGGCGGATGCCCCTGCTGCTGATCGTCCCGTTCAGCAGCAACATCCTCGCCGCCCGCTGGGTCCTCTGCCAGCACCTCGTCGAGCGGGTCTCGCTGTACATCCGCTCCGAGTTCGACCCCCACGTCCCGGGCGGGATCGGCTACGAGAAGTGGCTCCGCAAGACCACCCCCGAACCGCCGGGCGTGCGCCGGATGCTCCGCCAGGCACAGACCAGCCCGACGGTGCTCGCCTTCCCGGCGCTCGCGACGCTCGCTCTCGGCACCGTCGCGTGGTGGTTCCTGCTCTCCGGCCGCGCGTGGTCCGACCCAGCGGTCGCGCCAGGGCTGGCGGCCTGGGCAGCGGGCGTCGTCCTGACGCTGTTGAGCCTCCGCCTGATCCGGCTCGCCGCGAAACGGCGGACGGTCACCGACTACCTGCACTGGAAACCCGCGGCGGGCTGAGCCTCAGAGGAACTCCGCGATCTCCTCCGCCGAGTAGCCCAGCTCCGCCAGCACCTCCGCCGTGTGCTGCCCCAGGGTGGGCGGCGCCGACGTCGGACGCGCCGGCGTGTCCGACGCCTTCACCGGGAACCCCGTCCCCAGGTACGTTCCCACCGTCGGGTGCGGCAGCCGGACCACCTGGTCGCGGGCGGCGGTCCACGGGTCCGCGTAGACGTCATCGATCTCGTTGATCGGGGCCGCCGGGATGCCCGCCTCGTCGAAGGACTTCAGCCAGTCCGCCGCCGTGCGCGTCAGCAGCACCGGCTCGAGCACCGCGTTCAGCTCGTCGCGGTGGGCGGCGCGAAGAGCGTTCGACGAAAACCGCGGGTCCGCGGCGATGTCCAGGCCGAGCACGCCGCAGAACGCGTGCCACAGCTTTTCGCTGCCGACCGCGATGATCAGCCAGCCGTCCGCGACGTGGTAGGCCTGGTACGGGACGATGCTCGGGTGCGCCGACCCCATCCGGCGCGGCCGGGGCGCGTCGTAGAAGTGCGCGCCCGCGGCGTACACGTGCCAGGCCAGCTGACTGTCCAAAAGGGACACGTCGAGGTACTGGCCGCGACCGGTCGTGTGGCGGGCCTGCAGCGCCATCAGCACCGCGATGATCGCCCACGTCCCCGCGTTCAGGTCCGCCACCGGCAGCCCGACCTTCGCCGGCGCGCCGTCGGGCTCGCCGGTCAGCGACATCACGCCGCCGAGCGCCTGCGCCACCAGGTCGTAGCCCGCGCGATCGCGGTAGGGGCCCGTCTGCCCGAACCCGGTGATCGACACGTGGATCAGGCGTGGGTTCAGCTCCGCCAAAGCCGCGTACCCGAGCCCCCACTTCTCCAGCGTCCCCGGACGGAAGTTCTCGACGAGCACGTCCGCATCGGCCACCAGACGGCGAAGGGCTTCGCGGCCGCGGTCGCTCTTGAGGTCGAGCACGATGCCGCGCTTGTTCCGATTCGCCGCCAGGTAGTACACGGCTTCGTCGGTCTCGCCGACGAACGGCGGTCCCCAGCCGCGGGTGTCGTCGCCGTGCCCGGGCGGCTCGACCTTCACCACGTCCGCGCCCATCTCGCCGAGGTACTGCGTGCAGTACGGCCCGGCGAGGATGCGGGACAGGTCGACGACCTTGATCCCGTCCAGCGGGCGGAATCCGGCGTGGTCAGCGGGCATCGGAGTCACCGGCCTTCCGCACGGCCGCTGAGCGCCAGCAGCAACGCCTCGGCGTCGCGGAGGTAGCGGTCCAGCGCGGCTTCCGCGACGTCGAACCGGCCGCCACGCAGGTCACGCAGGATCTGCTCGTGGCAGTCCAGGAACGGCTCGTAGAACTCGCGCGTGTTCTCGTTGAGGACGAAGAACAACCGCGTCTCGGCGAGCACCTGGCGCATCGTCGCGGAGATGCGCTCGCTGCCCGCGAGGTCCACGAGGGCCTGGTGGAAGTGGATGTTGGCGGTGCCGACCGCCGGCCAGTCCTCGGCGGCCGTCGCCGTGCGGCCGTCGCGCAGGGCCTGCTCGACCGGCATCAGGTCCACAGTGGACAACTCGGCCGCGCGCCGCAGGGCGCCGCATTCGGTGGCACGGCGGACGACGTAGAGGTCTTCGATGTCCTCTGTGGTCAGTTCGCGGACGAACACGCCGCGGTTCAGCTCGTGCACCGCCAGCCGCTCGTGCGCCAGCAGCTGGAACGACTCGCGCAGTGTGTTGCGCGAGACGCCGAGCGCCGAGCTGATCACCGGCTCGGAAAGCCGCTCACCGGGGGCGAAGACGCCGTCGGTGATGTACTGGCGCAGGATCGCGGCGACCCGCTCGGCGGTGCCGCTGCGCTCGAGCAGGTGCCGCTCGCTCTCCAGCCCCGAGGCATCGACGGACATGGCGCTACCTGACGCCGAGCTCGAAGTCGAGGCTGTAGCGGTTGCCCGGCATCGCACCCGCGGCCTTCGCGCCGTCGATCGGCAGCACGACGCCGTTGACGAACCGCGACTCGTCGCTGGCCAGGAACACGATGGCCTTCGCGACCTCCCACGCCTCGCCGACGCGCGCCGCGGGGGTGCTCGCGACCAGCTGGTGCTGCTTGGTCTCGAACTCCTCGGGCGAGTTCAGCGTGCTGCGCAGCATGTCCGTGTCGATCGCGCCGGGGTTCACCGTGTTGGCGCGGATGCCCTGGTGCGCGTGCGCGACGGCGATCGACTTCGTCAGCCCGACCAGCGCGTGCTTGGTGGCGTTGTAGACCGGATCGCCGGGACGGCCCATCACGCCGCCGTTCGACGACGTCGTCACGATGCTGCCGGCCTTGCGCTCGATCATGTGCGGCAGCACGGCGCGCGTGCCGAGGAAGGCGGCGCGCACGTTGAGCGCGAAGATGTTGTCGAACTCGGCCAGCGTCGTGTCCGCGAGAGGCTTGCCGAGGTGGATGCCGACGTTGTTGACCAGGACGTCGATGTGGCCGGCCTCGGCGAGCACGCCGTCGACGAACGCCGCCACGGCGTCTTCGTCGGTGGCGTCCACTATGGAGTGCCGGTAGCCGTCGACGGACTCCGCGGGCTCGCGGATGTCGGAAGCGAACACCGTCGCGCCCTCGGCGAGGAACTCCTTCACCGTCGCGAGGCCGATGCCCCGCGCGCCGCCGAAGACGACCGCCACCTTGCCGGCCAACCGACTCATGTCACTTACCCGCTCTCAGTCGTGCTGTCTGCTCTTCGTCCACCGCGTAGTCCTCCGGAAGCCGGACGAGCGCGGCCGGGTCACCGAGGTACCGCACCTCGACGCCGTAGATCGCGCGCGCCGCTTCCACCGAGACGTACCCCTCGACGACGTCGGTGAGCACCGCCGCCACCGGCCGTGCGAACGGCGGCCCGTAGCCCCCGCCACCGGGAAGGGTGACGTCCACAACGGACTCACGCGCCAGCGGCACCCGGCTCTTCGCGGGCAGGTCGTCTCCGTCGCGCAGCCCGAAACGACCGGCCGCACCGGGCCCGCCACCGTCCACACCGGACGCTGCGGCGCGCACGCGGTCGACGTTCCCGTTGACGCTCCACGAACTCACGTCGCGAGCCGCCATCGTGGTCACCTGTCCGAGACCGCCGCGCCACCGTCCGGCGCCGCCGGAGTCCACTCGCAACTCGCGGGAACGCTGGACCAGCGGTGCCATCGTCTCGATGACCTCGGTCGGCGTGGATCGCAGTCCACTCGGGAATCCCGTGGTGTTCAGCCCGTCCTGGTCCGACCGCGCGCCCATGCCGCCGGTCTGGAAGACGTTGAGCATGAACCCGGGGCCGCGCCAGATGGTCATCCACAGCGCGTCCGCGCTCGGCGCGATCGCGACGCCCGGCAACGCGCCGATCAGCAGCGACGGCAGGAAGTGGCCGATCAGGTGCCGGGACGCGACCGGCGCGGGTGGCAGGCAGTTCAGCACCGAGCCTTCGGGCGCGGTGACGTGCACCGGCCGGAACGACCCCGCGTTGTGCGGCACCTCCGGCGAGATCGCCGCCTTGACCGCGAACGACGCGTACGCCCGCGTGTAGTTGAGCACGACGTTGATGCCGCGACGGCTCTGCGGCGACGAACCCGCGAAGTCGAGGTGGATTTCGTCACCGTCCACAGTGGCCGTGACGCGCAGCACGATCTCTTCGTCGTCGAAGCCGTCGGTGACGATTTCGTTGGTGTAGACGCCGTCGGGCAGTTCCCGCAGCGCGTCGCGCAGGGCCTTCTCGGAACGGTTCATGATCTCGGCGGCGACGTCGTCGAGGGAGTCGAGCCCGAACTCGTCCAGGAGGCGCAGCAGGCTCGCCGCGCCGACCTCGTTGCCGGTGACCTGCGCGTACAGGTCGCCGATGGTCTCCTCCGGCGTCCGCACGTTGGCCCGGACCAGCCGTTCCAGCTCGGCGTTGACTTCCCCCGCGCGCAGGAACTTCAGGATGGGCAGCCGCAGGCCTTCTTCGAAGACCTCGTGCGCCTCGGCGGAGACGAGCCGGCCGCCGATGTCCGGCGCGTGGCAGCAGGACGCGAACCACGCGACGAGCTTGCCGCGCAGGAACACCGGCGTCGCGACGGTGATGTCGTTGATCTGCCCGGCGGTCTGCCACGGGTCGTTGGTGAGCAGGACGTCCCCGGGTTCGAGCCGCTCCGGCGGGTACGCGGCGGCGAAGTGGTGCATGCCGGTGGCCATCGCGTTGATGTGGCCGGGTGTGCCGCCGACGGACTGGCCGATCATCTCCCCACGCGAGTCGAACACCGCGCAGGCCAGGTCGAGCGATTCGCGGACGACCGCGGAGAAGGCCGTGTTGACCAGCGCGTTCTGCTGCTCGGCGAGGATCGAGTGCAGCCGGTTGCCGAACAGGCCGACGAGGATCGGGTCGACGCTCACACCGTCACCTCCAGCGCGGCGTCGTCGCGGACGACGCAGTGCGCACCCGGCGGGACGACCACTGTGGACTCGCGTTCCTCCACGATGGACGGCCCGTCGACGCGCTCACCCGGGGTGAGGAGGTACCGGTCGAAGACCGCCGTGTCGACGAATCCACCGGCCGACGGGAAGTAGGCCCTGCGCATTCCCTTGCGCGCGGCACCGCCGGTGACCTGCGGTTTCAGCCGCAACGTGACGTCCGGCGCCGGCCCGCTGGAGACGACGCGCCAATTCAAGACCTCGACGCCGACCTCGGGACCGCTCCGCCGGTAGAGCGTCCGGTAGGTGCGGGTGAACTCGTCGATCAGGGTGTCCGGCCAGCGGCCGCCGCGGACCGGGACGCGGATCTCGTAGCCCTGCCCGGCGTAGCGCATCTCGGCGATGCGCCGGTGCGTCACTTTGTCCACTCCGGACTTCGCGAGCAGCGCCGCGCCCTCGGCTTCCATCTCGGCGAACAACGCGTCGACCTGCTCCCAGGCGAGGTCGTGCACGGCCGCGCGGGCCGACCGGACGAAGTCGAACGCCAACGGCGCGGTGAGGAACCCCGCCGCGCTCAGCACTCCCGCGGCGGGCGGCGCGACGACCGACGGCGCTCCGAGCGCCCGCGCGACGCCGACGCCGTGCACCGGGCCCGCGCCGCCGAACGTGTACATCGGCAGCTTCGCGGGATCCTGCCCACGCTCGACGGCGTGCACGCGGGCGGCGTTGGCCATGTCCTCGTTGACGCTCGTGTGGATGCCCCACGCGGCCTCTTCGACGCTCATGCCGAGCGGCTCGGCGATCTTTTCGCGCAGGACGGCCCTCGCGGCCTCGGCATCGAGTTTCATTCCCCCGCCGAGGAAGTAGGCCGGGTCCAGGTAGCCGAGCACGAGGTCGGCGTCGGTCACCGTCGGCTCGGTGCCGCCGCGGCCGTAGCAGACCGGCCCGGGCTCGGATCCGGCCGAGTCGGGCCCGACGGTCAGCAGGCCGAGCGCGTCGATCCGGGCGATCGACCCGCCGCCGACGCCGATCTCGATCATGTCCGTCACGGGCACCTGCACCGGCAGCCCGGAGCCGGGCAGCAGGCGGTACTTGCGGTCCACTTCGAACTGGTGCGTGACGAGCGGCGCGCCGCCGGCGATCAGGCACAGCTTCGCCGTGGTACCGCCCATGTCGAAGGCCAGCAGGTCCGGCGGCCCGATCGACGCGGCGGCCAGCGCGCCACCGGCCGGCCCGGACTCGAGGATGCGGATCGGGTGCCGGGCCGCGGTGTCCACAGTGGCCAGACCGCCGTTGGACAGCATGATGTGCGGCGCGCCGGTGATGCCGAGCCGTCGCAGCCGGTGTTCGAGGTCGCGCAGGTAGCGTTCGGTCAGGTCCTGGACGTAGACGTTCGCGACCGTGGTCGACGCGCGTTCGAATTCGCGGATCTCGGGGACGACGTCGGAGGACAGCGCGACGCGCAGCCCGGGTGCCACCTCGGCCAGGATCTCGGCGACGCGCCACTCGTGCGCCGGGTTGGTGAACGCGTGCAGGAAGCAGACCGCGACGGCTTCGACGCCGCGTCCCGCCAGCTCACGACCGAGCCGGGCGACGTACTCCTCGTCGAGTCCGATGTGGACGGAGCCGTCGGCGAGGATCCGCTCGGGGACGTCGAAGCGCAGGTGCCGTGGGACCAGCGGCGCGGGCAGCTCGAGGTGCAGGTCGTACAGCTCGTACCGGTGCTCGCGGCGCATCTCCAGGACGTCGCGGAAGCCCGCCGTCGCGAGCAGCGCCGTCCGCGACCCCTTGCGCTCGATCAGCGCGTTCGTCACCAGCGTCGTCCCGTGCACGACCTGCTCGACGACCCCCGGGTCCGTGAGCAGCGCGGCCAGGCCCTCCTCGACCGCCCGCGCGGGCTCGTCGTGGGTGGTCAGGACCTTGCCGACCGCGACGATCCCGGTCTCGTCCACCGCGCAGAGGTCGGTGAACGTGCCACCGATGTCGACGCCGATCCTCATGTGCGGTACCACCGGGGCGAAGTGTTCAGCGGTGGCTTCAGCCTGGCCTTCACGACCAGGACGTTCGGCTCGTCCGATTCGACGAACTCGCCGAGCAGCCGCCGGAACGCGCGCCCGAAGCCGGACACGCGGTCCGCGTGCACGCCGAAGGAGCGGGCCAAACCGACGAAGTCCGGGCTGTCCCAGTCGACGCCGCGGTGCGGCAGGCCCTCGCGGTCCTGGTCGTAGCGCAGCATCCCGTAGCCGCCGTCGTCGACCAGGACGACCGTCACCGGCAGCTGTTCCTGCGCGAGCGTCGCCAGATCGCCGCAGCCGTAGAGGAACCCGCCGTCGCCGGTGATGCAGATGGCGCGCCCGACACCCGCCGCGGCGGCGCCGAGCGACGCGGGGAAGCCGTAGCCGAGGGTGCCCCAGCCCATCGGGTAGGCGAGCTTGCGCGGCGCCCGCACCCGGTGGAAGCCACCGACCCAGTAACCGGCGACGCACATGTCGGACACCAGCACGGCGTCCGTCGGCAGTACTTCGTCCAAAGTGGACAGGAAGTCGTAGGCCTGCGGCTCTTCGTCGCGGATCCGCTGGCGCACGCGCCGGCCGATGCCGGCCAGCCGCAGCGTGATGTCGTCCAGGCCCGGCCGTTCTTTTGGCAGCAGCCGTTCGACGATCGCGCGTGCGTCGCCGACCAGCGTCAGGTCGGGCGGGTAGTTCTTGGCGGCGTCGTCGGCGTCGACGTTGACCGCGACGAGCTTCCGCGGCTTCGGCATCCGCCAGTTCTGCGTCATCAGGCCGTCGAAGTCGGTGCCGATGGCGAGCACGACGTCGGCCTCGTCCCACAGCTCGCCGACCTCGGGCGTGTGCACGGGGTTGGGCGCGAGGCACGGGTGGTCGAGCGGGAGCAGGCCGCGGGCGCCGAACGTCGTGATGACCGGCGCGGCGATCTTCTCGGCGAGCGCGCCGATGGCGTCACCCGCGCCCGACCGCAGCGCGCCGCCGCCGGCCCAGATCAGCGGGTGCTCCGCGTCGGAGAGCATCGCCTCGGCCCGCGCGAGGTCCGGGACGTCGCCGTCGGGCTTGCGGTGCGGCGCGGGCGGGCGCCGGTGCGGCACGGTCTCGCGCAGGTAGTCGGTCGGGACGCCGAGGTAGACCGGCCCGCTCTGCGGCTGCACCGCGAGCCGGGCCGCGCGGTGCACGGTGGTGCCGATCTGGTCGGCGGCCCGCACGGTGAAGCCGCCCTTGGTCACCGGCGCGAACATCGCCTGCTGGTCGGACGTCTCGTGCAGCACTCCGCGCACGACGCCGGGGCGCCGCAGTGTCGAGGGGATGTCGGTGGCGATGACCAGCACCGGAGCCGCGGACGCCATGGCTTCGCCGACCGCGCCGAGGGTGTTCGCCGCGCCCGGCCCGGTGGTGACGAGGGCGACGCCGAGCTTGCCGGTCGCACGCGCGTAGCCGTCGGCCGCGTACCCGGCGGTCTGTTCGTGACGGACCCCGACGAGCTTGATGCGGGTCTCGGCGAGCGCCTCCCACAACGGCAGGTTGTGCACCCCCGGAAGGCCGAAAACGATCTCCGTCCCCAGCCCTTCGAGCGCGTCCACCAACTCCCGAGCACCACTCACAGCCACGGCGCGGATACTGCCAGATCGTTCAACGATCTGGCAATCGGCCCCTAGACGATGTTGTGCTCCGCCGGTGCGGTATCGGCGCTTTCGAAGCGCCGGACGTCCAGTTCCGCGATGTCCACGACCGGCGGTCTGCCCAGGTAGAGGTCCCGGATCAGCTCGCCGGTCGCCGGGCCCATCTGGAACCCGTGCCCGGAGAAGCCGGTCGCGTAGAAGAACCGCGACAGCAGGACGCTTTCCCCCACGATCTGGTTGCGGTCGGGCGTCACTTCGTACAACCCGGCCCAGGCCGTGCGGATCCCGGCGTCGAGCACGGCCGGGACGCGACGGCCCGCCAGCTCGGCCAGCCGCGGCAGCCACTCGCCCGCTTCGTAGTGGGTGCCGAACCCCGGGAAGCCGTCGTCCTCGCTGAACGACATGGCCAGGCCAGGACCCTCGCGGTGGAAGTAGAACGCCGACGGCATCTCGATGGTCAGCGGCACCTTGTCCGGGAGCCCGGGCACCGGCCCGGTGAACACGACCTGGCGCCGGAACGGGCGCACCGGGAGATCGAGGCCGGCCAGCTCGCCGACCCGTCCCGACCACGCGCCCGCCGCGCACACCACCGCGCCGGCCCGAACGAACCCCGCCGCCGTGTTAACGCCGGTTAACCTGTCGCCGTCACGCTGGATCCCGGTGACCTCGACGCCGGTCCGGAGCGTCGCGCCGCATGCTCTCGCCGCCTTCGCATAACCCTGGACTACCGCGTCCGGAGTCGCCTTCGCGTCGTCCGGCGACCACAGCGCGGCGACGATCCCGTCCATCTCGAGCACCGGGAGGACACCCTTCGCTTCCGCGGGAGTCAGCAGGTGGCTGCGCACTCCGTACGCCCGCTGCAGCTCCGCGCAATGTCCGATTGCAGTCACCTCCGCGGGGTCGGTGAGCAGGTACAGGTAGCCGTCGCGGCGGAAGTCGATCTCGACGCCGAAGCGCTCCGAGAAAGTGCTGTACGCCGCGAGCCCGCGCAGGCCCAGCTCGACGTTGACGCGGCTGGTGAACGACGACCGGATGCCGCCCGCGGCCCTCGCCGTCGAGCCCCCGCCAAGGCCGCCGCGCTCCAGCAGCAGGACGTCGACGCCGGCCTCCGCCAAGTGGAACGCGCAGCTCACGCCGATCACACCGCCGCCGATCACCACGCACTCGGCCATCGGTGGCACCGACGTTTCCCGTGCGCCGCGGACGGTCATACTCGCCAGAGTAGAACGTGATCCACCCGCGGCCGCCGAGCGCGTAGAGTCGGCGTGCCGAGTGCGGAAGGTGATGTCCCATGGCGATGATGCCCGTGACCGACTCGATGTTCCTCCTCGTCGAAACGCGCGAGCATCCGATGCACGTGGGCGGCCTGCAGTTGTTCAAGAAGCCGGACGGCGCCGGGCCGGAGTACCTGCGCGACATCCGCCGATCGCTGCTGGAGTCCGACAACATGCGCTCGGTGTTCCGGCGCCGCCCGGCCCGGCCGGTGAACACGCTCGGGCACGTGGCCTGGACGACCGACGCCGAGCTCGAGCTGGACTACCACTTCCGGCACTCCGCGCTGCCGCAGCCGGGCCGCGTCCGCGAACTGCTGGAGCTGACGTCACGCTGGCACAGCACCCTGCTCGACAGGCACCGCCCGCTGTGGGAGACGCACCTCGTCGAGGGTCTTGCCGACGGCCGGTTCGCCGTCTACACCAAGGTGCACCACGCGTTGATGGACGGCGTCTCGGCGCTGCGCCAGCTGCAGGGCACGCTGTCGGACGACCCCGCGGACCTCGAGTGCCCGCCGTGGTGGGGCAGCCGGCGTAAACCGAGCGAAGGCCGCGTCAAGAGCCCGCGGTCGTTCCTGGAGACCGCGGGCAAGACGGTCAACCAGCTCGCCGGGCTGGCGCCGGCCGCGGTGAAGGTGGCGCGCGAGGCGTTCGGCGAGCACACCGTGACCCTGCCGGGGCAGGCGCCGCGGACGATGTTCAACGTGCCCATCGGCGGCGCGCGGCGGTTCGCGGCGCAGTCGTGGTCGCTGGACCGAGTCCGTCAGGTGGCCACGGCGGCCGGGGTGTCGCGCAACGACGTCGTGCTCGCGATGTGCTCGGGCGCGCTGCGGGACTACCTCATCGAGCAGCGCGCGCTCCCGGACGCGCCGCTGGTCGCGATGGTGCCGGTGTCGCTGCGCCGCCAGAACGACCCGGGTGAGGCGGCGGGCAACAACATCGGCGCGCTGCTGTGCAACCTGGCCACCGACCTGCCCGACGCGGGCAAGCGGCTCGTCACCATCCACCAGTCGATGCGCAACGGCAAGCGGCTGTTCTCGGAGCTGACGCCGTTGCAGACGCTGTTGTTATCCGCGGTTAACGTCGCGCAGCTGGGCGTCTCGCCGATCCCGGGCGTCGTCAACAACACGCGGCCGCCGTTCAACCTGGTGATCTCGAACGTGCCGGGGCCGCGCAAGCAGATGTACTGGAACGGCGCGCAGCTCGACGGCATCTACCCGGCGTCGGTGCTGCTCGACGGCCAAGCCGTGAACATCACGCTGACCAGCAACGGCGACCACCTCGACTTCGGTGTCACGGGCTGCCGCCGCAGCGTGCCGCACCTGCAGCGGATCCTGACCCACCTCGACACGGCGTTGGTGGAGCTGGAAGCCGCGGTCAGGTAGCCCCGCTGACCGGCACCCCACTGCGCCATCGGAAGGAAACTTTCCGAACTGCTCTGGCCAGGCTGCTCGTCTCGCTCTTACCGTGACGGCGATCAGTTCCCCGGAGAGGAGGAGGACATGACCGAGGTGTGGACGACCCCCGACTTCGTCGAGTACGAAACGCCCATGGAGGTCACCGCTTACGCGGCCCGCATGGCGGACTGACCGATGCCCGTCGAGCCACTCGCGGAAAGCGCATTCATCGAGGCCCTGCGCGGTCTTTCGCACCGGTACTGGGGCACGCACCCGTTCCACCGCCGGCTGCACGCGGGTGAGCTCGACGAGCACCGGCTGCGGATCTGGGCGGCCAACCGCTGGTACTACCAGTGCCGGCTGCCGCAGAAGGACGCCGCGATCATCAGCAACTGCCCGCTGCCGGAGATCCGGCGCCAGTGGCTCGACCGGATCGTCTACCACGACGGCCCGCACGCCGGCACCGGCGGGATCGAGCGCTGGCTGCGGCTCTGCGAGGCGGTCGGCCTGGACCGGGACGAGGTTCTCGACGAGCGGCACGTCGCTCCGGGCGTCCGGTTCGCCGTCGACGCCTACGTGACTTTCGCGCGGACGAAGCCCTGGTGGGAGGCCGTCGCTTCGGGACTCACGGAGATGTTCGCCGGACATCTGATGCAGCAGCGCGTCGCGGACATGCTCGCGCACTATTCGTGGATCGCGCGCGAAGACCTCGCCTACTTCACCAACCGCATCGACAAGGTCTCCGGCGAGGGCAAGGACACGCTCGACATCGTGGTCCGCCACTGCGTCACGCGGGAGCAGCAGGACCGCGCGATCGCCGCGCTGTCGTTCAAGTGCGACGTCCTGTGGTCGATGCTCGACGCGATCGAGCGCGCATGATCGCCGTCGACTCCGTTCCCGAGCTGCGCCGCGGAGTGCGGCTGTCCTTCGACCACGTCCGGGAGACGCACGTCCTGCTGTTCCCCGAAGGCGTGCTCGTCCCGAACACCACCGCGGCCGCGGTGCTCGAACTCTGCGACGGCACCCGGACCGTCACCGACATCACGGCGGTCTTGGGAAAGCGCTTCACCGGCGTCCGGGAGCAGGACGTCCTCGACGTGCTGTCCCGGCTGGGCGAACGGCGGGTCGTCGCGTGGACGTGACCCCGCCGCTCGGCCTGCTGGCCGAGCTGACCCACCGCTGCCCGCTGCACTGTCCTTACTGCTCGAACCCGGTCGAACTCGTCTCGCGCGCCGCCCAGCTGTCCACTTCGGACTGGACGTCCGTGCTTTCGCAAGCGCGTGAGCTGGGCGTGCTGCAGGTGCACCTATCGGGCGGTGAGCCCCTGGCGCGACCGGACCTGCCCGAGCTGGTGGCGCACGCGAGTTCGCTCGGGTGCTACGTCAACCTCGTCACCTCCGGGCTCGGCTTGACGTCCGCGCGGCTCGACGACCTGCTCTCGCGCGGGCTCGCGCACGTCCAGCTGTCGGCGCAGGGCGCGACGCGGGAACGGTCCGACCTGCTGGCCGGCGCACGAGCGTTCGACCACAAGCTCGCCGCGGCCGCTCTGGTGAAGGAGTCCGGGCTGCCGCTGTCGCTGAACGTGGTGCTGCACCGCCGGAACCACGACCAGCTGGCCGGGATCATCGAGCTGGCGGAGCGGATGGGCGCCGACCGCCTCGAACTGGCCAACACGCAGTACTACGGCTGGGCGTTGCGCAACCGGGAGGCGCTGATGCCGACTCCGGCGCAGCTCGCCGCCGCCGAGCCGGTGGTGCGCGCGGCCGTGTCCCGTTTGCGGGACACGATGGAGATCGTCTACGTCGTCGCCGACTACTACGAGCCGTACCCGAAGCCGTGCATGTACGGGTGGGGCGCGCGGCAGCTGACTGTCGCGCCGGACGGGACGGTGCTGCCGTGCCCGGCGGCGTCGGCGATTTCGACGCTCTCGCTGTCCAACGTCCGCGACACACCGCTCGCCGACATCTGGTACCGCTCCTCGTCGTTCAACGCCTACCGCGGCGAAGACTGGATGTCCGAACCCTGCCGGACGTGCGACCGCCGCGGCGTCGACTTCGGCGGCTGCCGCTGCCAGGCGTTCCTGCTCACCGGCGACGCCGCGGCCACCGACCCGGTGTGCTCGCGGTCGCCGCAGCGGTCCGTCGTCGATCTCGTTCTCGCCCGGCCTCCGGCTTCCGACCTGGTCATGCGCCGGTGAAGGTGATCCTGCTCGGCACCGCGGCGGGCGGCGGATGTCCACAGTGGAACTGCGCGTGCCGCCTGTGCACGGCCGGACTGCCGCCGCGCACGCAGGACTGCGTCGCGGTCAGCGCGGACGGCGTCGGCTGGTACCTGCTCAACTGCTCGCCGGACATCCGCGTCCAGATCCTTTCCACGCCTGCGCTGCGGGCAGGGCCCGGACCGCGCGAGAGCCCGCTGCGCGGAGTGCTGCTGACCGACGCGGAACTCGACCACTCGCTGGGCCTGCTGATGCTGCGCGAGGCCGGTGGGCTCCCGGTGTCCGCGCCGGACGCGGTGCTGAGCGCGCTGTCTCCGTTTCGCGCGATCGTCGACGGCTACGGCGGCTGGACGTCCCTTGTGGACCTTCCCGGACTGCGGGTCGACCTGCTTCCGGTGAGCGACAAGAAGCCGAAGTACGTTTCGTCCACGGAGGACGGACCGTGGGTGGTCGCCTACCGGATCATAGATCTGTCGACCGGCGGCGTGCTGGTGTACGCGCCGTGCTTGAAGAGCTGGCCTTCGGGGTTCGACTCCTTCGTGGAGGGTGCCTCTCTGGTGCTCCTGGACGGAACGTTCTACGCGCCGGACGAGATGGCCGGCGTCGGCGGCCCGGACCAGCTCGCGATGGGACACCTGCCGATCACCGCGAGCCTGGCCCGGCTCGCCGGTCGGCCCGGACGCTGGGCGTTCACGCACCTCAACAACACGAACCCGGTGCTGGACCCGGCGTCGTCCGAGCACGCGATGGTCCTGTCCGCCGGTACTCTGCTCCCGGCGGACGGCGCTGAGTTTTCGCTCTAGGCGATCCCTTCCGGCGCAGCCCCGGCGACCTGGACGGCGTCGGCGGTGATGCGGTCGATTTCGGCCAAGTCATCGGATGTCAGCTCGACATCGGCGGCGGCGATGCTCGCTTCGATGTGCTTCGGCCGGCGCGCGCCGACGATGGCGGCGTGCACCCCGGGCCGGGCGAGCGTCCAGGCGATGGCGAGCTGGCCGACCTCGAGGCCGCGGCGGGCGGCGAACGCCTTGAGCTCGTCGACGATCTTGAGGTTCCGGCGCAGGTTGTCGCCTTGGAAGGCGCTCGACTTCGAGCGCCAGTCGGCGGGTTCGAACGTCGTGTCCGGGGTGAGCGCGCCGGTGAGCAGGCCGCTGCCGAGCGGGCTGTAGACGAAGACGCCGATGTCGTGCTCGCGGGCGTAGGGCAGCGGGTCGGTCTCGATGCCGCGGCGGAAGAGGTGGTAGGGCGGCTGGAGCGTCTCCGCCACGCCGAGGTCCGCCAGCTGTCGCGCGGTGTAGTTCGAGACGCCGACGTGCCGGACCTTCCCGGCGTCGACGAACTCCCGCAGCAGCCCGGCGACGTCGGCGGCCGGCGTGTCCGGGTCGGGCCAGTGCACCTGGTAGAGGTCGATGTGGTCGACGTCCAGGTTGCGCAGGCTCTGCTCGAGCCCCTGGGTGAGCCAGGCGCGGCGGGAGTCGCGCGGCCGTTCGGCACGCGGGTTGATGCCACCCTTGGTGGCGATGACGACGTCCTGGCGGTTCTTGAGGGCGCGCCCCAGCAGCACCTCGGACCGGCCGCGGCCGTAGGCCTGCGCGGTGTCGAAGAAGTTCACGCCGAGGTCGCGGGCGTGGTGGATGGCCGCGATGGCGGTGTCCTCGTCGAACGTGCCCCAGTCGCCGCCGAGCTGCCAGTGCCGAAGGCGATCTTCGACACTTCCAGGCCGCTGCGGCCCAAGATCGTCATACGCATGACTTCAGCACAGCACAGACGTCGGACCACTGGGGCGATCTTCCCGTCCAACGAAACCCCCAAATAACTCTTTGACGGTAGTGCCAGACTGGCGCTATGCCGCACGACAACCTGCGCGTCCTGGCGCACCCGCTTCGCATGCGGATCCTGTCCCTCCTGACGGGAACGGCGATGAGCGCCGCCGAGGCGGCGCGCGAGCTGGGCGACACGCAGGCGAACATCAGCTACCACCTGCGCCGCCTGCACGAGGCGGGCCTGTTGGAGGTCGCAGAGGAAGTCACGATCCGCGGCGGCCGCGCGAAGCGCTATCGCCACGACCCGGACTCAGGCCGCCGCCTGACAACCCGCGACCCGGCGGAGGAGCAGCTGCTGACCAAGGCGATAGCAGGCGAACTCCTCCGGCGCGCGTCCCAGCGAGCCCCGGGCCGTCGAGCGTCCCTGACGGACGCGGAGCTGTGGGTGGACCCCGCACTCTGGGCGCGCGTGCTGGAGCAGGCATCGGAACTGAGCCACGACCTGCACGCGGCGGCCCAGCCACCACGCACCCCGGGGACGGTGCGGGTCAGCGCGAGCGTGGCGCTGTTCGAGCTGTTGGAGGCTGGTTCGGAGGAGACTCCGTGAGGAAGATCAGCCGAACGCTCGGCTCGCCCCGCCGCGCAAACTTCCCCGCCATCCCAGCCCGGATCGCCCCACGAGGTGCGCCCGGCTTCCGCACCGCGGCCGCCCGCTGAACCCATGGTCCCCGCCTTGCCTACTCCGCCGGAGCCGCTCCCATGACCACTCCGCTCCTCGCGCCGCTGCGTGAACCTCGCTTCCGGGCTCTCGTCACCGGGCGGACCTTCGCCGACTTCGCCAACGCCGTCGCGCCCTTCGCGCTGGCCTTCGCCGTCGTCGACCTGACCGGGTCGGCGGTGGATCTCGGGATCGTCGTCGGGGCTCGGTCGATCGCCAACGTGCTGCTCGTGCTCTTCGGCGGGATGCTGGCCGACCGGCTGCCGCGGTCGGTGATCCTGCAGGGCACCGAGACCGCCGCCGCGCTCACGCAGGCCGCCATCGCCGCGAGCGTCCTCTGCGGGTTCGCCTCGGTCCCGCTGCTGGTCGGGCTCAGCCTGGTCAACGGCGCCGTCTCCGCCATCTCGCTGCCCGCGGCCGCGTCGCTCACCCCGTTGACCGTGCCCACGCCGCTGCTCGCCCAGGCGAACGCGCTGGTCCGGCTGCTCTCCAACGCCGGCCGCATCGCCGGGGCCGGCCTCGCGGGGATCCTCGTCGCGTTCGCCGGGTCCGGGTGGGCACTCGCCGGGAACGCCGTCCTGTTCCTCGCCGCCGCCTTCTCCTACCGCCGGATCAAGCTGCCCGGCGGCGAACGCATTCCCGGCAGCCGTCCGATTGCGGAGCTCGCCGAAGGCTGGCGGGAGTTCCGCGCGCGGTCGTGGGTGTGGCTGGTGGTGCTGCAGTTCATGATCGTCAACGCGGTGAACGCGGGCGCGCTGCTCGTGATCGGCCCCCTGGTCGCCGACGACACCTTCGGCCGCACCGGCTGGGGCCTCGCGCTGGCGGTGCAGACCACCGGCGCGCTGCTCGGCGGGGTCCTCGCCGCGCACTGGCAGCCACGGCGGATGCTGCTGATCGGGGTCGCCCTCGTGGCGGTCGACGCGCTGCCGATGCTCGCCCTCGGCAAGACCCCCTCCCTGCTGCCGCTGCTGCTCGCGATGTTCCTTTCCGGAGTCGCGATCGAGCAGTTCGGGGTCGCCTGGGACGTGTCACTGCAGGAGAACATCCCGCCCGAGAAGCTCGCGCGCGTGTATTCCTACGACATGCTCGGCTCGTTCGTCGCGATGCCGCTCGGCCAGATCGCCGCGGGCCCCCTGGCCGAGCACGCCGGCCGTCCGGCAACGCTCTTCGGCGGCGCGGCCCTGGTCATCGGCGCGACAGCGGTCGTGCTGCTCAACCCGCAGGTGCGCGGACTGGTCCGCCGCGCACCGGTCACGCCAGGAGCAGATCCGGCAGGCCCACGCTGACGACCTTGCCCTCCTGACCCAGGCAAGCCGCCTGGTGCGGCGCAGTCGTCCCCGCCCTCGGTCGCATGTGGACCCTCCGCAGCCGCGTCCCCCAGTACAGCTAGCGACCCGCGCGGGGTTCCGGGGTCCGGTCGCGGTGGCCGTCCAGCCGCCACCAGCTCTCCAGCGTCTCCCGGAGCGCCTTCAGCAGCTCACCGCCCGTCTCCAGGGAGACCAGCGCTGCCTTGCCGTCGTCCACGCGGAGTGCCGCGGTCAAGCGGTCGCCCTGCTCGACCAAGCCCACCACCACCCGGGTCGGCTCGCCCGCGTCGTCGACGGTCGGAATGGCGCGCTCGTACCGCCAGCCTTCAGCGTTCACGGGGCCGACAGTGGCACAGCTTCCGCCACCTCGGCCCCGGGTTCACCCTCACGTGTGGTCAGGCCGGCGTCCACGGCCGGACTTCCTCCAGGAGCTTCGCCACCGCCAGCACGAGGTCGTCCGAGTGCCGCGGCCCGACGATCTGCAGGCCCACCGGCAACCCCGCCGACGTCCGGCCGGCCGGGACGCTGATCGCCGGCTGCTGGGTCATGTTGAACGGGTACGTGAACGGCGTCCACTCCGGCCACTCGCTCAGCCCGCTGCCCGGCGGCACGTCGTGCCCCGCCTCGAACGCCGCGATCGGGACGGTCGGGGTGATCAGCACGTCGTAGCGCGTGTGGAACTCGCCCATCAGGATGCCCAGCGCGGCGCGCTCGGCCGTCGCGTCGAGGTAGTCGCTCGCGCTCCACGTCTTGCCGAGCTCCCACACCTTGCGCAGGCCCGGGTCCGTCCGCTCCTCGGAGCCCGGCGGGAACGTGTCGAGCAGCTTCGCCGCCCCCGACGACCACAGGATGTCGAACGCCGGCTTGGGATCGGCGAACCCCGGGTCGGTCTCCTCGATGTGCAGGCCCGCGTCACCGAGTGCGCGCACCGCCGCCGCGACGATCGCCGCGATCTCCGGGTCGACGTCGACGTAGCCGAGCGTCGGCGAGAACGCCGCGATCAGGCCGCGGACGTCCCGGCGGACGGCCTCGCGGAACGACCCCACCGGCGGCGCCAGGGCGGCCGGGTCGCGGTGGTCGGGCATCGACAGGACGTCCAGCAGCAGTGCGGTGTCGTCCACCGAACGCGCCATCGGGCCGGCGTGCGAGAGCGGGCCGAACGGGCTCGCCGGGAACAGCGGGATCCGGCCGTGGGTCGGCTTCAGCCCGACGATCCCGCAGAACGACGCCGGGATCCGCACCGAGCCGCCGCCGTCGGTTCCGACGGACAGCTCGCCCATCCCGGCCGCGACGGCCGCGGCACTGCCGCCGCTCGACCCACCCGCGGTCTTCGACGGGTCGACCGGATTGCGGGTGATGCCCTGCAATGGACTGTCGGTGACGCCCTTCCAGGCGATCTCGGGCGTGGTCGTCTTGCCCAGCACCACCAGGCCGGCTTCGCGCATCCGCGCGGCGACCGGGCTGTCAACGTCCCACGGCTGGTCCGGGTCGATGCTCTTCGAGCCCCGGACGGTCGGCCAGCCCTGGGTGAGGAACATGTCCTTGATCGAGGACGGCACGCCGTCGAGCCACCCGATGGGGTTGCCGTCCCGCCAGCGGACCTCCGACGCCTTGGCCTGCTCCAGCGCCCGGTCGGCGTCGACGAGGCAGTACGCGTTGCACTCGCCGTCACGGTCTTCGATGGCCTGCAGCGCGTTCTGCGTCGCCTCGATCGGTGACAGCTCACCGGTCGCGTAGGCGGCGACGAGCTCGCTGGCGGTCAGCATCCTGTCGTTCATCCGGCTCCCTGGTTCCCCGACGGCACGTAGCCGAGCGTCTTGTCGACGACATTGCGCAGCGGCTCCCCAGCCCGCCAGCGGCGGAAGTTCTCGGTGAACACCTCGACGAGCGTGCTGCGCCAGCCGATGAAGTCCCCGGACATGTGCGGCGAGACCAGCACGTCCGGCATCGTCCACAGCGGGCTGTCCGGCGGGAGCGGCTCGGTGTCGAACACGTCGAGCGCGGCGCCGGCGATGGCCTGGTTCTCGAGCGCCGCGACCAGGTCGGACGTCACCACCAGCTCGCCCCGGCCGACGTTGACGAACCGCGCCGACGGTTTCATCGCGGCGAACGCGCGCGCGTCGAACATGCCCTTGGTGTGCTCGGTCAGCGGCGCGACGGCGACGACGTAGTCGGCGTGCGGCAGGAACTCGGTGAGCCGCGAGGACTCGTGCACGACGCCGAAGTCGGGGTCCCCCGTGCGCTCCCGGCGGCCGGCTCCGCTGACCCGCATCCCGGCGGCTCGCAGCAGCCGTGCGATCGCCCGGCCGATCGGGCCGGTGCCGACGACCACCACCTCCCGCCCGGCGATCCGCTCGGTCTCGCGGTGCAGCCAGCGGCCCTCGCGCTGCAGGTCGTGCGACCGCGCGAAGTCCTTCGCGAAGGCCAGGATGACGCCCAGCACGTACTCCGCGATGGCGTCGTCGAAGACGCCCCGCGAGTTGGTCAGGACGACGTCGCTCTCCACCAGCCCGGGGAACAGCACCGGGTCGACGCCCGCGCTCGCGATGTGCAGCCAGCGCAGGCGATCGGCGGTGTGCCAGGCGCCCGGCACGGCCGTGGAGAGGAAGTCGTAGACGAAGAGCGCGTCGGCTCCGGACAGCGCTTCGGGCAGGGCCGCCGCGTCCGTGTAACGCACGACTGCCCCGGATTCGACAGCACGCATGTCCGGTGGACGGTGCTCGCCGCAGAGCACGGCCAGGACGGGAGCTTCCCGGTTTTCCGAGGCGATCACGTTGACACGGTAAAAGCGGCTCGTATGATTGTCAACAATCCGAGGAACGACCCCCGGAGCACCGGACGTGTCATCAAGTTCAGACGTATTCCGGAGGCTGAGCCTTGGATTTCGACTTCCTGGCGTTCGAAGGCCCGCTGGCGCAACGCGGCATCGGGGTGATCGCCCCCTTCGACCTCGCGCTGGAGCGCGAGCTCTGGCGCTGGGTGCCGATGGAAGTGTCCCTCCACCTCGCCCGCACGCCGTACGAGCCCGTGCCGGTCAGCATGGAGATGGCGCGCCTCGTCAGCGACAGCCACCACCTGGCCAGCGCCACTCGCGACGTGCTGCACGTGGAGCCCGAGGTCGTCGCTTACCTCTGCACGTCGGGCAGCTTCGTCAACGGCGTCGACTACGAGCGTTCGCTGACCAAGGCGATCTGCGACGCCGGCGCGCCGGACGCCGTCACCACCTCCGGCGCGCTGGCCGAGGTGCTGCACCAGCTCGACCTGCACCGCGTCTCGGTACTGACGCCGTACGACGCCGACCTCACCCGCGCCCTGCACGACTTCCTCGCCGAGCTGAACGTCGAGACCGTCGCCAGCGACCACCTCGGGCTGGGCGGCGGCATCTGGAAGGTCAGCTACCGCACCATCGCCGAGCGCATCCTCGCTGCCGACCACGGCGAAGCCGAAGCGATCTTCGTCAGCTGCACCAACCTCCCGACGTACGACCTGATCGAGCCCCTGGAAGCCGCGCTGGGCAAGCCGGTGCTCACGGCCAACCAGCTGACCATGTGGGCGTGCCTGCGCCGGATGAACCTGCCCATTGTCGGACCGGGGAAGTGGCTTCGTGACGTGTCGTGAAGGTTTTCCTTGACCATCCCTCTAGGATTGTCGACAATTTGCGTCCCTCCGGAGGTTCCGTGACCACGATCGGCTTCATCTACCCCGACCACGCTGCCGAAGACGACTACCCGCTCGCCGAGCAGCTGCTCGGCGGCATGGCCGTCGACGAGGGCGACATCCGGCTCGCGGTCGAGCACATCTACGGCACCGACAAGCACGCGGTCGCCGAACTGCTCGACCTCGGCAGCGAGGCGCGCCTCGCCGACGGCGCCGCCCTGCTCAAGAAGCACGAGCCGGACGCGGTCATCTGGGCCTGCACCAGCGGCAGCTTCGTCTACGGCTGGGACGGCGCCCGCGACCAGGCCGACCGCCTTGCCGCGGTCGCCGGGGTCCCGGCCTCCAGTACCTCCTTCGCGTTCGTGCACGCCGCGCGCGCCCTGGGCGTCAAGCGGGTCGCCGTCGCCGCCAGCTACCCGGACGACATCGCCCGGCTGTTCGCGGACTTCCTCAAGGCCGGCGACATCGAGGTCGTCTCGATGGCCAGCGCCGACATCATCACGGCCGCCGAGGTCGGCGCGATGACGCCGGAGGCCGTCGTCGAACTCGCCGTGCGCCACGACCACCCGGACGCCGACGCGGTGCTGGTGCCGGACACCGCGATGCGGACGCTCCAGGAGATCAACCTCGTCGAAGCCGCGCTGAAGAAGCCCGTGCTGACCGCCAACCAGGTCACGGTCTGGGAGGGCCTGCGCCTGACCGGGCGGCACCGGCTCGTCCGGTCGCTCGGGGCGTTGTTCCGGCACCTGCCGGACGGGAGTGCCTGACATGGCCCTGCCACCGGGCATGCTGCCCGAGATCGAGCCGGTCAGCCGCGAGTCGACGGCCGCGGTCATCGCGCGCCAGCTACGTGACGCGATCATGACCGGCGCCCTCCCGCCCGGGACCCAGCTCGGCGAGACCGAGCTGGCGTCCCGGTTCCAGGTGTCACGGGGGCCGCTCCGGGAAGCCATGCAGCATCTGGTTTCCGAAGGACTCCTGCGCAGTGAACGGCACCGCGGGCTGTTCGTGATCGACCTCGAGCCCGGGGACGTCTACGACATCTACGCAGCGCGCTCGGCGATCGAGCGGGCCGCCATGCTCCGCGCCCTGCGGGGCGGCGAACGCGACCGGATCGCCGACGTGCTCGAACACACCGTCACGGAGATGGCCACCGCCGCGAGCGAAGACGACCCGAACGCTCTCTCCACCGCGGACCTGAAGTTCCACGAGGCGCTCATCAACGCCTCCGGTAGCAAGCGGCTCGTCCGGATGGCCCGGACCCTGCTCATCGAGACGCGGATGTGCCTGACCGCGCTGCAGAGCACCTACCAGCGGGTCGAGGAACGCGTTGAGGAGCACACGAAACTCATCCAGGCCCTGCGCGACGGCGACGAGGAGACGGCGCTGGCGCTGCTCGACTCCCACATGGAGGACGCGGTGCAGCGGCTCGCGCCGGGGACGAGCCTCATCGAGGGACACGCCCCGCCGGTACCGGGCAACGCGTGACCGGAGCGCCGACACGCGTGATCGCATGGTCGACACGCGTGTCCGCAGGGACGACACCCGCAGCCGGACAGCCGGCTCGGGTACTCGGATGGACGACACGCGCGCGTGAACGGCCCGCGAAGGCTCCGGGAAGCAGTTCACCGGCCGGGCGCATCTGCAGTCAGCGGACATGGCGAGCTCCCAGGACCGGCTGGCCGGCACGGCCGTCGCGGTAGTCCGAAGACCACGGGAACCGGCCCTGCGAGTCCGCGTGGACCAGTTGCAGCGCACGGACTTCCGGGCCGTACAACGCGACCGCGAATTTCAGGTGCGCCGACGGCTCCGCCAGCGGGACGACCTCGATCAGCGGGCCGTCCCGCAGCGGGATCCGTTCGCCCGCCGATGGTGGCGACTCGTGCAGGGAATGCGCGGCCAGGTCGTTGAGCAGCCCGGCCGCGTCCAGGATCGGCAGGCCCGTCACGACCAGCTCGGGCAGGCCGTGCTCGCTCAGGCCGATCGTGTAGGCCCATGGCGGGTACGACCCGCTGGCGTCGACTCCCTGAACGAGCCAACCCCGGTCGGCCACGCTCTCGCGAAGCCGGTCCAGGTAACCGGATTCGTCTCCGTCACACAGAAAGCACATCGGTCGCTCCTCCCCCTCGGTGGGTTCGCGACCACCGTGCCGGAGGGCACCGACAAAAACTCAGCCCAGCGCTTCGGCCACCGCCGTGCCGAGCCGTTCTGTGGTATCCGTGCCACCGAGGTCCGGGGTGCGCACCCGGCCCTCGTCGAGCACCCGGTCCACCGCGGCCCGGATCGCTTGCGCAGCAACGGTTTCGCCCAGGTGTTCGACCAGCATCGCGGCCGCCAGGATCTGCGCCACGGGGTTGGCGATCCCCTGCCCCGCGATGTCCGGAGCGCTCCCGTGGACCGCTTCGAACATCGACGGATATTCACCCGATGGGTTGATGTTGCCGGACGGCGCCATGCCGAGCCCGCCGGTGATCGCGGCCGCGAGATCGCTCAGGATATCGCCGAAGAGGTTCGACGCCACGATGACGTCGAGCCGATCCGGCGCTTGAACCACCCTCGCCGCCAGCGCATCCACATGCATCTGTTCACTGTGGACATCCGAGTACTCGGCCGCGACCTCGGCGAAGATCTCGTCCCAGAACGGCATCGAGTGGATGAGCCCGTTGGACTTCGTCGCCGAGCACACGCGCGAAGACCGCATCCGCGCCAGTTCGAACGCGTACCGGATGATCCGCGAGACGCCGACGCGCGTGAACACCGACTCCTGCAGCACGAACTCGTCCGGCCGGCCGGCGTTGTGCCGCCCGCCGATCGCCGAGTACTCCCCTTCGGAGTTCTCCCGGACGATGACCAGCTCCAGCTCCTCGGCCTTCCGCCCGGCCAGCACGGACGTCGTGCCGGGCAGCAGTCGCACCGGGCGCAGGTTGACGTACTGCTGGAACGCGCGCCGCAGCGGGATCAGCAGTCCCCACAGCGAAACGTGGTCCGGGACGCCGGGGAAGCCGACCGCGCCGAGCAGGATCCCGTCGAACGCCGACAGTTGCTCGACTCCGTCGTCCGGCATCATCGAGCCGGCCTGCGCGTACCGCTCGCAGCTCCAGTCGAACTCCGTCCACTCCAGCGAAAAGCCGAAGAGCGCGGAAGCCCGGTCGAGGACCTTGCGGGCCTCGACCGTGACGTCCACGCCGATCCCGTCGCCGGGAATGCTCGCGATGCGGTAGGAACTCACAGGGCCACCGCGATGTACTTGGTCTCGAGGAACTCGTCGATGCCGACCGAGCCGCCCTCGCGGCCGAGGCCGGACTGCTTGATCCCGCCGAACGGCGCCGCCGGGTTCGACACGATGCCCTGGTTGAGGCCGATCATGCCGGCCTCGAGGGCCTCGGAGACGCGCAGCGCGCGCTTGAGGTCGCTGGTGAAGAGGTAGGAAACCAGGCCGAACTCGGTGTCGTTCGCCTTCGCCACCGCTTCTTCCTCGGTGTCGAACGGCGTGATGGGGGCGACCGGCCCGAAGATCTCCTCGTGCGTGAGCCGCGCTTCCTGCGGGACGTCGGTGAGCACGGTGGCCTGGTAGAAGTGCCCCGGCCCGTCGACGCCGGCGCCACCGGTGAGCACCTTCGCGCCGCGGTCGGTGGCGTCCTTGACCAGCTCCGTCACCTTGTCGACGGCCTTGTCGTCGATCAGCGGGCCGACCACGACGTCCTTCTCCGTGCCACGGCCCATCGGCAGCGCCTGCATGCGCTCGGTCAGCCGCCGCGAGAACTCCTCGACGACGCCGCGCTGCACGTAGAAGCGGTTCGCGGCGGTGCACGCCTCGCCGATGTTGCGCATCTTCGCCTGCATCGCACCCTCGATGGCGGCGTCCATGTCGGCGTCGTCGAAGACCAGGAACGGCGCGTTGCCGCCGAGCTCCATCGACGTCCGGAGGATCTTGTCGGCGCACTGCTCCAGCAGCTTGCGGCCGACGCCGGTGGAGCCGGTGAAGGAGAGCTTGCGGGCACGGCCGTCGCGGATCAGGGGCTCCATCACGCCGCCGGAGTCGCTGGTCGTGAGGACGTTGAGCACACCTTCCGGCAGTCCCGCCTCGGCGAGGATGCCGGCCAGGGCGAGCATCGACAGCGGCGTCTGCGCGGCGGGCTTGATCACCATCGTGCAGCCGGCCGCGATCGCCGGGCCGATCTTGCGGGTGCCCATCGCCATCGGGAAGTTCCACGGCGTGATCAGCAACGTCGGCCCGACGGGCTGCTTGGTGATGAGGAACCGGCCCGAGCCGTTCGGCGCGGTCGCGTAGCCGCCGTCGATCCGGACGGCCTCCTCGGCGAACCAGCGGAAGAACTCGGCGGCGTAGGCGATCTCACCCTTGGACTCGGCGAGCGGCTTGCCCATCTCCAGGGTCATGAGCAGGGCCAGCTCTTCCTGGCGCTTCATCAGCAGCTCGTAGGCCCGGCGCAAGATCTCGCCCCGCTCCCGGGGCGCCATCTTCGCGAAGTCCGATTGCGCGGCGGCGGCAGCGTCCAGTGCGGTCACGCCGTCCGCCGGCGAGGCGTCCGCGACCTGGCACAGCTCCTTGCCGGTGGCCGGGTCGACCACCGGGAACGTCTTCCCGGACTCCGCGGCGACCCACTTGCCGCCGATGAACAGTTCCTTGCCGACCGCGTCGACGACGCCGGACTCGGTGCTCGCGCTCATCCCGACTGCTCCTCACGTGTTGTCCCGAGAGCCATGCTATGGATATTGTCAACAATCGACAACCCGCTCAACCGACCTAGGAGCACGCTGCCATGGCCCAGCTATCTCCGCTGCTCAAGCAGGCAACGCCCGTCGTGGTCGACCACGGTGAAGGGGTTTACCTCTACGACGTCGACGGCAAACGCCACCTCGACTTCACCGCCGGCATCGGCGTCACGAGCACCGGGCACTGCCATCCGCACGTCGTGCGCGCGGCGCAGGAGCAGATCGGCAAGCTCGTCCACGGGCAGTACACGACGGTGATGCACAAGCCGCTGCTGGAGCTGACGAAGCGGCTCGGCGACGTTCTGCCGAGCGGGCTCGACTCGCTCTTCTACGCGAACTCGGGGAGCGAAGCCGTCGAAGCGGCGTTGCGGCTTTCGCGGCAGGCGACGAAGCGGCCGAACGTCATCGTCATGCAGGGCGGCTTCCACGGCCGGACCGTCGCGGCGGCGTCGATGACGACGTCCGGGACGCGGTTCAGCGCGGGCATCGGCCCGCTGATGGCCGGCGTGCACGTCGCGCCGTTCCCCTACGCCTACCACTACGGCTGGGACGAGCAGACCGCGACGAAGTTCGCGCTGCGCGAGCTGGACTACCTGTTCCAGACGGTCAGCGCGCCGAACGAGACCGCCGCGATCTTCGTCGAGCCAGTGCTTGGCGAGGGCGGGTACGTCCCGGCGAACACCGAGTTCATGGCCGGCCTGCGCGAACGGGCCGACCAGCACGGCATCCTGCTCGTCATCGACGAGATCCAGACCGGCTTCGGCCGGACCGGCAAGTTCTGGGGACACGACCACTTCGACGTCCGCCCCGACATCGTGCTCATCGCGAAGGGCCTCGCCAGCGGCTTTCCACTCTCCGGCATCGCCGCTTCGCAGGAGCTGATGGCGAAGGCGCTTCCGGGTTCGCAGGGCGGCACGTACGGCGGCAACGCCGTCTCGTGCGCGGCGGCGATCGCGACCCTGGAAGTCATCCAGCAGGAGAACCTGGTCGAGAACGCCGCCGAGCGCGGCCGCCAGCTGCTCGAAGGCGCCCGGGTGATCGCGGACAAGACGGCGGCGATAGGCGAGGTGCGCGGACTCGGGCTGCTGGTCGGCTCGGAGTTCACCACCGCCGACGGCGAGCCCGACGCCGCGACCGCGGCGGCCGCGCAGCAGACGGCGTCGAAGAACGGCCTGTTGCTGCTGACGTGCGGGCCGTACATGAACGTCGTGCGCATGGTGCCGCCGCTGGTCGTCACCGCCGAGCAGGTCGACGACGCGCTGCGCATCTGGGGCGACGTCGTCGCGTCCGTGACAGGGAGCTGAGCATGGCGCGGTACATCACGATCACCCTCGACAAGCGCGGGGTCTCCTGCCGGGCCCGGCTGCTCGACGACGAGGCGCCCCGTACCTGCAAGGCGGTGTGGGACGCGTTGCCGCAGAGCGGTTCCGCTTACCACGCGAAGTACGCGCGCAACGAGGTCTACACGCTCGTGCCGCCCTTCGCGGAGCCGAAGCCCGGGCGGGAGAACCCGACGATCACGCCGATCCCCGGCGACGTCGTGTACTTCGGGTTCGAAGCCTGGGAGATCGGCAACCCCGCGTACGGCTACGAAGAAGACAGCGAGGCGCACGGCGACCAGGGCGCGACCGACCTCGCGATCTTCTACGGGCGCAACAACCTGCTGATCAACGGGGACGCGGGCTGGGTCCCCGGCAACGTGTTCGCCACGATCGAGGAGGGCCTCGCCGAGATGGCCGCGGCCGCGCAGGACCTCTGGCTGCGTGGCGTCGAGGGCGAGACGCTCTCGTTCGCACGAGCCTGAATCCGTTGTCCGGCAAGGGGACGCCGGGTGCGAGCACCGCACCCGGCGTCCCGTTTCAT
The DNA here is from genome assembly GCF_036227105.1 of Amycolatopsis sp. NBC_01488. Taxonomy (NCBI): domain Bacteria; kingdom Bacillati; phylum Actinomycetota; class Actinomycetes; order Pseudonocardiales; family Pseudonocardiaceae; genus Amycolatopsis; species Amycolatopsis sp. NBC_01488. The sequence goes on along the minus strand of NZ_CP109434.1, from coordinate 3,870,457 downwards.
GCACCTCGAGCCACTCGAAAGAGTGATCATCGCGATTTCACCTTTCGTGGCCGGTGATCACCACATCGAGCTACGCGAGTGCCCGGGATGTCGGATCAAGACCGTCCTCACCGAGGGTGATTTTTGCGCTCGTTATTACCCACAGTGGCTGACCGTCGAACCGGGGACCCCGGTGTCGAACACGAAGGGATTACGTGTTTAGCATGGGAAGATTCCGCGGCGACCAAGTCATCCGTAAACGACTCTTTGACAGCCCGCCTGCACGGTGAAAACCTGCTTTCGCTCCCCACGGGGAGCACTCCAGGGAAATCATCGATTCATTCATCAAGGAGCCGTTTCATGCAGATGTTCGCCCAGCACGCCCACTACTGCCACGACATCCTCACCGGCGCGCTGGCGCACCTGGCGCACGTCCTCGGCTGGCTCGTCTGACCCAGGCGGAACGCCGAAGCCCGGCCGCGGTAAATCCGCGGCCGGGCCGTTTCACGCCAGTTCTCCGAGCCGCGCGAAATCGTCGTCGGAAAGCGTGATCCCGGCTGCGCCGCAGTTTTCTTCGAGGTGCGCCAGTGACGAAGTTCCGGGAATGGGAATCACCACCGGTGACCGGCGCAGCAACCAGGCGAGGGACACCTGGGCGGGTGTCGCGCCGAGGCTGACTGCGACCTTTCCCAGTACCCCGCCCGCCTTCGCGTGGTCACCGCGCGCGATCGGCAGCCAGGGGACGAAAGCGATCCCTTCGCGCTCGCAGTAGCCGAGGACATCCTCGGACGCGCGGTCGGTCAGGTTGTAGCGGTTCTGGACGCTCGCGATCGACGCGACGGCCCGCGCTTCGGTCAGCTGCGCGACGCTGACCTCGGACAATCCGATTCGCGCGACCTTGCCCTCGTCCCGCAGCCGGGCGAGGGCGCCGACCTGCTCGGCGAGCGGGACCTGCGGGTCGAGCCGGTGCAGTTGCAGCAGGTCGAGACGGTCGACGCGGAGGCGCCGCAGCGAGAGTTCGGCCTGCTGCCGCAGGTACTCGGGACGGCCGAGCGGCACCCATTCGCCCCGGCTCGGGCGCGCGTGCCCGCACTTCGTCGCGATGAACAATCCCGAGTACGGGTGCAGCGCGTCGGCGAGCAGTTCCTCGTTCAACCCCAGGTCATAGGCGTCGGCGGTGTCGAAGAACGTCACGCCCAGCTCGGCCGCCCGGCGCGCGACCGCGGCGGCGCCGTCGCGGACATGGTCCCACTCGGTGAGCCGCATGGCGCCGAACCCCAGCCGCCGCACGGAAACGCCGTCTTCGAAGGTGTACGTCGATGTCATGCCGGGAAGCTTCACCCGGCGCGGAGTCACCCGCCAGGGATTTAGCCTGGACTAAATCCTCACCTGTAATCGGCTGATCACGGGACTTCATCCGGATTTCATCGGTCCCTCCAACGCCGCCACGCAGGGATTACTGACAGAGGGGACTGCGAAGTGAAATCTGAAACGGGCTTTCGCTGATCGGCGCGGCGGTGACGGCGCTCGTCACCGGGTTCGTCACCACCCCGGCCGCGCACGCGGAGGGCGCGCAGTACTACATCCAGACCGACGGTGTCTATCGCTTCGACACGCTCGAGGCGCCGGGCGGCTACTTCGCCCAGCACTGGTGCTACGTCGAACGCCTGATCATGGCCGACACCCTGGCCGACGTCGTGTACACGGACTCGTCGTTCGAGCTGCCGCGGCAGAACTGCCGGCCGCCGTGGCCGATCGGCTGACGTCCTGAGGCGGGCGCTCCAGCGACCGCCCTACATTCGCAGCTCGGACCGATCGAGCGTGATCGAACCGCGCAATCGGACATCTGCGAGAGTGTCGAGAGGACTCTCCCGCCCGAGCAGAATGTGAAAAACCTTCATGGCGGCGTACCGGCGGTACGTACTACGCTGCGGTAACCACAGCAACGGCGCGGAGGAGAGGGCTGTCGATGGGCGACGTGGCGGCACGGCTGGCCGAGATCGTCGGGGACAAGAACCTGCTGACCGGCGAGGCGATTTCCGAGGACTACGCACACGACGAAGCGTTGACTGCGGAGCCACAGAAGCCTGCGTACGTCGCGAAGCCGGCAACGGCCGAAGAAGTCGCGGAGCTGCTTAAGGCCGCTTCGGAGCACAACGTGCCCGTGACCGCGCGCGGCTCCGGAAGCGGGCTCTCCGGAGCTGCCCGGCCGCGGGAAGACGGCCTGCTGATCTGCTTCGAGCGGATGAACGCCGTCCTGGAGGTCGACACCGGGAACCACGTCGCCGTCGTGCAGCCCGGCGTCACGCTCGCCGAGCTCGACGCCAAGACCGCCGAAGCCGGGCTCAGCTACACCGTCTACCCCGGTGAGCTGAGCGCGAGCGTCGGCGGGAACGTCGGGACCAACGCCGGGGGCATGCGCGCCGTCAAGTACGGCGTCACCCGCAACAACGTGCTCGGCCTGCAGGCCGTCCTGCCGACCGGCGAAATCCTGCGGACCGGCGGCAAGACGTCGAAGATCTCCACCGGCTACGACCTCACGCAGCTGATCATCGGCTCCGAAGGCACTCTCGCGCTGGCCACCGAGATCACCGTCAAGCTGCACCCGCGGCTCGCACACGGCGCCACCGTGCTCGCCCCGTTCGGCGACTTCGGCCAGGTCATGGCCGCCGTGCCGGCGATCCTCTCCAGCGGGCTCGCGCCGCACATCCTCGAGTACATCGACAACCTGACGATGGCCGCCATCGTCTACAACGAGAAGCTCGAGCTCGGCGTCCCGGACAAGATCCGCGAGACCAGCGAGGCGTACCTCGTGGTGGCGCTGGAGAACCGCGAGAGCGGACGCTTGGGCGAGGACGTCGAGACCGTCGGGGAGCTGCTCGGCGAACTCGGCGCGACCGACGTCTACGTCCTCGACGGCAGCGCCGCGCGCAAGCTCATCGAAGCCCGCGAGAAGGCCTTCTGGACCGCGAAGGCGGCCGGCGCCGACGACATCATCGACGTCGTCGTGCCGCGGACCGCGATGCCGCAGTTCATCACGAAGGCGCGCGAGCTGGCGATGGCCGCGGGAGGTGGCGCGCTCGGGTGCGGCCACGCCGGCGACGGCAACGTCCACCTCGGGATCTTCTGCAAGGACGCGGACAAGCGGAAGCAGCTGCTCACCGACATCTTCGCCTTCGCCATGGAACTCGGCGGCGCGATCTCCGGCGAGCACGGCCTCGGCCGCACCAAGGCGCACTACCACCAGGAACTCGAAGACCCGGCGAAGATCGAGCTGATGCGCCGGATCAAGCAGAGCTTCGACCCCGCCGGGATCCTCAACCCCGGCGTTCTCTTCCCCGAAGGAACCGCATGAGCGACATGAACGGCGCCCAGTCCCTGATCCGCACGCTGGTCGACGCCGGCGTCGAGGTGTGCTTCGCGAACCCCGGCACGTCGGAGATGCACTTCGTCGCCGCGCTCGACACCGTGCCCGAGATGCGGGGCGTGCTCGCGCTGTTCGAAGGCGTCGTCACCGGCGCCGCCGACGGGTACGCGCGCATCGCCGGCAAGCCCGCCGCGACGCTGCTGCACCTCGGCCCCGGCCTGGGCAACGGCCTGGCGAACCTGCACAATGCGCGCCGCGCGAACACGCCGATCGTCAACGTCGTCGGCGACCACGCGACCTACCACAAGCAGTACGACGCGCCGCTGGAGTCGGACATCGAGGCCGTCGCGGGCTCGCTGGAAGGCTGGGTGCGCCGCAGCGAGCACACCAAGGACGTCGGAGCGGACGCCGCCGCCGCGGTCGCCGCCGCGCAGGACGCGCCCGGCCGCGTCGCGACGCTGATCCTCCCCGCCGACGCTTCGTGGGGAGAAGGCGGCGAGACGTGCGCGCCGGTCCCGCCGCGCGTTCCGCAGGCCGTCGACGCGACCACCGTCAAGGACGTCGCCGCGGTGTTCGGCACCGGCGAGTCGGTGGCGCTGCTCATCGGTGGCGCCGCGTGCCGCGAGGAAGGTCTACGCGCGGCGAGCCGGATCGGCGCCGCGACTGGCGCGAAGGTTTTCGTCGAGACGTTCCCGTCCCGTCTCGAGCGCGGCGTCGGCCTGCCGACGATCGAGCGGCTCGGGTACCTCGCCGAGCAAGTGACCTATCAGCTCGACGGGGTCAAGCACCTAATCGTCGCGGGCACGAAGGCGCCGGTGTCGTTCTTCGCCTACCCGGGCAAGCCGAGCGACCTGGTGCCGGAAGGCGCCCAGGTGCACACGCTTGCGTCGGTCGGCCAGGACGTCACGCGCGCGCTGAACGAGGTCGCGGACCTGGTCGCCGCGGACACCGAGCCGGTGCTGCAGCAGGCGTCCCGGCCCGCGCTGCCGAGCGGTCCGCTGACCCCGCAGAACTGGGTCGACGTCATCGGTGCGCTGCTCCCGGAGAACGCGATCATCGCCGACGAGGCGAACACGTCCGGCCTGCTGCTGCCGACGGCTACGGCCGGCGCGCCGCGGCACGACGTGCTGACACTCACCGGCGGTGCGATCGGCTACGGCATGCCGGTCGCGACCGGCGCGGCAGTGGCGGGACGGGACCGTCCCGTCCTGAACCTGCAATCGGACGGTAGCGCGCTGTACACGATCTCCGCGCTGTGGACGCAGGCGCGCGAGAACCTGAACGTCACGACCGTCATCCTCAACAACCGCGCGTACGCGATCCTGCGGCTGGAGCTGCAGCGCGTCGGCGCGCAGGGCGGGCCGAAGGCGAACGACCTGCTCGATCTTTCGCGTCCGGATATGGACTTCGTGAAGATCGCGGAGGGCATGGGCGTCCCCGCGACGCGCGCGACGACCGCCGAGGAGCTGGCCGAACAGCTGCAGCGGGCCTTCGCCGAACCGGGTCCACACCTCATCGACGCCGTGGTGCCGCCGCTGCTGTAGAACCGGACTATTCTCCCGGCACACCTTCGACCCGGGAGCGGCCATGAGCGAGGACGAACACGCGAAGCGCGGCATCGACCTCGAGAGACCGAACGCGGCGCGCGTGTACGACTACATGATCGGCGGCGAGCTGAACTACGCCGTCGACCGGATGTTCGCCGACCGGATCCTCGGCGTGCTGCCGAACGCGCGGCACATGGCGCTGGTCAATCGGGCGTGGCTGCGTCGCGCAGCGCGGTTCGCGGCCGAGCAGGGCGTCCGGCAGTTCCTCGACATCGGCTCCGGGATGCCGACGGTCGGGCACGTCCACGAGGTCGTCCAGGCGATCGATCCGGCGTCGCGGGTGGTGTACGTCGACAACGAGCCGATCGCGGTCGCGCACAGCGAGATCGTGCTGGAGGGCAACGAGAACGCGGCGATGGTCCAGGCTGACGCCGAGTACCCGGACGAAGTGCTGGAGCACCCGACCACCGAGGCGATGCTCGACTTCGGCAAGCCCGTGATGGTGATCATGGCGGCGTTCGTGCACTTCATCCCCGACGCGCGGGATCCAGCCGGCCTGATCGCCGCGTACCGCGACGTCCTCGCGCCCGGCAGTTACCTCGCGCTGTCGTCGGGCACCTGGGAGGGCCAGGGCGAGGAGTCGCAACACTCGGTTTCGTTGTACGAGAAGAGCGGGACGCCCCTGACGCTGCGGTCGCCCGACGAGCTGCGGGCGCTGGTGAAGGGCTTTGAGATCTTTCCGCCGGGCGTGGTGTTCACGCCCGAGTGGCGTCCGGACGGACCGCTCGAAGACCCGCCGGAGCTCTCTGGCGGTCTCGCCCTCGTGGCTCGCAAGAACTAGCTATTCTCGCCGTCACACCACGGCGAGGAGCGGCTGCGATGACCGACGAACACGCGAAACGCGGGATCGACTTCGACAAGCCGAACGCCGCGCGCGTGTACGACTACCTGATCGGCGGCAAACTCAACTACGCCATCGACCGGATGTTCGCCGAGAAGATCCTGGAAGTCCGCCCGGAGGCCAAGGACCTGGCGCTGCTGAACCGGCGGTGGCTGCGCCGCGCGGTCCGCTTCGGTGCCGAGCAGGGGATCCGCCAGTTCCTGGACATCGGCTCGGGCATGCCGACCGTCGGGCACGTGCACGAGGTCGTCCAGGCGATCGACCCGGAGTCGCGGGTGGTGTACGTCGACAACGAGCCGATCGCCGTCGCACACAGCGAGATCGTGCTGAAGGACAACGACCACGCGGAGATGGTGCAGGCCGACGCCGAGGTTCCGGCGGACGTCCTGGAGCACCCGACGACCGAGTGGCTGCTGGACTTCGACAAGCCGGTGATGGTGATCATGGCGGCGTTCATCCACTTCGTCCCGGACGCGCGGAACCCCGCCGGCCTGATCGCCGCCTACCGCGACGCGCTCGCGCCGGGCAGCTACCTGGCCCTTTCGTCGGGCACGTTCGAGGGCCAGGGCGAAGAGGTCCGGCGCGCGGCGGAGATGTACCAGAAGAGCGGCACGGACGTGGTGGCCCGCTCGAAGGACGAGCTGCGGGCACTGGTGGACGGCTTCGAGATCGTGCCGCCGGGAATCGTGTTCACGCCCGAGTGGCGGCCGGACGACCCCGCGGAGGTCGGTGAGCACCCGGAGCTGGCGAGCCAGCTCGCCCTGGTGGCGCGGAAGAACTGAGCCGAGCGGCCACGCCGGATCCGCTGCGCTGCGTGTCCGGCTATTCTCGCCGTCACCCGGATCTTGGAGCGGCCATGAGTGAAGACGAGTACGCGCGGCGCGGCATCGACCTCGACAAGCCGAACGCCGCGCGCGTGTACGACTACATCCTCGGTGGCCAGCTCAACTACGCCGTGGACCGGATGTTCGCCGACCAGGTGCTCGCCGCCCAGCCGAACGCGCGGGAGCGCGCGCAGCTGAACCGGCAGTGGCTGCGCCGGGCCATCCGGTTCGGGATGGACAACGGCATCCGGCAGTTCCTGGACATCGGCTCCGGCATGCCGACCGTCGGGCACGTTCACGAGGTCGCGCACGCGATCGACCCGACCGCGCGCGTCGTCTACGTCGACAACGAGCCCGTCGCCGTCGCGCACAGCGAGATCGTGCTGGAGGACAACGAGAACGCGGCCATGGTGCACGCCGACGCCGAGTTCCCGGACGACGTCCTCGAGCACGAGACCACCGAGATGATGCTGGACCTCGACCAGCCGGTGATGGTCGTGATGGCGCTGTTCGTGCACTTCATCCCGGACGAGCGCGACCCGGCCCGGCTGATCGCCGCCTACCGCGACGCGCTCGCGCCCGGCAGCTACCTGGCGATGTCGTCGGCGACGCCCGAGCAGCAGAGCGACGGCACCGCCCGCGCGGTCGCGATGTACCAGAAGAGCGCGAACCCGGTGACGCCGCGCACGGCCGAGGAGCTGCGCACGCTCGTGGACGGCTTCGAGCTCCTCGACCCGGGCATCGTCTTCATCCCGCAGTGGCGGCCGGAGGACCCCGCCGACGTTCCGGCGAACCCGTCCGAATGCGGCGGCCTGGCCCTGGTCGCGCGCAAGAACTAGGCGGCGACCAGCTCCGGCGCCACCCGCGTCTTCGGGACCAGCGCCGCGAGCAGGACGCCCGTCAGCGCGGCGGACGCGGCCACGGCGAACGTCGCCCGGAAGCCGAACAGCGACGGCACGCTCAGGCCGCCGACGGTGATCGTCAGCTGCGCCAGCATCGCCGCCATCACTGCGCTCGAAATCGCCGTGCCGACCGAGCGCATCAGGGAGTTCAGGCCGTTCGCGGACGCCGTTTCGGTGACGGGGACCGAGCCCATGATCAGCGCCGGCATGGCCGCGTACGCGATTCCGACACCCGCGCCGATGATCACCGACGCCGTGATCAGCTCGAGCGCGTTGTCCATCAGCGCGATCGCGAACAGGTAGCCGACGGCGATCACCAGCGCACCGGACATCAGCGTCGGACGCGGGCCCAGCCGGGCGATGAGCCGCGCCGACACCGGCGACAGCAGCATCATCACCAGGCCGTTCGGCGCCAGGGACAGGCCGGATTGCACCATCGTCTGGCCCAGCCCGTATCCGGTCGACGCCGACGCCTGCAGCAGTTGCGGGAACGACAACGCCATCGCGTACATCGAGAACCCGACCATGATCGACGCCAGGTTCGTGAACAGCACCGGACGGCGGGCGGACACCCGCAGGTCGACCAGCGGGGCACGCCGGCGCAGCTGGTAACCACCCCAGCCGAGCAGGATGACGACGGCCGCCGCGGCGAGCCCCAGGGTCGGCACGCTCGTCCAGCCCCAGGTGGCGCCCTTCACGACCGGCAATAGCAAACAGAGCAGGCCCGCGGCCAGCCCGAACGCGCCGAAGTAGTCGAACGGTGCAGGGGTGCGCACCGGCGACTCCGGCACGAACTTGACGATCAGCAACCCGAAGAACAGCCCGAGCGCGGCGGACATCCAGAACAGCACGTGCCAGTCCGCGTTCTCGGCGACGACCGCCGCGACCGGCAGCCCGATCGCACCGCCGACGCCGAGCGTCGCGCTCATCAGCGAGATCGCGCCGCCGACGCGTTCGGGCGGGAGCTCGTCGCGCATGATGCTGATGCCGAGCGGGATGACGCCCATCGCGCAGCCCTGCAGCCCGCGCCCGAGGATCTGGAACGCGAGCGCGCTCGTCGTCGCGGACACGACCGAGCCGGCGATGAGCAGCGCGAGGCTGACGAGGATCATCCGCCGCTTGCCGTAGAGGTCGCCGAGCCGGCCGCTGACCGGGGTGATGACGGACGCGGCCAGCAGCGTCACGGTGACCACCCAGGACGCGTCGGCCGCCGAGGCGCTCAGCAGCCGCGGGAACACCGGGATGAGCGGCACGACCAGCGTCTGCATGAACGACGCGACCAGTCCGCACGAGGCGAGTACCACGATGATCGCGCGGCCGGACCGTCCGGGACGGGACACCAGCACACCCCCGGTGTGTAGTTAGTACACATCATGCAACTTCATGCACTGTACCTACGCCCCGGGCGTTTTCCGCTCGATTGGTGCCCTCGTCACAACCAGGTGCGCACGCCTCCGTGGCCGGAGCAGGTGCCGGAGCGGTGCTGGCTGTAGCTGTACGTGCCGTCCTTGCAGAGCGCCGTCGCGCCGGACGGGTTGTCGCTGGGCCGGTGGACGCAGTTGCCGCTGGAGTTCACGTAGTAGTCCGCGCCGCATTCGGCCGGCTTCGGCGCGGCCTGCGCGGTGGTTTTCGGCGCCGCCTTGGGCTTGGCGGCGGTCGTCTTCGGCGCCGGGGCGACAGCCTGCTCCGTCGTGACGACCGGCGCTTCGGAAGTCGTGGTGACGGGCGTTTCCGTCGTGACCGGAACGGAATACGCCGGCGTCGAATACGTCGACGTCGGGGTGTCGAGAACACCGACGCTGCCCGGGCCCTTGACCTGCGGAGTACCGGCACCACAGCCCGCGACCAGCAGGCCCGCGGCCAGGATCCACCCCAGTTTCTTGTTCACGAAAACTCCTTAGCGCCACGAACCAATGCCGCGTAGTCGCTCGCCCGGAACCGTTTGTTACGCCGTTTCAACTCGGACGTATGCGGCGTTATCTACCCGAGTCCGCGGTCACGCCGGTTCGCTGTTCGCCGTCCTGAACGACGGCGCCAAGCCCGCCCACCGCACGCAAGGATCTCCGGCTGCTCAGCTCCCCCAGCTGGTCGGCGTCTCGGACAATCGGAAGTCGAGGCTGCCGCCGCGCAGGAAGGACGCGTCGAGCTTCCAGTCGCGTTGCGGGCGGCCGTCCTGGCGGACGCTCTGGACGTACTTCCCGCTGCCCGACGCGGTGATCCGGATCGGCGCGCCGCCCGCCGGCCGGATCACCGCCGCCGGGAACAGCGGGCTCGACAGCAGCAGCTCGCCCGAGCCCGGCGTCCGCGGGTAGAGGCCGAGCGCGGCGAAGACGTACCAGGCGGACATCGTGCCCAAGTCGTCGTTGCCGGGCAGCCCGGACGGTCCCGTCGTGTAGACGGAGTTCACCAGCTGCCGCACGGTTTCCTGCGTCTTCCAGGGCTGGCCGAGTTCGTCGTACAGCCACGGCGCGTGGATGTCGGGCTCGTTCGTCGGGTCGTACTTGAGCGGGCCGCCGCCCTTCAGCTGCCAGTTTCCGTTGGCGTCGTGGAAGAAGCCGTCGAGCCGGGTGACGGCGGTCGCCTTGCCGCCCATCGCGTCGGCGAGGCCGGAGACGTCCTGCGGGACCATCCAGGTGTAGGCGGCCGCGCTGCCTTGGGCGAAGCCGCGGTCGCTCGCCGGGTCGAACGGCGTCACCCAGCTGCCATCGGCGGTGCGGGCCTGCGTGTAGCCGGTCTCGTGGTTGAAGACATTGCGCCAGTACGCACCCCGGGCGTGCAACTCTGCAGCTTCGCGAGTGCGGCCGAGCTGTTCTGCGAAATGTCCGATTGCCGAGTCGGCGACAGCGTCTTCCAGCGTCTCGGCGGCGCCGCCCCAGCAGTGGCAGACGTCGTTGGGCGCGTAGTGGGACGTCAGGTACTGCGCGAGGTTGGGCCGCTGGCCGACGCACTGGCCGGGGCAGCCGCCGTCCTGCAGGCCTTCCGGCCGCGGGACTGTCGCCTGCTTGTACAGCGAGTCGAAGGCGCCGCGGTAGTCGAAGTTGCGGACGCCCATCGCGTAGAAGGTCGCGACCGTCGCCGCCGAGGGGTCGCCGGTCATGACGTGCGTCGCGCCGTTGACGTGCACCCAGCGGTCCCAGACGCCGTCGTTCTGCTTCGCGTAGTTGTAGAGCGACTGCGCGAAGTTTCCGGCGACGCGCGGTTCCAGCAATGCCAGCAGCTGGATCTGCGCGCGGTACTGGTCCCAGCCGGAGAAGTTCGAGTACTGCGCGTCCTGTCCGCGTTCGACGCGGTGGGGCTTCCGGTCCATTCCCGGGTACTGACCGTCGACGTCGCTGACGAGGTTGGGCTGCTGCAGGCTGTGGTAGAGCGCGGTGGTGAAGACGATGCGCTGGTTGGCGGTGCCGCCGTTGACCTGCACCCGGTTCAGCTCGGTGTTCCACGCGCGTTTCGTCTTCTCGGCAATGCTGTCCACAGTGGACTTGCCGGGCTGCTCGGCTCGGAGGTTCGCTTCGGCGCCTTCGAGGGAGACGTAGGAGATCGCGATCCGCATCGTGACCGCGCTGCCGGGCGCGAAGGTGACGTAGCCGCCGGAACCGCGTCCGGCGCGGTCCTTGCCGGTCGCGTAGCCCTCGCCGCCGGTCTGGTCGGTACCGCCGGGCTGCAGCGTGGCGTCCTTCCACGTCCCGGTGCCAGTGACGGGCTGGTCGAACCGCGCGGTGAAGTACAGCCGGTAGTAGGACTTGCGGTTGTTGACGCCGCCGTTCGCGCGGCGGCCGCAGAACGCGCCGGTGAGCACGGACCCGGTGATCGTGCGGTTCTTCGCGTCGATGTGCGTCTCGGCGTCCTCGCTGCCGTTGAGGGAGTTCGAAGTCCGGAAGAGCAGGCTCGCGGGCTTGCCCTGGGGATAGGTCAGCGTGCCGATCGCGGTGCGTTCGGTGCTCGCGACATCGGTCGTGACGGCGTTGGCCAGGCCGAGACGGTAGCGTCCCGGCGTTGCTGTCTCGTCGGCGTGGCTGAAGTTGCTCGCGTAGACGGCGTCGGTGGTGTCGGCGCTGGGCGACGAGGTGACGTCGCCGGCGAAGGGCAGGATCGGCACGTCGCCGGCGGCCCCGGGATTGCAGCCGGCGCCGTTGACGTGGGTCAGGCTGAAGCCGCGGATGCGGGTGGTGTCGTACTGGTAGCCGTTGGCCGCGCCGGTGGACGTCTGGTCGCCGCGGGTGCTGGTGGGACTCCAGGCGAGCATTCCGAAGGGCGCGGTGGCACCGGGGTAGGTGTTGCCGTCCCCGGCTGAGCCGATCAGCGGATCGACGAAGTCGGCGGGACTGAGGTCGGCGGCGGCTGACATCGTTGTCAACGCGGAGGCGAGCAAGACGGCGGCCAGTGCCACCGCGACGGGACGGCGCATGGGCGGAGATTAACCGGGTTCGGTGGCTTTCCGGCGAACTCGAGATGGACAAGCCGCCGGACACTTCGGCAGGTGCGCCCGCCGCGCGTAGCCGAGTGTCCGCTGCAGCTGGAGGCGAGAGCGTCAGGGGTGCAATCGGGACATTGCCGGGAGTTTTTTCATCGTCGAAGCGCAGGTCCTGGCCGTGCACGCTGCTCCGGAACGGTGGTGCCGGGCACGCAGCACGTCGACCCGGCGGCGTGGAGCCCGTTGATCTACAACTTCCGCCACTACTTCGGCCTGGGGCCGGAACTGGGGCACACTTTCCGCTCGGAAACCGCAAGGACCCTTCACGGATCGGGGAACCGAGGATGATCGCACGAACGTGGCGCGGCTGGGCGCCCGCCGCGACAGCCGACGACTACCAGCGGCACTACGAGACGGAAGTGGCGCAGCACCTCCAGGACGTACCCGGCTTTCAAGGCGCGCGGCTGCTGCACCGGATGGACGGCGACGAGGTCGAGTTCACCTCGATCGTGTTCTTCACCGGCCTCGACGCTGTACGCGGCTTCGCGGGCGAAGCGTACGAAGACGCCGTACTCGAGGATGACGCGCGCCGGGCGCTGAGCCGCTGGGACGACCGCGTGAGCCACGCCGAAGTCGCCGTCTCGCTCTGAAACGCCGTGAAGGCCACCCCGGCGCGCGGGGTGGCCTTCACAAACTACCGCTTATTCGTAGATCTCGCCCTTGGCAGCCTTCTCCACGAGCGAAGCCGGCGGCTCGAAGTGGTCGCCGTACCGGGCGGCCAGCTCGCGCGACCGGTCCACGAAGCCCTGCAGGCCACCCTCGTACTGGTTGATGTACTGGATGACACCACCCGTCCACGCCGGGAACCCGATACCGAAGATCGAGCCGATGTTCGCGTCCGCCACCGACGTCAAGACGCCCTCGTCGAAGCACTTCACCGTCTCGAGCGCCTCGGCGAAGAGCATGCGCTCCTTGAGGTCCTCGAACGGCACCTCCGTCGAACCCGACTTGAACGCGTCGCGCAGGCCCGGCCACAGGCCGACTCGCTTGCCTTCGGAGTCGTACTCGTAGAAGCCCGCGCCGGTCGAACGGCCCTTGCGGTCGAACTCCTCGACCATCCGATCGATGACGGCCTCGGACGCGTGCGCCTTCCACGTGCCACCCGCGGCCTCGATCGCCTCGCGCGTTTCCTTGCGGATCTTGCGCGGGAGGGTCAGCGTCAGCTCGTCCATCAGCTGCAGCGGCGGCGCCGGGTAGCCGGCCTGCGAACCCGCCTGCTCGATCGACGCCGGCTCGACACCCTCGCCCAGCGCGGCGACGGCCTCGTTGATGAACGTGCCGATCACGCGCGAGGTGAAGAAGCCGCGGCTGTCGTTGACGACGATCGGGGTCTTCTTGATCTGCAGCGTGTAGTCGAAGACCTTCGCCAGCGTCGCCGGGGACGTCTTCTCGCCGCAGATGATCTCGACCAGCGGCATCTTGTCGACCGGCGAGAAGAAGTGGATCCCGATGAAGTCCTCGGTCCGCTGCACGCCCTCGGCGAGGGTGGTGATCGGCAGCGTCGAGGTGTTGGAGCCCAGCACCGCGTCGGCGTTGACGACGCTCTCGATCTCGCCGAACACCTTGTGCTTCAGCTCGACGCTCTCGAACACGGCCTCGATGACGAAGTCGACGCCCGCGAAGTCGGCCGGGTCGGCGGTCGGCGTGATCTTCGCCAGCAGCGCGTCCGACTTCTCCTGCGTGGTCTTGCCGCGCGAAAGGGCCTTCTGCTCGAGCTTCTCCGCGTAGCCCTTGCCCTTCTCGGCCGCCTCCTGCGAGACGTCCTTGAGGACGACGTCGATGCCGGCCTTCGCCGACACGTACGCGATGGCGGCGCCCATCATCCCGGCGCCGAGCACACCGACCTTGCGAGCGGTGTACTTCTCGAAGCCGTCCGGCCGCGAGCCGCCGGAGTTGATGGTCTGCAGGTCGAAGAAGAACGCCTTCGTCATGTTCTTCGAGACCTGGCCGGTGGCGAGGTGGATGAAGTAGCGCGTCTCGATCAGGATCGCGGTGTCGAAGTCGACCTGCGCGCCCTCGATCGCGGCGGCCAGGATCGCCCGCGGCGCCGGCATGTTCGCGCCCTTGATCTGCTTGCGCAGGTTCGCCGGGAACGCCGGCAGGTTCGCCGCGAAGCTCGGGTTCGACGGCGTGCCGCCGGGGATCTTGTAGCCCTTGACGTCCCAGGGCTGGACGCCGCCTTCGGGGTTGGCCTTGATCCACGCCTTCGCGGCGGGGACGAGCTCCTCGACGGCGTCGACGACTTCGTGCACCAGGCCCAGCTCCAGCGCCTTGCGCGGGCGGTGGCGCTGCCCCTGCAGCAGGACGTTCAGCAGCGCGCTCTGGATACCCAGCAATCGGACAGTGCGCACAACGCCACCGCCGCCGGGCAGCAGGCCCAGCGTCACCTCGGGCAGGCCGATCTGGCTGCCCTTGGCGTCGGCGGCGATGCGGTGGTGCGTCGCCAGCGCGATCTCCAGGCCACCGCCGAGCGCGGCGCCGTTGATCGCCGCGACGACCGGCTTGCCGAGCTGCTCGATGCGGCGCATCTGCCCCTTCATCAGGGTGCTGCCCTCGGTCAGCTCGACCGCGTTCTCCGGCTTCGCCTGGATGAGGTCGTTCAGGTCGCCACCGGCGAAGAACGTCTTCTTGGCGGACGTGATGACGACGCCGGTGATGGAGTCCTTCTCGGCCTCCAGGCGGTCGACCGTGACGCCCAGCGACTCGCGGAAGTCGGCGTTCATCGTGTTCGCCGACTGGTTCGGGTCGTCCAGGGTCAGGGTGACGATGCCGTCGGCGTCCTGCTCCCAGCGGATGGTCTTGCTCTCGGCCATTGGAGTCCTCACACCCGCTCGATGATGGTGGCGACGCCCATGCCGCCGCCGATGCACAGGGTCACCAGGGCGCGGCGCGCCTGGCGGCGTTCGAGCTCGTCGACCACGGTGCCGACCAGCATCGCGCCGGTGGCGCCGAGCGGGTGGCCCATGGCGATCGCGCCGCCGTTGACGTTGACCTTCTCCTCGTCGAGGTGCAGGTCCTTGATCCACTTGAGCACGACGGACGCGAACGCCTCGTTGAGCTCCCACAGGTCGATGTCCTCGGGCTTGAGGCCCGCGGTCTTCAGCACTTTCTCGGTAGCCGGGGTGGGGCCGGTGAGCATGATCGTCGGCTCGGAGCCGATCGACGCCGTCGCCACGATCCGGGCGCGCGGCGTCAGCCCGAAGGTCTTGCCGATCTGCTCGGAGCCGACCAGCACCAGCGCGGCGCCGTCGACGATGCCGGAGGAGTTGCCGCCGGTGTGGACGTGGTTGATCTTCTCGACCGAGTGGTACTTCTGCAGCGCCACGGCGTCGAAGCCGCCCAGCTCGCCGATGCCGGCGAAGGCGGGCTTGAGCTTGCCGAGGCCCTCGACGGTGGAGCCGGGACGGCGGTGCTCGTCGTGGTCCAGCACGGTCACGCCGTTGATGTCCTTGACCGGGACGACGGACTTGGCGAAGTAGCCGCCGGACCAAGCCGCCTCGGCGCGGTCCTGCGAGCGGACGGCCCAGCGGTCGACGTCCTCGCGGGAGAAGCCCTCGATGGTCGCGATCAGGTCGGCGCCGGTGCCCTGCGGGACGATGTAGTTGTCGTACGCGGTGGCCGGGTCCATGAACAGCGCGCCGCCGTCGGAGCCCATCGGCACGCGCGACATCGACTCGACGCCGCCGGCGATGATCAGGTTGTCCCAGCCGGAGCGGACCTTCTGCGCGGCGGTGTTGGTGGCTTCCAGGCCGGAGGCGCAGAAGCGGTTGAGCTGCACGCCGGCGACGGTCTCGGGGAGACCGGCGTTCAGCGCGGCGGTGCGCGCGATGACCGCGCCCTGCTCGCCGACGGGGGAGACCACGCCGAGTACGACGTCGTCGATCACCGCGGGGTCGAGGTTCGGGTGGCGGACCTTGAGCTCTTCGATCAGGCCGACCACCAGGTCGACCGGCTTGGTGCCGTGCAGGGCACCGCCCTTGTTCTTGCCGCGAGGCGTGCGGATCGCCTCGTAGATGTAGGCCTCGCTACTCACAGAACAACTCCTCGCGAGCGGGTGGGACGTCTTCGTTCCTAGCCGTGTCGCAGCCGATGGTACCGGCCAGTAGGGCTAATGGCCATTAACATATCGCCGGATAACCCCAAGGTGTCAATGGGTTGCGGGTGTGCCGTTAGCCGCTATCGTCGACTCACCATGACCGACGTCGAACGCAGCACGCGCCCCCGCGACCGCAAGGCCCAGCTGGCCGCGGTGGCAGCGGAGCTGTTCCGCGCCCGCGGCTTCCCCGGCGTCGGTATCAAGGACATCGCGGACGCCGCCGGCGTCACCGGGCCGGCGCTGTACCGGCACTTCGCGGACAAGCAGGCGATTCTGGCGTACGTCGTCCTGAGCGGCTTCGAGGACATGGAAGCGGCGACGGCGGAGGCGCTGTCGGACTCCGTTTTGCCCGCCGACCAGCTGGAATCCCTCCTGGGTCTGCTGGCCACGCAAGCCGTCGAGCGCCGGGAGATCGCCGCGCTGTGGCGCTGGGAAGGACGTCATCTCCCGAAGGAGGACCAGCGCGAGATCGCCCGCCGCTCGATGTTGGCGTTGACGGCGTGGTCGAAGGCGCTGCTCGTGCGGCGCGCGGAACTGCACGCGGAGGACGCGGAACTGCTCTGCTGGGCGGCGCTGTCGGTGTTCGGCAGCGTGTCGGTGCACCACACGGCAGTGGCGCGCCGCCGCTTCGCCGCGCTCCTGGTCGAACTGGCCCTCGATGTGCTCAACACCACACTCCCGTCGCCCTCTTCACCGCCTTCGGCGCCGGCGGTGAGCCTCGGCACGCCGTCCCGCCGCGAGCAGGTCCTGGCGGCGGCAACAGGGCTGTTCGCCCAGCGCGGCTTCCACGACGTGAGCATGGAGGACATCGGCGCGGCGGCGGGTATCGCGGGCCCGAGTGTGTACCGCCACTTCCCGAGCAAGGCAGCGCTGATGGTGGCAATCGGACACCGCGCCGCGGACAGGCTGGCATTGGCGGCGGAGCGTGCGCTGCAGGCACCGGACGAAGTGTCCGCACTGCGTCGCTTGGCGGCGTCGTACGTGCACACGATCCTGCACACGCCGGAGCTGCTGGTGTCGTTCTCGGCGGACCGCGTGACGATGCCGGACCGCGACAAGGCGGATTTGCTGCGGATCCAACGGGATTACGTGGCCCAGTGGGTGACGCTGCTGTCGACGGTCCGCCCCGAGCTGCCACCGCGCGAAGCGAAAATCACGGTGCACGCGGCGTTAACGATCGCTAACGACCTGGCCCGGACCCGCCGGGTGGCAGCGCGGCCGAACTTCGAAGCCGAGCTGACGACGTTGCTGCACACGGTGCTCGGCGTCGCCTGAGCGCGGGTCAGTGGTCCTCCGGCCACCGATCGATCACCTCGGCCAGCCGCGCGACCTCCGGGGAATGGGGATCGATCGTCAGCACGACGTCGAGCAGGCACCGGAGGCCACCCGCGAAGCGGAGGCAGGTTGTCGCCAGCGCGATCACGTGCAGCCGGTCTTGCGGGTAGTACGAGACCTGCGACGCGATCTCCCGGCGGGGGAACATTTCCAGCAGCAGCCGCCGGCTGTCGCTGTTGCGGACGCACTGGACGTCCATGAGCGCTTCGACGAGCGCGGTGAAGTCGGGCACCGATGCACTGGGCGTTTGCGGGCGTTCCTTGGGGACGCCCAGCAACCGCAACCACGCGACCGTGCTGGTTTCCTTGACGGACACCGGGATTCGCGCGTAGTCGCCGGCGGCCGCGGCCGGGTCTTCGGCCACGACGTCGTGGTAGAACGTGTCGGACGCCAACAGGGCCAGGTCCGCTCCGGTGGCCTTCTGCGCGGCCTTCGCCGCGGGCGCGTCGAGGACGCGGAACGTGGCGCTGATGGCCTTGCCGACCGCACCCTGACCGCCCCGTTGCACTTCGCCGGCGTTCAAGGCGACCCGCAGCTGGATCCGCGCCGGCTCGGAATGCACCGCGTTGTAGCGGCGAAGTTCGGCGTGCAGGCGCTCGGGCAGCTGCGCGACGAGGTCCGCCTTCGCGATTTCCGGCGGGAGCAGGATCATCGCGCCGTCGCCGGTGTTCTCCACGAAGCAGACGTCCCACGGGACGCCCGTCTCGGCGAAGCTGCCCTTGAGCACCGACCAGAGTCCCTCGTGCACCTCGCGCAGGTGCGCCATCGTGCGGCTCGGGTTGTTGTAGCCGGCGATGTCGACGGCCATGATCGTCCTGTGGTGCGCAGCCGAAACCGAGTGCACGGCACCTCCCCACGTCCCGTTGCCCAGTGTCCCAGACCCATGCACGCTCGGCCATGTTCGCGCAGGGCGTGACCGGGAAACCGGACCTCGTTGTCCTTGTTTCGTCCATAATTCGGCGTGCCCACGAGACGCCTGCACCTGGTGAGCGCGGATGAGGACCACCGCGTCTCCACCATCGAGCTCTTCTTCGACCTGGTCTTCGTCTACGCCATCACCCAGACCACCCAGTTGATGGCCGACCACCTGAGCCCCGTCGGGGTCGGGCAGGGGCTGGCCATGCTCGCCGTCCTGTGGTGGTGCTGGTGCAGCTATGCCTGGCTCGGGAACACCATCCACGTCGACCACGGGATCGCGCGGCTGGCGATGTTCGGGGCCATGGCCGTGATGTTCCTCGTTTCGCTCACCATTCCCGAGGCCTTCGTCGACCATCCCGGCGGGTTGTTCGCGCCGGTGCTGTTCGTCGTCTGCTACGCGCTCGTGCGGCTGCTGCACCTCGTCGCCTACCTCGGCGCCGCGCGGCACGATCCCGGGTTGCGGCGCGTTCTGCTCAAGATGTTCGCCGGGTTGCTGCCGAGCGTCGTGCTGCTGGGCGTCAGCACCGCGCTCAGCGGGCCGTGGCAGCTGGGCCTGTGGGTCGTCGCGCTGCTGGCCGACTACCTCAACGTCTACCTCAGCGGGCCCGAGGGCTGGCGGCTGAACTCGCCCGCGCACTTCGCCGAGCGGTTCGGGCTGATCGTGATCATCGCGCTCGGGGAGTCGATCGTCGCGATCGGCATCGGGATCGGGCCGCTGCCGATGTCGTGGCTGGTCGCGGGCGCCGCCGTGTGCGGGCTCGCGCTGGCCGCCGGGATGTGGTGGACGTACTTCGACGTCGTCGCGCGCGTCTCCGAGCACCGGCTGACCCGGGCCACCGGCATCGAGCGCACGAAGCTCGCCACCGACTCCTACACGTTCCTGCACCTGCCGCTGATCGCCGGGATCGTGCTCGTCGCGCTCGGCCTGAAGAAAGCCTTCCTGTACATCGCCGACACCGAGCACCACTCGCCCGGCGAAGCCCTGCACGGCGTGCCGATCTGGACGCTGACCGGTGGCCTCGCGCTCTACCTGGTCGCGCTGAGCTCCCTGCGCAAGCGCAACCTCGGCAGCTGGAACGTCCAGCGGCTGGTCGTCGCGATCCTGGTGGTCGCGGCGACGCCGTTGCTGGAGCACGTGCCCGCCGCCGCGCTACTGCTGGTCGTCGCCGGTCTGGTGCTCGGCCTGATCGGCTTCGAGCGAGTCACGTTCGCCCGCTGGCGCCAGGAGGTCCACCGCACTCACTCGTAAGTGAGCCCACACTGGCGCCGCGTCGCCTCCCGCGTTAACCTACTCACGAGTAGGTAACGGATGGAGGGCCACATGGCTGCGCCAAGAAAACGGGACGCGATGGGCTGGGGCCTTTCCGCGCTGACCCGGCTGGCCGGGAGCAAGGTCGTCGATCGGGCAGGGCTGCGCAAGCCCATCGAAGGCCTGGTCACCGCGGGAACGCGCAACGGCTTCCGCGTCGCCGGCGCGGCGACCCGGTCGTTCAAGTCGGTGCAGAAGCTGGGCAAGCCCGCCCGGCTCGCGCCGTCCCCCGACACCGGGCTGTTCGACCTCACGCCGAGCGAGGACCAGCAGCTCATCGTCGAGACGGTGACCGAGTTCGCCGCCGAGCAGCTGCGCCCGGCCGCCGCGGACGCCGACGCCAAGCTCGAGGCACCCGAAGGCCTGCTGGCCAGGGCCGCCGAGCTGGGCATCAGCCTGGTCGGCATCCCCGAGGAGCTCGGCGGCGTCGGCACCGAACGCTCGGTCGTCACCAACGCGCTCGTCGCGGAAGCGCTCGCGCACGGGGACCTCGGCCTGGCCGTGGCCGTGCTCGCGCCGTCCGCGGTGAGCACCGCGCTGGTCAGCTGGGGCGACGAGCAGCAGCAGGCCGACTACCTGCCCGCGTTCGTCGGCGAGAACGTGCCCGCTGCCGCGCTGGCGTTGCAAGAGCAGAAGGCACTGTACGACCCGTTCAAGCCCGAGACGAAGGCGCGTCGCACGCCCAAGGGCTACCAGCTCGACGGCGTGAAGTCGCTGGTCCCGCGCGCGGCGCAGGCCGAGCTGTTCATCGTGTCGGCCGACCTCGAAGGCCGCGGCCCGGCGCTGTTCCTCGTCGAGTCGTCGAACGCCGGGGTGACCATCGAAGCGGAGCCGGCGATGGGCCTGCGCGGCGCCGCGACCGGCAAGCTGCACCTGGAGAAGGTGTCGCTGCCCGCGGGCGCGCTGCTCGGCGGCGGCAAGCTCGACGTCTTCACCGACGTCGTCCGGCTTTCGCGCCTGGGCTGGGCGGCACTGGCCGCCGGCACCGCGAAGGCCGTCCTCGACTACGTCGTGCCTTACGTCAACGAGCGCGTCGCGTTCGGCGAGCCGATCAGTCACCGGCAGGCGGTGGCGTTCTCCGTCGCGGACATCGCGATCGAGCTGGAGGGCCTGCGGCTGGTCACGCTGCGCGCGGCAGCACGCGCGGAGCAGGGCAAGTCCTACGCCCGCGAGGTCGCGCTGGCCCGGAAGCTGGCCGTGGACAAGGGCATGCAGATCGGCAGCGCGGGCGTGCAGCTGCTGGGCGGGCACGGCTTCGTGAAGGAGCACCCCGTCGAGCGCTGGTACCGGGACCTGCGCGCCATCGGCGTCATGGAAGGCGCCGTCCTTCTCTAGGCTTCGGAAAGGCGTTAACGATGATTAACCTGGAAGTTCCCCAGAAGGCCGGCGCGCTGATCAACCAGGCGTACCAGGCCGCGGCCGAGGTGTTCCGGCCGATCTCGCGCAAGTACGACCGCGCGGAACACACGTACCCGGCCGAGCTGGACATGTTCGCAGCGCTGCTGGATGGCCTCAATTCCTCCGGCGAGGGCGGCGCGGGCGCGGCGGGGGTCCGCCGCTCCGGCTCCGACGACGCCGAGAAGGGCAACCGCAACGGCGCCAACCTGAACGTCGTCCTCGGCACGATCGAGATGTGCTGGGGTGACGTCGGCCTGCTGCTGTCGATGCCGCGCCAGGGCCTCGGCAACGCGGCGATCGGCTCGGTGGCGACGGACGAGCAGCTCGAGCGCTTCTCCGGCATGTGGGCGGCGATGGCGATCACCGAGCCGGCGTTCGGCTCGGACTCCGCGGCGGTCAGCACGACAGCCCGCCTCGACGGCGACCACTACGTCCTCAACGGCGAGAAGATCTTCGTGACGTCGGGCGAGCGCGCGGACGCGGTGGTCGTGTGGGCGACGCTGGACAAGTCCAAGGGCCGCGCGGCGATCAAGTCGTTCGTGGTGGAGAAGGGCACGCCGGGCTTCGAGGTGGTGCGTGTCGAGCACAAGCTCGGCATCCGCGCTTCGGACACGGCGGTGCTGCGCTTCGAGAACTGCCGCGTTCCGAAGGAAAACCTGCTCGGGACGCCGGAAATCGACACAGCCAAGGGCTTCGCGGGCGTCATGCAGACGTTCGACAACACCCGCCCGCTGGTGGCGGCGATGGCGATCGGCGTCGCACGGGCGGCGCTGGACGAGACGCGGACGATCCTCGCTGACGCGGGTGTCCCGATCGACTACGACCGCCCAGCGAACTCCCAGCACGCGGCGGCGGCTGAGTTCCTTCGCCTGGAGGCGGACTACGAGTCGGCGTACCTGCTGACGCTGGAATCGGCGTGGATGGCGGACAACCGCAAGCCGAACTCGCTGCAGGCGTCGATGGCGAAGGCCAAGGCGGGGCGTTCGGTGGTGGAGATCGCGCTGAAGTGCGTCGAGCTGACCGGGGCTTACGGCGAGGAGTCCCTGCTCGAGAAGTGGGCTCGGGACGCGAAGATCCTCGACATCTTCGAGGGGACGCAGCAGATTCAGCAGCTCATCGTGGCTCGCCGGATCCTCGGGAAGTCGTCCGCCGAACTGAAGTGAAACGGCTGAAGGCCACCCCGGACCTCGGGGTGGCCTTCAGCGCGTTCAAGAGATCTGGTCGTCGAGGAACTCGTCCAGGTAGCGCCACGTCGTGCCGCGGGCCTTCCGCCCGGTCAGGACGCCCAGGTGACCGCCCGGAGCCGTCTTGAAGCGGACCTCCGGGGCCTTGTCCAGCAGCTCCACGACCCGCTCGACCGACGGCCGCGGGGCGATCGTGTCGTTCTCGCCCGCCACCACCAGCGTCGGGACGCGGACCGACGACAGCGAGATGATGCGCCCGTTGAGATCCACCTTGCCCTCCGCCAGGTCGTTCGTGCGGAACAGCCGGTGGTACAGCTGGCCGAACGTACGGCCCGGGTAGGCGTACATGTTGCTCATGAAGTGGTCGACCGCCTCGATCTGCGCCAGGTAGTCGCGGTCGTCGAGGTGCGAGAGGATCGCGATCGGCTTCGTGATCTCCTTGCTGATGCCCGTCGCGCGGAACACACGGCTGACCAAATAGGACGGTGCGCCGCCGAACGCGCGGTAGATCGGGGTCAGGAGGTGGCCGTTCGTCAGGTCGACCAGCGGGCGGAACGGCGCCACGATCGGGATCGCCGTGAAGTCCACCGGGGAGCCGATCGCCGTGATCGACGCGATCGGGAGGTTCGGCTGGTCGGCGTTCACCAGCAGCGAGAAGATCCCGCCCAGCGACCACGACACCAGGTGCACGGGCTGCCCGCCGGCGTCGGCGCTCACCTTGCGGATCGCCCGCGGCAGGACCTCGTCGATCCAGTGCTCGATGCCCAGGCGCCGGTCCGAGAACGCGACCATGCCGTAGTCGACGAGGTACGCGTTGCGGCCGCCCTCGACCAGGTGCTCGAGCAGGCTGCAGCCGCGGCGCAGGTCGAAGCAGATCGCCGGCGCGGCCAGCGGCGGCACGAGCAGGATCGGCGGCCCGGACACCGGGCGGCTGCTGTGCGTCATCCGGTACACCGAGCGGTTGGGCCCCTGGTCGATCAGCACCCGCGGCATCGGGCGCAGGTCGGCGACACCGCCGTGCAGCACCTTGCCGACCACGTTCGACGCCGCAGCGGCCAGCCGTGCGGGCGGTGAAACCATCTCTCGAGCCTCCTGCGACGTCCCCCGGGCACTTCCGGTCAATCTTGCCCGGTCAGACCGGTGGACTCAACACCGGCCACGTCCAAATCGGACAGTGAGGCTTATTCAGCCGTCGCCCGCCGCATGACATCCGCGCTGCTCAGCGGCTTTGCGCGCGGGGTGCGGCGGGCTAACCGGAATAAGCCTCAGTCGCTAGGCCGTCCGAGTTACTCCGTGCCCGCTCCGGGGGCACTCTCCGCGGCGCGCGCTTCGTAGTCCGCGCGAGCCGGAGAATGGGCCGCTGAAGCCAAAAGCCGATCCGCTTTCAAAGCACGGGCCAGTGCTTCACCGGCCCGGCGCGGCAGCAGCCGGGTGAGCTTGCCCATAGTTCCCACGGACCGGGGGACGAAGACCTCGAAACGAGGCTTGCGCAGCGTGGACACGATGGCGTCGGCCACATCTTCCGGCCGCGAGGACTTGAAGAACCTCGCCTCGCCCAGGCCGCTCGCCAGCTCCGTCCGGACGATCGCGGGCAGCACGCACGAAACGTGCACACCGGACCCGTGCAGCTCCAGGTGCACCGCTTCGGACAGCCCGACGACGGCGTGCTTGGTCGCGCAGTACGTCGCCGCGCCGGGGAAACCGGCCTTGCCCGCGAACGACGCGACGTTGACGATGTGCCCGGACCGCCGCGGCCGCATCCGCTTCATCGCTTCGCGCGTGCCGTGGATGACGGCGTGCAGGTTGATCTCCAGCTGGGCGCGGGTCGTCGCGTCGCTCTCGGCCTCGAGCTCGCCCAGCGGCATGATCCCCGCGTTGTTGATCAGGACGTCGATCCGGCCGTGGCGGCGCTCGACCTCGTCGAGGAACGCGGTGAAGCCGCGGATGTCGGTGACGTCGAGCGGCAGCGCCTCGGCGTCCAGATCGCCTGCGGTTTTCTCGGCCCGGACCTGGTCGAGGTCGCCGATCACCACCCGCGCGCCCAGCCGGGCCAGCGCCGACGCGGTCGCCGCGCCGATCCCCTGCCCGCCGCCGGTGATGACGACGACCTTGCCCGCGAGCTCCTCGGCCATGGCGACTCCTTCGTCTGTTGGCACCGCGTCAACAGTGTCTCCCCTGGCTCACGTCCGCGCTACCCCACGCGTTGCTCGAGCACCTGCCCGACCCAGTCTTCGACGTGGAACCGGACGGTCGGCTTGAAGCCCTGGCTCTCGTAGTAGCGCTGCAGCTCGCCGTCGCCGCCGGCCCAGCAGTCGACGCGCACGAGGTCGATGCCGCGCCGCCGCGCCTCGTCGAGCGCGTATTCGACGAGCCGGCCGCCGACGCGCCGCCCGGCGAATCGCCGCGACGTGATCAGCAGCCGCACGTACAGCTCACGCTCGTCGACGGCCGGCACGTGCGGGTCGTGCTCCTCGGAGACGATCAGCGCCCCGGCCGGCTCGCCGTCGACCACGGCGATGCGCAGGCCCGGGTCCGCGGCCATGCCCTTGACCCGCTCGACGCGCTTCGGGACCCGGCTCCACGGCTCGGTCCCCCACTGCTTCGCACTGCCCCGCGCGACGAGCCATTCGACGGCTTCGTCGAAGAAGCGCAGTAGCGTGTCAGCGTCCCCAGAATCACCCGATCGGATGACGGTATTGTCCATGCTCCCTGTCTACCGCACCGCGAGCACGCGTGGGCCGTCTTCGACGATGGTGAGGGCGTCCTCGACTCGGCGGCGAGTTCAGGCGACTCCGAGGTGGCGCGAGATCAGCATCTTCTGGACCTCGCTCGTGCCCTCGCCGATCTCCAGGATCTTCGCGTCGCGGTAGAACCTGCTCACCGGGAACTCGTTCATGAAGCCGTAGCCGCCGAAGATCTGGGTCGCGTCGCGGGCGTTGTCCATAGCCGCGTTCGAGGCCACCAGCTTCGCGATCGATGCCTCCTTCTTGAACGGCTCGCCGCGCAGCATCTTGGACGCCGCCTGGTAGTACGCCAGGCGGGCCGTGTGCGTGCGGACCTCCATGTCGGCGATCTTGAACTGGATCGCCTGGTATTCGCCGATCCGCTTGCCGAACGCGACGCGGTCCTTCACGTACTGCAGGCACTCGTCGACGCAGCCCTGCGCCAGGCCCACCGACAGCGCCGCGATCGCGACGCGACCCTCGTCCAAAATGGACAGGAACTGGGCGTACCCGCGGCCGCGCGTGCCGACCAGGTTCTCCGCCGGGACGCGGACGTCCGAAAAGGACAGCTCGTGCGTGTCCGAGCAGTTCCAGCCGACCTTCGAGTACTTCGGCGCCACCTCGAAGCCCGGCGTGCCGGACGGGACGATGATCGCCGAGATCTCCTTGCGGCCGTTCTCCATCACGTCCGTCACCGCCGTGACCGTGACCAGGCGCGTGATGTCCGTGCCCGAGTTCGTGATGAACGCCTTGCTGCCGTTGATGACCCAGGTGTCACCGTCCACAGTGGCGCGGGTGCGGGTCGCGCCCGCGTCCGAGCCGCCGCCCGGTTCGGTCAGGCCGAAACCGCCCAGCGCCGTGCCCTCGCACAGCGACGGCAGCCACTTCTCCTTCTGCTCCTGCGTCCCGAAGCGGAAGATCGGCATCGCGCCGAGCGAAACGCCGGCCTCCAGGGTGATCGCCACCGACGAGTCGACCCGTGCCAGCTCTTCCAGCGCCAGGCACAGCGCGAAGTAGTCGCCGCCCATGCCGCCGAACTCCTCGGGGAACGGCAGGCCGAACAGGCCCATCTCCCCCATCTTCGCGACGATCGCGTAGGGGAACTCCTCCTTCTCGTACAGCTCGCCGATGACCGGCGCGACCTCGGCGTGCGCGAAGTCCTCGACGGTCTTGCGGAGGGCTTCGTACTCCTCGTCCAGGCGGAAGTCGATCACTGCTGCTCCTCTTGGGGCGTCACTACGGCAAGGGTTTCGTCGAGCGCTACCTGCTGGCCGGCCCGGACGGGGAGTTCGCTGACCACGCCGTCGGTCGGCGCGGTGACCGTGTGCTCCATCTTCATCGCTTCGACCACCAGCAACGGCGTCCCGGCCTGCACGACGTCGCCGGCGGCGACCTTCACCACGAGCACCGTGCCCGGCATCGGGCTGGTGACCGGCCCGGCCCCGGCGGCCTCGCCGCGCGAAGACAGCACGAACTCCTGCTCCCCGAAGGGAAAGCTCAGCCCGTCGCGCGCCAGCCAGACCGTCCGATCGGGACCGCAGGCCTGGCGGTAGCGGTGGAACCCACCCGCGTGCCGGATCTCCAACGTGGAACCGTCACGCCGTGCCGAGACCTGGACCGGCTCGGCGTCGTCGACGAACACCGTCGCGTCGGACGGCGTGCCCTGCACCCGGACGACGGCCTTGGCCTGCCCCGACTTCAGCCGGAACGTCACCCCGCCGGACCCGCCCATCCGCCAGCCGTCCGGCACGTCCCACGGATCCACCACGGACCCCGACGGCTGCAGCTCCAGCAGCCGGTCCAGTGCGGCGGCGACGAAGAACTCGGCTGGCACGTCGGAAGAGACCAAAGTAGACAGACGGCGATCGACCAGCTCCGTGTCGAGCCGGCCCGCCCGGACGTCGTCGTCGGCCAGCAGCCCGCGCAGGAACGCGGTGTTCGTGCCGACGCCCAGCAGCGCCGTGTCCGCCAGCGCGCGGTCGAGCCGGTGCAGCGCCGAGGCCCGGTCCGGGCCCCAGGCGATGACCTTGGCCAGCATCGGGTCGTAGTTCGAGCCGATCACCGCGCCGCGCGTCATCCACGAGTCGACGCGGACGCCGTCACCGGACGGCTCGTGCACCGCCAGCACCGTCCCACCGGTCGGGATGAACCCGCGCGCCGGGTCCTCGGCGTACACCCGCGCCTCGACCGCGTGTCCATTCAGGACGACGTCGTCCTGCGCGAAGGAAAGGCGTTCCCCGGCCGCCACGCGAACTTGCCACTCGACCAGGTCGAGGCCGGTGACCAGCTCGGTGACCGGGTGCTCGACCTGCAGCCGCGTGTTCATCTCCATGAAGAAGAACTCGTCCGGGTCGTGCGCCGACATGATGAACTCGACGGTGCCCGCGCCGACGTACCCGACCGAGCGCGCGGCTTCGGCTGCGGCCGTGCCCATCTTCTCGCGCGTGGCCGCGTCGAGCAGCACCGACGGCGCTTCCTCGATGATCTTCTGGTGCCGCCGCTGCAGGCTGCACTCGCGTTCGCCGAGGTGGAGGACGTTCCCGTGCGTGTCCGCCATGACCTGGATCTCGATGTGGCGCGGCGTCGTGACGAAGCGCTCCAGCAGCAGCGTGTCGTCGCCGAACGAGCTCTTGGCCTCGCGCCGGGCCGACTCGATGGCGGCGTCCAGCTCGTCAGGAGCGTGCACCAGCCGCATGCCCTTGCCGCCGCCACCGGCGGACGGCTTGATCAGCAACGGGTAGCCGACACCGGCGGCAGCAGCGGCGAAGTCCCCGTCGGGAATGTCCACATCGGACGCGCCGGGCACGACCGGCACGCCGGCCTTCGACACCGTCGCCTTCGCGCGGATCTTGTCGCCCATCGCGTCGATCGCCGCGACCGGCGGGCCGATGAACACCAGCCCTGCGGCCTCGCAGGCGCGCGCGAACTCGGCGTTCTCCGCCAGGAAGCCGTAACCCGGGTGCACGGCCTGCGCGCCCGACGACACGGCGGCGTCCACGATGGCCGGAATCGAGAGATAACTGCGAGCCGCTTCGGCGGGCCCGATCCGGACAGCGGTGTCCGCCTCGTGGACGTGCCGCGCGTCGGCGTCCGCGTCGCTGTACACCGCGACCGCGCGGATGCCGAGCGCGCGCAGCGTGCGGATGACCCGGACGGCGATCTCGCCGCGGTTGGCGACCAGTACTGAGTCGAACATCATCACATCCGGAAGACGCCGTAGTTGACATCGGACAGGGGTGCGTTGGCCGCGGTCGACAGCGCGAGGCCGAGCACCGTGCGGGTGTCGGCCGGGTCGATGACGCCGTCGTCCCACAGTCGCGCCGTCGAGTAGTACGGGCTGCCCTGCGCCTCGTACTGCTCGCGGATCGGGTCCTTGAACGCTTCTTCGTCCTCGGTGGACCATTCGCCGCCGCGAGCCTCGATCGAGTCACGGCGGACGGTCGAGAGCACCGACGCCGCCTGCTCGCCGCCCATCACCGAGATCCGCGCGTTCGGCCACATCCACAGGAACCGCGGCGAGTACGCCCGGCCGCACATCGAGTAGTTGCCGGCGCCGAACGAGCCGCCGATAACGACCGTTAACTTCGGCACCCGCGCGCAGGCCACCGCGGTGACCATCTTCGCGCCGTGCTTCGCGATGCCGCCCGCTTCGTACGCGCGCCCAACCATGAAGCCGGTGATGTTCTGCAGGAACAGCAGCGGGATCGAGCGCTTGTCGCACAGCTCGATGAAGTGCGCGCCCTTCATCGCGGACTCGGCGAACAGCACGCCGTTGTTCGCGACGATGCCCACCGGGTGGCCGTGGATCCGGGCGAACCCGGTGACCAACGTCGAGCCGTACTCCTTCTTGAACTCGCCGAAGCGGCTGCCGTCGACGATCCGCGCGATCACCTCGCGCACGTCGTAGGGCGTGCGCGGGTCGGTCGGGACGACGCCGTACAGCTCGGCGGGGTCGACGGCCGGGGCCTCGGTCGGGAGCACGTCCCACGGGCGCGGCGTGCGCGGCCCGAGCGTCGAGACGATCTGCCGGACGATCCGCAGCGCGTGCGCGTCGTCGTCGGCCAGGTGGTCGGTGACGCCGGACTGGCGCGAATGGACGTCGCCGCCGCCGAGCTCCTCGGCCGTGACGACCTCGCCGGTGGCGGCCTTCACCAGCGGCGGGCCGCCGAGGAAGATCGTGCCCTGGTTCCGGACGATGACAGCTTCGTCGCTCATCGCCGGGACGTACGCGCCGCCCGCGGTGCAGGAACCGAGCACCGCCGCGATCTGCGGGATGCCGCGCGCGGACATCGTCGCCTGGTTGTAGAAGATCCGGCCGAAGTGTTCACGATCCGGGAAGACCTCGTCCTGCCTCGGCAGGAACGCGCCGCCGGAGTCCACGAGGTAGACGCACGGCAGGTTGTTGTGCAGCGCGACCTCTTGGGCGCGCAGGTGCTTCTTCACCGTCATCGGGTAGTACGTGCCGCCCTTGACGGTGGCGTCGTTGGCGACGACCACGCACTCGCGGCCGGAGACGCGCCCGATCCCGGTGATGATCCCGGCGGACGGCGCCTCGTCGTCGTACAGTCCGTTCGCGGCCAGCGGGGACAGTTCCAGGAACGGCGAACCCGGGTCCAGCAGCGTGTCGACGCGGTCGCGCGGCAGCAGCTTGCCGCGTTCGACGTGCCGCGTGCGCGACTTCTCCGGGCCGCCGAGGCGGGCGCTCGACAGGCGTTTGCGGAGGTCCTCGACCAGCTCCGCGTGGGATGTCGCGTTGCGGGCGTAGGCCTCGCTGTCCGGGGCGGCCGAAGTCCCCAGTGCCGGCGTGTCCATGGGCTCCCTCGACGTTAGCGGTCGTTAACCTCCGCTCCGATGTTAGCGACCGCTAACGTGGGTGTCCAGTCGCCGGAATGCCGAAAAGGCCACCCCGGCGAACCGGGGTGGCCTCCGCGGGAGGAGC
Organism: Amycolatopsis sp. NBC_01488; assembly: GCF_036227105.1. NCBI lineage: Bacteria > Bacillati > Actinomycetota > Actinomycetes > Pseudonocardiales > Pseudonocardiaceae > Amycolatopsis > Amycolatopsis sp. NBC_01488. The sequence goes on along the minus strand of NZ_CP109434.1, from coordinate 3,840,564 downwards.
GTCAGCCGATGGCGCCACGCAGCGGGGCGTAGTAGCCGCCCGACTGCCCGGCCACCGTCGGGTGGTAGGACTCGATCACCGGCCAGGTGAGGCTGTGCAGGTAGTCGTCGGCCGACGAGCAGATGTTGTGCCCGACGAACGACGGCCGGACGTCGACGAACGTCGCGCCCGCCGACGCCGCCCGCGACTGGATCACCGACGCGAGCGTGTCCGCGCCGGAGTTGATCGCGGTCCGCTTGGTGTCACTGAGCCCGACCCAGCAGGAGCCGGGCACCGTGTAGAAGCGCGGGTAGGACAGGACGACGAGGCGAGCGCCCGGCGCCTTGGCCTTGATCGTGTTGTAGGTGTTGGTCAGCAACGCGGGCAGGGTGTTGGTGACGTAGGTCTTCGCGGTGTTGACGCGGTTGGTGCAGTCCGAGTCGCTGCCGAGGGTGCAGGTCTGGATCACGTCGCTGAAGCCGGCGTCGTTGCCGCCCACGGTGACCGTGACCAGGGTCGCGTTGGAGGGGATGGAGTTGGCTTGGCTGATGACGTCGCCGGTCTTCGCGCCCGAGCAGGCGAGGAAGCTGAACGACGTGCCGCTGTGGGCGTTGGCCCACAGCTGCGGGTAGGCGTTGGAGCTGCGGTAACAGCTCCCGGAACTGCCGTAGCTGCCGGCCCCGACTCCCGAGGAGTAGGAGTCGCCGAGCGCGGCGTAGACGGTCCCGGCGGCGTGGGCGAGGCCCGTGACGCCGAGAGTGGACAGGACGACGGCCCCGAGAGCCGTGCTCAACCTCAGAAAAAACCGTCGCGACAGACGGATCGGAACCCCCATGGGCCACTCCTTTGTGACAGAACCGACCCCAGAAGCACAGCATGTGGAAGCCCCACGAGGAACCCCTAGTTACCTGTAAGTAACCCACTCGGCTCACGCCGGAAGACGGGAACAGTGTTAGCGCTCGCTAACCTGCCGCTCTAATATGGCCGGATGCCGGCCAACCCCACTCCGCTCGTGAACGGCGAGAAGGCGAACAGACGTGAGCAGATCCTCGCCGCGGCGGCCGAGCTGTTCGCCCACCACGGGTTCCACGGCGTCGGGATCGACGACATCGGCGCCGCCGTCGGGATCTCCGGGCCCGCGCTCTACCGGCACTTCCGCAGCAAGGACGCGATCCTCGGCGAGATGCTGAACTCGATCAGCCGCTACCTGCTCGACGGCGGCACGAGGTGGGCGAGCCGGCCCGGCGATGCGGACGACACGCTGGCCGGGCTCGTGGCGTTCCACGTCGGCTTCGCGCTCGCTCATCCGGCGTTGATCACCGTTCAAGAGCGCAACCTCGCGAACCTCACCGACGCCGACCGCAAGCAGGTGCGCGCGCTGCAGCGCCAGTACGTCGAGGTGTGGGTCCGCGCGATCCGCGAAGCCATCCCGGAGCTGGGAGAACTGCAGGCGCGGTCGGCGGCACACGCCGTGTTCGGACTGATCAACTCGACGCCGTACAACCGCCATCTCGGTGACTCCGAGCTCGCCGAACTGCTCTCCCGGCTCGCGCTGGGTGCCCTCCGCGCGGCGGGATGACCGGCCCGGATCAAGGTATCCCCACGAGCGCCGTCGCTGGTGTTTGATGGGGCACGTGGATGCGGACTGGAACGAGCAGGAGCTCGTCGAGAAGGCCCAGCGCGCGCTGACGGCGCTGAGCCTCGGTGACGACGCCGAAGCCCTCGTCGAGGTCGCGCCGACGGCCGCCGAACCGCAGGCCCGCGCGGACGAGACGAAGGCGTTGATGCTGCTGCTGTTCGGCGAATGCAGCGCGATGGTCTCCACCCTCGGCGACGGCGGCAGCGCGCCGGTGAAGGTCCAGGTCTTCGACGAAGACGGCGAAGAGGTCTCGATCGACCAGGCCGACCCGCCGGTGCGGACGGCGGTCCGGACGCTGCTGGCGGAGGTCCACGGCAACACGGAGGCGGCGCAGGAGCAGGTGGAGATCGCCCTGGCCAACGCGGCACCCGACGAGGTGGACAGCCTGGTGCTGCAGGCGTTGCGGTGGACGATCCGGCTGTCGGTCGAATGCCTGGACCGCGACCTGCCGGTGGCGCCCTGGATCTCGGAAGCCGTCTCCGACTAGGCGCGCAGGCCGTCGACGAGCACGGCCACGATCCGCGGCGCCCGCTCGTCCCACTCGGCTTCCGGGATCCGCGACAACGCCCCGAGGAGCAGGATGACGTCGGCCGCGTCGATCCCGGCGCGGATCTCCCCGGCGCTCTTTCCCTGCTCCAGCAGGGTTTCCAGCGCTTCGTCGAGCCGATGGTGCTGGCCGGAGTAGAGGTCCTGCCAGGCCGCTCCCTCGATCGCCGCCATGACACCGCGTTTGACGCGTGCGTACTCGACCAGCCGTTCCAGCCAGCGCGACAGCGCGTCGAGCGGGGAGTACTCCGCCAAGAGCGGGGCCACGGTGTCGACGAGCTGGGTCAGCTCGGCCCGGTACACCTCCGCCAGCAGGTGCTCGCGGGTCGGGAAGTGCCGGTAGAGGGTGCCCTGCCCGACGCCCGCCGCCTTGGCGACGCGGTGCAGCTTGAGGTCGTCGGCCGCGCCGTTGGACTCGCTCAGCTCCGTCCGTGCGGCCTCGACGATCCGGTCGCGGTTGGCGACCGCGTCCGAACGGCGCTCTCGACCCGCCACGGCACTCCTCTTCGTTAAGTGGACAAGTGTCCGGTATCGTGGAAGTTAACCGGACAACTGTCAGCTTAGCGTGGAGGTCTCGATGAACGGACTGGACAAGGTCGTCGCCATCACGGGCGCGAGCAGCGGGATCGGCGAGGCGACCGCCCTCGAGCTGGCATCGCGCGGCGCTGCCGTCGTGCTCGGCGCCCGGCGCACCGACCGGCTCGAGGCGCTGGTCACGCGGATCCGGGACGCGGGCGGCCGCGCGGAACTGCTGGACGTCGACGTCACCCGGCGCGCCGATCCCGAGCGGCTGGTGGCACTGGCCGTGGCCCGGTTCGGCCGTCTCGACGTCCTGGTGGGCAACGCCGGGGTCGCCCGGATCGCGCCGGTGGCCGAACTGGACGTCGACGCCTGGGACGCGATGATCGACGTCAACCTCCGCGGCGTCCTGCACGGCATCGCCGCCGCCCTCCCGGTGTTCCGCGCGCAGGGCCGCGGCCACTTCGTCACGACTGTCTCGACGTCGGGGCTGAAGATCGTCCCGACGCAGGCCGTCTACGCCGGGACCAAGAACGCCGTGCGGACGCTGCTGGAGGCGCTGCGCCAGGAATCCACCGACGGCGTCCTGCGCACGACGTCGATCTCACCGGGTTTCGTGCGCACCGAACTGGTCGACCACGTCGAGGATCCCGCGCAGCGCGAGCAGGTCCAGCAGGCGATGGCGACGCTCGGCATCAGCCCCGACGCCGTGGCGCGGGCCATCGCGTTCGCCATCGAGCAGCCCGACGACGTCGAGATCGGCGACCTCACCATCCGGCCCACCCGGCAGGGGTGATTCAGGGGCGCAGCGAGCGGACGATCGGCGCAAGGTACAGCTCGGCCAGCCGGCGCCGCTGCACGTCGTCGTCCACCGGCAGGACCGTCTCCTGGGTCAGCACCAGCGACACCACGATCCGGATCAGCAGCTCCGCCATCCCGTCGACGTCGTCGGCGGGCAGGCTGAGCCGGCCCGCCGCGATCTCCGCGTGGAAGTGCGCCGCGATCCGGGTGCGGGCCGCCGCGAACAGGCCGCCGGCCTGGACCGTCAACTGCGGGAGGATCAGCTCCGGCTCCGTGCGCAGCAGGCGGTTGAGCAGCCGGTGCCCGCGCAGGTACCCGAGGGAGAAGCTCAACCCCTCGATGAGCTTCTCCTCCGGGCTCGCCTGCGCCTCGACGACGGCGTCGACCTTCGTCAGGAACCGCTTCATCTCCCGCAGCACCAGCGCGTTGAGCAGCTGGTCCTTCTTCGGGAAGTAGCGGTAGATCGTCACCCGCGAGAGGCCGACGCGGCGCGCGACGTCGTCGACGGTGAACCGGCGCAGCCCGAAGTCCTCGGCCTGGGTCAGCGCCGCGCCCATGATCCGCTCCGCGGTCTCGTCGCCGGGGAGGTCGGCTTCGAGCGCGTGCTTCAGGAGATCGCGCATGGCCCCAACCCTAGGCTGGTTTACAACTTGACGAGAAATGTTTCATGCGTTCTAGTGTTACACGACACAGGGAGGCACGCATGGGCGATCGTGAAGCCACGGCCGAACGGCTGCTCCGCTCGAGCGCCCGGTCTCCTACGACCCGGACGTCGACGTCCACTGGGCCGCGCCGCTGAACGAGGACCAGTTCTTCATCCCCGAAAAGCTGGTCTCCCTCTACGGCACGCCGGTGTGGGACACGCTGAGCCGCGCGCAGCGGATCGAGCTTTCGCGGCAGGAGCTGGTGAACACCGTCAGCGTCGGGATCTGGTTCGAGCTGATCCTCATGCAGATGCTGCTGCGCGCGTCCTACCGCCAGGACCCGACGACCCGCCACGTGCACTACGCGCTGACCGAGGTCGCCGACGAATGCCGGCACTCCACGATGTTCGCGCGGCTGATCGAGCGCGTCGACGGACGGCCGTACCGCAACAACCGCTGGCTGCAACTGTCCGCGCAGGCCCTCCCGGCGATCCTCCACGGGCCGGCGATGTGGGTCGCGACGCTGATCGGCGAAGAGATCTTCGACGCGCTGCAGCGCGAGCACCTCGACGACGAGTCGGTGCAGCCGGTGGTCCGCGCGGTGATGCGGATCCACGTCACGGAAGAGGCGCGGCACGTCCGGTACGCGCGTGACGACCTCGTCCGCGAACTGGCGGAAGCACCTTGGTGGCGCAAGGAGTTCGCGCGGATCGTGGTCGCCGTCGGCGCGCTGCTGATGTCGCGGCTGCTGTCCCGGCCGCGGCAGTACCTGCGCGCGGGGATCGACCCGGGCGTCGCGGTCGCGGCGGCGCGGACCAGCGCGCACCGGCGGGAGACGCTGGCGTTCGGGGCGCGGAAGCTCGTCCGGTTCCTGCGGGACAACGACCTGATCGGCGGCCCGAGCGCGGTGCTGTGGCGCCGCGCCGGAATGCTCTAGGCGGAAGGGGAAGTCATGGCCATCAAGGATCTGCTGGCCGTCGGCACCGGACGGCTCGCCGACCGGATCACCACGGTCGGCGACGAAGCGGGCGATCGCGCGGACGACGTCGCCTGGCGCGTCGCGAAGCTGTCCGACAAGGCCGCCGAACGGCTCGGCGACTACGCGGCCGGCGCGTCACGCCGGGTCGCGAACCGCTTGGTACGCCTGGGAGAACGCGTCTCAGGGCGCTGACCGCGCCGGATCAGGATTTCGACGACGATCAGGTTGACCACCCAGCCCAGCGTCTGGCCGATCGGGATCATCGTGGGCGCGCTGCCGGGGTCGACGCCGCCGAAGGGAACCTGGACCAGGAGGAGCACCGGCACCAGGACACGCGACGTGACGGCGAGGAACGTCAGCGCGTAGTTGCGCATCATCCAGGCGCGGTGCGCGGCGAAGTCACGCCGCCGGGCCGCCCGGTACGTGAGGGCGCCGGTGACCAGCCACAGGACCGCGGCGGTGGTCAGCCCGAGCTGCGTGACGAGGCGCCCCGACCAGAGCGCGACCGGGACCGCGGCCAGCGCGGACGGCAGCACCCCGGCGAGGAGGTAGACCCGGCCGAGCGTCCGGTGGAGCCGCCTGCGCGCCCGCACCTTCGGCATGAACTGCAACGGGCCGAGCACGAGCGCCACCGTGGCCGTGAAGATGTGCGCCACCAGTACCGAGTACTGCAGGCTGTCGCGCACCTCGAGGCGGCTTTCGCCGATGTCGAGGTTCAAGTAGGGGTACGTGAGCACCACGGCGAACACGCTCGCGACGACGAGCAGCACCACTGCCGGTTTCCGCATGGGCCGATGGTTCCGCGGCGAGGCGTAAGCGGTCGTCCCCCGGGGAGCGGCTCGTGGTCGTACGCACGAGGACGTACTAGCCCAGCAGAGCCTTCGCCAGCGCCGCGATCTGCTCGGTCTCGATGAGGAACGAGTCGTGGCCGTACGGCGAGGAAACCACCGACGGCTCCGACGTTCCGGGGATCCCCGACGCGATCTCCGCCGACTGGTACAGCGGGTAGAGCCGGTCGCTGTCCACGCCGCCGATCACCGCGCGGGCCGTCACCCGGCCCAGCGCCGCCGCGACCCCGCCGCGGTCACGCCCGACGTCGTGGGTGTTCATCGACTCCGTCAGCACCAGGTAGCTGTTCGCGTCGAACCGGGCGGCCAGCTTGCCGGCATGATGGTCCAAATAGGACTCGACGGCGAACCGCCCGCGCCGCAACGGGTCCTCGTCACCCTGGTACGCACGGCCGAACCGCTGGGCCAGCTCCGGCTCGCTGCGGTAGGTGACGTGCGCGATCCGCCGCGCGATGCCGAGGCCCCGGAACGGCCCCTCCGGAGCGGCGTAGTAGTCACCACCGTGGAAGAACGGGTCGCTGCGGATGGCGTGCAGCTGCGGTGCCGCCCAGGCGATCTGCTCGGCCGACGCCTGCGCCGTCGAGGCCAGCACCAGTACCGAGGCCACCCGCGAAGGCAGCGAAACCGCCCACTCCAGTGCGCGCATCCCGCCCATGGACCCGCCGACGACGGCCGCCCACCGCGTGATGCCCAGGTGGTCGGCCAGCACCGCTTCCGCGGCCACCTGGTCCCGCACCGTCACGACCGGGAACCGGCTGCCCCACGGCTTGCCGTCCGGATCGGGCGACGACGGCCCGGTCGACCCCTGGCACCCGCCCAGCACGTTCGGGACCACCACGAAGAACTCGTCGGTGTCCAGGGCCTTCCCGGGTCCGATCAGCCCGTCCCACCAGCCCGCGCTGGGATGCCCCGGCTCGAGCGGCCCGGCCGCGTGGCTGTCGCCGGTCAGCGCGTGCTCGACGAGGACCGCGTTGGACGCGTCGGAGTTCGGCGTCCCCCAGGTTTCGTAAGCGATCGTTAACTCCGGCAGCACGCCACCGGCCTCGAGCGCGAGCGCGCCGGGGCCGGTGACGAACTTCCGGCGGCCCGGCGGATCACCGATCCGCCAGGCGCCGGTGACGGGACCAGCCGTCACAGTTCCGCCTTCGCCGCCCGGAATCCGGCCTCCAGGTCGGCCTTGAGGTCCTCGATCCCTTCCAGCCCGACGGCGATCCGCACCAGGCCCGGCGTGACGCCGCTGGCGAGCTGCTCCTGCGGCGCGAGCTGGCTGTGCGTGGTCGACGCCGGGTGCACGATCAGGCTGCGGACGTCGCCGAGGTTCACCAGCTGGCTGTGCAGCTCGGTGCCGTCGACGAACTTCCGGCCGGCCTCGACGCCGCCCCGCAGGTCGAACGACAGGACCGCGCCCGCGCCGCGCGGCAGGTACTTCTGCCCGGCCTCGTAGAAGGGGCTGGACGGCAGGCCGGCGTAGTACACCTTCTCGACCTCGTCGCGCTGCTCGAGCCACTCGGCGAGCGCCTGCGCGTTCTGCACGTGCCGCTCGACGCGCAGCGACAGCGTCTCGATGCCCTGCAGGATCAGGAAGCTGTTCAGCGGGGCGATCGCCGCGCCGGTGTCGCGCAGGAGCTGGACGCGCGCCTTCGCCGCGAACGCACCCGGGCCGAGCGCCTCCCAGTACTTGAGGCCGTGGTAGCTCGGGTCGGGCTCGGTGAAGCCCGGGAACCGGCCCGGGTCCTTGCCGAAGTCGAACGTGCCGCCGTCGACCAGGACGCCCGCGATCGTCGTGCCGTGGCCGCCGAGGTACTTGGTCGCCGAGTGGATCACGACGTCGGCGCCGTGCTCGATCGGGCGCACCAGGTACGGCGTCGGGATGGTGTTGTCGACCAGCAGCGGGACGCCGGCTTCGTGCGCGGTGTCGGCGACGCCGCGGATGTCGAGGACGTTGCTGCCCGGGTTGGCGAGCGTTTCGGCGAAGAAGAACTTCGTGTTCGGCCGGACGGCGGCGCGCCACTGCTCGAGGTCGTCCTGGTCGTCGATGAACGTGACCTCGATGCCGAGCTTCGGCAGCGTGTAGTGGAAGAGGTTGTAGGTGCCGCCGTAGAGCGACTGGCTGGACACGAAGTGGTCGCCCGCGCCCGCGAGGTTCAGGATCGCCGCCGTGGTCGCGGCCGAGCCGGACGCGAACGCCAGCGCCGCGACGCCCCCTTCGAGGGACGCGACGCGCTGCTCCAGCACGTCCTGCGTCGGGTTCATGATCCGCGTGTAGATGTTGCCCGGCTCGGCGAGGCTGAACAGGTCGGCGCCGTGCTGGCTGTCGCGGAAGACGTACGACGTCGTCTGGTAGATCGGCGTCGCCCGCGCGCCCGTCGCCGGATCCGGCGCGGCGCCCGCGTGGATCTGCCTGGTCTCGAAGGACCACGCCGAGGTGTCGTCCGCGCTCATCGGTTTCTCCTTGCGGTTCAAGGGGTTCGTCCGCTCCGAAGCTACTTGGGCCGAACGGCCTACCCAACCGTTCCCACGCCCTGGGAGCCTACGCTCCTTGCGTTCGAGATATCTTAGTAGCTAAGATAACTACACGGGAAGATTCATGAACTGGGAGGGAGTCATCATGGAGCGGGTACGGGTACAGGTGCTGGTCGTGGGGGCCGGGCTGGGCGGGCTGTCGGCGTCACTGTTCCTGGCGCGGGAAGGAGTGGACGTCCTGACGGTCGAGCGGCACCCCGGAACGTCGGTCCACTCGCGGGCCGCCGGGCAGAACTGGCGCACGATGGAGCTTTTCCACTGGGCAGGAATCGACCGCGAAGTGCTGGAAGTGAGCCCACGGGCGTCGCAGGGGCTGCGGATCACCGTCGCGACCAGCCTGGCCGGGCGCGTCCTGCACCGGCTCGTGGACGACGGCAGCGAGTTCGACGTCTCGGCTTCGACGACGATGCCCGCCGGCATGGCCGGGCAGGACGTCGTCGAGCCGATCCTGCTGGCGCACGCGGAAAAGGCCGGCGCGCGGGTCCGGTTCCGGACCGAGCTCGTCGAGCTGACGCAGGACGACGACGGCGTCACCGCCACGCTGCGGCACCGCGACTCCGGCGAGGAAACAGTGGTGCGCGCGGACTACGTCGTCGCGGCCGACGGCGGGCGCAGCGGCATCCGGGCCTGGCTGGGCATCGGGACCGCCGGCATGGACGCGCTGAGCCACTGCCTCGGCGTCGTGTTCGACGCCGACCTCGGCGACCGCGTCCAGCCCGGCGTGACCGACCTGTTCTACCTGCAGCACCCGGACTTCACCGCCGGGCTGGTCAACACGGACGTGCCGAACCGGTACGTCTTCGCGCCGGACTACTTCCCGGACCGCGGCGAAAGCCCGGCCGACTTCGACCACGACCGGCTCGTGGCGATGATCCGCGCGGCCACCGACCTGCCGGACCTGGAGCCGGAGATCGTCTGGACGGGCTCGTGGGAGATCGCCGCGCGGCTGGCCGACCGCTTCCGGTCCGGGCGCGTCTTCCTGATCGGCGACGCGGCGAAGGTGACGCCGCCGACCGGCGGCCAGGGCGGCAACACGGCGGTCGGCGACGGCGCGGACATCGCGTGGAAGCTCGCCGCGGTGCTGCGCGGCGACGCGGGACCGGCGCTGCTCGACACGTACGAGGCCGAGCGGCGGCCGATCGCGCGGATGATCATCGACACCTCGCTGCACAACATGAAGCAGCGGATGCACCCGGACCTCGACGTCTCCGGGCTCACCGAGCCGGAGGACATGCTGAACGCCGTCCTCGGGTTCCGCTACCGCTCGACGGCGGTGCTTTCGGAGGAGCCCGACGACGGCTCGCGGGTGGAGGACATCCACGCGCCGACCGGCCGCCCCGGCTTCCGGGCACCCGGGCTGGCGTCCACTGTGGACTTACTCGGGCACTCGTGGGTGCTGCTCTGCGCGGGCGACGACTCGGCGTGGGCTCAGGCCGCTTCCAGCGCGGGCGTCGACTGCCACGTCATCGACGACGAGGTGTTCGCCTCGCGCTACGGCCTCTCGACGGGCGGCGCGTCGCTGGTGCGTCCCGACGGCATCGTCGCGTGGCGGGCTCCGGCACCGGTCGGCGATCCTGCGCGCGAGCTGCAGCGGGTGGTGGACGCGGTCCTGTCCCGCTAGCCGCGCGGGCGGCGGCCGAGCACCCAGTGGAAGGTCGCCGCCCCTTCCGGCTCGTGCATGGTCACCGGCTCGTCGACGACCAGGGTGAGCCCGGCTTCGGCCAGCAAACGCCGGTTGATGTCGGGTGCGTGGCTGCTGAAGAACATCGGCGTGCCGAGCCAGTCGTCCTCGACGCCGTCGGACTCGCTGCAGCCCAGCGCGGCCAGGAACCAGCCGCCGGGCCGCAGCCAGCGCGCGATCCGGGCGAAGAGCGCTCCCTGCTCTTCGCGCGGGACGTGCAGCACGGAGTAGAACGCCGTGACGGCGTCGAAGCTGCCGTCCGGAAAGGACACCGCGGCCATGTCCGCCTTCTCGAAGCGCGCGCCGGGGACGTTGCGCCGCGCGAGGTCGAGCTGTGCCGCGGACACGTCGACGCCGAGGACGTCGTGCCGCTCGGCGAGCAGCGCCGTGCAGGGCACGCCCGCGCCGCAGCCGAGGTCGAGCACCTCGGCGCCGTCGGCGAGCCGGCCGGTCAGCTCGGCCAGGAAGCGCAGCCGGGGATCGTCCTCGATCCGCGCGCTCCATTCGAGGTAGCGCTCGGCCGAGCTGTCGTAGCCGGATTCGACGATCCGCCGCACGTCGCTCACCCGGTCGACCCTACCGAGCCGTCCGCCGGTTTCTCGGCCAGAATGAGCCCGTGGTCTCGGTGCGCAGCGTGGTCGACCGGGTGGGGCCGACGCTGCTCCACGCGCTCCAGGTGCCCGACGACCCGCCCGCCGTCGCCGACGTCGTGATCGCCGAGCCCGGCGGTGCCGTCGCTGCCGGGGATCTCGTGCTCGGCGTCGCCACCGCCGGGCCCGAGGACGCCGCCCGGCTGGTGAAGCGCAGTGCCGAGCAGGGCGCCGCCGCCGTGTTGCTCAAGCCGCCGCTGGCCTCGAAGCCCGCCGTCAAGCGCGCCGCGAAGGCCGGCGGGATCGCGCTCGTGCAGGTGCACGCCGCGACGTCGTGGGCCCAGCTCGTGTGGCTGCTGCGGACCGTCCTCGACGCCCTCGCCGACGAGTCCGAGGATCTCGACCCCGGCTCCGGCGACCTCTTCCGGCTGGCCGATGCCGTCGCGTCCGTCGTGGACGCGCCGGTGACGATCGAGGACACCAACTCCCGCGTGCTCGCCTACTCCGCGCGGCAGGACCTCACCGACCCCGCGCGTGTCGCGACGATCATGGGCCGCCGCATCCCGGACGACGTCCTCGCGCGGTTCCGCTCGCGCGGGGTCTTCCGCGAGCTGTCGCGCGGCCGGCAGACGATCTTCGTCCCGGCCCAGCGCGACGGCACGCTGCCGCGGCTGATCGTGCCGATCCGGATGGGCGGGGAGCTGCTCGGGTCGATGTGGGCGGTCGTCGCCGGGCCGGTGTCCGACGAGCGCGCGGCCGCGTTCGCCGACGCCGCACCCGTCGTCGCGCTGCACCTGCTGCGACGGCGCGCGCACACCGACGCGCAGCGCCGCGCGTCGGCTGAGCTGCTGCGCGCGGTGCTCGAAGGCCGCGCGAACCCGCGCAAGGCGATGGCCGAGCTGGACCTGTCCGACGAACCGCACCGAGTGGTCGTCATCGAGGTCACCGGCGGCGACGGCCGCGACGCCGAGGGCCTGCGGCTCGCCCTGCTCGAACGGATCTCCCAGGGCATCGGCAGCCGCCCGGTCGCGACCGAGCTGGGCGGGCTGCTCTACGCCGTGGTCCCCGACCGGCCGGGGTCCGGCGGCTGGGGGGAACTCCGTGACGCACTCGTCGCGACGGGACCGTCTCGTCGCAGTGGAGCCCCGCGCGCCGCAGCGGGCGCGCCCGGCGAGATCGGGGACCTCTCGGCGTCACGCCTCCAGGCGGACGAAGCACTGGGCCTGCTGCGTGCCGAACTCCTCCCCGAGCGCGTGATCACCTTCGACGAAGCCTGGACCGCGTTGACGCTGCACCGCGGCGCGACGGCCGCGGCCGGGGCGAAGGTCGCGGAGCTCGGGCCACTGGGCGCCCTGCGCGGGCACGACGAGACCGGCAAGGCCGGCTACGTCGAGACGCTCTACGAGTGGCTGCGCCACCCCGGCGACCCGCGCGCGGCGGCGCGGGAGCTGCGGATCCACCCGAACACCCTGCGCTACCGGATGCGCAAGCTCCTCGAACTGGTGCCCTTGGACCTCGACGACCCCGACGTCCGGCTGGCGCTGATCACCCAGCTGGTCGCGCTGCGCTGGAGCTGATTGCGCCGTTCGGCCCCTTCCCACTCATGCACTACTCCGCATGATCGCGCCGAACGTTCCGATTGCCTTTTCGAGTCGAAAGATGGTGGATTCCGGGGTGCCCTTCAGGGCATTCACGCGACCAGCAGCGTCTTGCCCACCGTCGTGCGGGACTCCATGGCCGCGTGGGCGTCCGCGGCCTTCTCCAGCGGGAAGCGCTGTCCGATCACCGGCACCAACCTCCCCGCCGCCGCTTCCGCCAGTGCCGACTCCGTGAACGCCCGCATGTCCGACGGGCTCCCGATCGAGCGCACCACCGAGACGTCCCGGGCAGCGGCCTCCTCTTCGGACACGTCCGCCCACGAGCCGCCCGCCAGGCCGTACACCGCCATCCGGCCGCCCGGCCGCAGCAACCCGAACGCCGCCGTGCCGATCGCTCCTCCGACGCCGTCGAAGACGACGTCGACCTCGCCGACCGACGAGGCCCAGTCCGGCGCCAGGTAGTCGACGACGACGTCGGCCCCCACCACGCGGGCCACCTTCGCCGGCCCACCCGCCGCGCCGACCACCGAAGCGCCCGCCGCCTTCGCCAGTTGCACCAGCAGGCCGCCGACGCCGCCCGCGGCCGCCTCGACCAGGACTCGATCGCCGGGACGCACCCTGGTCGCATGGACCAGGCCCGTCGCGGTCCGGCCGTCCGCGAGCAGCGCCACCGCCGCGTCGAGCGCCAGCGCGTCCGGCACCGCGAACACCGCCGCCGCGTCCACCGCGACACGCTGGGCGTACCCGCCGGAGCCGCCGGTCGACGTCACCACCCGCAGCCCGGCCAGCCCCGGGTCGGCGCCCGGGCCGACCGCGCTGATCACGCCGCCGACGCCGTTGCCGGGGACGATCGGCAACACCGGACGGAACGGTCCCGTCCCGGCCCGCATCTGCGTCTCGACGAACGTGGTGTTCGCGAACGCCACCTCCACCAGCACCTGCCCGGGCCCGGGGACCGGGTCCGGCGCGTCCCCCGGCTCCAGCGCTCCCGGCCCGCCGAACTCCCGCAACCACACAGCTCTCATGCCTGCACGCTGCAACTTCGACCTAGATCGAAGTCAATGACTTTGTCCGTACAGCACTACGAATACGACAAAGAAATGTCCGCTCAGCACGATGACACCGCCGTCCGGGTGGTTCACCGTGAGTGGCACCACCGCACCGAATCCGGACGCAGACCGACCCAGGAGGCCGACCGTGCGTATCGCCGTTCCCCGTGAAATCAAGAAGCACGAGTACCGGGTCGCGCTGACCCCGGCCGGGGTGCACGAGCTGGTCGGCCGCGGGCACGACGTCTTCGTCGAGACCGGTGCCGGTCTCGGTTCGTCCATCACCGACGACGAGTACGTCGCCGCCGGCGCGAAGATCCTGGCCACCGCCGAGGAGACGTGGGCCGAGGGCGAGCTGGTCCTCAAGGTCAAGGAGCCGATCGCCGAGGAGTACGGACGTCTCCGGCGCGACCAGGTCCTCTTCACCTACCTGCACATCGCCGCCGACCGGCCGCTGACCGACGCGCTCCTCGCCGCCGGCACCACCGCGATCGCCTACGAGACCGTGCAGACCGCGAACGGCGCGCTGCCGCTGCTCGCCCCGATGTCCGAGGTCGCGGGCCGGCTGGCCCCGCAGGTCGGCGCGTTCTCGCTGATGAAGCCGAGCGGCGGCCGCGGCGTGCTGCCCGGCGGCATCCCGGGCGTCCACCCGGCGCGCGTCGTGGTGATCGGCGGCGGCGTGGCCGGCCTGAACGCCGCCCGCGTCGCGCTGGGCCTCGGCTCGGACGTCGAGATCCTGGACACCAACGTCGACCGCCTCCGCCAGATCGACAACGACTTCGGCGGCCGCATCCGCACGGTGACGTCGACCCGGCTGTCGGTCGAGGAAGCCGTACTGCAGGCCGACATGGTCATCGGCGCGGTGCTGGTCCCGGGCGCGAAGGCGCCGAAGCTGGTCTCGAACGACCTAGTAGCCCGCATGAAGGCCGGCAGCGTGCTCGTCGACATCGCGATCGACCAGGGCGGCTGCTTCGCCGACTCGCGCCCGACCACGCACGACGACCCCACCTACACCGTCCACGAGTCGGTCTTCTACTGCGTCGCGAACATGCCGGGCGCGGTGCCCCGGACGTCGACCTACGGCCTCACGAACGTCACGCTGCCCTACGCGGTCCAGCTGGCCGAGCACGGCTGGAAGGCCGCGCTGCAGGCGGACGCGGCGCTGGCCAAGGGCCTCAACACGCACGACGGCGCCCTGACGAACGGCCCGGTCGCGGTGGCCCACGACCTCCCGCACACGCCGCTGGAGACCGTGCTCGCCTGAGCCCTATTTCACCCGAGCGGGCCCCTGCCGTCCTCCGGCAGGGGCCCGCTCCCCTGTTACGAGCCGCCGCCCGAACGCGACGGCGGGCAGCTCGACCCACCGCCGCAGGCCGCACGCGAACAGCAGCGCGACGGCGGAAGTCGCGACGACTTTCGCCAGGCCCGTCGGCAGCAGGAGCCCGGTCATGCCCGCGGCGCCGGTCTGGGCGAGGTAAAGCGCGTACGACCGGTGTCCGACGAACGTCAGCGGACGGCTCGCGAGCAGCCGCCGGACCGGCCCCCGCGCGACGACCGCCACGAGCAGCAGCGCCGCGCCCACCGCGTAGACCGGGACGACGAACTGCCAGTACCCGCCGAGCGCCTGCCCCAGCGGCTTGACGGACAGCTGCAGCACGCAGAACCCCAGCGCGACCAGCACCGCCGCGGCCGGGCTGGTCAGCGGCCGCAGCACGGCGAACCCGCGCGGGTGGTGCAGCGCCAGCGCGAGCAGGCAGCCGACGACCAGTGAGCCGTAGTGCACGGTCAGGCTCGCCCACTGGTGCGACGGCGCGAGCGGCAGCACGCCGAGCACGCCACCCACCGCGCCCGCGCCGATCAGCAGGCGCAGCGCGGTCTTTCCCGTCCTGGCGAACGACGTCAGCACGAGCAGCGCGGGCCAGCCGAGGTAGAACTTCTCCTCCACGCTCAGCGACCACGACGTCGGGTACGGCGTGTTGTAGTCGACGACTTCGTTGAAGAAGGTCAGGTAGCACGGCATCGCGTCGCCGAGCCGGCTGCTCTGGTACGTCCCGGCGAGCGTCACCGCCGGCGCCGTCAGGCCGAGCAGCAGGAAGTGCACCGGCATGATCCGGAAGACGCGCCGGACGTAGAAGCCGCGCAACGAGATCCGGCCGTCGCGGTCCTCTTCGCGCAGGGCCGGCGTGGTGATGAGGAAGCCGGACAGCACGAAGAACAGCTGGACGGCGATCCAGCCCTGCAGCCGGTCGACGACGGGCCCGCCGTAGTGGAAGAACACGACGGCCAGCGCGGCGAGCGCACGCAGGCCGGTGAGACCGGGGAACCACGACGACGCCCGGTATTCGGCGTGGTCGAGGGGCCGCCAAGAGATGATCATGCCCGCAGCGTCGACCGCGGACGCTGAACGCAGCCTGAAGCCGGCTTAAGACGTCTTCAGCTCCGGGAACCGGACGACGAACCGGCTGCCGCTTTCGACCGCGGCCGTGCCGCCGTGGGCCCGCGCGACGTCGGCGACGATCGCCAGGCCCAGCCCGGCGCCGCCCTCGTCGCGGGCGCGGCCGTCGTCGAGGCGGACGAAGCGGTCGAAGACGCGTTCGCGGTCGGCTTCGGGGATACCGGGCCCGTCGTCGCCGACCGACACCACGGCCTGTCCGTCCACAACGGACACTTCGACGTCGACGCGGGACGAGGCGTGCCGCCGGGCGTTGTCGACGAGGTTGCGGACCAGCCGTTCGAGCCGCGACCGGTGGCCGCGCACGACCGGCGTCCCGCGGACCTCGACGTGGACGTCGTGCCCCGCCACGGCCGCTTCGACGACTTCGGCGAGCGCCACCGGCTCGAGGCGCTCCGGCCCGGCGTCCAGCTTGCCGAGCAGCACGAGGTCGGCGACGAGGTCCTGCAGGCGGGTGACGTCGAGCAGCGCGTTCTCGCAGGCGGCACGCCAGTCGAGCCGGTCGGGGTGGGCCAGCAGCACCTCGAGCTGCGTCCGCATCGACGCGAGCGGGGTGCGCAGCTCATGCGACGCGTCGGAGGTGAACCGGCTCTGCCGCGTGACGGCTTCGTCGAGCCGCCCGAGCATGGTGTTCATCGTCCCGGCGAGGCGCGCGATCTCGTCGCCGGTGCGCGGGTCCGGGACGCGGCGGCTCAGGTCGTGCGCGCCGATCTCGGCGACCTCGCCGCGGATGGCCTCGACCGGCCGCAGCGACCGCCGGACGGCGAGCCAGGCGATGACGCCGATCAGCAGCGCGACCGCGGGGACGCCCGCGGTGAGCGTGGTGCGGACGGTGTCGACGGTCGCCTGCCCGGCGGGGTCGACCGGGGCGGCGGCGTAGACGGCGTACTTGCTGTCGCCGCTGACGGCGTGGACGGCGTGCATCCCGCCCGTTGTGCGCGACGTCGACGGCGTAGCCCTCGGCGCTGAGCCCGGCCCGCAGCGCTTCGGCCAGCCGCCGTTCATCTTCCACGACCAAGATCCGCACCGCGCAACGACGCCACAACCAATGCAAAGAGGCCCCGAACACAAGCGCAACTCACACCCGCACCCACACACCCCAAGGACCCACTCACCCCACGCACGGAACCAGGCACGTCCCTCCCGGACCACGCTGGGAGGTGGGCGAAGGCACCGTGGGGGTCCGGGGGCTCGGCCCCCGGGAGATGAGGATGAGCTGTATCGAAGGGCGAAGCCCGAGAAGAGAAGCGAGGGCGACCCGCTCAACCAACCTGGGGGTCATTGGGAGCGGGCCGCCAAGGACAAGCTTAGAGGGCTTGCGCGGACTTCGCTGCACCGGGTCGGCAAGTCGAGCGAATTCTTTACCAAGTTGATCTGGCCCGTCGATGTCCGTCGGCGCGAATCCTCAGGTCAGCGCCCCGGGCGGACCACGCACGGCGACCGGAACCGGTTGCGGAACGTGACGAACGTCGCTTCGGGCGGGTTGAGTCGTTCCGTGCGCGCGGGTGCCGCCGGTAGGGCAGGATGACGCCGCATCAGCGGGAACGTTAGGGGACGGTATGCACGACGGCAGTGGCCGGATTGTGGTGCAGAACCTGAGCAAGCAGTTCGGCGCGGTGAACGCGGTGCAGAACCTCAGTTTCACGGTCGAGCCGGGTTCGGTGACGGGTTTCCTGGGCCCGAACGGCGCCGGGAAGACGACGACGCTCCGGATGCTGCTCGGGCTGGTGACGCCCACGTCGGGTTCGGCGACGATCAACGGGCGCCCGCACTCGCAGCTGGGGAACCCGGCGCGGATCGTGGGCTCGGTGCTGGAGAACGAGGGTTTCCACCCGAGCCGGACGGCGCGCAACCACCTCCGTGTGTACGCGGCGGCCATCGGGGTGCCGGACCAGCGGGCGGACCAGGTGCTCGGCCTGGTCGGCCTGGGCAGCGCCGCGGACCGGAAGGCCGGCGGGTTCTCGCTCGGCATGCGGCAGCGGCTGGCGCTGGCGACGGCGTTGCTGGGTGACCCGCAGGTGCTGGTGCTGGACGAGCCGACGAACGGCCTCGACCCCGAAGGCATCCTGTGGCTGCGGAACTTCCTGCGCTCGTACGCGCGGGAGCAGCGGCGGACGGTGCTCGTGTCGAGCCACCTGCTCAACGAGGTCGAGCAGCTGATCGACCAGGTCGTCATCATCAGCCAGGGCGTCACGCGCTACTACGGCTCGCTCGACCAGCTGCGCAAGAGCCAGCAGTCGCGGGTGCTGGTGCAGCCGGCGGACCCGGCCGCGCTGGTGAAGGCGTTGCAGGAGAACGGCATCACCGCGGTTTCGCCGACGCCGGACGGCCGGGTCGCGGTCGCCGGGTCGAGCGTCCAGCAGATCGGGGACATCGCCGCGAAGGCGGGCATCGCGGTCTACGGGATGCAGGAGGACCACGCCGACCTGGAGCGGATGTTCTTCCAGCTGACGCAGGGCCAGTTCACCGGCGGGGCGGCGTACCCGCCGCAGCCGCAGTACCAGGGCCCGCCGCCGGGGTATCCGCCGTCGGGTCCGCAGCACCAGCAGCAGTACCGGGGAGGACCGCAGCGGTGATGGGCAACCTGATCAAGGCGGAGTTCCGCAAGACGCTGTCGCTGAACACGTGGTGGGTGCTGCTGATCCCGCTGGCGCTGGTGGCGTTCTGGCTGACGTTCGCATGGGGCAAGATCACCAACGACTTCGCGGACTTCCTCGGCTCGGAAGACGCCCGCCAGGTCACCGAGCTGATCGGCCTGGACCCGGCCAAGGTGCCGGTGGGGCTGCTGGCGCTGGCGCACGGCGTGAACATCGCGCAGATCGTGCCGGCGCTGTTCGGCGTCTTCGCGCTGGCGGGCGAGTACCGCAGCAGGACGATCACGACGACGTTCCTCACGGCCCCGAACCGGATCTCCGCGCTGACCGCGAAGATGCTCACTTACGTGGCGTGGGGCGCGATCTACGGCCTGGTCAGCTTCGGCGTCTCGGCGCTCGCGGTGATGGCGTCGGTCGATTCGGGCCGCTGGCCGTCCGCGGGTCAGTGGCTGGCCGCGCTCGGCGGGACCGTGCTTGCGGCGGTGCTGGTGACCTTGTTCGGCATCGGCTTCGGCGCGGTGCTGCGCAGCGTGCCGCTGGCCGTGGTGCTGCTGCTGGTGTGGTTCCTGATCGTCGAGAACGTCCTGGTGATCATGTTCTGGGGCTGGGGCGACGTCCGCATCCTGGGCGGGATCCTGCCGAACGGCACCGCGAACGGCATCGTCGGCGGCATCGCCGCGGACGCCTTCGGGTTCAACTCGCTCAACCTGCCGAGCAGCGTGGACTCCGGGTCGCAGCTGCTGCTGCAGCTCACGGCGGGCGCACCGGGCGTGCTGTCCTGGTGGGCGTCGGCGTTGATCTTCTTCGCGTGGACGATGCTGTTCTTCGGCCTCGGCTGGGCGGGCAACCAGCGCCGCGACATCACGTAGTTCCACCCGTCCGAGGAGGCCGTCTCGAAGTCTTCGAGACGGCCTTTCCGGCTTTCCGGGAAATATTCTGTCGGTGGCGGCGCTTAATGTGACAACGTGACCATCGCTCCGCCCCGCTCCCGTCAAGAGCTCCCACCCGCTGAGACCGTCGGCTGGGTCCGCCGGCTGTCCGCCGCGGCCTGGGAGCATCGCGCGCTCGTCGTACTGTCGTTGCTGGCCGCCGTGTTCAGCGTCGGCGTACAGGCCGCGAGCCCGCTGCTGGTGCGCACGGCGGTGGACGACGCGGTGGCCGGGCACACCGGTGGGCTGGGCGCGATCGCCGCGGTCCTGGTCGCGTTGCAGCTCGTGGCGTTCGGCACGGCGTTCGCGCGCCGGTACCTCGGCGGGAAGCTCGCCCTCGACGTCCAGCACGACCTGCGCCAGCGCGTCTTCAACGCGGTCTCGCGGCTCGACGGCGGCAAGCAGGACGCCTTGCGCACCGGCCAGGTCGTCTCCCGCGCGATCTCCGACCTGCAGCTGGTCGTCGGGATCCTCATGCAGATCCCGCTGTCGGCGGGCTCGGTGATCTTCGCGCTGCTGTCGTTCGCGGCGATGCTGTGGATGTCGCCGGTGCTGACGCTGATCGCGCTGGTCGTCACGCCCGCGGTCGGCATCGTCGTGACGCGCAGCCGCAAGCGCCTCTTCCCGGCGACGTGGTCGGCGCAGCAACGCGCGGCGGACGTCGCGCAGCAGGTGGAGGAGACCGTCACCGGCGTCCGCGTGGTCAAGGGCTTCGGCCAGGAGGCGCGGGAGGTTTCGAAGCTCGAAGGGACCGCGCGCAAGCTGTTCGGGGAGCGGCTTCGCGCGGCGAAGCTGTCCGCGGTGCCGACGGCGACCACCGCGGCCCTGCCCGCCGCCGGCCAGGTCGCCGTCCTCGGCATCGGCGGTGTCCTCGCGCTGAACGGCTCGATCACGCTCGGCACGTTCCTCGCCTTCGCGACCTACCTCGCGACGCTGATCGGCCCGGCCCGGATGTTGTCCGGCCTGGTCGTGCAGGCGCAGCTGACCCGCGCCGGCGCCGAGCGCGTGTACGAGCTGATCGACGCGCAGCCCGAGGTCGTCGACTCCGCCGACGCGCGGCCGCTGCCGTCCGGGCCGCTCGGCGTCGAGCTGGCGGACGTCCGGTTCGGCTACACGCGCAGCGAACCGGTGCTGGCCGGGCTCTCGGTCGCGGCGAACCCGGGCGAGACGCTCGCGCTGGTCGGCACCGCGGGCTCCGGGAAGTCGACGATCTCCCTGCTGCTGCCCCGGTTCTACGACGTCCACGCGGGTGCGGTGCGGGTCGGCGGCCTCGACGTCCGGGACGTCCCGCTGCGGCAGCTGCGGCAGGCGATCGGCGTGGTGTTCGAGGAGGCGTTCCTGTTCTCCTCGTCGATCCGCGACAACATCGCGTACGGCCGTCCGGACGCGAGCGAGGACGAGGTCGTCGCGGCGGCGCGTGCGGCGGAGGCGGACGAGTTCATCCGCGCCCTGCCCGACGGCTACGACACGCTGGTCGGCGAGCGCGGGCTGACGCTTTCGGGCGGCCAGCGGCAGCGGCTCGGGCTGGCCAGGGCGCTGATCACCGACCCGCGGATCCTGGTCCTGGACGACGCGACGTCGGCCATCGACACCGTCACCGAGGCGGCGATCCACGACACCCTGCGCTCGGTCACCGCGAGCCGGACCACGCTGCTGATCGCGCACCGGCGCTCGACGCTGGCCCTGGCCGACCGGATCGCGGTGCTGGACGAGGGCCGCGTCGTCGACGTCGGCACCGAAGCCGAGCTGATGGTCCGCTGCCCGCTGTTCCGCGAACTGGTCGCGGGCCCGGGCGACGACGTCGAGGAGAAGCACCGCTGCGAGGGCCTCGACTGCGGCCAGGACGGGATCACGCCGGCGCTGTGGCCGCGCGCCGAGCGCGACGAGGTCGACGAGCTGGCCGAAGCGGCGCAGCAGCGCAGTGGCAACGTGGACAGCAGCGGGTTCGTCGGCGGGGGCGGCGGCCTCGACGTGCCGCCGACGCCGGAGCTGATCGAGGGCGTGCGCAAGCTCCCGGCCGCCGTCGACGAGCCACGACTGTCCGATGTGGACGTCACCGCGCCCGACCCCGGCTTCCGGCTGGCCGGGCTGCTGCGGCCGGTCCGCTGGCCGCTCGCGGTGGTCGTCGCGCTGGTGGCGGCGGACGCGCTGGCGTCGATCGCGCTGCCGGGGCTGTATCAGTTCGGCGTCGACCACGGCGTCCGCGCGGGCGTGGAGTGGGTGATCTGGCTGGTCGCCGGGATCGGCGCGGCGGTGATCGCGGCCGACTGGCTGGTGGTGTTCGCGCAGACGCGGCTGACGTCGCGGGTCGGCGAGACAGTGCTGTACGCGCTGCGTGTCCGCAGCTACGCGCACCTGCAGCGGCTCGGGCTCGACTACTACGAGCGGGAGCTGTCCGGGAAGATCATGACCCGGATGACCACGGACGTCGACGCGCTCTCGACGTTCCTGCAGACCGGGCTCGCGACCGCGGTGGTCAGCGCGCTGACGCTGGCCGGGATCACGGCAGCGCTGCTGGTCACCGACGCCGGGCTGGCGCTGTTCGCGCTGGCGATGGTGCCGGTGCTGGCGGTGGCGACGGTGATCTTCCGGCGGGCGGCGTCGAAGGCGTACAACGAGGCCCGCGAGCGGGTCAGCGTCGTCAACGCGGACATGCAGGAAAACGTGAGCGGCCTGCGCGTCGCCCAGGCGTACACGCGCGAAGACCGTTCCGCGGCGGCGTTCGCTTCGCGCAGCGACGACTACCGGCGCTCGCGGCTGCGGGCGCAGCGGTACGTCGCGACGTACTTCCCGCTGGTGGCGCTGCTGTCCGACCTGGCGACGACCACGGTGCTGGTGGCAGGCGCGAACCGCGTCTCGGCGGGGACGCTGTCGGCCGGCGTGCTGCTCGCGTTCCTGCTGTACCTGCAGCAGTTCTTCTCGCCGATCCAGCAGCTGTCGTCGGTGTTCGACGGCTACCAGCAGGCCCGCGTCGGCCTGAACCGGATCGGCGACCTGCTGCGGACGCCGACGTCGGTACCGGCGGCGGAGAACGCGGTGACCGTGCCGGAGCGGATGCGCGGGGAGGTGTCGTTCAAGGAGGTCGAGTTCTCCTACACCGGCACCGAGGCGAAGGCGCTCGAGCAGTTCTCCCTCGACGTGGCGGCGGGCGAGACGATCGCGCTGGTCGGCGCGACCGGCGCCGGGAAGTCGACGGCGGTGAAGCTGGTGGCGCGCTTCTACGACGTCACCGGCGGCGAAGTCCGGATCGACGGCACGGACGTCCGCGAGTACGAGCTCGCCGGGCTGCGGCGCCGGATGGGCGTGGTGCCGCAGGAGGCGCACCTGTTCTCGGGCACGGTGGCCGACAACGTCCGCTACGGCCGCCCGGCGGCGTCCGACTCGGAGGTGGAGGCGGCGGTCCGCGCGGTGGGCGCGTTCGACGGCGTCGCGGCCCTGCCGGCGGGGTTCCTGCAGCCGGTGGGCGAACGCGGCCGGTCGCTGTCGGCGGGTCAGCGCCAGCTGGTGGCCCTGGCCCGGGCGGAGCTGGTCGACCCGGACGTCCTGCTCCTCGACGAAGCGACGGCGGCCCTGGACCCGTCGACGGAGGCGGCGGTCCTGCGCGCGACGGAGACGGTGTCCCGCCGCCGCACGACGTTCGTCGTGGCCCACCGCCTGGCCACGGCGGCCCGCGCGGACCGCATCGTGGTCCTGGACCACGGCCGGATCGCCGAAACCGGAACCCACGAGGAACTCCTGGCGGCCAACGGCCTCTACGCCCGCCTCTGGTCCCTTGGCTGACCGTGTGCAAACGGGCATCACCCGTGATCAGGAAGGCATCACGCGTGATTGAGCGGGCATCAGCGCTGATGCCCCTCTGATCACCCGTGATGCCCCTCTGATCACGGGTGATGCCCTCTTGCGCACCGAACTCGACGGCATCGTCTGGCTCGACCCGTCTTTCCGCCTGGCTGCCTACCGCAGCGGCAACGGCCGCAAGTCACAGACCAGCTGCACAAGGCGGTCAAGCTCGTCCCCCACGAGCCGCCGTACCCGCTCGGCTAAGGCAGCGCCCGCCACTTCAGCGAGCCCATTCCGGCCGCCTCGACGTCCGGCCGGGAGGCCCACCGGACCGTCCCCGGCCGCACGTGGACGCCGGCCCCGACCAGCCAGTCGGGCTCCTCCGGCTCCACGTGCTCGAACGACTCGAAGTCCGCCAGCGTGGGCCACACGGCCGAGCACGAATCGCACGTCAGCACGACCGTGCCGGACTCCGTCACCAGCGGCCTCACCAGGCCCTGGTCCCAGAAGGAAGGACATTCGACCAGCCACATCCGCCCAGTGGAACCCGCCGCGGTGAACGCCCGACGGCCGCCGCGAGAACCCGGGCGGAAGAGCCCGGGAACGCTGTACCGGGTCCACCGCTTAAGGTTCCCTTAGCACATCTTGATCGAGTCAGTGACCGATCCCCTAGTGCGCCTCGCCTCACACAGGCCGGTTCCATCACATCGCGGTCACCGAGGGGGTTAGCCTGGTAGGCGCATCAGCGGATTCAAGATCGAGATCGAGACGGATAGAGGCGAGCCCCAGCCGTGTCCAGCAGCAGCCCTGCGTCACAGTTCGGCCCCAACGAGTGGCTGGTCGAAGAGATGTACGACCAGTTCCTCGCCGACCCTTCTTCAGTCGATGCCGCATGGCACGACTTCTTCGCGGACTTCAAGCCGACGCAGAACGCGCAGGCCAAGGCGGACACCGCCCGGCAGCAGGCCGAAGCCAAGCCGGCCACCAACGGCCAGGCGGCGCAGCCGTCGGCCAAGGTCGTGCGCAACGCGGAGTCGGCGGCCAAGCAGGCCGCCCCCGCGAAGCCGGAGCCGAAGGCGGAGACGAAGACGGCCCCGAAGCCGGAGCCGAAAGCCGCTCCGAAGCCGGCCGCCAAGGCCGAGCCGAAGGCCGAAGCGAAGAAGGACGAGCCGGAGTCGAAGCAGCTGCGCGGCGCCGCGGCCGCCATCGCGAAGAACATGGACGCCTCGCTGAGCGTCCCGACCGCGACCAGCGTGCGCGCGGTCCCGGCGAAGCTGATGGCCGACAACCGGATCGTCATCAACAACCACCTCAAGCGGACGCGTGGCGGCAAGATCTCCTTCACGCACCTCATCGGCTACGCCATGGTGCGGGCGCTGAAGAGCTACCCGAACATGAACCGGCACTACCAGGTGATCGACGGGAAGCCGTTCGCGATCACGCCGGAGCACGTCAACTTCGGGCTCGCGATCGACATGAAGGGCAAGGACGGCTCCCGCACGCTCGTCGTGGCCTCGGTCAAGGGCTGCGAGGACATGTCGTTCCTGCAGTTCTGGCAGGCCTACGAGGAGATCGTCAAGAAGGCCCGCAACAACAAGCTCACCGCGGACGACTTCGCCGGCACCACGATCTCGCTGACCAACCCGGGCGGCATCGGCACCAACCACTCCGTGCCGCGCCTGCAGGCCGGCCAGGGCGCCATCATCGGCGTCGGCGCCATGCAGTACCCCGCCGCGTTCGAGGGCACCAGCGAGAAGACGCTGGTCGACCTCGGTATCAGCAAGATCATGACGCTGACCTCGACCTACGACCACCGCATCATCCAGGGCGCGGAGTCGGGCGAGTTCCTCAAGCGCATCCACGAGCTGCTGCTCGGTGAAGACGGCTTCTACGACGACGTCTTCACCAGCCTGCGCCTGCCGTACGAGCCGATCCGCTGGGTCGCCGACATCCCCGAGGGCCCGGTCGACAAGACCGCCCGCGTCATCGAGCTGATCGACGCGTTCCGGATGCGCGGCCACCTGATGGCCGACACCGACCCGCTGAACTACCGCCAGCGCAGCCACGCCGACCTCGACGTCCTCTCCCACAACCTGACGCTGTGGGACCTCGACCGCGAGTTCCCGGTCGGCGGCTTCGCCGGCCAGGAGCGGATGAAGCTGCGCGACATCCTGGGCGTGCTGCGCAACTCCTACTGCCGCACGGTCGGCATCGAGTACACGCACATCCTCGACCCCGAGGAGCGGCGCTGGATCCAGGAGCGCGTCGAGATCCCGCACGAGAAGCCGGACCCCGCGGTCCAGAAGTACGTGCTCTCGAAGCTGAACGCCGCCGAGGCGTTCGAGACGTTCCTGCAGACCAAGTACGTCGGCCAGAAGCGGTTCTCGCTCGAGGGCGGCGAGACGGCGATCCCGCTGCTCGACACGCTGCTCGACAAGGCCGCCGAGCACGAGCTCGACGAGGTCGTCATCGGCATGCCGCACCGCGGCCGGCTGAACGTGCTGGCCAACATCGTCGGCAAGCCGATCAGCCAGATCTTCCAGGAGTTCGAGGGCAACCTCGACCCGGGCCAGGCGCACGGCTCCGGTGACGTGAAGTACCACCTCGGCGCGGAGGGCAAGTACTTCCGCATGTTCGGCGACGGCGAGACGAAGGTGTCGCTGACCGCCAACCCGTCGCACCTGGAGACCGTGGACCCGGTGCTCGAGGGCATCGTCCGCGCGAAGCAGGACCTCCTCGACAAGGGCGGCGAGGGTTACACCGTGCTGCCGGTCCTGATGCACGGCGACGCGGCCTTCGCGGGCCAGGGCGTCGTGGCCGAGACGCTGAACCTGGCGCTGCTGCGCGGGTACCGCACCGGCGGCACCGTGCACGTGATCGTCAACAACCAGGTCGGCTTCACGACCGCGCCGGAGCACTCGCGCTCCAGCCAGTACGCCACCGACGTCGCGAAGATGATCGGCTCGCCGATCTTCCACGTGAACGGCGACGACCCGGAAGCCGCGCACTGGGTGGCCAAGCTGGCCGTCGAGTACCGGCAGGCGTTCCACAAGGACGTCGTCATCGACCTGATCTGCTACCGCCGCCGCGGCCACAACGAGGGCGACGACCCGTCGATGACGCAGCCGGCGATGTACGACATCATCGACACCAAGCGCTCGGTGCGGAAGACCTACACCGAGTCGCTGATCGGCCGCGGCGACATCTCCGTCGAGGAGGCCGAGGCCGCGCTGCGCGACTTCTCGAGCCAGCTGGAACACGTCTTCAACGAGGTCCGCGAGCTGGAGAAGCACCCGGCGAAGGCCAGCCCCTCGGTCGAAGAGGAGCAGCAGGTGCCGGCCAAGGTGTCCACGGCGATCACCAGCGAGACGCTCGAGCACATCGGCGACGCGTTCGTGAACGTGCCGGAGGGCTTCACCCCGCACCCGCGCGTCAAGCCGGTCATGGAGCGCCGCCACAAGATGTCCCGCGAGGGCGACATCGACTGGGCGTTCGGCGAGCTGCTCGCGTTCGGGTCGCTGGCGATGGAGGGCCGGCTGGTCCGGCTGTCGGGCCAGGACTCCCGCCGCGGCACGTTCACCCAGCGGCACTCGGTGTTCATCGACCGCAAGACCGGCCAGGAGTACTCCCCGCTGCAGAACCTGGCCGAGGGCCAGGGCCGCGTGATGATCTACGACTCGGCGCTGTCGGAGTACGCGGCCGTCGGCTTCGAGTACGGCTACTCGGTGGCCAACCCCGAGTCGCTGGTCATGTGGGAAGCGCAGTTCGGTGACTTCGTCAACGGCGCGCAGACCGTCATCGACGAGTACATCTCCTCCGGCGAGGCCAAGTGGGGCCAGCGCTCGGACGTCGTGCTGCTGCTGCCGCACGGCCACGAGGGCCAGGGCCCGGACCACACGTCCGGCCGCATCGAGCGGTTCCTCTCGCTGTGCGCGGAGGGCTCGATGACGGTGGCGGTGCCGTCCACCCCGGCGAACTACTTCCACCTGCTGCGCCGCCACGCCCTCGACGGGATCCAGCGCCCGCTGGTCGTCTTCACGCCGAAGTCGATGCTGCGCAACAAGGCCGCGACGTCGCCGACCAGTGACTTCACCGGCCAGAGCCGGTTCATGTCGGTCATCGACGACGTCACCCCGGACCCGGCGAAGATCCGCAAGGTGCTGCTGACCTCCGGGAAGCTGTACTGGGAGCTCGTCGCGGAGCGGACCAAGCGCGAGGCGCACGACGTCGCGATCGTGCGGATCGAGCAGTACTACCCGCTGCCGAAGAAGAAGCTCGTGGCGGCGCTGGAGCGGTACACGAACGCGACGCAGGTCGCGTGGGTCCAGGAGGAGCCGGAGAACCAGGGCGCGTGGCCGTTCTTCGGCCTGAACCTGCCCCGGAAGTTCCCGGAGCTGCTCTCCGGCCTGCAGGTCGTCTCGCGGCGCCCGATGGCGGCGCCGTCGGCCGGCTCGTCGAAGGTGCACGAAGTCGAGCAGAAGGCGCTGATCTCGAAGGCGTTCGACTGATCGCCTGAGCCGTCCCGGGAAGGCCACCTCGAAGGAATTCGAGGTGGCCTTCCTGGTTTTTCCGCCCGATTCGTCATGACGACGCCCGCGGCGGCCGGAATTGCCGCAGCTGGTTCCCGAAAAACTGGTCCCCCCGTTCCGATCACCATTCCCGGCAATCGAGGAGAAGTCCGGGACCCCGGTGTTCCGCCAAGCTTTCCGTGGACCGAAGCGCGTTTCCCGAGCACCGGAATCCGGCGGCCGGAGTTGGTGAAATGAATCTGCTAGCCCTGCTCCACAGCCCGGCGGCCAGCGGCGGCGACACGACGACCCGGCGGATCGCCGACCATTTGTCCGCGAGCGGCTGTTCCGTTCTGTTCGCGCCACCCGCCGATGCCGCCGAGCTGACCGCGGTCGCCGAAGAACACCGGGCCGTCGCGCTGGTCGGCACGCACGCCCTGCTCAGTGGCAGCAGGTTCGCCGAAACGGGCTTGCCGTACGTGCTGGCCCTGGGCGGCACCGACCTCAACGAATACGCCCTGGAGCCGGAGTTCCACGCGCAGATGACCGAGGCCGTCGAACGGGCCGCGGCGCTGGTGGCGTTCAACGACGACTTCGCTCGGCGCTGCCGGACACTGTGGCCGCAGGTCGCGGACAAGGTGCGGGTCATCCCGCAGGGCGTGCGCACCACGCCGTCGGCCTATTCGCTGCGTCGCGCGCTGGGCGTCGGCGAGGACGTCAAGCTGCTGCTCCTGCCCTCGGGCCTGCGGCCGGTCAAGGATCCGCTGCTCGCCGTCGACTGCGTCAAGCAGCTGCACGCCGAGGGCCACGACGTCCTGCTCGTCATCGCCGGGGTGTCCTACGACGAGGACTTCGAAGCCCTCGTGCAGCGGCGGTGCGGGGACAGCCCCGCCGTGCGGTACGTCGGCACGCTGGCCCGCGACGACCTGCACGCCGCGATGCGCGAGGCGACCGCGGTGCTCAACACCTCGACGTCGGAGTGCAGCCCGAACTCGCTGCTCGAGGCGATGGACGTCGGCTGCCCGGTCGTCGTCCGGGACATCCCCGGCAACACGTGCCTGGTCGAGCACGAGGTGACCGGGCTGGTGTTCGCCGGGCCGGCCGGCCTGCGCGCGCAGGTGCGGCGCCTGCTCGGCGACGAGGTGCTCGCCCGCCGGCTGTGGCGGCGGGGGCAGGCGCACGTGCGGCGCGCGCACAGCATGCAGGCGGAGCGGGCCGCGTACGCCGCGCTCTTCCGGGACCTGGCCGACGATCTGCCGCCGACAGCCGACGTGCCGTCCCGCGACCGGATCGTGCGGGCCAACGGCGTCGACCTCTGCGTGCAGACCTTCGGGGACCCGCGCGAGCCGGCGATCCTCCTGGTGGCCGGGGCGTCCGCGTCGATGCTGGCGTGGGACGCCGAGTTCTGCGAACTGCTCGCCGGCGGCTCGCGGTACGTCATCCGCTACGACCACCGCGACACCGGCCGCTCCACGAGCTACCCGCCGGGCGAGCCGCCCTACGACCTGCGGGACCTGGCGGCCGACGCGCTCGGCGTGCTCGACGCGCTCGGCGTCGCCCGCGCGCACGTCGTGGGGATCTCGCTGGGCGGCATGATCGCGCAGGTCGCCGCCCTGGCCGAACCCGCGCGCGTCGCCTCCCTGACGCTGGTGGCCACCAGCCCCGGCGAGGGCCCGGACGGTCCCGACCTGGCGCCGCCGGCCCTGCGGGTGCTGACCGAGCTGGCCGACGTCGAACCGCCGGACTGGGCGGACCGCGAGTCCGTGGTCGAGCACCTGGTGGCCGGGGCGCGCCCGCTCGCCGGGCCGGGCCGGGAGATCGACGAGCACGCGAGCCGGCGGGTCGCGGGCCGCGTGTTCGACCGCGCGGGCGGGACGGCCGAGTCCGCGGGCAACCACGCCTACCTCGACCACGGCACGCCGTGGCGGCCCCGGCTCGGCCGGATCACCGCGCCGACGCTGGTGGTCCACGGCGCCGCGGACCCGATCCACCCCGTCGCCCACGCCCACGCGCTGGCGGCGGCCATCCCCGGGGCCACGGTGCGGATCCTCGACGGCGCGGGGCACGAACTGCGCCCCTCGGACTGGCCGGACATAGTGCCGGCCCTGCTCCGGCACACCTCGGACGACGAAGGGCGAATTCCCCGTGCAACCACGTCCCTGTGACTGCAGCCCGATGTGCGAACTGCGTGCGGCGAATCCGATGCGCGTCCGGCCGGTGCGGGCGGGCAGCGGGACGTTCGCGGCGGCCTCGGCCTACCGGCGAGCCGTCCCGGCCACCGGGGACCTCGCCACGCGGGTGACCGG
This sequence comes from Amycolatopsis sp. NBC_01488, assembly GCF_036227105.1. NCBI lineage: Bacteria > Bacillati > Actinomycetota > Actinomycetes > Pseudonocardiales > Pseudonocardiaceae > Amycolatopsis > Amycolatopsis sp. NBC_01488. The sequence continues at coordinate 3,810,599 of NZ_CP109434.1, read as the reverse complement.
CTACGTCGTCCTGACGCTCGACCCGGCCGTGCCCGACGTCGCCGCCGACTACTGGATGCACAGCGAACGCTTCTACCGCGTGGTCGCCGGCCCGGTCGCCGACCGGCTGGGCGGCGACCTCGCCTACCGGCGGCTGGCCGCGCACCCCACCGACGCCGGCGCCGAACGCGCCCTCGTGACGCGGGTGCGGACGCTGCTCGGCGAAGACCCGGCGCTGGCGGACGAACTCGGCAGGCGCGCCGACGCCGCCGACGACAACGTCTACATCAACTACTTCCGCGGCCCCGGCTACGGTCCCGGCGCGCACGACGCCGGCCTCGAGCACCTCACGGGGCTCACCGGCCGGGCGGCGACGCGACCGGACGGCCGCGGTGACGACGTGCTGGTGGTCGTCCCGATCTCCGACCGCGACGGCGCGGGCCGGATCCGCAACCTGATGGCCTGCCTGCTGGCATTGCGCGACCAGACGATGCCGGCGCCGCACTACCGGGTGACCGTCGTGGAGTTCGACGACCGCCCGCGGTGGCGCGGCCGGATCGAACCGCTCGTGGACCACTACGTGCACGTCACCGGCCACGGCCTGTTCAACAAGTCCTGGACCTTCAACGCCGGCGTCCGGCAGACCCTCGGGGCCGCCCGCACGCTGTGCCTGCTCGACGCCGACATCCTCGTCGACCGCGACTTCCTGGCGCGCAACCACGCCCGGTTCGCCGAGCACGGCCATGACGCGCACCTGCCGCACACCGAGATGCTGTCGCTGGACGCCCCGGCCAGTCACCACCTGATCGAGGAACGCTGCGACCGCGGCACGGCCGACGTGCCGCTCGCCGGGGCCCGCGGGCTGCTGCTGCGGGACGTGCCCGGTGCCTGCCTGTGGATCCGGCCGGAGCTGTACGAGCGGGTCGGCGGGTTCGACGAGCGCTACCGCGGCTGGGGCGGCGAGGACGAGGACATGCTCTACCGCGTCGCGTCGGCCGGCTCGGTGATCCAGTTCGACGACGTGTTCGTCCACCTCGCGCACCGGCGGCCGGCGATGCGGCGCGAGGACGGGCAGCCGTTCAACGCCCAGGTGCCGGTCGGCACGTGGACCGGAGCGCAGGGCTACGGCGGGCTCGACCACCCGGCACGGGCCACCGGCACCGATGAATAACGTCACGCCGCTGCCCCGGCTGCGCACGCACCGGGTGGCCGTGGCCGGCATCTTCTTCGTCGTCGGGGTCCAGCTCGGGACGTGGTTCGCGCGCGTCCCGGAACTGCGCACTGCCCTGCACCTCAGCTTCTCGCAGCTGGGGGCGGTGCTGCTCGCCCAGACCGTCGGCGTGATCATCGCCATGCAGGTCGCCGGGCACCTGTCGGCCTACCTCGACAGCCGCGCGGTCGTCCGGCTGACCGCGACGATCGTGCCGTGGTTCCCCGCGCTCGTCGCGATCTCCCCCGGCGCCGTCACCGCGGCGGCCGTGATGCTGGGGTGGGGTCTGGTGGCCGGCCTGCTCGACGTGGCCGTCAACACCCAGGGCGTCGCGCTGGAACAGTTCGGCCGGCGCCCGTTCCTCAGCAGTCTGCACGCGGTGTGGGGCGCCGGTGCGCTGACCGGGTCGCTCGGCGCGGTCGTCGCCATCCGGGCCGGGGTGCCGCTCGGTGTGCACTTCGCCACCGTCGCCGCTGTCCTGTGCGTGCTGGCGCTGGTCGCGGGGCGGCACGCGCTGCCCGAGCGGCGGAGCGGCACGCGCCGTGAACCGGGGAAACGGGCGCGGACCGGGCTGCTTTCCGGGTGGACCCGGGCGGTGCTGGTGCTGGGCGGTCTCGGCGCGGCGGCCGCGTTGTGCGAGGGCGCGGTGTCGAGCTGGTGCGGGGTGTTCCTGCGCGAGCAACGCGGCGCGACCGCGGACGTCGCTTCGCTGGGCTACTTCGTGTTCATCCTGGCGCAGACCGCCACCCGGATGTTCGGTGACCGCGTGCACCGCGTGCTCGGGCCGGTGGCGCTGCTGCGGTGGAGCATGGCGGCCACCGCGGCCGGGGTGCTGGTGGCAGTGCTGTCGCCGGACCCGTGGTCCGGGTTGGCCGGGTTCGCGCTGCAGGGCTGCGGGCTCGCGGTGGTGATCCCGCTCATCGCGGGCGCGGTCGGCCACGGCGGCGGCAACACGAGCGTCGCCATCGCCCGGTTCTCCACGCTGCACCAGGTGGGGGTGCTGGCCGGGCCCGCCCTGTTCGGCCGGCTGGCCCAGACCTCCGGCGTCAGCACGGCACTGGCCCTGCTCGTGCTCCCGGTGGGGCTGATCGCGGTGTTCGCGAAGGCGACCGTCACGGCGCGGCCCGCCGTCCTCGCCACCGCCGAGGGCCGGCGCGCGGCCTGACCGGGCCCGGAAAACGATTTCGCCTCGCCCGCGTTCCCCGGCATGCTGGGGCCGTGCTGATCCGCCGTGAGACACCCGCCGACCGGACCGCGATCCACGCGATCCACCGCGACGACTTCCGGCGCGAACCCGGCGTCACCCCGGTCGAGGCACCACTGGTCGACGAGCTGCGCGCGGACGGCGACCTGCTCGACGCGCTGTCGCTGGTGGCCGTCCGCGATGGCGAAGTCGTCGGGCACGTGTGCTGCAGCCGGGCCCGCGTCGGCGAGGACACGACGTCGGCGGTCGGGCTGGGGCCGCTCGGCGTGCTGCCCGGGCACCAGGCCACCGGCGTCGGCTCGGCGCTGGTGCACGCGGTGCTCGGCGCCGCGGACGCGCTCGGGTACGGCCTGGTCGTCCTGCTCGGCAACCCGGCGTACTACGCGCGGTTCGGCTTCGTCACGGCGTCGACGCTCTCGATCGCGGCGCCGGATCCGGCCTGGGGCAAGAACTTCCAGGCCCGCACGCTCACCGGCTACCAACCCACCCAGGCTGGCGCGTTCGAATACGCGCCGGCGTTCTCCCGGATCTGAGGAGCCTTCGCATGTACGCACCGAGCTCGTCCGTCGGCGTCCGGATCAACCGCGAGCAGCCGCCGTCCCGGCTGGTCGAGCTGGCCCGTCGGGCGGAGGCCGCGGGTCTCGACGAGGTTTGGCTGGTCGAGGACTGCTTCTGGGCGGCCGGGATCGCGACGGTGGCGACGGCGCTGGCGGTGACGTCGACGATCAAGGTGGGCATCGGCGTCCTCCCGGCGGTGGCCCGCAACCCGGCGATCGCGGCGATGGAGCTGGCGGCGCTGGCGGAGCTGCACCCGGGCCGGCTGATCGGCGGGCTGGGCCACGGGGTGGCGTCGTGGATGCGCCAGATCGGCGCGTACCCGGCTTCGCAGTTGGCGGCTCTGGAGGAGACGCTGGTGGCGGTCCGCCGCCTCCTGGCCGGCGACCGGGTGTCGATGCGGGGCAGGCACGTCGACCTGGACGAGGTGGAGCTGGTGTTCCCGCCGTCTGTGGTGCCCCCGGTGCTGGCGGGCGTCCGCCGTCCGAAGTCGCTGGCGGTGGCGGGTTCGTCGGCGGACGGGACGATCTTGGCGGAACCGTCTCCACCGGAGTTCGTCCGGACGGCGCTGGCGGCGATCGGCGACGCTCCCGGGCACGCGGTGGTGACGTACAACTGGCTGGCCTTGGGTGACCCTTCGCGGGCACGGCTGACGATCGCGGAGTCGTTGACGCCGGGATCCCGGGTGCAGGTCGAGGGGCTGCCGTTCGCTTCGGAGCTGCTCTCGCTGGTGGACTCTTCGTCCACTGTGGACGAACTGGCCGCCGGGCTGGACCCATCGTGGCTTTCGCGGCTGGCGGTGTGCGGGGATCTGGAGGAGTGCGTGGCCGCGGTGCGTGCCCTTCACGAGGCCGGGAGCGGGTCGGTGGTGCTGCTGCCGCTGCCGGAGGAGCCGCCGGAGCGGGGCATCGAGGACGCGGGCCGAGTGGCGGCGGCCTTGCGTCGTTAGCCGGCCTCGAGAACGAAAAACAGGAAGCCCAGGAACGCCCCGGACGGGAACTTCGCGAGTTCGTCGGGGAAGTGCTCGCAGGCTTCCGGCGCGAACGGCGGTTCGCTGATCACGGCGGTGCGGAAGCCGGCCGCGGTGAAGGCGTCGGTCATCGCGTGCAGCGGCCGGTGCCAGTAGGTGAGCACGCCGAAGGCGTACTCGTCGGTCCACTTGGCGATGGCGAAGTAGTCGCCTTCGGGGTGGACCATCTTGTAGAGGATCGGGTGGTTGACGGCCATGATCAGCCGGCCGCCGGGCTCGAGCACGCGCCGGATCTCGGCCAGCGGCGCGGCCCAGTCCTCGAGGTAGTGCAGGACCAGGGCCGCGACGACGTCGTCGAAGGCGCCATCGGGATACGGCAGCGGTTCACCCAGGTCGGCGACCCGCAGGTCCGCGCCGTCGCCGAGCTTCCGGCGAGCCACCTCGACCATCTTGGCGCTGGCGTCGCACCCGCTCACGACGGCACCACGCTCCCGCAGCGCGGCGAAGAGCGGCCCGGAGCCACAGCCGACATCGAGGATCCGCCGCCCGTCGACGTCCCCGGCCAGGTCCAGCACAGCGGGCAGCGTGTAGTAGGCGTTCATGAGACTGGTCTCGTTCTCGGCCGCGTAAGCCTCGGCGAAGCTGTCGTAGTCGGTGGTCACGGGATCCATCATGGCGCCGCGCGGGCGCCGAAAAGCAGTTCGCCGAACGCACCCCGCGTGTCAGGATCGGCCCATGCCGGTCGACCCGCACCTTCTCCTGGCCTTCGTCCTCACCACCATCGTCGCCATGGTGACGCCGGGCCCGGACATGCTCTTCATCCTCGGCTGCGGCATGCGCGGCGGTCCGAAAGCCGGGCTGCTCGCCACCGCCGGGGTCGCCACCAGCGAAGCCATCCACGTCGCCGTCGCCGCGGCCGGGCTCGCCGCCCTCTTCGCCGCGCCCTCGGCGGCGTCGACCACGCCGTGGTCGGTCGCCTGCAGCCCGGCGTACGTGCCGGCCAGGATCGGCGGCACGGCCAGCACGACGAGCCCGATGATCGTCGAGGTGACGCTTTCGGTGAAGAGCAGGAACAGGAACGTCACGAGTCCCAGCGTGGGCAGCGCGCGGATCGCGTTGCCCACGCTCACCAAGGCGACACCGCCGCGTCCCGTGTGGCCGACGAACAGTCCCAAGGGGACAGCGATGACCAACGCGATCACCAGCGACAACGCGGTGTAGCCGAGGTGCTCCAGCAGCCGCTGCGGGATGCCGTCCGGGCCCGACCAGTGCGCCGGGTCGCCGAACCAGTGCAAGAGGTCGGTGATCATGCGGCAACCACCCTGGTCCATGGCGTCAGCAGGTTCCGGATCCCCACCAGGACCAGGTCGACGACCAGCGCCAGCAGCAGCGTCAGCACGATGCCGACGACGATCGGCGAGAAGTACTCGCGCTGGAAACCGTCGGTGAACAGCACACCGAGACCACCGGTGCCGATCAGCGCGCCGACGCTGACCAGGCTGATGTTGCTGACCGACGCCACCCGCACGCCCGCCGCGAGCACCGGCACGGACAGCGGCAGCTCGACCGCGAAGAACAGCCGCACCGGCTTGTACCCGACGGCGGTCGCGGCGGCGGTCACCGGCGGCGGCACGGCGTCCAGCGCGTCGAGCACCGGGCGGACCAGCAGCGCCGTGGTGTAGATCGTCAGCGCGACGACGACGTTGACGCTGTCCAGGATCTTCGACCCGATCAGGCCGGGGATCACGACGAACAGCGCCAGCGACGGGATCGTGTAGAGCAGGTTGGCCAGCACCATCAGCACCTGCCGGGCGGGCCGCCAACGGTGGCCGAGCCAGCCCGCGGCGATCGCGAGGACGATGCCCAGTACCAGCGGGAGCAGCGCCAGGTAGACGTGGTCGCCCAGGTCACCGAGGACTTCGACGCGCGTGTTCGCGCTGCTCAGGTAGTTCCCGAGCTCGTCGAAGAAGCTCATGACGCCTGGGGCGTCGCCTCGATCACGTCCAGGACCTGTCTCGCGACGACGCCGCCGAGCACGCGGTGGTCTTCGTCGACGACCACGCCGAGGCTGGCCGGCGACGACAGCGCGGCGTCGAGCGCGCCGCGGATCGGCGTGCCGTGGATCCACAGTGAGCCGCCGGCGACGAGGTCGTCTTCGGACAGTGCGCCGTCCACTGTGGAGTCCGGCCGCAGCCAGCCGCGAGGCTGCTTGTCCGCGTTGACACCGAGCCGCCAGCCGTCGCTCGCGGAGACCGGGGAGCCGATCTCGACCAGCTCGATCTCCTTGACCTCGACACCCTCGGCGGAGAGGAAGGACAGTCCGCGGTAGCCGCGGTCGCGGCCGACGAACGACGCGACGAAGTCGTCCACCGGGTGGCGCAGCACGTCGGCGGGCGTGCCGTACTGGGCGAGCTTGCCGCCGACGCGCATCACCGCGACCTTGTCGCCGAGCCGGACGGCCTCGTCGATGTCGTGCGTGACGAACACGATGGTCTTGCCCAGCTGCGACTGCAGCCGCAGCAGCTCGTTCTGCAGGTCCTCGCGCACGATCGGGTCGACGGCGGAGAACGGCTCGTCCATCAGCAGCACCGGCGAGTCCGCGGCGAGCGCGCGGGCGACGCCGACGCGCTGCTGCTGGCCACCCGAGAGCTGGGCCGGGTACCGCTTGCCGAGCTCGACCGGCAGGCCGATGGTCTCGAGCAGCTCGGCCGCCCGCTTGCGCGCCTTCGCCTTGTCCCAGCCCGACAACAGCGGCACGGTGGCGATGTTGTCCAGCACCGTCCGATGTGGAAAGAGCCCGGCGTGCTGGATGACGTAGCCGATGCCGCGGCGCAGCAGCGCCGGGTCGCCCTCGGCGACGTCCTTGCCGTCCAGCAGCACCTGGCCGCCGGTCGGCTCGACCATCCGGTTGATCATCCGCAGCGACGTCGTCTTCCCGCAGCCGGACGGGCCGACGAGCACGGTGATCGTGCCGTCCTCGACCGTCAGGTTGAGCTTGTCGACGGCGACCGTCCCATCCGGATACTGCTTGGTCACGTCGCGGAATTCGATGGTCACTGCCCACTCCCCATGTCCGGTGGAATCGACCGTAGCCGAGTCGGCGGCGGTTGGCACGGTGTTCCGGCAGGTGGTGGCTGAGGCTTGTTCTGGTCAGGTCGCCGCGCCCCGCGCACGAACTGGCCGGTCAGCGCAGATGTCATGCGGCGACCGACGGCTGAACAAGCCTCACTAGGCTCAATGCCCGTGAAGGCACTCGACGACGTCCTCGCCGCGCACGGCGTCGGCGTCCGCCCGCTGCACCGCGTCATCGACCTCCTGCGCACCGGCGACCACGACCTCGGCGAGCTGGTGCGGCTGAGCGCGGCGCCGCGCCGCAGCGTGGAGGACGTCCTCACGGCGCTGGGCGACGACCTCGACCGCAGCGGCGACCGGCTGCGGATCGCCCCTGGCGTCGCCGCGTCGTACCTGCAGTACAGCGCGCCTCGCTACGCCGACCCGCTCGACGACGCCGTCGCGGCGCACGAGTTGCTGCCGAAGGTCGCCGAGTGGGTCGCGGAGGTGCCGCCACCGCTGGCCGCGCTCGACCACGTGCAGGCGACGCCGGAAACCGTGCTGCGCCGCGCGTTGTGGCTGGACGCGCGCTACGACCTCGCGCCGGCGCGGCTGCTGTTCCTCGGCGACCACGACCTGACGTCGCTGGCGGTGCGCGCGGTCTGCCCGGCGGCGTCCCTGACCGTCGTCGACCTCGACGAGCGCGTGCTGGCCTACCTCGACGACCGCAGCGGGCGCGAGATCGCCACCGCGCACGCGGACCTGCGCGTCGGCCTGCCGCCGGCCTTCACCAGCGGCTTCGACCTGGTGTTCAGCGATCCGCCGTACACGCCCGAAGGGATGGGCCTGTTCGCGGCGCGCGGCGTGCAGGCGCTGCGGGAGCCGGCCGAGGGACGGCTGCTGTTCGCGTACGGCTACAGCCCGCGGCACCCGGCGCTGGGCGCGCAGGTGCAGCGGTCGCTGGCCACGCTCGGGCTCACGTTCGAGGCGATCCTGCCGGACTTCAACCGCTACTTCGGGGCGCAGGCGATCGGCAGCGCGGCCGACCTGTACGTCTGCCAGCCGACGGCGAAGGCCAAGAAGATGCGCGGCGGCAAGGGGAAGTCGGCGATCTACACGCACGGCCCGCAGTCGGTGGAGGCGGCCGGGACGAAACCGGCGCTGCTGGACAAGCTGAAGGAAATCGCCGTCGCGGACGGGCTTTCGCTGGAATCGCGGCCGGTGGACTGGTCGATCTCCGGACCGGAGGGCGACGCCGTCGCGATGGACCTCACGGCCGACCCGGGCCCGTGGCTGCTGCGCACCCTGCTGGGCACGAACGCCCGCCGCCTGGCACTGCTGGTGCCGAACGGGCACCCGGACCTGGCGGACCAGGCGTCGCAGACCGCCCTGAGCACGCTGGTCCGGGGCAAGTACACGCTGCGGTACCTGCGGAGCACGCCGGACAACCGGCACGCGGTGGTCGTCGCGGACGCGGTGGAGCAGCAGGACGAGATCCTGACCCGCGCCCACGCCCGGCTGGCGAACGTCTCCCTCGACGTCCCGGCCGACCTGCGCGACCTGCGCCTGGTCGACGTCCCCCGCCACCGCCTCACCGAACTCCTCTGAACGCGCCGGAGGCGGCACTCTCCCTGGAAAGTGCCGCCTCCGGACCGACGTCAGTCCGTGACGCCGTCGGCTTCCGCGGCCTTCGCCACCGCGGCCGCGACCTCAGGGGCCACCCGCGGGTCGAGCGGGCTCGGGACGATCCGATCCGGGCCCAGGTCGTCCATCGCCACCGACACGATCGCCTCGGCGGCCGCCAGCTTCATGCCCTCGGTGATCGCCCGCGCGCCGGAGTCCAGTGCGCCGCGGAAGACGCCCGGGAACGCCAGCACGTTGTTGATCTGGTTCGGGAAGTCGCTGCGCCCGGTGGCCACGATCGACGCGTAGCGCGCCGCCACGTCCGGGTGCACCTCCGGGTCCGGGTTGGACAGTGCGAACACGATGCCGCCGCCCGCCATCCGGCCGAGCAGCGTCTCGTCGATCGTCGCGCCGGACAGGCCGAGGAACACGTCCGCGCCTTCCAGCGCCTCCGCCAGGCCGCCCTGGAGACCGGCCTTGTTCGTCGTCGACGCCAGGCGCGCCTTGATCGGGTTCAGGCCGTCCCGACCCGGGTGGATGATGCCGCGCGAGTCGAGGACCGTGACGTCGCCGATGCCGGCCTCCTGCAGGATCCGCGCGCACGCGACCCCCGCCGCGCCGGCGCCGGAGACGACCACGCGCTGGTCGGCGATCGCCCGGTCGAGGACCAGGTTGGCGCCGCGCAGCGCGGCCAGCGTCACGATCGCCGTGCCGTGCTGGTCGTCGTGCATGACCGGGCAGTCGAGCGCCTCCTTGAGCTTGTCCTCCAGCTCGAAGCACCGCGGCGCGGAGACGTCCTCCAGGTTGACGGCGCCGTAGGACGGCCGCAGCCGCACCAGCGTCTCGACGATCTCGTCGACGTCGGTGGTGTCCAGCACCAGCGGGATCGAGTCGAGCCCGCCGAAGGTCTTGAACAGGACCGACTTGCCCTCCATGACCGGCAGCGACGCGCTCGCGCCGATGTCGCCGAGGCCCAGCACCGCCGTCCCGTCGCTCACCACGACGACGAGCCGGTCCGCCCACGTGTACCGCTTGGCCTTGGCCGCGTCCTCGGCGATCGCGCGGCTCACCTTCGCCACCCCGGGGGTGTACGCGATCGAAAGGTCACGCGGGCTGGAAATCGGGCGGGTGGCCGCCACCGAGAGCTTGCCGCCCTCGTGCCCGGTGAAGATCTCTTCGTCGGTGACCGGCGCTCCGGCGCCGGTGGGGTCGCTCATGGGGATTCCTGTCGTCGTTTCCGTCATTCCTCCAGTGGGAATGACGGAACTCGCGGATCGGACGTGGCTCACTGGAATTTCTCCTGGGCATGCGAGCGGGGGACCACGGCTACAGGGGAACCCGTGGTTCTGTGAGGCTCATTCAGACGTCGCCCGGCGCAAGCCAGATCGTCCGTGATCGTCCTGGCCGTAGCGCCGGGCTGATCCGAATGAGCCTCATCCTCCGGCACGGCAGCCCAGCGCGGTAGCGCCGGCCTGTCGGCGAGGCGTCACGCCGGCCATCGGTGCCGTGGGTCTGGCGATGGCCGCGGACGCGGCGGTCCAATCATTGTGACAGGTCCGGTCCGGGAGGTGACCCCTCGGTGCGGCTGACGTCACACCGGACCCCTATTCCCGGCAATTGCCAAGACGTCCGTTCGGTTTTTTAGCCGCCCGATAAGGTGACGCCATGGAATTCCGCCGGCTGAGCGTCCCGGACGCCTTCGAGTTCTCCCCCCGGGCGTTCCCCGACGAGCGGGGCCTGTTCGTCGCCCCCTTCCAGGAGGAGGTCCTCCGCGAGGCGGTCGGGCACCCCCTGCGGCTCGCCCAGGCCAACCACAGCGTGTCGCGGCGCGGCGCGATCCGCGGCATCCACTTCGCCGACACCCCGCCCGGCCAGGCGAAGTACATCTACTGCGCGCGCGGCTCGCTGCTGGACGTCGTCGTGGACCTCCGCGTCGGCTCGCCGAGCTTCGGCACGTGGGACGCCGTCCGGCTCGACTCCCAGCGGTTCAACTCGGCGTACCTCGCCGAAGGCCTCGGACACGGCTTCATCGCCCTCGAGGACGACACGGTGATGGCCTACCTGTGCTCCGAGCCGTACAACCCGACGGGCGAACACGGCATCACCCCGCTGGACCCGGCACTGGGCCTGCCCTGGCCCGCGGACATCGAGCCGATCCTGTCCGAGAAGGACCGCACCGCGCCCACGCTGGCCGAAGCCCAGGAGCAGGGCCTGCTGCCGTCCTACCAGGACTGCGTCGCCTACTACGACAAGCTGCGCTCGGCGCGGTGAGCGCTTCCGCCCGGGGCCGCGTGACCCCTTGCGCAACTAGTAAGCGCGCATATAGTCTGCACGCATGACACTTTACGAGTACGAGCACAGCGAGACGTCCACCGCCGCCGCGATCTGGCCGCTCTGGGCCGACACCGGCCGCTGGCCCGAGTGGGACGCGGGCGTCCGCTCAGTGGTCATCGACGGCCCGTTCGCCGTCGGGACCAGCGGCACCATGACGATGGACGGGATGCCGCCGATCCCGTTCACCCTGACCGAGGTCACCGAAGGCCGGAGCTTCACCGACGAGACCCGCTTGCCGGACGCGTTCCTGCGCTTCGAGCACGAGCTGACCGACATCGACGGCGGCACGCGGATCACCTACCGCGTCACGATCGACGGCCCCGACGGCTTCGGCCCGCAGGTGACCGAAGACACCCCGGATGCGATGCGCGCGCTGGCGCGCCTGGCTGAGGGAAGCTCGCGGGTATGACCGCCCCGGAGTCCCGGCTGCCCGGCCCCGAGCGCAGCCCCGGCTTCCTGCTGTGGCGCGTGACGCTGGCCTGGCAGCGGGCGATGCGGGCCGCGCTGGCCCCGCACGACCTCACGCACGTTCAGTTCGTGCTGCTGACGACGACGTGGTGGCTCACCCGCTCGGGTGAGCCACCGACCCAGCGGCAGCTCGCCGAGCGGGCCGGCACGGACACGATGATGACCAGCCAGGTCGTCCGCAAGCTCGCCGACCGCGGACTGCTGGCCCGCGCCGACGACCCCGCCGATGCCCGCGCCAAGCGCCTGGAAGTCACCCAACTCGGGCTGGACCTGGTCGCGAAGGCCCTGAAGGACGTCGAGGCCGCCGACGCGTCCTTCTTCGAGGGCGTCGGCGACGACTTCACCGACTCGCTGGCTCGCCTCAGCCCTTGAGGTCCTCGGCGAGGACGCGCTCGATGTTGCGCTCGGCCAGCGCCGTGATCGTCACGAACGGGTTGACGCCGGTGCTGCCCGGGATGAGCGAGCCGTCCGTGACGTACAGGTTGCGGTAGCCCTTGACGCGACCGAAGTCGTCGGTGGCTTCGCCGAGCACCAGGCCGCCGAGCGGGTGGTAGGTGAAGCGGTTCTCGAACGTGCGGGTGTCGCCGAAGAGGTCGTAGCGGTAGATCGTCCTGTTCGCCCGGTTGATCTTGTCGAAGAGGGCCTTCGCGGCGTCGATCGACGGCTGCCCCTGCGACGCCGTCCAGTGCAGCTTCGCCGAGTCGCTCGCGACGTCGTAGCTGAAGTGCCCGCGTTCGGGGTTCTTCGTGATCGCCAGGTAGAGGCTGACCCACGTCTCGAGACCGGCCGGCACCGGCGCGATCTCGGCGAAGGCCGGGTGCACCGGGTCGGCCCAGTTGTCGATGCCGAGCGCGGGCATGCCCGACTGCAGGCTGCCGGTGGTGTCCCAGACGTGGTTGGCGCGGCCGCACATGACGTTGCCGTTCGTGCCCCAGCCCTGCCCGACGGCGTCGGTCAGCTCCGGGAGCCGTCCGGTGTCGCGGGCGCGGACCAGCAGCTCGGTCGAGCCGACGCTGCCCGCCCCGAGGAACAGGTGCTTCGTGGTCACGTGCCGGGTGCCCAGGACGGTGCCGTGCACGTCGATCTCGCGGACGACCAGCGTGTACGTCCCGTCGGGCTGCCGGAGGATCTCGCGGACCTCGCGCAGCGTCTCGATGGTCACCTTCCCGGTGCCGAGCGCCGCGGCCAGGTACGACTTGTCGAGCGAGCGCTTCCCGTGGTTGTTGCCGTAGATGACCTCGGACGCGTCCGCCGAGCGCGGGACTTCGCCCGCCTCCTCGCGCCGCAGGTAGTCCACGTCGTACACGCTGGGCACGAACACCGTCCCGAACCCGGCCTTGCGCGCGGCCTTCCGGGAGACGCGGGCGTACTGGTAGGACCGGCAGGTCTCGAACCAGTCCGGGTCGACGACGTCGACGCCGAGCCCGGCGTTGGCCCGCGGGAAGTACTTGCCGTACATCTCCTCGGCGTCGACGTTCGGCAGGATCTCCTCGAAGTAGGACCGCTTCGGCGTCACGGCCATCGCGCCGTTGACCAGGGAGCCACCGCCGACACCGCGGCCGAGGTACACCGCCATGTCGCCGAAACTCACCCGGTCGAGCACGCCGGCGTAGCGCCCGATGTCGCGATTGGCCAGGTCGAGCCACAGGAACGACGCGAGCGGCGCCTCGGTCCGGTCCTTGAACCACATGGCGCGCTCGTCCGGCTCGAGCATCGAACAGAAGACCTGACCGTCGGCGCCGGGCTCGGTCCACAGCTTGCCCATCTCGAGCATCAGCGTGGGGATTCCGGCCTCGCCGAGCCGCAACGCGGTGACGGCGGCGCCGTAGCCGGTGCCGATCACGACCGCCGGCGAGTACTCCGGGAGCGGCGACGCGGCGGCGGGCCGCGTCGAGACCGTGGTCAGCCCGACGGCGGCGGCGGAGTTCAGGGCGGCGAGGCCGAGGAACCGGCGGCGGGAGAAGGCAGACATGCTCCCGAGCATGCCCGATTTCGGTAAACGGCGTTCACTAAATGAAACACGTTTCACCCGACCGAGGGAATTTCGGGACTTCCCCTGGGGGCGATCCCGGATGTCGGGGCCGCGCTCCGGGAGCAGGCTCACAGCCATGAAACTTCTCGCACCGGTGGCAGCCGCGGTCGCCGTGGCCGCACTGGGGGTCGCGCCCGGGCCGGCGTCCGCGGACGAACTGCCGACGTTCGACTTCGCGGACTGCCCGGCACCGCCCGCGAACGCCGACCCGGGCACGTGGCGCTGTGAAGCCTTTGTCTCCCAAGGGAAACTGGCCATCCACGACCGGGAGATCCCGCTCGGGGAGATGCGCATGACGTTCAGCGAGGGGCGGGTGAACAGCCAGTACGCGCAGGTCTTCGGAGCCCTGCGCCACGCCCCCGCGCCGATCCCCGGACTCCCGGGAGCGACGATCCAGCTGCGCTACGGCGGCTACTCGGACTTCCTGAGCACCGCCGACCGGCGCGGCGCCTTCGACGTCTACGCCGTGGTCCGGCACCCGTTGCTGCGCAAGGACTGCAGCATCGGCACAGCGGCTGCCGCGCTGCACACCGTCGTCCACGACGACCCGGCCGTGCCGCCGCGGATCATCTCGGACCACCCGCGGACGGCGTACTTCGGCGTCGTCGACCCGGACCTGGCCCTGCCCGCGACCGCCGGCTGCGGCGTCCTCGGCAAGCTCGTCGACCTGCGACTGGGCCTGCCGTCGCCGGCCGGCGAGAACACGTTCCACCAGACGACGTACGTGCAGTACAAGCCGCTCTAACGCTTCTTCGGCGTCACCCAGATCGTGATCGTCCCGGTGACCACGGGCTTGCCCTTCGCGTCCGAAATGGTCACCGGGACCGGCAGCTCGAAACCCTCGTCGCCGAACTCCGGCAGCTCGGGCAGCGACGCGACCGCGCGCAGGCCCGTCTCGGCCTTCGCGACGTACTGGACGTTCATGCCCTTCGGCAGCCAGCGGTGCGTCGCCGGGACGGTCGCCTCGGCGAGCATCCCCATCGCGATCTCGGCGAGGTTGCAGGCGGCGATCGCGTGGAAGGTGTGGATGTGGTTGTAAACACCCCACCACTTCGGGGCGGTGACCTCGCAGTGGGCCGGCCGCAGCTCGCGCACCGACGGCAGCACCGTGCGGAAGTACGGCACGCGCAGGCACATCGCGGCGCTGAACAGCTGCTTCCCGCCCGGCTTCGCGGCCAGCTTGTGCCACAGCGCGAACGTCGGCGTCTCGGACATCGAGGTCTCCTTCGAGCTAAGCTACTGCTCAGTAGCCAAGCAGACGCTCAGCCGGTGCGCAAACCGCCGGATATATTCGCCCGTGTGGCGAACCGTCTCTTCCTCCTCCGGCACGGCCAGACCGAATGGTCGGTGAACGGGCGGCACACCGGCCGCACCGACATCCCGCTGACGCCGGCCGGGGAAGGCCAGGCGCTGGCCGCGGGCGGCACGCTGCGGAGCCTGGTCGGCGGGCCGTCGCTCGTGCTGTCGAGCCCGCGCACCCGGGCGCTGCGGACGGCCGCGCTCGCCGGGCTGCGCGTCGACGAGGTCACCGAGGACCTCGCCGAGTGGGACTACGGCGAGTACGAAGGCGTCACCACGCCGAAGATCCGCGAAACCGTGCCGGGCTGGACGGTGTGGACGCACCCGATCCCCGGCGGCGAAAGCGCCTCGGAGGTCTCCGACCGCGCGGACCGCGTGCTGACGCGCGCCCGTCGTGACATCGAAGCCGGTGACGTGATCCTGGTCGGGCACGGGCACTTCAGCCGCGTGCTGGTGGCCCGCTGGCTCGGCCTGCCCGCGACGTCCGGCGTCCACTTCGGACTCGACGCGGCCGGCATCGCGGTGCTCGGCGACGAGCGCGGCGAACCCCAGATCGAACACCTCAACCTGCCGCCCGCCCTGGAGGACTGACGTGCCCGACGACCGCATCCGCCGGATCCGGCCCGACGACGTCGAGGCCGCCGTCGGCCTGGCGTACGCGCTGGCCGACTACGAGCGCGCCCCCGACGAGTGCCACCTGACGGCACCGCAGCTGCACGAGGCACTGTTCGGCGACGCGCCGAAGCTCTTCGGGCACGTGGCCGAAGTGGACGGCGAGGTCGTCGGCTTCGCGGTGTGGTTCCTCAATTACTCGACCTGGCGCGGCGTGCACGGCATCTACCTCGAGGACCTGTTCGTGCTGCCGTCCCACCGCGGCTCCGGCCTGGGCAAGGCCCTGCTGGCGGCGCTGGCGGCGGAATGCGTCGCGCACGGCTACGCGCGGCTCGAGTGGTCCGTCCTGGACTGGAACCCGGCGACGGAGTTCTACAAGGCCCTCGGCGCGGTCGCGATGGACGAGTGGACAGTCAACCGCCTCACGGACGACCCCCTCCGAGCCCTGGCCGCCCAGGCCTGACCAAAGCTGTCGTGAGTGAGAAACAGTGTTCTAACGCTGTTTCTCACTCACGAGCCCTGGGCCGGGTCAGTCCTCTTCGTGGCCTTCGCGCTCGGCTCGCCGGCCGGCGAGGCCGCCGCGTTCGGCGGCTTCCGTCTCCGTCTCGCCTTCGCGCAGGCCCAGCGCCCAGGCCCGCGAGGGGCGGCGGAACAGCAGCACCAGCGCCGCGATGCCGAACAGCGCGATCGGCACGCCCCACGCCGGCTCGCCCGACGGGCCGAGCAGGTACCAGCCGAGGCCGAGCACGATCAGCGCGATCACCACGCCCGGCGAGCGCGCCCACGTCTGCCCGAGGACCAGCCCGGCCGACGCGGCCAGGAACGCCAGCGCCACCACGATGAACGTGCCGGACTCGACGTAGACGTTGTTGCCCGGCTGCGCGGGCGAGCCCAGGCCGTTCACCAGCACGACCACCCCGAGCACCAGCAGGGCGAGCGACGGCACCGCGGTGACCGCGCCGGCCAGCCGGACCTCGCGGGGAGCGGGCGAGAGCTTCACAGCAGGGCCTTCCGAAGGACTTCGAGTGCTTTGCGGGAGCACAGTGGACTCGACCAGGGCGGGTCACCGTGCGTGAGCTGATTCGATCGTATGCCACCCGGTCGGCCGTTTTCGCGGGACCGCCCGGGCGCTGAGAATTCAGGTGTCGTCGATGAGCGGGCGGTCGGCCCGGGTGCACTCGTCACGACGAGCGGACACTCGTCACGCGAAGGAGGGCCGCCCGGCACAGGGTCTCGAAGGTGCTGTTCGAAGGGTCGTCGCGACCGGGGTTCGGGCGGCGGTTTCCGCACTGAGCTTCCCGTCACCTTGGGCCGCCGGGAGGTTCTCGGGTGCCCGGAAGTCACCTACCCTGCGGTAGTGCGCGCAATCCTCGTCGTGAACCCCCAGGCCACCTCGACCACCGCCGGTGGCCGGGACGTCCTGGCGCACGCGCTCGCCAGCCAGGTCAAGCTCGACGTGGTCGAAACGGACTACCGCGGGCACGCCATGGCGGTCGCGCGCTCGGCCGCGCGGGACGGGATCGACCTGGTCGTGGCGCACGGCGGCGACGGCACGGTCAACGAGGTCGTCAACGGCCTGCTGGCCGATGCGGACGGCGACCCTTCCCAGATCGGGCGGATCCCCGCGCTGGGTGTCGTGCCCGGCGGCTCGGCCAACGTGTTCGCGCGCGCCCTCGGCATCTCCTCGGACCCCGTCGAGGCCACCCACCAGCTGCTCCACGCGCTGGAGAACGACCGCTCGCGCCGGGTCGGGCTCGGCCTGGCCGACGGGCACTGGTTCACCTTCAACTCCGGGCTCGGCTGGGACGCCGACGTCGTCGGCCGCGTGGCGAAGCGCCGCGGCAAGCAGACGACGGCCGGCCTCTACATGCGGGCCGCCGTCCGGTCCTACTTCCGGCCGCCGCTGGGCCGGCCGGCCCTGACCATCCGCGTCCCGGGTGAAGAGCCCGCCGAGGCGCTGACCGCTTTCGTGTCGAACACCGATCCGTGGAGCTACCTGGGCGAGCGTCCGGTCCACCTCAATCCGGGTTGCTCGTTCGAGACGGGATTGGGCCTGTTCGCGTTGAACGGTCTGGGGTTGCCGACGGTGTTCAAGCATGTACGGCGTGCTTTGGCTACGAAGAGCAACCAAAAAGGCAAGCGTCTCGTGCGTCACGACGACCTGCCGATGATCCGCATCGACGCAGCTGAACCGGTAAACTTCCAGGTGGACGGCGACCTCGTCGGCCAGCGGACCAGGGTGGAATTCTTCAGTGTCCCGAACGCACTCACAGTGATCGTGTGACGACGGGACCGCTGATCGCCTGCGGCAAAGTGCAATCTGCCGTTCGTCGACGCAGAAGCTCCACTCACCGCATCAGCCTTCCCTTCGTGCGGCTGTTTCGGAGAGAAACCGCAGGTCAGACGTGTCGCTCGGCCGGGTGAGCTGACTCACCGATCTTCCGGAAACCCTTGTCGAAAGCGGTGCTTCGTGAAAGCATTCACAAGCACCCGAGAACACGACCGCCATTGACGACTGTGGCGCGGCCCTCCCGCGCCCTATGAAGGAGCTCACGAACATGGACTGGCGCCACGACGCGGCCTGCCGAGACGAGGACCCCGAGCTGTTCTTCCCGGTGGGAACCAGCGGTCCGGCTCTGTCGCAGGTTGCTCAGGCGAAGGCCGTGTGCCACCGCTGCACCGTCGCTTCCGACTGCTTGGCCTGGGCTCTGGCCAGCGGCCAGGACGCCGGCGTGTGGGGCGGCATGAGCGAGGACGAGCGACGCGCGCTCAAGCGCCGCCGTACGCACATCGGCACGCGTACCAACGCCTGACGTTCCCAGCACCACCGTTTTTAGCACCACAGCTCAGCACCAAAAGCTTGTGCACCACGAAGCCGAGAAGGAAATCGCCCGGCTGGCACTTCTGTGCCTCCGCCGTCTGGGGTGATGCCTACCCGGCTTCAGCTTAACAACCGAGGTGAAACCACCTGACGACGGGTGTGCTGAAACCTCACCGGGACTTCAAGTCCTCCCGCAAAACGTTGAACGGCCCGGCACCCGCGTTACCAGGTGCCGGGCCTTCAGCGTGTTTTCCTCCCGCGATCCGCACCCGATCGCGTCCGCCGCACCGGTATGCCCGGCGGTGATCGAGTCCAAACGCGACGGTCTAGAGCCGCCGCGAAAGCGGGATGCGCAGCGCGGCCTCGGTGCCCGTCACGCGCGGCGACGACGTCTCCGCGTGCACCTTGCGCAGCGAAAGCGACCCCCGCAGCTCGGACTCCACCAGCGTCCGCACGATCTGCAGGCCCAGGCCGTCCGAACGCTCCAGCGAGAACCCCGCCGGCAGGCCGCGCCCGTTGTCGCGGATGACGACGTCCAGCCAGCGGGCCGAGCGCTCCACGATCAGCTCGACCTTCCCCGACCGGCCGGCCGGGAACGCGTGCTCGATGGCGTTCTGGACCAGCTCGGCCAGCACCATCACCAGCGGCGTCGCGATCTCCGCGACCACCACCCCGAACGAGCCCTTCCGCTTCAGCCCGACCTGCGACTCCGCCGTGGCGACCTCGCCGACCATCGGCAGCACGTTGTCGAGCAGCTTGTCGAGGTCGACGCGCTCGTCCACCGAGATCGACAGCGCTTCGTGCACCAGCGCGATCGACGTCACCCGCCGCACCGACTCCGCCAGCGCGAGCCGGGCCTCCTCCGACGACGTCCGCCGGGACTGCAGGCGCAGCAGCGCCGCCACCGTCTGCAGGTTGTTCTTCACCCGGTGGTGGATTTCCCGGATCGTCGCATCCTTCGACAGCAGCGCCCGGTCGCGGCGCTTGACCTCGGTGACGTCGCGGACCAGCACCAGCGCGCCCGCCGCCTGCCCGGCCGGGCGCAGCGGCAGCGCGCGGAACAGCACCACCGCGCCGCGCCGCGAGTCGGCCTCCGTGCGGCTCGACGGCTTCCCGTCGAGGGCCTCGATGATCCGGTGCGACACCTCGGTCGCGTCGAACGGGTCGCGGATCAGCGACCGCGTCAGCGGCGCCAGGCGCGTGCCGACCAGGTCGGACTCGTGCCCCATCCGGTGGTAGGCGGACAGGCCGTTCGGGCTGGCGAACACGACGGTGCCGCTCGAGTCGAGCCGGATCAGCCCGTCCCCCACTCGCGGCGAGGTGTGCGTGTCGGTCGCGTTGGTGCCGCTCGGCGGGAACGTGCCGTCGACGATCATCTGGCACAGATCGCCCGCGCTGCCCAGGTACGCGATCTCCAGCGGCGAGGGCACCCGAGGCGCGGCCAGGTTCGTCTCGCGGCTCATCACGGCGACGACGTCGTCGTGGAACCGCACCGGGATCGCCTCGCGCCGCATCGGCAGGTCGCGGTACCAGTGCGGGTCTTCCTCACGGCAGATCCGCGCCTCGCGCATGGCCTTCGCCAGCTGCGGGTGCTCCTCCTCCGTGAAGCGTGTGCCGACGACGTCCTCGGGGTGCGCGGTGGGCGCCGTCGTCGGCCGCGCGTGCGCGACGCAGACGAAGTCGCCGCCGTCCGGCTGCAGCTCCTCGGTCACCGGGACCCAGAGCAGGAAGTCGGCGAAGGACAGGTCGGCCAGCAGCTGCCACTCCGCGACGACGGTCTGCAGGTGGTCCGCGGCCTCCCCGGGGAGTCCGGTGTTGTCGGCGAGCAGTTCGGCGAGCGTGGACACGGTTACTCGACCGTCCCGAGCACGTCACCCTGCTGGACCCGGTCGCCCTTCGCCACGGCGAGGCTGGTCAGCGTGCCCGCCTTCTCGCTCACGGCGGGCAGCTCCATCTTCATCGACTCCAGGATCAGCACGGTGTCGCCGGCGTTCAACGCGGCACCCGGCTCCGCGACGACGTGCAGCACGGTGCCGACCATTTCGGCCCTGATCTCGGCCATCCGGCACCCCTCCTCGCGCTCGCCCGGCCACCCCATCCAACCAGAACGGGACGTCATGACACACTTGAGAGGTTGACCAGCTTTGACGACGAGGAGTGAACATGTCGAAGCGCGCCCGCAAGCGTCGCAGCCGGAAGAAGAACAGCGCGAACCACGGCGGTAAGCCCAACTCCTGAACCCGGCGTCGGCACGCAAAAGGCCCCCGCACTCCTGCGCGGGGGCCTTTGTCGTGCTCGGGCGCTATTCGGAACGCTGCTCGAGGGTGATCTCGGTGCGTTCGACGGTGACGCCGCCGCGCGTGGCGACGGTCTGGCGGATCGACGCGCGCAGCCGGCTCTTCAGCTCGGCCGGGGCGTGGTCGCCGCCGCACTTGCGGGCCAGCAGCTGCTTGATGTGCTCGTCGATGCCGTACTCCTCGAGGCACGGCGGGCAGTCGTCGATGTGGGCGCGCAGGGCGGCGTCCCGCTCGGGGCTGCATTCGCGGTCGAGGAGCAGGTAGATGTCGGCGAGCGCCTCTTCGCAGCGGACCTTGTCCGACGCGCCCTCGCACATGTCGTTCATCGCCCCGCCACCTCCTCCTTGGCACCCCGGATGAAGCCGCGTTCGCGGGCGACGTCGGCGAGCAGGTCGCGCAACTGGGCGCGGCCGCGGTGCAGGCGGGACATCACGGTGCCGATGGGGGTGTCCATGATCTCGGCGATCTCCTTGTACGCGAAGCCCTCGACGTCGGCCAGGTAGACGGCCAGCCGGAACTCCTCGGGCAGCTTCTGCAGGGCGGCCTTCACGTCGGTGTCGGGCAGGTTGTCCATCGCCTCGACCTCGGCCGAACGCAGCCCCGCGGACGTGTGACTCTCCGCCTTGGCGATCTGCCAGTCGGTGATCTCCTCGGTGGGCTGCTGCACCGGCTGCCGCTGCCGCTTGCGGTAGCCGTTGATGTAGGTGTTGGTGAGGATGCGGTACATCCACGCCTTGAGGTTCGTGCCGGCCTTGAAGGACGCGAAAGCCGCGTACGCCTTCAGGTAGGTCTCCTGGACCAGGTCCTCGGCATCGGCGGGGTTGCGGGTCATCCGCATCGCGGCCGAGTACAGCTGGTCGAGCAGCGGCATCGCGTCCCGCTCGAAGCGCTCGGCGCGCTCGGCCTCGGTCGCTTCTTCCGACGCTGGGTTCTGCGTGCTCGGCAAACCGTTCCCTTCCCGCTCGGCGTCGATGCGCGTGCGCGCATACGGCGACGTCGAGTTTACGCGGGGGCCGGGCACACCGCGGTTCGCCGGTGCCTGAGGGCGGCGGCGGCTGCGAGAGCGTGTGGTGGCGAGGGTTGTGGTCACGCCCCGTACAACCGATCGGAGGGTGCGGGCATTCCCTAGACTCCGCCCCATGGCTGGCAAGGGCACCCCGGCGACGGCGCTGCTGGTGAAGCAGAAAGTGGCGCACACGCTGCACGCATACGACCACGACCCGCGCGCGGAGTCGTACGGGCTGGAGGCGGTGGAAGCGCTGGGCCTCGATCGCGCCCGAGTGTTCAAGACCCTGGTCGCCGAGGTGGACGGCCGGTTGGTGGTCGGCGTGGTCCCGGTCACGGGCCAGCTGGACCTGAAGGCTCTGGCGGCCGCGGCGGGCGGCAAGAAGGCCAAGATGGCCGACCCGGCGGCGGCGCAGCGGGCGACGGGGTACGTGCTGGGCGGAATCTCACCGCTGGGCCACCGGAGCCGGCTGGCGGTGGTGGTCGACACTTCGGCTACGACGTTCGAGACGGTGTTCTGCTCGGCCGGGCGACGCGGGCTGGAAGTCGAACTGGCCCCGGCCGAGCTGATCCGCCTGACGAATGCGGTGGTGGCACCGATCGCGGCTTGACCTGCGGGTTTATCCCCCAGAGGCCCGCCAGACAGCCCCCACCCGTCCCGGGGGGGCGGCCCCTGTCCAGCGTATCGGCTGAAGGGGTGCAAAAACCGTCCGGCCGAAAATCTGTGGATAGCCGTACCCGATGTGGACAACTCAGGCCAGCGGGCGCAGCACTCGCGACAGCCACTCCGTCGCCGCCCGGGACACCGTCTCCAGGTCCTTCGACAGGCTGTGGTCCCCGTCGACCATGACGATCTCGTGGTGTGGTCCCGCGGCCGGCCGGCCGAACGGGTCCCGCTCCCCCTGCACCACCAGGACCGGCACCTCGACCGCGTCCAGTTCCGGCTGCCGCGTCTTCTCCGGCTTGCCCGGCGGATGTTCCGGGAACGCCAGGCAGAGCACCGCCACCGCCTGCCCGGCCGAAGCCGTCCGGCAGGCCACTCGCGCTCCCGATGACCGGCCGCCGAACACCAGCGGGAGCGAGTCGAAGCGCTCCGACAGCTCGTCCGCGATCGTCAGCCAGGCCGCGTCCAGCTGGTTCGCCGGGGCCGGCGCGCGGCGGCCCGCCACCCGGTACGGCTGCTCGACCAGCGCCACGTGCACCCCCGCCGACTGCGCCGCGCGCGTCACCGCCACCAGGTCCTTCGCCCCGAGCCCACCGCCCGCGCCGTGGCCCAGCATCAGCACCGCCACGCCTTCCTCGGCGCAGTGCAGGTAGACCCGGGCCGGGCCGTACGCGGTGTCGATCTCGAGGGCCGTCATGACTTCGGCACGTCGAACAGGGCACCTTCGTGCGCCGGGTCGACGCGCTCCAGCAGCTCGGGCCCGTTGTTGCGGACGTTGTTCACCAGCGTCGAGATCGGCCGCAGCTCCAGCGACGCGACGATGTCGTCCGGCGTCGGCACCAGCAGGTCCTTGACGTCTTCGCGGTCCGGGTCGAGCCAGTCGTCCCAATGGGCGCGAGGCACGATCAGCGGCATCCGGTGGTGGATGTCGGTCAGCTGGCCGGCGGAGTCGGTCGTGATGATCGAGAACGTGATCAGCGGCGGCGCGTCCTTGTCGTCCTTCGGGTGCCAGGTCTCCCAGATCCCGCCGAACGCGATCGAGGAGCCGTCCGGCTCCGTCATGTAGAACGGCTCCTTCTCCTTGCCGGTGCGGCGCCACTCGAACCAGCCGTCGGCGGGCACCAGGCAGCGCCGCGACACCAGCGCGCGGCGGAAGGCAGGCTTCTCGGCGGCCGTCTCGGCACGCGTGTTGATCATCCGCGAGCCGACCGAAGGGTCCTTCGCCCAGAACGGCACCAGGCCCCACTTCATCATCCGCAGCGAACGCTCGGCAGGCTCGTCCTCGAGGACCTCGCCGTCTTCGTCACGCGGGTGCCGCTGCACGACGGTCACCACGTTCTTCGTCGGCGCGACGTTGTGGTCGGCGCGCGCGTGCCCTTCGGTGAGATCGATGGCCTCGAACTCTTCGATCAGCTTCGCCGGGTCCTTCGTGGCGGCGTAGCGGCCGCACATGGCCAACCTCCTCGCATGCCGGAAACGTCCGGGACGCCATCGTTACACGCAGGCCAGGGCCGTGGCGAGCGACGTGGGATCATTCGGGTGGGCACCGGTGCACGAGAGGACGAGGGTTTGGCGCGCAACGACTGGAGCAAGCTGGACGAGTCCGACGTCCGCGTGCGTCCGGGCAAGGGCACCCGGCCCCGCAGCAAGCGCCGTCCCGAGCACGCCGACGCCGTCAACGCCATGGTCATCGGCAAGGACCGCGGCCGCTGGACCTGCGCGATCGACGCCGACCCCGAACAGGTGATCACCGCGATGCGGGCCCGTGAAATGGGCCGGACGCCGGTGGTGGTCGGCGACCGCGTCGGGATCGTCGGCGACGTCTCCGGCAAGCCGGACACCCTCGCGCGCATCATCCGCGTCGACGAGCGCACCAGCTCGCTGCTGCGCACGGCCGACGACACCGACCCGTACGAGCGGCTGGTCGTCGCCAACGCCGAGCGCCTGCTGATCGTCACCGCGCTGGCCGACCCGCCGCCGCGGACCGGCTTCATCGACCGCTGCCTGGTCGCCTGCTACGCGGGCGGCGTCGAGCCGGTGCTGTGCCTGACGAAGGCCGACCTGGCCAGCCCGGACGAGCTTCTGGCCGGGTACGCGGGCCTCGACATCCCGGCGATCGTGACCCGCTACGACGAAGAGCCCGAAGGCGTCGCCGAGATGCTGAAGGACCGCGTGACGGCGCTGGTCGGGCACTCCGGTGTCGGCAAGTCGACATTGGTCAACCGCCTGGTGCCGGATGCCGCGCTGGCCACGGGTGTCGTCAGCGCGGTCGGCAAGGGACGCCACACGTCCGTGGCGGCGGTGGCGCTGCCGCTGCCGGACGGCGGCTGGGTCATCGACACGCCGGGCGTGCGGTCGTTCGGGCTGGCCCACGTCACCGCGGACGACATCGTCGACGCGTTCGAGGAGTTCGCGGCGGCCGCCGAGGAGTGCCCGTCGGGCTGTGGGCACCTCGGCCCGCCCGAGGACCCGGACTGCGCGCTCGACGACGTCGTCACCGAAGGCCACGCGGGCGCCGAACGGCTGGCGTCGCTGCGACGGCTGCTGGCCTCCCGCGGCGGCCATGAAGTGACCCGCGTCACAGAGTCCTGAGACAACCGGGAACCAAGGCCGGATCGTCACCGTCCCAGTGGTAACTATTCGTCCGATCGGGCGATATGCCGAGCGGAAGATCCGACTCTGAGGGGAATTCGATGCGCAAGACCACCCTGGTCGCCGCGAGCGCCGCCGTGCTGGCGCTGACGCTCACGGCGTGCAGCGGCAACTCCGGTACCGCCCAGCCGGCCGCCGCCGGCAGCCAGACGCAGGCCGCCGGCGGCAGCGGCCTCGCCTCGCCGTTCACCGACGCGATCCAGCTGGCGTCGGCGTCCAAGCAGGGCACCGAGAAGTCCAAGTCGGCGAAGTTCACCATGGAGGGCTCCGCCGCCGGCCAGGCGCTCAGCGCGACCGGCGCGATGGCCATCGACGGCGCGAACACCAAGTTCTCGATGACCAGCACCGCGGCCGGCGAGACCACCGAGATGCGCATGGTCGACAAGGTCATGTACATCAAGCTGCCCGCCGACCAGCAGAAGCAGATGGGCACCGACAAGTCGTGGGCGAAGATCTCCGCCGACGGCACCGACCCGGTCTCCCAGGCGCTGGGCAGCTCGCTGTCGCAGTCGGCCGAGCAGAGCGACCCGAGCAAGATGCTCGACCAGATCTCGAAGACCGGCCGGATCATCTCCTCCGACCAGACCGAGCTGAACGGTCAGCAGGTCAACCACTACAAGGTCGAGCTGGACGTCGCGAAGGCGATCGACCAGTTCACCGGTTCGGTCCCGGCGGCCGCGCGCAGCAAGCTCACCGACATGCTCAAGGGCAAGGACATCAAGCTCCCGATGGAGCTGTGGCTGGACAAGGACAACCTGCCGGTGCAGGTGACCATGGACCAGGGCCCGATGATGCAGGCGATGGGCGTGCCGGGCGCGGGCGACTCGAAGTTCACGATGAAGTACAGCGACTGGGGCACCCAGGTCGACGTGGCGGCCCCGCCGGCCGACCAGGTCGTCGACCTCGGCGAGCTGATGAAGAAGGCCGGTCGCTGACCGGACGCTGAGTAGCGGCGGCTCCCCCGAACGGGTTCGGGGGAGCCGCTGTGTTTTGGTGTGCCATGCGCAAAGCCGCCGTCGTGCTGCTCGCCTTGGTGCTGACCTCGTGCACTTCGCCGCCACCCCCGGCGTTCGCCGACGCCCGGGCACTGGCCGACGCGGCCACCGCGGCCACGGCGAGCGGCGGCTCGGCGAAGTTCACCACGGACGTCGCCGTGGGCCAGGTGCGCTCGAAGGGCCAGGGCCAGGCACGCTTCGGTCCGGGCGGGACGTCCCAGGTGATGACGACCGACTTCATCGGCGAGCCGATGGAGCTGCGGCTGGTGGCGGGAAAGCTGTACGCGAAGGTCCCGGAGGGCTCGCGCGACCAGGCCGGCAAGCCCTGGACAGTGGTCGCGGCGGACGGAACGGACCCGTTTTCCCAGGTCCTCGGCGGCAGCCTCACGCAACTGGCGGCCCAGAACGACCCGGCGCACACGCTCGGCGAAATCCGGACGGCGGGCTCGATCGTCTCCTCGGAGCACACGGACTTGAGTGGCGTGGCGGCCGAGCACTACCGGGTGGACCTGGACCTGTCCCGGCTGGGCACGGACCTGCCGGCGGGCTTGTCGGCGGACTCGGCGAGCCGTCTCGGGGGCAAGTTCCCGGTGGAGCTGTGGCTCGACGACGCGCACCGGCCGTTGCAGATCGTGCTGGACCTTTCGCCGATCCTGCAGGGCGGCGAGGCTCGGATCACCACGCGGTACCGCGAGTGGGGCGCGCCAGTCGAGGTGCAGGCGCCGCCTGCGGACGAGGTGGGTTAGTTAGACGCTGCCCCGCCCCGGCCAGCCAGTCCCAGCCCCGACCAAGGCAGCCCCAGCCCCGACCAAGGCAGCCCCCGCCCATCCCGGGGGGGGCGTCCCCAAGTCCAGTCTACCGGCCACCCCCGACACAACCCCCAGCTCGACCCGACTTGTCCACAGCCGACTCCACCTGTGGACAAGTCAGAGAAGCTCCAGCAAGAACGGCAGTTCCTGCGGGGCGTACCAAGCCAGTTCGTGGTCCTCGGCGTCTCCGAGCGTGAATTCCGCGTCCGGGTCGCCGAGGTCCGCCGCGTCGATCACCGCCGCGGCCGCGGCCACCGCGTCCGCCGCCTCGGCCGCGTCGACGTGGATCGCCGCTACCGCCGACAGGGGGATCGGGCCACCGATGCGGACCACCGGGGCGTCCAGGTCCGGCCGCAACGTCACGCCGGAAACGTCCGCCGAGATCACCACCCGGCGCGGCTCGCCCTTTTCCTCCGCCGCGATCAGGCGCAGGGACGCCCGCGCCGCGTCCAGCAGGGCCGCGTACTCCAGCTCCTCGTCCGACCCGCTCACGTACGCCTCGCGCAACGCCGGCGTCAGCGCGAACGCCGTTC
The DNA here is from genome assembly GCF_036227105.1 of Amycolatopsis sp. NBC_01488. Lineage (NCBI taxonomy): Bacteria > Bacillati > Actinomycetota > Actinomycetes > Pseudonocardiales > Pseudonocardiaceae > Amycolatopsis > Amycolatopsis sp. NBC_01488. The sequence goes on along the minus strand of NZ_CP109434.1, from coordinate 3,783,486 downwards.
CGCTGCGGGCGCGGAACTCCCCCGACGATTCGAGGTCGCGAAGCATCGCGATGGTCGCAGGCAGATAGACCCTCACCAGTGCGCACCCTTCAGCTCTTCCACGGACTCTTCGATCATCCCGGCCACGAGGTCGACGTCGAACGCGGCCTTGCGGTCGCCGTTCAGTCCGAAGTAGACGCCGCCGTGGTAGGACGTCACCCCGATCGCCAGCGCCTGGGTGCGCATGAGCGGCATCACCGGGAACATCTCGACCAGTCTGGCCTCTCCCGCGTACATCGGCACCTGCGGGCCCGGCGAGTTGGTCACCATGACGTTGAAGATGCGCCCGGACAGCGAACCCGCGGCCCGCGCGCCGAGCGAATGGAGGGTGGCCGGGGCGAAGCCGCCCACCTTGAGCAGGCCGCGCGCCGCCACCGGACGGCCCGAGTCCAGGTGCTCGGCCATCGCGTGCCCGATGTGCTGCAACCGCAGCACCGGGTTGGGCTCGCCGACCGGCAGGTCCACCAGGTACGCGGCCACCTGGTTGCCGACCAGCGCCGGCGTCGAGTATTCCGCCGTCTCGGCGTCGCGGACCGCCAGCGGGACCAGCGCCCGGATCGTCGCGGTCGGCGTCAGCTGCTCCTCGCGCGAAAGCAGCCACTCGCGCAGCGCGCCGGTGATGGCCGCGAGGACGACGTCGTTGACCGTGCCGCCGTGCGCCGCGCGGATCTTGCGGAAGTCCTCCAGCCGCGTCCGGACCACCGAGAACACGCGGCCGCCGGACACCCGGACGTTCAGCGGCCCGGTCGGCGCCGGAGTCACCAGCGTGCGCAGCGTCGACGCCACCCCGCCGACGGTCTCGGCGAACTTGCCCGCCGTCGCGAACGCGTCGTTCGCCGCCGACCGGACGTTCTCCACCACCTCGCCCGGCCGCTGGACGCCCTCGCTGACCGCGTCCAGCACCAGCTGCGTGCGGCTCGGCTCGCGGCGCGGCGTCCAGATGTCCTCGAACGGCTCCGGCTCGGCCGGCGTCGGGTCGAGGATGAGCTGGGCGAGCTCGATCGTGCCGACACCGTCCACAACGGACTGGTGCGTCTTGGTCACCAGCGCCACCCGGTCACCGGCCAGGCCCTCGATGAAGTACGCCTCCCAGAGCGGCCGCTCCGGCGCCAGCCGCCGCGACATCAGCCGCGCGACCAGGTCGAACAGCTGCTCGTCGCTGCCCGGCTGGGGCAGCGCCGAGCGCCGGACGTGGTAGTTCAGGTCGAAGTCGACGTCGTCCACCCACACCGGCCGCGCGAGGTGACCCGGCACCTCCTGGACGCGCTGCCGGTAGCGCGGCAGGTATGCCAGCCGCGCGCCGACGAGGTCGAGCAGCTGCGCGTAGCTGAACCCGGACCGCGGCCGCTCGAAGATCGCCACGCCGCCGACGTGCATCGGGGTCGCGTGGTCCTCGAGGTAGAGAAACGAGGCGTCCAGCGCGGAGAGGCGGTCGGGCATGGGGCGATCCTTACACAGTGCGAGACTGCCGGGTGTGGGTGATGAGTCGACTGTCTCGCCGAAAGACCGCTTCCTGACCGTCTACGGCCGGAAGCCGGTGCTCGAAGCGCTGGCCGACGACGGCCTGCGCGTGGACAAGGTGATCCTCGCCGACACCGCCCGCGGTCCCGGCGCGGCCGAGATCCAGCGTGCGGCGAAGGCCGCCGGAGTCATGGTGCAGCGCGCCAGCGCGCACCGGGTCAAGGTCCTCGCCGGCAACGGCAAGCAAGACCAGGGCGTGCTCGCCGACGTCGTCGCGCCGCGGATGCGCGCGCTTGACACCGCGCTTTCGGACCGTCGACCGCCGTCTCGGGTGCTGCTGCTCGACGGCATCACCACGCCCGCGAACGTCGGGATGATCCTGCGCACGGCGACGGCCGCCGGGCTCGAGGGCGTGATCGTGCCGCGACGCGGTGTCGCCGCGCTCGACCCGCTGGTGGTCAAGGCTTCGGCCGGCGTCGCCTTCCGCGCGCCGGTGCTGCGGTGCGGGTCCGCGCGCGAAGCCGCCGAACTGCTCACCGAAGCCGGCTACGGCCTTTACGCGCTGGGCGCGTCGGCTCGTACCACGGTGTTCGACGTCGACCTGCCGCAGCGCGCCGCGTTCGTGCTCGGCGGCGAGACGGGCGGAGTCGGCGCCGAAGTCGGCGAGCTCGTCACGGAATGGGTGTCGATTCCCATGCCGGGTGACGTCGAGTCGCTGAATGTCTCAGCCGCCGCGGCGGTCCTGTCTTTCGAGCTGGTCCGCCGCGCGCGGTGACGCGCGCTCACCAGTCCGGGAACAACACACCGAGCTCGGAGAGCGTTTCCTCGACCGACCGGTGGTGCACGCCGACCATCCCCGCCTCGACGGCGCCGCGGATGTTCGCGGCGGAGTCGTCGACGAACGCACAACGCACGGCGGGCAGCCCGAGCCGGTCGGCCGCGAGCAGGTAGACCGCGGGATCCGGTTTGGCGACCCCGACCTCGCCGGAAAACACGAGCGCGTCGAAATAGTCGAACATCGTGTTCTTGACCTCGGCCGACGCCCCAGGGGCGTTGGACAGCAGCGCGGTGCGGACGCCTCGCTCGCGCGCGGCCGCCAGGTAATCGTAGAAGCGGCCGGCGTCGGGATCGGTGAGAACTCCGGCGAAGTCGACCAATAACCCCTTCAGCACCCGGCACACCATAGCCGGGGCGGCGACGCGTTGTCTCGCATGGCGCAACAACCGCCCGCACTTACCGCACCGGCGGCCGTGAATCCATCGTTGCGGTGGTTCTTTCCCGAATCGGGCGATTCTCGTGGCCTTTCCGGCCGGTTCCCGCCTCTAAGCGGAGGCGACGGCGAAATGCCGTGCCCGGGAGGGGAGGAAATGACCGAGGAACACCGCGTGAGAACACTGATTCACCACGAAGTGCCACGCCGGGCCGACCGGCCACCGGCCGTCACGCCGCACGAACACCGCGGGAGCGATGCCCGGTGGCCGATGCCTCGCGGCCTCGAGGCGGGCGAGGTGAGCCGGCTGCTGACCATGCTGCTGGAGGCCTACGACGGCCGCCGGCCGGTGCCGCAGATCCGCGGCCTGGTGGCACCGGAGGTCTTGGCGAGCCTGAGCGGCCCGCACCTGGCACGGCCGCGCCACCGGCTGTGCCGGGTCCACGTGTGCCCGCCGGCGCCGGGGGTGATCGAGGCGTGCGCCCGCGTGGAAGTGGCGGGCCGGTCGATCGCGCTGGCGGCCAGGTTCGTCCGGACACCGGCGGGCTGGCAGTGCGTGCGGTTCGCGCTGCTGAAACCGGGACACCCGGTTCAGGCACAGCGCCGGGCTGCGGCGTGAGTCGCGCTTCGGCGGCTCGCGCGCCGCCAGGGTCGTAGCCGCCGCCTGCGGCGTCGGCGTGCCAAGGTGCCAGAGGTCTCGGGCGACTGGGCCCCGCACCCAGCCGTTGTGCAGTCGGCTCGCTGTACCACCGGTTCGCGCACCGCCGGGTCGCCGGCGGCTGCGGCGCCAGCTGCGTCGGCGTCGGCGTCGGCGAGCCGAGGTGCCGGAGGTCTCGGGCGCCGGGCCGCAACCCGGCCGCCAAGCCCAGGCCATGCCGCCGAGCAACCGGCCGCGCGAACTCCCCTCCCCACCGGCCCTCAAGTCGTGAGCGGCAGAACCCTAACCCCCGCTGGCGACCGGGAGCGTTGCCAAGCCGCGCAGGGTGGTCGTCGCCGTCCACTTCGGATCGGCCGCCAACTTCAGCTGCGGCATCCGGCGGGCCAGTTCGCGGAACACGATGCGGCCCTCCAACCGTGCCAGCGGGGCACCAAGGCAGAAGTGGATTCCCTGGCCGAACGCCAGGTGGCGGCCCGGCGTGCGGGTCGGGTCGAACGTGTCGCCGCCTGTTGACGGGTCGCGGTTGGCCGCTCCGATCAGGACGATCACCTGGCTGCCCGCCGGCACCGCGAACGACCCCAGTTCCGTGTCCCGCAACGCCGTGCGGGCCGTCAGCTGGACCGGGGAGTCGTAGCGCAGCACCTCCTCCACCACGCGGTCGGGCGGTGCCGCGCCAAGGCCGTCGTGGCGCAGCAGGGCCAGTACGCCGTTGCCGATCAGGTTCGTCGTCGTCTCGTGGCCGGCGATCAGCAGGAGCGTCAGCGTCACCAGCAGCTCGCCCTCGCTGAGCACGTCGCCCGCGTCGGACACCGCGACCAGCGCGGACAGCAGGTCGTCCCCCGGCTCGCGTCGCCGCTGGTCCGCCAGGGAACGGAAGTACGCGACGAACGACTGCCGTGCCTTGACCGCCGGCCCGACCGTGTCCGGGTGCTGCAGGAACGGCGGGTCCAGTGCCCGCGCCATCGAGTGTGACCACGCCGCGAAGCGCTCGCGGTCGTCCAGCGGCACGCCGAGCAGCTCCGCGATCACCTCCACCGGCAACGGCTTGGCCAGCGACGTCATCAGGTCGAACTCACCGCGCACGCCGTCGAGGAGCGACGCGGTGAGCTCCTCGATCCGCGGTGCCAGCCGCTCGACCATCCGTGGCGTGAACGCCTTCGCCACCAGCCGTCGCAGCCGCGTGTGGTCGGGCGGGTTCAGGGACAGGAACGCCCGGACCACGCGTCCCGATTCGTCGACCGGCTGGTCCGGGAGCCGGTCCGCCGGATCCAGGTACTCCGGCTCGGGGTGCCCGAAGGCCGGGTCGCGCAGTACCTGCGTCGCCTCGGCGAGGCCGCTGACCGCGAACATCCCTTCGGCCAGCCGCGCGACCGGCCACCGCGCACGCCATCGCCGGTAGTGCGGGTACGGATCCGGCCGCCGCTCCGCGGCGAACAGCGCGAAGAACTCCTGCGGATCCACCGGCTTCTCCCCTCGCACAAAAACAGGGCCGGGGTGCGCGTGCACCCCGGCCCCGGAAACCACGTCAGCGACGCGGGCCCTTCTTGCCCTTCTTCTGCGCGTCGCGCTGCGCGGCACGACGATCCCGGCGGGTTCCCCCACCGCCACCGCCCGCGGCCTGCGCCCCGCCGTCGGCGTGGGACTCGACCTCGCCGTCCTCACCCGGGCCGGACAGCGTCACGCCCAACTGCGGGCCACCGCCGCCGAGGCCCTTGCCGCGCAGGGCGGCCGGGACGGACTCGGTGTCGGTCGTCGGCGGCTGCGGCGGCGCCGGACGCGCGTGCCGGCCCTCCGAGGGCGCGGCTGCCTGGCCGTTGCCCGAAGCGACACCCGCGGGCAACGCCGCGGCGTCCTCCGCCGGCGGCGCCTCGGCCCGCTCGACCTGCAGGTTGAACAGGAAGCCGACGGCCTCCTCCTTCAGCGAGTCGAGCATCGCGCGGAACATGTCGAAGCCCTCGCGCTGGTACTCGATCAGCGGGTCGCGCTGCGCGAGCGCCCGCATGCCGATGCCCTGCTTGAGGTAGTCCATCTCGTAGAGGTGCTCGCGCCACTTGCGGTCGAGGACCGTCAGCATGACCTGGTGCTCCAGGGTCCGCATGCCGTCCGGGCCGACGAGCGCGTTGATCTCCGCTTCGCGCTTGTCGTAGGCGTTGCGGGCGTCCTGCACCAGCGCCTCGCGGAGCCCCTGCGCGTCGAGGTCGCCGTCCTCGACCAGGTCTTCCCAGTCGATGCTGACCGGGTAGAGCTGCTTCAGGGCCGTCCACAGCTTCTCGTGGTCCCAGTCCTCGGCGTAGCCGCTGGAGGTCGCACCGTCCACATAGGCGTTGACGACGTCGACGAGCATGCCCTCGATCTGGTCGCGCAGGCTCTCGCCGGCCAGCACGCGGTGGCGCTCGGCGTAGATCACCTTGCGCTGCTCGTTCATGACCTCGTCGTACTTGAGGACGTCCTTGCGCTGCTCCATGTTGATCTGCTCGACCTGGGTCTGCGCGCTCTTGATGGCCTTGGAGACCATCTTGTGCTCGATCGGCACGTCGTCGGGCAGCCGCATGGTCGTCATGACGCGCTCGACCATGGTCGCGTTGAAGCGGCGCATGAGCTCGTCACCGAGCGACAGGTAGAAGCGGGACTCGCCGGGGTCGCCCTGGCGGCCGGAACGACCGCGGAGCTGGTTGTCGATGCGGCGCGACTCGTGCCGCTCGGTGCCCAGCACGTAGAGCCCGCCCGCCTCGCGAACCTCTTCCGCTTCGGCCTTCGACTCCGCCTTGACCTGCTCCAGGACTTCGGGCCACGCGGCCTCGTACTCCTCGGAGTGCTCGACCGGGTCCAGGCCCCGCTCGCGCAGCACCTGGTCGGCGATGAGGTCGGGGTTGCCGCCCAGCACGATGTCGGTACCGCGGCCCGCCATGTTCGTGGCGACCGTGACGGCGCCCTTCTGGCCGGCGCGGGCGACGATCAGCGCCTCGCGGTCGTGGTGCTTCGCGTTCAGCACCTCGTGCGGCACGCTCAGCTTCACCAGCAGCTTCGACAGCCGCTCGGACTTCTCGACGCTCGTCGTGCCGACCAGGACCGGCTGGCCCTTCTCGTGCCGCTCGGCGATGTCCTCGGCGACCGCCTCGTACTTCGCGTCTTCGGTCTTGTAGATCAGGTCCGGCTGGTCGGCGCGGATCATCGGCCGGTTCGTCGGGATCGGCACCACGCCCAGCTTGTAGGTCTGGTGGAACTCCGCGGCCTCGGTCTCGGCCGTACCGGTCATGCCGGACAGCTTGTCGTAGAGGCGGAAGTAGTTCTGGAGCGTGATCGTCGCCAGCGTCTGGTTCTCGGCCTTGATCTCGACCTTTTCCTTGGCCTCGATCGCCTGGTGCATGCCCTCGTTGTAGCGGCGGCCGACCAGGATGCGCCCGGTGAACTCGTCGACGATCATCACTTCGCCGTTGCGGACGATGTAGTCCTTGTCCTTGTGGAAGAGCTCCTGGACCTTCAGCGCGTTGTTCAGGTACCCGACCAGCGGGGTGTTCGCGGCCTCGTAGAGGTTCTCGATGCCGAGCTGGTCCTCGACGAACCGGACGCCCTTCTCGGTGACGGCGACGGTGCGCTTCCGGACGTCGACCTCGTAGTGGTACTTCGAGTTGATCAGGTTCGTCTTCTCGGTGCGCTCCCGCGACCCCATGGTCGTGGTGTCGATGCCCTTCATCAGCGGGGCGAGCCGGGCGAACTCGACGTACCAGCGCGACGACTGGTCCGCCGGGCCCGAGATGATCAGCGGCGTCCTGGCCTCGTCGATGAGGATCGAGTCGACCTCGTCGACGATGGCGAAGTTGTGCCCGCGCTGCACGCAGTCGTCGAGGCTCCACGCCATGTTGTCGCGCAGGTAGTCGAAGCCGAACTCGTTGTTCGTGCCGTAGGTGATGTCGGCGTTGTACTGGGAGCGCCGCACGTCCGGCTGCTGCTCCGACAGGATGACGCCGACCTCGAGGCCGAGGAAGCGGTGGATGCGGCCCATCCACTCCGAGTCGCGCTTGGCCAGGTAGTCGTTCGTCGTGACGACGTGGACGCCCTTGCCGGGGATGGCGTTGAGGTAGGCGGGGAGGACGCAGGTGAGCGTCTTGCCCTCGCCGGTCTTCATTTCGGCGACCTGGCCGAGGTGCAGGGCCGCGCCGCCCATCAGCTGGACGTCGAAGTGCCGCTGGCCCAGCACCCGCTTGGCCGCTTCCCGGGCGACCGCGAAGGCCTCCGGAAGCAGCTCGTCGAGCGACTCGCCCTCGCCGTTCCGCTTGCGGAACTCCTCGGTCTTGGCCCGCAGCTCGGCGTCGGTCAGGTCCTTGACGTCGTCTTCGAGGGTGTTGATGTGATCGGCGATGTTGCGCAGCCGCTTCACCATCTTGCCCTCGCCCGCGCGGAGCAGGCGGTTCAGCACCATCCGGTCGACCTCACTAGCTGATCATGAGTGCGCCCAGGCCGGTCCCGGGCAGGTTTTCCCGCGGCGGCCGCCGTGGTCGGCGCCACCGTCCCACCCCATCGTAGGGAACGGTGGGCGTCGTGTGCACACGCCGTAGGTCGTGGACGTGCGGATGGCCCGCACGCGAGCCGCGTGCGGGCCATCCGTCAGGCCTCCTTAGGACGGCTCAGCCGAGCCGGATCACGCCGTAGTCGAAGCCTTTCCGCCGGTAGACCACGCTGGGCCGGCCCGCCTCCGAGTCGTTGAAGAGGTAGAAGTCGTGGCCGACCAGCTCCATCTCGTAGAGAGCCTGGTCCACCGTCATGGGCTCCGCGGTGTGCTGCTTCTCGCGAACGACGCGACCGGGCTGGTGACCGAGGTCGTCGTCGGCCCAGCTCTGCTGCTGGGGCAGGTGGATCTCTCCGGCGACCGCGAAGCCGTTCGTCTGCGGCTCGGCTTCGGGTGCTTCCAACACCGCGGTACGCGCGGCGGGACTGGCTGCGGCCGGGGATCCACCACCCGGCAGGGCCGAGGTCGCTTCGGCGACCGATTCCGGGCGGCTGCGCCCGTAGTGCACGCGCCTCCGGTCGTGTGTCCTCCGCAGCCGGTTCTCCAGCTTCGTGACTGCGGAATCGAGCGCTGCGTAGAAGTCGGCGGCACACGCTTCAGCGCGTACGGCCGGGCCACGCCCCTTTCCGGTGATTTCGACGCGCTGGCAACTCTTGGCCTGGCGCCGATTGGGTTCGTGGAACAGCTCCACGTCGTACCGGATGACTTTCCTGTCGTAGCGCTCGAGGCGGGCCAGCTTTTCGCTGACGAGTGCCCGATAGTGCTCGGGCACCTCTACGTTGCGGCCCTTAACGACGATGTCCATACACGACCTCCCTCGCTGAGATGACTGCGAGCTGTTGAGTTCACACACGGCGCCGGTGTAGCGGGGACGGAAGCCCGGATCGCGGGCTGAGAAGGAACTCGGGATCGGTTCACGACGTCTCGTGCCGGGGCCCGAGCGCGGACTCAGCGCACCTCCGGCGCCAGGGACATGGGCTCGTCACCTCCCTGCCTGCGGGGATTGCTGATAGCGGAGCACGTTAGCTTCCTCACGCCCGTTGCAACAGCCCCCGAGCCGGGGGATGTCGAGGAATGAGACTCCGTCACCCCGCGCAGTGAGCGGAGGGTGAACACCAGAAAACACCCGCTGGTCGGACGCGGTGCGGTTCGCGTGCTTTCACACGGACGGCGCATCGCTGCCGGCTGGTGGACGCCGAGGGTGACGGCCAGGTTTCCCGCAGCCGCCACCCCGGTGGAGTGGCCTGGCGGCCGAGTGGTCTTGATCGACACCCTCATGCCGGGACAACGGCCCCCGAGCTGATTGCGTTCCCGCCGGATGTCACTCGTGTAGGTGACGTCGGGGTCACCCGGGTGCGGGGTGAGGCCGGGGGGGGTGCCGGGGTGGGGTGCCGGGTTTGCGGTGGTGAGGGCCGGGGAGGCGGGTGGCTTGCCGCGGTCGGCGGTGGTACCCGTGGCGGTGACGAATGCTCGGCTGCGCGCGATCGGACGCAGCCGTGACTGCCGCGGCTGCGCGCGATCGGAAGCAGGCGTTGCTGCCGCGGCTGCGCGCGATCGGACGCAGCCATGGCTGCCGCGGCCGCGCGATCGGAAGCAGGCGTTGCTGCCGCGGACCGGCACCGCGCGGCTGGTGACGGCGGCCGCCACACCTGGCGGCGCGGGACTGGTGCCGGGCGGCGGAGGACCGCCGGGCGGCGCGGCGCCGACGACGGCCCCGCAGCCGCACGCCATGCGTCACCCCGCCGCGAGCAGGGTCAAGACCGCCGCCACCTCGATCCCCTCCGCCGCCATTGCCCGGACGCAGGCCGCCGCCGTGGCTCCCGTCGTGATCACGTCGTCCAGGAGCACCACCGGCATGCCCGGCGGTGGGCGGCCTGCCTCGCGGAAGCGCACCCGGCCCGCGAGGTTGGCCATCCGGGCCGCGCGGTCCAGGCCGACCGCGTCGCGGGCTCGGCCGGACAGCTCCAGCGCCGGAGCGACCGCGACTTCGAAGCCCCGCTCCGCCAGGACCTTCGCCGCCGCGTTGGCCAGGCGCTCGACGTGCGGGCCTCCGCGGACCCGGGCCGCCGGACGGCGGCTCGGCGCCGGCACCAAGCACACCCGAGAAGCGGACACCCGCGGCAGGACGACCAGGGCCTCCGCCAGCGCGCGCCCCAGTGAGGCCGCCAAGTCGCGGCGGCCACGCTCCTTGAACGCGATCAGCAACCGCCGGCCGACGCCCCGGTACCGGGCCAGCGCGAACACCCGCACCTTCCCCGCCACCGGGACCCGGACGACCTCGGACACCGCACCCCACACCCCCGCGCACCGGCCGCAGCACGGCGCTCCACGGGCCCCGCAGCCGGCGCACCGGGCGGGGATCAGCAAATCGAGCCACACACGGACAGTGTCCCCGGCACCACCGACAGTTTCCGGAACCTCAGCCCGGGTAGAACGGATCCGCGTCCTTCATCGAGTGGGCCTGCGGCCGCCAGACCTCGCCGAGCTCCGACGCCGTCCACAGCCCGCTCGCGTCGGCCACCACGATCGGGCGGCTCGGCGCCGCCGTCACGCCGTGCACCTGGGGCGTCAGGTTGGAGCTGTTGAACGCGTCCATCCGCTGGCCGTCCACCGTCACGCGGACCACCGGCTGGGACGGCGACTTCGTCACCGCCACCAGGGTGTCCTGGTCCAGCCAGTCCACGTCGACCGCTTCCTGGAGGTCGTGCGGCTGCAGCAGCCGGGGCTCGCGCAGGGCCACCGAATCGCCGCTGCCGACCACCGAGGCCACCCACAGGTGGTCGTTCACCACCGCCGCCACGCGGGCGCCGTCGCGGGAAAACCGCAGCTCCGTGATGCCGCCCTGCTGGATGAGATCCGCCGCGTTGACCGTGAGGGCCGTCCACTGGCCGTTCGGGCTGACCACCATCCGGCCGACCGAAAGCTCGTTGACCACGGTCCACACCTCGCCGGTGCCCGGCCGCCACGTCGGACGGCTCAGCGTCGTGCCGCCCAGGCCGACCAGCGGCAGGTCGTGCCCGAGATCGCCGATCCGCAGGCGGACCTTCGGGCCGTCGTGCTCCACCACCGCCAGGCGCTTGCCGTCGATCGACTGGGCCGCGTTCACGACGTCGTAGCCGCCGTTGCCCGCCGGGCCGGGGACCGGTGCGCCGTCGAGCAGGGACCGCACCCGGCCGCCGACCGTCATCAGGCCCGGGAGCTCCAGGCTCGGCGACAGCGTCGCGGTGTACGCGGGCAGGTCGTTCAGGCGCCAGTCCGGATGGTTCGCGACCAGCGGCGCGCCGTCGGCGAGGATCCGGATCCGCGCCGACGTCACGTACTGGAGGGTCAGGACGATCTGCGCCGCGATCAGGTTCCGGATGTCGTCGGCGACGCCGGACAGCCCGGTCAGCGGTACCACGAGCGTCCCGTCGTCCAGGCTCTTCACGTTCGTGTCGATCTCGACCGGCTCGCCGAGCAGGTTCTTCACCGCACCGGCCAGGCTCGTCGAGGGCCCGTTGACCAGCAGATCCATCACGCGGCCCGGCAGCCCGGACTGCGGCTTCGCGATGACGTAGCGGCGGTCGGGGACGAACGTGGCCGACTGCTCCGAGTAGAAGTTCACCGACACCGGCGTGTAGTTCTCGCTGAAGTCGGACTCGGTCGCGTACAGGTCGGGCGGCGGGTCGGCGATCCGCCACTGGCCGTTCGCCTGCTTGTGCACCTGCACCTTGAGCGCCGCCGGGCTGTAGTCCGGCACGAACGCGCTGTTCTGGTCGAGCATGCCGACGTCGAACCCGCGCACGTTGACGACGACGGTGTTCGGGTCGGGCTGCGGGGCCGGGTCGTAGACCGTGCCGAAGGTGTTCTGGATGATCGTCAGGCTGCGGCTGGGCCGCCAGTTCGCCCGGCTCTGGTCGTCCAGGTAGGCGCGGGCGGCCGCGTTGCCCTGGCCGGGCTTGAGCGTCGCGCCGATGAAGCCGCGGACCAGCGAGAGCGGGTCGATGTCTTTCTCCGGCTCGGGGACGACGTCGCCGGACCCCTGGCCCTGCCGTTCGCCGGAGACGACCACGGGCTGGGACTCCAGCGGCACGTTCGCGCAGCCGGCCACCAGGACCAGGCACAGCACCGCGAGCAGAAGCCGTTTCACCGGCCCACGGAGAGCTTGTGGGTTCACTGACCGATTTCCTCACGTTCGGCGAAGATCGCCTCCGGCGCCGGCGTGATGTCGATCAGCCCGAGGGGCACCTCGGCGGCGGCGTGGTCGGGCGGCGGCAGCACGAGCGGCGGGTCGCCGGCCGGCACGTCCTGGCGGCGCGGCAGCACGAGCCGGAAGCAGGCGCCGTGGCCGGGCGCGCCCCACGCGTCGAGCTCGCCGCCGTGCAGGCGCGCGTCCTCCTGGCTGATCGCCAGGCCGAGCCCGGTGCCGCCGGTGCGCCGGTTGCGCGACGGGTCGGCGCGCCAGAACCGGTTGAACACCAGGTCGGCTTCGCCGGGCTGCAGGCCGACGCCGTGGTCCCGGACGGTCACCGCGACCGCGGTCTCGTTGGCCGCGACGGTGAGCACCACCGGCTTGCCCTCGCTGTGGTCGACGGCGTTGCCGAGCAGGTTGCGCAGGATCCGCTCGACGCGCCGGGCGTCGACCTCGGCGATGACTTCCTCGTCGGGCAGCACGAGCTCGACCGAGCTGCCCGCGTTGCCGGCGATCACGCGCACCTGCTCGACCGCGCGCGTGGCGATCGGGCGGACGTCGATGAACTCCGCGGACAGCTCTTCGACCCCGGCGTCGAGCCTGCTGATCTCCAGCAGGTCGCCCAGCAGCGACTCGAACCGGTCGAGCTCGTCGACCAGCAGCTCGGTCGACCGCGCGAGCCCGGCCGGGAACTGCTCGCGGGACGCGTGGAGCACGTCCGCGGCCATCCGGACGGTGGTCAGCGGCGTGCGCAGCTCGTGCGAGACGTCGGAGGTGAACCGGCGCTGCAGCCCACCGAACTCCTCGAGCTGGCGGATCTGGCCCTGGATGCTCGCGGCCATCCCGTTGTAGGACACCGCGAGCTTCGCCAGGTCGTCCTCGCCGAGCACGGCCAGGCGCTGGTCGAGGTCTCCCCCGGCGAACTGCTCGGCCGCCGCGGCGGCCTGCCGGACCGGGCGCACCACCTGCCGGGTCACCAGGTTCGTGATGCCCGCCAGCAGGAGCAGCAGCACGAGGCAGCCGACGAGCAGCGTGTTCTGCACGGTCGCGACGGTGTTCTGCTCGGTCGTCAGCGGGAACAGCAGGTACAGCTGCAGCGGGCTCGCGACGGTGTTGAGCGGGGTGCCGACGATCAGGTACGTCGTGCGCGAGCCGTCGGGGTCGGTGACCGTGTGCTCGAGCAGGCTCATCTCGTTGGCTTCGACGAACTGGCGCAGCCGCGGCGGCACGTTCTCGAACGGCCCGGCGGACGCGGGCACCTCGCCGGTCTGGTCGTGGCCGGCGCTGGCGAGTACCGGGACGAACGTGCCCGCCGCCGAGCCGGCCGCGTCCTGGCTGGTCGGCGTGATCGCGATCTTCTTCAGCGCGTTCTGCAGCCGGTTGCTCATCGCGTCGTGCGTCTCGCCGCCGAGGCCGACCAGCTCGCCGGCGGCGGTGTCCGCGGCCGCGCGGGTCTGCGCGATCGCGGCTTCGCGCTTGGTGTCCAGCAGGCGCTCGGTGATCTGGTTCTGCAGCACCATGCCCAGCACGAAGACCACGGCCGAGGACAGCGCGAGCGTCGACACCGTGACGCGGAACTGCAGCGAGTGCTTCCACAGCTCGTTGAACGCGACCGCGCGCCGGCGCGCGAAAACGACGACACGCCGCACCAGGCGTGCCGTCGAACGCGCGAACGCGGGGAGCCGTCTGCCGGTCTCCGTGATCATGGACTCATCACGGCGGGCCGGCCTTGTACCCGACACCGCGAACGGTCAACACCACCTCGGGGTGCTCGGGGTCCTTCTCCACCTTCGAGCGCAAGCGCTGGACGTGCACATTCACCAGCCGGGTGTCGGCCGCGTGCCGGTAGCCCCACACCTGCTCGAGCAGCACCTCGCGGGTGAACACCTGGCGCGGCTTGCGGGCCAGCGCCACCAGCAGGTCGAACTCCAGCGGGGTCAGCGGGATGGCCTTGCCCTCGCGCGTGACCTCGTGCCCGGGCACGTCGATCGCCAGGTCGCCGATGGTGAGCGACTCCGCGGGCTCGGCCTCGGTGCGCCGCATCCGGGCCCGGACCCGCGCGACCAGCTCCTTCGGCTTGAACGGCTTCACGACGTAGTCGTCCGCGCCGGACTCCAGGCCGAGGACGATGTCCACGGTGTCGCTCTTGGCGGTGAGCATGACGATCGGCACCCCGGACTCGGCGCGGATCGCCTTGCAGACGTCGATCCCGTTCATCCCGGGCAGCATCAGGTCGAGCAGGACGAGGTCGGGCTTCAGCTCGCGCAGCGCGGGCAGCGCGCGCGAACCGTCGGCGACCACGGCCGTGTCGAACCCCTCCCCACGGAGCACGATGGTGAGCATCTCCGCGAGAGCAGGGTCGTCGTCGACCACGAGAACACGTGCCTTCATGTCCACATATTCGCACTAGTTCCGGCGCCCGCACGCGCGACCCGCGTGTTTGACCACCAGAAAGATCAAGATCGCGAAGGGTCCCTGCTCCATCCGGGTGCCCTTGGACGGTCCGTGAAGGCCGGCAGGCGGCCTTCACGGACCTGCGGGAAAAGGGTCAGGGGACGGCCGGGACCGGCGCGCCGACGTGCACCGCGCCGTCGGCGACGACCACGCGGTATTTGCGCACGGGCGCCTTGGCCGGCAGGCAGGTGGGCACGCCGGTCCGCAGGTCGAACTGCGCGGCGTGCAGCGGGCACTCGACGAAGCAGCCTTCGAGCCACCCGTCGGCGAGCGAAGCGTCCTGGTGGGTGCAGGTGTCGTCGACGGCGAAGAAGCCGTTCTCGGTGTGGAACACCGCGATCGGCACCGGGCCGTCGAGGCGGAGGGCTTCGCCAACGGGCAGGTCGGCGACGGCGCACGCTCGGATCATCGAGGCCTCCGGAAAAGACTGGCGGGATGCCGGGACGGTTCGTGAATGTTGCGCATTGCGCGACGCTGCGCCTCTTGCGCAACAATCCGGCGTCGGCGGCGCCCGCGTCAAGAGATTCGCCCACTCAGCCGATAGGAACGGCACGAAACGGATAGTGTTGCGCTATGCGGAACCAGGACTCTGCTGACGCAACCTCGGCGGTAAAGCGTGCCTCGGCTGGTGGCAACGCAACTCAAAGCCAGGTGCAGTCGGTCGACCGGGCGATCAGCGTGCTGGAGCTGCTCGCCCGCAACGGCGAAACCGGCATCACCGAGATCGCGGGCGAGCTGGGCGTCCACAAGTCGACGGCGTCACGGCTGCTCAGCGTCCTGGAGTCCAGAGGCCTCGTCGAGCAGCTCGGCGAACGCGGGAAGTACGCGATCGGGTTCGGCATCGTGCGGCTGGCCGGCGCCGCCACCGGCCGGATGGACCTGGCCAAGCTCGGCCGCGCCAGCTGCCTGACGCTCGCCGAGGAGCTGGGCGAGACGGTGAACATCGCCATCGCCGACGACGGCGTCGCGATCAACATCAGCCAGGCCCGCGGCTCGGCGGCGATCACGACGCAGAACTGGACCGGCCAGCGCACGCCGCTGCACGCGACGTCCAGCGGCAAGATCCTGCTGGCGTACATGGGCGAAACCGAGCGCAAGCGGGTGCTGAAGCGCAAGCTCGAGCAGTACACGCCGCGCACGACGGTCGAGCCGGAAGAGCTGATGACCGAGCTGGAACGCGTGCTCGAAGACGGCTTCGCGGCCTGCTACGAGGAGCTCGAACTCGGGATGCACGCGGTCGCCGTGCCGATCCACGGCCCGGGCGGCGACGTCGTCGCGGCGATGAGCGCGTCGGGCCCGTCGTACCGGCTTTCCAAGCAGCGGGTGAAGCAGATCGTGCGGCCGATGACCGAGGCGGCGGACGACCTTTCCGCGCAGCTGGGCTACTTCCGGGACTAGCACAGTCGGGACTAGCACGGTCGGGACTAGCACAGTCGGAAGTAGGGATACAGCCGCGGAGGCCCAGCTCCGCGGCCGGCTGCGGCAGGCCGGTGAGGAACAGCGACCCGGCCTCGCCTTCGGTCAGCCCGGTCAGCCGGGTCCGGTAGCCCTCCATCAGCTGTAAGCCGCCGTCCGGGCCGGTCTCCGCGTGGATCCGGACGCCGGGCTTCTGGTCGGACATCACGGACACCACCGCGCGCTGGGAGCAGGAGTTCTCCGCCGACGGCGGGCAGACGTGGGAAGCCAACGAGTCATGGAGTTCACCCGCGCCTGAGCGGGCACCTTTCGGGCGCTTGACACGACGTCTCGCATAACGCACGTTGTTGCCGAAGACGCAACTTCGTCGCCCGGAGGCACAGATGGCAGCACGGCCCCGGGTGGTCGTCGCCGGCGGCGGCCTGCTCGGCTGCGCGCTGGCGGACGAGCTGACCGAGCGCGGCTGGACCGACGTCACCGTCCTGGGCAGCGGCGAGGCGGCCGGCCACCCGGGGCTGGTGTTCCGGACCGACGCGGACCGCACGCTGACCGAGTTCGCGAAGTACACCGCCGCGAAGTACGGCGGCCTCGACGGCCCGTGGTGCTTCAACCCGGTGGGCAGCCTGGACCTCGCGACCACCCCCGAGCGGCTCGCCGACCTCGAGCGGCGCCACGGCTGGGCGACGTCGTGGGGCGTGCGCGGCTTCCTGCGCACGCCCCGCGAGTGCGCCGACCTGCACCCGCTGCTCGACGAAACCCGGCTGCTGGGCGGGTTCCACGTCCCCGGCGACGGGCTGCTGCACGCGCGGCGTGCGGCCGAAGCCCAGGCCCGGCGGGCGAAGGCCCGTGGCGCGCGGTTCAGCGCCGAGGAGGTCGTGGCGGTCGAGCGGGCCGGCGGCCGCGTCACCGGCGTCGTCACCGCGAGCGGGCGGCTGCGCGCCGACGTCGTCGTCTCCTGCGACGGCTTCGGCGAGCCCGAACCGCCGCGGCTGCCCCACCGGTACGCCCGGACGTCGCCGTTGCCGGAGCTGGCCGGGCGCAACGACGAGCACGTGCAGGCGGGCTTGCCGGTGCTGCGCGACCTCGGCACCGGCCTGTACGCGCGCGAGCACGTCGACCGGCTCGGCATCGGCGCCGCGGACCGGGACGCGGCCGCCGAGCTGCTGCCCGCGCTGCGCGCTGCCGCGCTCGAGTCCACCACGACGATCCTGCTCCCCGGTACGCCGGACGGAATGCCGGTGCTGGGCGAGCAACCGGACCTCGACGGCTTCTGGGTGGCGAAGGCCGTCCGGGCCGAACACTCCGCCGGGGCCGCGCGCGAGCTGGCGCGCTGGCTCGTCGACGGGCAGCCGTCGCTGGCCCTGCACGGCTGCGACCTCGCCCGGTTCGCACTCCCGGCCCGGTTCACCGCCGAGCCGGTCCGGACCAGTCCGTTCCACGAACGGCAGATCGCGCTGGGTGCGCACTTCGGTCCGGCGGAGGGCTGGGCGCGGCCGGAGCGGTACGCCGACGCCGAAGCTGAAGCGCTCGCCACCCGCGAGCGCGCCGCGATGTTCGACCTGACGCCGGTGCCGCGCCTGGCGGTCACCGGTCCGGGCGCGCTGCCGTTCCTGCAGGCCATGACCACCGGCGACCTCGCGAAGGCACCGGGCACGGCGACGGAAACGCTGCTGCTCGGCGAAGACGGCGGGGTGCGCGGGTGCCTGACCGTGGCGCGGCTCGGCGAAGGGCGGTTCCACGTCGGCGCCGGCGGGCGCCTGGACTTCGCCTGGCTGCGGCGTCACCTGCCCGGCGACGGGACCGTGCAGATCCACGAGACCACGCCCGGGACGTGCTGCGTCGGCGTGTGGGGACCGTCGAGCGGTGACCTGCTGCCGGAACTGTCCACAACGGACTTCTCCGCCGAGGAGACACACCTTGGCGAGGTCCCGGTCGTCGCGTTGCGACTGTCCACTGTGGGCGAACCCGGCTGGGAGCTGCACACGACGGCCGACCTCGGCCGCGCCCTGTGGGACACGCTCCGGGAACGCGGGGTCGCGGTCGCGGGCCACCAGGCGTTCACGAGCCTGCGGCTGGAGGCCGGCACGCGCACCCCCGGCGTCGACTTCACCACCGAGCACGACCCGTACGAGACCGGCCTCGGCGCCCTCGTCCGGCCGGACAAGGGCTACTTCGCCGGGCGCGACGCGCTGCTGGGCCGGTCCGAGGCGACCGCGAAGCAGCGCCTGATCCGCCTGACGACCGGGAAAGTGTTGCTGGGCAAGGAACCGGTGTACGTCGACGGCCGCGCGGCCGGGTACGTCACCAGCGCCGGCTACGGCTACACCGTGGGCCAGGCCCTCGCGAACGCCTGGCTCCCGGTGGAGTACAGCCGGCCCGGGACACCGGTGGAAGTCGAGTACTTCGGCGAGCGCGTGCCGGGGAGCGTCGCATGACGCACTACGACGTGATCGTGCTCGGCCTCGGCGGGATGGGCAGCGCCGCGGCCTACCGGCTGGCGCGGCGCGGGCAGCGGGTGCTCGGCATCGACCAGTTCGCGCCGGTGCACAACCGCGGGTCGAGCCACGGCGGTTCGCGGATCACCCGCCAGGCCTACCTCGAAGGCCCCGAGTACGTGCCGCTCCTGCTGCGCGCGCACGAGCTGTGGGACGGCCTCGAGCGCGACAGCGGACGGCGGCTGTTCACCCGCTGCGGCGGGATCATGGTCGGCACGGCGGGTTCGCGCACGATCACCGGCAGCACGGCTTCGGCCGAGGCGTTCGGCATCCCGCACGAGCTGCTGGACGCCCCGGAGATCCGACGCCGGTTCCCGACCATGACGCCGTCTTCCGACGAAGTCGCGCTGTACGAGCCGGGTGCCGGGCTGGTGTCGCCCGAGGGCAGCGTCGCCGCGCACCTGCAGCTCGCCGCGCGGTGCGGCGCCGAGCTGCACCACGAGGAGAAGGTGTTCACCTGGAGCACGATGGCCGACGGCGTGCGAGTGGGGACGTCGCACAGCTACTACACGGCCGACCGGCTGGTGCTGGCGCCCGGCGCGTGGGCCGGCGAGCTGCTGCGCGGCTTCGGCGTCGAGTTCACGGTCCGGCGGCAGGTGCAGTACTGGTTCGCGCCGTCGGGTGGGGTTGCGCCGTTCCAGCGGCACCCCGTGTACCTCTGGGAGGGCGACGGCTACACGTTCTACGGCTTCCCGGCGCACAACGCGGCCGCGGACGGCGTCAAGGTCGCGTTCCACACCGGCGGCCGCGCGTGCACCCCGGACGGCATCGACCGGACGGTGTCCGCCGAGGAGGTCCACGACATCGCGACCGTGGTGAAGCGGCACTTGCCGACGCTGCCCGGAGCGTTCCTCCGCGCGGCGACGTGCATGTACACCGACACCGCCGACGAGAGCTTCGTCGTGGCACCGCACCCGGACGAGGAGCGGGTGGTGCTCGCGTGCGGGTTCTCCGGCCACGGCTTCAAGTTCGCGCCGGTGATCGGCGAGATCGTCGCCGACCTGGTAGTCGACGGCGCGACGGCGTACCCGATCGCGAAGTTCGATCCGGCCCGGCTACGCGTTTAGCAGCGTCTTCGCGAGCGCTTCGTGGTCGACGCCCGCGACGCCGTCCAGGACGTGCCACGGCGCGAGCCAGCCCGAAGCGGCCAGCTCGTCGTACACCGCCGCGCAGCGTCGTTGGAGGCCGTCGTCGGTTTCGAACGCGTCGCGCTCGCGGTCGGTCTCCGCCTCCGCACGCCGCTCCGCCCGCTCGGCCGCCACGGCCGGTGCCACTCGCAGCAACAGGTGCGCGTCCGGGCGCGGTAAGCCGAACCGGCCGACCTCCAGCTCCCACACCCACTTCACGACTTCGCCCGCCGCGTCCTGACGTAGGCGCGCGGCCGCGTACGCGGCGTTCGACGCGACGTACCGGTCCAGCAGGACGACGTCGTGCGTGTCCCGCAGCGCGCGGATGTCGTCCGCGGCGCCACTGCGGTCGAGCGCGTACAGCACCGCCATGCCGTACACCGAGTCGGCGAGGTCGCCGTGCCCGCGGTGCAGCGCCTCCTTGACGAGGTCCGCGTGCACGCTCACGCCGTAGCGCGGGAACGCCAGCGAAGCGACACTCGCCCCCTGCGCGCGCAGCGCGTCCGTCAGCCCGTCGGCGAGCGTGCGCTTGCCCGCGCCGTCGAGTCCTTCGATGACCACCAGTCGACCCACGGGCGTCACAATAACGGTGGTGGACCGGCGGGCTCGGTGGAAGGGGATCGACGCCGAGCCCGCCGGTTCGTCTTCAGGCGGAGATCCGCCTCAGGTGCAGCACGTAGCCGGCGCCGCTGACGGCCAGCACGCCGACGAGGATCAGCAGCGGCACCCAGCCGGTGTCGTTGCCGGACGGTGCCGGGCTGCCGTCGCCGCGGGGCATCACCTGCGACGTCGCGTCGTAGCCGCCCGCCTCGCCTTCACGGGCGTACGCCGAGCCGGGGAGCTTGTCCGCGTACCGTGCCGAGACCGTGCGCTGGTAGTCGGCGACGGTGACCGCCGCGGCGGTCCCGGACAGCGGCGTGACGCGACCGTCGCGGACCGCGTACCAGGCGTCGACCTGCGGTTCGTGCAGCAGCTGGGCGCCTGCCGGCAGCGTGCGGGCGAACGCCGTCTCGACGTCGCCCGAGGCGATGTTGCCGACCCGCCAGGCGCCGTCGTCACCGCGGACCGACCAGAGCGTCGCCGTCCGGCCGTCGGAGGCCCGGGCGGGCACCGCGAAGTAGGCGAAGTCGCCAGGCGCCGCGCCCGGCTTACCCACGACGAAGTCCGGCGAAAGCTCGTAGACCGGGTACGCGCCCGGCTCGACCTGGACCGTCACCGGGCCCTTCGCGTCCGGGGCCTGCGCGAAGAACCGCACCAGCGTGTCCTGGAGGTTCGCCGCCGCGGCGTGCGCGGCCACGGCGTCGGCGCTGCTGATGCCGGCGGCCTGGGCCGCGCCTGACACCGGTGCCGTCATCAGCAGCGCCGCGCCGGTCAGCACGGCGAGCACGAGCGCCCGCCTGCTCATCGGGCGATCCCGGTGAGCGTGTGCGTCCAGGTGAACGACGAATTGTGCGTGTAGTAGCCGTAGGTGGACCAGTTGTACCGCTTGGCGGGCCCGGGGTCGCCCCAGGACACCCAGCTGCCGCTGGTGTCGTAGCCGTAGAGGACGTGGGTGTGGCCGCCGCCGGAGCGGTACCCGACCCGGGTCTCGACCGGCCGGTTCGCCGCGGTCTGCGTCCGGACGTCGGCGTAGGAGATGCGGCGGTCGAGGTAGCGGCCCGGCGACGTGAAGCCGAGCTGGGCGAAGGCGCGCTGCGGGTCGGCGAGGGTGCCGGGGAGGTTCGCGCAGTCCTGCGTGGTTTCGCCGTGCGCGAGAGCGCAGAACCGCGCCTGGCTGACGGCGACGCCGTGGAAGGCCGCGATGGTGGCGCCCGAAGCCGCCCAGCACCACTGGCTCCGCTGCTGGGACTGCATCGTGACGCGGGTCTGGAAGGTCGACGGCACTCCGGGCGCGGCTCCGGCGGTGACCGGGGCGACCAGGCACAACATCAGGCTCACGGCCAGTACGGCGTGGACCCGGCTCGACTTCACCTGCACAGACGGCCTCCTGCGGAGGAGTGGGCGAACCAGCGGTGGTCACAACGGTGAACAACGCGGTCACAAGGAGCAAGAACGCCATCTGGCTCAACGGACCGTTCCGGGTCGTTGCCGGAACGCGGAACAGTCACCACAACGAGGCCAACCACCCTGAACGGGGGTCGGCACTGCCACCCTACGCTGCTAACGTGAACGTTCCGCGGTGTTCACGCCCAGCGCACACACTGGTCGGGTGAAGGGACGAGCGGTGGCACAAGACGGGAACCTTCCACTGATCATCGATGGCGCCCGCACGACCCGGGCATCGGTCGCCGAGCTGCCGAAAGAGCTGACCGAGGCGCTCCGCACCGGCGAGTTCCACCATGCACTGAGACTGGCGATCGCCTACCGCGGCCTCTCACTCGCGCGGCTGCGCGCGCACCTCGCGCTGCGCGGCGTCCAAATCGGACAGTCGACGCTGAGTTACTGGCAACGCGGGCTGCGCCAGCCCGAGGTACCCAAGGCGCTCCCGGCGGTCCGGGCCCTGGAATCGGTGCTCCAGCTGCCCGCGGACGCGCTCGTGGTGCTGATCGGGCCGCGACTGGTCCGCCGCGGCCACCAGCCGGCGGCGTCGTTCCACGACCTGCGTTCCGGTGACATGGGGTCGATCGTCGAGGACCTGCTGGCCGAGCTCGGCGCGTACCCGTCGTCGAACCACTACAACGCCGACCTCGAGCTCCTGTCGGTCCACGACACGATCCAGTTCGACGCGGAACACCGCCAGGTCAGCCTGCGCACGCGGCTGGTCACACGCGCCCGCCGCCACGGCCCGGACCGCTACCTGACGGTCTACAACGGCGATCCAGGCTGCCGCATCGACGACGTCGAGCTGATCACCGACGAGGGCTGCCGCGTCGGGCGGATGCGCCGCAACCCGGACGCGGACACGATGGCGACCGAGCTGCTGTTCGACCGCAAGCTCGCCGAGGGCGACATCCACGTGTTCTGCTTCGAGGTCCGCGACGACTCGGGCTCGGCGTCGCCGGGGTACTACCGGATGCTGCGCGACCGGTGCGCGAGCTACCTGGTCCAGCTGCGCTTCGACCGCAACGCACTGCCGGCCCGCTGCACCCGTCAGGTCCGGGCGCGCGACGACGCCCTGCCGGTGGTGGCGGAGGAGCTGGCGTGCGACATGGGCGGCGTGAGCAGCGCGTTCTTCAGCGACGCCGGGCCGGGGCTGGCCGGCGTCGCCGTCGAGTGGAACTGATCACGCCACGTCCACGCGGGCGGCTTCGTTCTCCCCCGCGCGCTCGGCCACCGCGATCCCCGCGAACAGGTCCGTCACAGCACCTCGAATCCGTTGGCTTCGGCAGCTTCGGCCTGACGCTGATCCCGGGTCACGAAAGTGACTGGCTCGCCGGCCGTCAATTCGGCCGTGGAGTGCATCGCCACCGCGATGTGGATGGCGTCGAGTGTGCGCACCGGGTAGTTCTCCGTGACCAGCCGTCGCGCGACGGGAATCACCCGGGCCGGATCGAACGGGATGAGCACCAGGTCCCCGTCCGGGGAGGCGAGGTGATCGAAGTGCGCCAGCACCGCCACGGGGTCGGGGATGCGGCCGGTCCGCGTGGCGGCCGTCATGGCCCCGGCGAATTCGATGCGGGTGAAGTCGCTGCTCACGATCGGGCCGCCGCCTTCGAGAAGCAGCTTGCGGAACTTGTCGTGCTCCGGCTCGTCCGGCAGATAAGCGGTGACCAGCGCACTGGTGTCGACGTACAGCACGGTCACCACTCCCCTCGGGTCCAGTCGAGCGCTTCGCTCACAGCCGTGCCCCAACCCCGGGACAGGTCCTCGATCTCGTCGAGCGTCGGCACGCGGGCCGGCGGCTCCACGTGCACGATCTTGCCTTCGGCGATCAGCCGCCGCTTCCATTCCGCTCGGGTTTCGGTCTTCGCCACAACGCCCCTCAACGCTTCCGTGACCAGGTCGTTCATGCTGCGCCCTTCGGCTTCGGCTCTCGCCTTCAGCCGGGCGTGCAGCTCGTCGTCGATCCTCGTGATCAACTGTTTCACCAGCCCATGATATCACGTCACCCATTCGAGCTATCACTGTTCCGAGCGCAGAACAAAGGGCCGCCCCGAACACTTTCGGGGCGGCCCTGACCTGCTAAAACTCAGTTACCTCAGTACCGGTAGTGCTCCGGCTTGAACGGGCCTTCGACGTCCACGTCGATGTACTCGGCCTGCTCCTTGGTCAGCTTCGTCAGCTCGCCACCCAGCGCCTGGAGGTGGATCTTCGCGACCTTCTCGTCCAGCTTCTTGGGCAGCCGGAAGACCTCCTTGTCGTACTCCTCGTGCTTGGTGAACAGCTCGATCTGCGCGATCACCTGGTTGGAGAAGCTGTTCGACATCACGAACGACGGGTGCCCGGTCGCATTGCCGAGGTTCAAGAGCCGGCCCTCGGACAGCACGATGATCGTGTTGCCGTTCGGGAAGATCCACTCGTCGACCTGGGGCTTGATGTTGATGCGCCGGATGCCCGGGTAGCGCTGCAGGCCCGCCATGTCGAGCTCGTTGTCGAAGTGGCCGATGTTGCCCAGGATCGCCTGGTGCTTCATCTTCGCCATGTGCTCGACCAGCACGACGTCCTTGTTGCCGGTCGTCGTGATGACGATGTCGGCCTCGGGCAGCACGCTCTCGAGCTTGCGGACCGCGTAGCCGTCCATCGCCGCCTGCAGCGCGCAGATCGGGTCGATCTCGGTGACGATCACGCGGGCACCCTGGCCGCGCAGGGACTCCGCCGCACCCTTGCCGACGTCGCCGTAGCCGCAGACCACCGCGACCTTGCCGCCGATCAGCACGTCGGTGCCGCGGTTGATGCCGTCGATCAGGGAGTGGCGGATGCCGTAGCGGTTGTCGAACTTCGACTTCGTGACGGCGTCGTTGACGTTGATCGCCGGGAACAGCAGCTCACCGGCCGCGGCGAGCTGGTACAGCCGCAGGACGCCGGTGGTGGTCTCCTCGGTGACGCCGCGGATGCCCTCGCCGATCTTCGTCCACTTCCCGGTGTCGGCCGCGACCGAGGCGCGCAGCAGCTCGAGGAAGACGCGGAACTCGTCCGAGGTGTTCTCGTCCGGGTTCGGCACCACGCCGGCCTTCTCGAACTCGGTGCCCTTGTGCACCAGCATGGTGGCGTCGCCGCCGTCGTCGAGGATCATGTTCGGGCCCTCGCCGTCCCAGGTGAGCATCCGCTCGGTGCACCACCAGTACTCCTCGAGCGACTCGCCCTTCCACGCGAACACCGGGACGCCCTTGGGCTCCTCGGTGGTGCCGTGCGGGCCGACGACGACCGCGGCCGCCGCGTGGTCCTGCGTCGAGAAGATGTTGCAGGACGCCCAGCGCACTTCCGCGCCCAGCGAGACCAGCGTCTCGATCAGGACGGCCGTCTGCACGGTCATGTGCAGCGAGCCGGAGACCCGCGCGCCGCGCAGCGGGTAGACCTCCGCGTATTCGCGCCGCAGCGCCATCAGTCCCGGCATCTCGTGCTCGGCGAGGCGGATCTCCTTGCGGCCGAACTCGGCGGCCTCGAGGTCGGCGACGGCGAACTCGATGCCGTTGCGGGTCTCGTGCCGCTTGGCAACGCTTTCGGGGGTCATAGTGGCGATTCCTCCAAGACTCGATGACGTCCGAACACTACCGTTGTCCGCTCGACCTTCCCTAGAACACTGAGGAGACCCTTACCGTGCCCATGCCCGGCCCGGACACCCGCGTCGTCGAAATCCGCGTCGCCGGCCTGGTCGGCACCAGTGGCGAGACGCTGCTCGACGCGGTCGCCACCGTCGACGTCGCCGGCGACGGCCTGGGTCGGGTGATCCGCCCGGCCGACCGGCTCCGACGGCCGGCACCCGGGCCCGTGCTCCCGGCGCTGGGCCGGTCGATCCCGCGGACCCTCGAAGGCTACCTGTGGCACGGCATGACCTCCGGCGGCGCCGCGAAGGCGACGTGGGCGCTGCTGTTCCCGTTCTCGCTGGCCAACGTCGCGTTCTGGATGCTGCCGCCGGCACCGCCGGGCCGTCGGCTCCCGCGCGTGCTCGGCGCGGTGTGCCGCGGCCTGCTGCGGGTCGGCGCCCTGCTGCTCACGATGCTGCTGATGGGCCAGCTCGCGACCATCGCGCTCGACCTGGTCGCCGCGCAGTGCCTCGCGCCCGGGTCCGGCTGCCTGCCCGCGGTCCCCGACGCCGTCCGCTCGGTGCCGGCCCGGATCGCGGTCGGCGTGCTGCCCCTGCTCGTCGTGATCTTCGTGCTGCACCGGATCTCGTCGGCGACGTGGGCGGTGCACGCCGACGGCGACCTGACCGCGGGTCCGCTGCGGATGCGCGCCGACCCGGAAACGCCGGCGCTGCGCTGCCTGCACACCGTCGCGGCGCTGGCCTCGGTCGCGCTGCTGCTGCTCGGCGGGCCGTTCCGGGTGCCGGCGAACGTCTTCGACCTGGTGGCCTGGATCGTCACGCTGGCGCTGGTACTGGCGATCGTCGTCGCGGCCGCGATCGGCGTCGACACCGGCCGGTTCGCCCGCCCCGGCGTGATCGCGCTGGCTGTCGCGCTCGTCGTACTGGCCGCTGTCCGATTGCGCCCCGGTCCGGGTCCGCTGCCGGGGACCAACGGCGTCGTCGAGGGGCTGGGCGCAGCCCTGGTCGCCGTCACGGTGCTGTTCGCGGGGTTCCTGGTCCCGGCCGCGCTGCTGGCCCGGCCGGGCTGGGTGCACAAGCCGCGACGGCTGCGGCCGTGGCTGGGCGGCTGGGCGGCCGCGCCGGTGCTCGCGCTCGCCGGCCTGCTCGGCGGCGGGTTCGGCGCCGGCCTGACCGAAGCCGTCCGTCGGCTGTCCGGCGCGGACCTGCTCCGGGTGCCCGACACGTACCTGCTGGTCACGGTCCTGTGGGGCGCCGGGCTGGCGCTGGCCGCGGTGCTCGCCGTGCTGGGCTTCGCGGTCGCCGTCCCGCTGCGCCGGCTGCGCCGCGGCATCCCCGCGATCGTCGAGCTGATGGAGCACGACGAGCGCCAGGAGGCCCAGGCCGCGGCGGCGTGGGCCCGCTCGGCGTGGGAGCGGCGGCACCTGCACCACCTGGCCCTCACGGTCGCGTCCGCGATGTCCGCGGGCGGCGCGGCACTGCTCGTGCTGCGGTTCGGGTTCGGGCTGGTCCCCGGCTGGTTCGGGCCGCTGTCCGCGATCGGCGTCGTCGCGCTCGCCGCACTCGCCGCGGGCCTGCTGCGCGTCGTCTACACGGCCGCGCGGACGCCGCAGCGCAGCCGGCACCTCGGGGCGCTGGCCGACCTGGTCTGCTTCTGGCCGCGGGCGGCGCACCCGACCGTGCCGCCGTGCTACGCGCTGAAGGTCGTCCCGGAACTGGCCGCGCGGGCGCGCGAGCACCTCGCCGAACCGGGGACCCGGGTGGTGCTCTCCGGCTACAACATCGGCAGCCTGCTCACGGTTATGGCCGCCGCCCGGCTGGCGGCCGAGCTGCCGGAGGCCGACCTCGAACGCGTCGGCGTGCTCACCGCCGGCTCCCCGCTGCAGTGGGGCTACCAGCGCGCGTTCCCGGCGCTGCTCCCGCAGGAAGCCCTCGAGACGCTCTTCGCCGACCTGGACGGCCGCTGGCGCGCGCTGTGCCGCGGCACCGACATCTTCGGCGGCGGCGTGACGACCTGGCGGCACGAGGTCGCCGACCGGCAGCTCTACGGCGTCGGCTACCAGCCCGAAGGCGGCATCGGGCCGCTGAAGGCGAAGGCCGACGAGAACGGCGTCCTCATCCTCGGCGGCGACCACTGGCTGCCGGACCCGCTGCGCGGCCCGACCGGGCGGCACCGCTGGGCCCCGGGCGTGCTCAAGCACCAGGACTACGTGGTCGACGCGGAGTGGGACCACGCGGTCGCGATGGCGGCCGGCCTCGGCAAGCCGTCCGGCGGCGAGCAGGGCCTGCTCTTCGGGGACTTCCCGCCGAAACAGTGAAGGCCCCTCGCCGAAGCGAAGGGCCTTCACCGGTCAGAACGTCACTCGGAAGCCTTGCGGCGGAACTTCAGCAGCGCGAGCAGGCCGCCACCCGCGACGAGCAGCAGGGCCGCGACCCAGATCAGCCAGCTGTTGTCGAAACCGGTGTTGGCCAGGCCGCCACCGGTGCCGGACTCGTTGCCCGCCGGGACGACGGCCGGAGCGGTCGTGCTGGTCGGAGCCACCGAGGTGTCCGAGGTCGCCGGGGCGCTCGGCTTCGTGGTCTCGACCGGCGGCTTCGTCGGCGCCGTGGAACCCGTCGGCGGAGCGACCGAGAGCATGCCGCAGGCGAACCAGTCGGTGATCTTCGCGCGCTGACCCTGGCCGTCCAACGGCGAGCGCATGTTCTCCCAAGGCAGTTCGCCCCGCATGCCCTGCGGGCCTTCCGGCACGTAGACGTTCCACCCGTCGCCGCCCTTGACCACGATCGCGGTCACCGAGCGGACGCTCTTGTCGACGGCGGTGATGGTCATCGACTTGCCGTGGTCGGTGTTTTCGCCGAGGGTGAAAAGCCCCTTGTCGAGCTTGTCGCCGGCCGGCTTGAGGCCATCGCAGGTCACCGGCTTCGGCGTCGGGGTGGCGCGGTTGTCGTCGGTGTGGCACGCGAACGCGGAACCAGCGGTTCCGATGAGGGTGGCGGTGGTCAGCGCCATGATCGCGACGGCGCCGCGGAAGGTACGTCTGCGCATTCAGATCTCCTGATACCGGCGGGGAGAGAGCACTTGCGAAATCTGGGGTCGCGAAGCCACCGATCGTGTGAATCACGCTGCTGTAATTCACCCGTCAGTGGCACGCGAAGGATCGAAAGGTATCGCACGTCACTCGACCCGCTACACGGGGTCCCCTTTTAGGCACGAACAGCAAGATCGTCCCCTGTGAAGTTGCGCGAAAAAGCCCCGCCGACCTGCGCGAACGCCGGTCGGCGGGGCTACCCGTACGAGTGACGCGCTAGGCCTCCTTGACCGGCTCCTCGAGTCCGCTGGCCTGCCGCTTGCCGAGCAGCGAGTGCCCCCGGCTGTAGCCGAAGTAGATCAGCACGCCGACGATCATCCAGGCGACGAACCGCAGCCACGTCAGCACGGTCAGGTTCAGCATCAGCCACAGGCACGCGAGGATCGCCAGGATCGGGATCAGCGGCACCAGCGGCACCTTGAACGCGCGGGGCAGGTCGGGCCGCGTCCGGCGCAGGATCAGCACGCCCGCCGAGACCAGCACGAACGCGAAGAGCGTGCCGACGTTGACCATCTCTTCGAGCTTGTCCGCCGGGAAGAAGCCGGCCGCGAGCGCGACCAGGCCGCCGACGATGAGCGTCGCGCGCTTCGGCGTGCCGTGCTCGCCCGTCTTGGCCAGCCCGCGCGGCATCAGGCCGTCGCGCGACATCGCGTAGATGATCCGGACCTGGCCCAGCATCAGCACCATGACGACGGTGGTCAGGCCGGCCAGCGCGCCGAAGGAGATGATGTTCGCCGCCCAGTCGACGCCGTTCGCGGAGAACGCCGTGGCGAGGGTCTTGTGGCTGCCGTCGCCCGCCGAGGTGGCCAGGTTCTTGTACGACGTCATGCCGACGACCACCAGCGAGACCGCGACGTACAGCACGGTGACGATCGCCAGCGAGCCCATGATCCCGCGCGGGACGGCCTTCTGCGGGTTCTTCGTCTCCTCGGCGGTGGTCGCGACGATGTCGAAGCCGATGAACGCGAAGAACACCAGCGACGCGCCGGCCAGCAGGCCGAACACACCGAACGAGCTACTCGCGCCGCCGGCGATCAGCGAGAACAGCGACTGGTCGATGCCGGTCTCGCCCGAGCCGCCGGTCGAGCCCGGCGGGATGTACGGCGAGTAGTTGGCGCCCTTGATGTAGAAGAGGCCGAGGATGATCACGAACAGCACGACGGCGACCTTGATGCCGGTGATCACCATCGACACCCGCGACGACAGCTTGGTGCCGACGGCCAGCAGCGTCGTCAGGACTGCCACCACGAGCAGGGCACCCCAGTCGACGGTCACGCTGCCGATGCCGAACGTCGTCTTCGTGCCCTTGCCGAAGAGGTAGCCGAGCACCGTCTCGAGGTAGACCGACCAGCCCTTGGACACCGCAGCCGCGCCGACGGCGAGCTCGAGGATCAGGTCCCAGCCGATGATCCACGCCATGAACTCGCCGAACGTGGCGTAGGAGAACGTGTACGCGCTGCCCGCGACCGGCACGGTCGAGGCGAACTCGGCGTAGCACAGGGCCGCCAGCGCGCAGGCGATCGCCGCGAAGACGAAGGCCAGCGAGACCGACGGGCCGGCGTAGTCACCGGCCGTGCGCGCGGTGAGCGTGAAGATGCCGGCCCCGATGACGACCGCGACCCCGAACACCGTGAGGTCCCACGCGCTCAGGTTCCGCCGGAGCTTCGTGTCCGGCTCGTCGGTGTCCGAAATGGACTGCTCGATGGATTTGGTGCGCCACAATCCCGTTCCCGGCACCGTTGACCTCCTGTGGCTGGCCTGCATGTATCGCAGTAGGTCACCCTATCGGGTCAGACGCGTGACGGCTCGCCGAGCGCCGGAACCTACCTGGCGAGACTGCGGTCGAGATCCGGTTCGAGGTAGATCAACTTGGCAACAGGCACCTTGGCGCGCACGCGGGCCTCGGCGTCGTCGATGGCCGTGGCCAGTTCGGCGGTGTCGAGGCCGGGCACCATGGCCAGCTTCGCGGCGACGAGCAGCTCGTCCGGGCCCAGGTACTGGGTCCGGATGTGGATGACCCGCTCGACCTTGCCCGCGGCGAGCTCGTCGACGATCGTCGCGAGCACCGGCTCGGTGACGCCCTCGCCGATGAGCAGGCTCTTCATCTCGACGATGAGGATGATCGCGATGACGCCGAGCAGCGCGCCGATCGCGAGGGTGCCGACGCCGTCCCAGACGGGGTCGCCGGTGATGACCGACAGCCCGACGCCCAGCAGCGCGAAGACGAGGCCGAGCAGCGCGCCCGCGTCCTCCAGGAGGACTACGGGGAGTTCCGGTTCCTTGGCCTGGCGGATGAAGCCCCACCAGGTGGCGTCGCCCTTGATCTTCCGCGACTCGCCGACGGCGGTGGAGAAGCTGTAGCCCTCCAGGCACATCGCGACGACGAGGATGATCACGGCGACGATCGGCGAGTCGAGCGGTTCGGGGTGCCCGACCTTGTGGACGCCTTCGTAGATCGCGAAGGCGGAACCGAGGGTGAAGAGCATCAGCGCGACGATGAAGGAGTAGAAGTACCGGTCGCGGCCGTAGCCGAACGGGTGCTCCTTGTCGGCCGCGCGCTTCGACGTCTTCTGCCCGAGCAGCAGCAGGCCCTGGTTCGTGGTGTCGGCCAGCGAATGCACGGACTCCGCGAGCATCGACGACGACCCGGTGACGAGGAAGCCGGCGAACTTCGCGACCGCGATCCCGGCGTTCGCCCCGAGCGCGGCGATGATCGCCTTGGTTCCGCCTCCAGCTGACACGACCGCTCCCCTGCCGAAGTTCCCGAATTGCCGGTTTGGAGCCTAGAGGACCCTGATCGGTTGCCGCGCCGCACCGCCCGGTTTTGTCGGACCCCTTCGCTACGGTGGCCGCTCCGGCACTGGGGAAGGTGGACATGGCGCACTTCGGCGTGCTCGGGCCGCTCGCCGTCGAGAGCCCGCCCGGGCACTGGGTCGCGCTGCGCGGCGAGCGGCAGCGCACCCTGCTGGCCGTGCTGCTGCTCAACGCCAACCAGCACGTCCACGTCGACGTGCTGGTCGAAGCGCTGTGGCCGGAGCGGCCACCGAAGTCCTACGCCTCGAACCTGCACACCTACCTCTCGCGGCTGCGCGAGCGGATCGACGGCCTGCGCGTCGAGCACGGGCCGCTCGGCTACCGGCTGCGCGTCGAGCCGGACGAGCTCGACCTGCTCGTCTTCCGGTCGGCAGTCGCCGAGGGGCAGCGGGCCGGGGACGCCGTCGCCACGTCGGGGCACTACCGGCGGGCGCTCGCGCAGTGGCGGGGGCCGGTGCTGGCCGGGCTGCACGTCCCGCGGCTCGACGCCGACGTCGCGCGGCTGGAGTCCGAACGCCTCGCCGTCTTCGAGGACTGCGTCGACACGGAGCTGACCGCCGGGCGCCACGACGAACTGACCGGCGAGCTGCAGGCCATGATCACCGAGCACCCGCTGCGGGAACGGCTGGCCGCGCAGCTGATGATCGCGCTGCACCGGGCCGGGCGGCAGGGCGACTCGCTGGAGATCTACCGGCGGCTGCGGGCCACGCTCGTCGAGGAACTCGGCGTCGAACCGGGCGCCGAAGTGCGCCGCGTGCACGCCGCCGTCCTGCGCGGTGAGGACCCGGTGCCGCGCATGCCGCCGCCGGTCTGGCCGGTGTGCCAGCTGCCGCCCGACATCGCGGACTTCACCGGCCGCGACACCGAGCTCGACGGGCTGGCCGGCGTGCTGGGCAGCGGCGTCGGCGTCCCGATCGCCGTCCTCACCGGCGAACCGGGAGCGGGCAAGAGCACCCTGGCCGTGCGCGCGGCACATCGGCTGCGGCCGCGCTTCCCGGACGGCCAGCTGTACGTGCCCCTGGGCGGGCGTGCCATCGGCGAGGTGCTGGCCGACCTGCTGCGCGCGCTCGGCGTGCCCGGCCCGGCGGTGCCGGACGACG
Source organism: Amycolatopsis sp. NBC_01488 (assembly GCF_036227105.1). Taxonomy (NCBI): domain Bacteria; kingdom Bacillati; phylum Actinomycetota; class Actinomycetes; order Pseudonocardiales; family Pseudonocardiaceae; genus Amycolatopsis; species Amycolatopsis sp. NBC_01488. The sequence continues at coordinate 3,751,301 of NZ_CP109434.1, read as the reverse complement.
TCGGCGCCCGCGCGGCGGCGTTCCGCGGCCGGCTGGCGGATCGGCGGGTGCTGGTGGTGCTCGACGACGCCGTCGACCCCGAGCACGTCCGCGCGCTGCTGCCGGGCACGCCGGGCTGTGCGGTGCTCGTGACGAGCCGTCAGCGCCTGAGCGGGCTGGCCGGCGCGTACCGGCTGCCGCTCGGCCCGCTGTCCGACGCCGAAGCCGCCGAGCTGCTGAACCGGCTCGCCGGAGCTCGGGTAACGCGAGAGCGTGCGGACGCCGGCCGGATCATCGCGGCGTGCGCGCGGTTGCCGCTGGCCCTGCGGATCGCGGGCAGCAGGCTCGCCATCCGCCCGCACCTGCGGCTCGGCGAGCTGGCCGACCGGCTGGAGGACGAGGTCCGCCGGCTCGACGAGCTGACGGTGAGCGACCTGGCCGTCCGGAGCAGCATCGCGCTGAGCCACGACGGCCTGAGCCCGCCGGCGCGGCGCGCGTTCAGCTTGCTCGGCCGGTGCCGGCTCGTCGATCTCCCGGCGTGGGCGGTCACGACGCTGATCGGCGCGGACGCCGACGAGGCGGTCGAGGAGCTTGTCGAAGCGAGCCTGCTGGAGGCGCGCGAACCGGACGCGACCGGCGAGGGCCGCTACCGGATGCACGACCTCGTCCGCCTGTACGCGGCGGAGGGACCACCGGTCGAGGGCGGCGCTTCGACGGTGCTCGCGGCGACCCTCGCGCTCGCCGACGCTGCCGCGGCCCGCCTGCCGCGCACGGTGCCGATGCCGGCGATGGCGCACGAGCCGTTCGTGCAGCCGTTGCCGAGCTCGTTGGTCGAACGGCTGCTCGCGCGGCCGGACGAGTGGTTCGCGGCCGAGCGCGCGAACCTCGTGCGGCTGATCGGGTCGCTGGGGGCGCGGGAAGCGTTGCTGCTGCTGGACAAGCTGAGCGTCTACCTGTACCTGCACGGCCACTACGCCGACATGCGCGCGGCGTACGAAACGGTCCTGGCGACGACGGACGACCGCCCGACGGCGGCGATCGCCGAGGCGAACCTGGCTCTGTTGCGGCACGCGCGCGGGCAGTACGAGGAGGCGGCGGCCGCGTACCGCGAGTGCGCGAAGGAGCTGGAAGCCCACGGCGACCGCCGGACGCACGCGTGGGTTTCGGCGAACCTGGCGCACTGCCTGGTCGGCCTGGGCCGCGCTTCGGAGGCGCTGCACACCGTCCGCGCTCTGTCCACTATGGACGATCAGCCCGAGGCGCTGCTCGTCCGTGAAGCGGAATCGGCGGCGCTGCTGCGCTTGGGCCGGGTGGCGGACGCCCGGGAGGTCGACCGCGCCGCCCTGGCCTCGGCGCGGGCCACCGCCGACCCGCGCCGCATCGGCACTGCGCTGCACGGGTTCGCCTGGTCGTCCCTCCTGACGGGCGACGGCGCACAGGCGGCGACGGCGATCACCGAGTCGGTGGCGCTGCTCCGCGGCACGATGGCCCGTTCGGCGTTGGCGAAGTCGTTGCGCACCCTGGGCGCGATCTCGGCCGCGACGGGGTCGCGCGACCGCGCGACGGCGGCGTTCGAGGAGGCCCGAGACCTGGCCCGCGACCTCGACGAGCGGCCCCGGGAGCTGTCCTGCACCCGCGCCCTGGCGGCGAGCTGGATCGGCGAAGGCCGCGCGCAGCAGGCGATCCCGGTGCTCCGCGCGTGCCTGGACGAGTTCCGCGAGATGGGCGGCCGCTCGGCGACGGGCCTGACGTGGCTGGTACTGAGCCGAGCATGCGAAGAAGTGGGCGACTCGGCATCGGCTCTGGAGGCGGCATCCGCGGCGGCCGGCCTGGCCGACCCCCGCGACGCAAGCGCGGCCGTCTTGCGGCGAGCGCTGCTCGCGCTGACGAGGCCGGCCTGACCCCGGCGCTCCCGGCCCAGCCGTGTCGTCCCGCCAATCAAGCGTGATGCCCCTCGAATCACGCGAGATGCCCCGCCAATCACGCGAGATCCCCCTCCAATCACGCGAGACCCGCTCCCAATCACGCGACATCCGCCCCCAATCACGCGAGACCCGCGGCCGATCACGCGAGGTCGCCTTGGTCACGCGAGATCCGCCCCGGCCACGCGAGACCCGCCTCCAATCACGCGAAACGCCCGGCCGACCGCGCGAGGTCGCCTCCGGTCACGCGAGATCCGCCCCCATCACGCGAAATCCGCCTCCAATCACGCGAAATCCGCCTCCAATCACGCGAAATCCGCCTCCAGTCACGCGAGACCCGCCCTCAATCACGCGACATCCGTCCGCGATCACCACCGAGGGCAGCTCTCGCGCGCCGCCCCGCCGGCCGGCCCTCCCCGCCCGACCGGCGAGCCACCCCCGCCCAGCATCCCCACGGCAGCGCAGGGTGGTGCCGCCCCCTCGCGGCACCACCCCCAGCCCACGGGCGCCGGGCGTTGCCCGACCGGCGCCACCCCCAGCGGGCCGGTGACGCGCAGCACCGCACCAGGGTCATCCCTCTGGGTCGATCGTGGCCGAAGCCGCCACACGGAACGCACACAGAACCCGCCGCACCGGAACGACCGGCACCCAGAACGACCGCGCCCAAAAACAAACGACCGCGCCCAAAACGACGAAGGCCACCACCGGAACCCCGGTGGTGGCCTTCGGACAAACCCCGTCAGTCTTCGCAGGTCCCCGCGGTCGCCCGGAACAGCTGGGACCGCACGCCGCCCACGGAACGCACGCGCACCGGCGGATCCGCCGCCGGCAGCCACACCGACTGGCCCCGCCGCAGCTCGACCTTCTCGCCGTCGTCGGCCGTCACGAGCAGGTCACCTGCCGTGCACAGCAGGATCTGCGGGCCGATGCTGTCGACCGCGATCTCGTCGTCCTGGCCCGCGGCCCACTCGACGCGCGACAGCTCGAACTCCGGCGCGTCCGTCCGGTAGACCGAAAGACGGTCGCCGCCGTCGCCGCACTGGACCGGCATCTCGCCGCACGCGAAGTCGACCACGCGCAGCAGCTCCGGGACGTCCACGTGCTTCGGCGTCAGCCCGCACCGCAGGATGTTGTCCGAGTTCGCCAGGATCTCCACGGCCGTGCCGTGCAGGTACAGGTGCAGGTTGCCGGCCGGCAGGTAGATCGCCTCGCCCGCGCGCAACGTCAGCCGGTTGAGCAGCAACGCCGCCAGCACGCCCGCGTCACGCGGGTGCGCCTCGCCCAGCTCGAGGATCGTCCGGCACTCGACCGCGAACTCGCCGTGCTCCTGCACGTGCCGGACGCAGGCGTCCAGCACCTCCGGCAACAGCGAATCGAGCGTCGGCTGCGGCAGCGTGATCCACGTCGTGAACAGCGCCCGCAGCCCGGACGGGTCCGGCTGCGCCTCGATCAGCCCGGTGTACTTCGCCAGCCCCGGCGTCTCGATCGCCTTCAACAGCTTCACCGTGCGGTCCGGCGCGCGGAAGCCGGCCAGCGCGTGGAACTCCGTCAGCGCGCAGACCAGCTCCGGCTTCGCCGTCGGGTCCGGGTAGTTGCGGTTCGCGGCGTCACGCGGGATGCCCAGCCGCTCCTCGCGGGCGTGCCCCTCCGCGGCCTGCGCCGCCGACGGGTGCGCCTGCATCGACAGCGGCTCTTCCGCGGCGAGGATCTTCAGCAGGAACGGCAGCCGCCCGCCCCACCGCTTCGCGCACCGCTCGCCGAGCTGGGTCACCGGGTCGGCGTCGACCAGCTCGAGCAGGCTCCGCTCGGTCCCGTCGGGGCCGATGACGTGCGACGGGTCACCCGGGTGGGCACCCATCCACAGCTCGGCCTCGGGGTGCGGCGCGGGTACCGGACGGCCCAGCAGCTCGGGGATCGCCGTCCGCGATCCCCAGGCGTAGGGCCGCACCGCGTTGCGCAGCAGCTCCACTGTCACCTCAACTCCACTCCTTCGGCGCCGGCCGGGGCCGGTGCTCGGCGGGTCTCACGCCGTCGCGGGGGCGAAGCGGCCCGCGCCGCCGATGCTGCCCGCCGCCAGCCCGAGATAGACCGCCGCCAGTTCGAACCGCAGCGCCAGCACCGCGGCCCGCACGATTTCGTCGGCCTCGATCTCCTCGGCCGGGGCGATGACCTCCGCACCGGGTAGCAGTTCCTCCGCTTGGAAGCGGGCCGCGTCCGTCGCCGGACCGGTCCGCACCGAGAGGAGCAGCACCCGGGTGGGGATGTCACCTGATGGATCGTCCGGATCGGCGAAGATGTCACGCTCCGCGCCACTCGATTGCGCCGCCCGCCGCAACGCGGGGCGCGCCAAAGCCTGACGAAAGTCTTCAACGTCACACACAGTAGCCGCATGGGCGGCGAACGCGTGCGCAGCGTGCTCGCCGACGGCGACCGCGACCGGGTCCAGCCCCCACAGCAGCGGCACGCGGTCCGCGACCCGCAGGGCGAGCGCCTTGGCCGGGTTCGCGAACGAGTCCCGGGCCAAGTAGTCCTTCTCGGCCTCCAGGTCGAGCTGGTCGGCCAGCACCTCGACGTCGGAGACCAGCAGGCCCAGCGCGTTCGCGGTGAGCAGCCCCGCGGCCAGGCCGCGCGGGAACGCCAGCTCCGGCGGCACCGGGATGCGCGGCGCCAGCAGCAGGCCCTTGCCCGCCACCGCGGCCGCGACCGGGCCCTCGGCCGGCGCGGAGAGCACCACGGACGCGCCGAAGCGCGCGGCACGTTCCAGCGACGCGGCGAGTTCGCGGTCTCCGGGGTCGTCGGTGTGCGCGAACACGACGTCGAGCGCGCCGATCCAGCTCGGCACGACTTCGGCGATCACGACCGGCACCGGGCACGTCGGCGCGAGCAGCGCGGCGAGCAGCCGCGTGAGCGTCCGGCTCACCCCTGGCCGGTCGATGAGGACGACGGCGCGCGGGCGGCCGACGTCGAGCCGCTCGGCCAGCTCCATGTCGGCGGCGAGCTCGGCGGCCGCCCGCACCTGGGCGCCGGCCATCGCGGCCGCCCGGAGCAGCCCCGCGCTGTCGGCCTCGGCCAGCCGCGCGGGGTCGTCGAGCAGCGAGTCGTCAAGCACTGTCGGCATCGGATTTTCCGTTGTCCGCCGGCTCGGTGGCCTCGTCGAGGAGCAGCACCGGGATCCCGTCACGGACCGGGTACACCCGGCCGCATTCGGTGCACGTCAGTGCGTCGGCCTCGGGGTCGCCCGGCGCCCCGGGGCGCAACGGGGCGTGATCGGGCGACGGGCACGCCAGGATCTCGAGGAGCTGGGCGTCGAGCGTGATGGCCATGGTTCCTCCATACCACGCAGAGGGGTGTGATGAAGGGCACCTTCAGGACACGGTTACGGCCCTTCATCGTGGACGGTCAGGTGCGGATGATCGCGAGTACTTCGTCCACCAGCCCCTGCACGGCCTCGGCGTTCGCGGCTTCGACGTTGAGCCGCAGCAGCGGTTCGGTGTTCGACGGGCGCAGGTTGAACCAGGCGCCGCCGGGCAACTGCACGGTCAGGCCGTCCAGCTCGTCGATCTCGACGCCGGTGCGGACGCCGAAGGCGTCCTTGACGGCCATCATCTTCGCGACCTGGTCGTCCACGGTCGAGTTGATCTCGCCCGACGCCGCGTAGCGCGAGTACGCGCTGGTCAGCTCGGACAGCGGGCCGTTCTGCTCGCCGAGCGCGGCGAGGACGTGCAGCGCCGCCAGCATGCCGGTGTCGGCGCGCCAGAAGTCGCGGAAGTAGTAGTGCGCGGAGTGCTCGCCGCCGAAGATGGCGCCGGTGCGGGCCATCTCGGCCTTGATGAACGAGTGCCCGACGCGGGTGCGGACCGGCTTGCCGCCGTGCTCGGCGACGATCTCCGGGACGCCCTTGGACGTGATCAGGTTGTGGATGACCGTGCCGCCCGGGTCCTTCGCCAGCTCGCGGACGGCCACTAGCGCGGTGATCGCGCTCGGCGAAACCGGCTCGCCGCGCTCGTCGACGATGAAGCAGCGGTCGGCGTCGCCGTCGAAGGCCACCCCGGCGTCCGCGCCGACCTCGCGCACCTTCGCCTGCAGGTCGACGATGTTGGCCGGGTCGAGCGGGTTGGCCTCGTGGTTCGGGAAGCTGCCGTCGAGCTCGAAGTACATCGGGACGACGTCGATCGGGAGCCCGTCGAAGACGGTCGGGACGGTGTGCCCGCCCATGCCGTTGCCCGCGTCGACGACGATCTTCAGCGGCCGGCTGCCCGACAGGTCGACGAGGTTGCGCAGGTAGGCCGCGTAGTCGGCGAGGACGTCCCGCTCGGAGACGGTGCCGCGCTGGCCCTCGAAGCCGGGGACGCCCTGCTCGACGGTGTCGCGGATCTCGGCGAGCCCGGTGTCCTGGCCGACCGGGGACGCGCCCGCGCGGCACATCTTGATGCCGTTGTACTTGGCCGGGTTGTGGCTCGCGGTGAACATCGCGCCCGGCAGGTTCAGCGAACCCGAGGCGAAGTACAGCTGGTCGGTGCTGGCCAGCCCGATGCTCACGACGTCGAGGCCCTGCGAGGTGACGCCCTCGGCGAAGGCCGCCGCCAGTCCCGGCGAGGAGTCCCGCATGTCGTGCCCGATCACCACGGCCGGCGCTTCCGGCTTGATGAGCAGGGCGAACGCGGCGCCGAAGTCGCGGACGAGGTCCGCGTCGAGCTGCTCGCCGACCACGCCGCGAATGTCGTAGGCCTTCACGATGCCCGAAAGGTCTGGCACGCCGTCTCCCCGCGATTAGTCGTCCCGGCGCCCGCTGCGCCGCGCGGAAAGCCTACCGGCGACGGAGGTGGGTTACGCGTTCAGGCGCGGCCGGGCAGGACCCGCAGGTGGCCGCGGCGCCCGGACGGGCCCTCCGGCTCGGGCGCGGGGGCCGGCTTGCCGGGGCGGCCGGCCTCGCGCACGGCCTCGGCCAGCGCCGTCAGCTCGTCGGCCGACGGGTCCGGCGCGGCGAAGGCGCCTTCGTGCCGGACGACTTCCCAGCCCTTGGGGACGGTCAGCCGCAGCGCGTGGGCTTCGCAGAGGTCGTACGAGTGCGGCTCGGAGGCGGTGGCCAAGGGGCCGACGACGGCGGTCGAGTCGCTGTAGGCATACGTCAGCGTGGCCACAGCCGGCTCGAGACAGCCGGTACGCGAACACTTCCGTACGCTCCGCACGATCCGAAACGATAGCGCGTCGCCGCAAGCTAGGAGGAGCGACACGCGCTGGGACGTGCCGACCGCATAGACTTCCGGGGTGGCGACGGCTCGTGACTACCGACAGCGGCGGCGCTCGCGACGGGACCGGCACGGCCGGGGTCTGCGCGGGACGCTGTACCCGGCGACCCTGCCCGCCGCCGCGAGCCGCGCGGAGCGGTTCGACGCGCTGGTGCTCGACGCGCTGGAGCCGATCGAAGCCCGCTGGCGCCACGAGCTGACGAAGCTCGACGTGGCGGTCGACGACGTACCCGAGGTCCGCGAGAACGGCCGCGCGCCTTCGGACGGCGTGCTGCACGACGGCGCGGTGCCGTTGTCGCGGCTGGTGCCGGCCGGGGTGGACCGCACGGGGATGCCGACGCGGGCCCGGATCGTGCTGTACCGGCGGCCGCTGGAGGCGCGGGCGAAGGACCCGTCCGAGCTGGCCGACCTGGTTCACGACGTGCTGGTGGAGCAGGTGGCGGGGTACCTCGGCGTCGAGCCGGACGTCATCGAGGGCGAGTAGCGGCACTTTCATAGGGAAAGTGCCGCTTCGAGTCAGGGGCGGCGCCGGGCCGGGACCGCCGTCAGCAGCGTGAACAGCACCGCCGCCAGCTGGGCCAGCAGCAGCAGGTTCCGTTCCGTCCCCGGGAACTCCACCGTCACCTCGGACGTCGCCGGCGGCACCGACACCGCCACCTGGTGGCCCCAGGCCGGCACGATCGGCACGCTCTTGCCGCCCACCGAAGCCTTCCAGCCCGCTTCCTGCTCGGCCGCGAGCACCAGCAGCCGCCCGGTCGGGCCGTCCGACACGCGCACCCGCACGTCCGGCAGCCCTGCCTGGACCGGTGCCACGCCCGGCGCGTTCCCGGGCGCGCCGCCGCCCGTCACCGCCGCCTTCGCCTGTTCCGGCGAGATCAAGATCACCTGGCCGGCCGGTGGGAGCAGGCGAAGCACGCCACGGCCATCGGACGTCGGCGCGGCCACCGAGACCAGGTCCTTAGCCAGCGGCACGTACGCCTGCGAGTCGACCCCGGCCGGCAGCACCACGAACTGCACCCCCGCGGCGGCTGCGGCGGCGAACGCGCGCTGGACCGCCGCCGCGTCGCCTTGGCCGAGGTCGCGGCGCCAGGAAGCCAGCCGGGCCGGCGTGCCGGGCGTCGGGGCCAGCTCGTCGTCGCCGTAGTGGGGCAGGCGGCCGCCGATCTGGCGGGTCGCGTCCGGGGCGAGGTCCAGCACCGACCGGCCGGACGCCGCGAGCTCGGCGGAAACCTCCGGCGCGAGCGCGGGCCGCTCGCCGGCGCGTAGCGGCCCCTGGCCGCCGACGACCAGCGCGCCGGCCGCCAGCGCGAGGAACACCACGACCCCGGCGACCGCGAACACCTTCGGCAGCCACGGCGACGGCACCCCGGCCGAGCCGCCGCGCTGCCACGACCCGAGCACGACCCACAGCAGCCCGGCGCCGACGATCAGCAGCGGCACGCCCGCGTGGCCGTGCGCGGGTGAGCCACCCTGCATCGGCGTCGCCGTCACCAGCCGCACCAGCACCAGGCCGCCGGCTCCCAACGCGGCCAGCGCGAGCCCGCCCGCCGCGAGCTTCGTCGGGCGGACGACCAGCGCCACCAAGGCCGCCGCGATCACCGCGACGCCGATCGGCCACGCGCCCGGCCCGCCGGGGTCGAGCCCGGCGAGGTCGGTGCCGGACACCGCCGACGCCGCGCCGCCGAGGCCCTGCACCAGCAGCTCCGGGTGGCGCAGCAGCACCGTCGGCCACGGCAGCAGCAGCGCCAGCGGCAGCAGCACCACGATGCCGACCGACGCGATCCGCCGCGCCAGCCCGGTCGGCGCGGGCAGCACCACGAACCCGATCAGCAGCCCGGCGAGCGCGAGCCCGTGCGCCAGCGGGGAGAACGCGCCGAGCAGCGCGACGCCGAACGCCGACAGCGCGGACACGTGCAGCCACCGCGTGTCCGCCCGGACGAGCAGTCCCGCGATGCCCGCGGCGACGAGCGGCAGCACCAGGTGCACCACGACGACGTCGAGCCGGCCCTGCGCGACCCCGGCGGTCGCGGCGGGCAGCAGCGCGTAGGCCGCGGCGACGACCGCGCGGACCCACCGGCGCACGCGAAGCCGCCGCGTCGCCGCGTACGCGCTCAGCGCCGCCAAGGGAATGTCGCCGAGGAGCAGGATCGCGACCAGCGCGGCCGGTCCGCCGAGCGGCGCGAACACCGCACCGAGCGTGCCGAGCACCGGCAGCGTCGCCGACGCGGGCGCGCCGGTGCCGCCGGCGACCGCGTGCCACGGCGTCAGGTACGACGACCAGATCTCGCCGAGCCCGCCGACCGGAAGGAGCTTGCCGCCGAAGAGGTCGAGGCCGAGCCGGGCGCGGTTGACCACCAGCCCCAGCGCGGTCATCACGACGAGCAGCACCACCGGCGGCGCGAAGACCGTCGCCGCGAGCACGCGCCGGCGGTTCACCTCGACGAAGACGATTTCCGGCTCTTCGACCGCGGCCGGGGCCTCTTCGGCGGACTCGGAGACCGGTTCGGGCGCCGGGGTTTCCGGCAAGGCGACGGCGACGAGCGTGCCCGGACGGCGCAGCCCGGACCCGCGTGAGCTGAGCCCGCGCAGCGCGCCCGCGGGCAGCGCGTCGGGACCGACCGGACGCGTCTCGCGCGCGTCGAGCGCTTCCGGCGTCACCCACGCCGACTCGGTTTCGACGGTCTCGGGCACGCGCCCGAGCGCGACGTCTTCCTCGACGCCGCGGCGCACCAGCCCGACGATGCCGGCGCGGACGGCGTTGCGCAGCCGCGTCACGCGTCCGGTGAAGAGCCCGCGAACCGTGCCCGGCCGCGGATTCCGCCGTCGGCGGGCGCGTGCGGCGCGCAATCCGCCGCGTCCACTGAGGAGGTACGTCGCGGCGGCGAACTCGGCCCGCGCTTCCCCGGTGCGGCGCAGCAGGACGAAGGCGAGCGCGCGCAGCACCGAAAGCACCGGGAGCCGGATCATGCCCAGCCAGAAGGAAAACGGCGAGCAGTTCACGAGGAACACGCGCAGCCCGTGGGCGCGGTTCGCGGCCACGAGCGGAGTGCCGACCGCGTCCGCCGCGCGCTGCCCGGTGGTGACGGCGCGCGCGTGCCGGACCCGCGCGGTCGGCACGGAGAGGACGAGACCGCCGGCAGCGTTCGCGCGCCAGCCGAAGTCGAGATCCTCGCGCAGCAACGGGAAATCCGGATCGAAGCCGCCGAGGTCGTCCCAGGCGTCGCGGCGCACGAGCGAGCCCGCACTGGGCACGGCGAGCACTTCGGCGGGTTCTTCGCCGAGCGCCGCGATCTGCTGGCGGTGGCCGGACGCGTCGGTCGACAGGCCCGCTTCGACGATCAGCCGCGGATCGGTCCAGTCGAGCCCCAACGCGCCGAGCACCGTCGCCGACGGGTTCTTGGTGGCGACGCGCAGGAGTTCGTCGAGGCAGTCGGGCTCGGGCGCGCAGTCGTCGTGCAGCAGCCACAGCCAGGATCCGGGGTCGCCCCAGCGCTCGGTGGCGTGCGCGACGGCTTCGGCGACCGCGGCGGCGAAGCCGGTGTCGCCCGAAAGTGTGATGACCCCGGAGAGCACGGGCGACGAATCCGGGCCGGGATCGGCGGTCGCTTCGGCGAGCAGCCGGGGCGTCGCGTCGGTGGATCCGGTGTCGACGGCGAGCACGTGCCGCGGCCGGACCGTGCTGCGGCGCAACGAAGAAAGCGCCAGCGGCAACCAGTTTTCGCCGTTGTGACAGACCACAATGGCCAGAACGGGTGCGGTGCGCAGGGCGGGCGGCGCGGCGGTGCGGGGCAACGACTGCTCCAGATCAGGCGGCGGATCGGTGCAGCCACCCTACGGCCCCGGTCCGTCACCCGGTGGTGAACCCACGCCGAGTGTTCACCTCGTGGAATCACCGGTGATGCCACGCATCACCGGCGACTCCCCCTCCGGGGGCCTGGGGGTACCCCCCAGAGAACACCTGAAGTGCGACCAAGGTTCGCGCGTTCCGCGAACCCGAATCGCCCCCGAGCAGGCTTCAGATGGCGCGTTTCTTCAGCTTGCGGCGCTCCCGCTCGGACAGACCGCCCCAGATGCCGAAGCGCTCGTCGTGGGCCAGCGCGTACTCAAGGCACTCGTCCTTGACCTCGCAACCCAGGCAGATCCGCTTGGCTTCGCGGGTGGAACCGCCCTTCTCGGGGAAGAACGCCTCCGGGTCCGTCTGCGCGCACAGAGCGCGTTCCTGCCAATCCTGCTCTTCCTCGGTGGCATCGATGAGCTCGGTGAGATCTCCCAGAGCCTGCTCCGGGATCTCGCCCCAACCCATGACGTGCCCCCATTCCTTCCCATCGGCTTCCAACCGCACGTCCGCCTCCTCGCTCCCTAGCACTCCCCAGGCTGGCGGTGGTGAAACGACACTCGCCGTCCCCTCGACGACGAATGACATCACTGTGATTACACCCGTGTAGTGCGGTCAGGTCAAGCGGAGTAGCGAGTTCGGGGGACGTTCGGGCCCGATCGCGCAAGGGGACACGCCGGTAACTTCACACCGGGCATACGGAAGACTGGAAGCGTGCAGAAGTCAGCAGTGCGCCCCAGCCCGGTCTTCCTCGGCATCCTCGCGCTCACCGTCGCCGGTGGCGTGATGGCGGCGTTCGGGGACATCAACACCGTTTTCGTCCGCGACCGCGATCCGCTGCTCATCGCCGGCGTCGTGATCTTCGTCGCCGCCGGCTGGGTGGCGTCGCTGTCGCTGCACGAGTTCGGCCACGCGATGGTCGCCTACCGCGGCGGCGACTACAGCGTCGCCCACAAGGGTTACCTGACCCTCGACGTCCGCAAGTACACCGACCCGGTCCTGTCGATCGTCCTGCCGCTGGTCTTCCTGATCATCGGCGGCATCCCGCTCCCGGGCGGCGCGGTGTGGATCAACCGCGGCGCGCTGCGGTCTCGCGGGACGTCGTCGTGGGTGTCGCTGGCCGGCCCGCTGAGCAACCTCGCGGTCGGCGCGGCGCTGGCACTGGTGGTCTCGCTGGTCCCGATGGCCGGCGGCCTGGTGATCGCGATGTCCTACCTGGCGCTGCTGCAGATCGTGACGTTCATCCTCAACATCCTCCCGATCCCGGGCCTCGACGGCTGGGGCGCGATCGAGCCGTACCTGCCGCCTCAGGCCCGCGAGCTGGGCGCGAAGGTGCGCCCGTGGGCGCCGATCATCCTGTTCGGGATCCTGTGGTTCTTCAAGCCGGCGAACAACGCGCTGTGGAAAGGCGCGTACGCGATCTTCGGCTCGTTCGGCGGCTACGCGGACGGTGCCCAGATCGGGTTCAGCGTCTTCCAGTTCTGGAACTGAGGTTTGAGCCGGGCGCCGCACGGGAAGATCAGGTGCGGTGCTCGGTCAGCCAGACGTGCGCCCGCTTCCAGACCTCGCGCAACCCCGACCGCTCCCCGAAGTAGTCGCCGGCGGCGCCCACGACCGGCAGCAGCCCGATCGCCCGGTGCAGCAGGTTCCCCCGCGGCCGCTTCTCCAGCTCCCCGGTGATCCCGACCAGCGCGCGCCCGAGCCGCCACAGCGTCCCCGCCGCCGCCTTCACCGTCGCCTTGCCGTGCTTCTTCTCCGACGCCGTCAGCTCTTCGGTCAGCTTCGCCGCTTCGTCCGCCTCGGCCGCTTCGTCGTGCTCCGGGTGCTTGCCCGCCGCCAGGTCGGCGTCGATCTCGCGTTCGAACAGCACCGACGCGATCAGGCGCACCCGCGTGCCCACGTCCGTCACGCCGTACTCGCCCGCGATCGCGCACAGCAGCAGACCCTGCGACGCCGCCCCCAGCGTGTCCTGCACCGGCAGGCGGTCGGCCAGTGCGCCGCCCAGGCCCGGGATCGACGTCAGGAGCGCCGTGAAGCGGCCGACGCGGTTCATCCACCAGCTCGACCGGTCGTAGCCCGTCATCCGCGCCCACGCGGCCGTGCCGGGCACCTTCACCGACGTCACGCCGTGGATCAGCTTCGCCTTCAGGCCGGACTCGACCTCGGCCAGGTCGTCGGCCGCGCGCGCCTGCAGGCCGAACGGGTCGGACTCGCGCAGCGCGTCGAGCATCGGCCCGCACGCCCGCACGAACGGCCGCAGCACGGCCACGACCTGCTTGTCGGAGATCGCTTCAGCCACGTCCCGAGTTCCTTCCCGCCGCCCGGCCCAGCCCGCCGCCGAGCACCAGCGCGCCCGGCAGCGCGCTCGCGCCGAGCAGCACCAGCGCGCGCCAGTCCTGGATCAGCACCAGGTCGCCGCCGGGGCCCAGCAGGCCGAACCCGAACACGACGACCACCCACACCGCCAGGGGTACCCACGAAAGCCCGGGCCGCACCAGCTTCGCCGTCGTCGACACCAGCCACGGCGTGGTGACGGCGCCGACGACGGCCGTCACCGGTAGCGGCACGACGCCGATCCGCAGCGGCAGGAAGAACAGCTCCAGCACGGCCAGCAGCACGGTGTCGAACGCGAGCAGCAGCAGGAACAGCCTCTGCTCCCAGGTCAGCGGCTCGGGCACGGTCACAACCCACCGAACAGGTCGTCCGCCGCGCCCTCGGCCGGGCCGTGGGCCAGGACGAAGGTGTCGTGCGCCGGGATCGGCTGGGCGACCTCGTTCGTCAGCGCGAAGTACGGGACGTCGCCGTCGACCACGGCCAGCTGCGTCGCGTGGGCTCGCAGCGCCGCCAGCTTCGCCGGGACGTACGCGGCGACGTCGAGAATCGTCGTGATCTCTTCGTCCGGCGTCACCGGCAGCTCGTCGTCGGGCGGGACCGCGTACTCGCGCTTCCCGGCACGCAGCGCGGCCAACCCGGCGCGCACCGCGTTCGCCGACGCCACGGTGTGGAACACCCGCGTCACCGACTCCGCGCGCGTCGCCGCGGCCATGGTGATCTCGTGGGCGCGGATGTGGTCGGGGTGGCCGTAGCCGCCGAACGCGTCGTAGGTGACGACCACCTGGGGGCGCACCTCGTCGAGGATCCCGGCCAGCTGCGCGGCCTGCTCCTCGGCGTCACCGCCCGTGAACGCCCGGGGGTGCGCCGCCGACGGCGTGCCCGCCGTGCCCGAATCGCGCCACCGGCCGATCCCGCCGAGATAACGATGTCGTGACACCCCCAGCGCAGCGCACGCGGCCTTCAGCTCGGCGACGCGGTAGCCGCCCAGCTGGTCGGCCGCCCACGCGCCCAGGCCGGCCAGCTCGGGCAGGCCGGCCATGATCTCGCCCTCCTCACCGAGCGTGCAGGTCACCACGGTCACCTCGGCGCCTTCGGCGGCGTATCGTGCGATCGTGGCGCCGGTGGTGATGCTCTCGTCGTCGGGATGGGCGTGGACGAGCAGCAGCCTGCGCGGTACCGGGGAGATCACGGGTTGAGCGTAATTCCCGTGGTCCGACCTTCGTCGGGGACACCCTCGGTTATCCTCGCGCGAGTCGCGGCGTAGGAGAAACACCGCCGCGTCGCGATCGTCTGTACCCCCACGAAGGGCATCTTGGTGAGCACTGAAGCAACTTCGGCGGACGTCGCCGGCGTGTCCGGATCCGTTCTGTCGATCTCCGACCTGAGCGTGTCGTTCCAGACCGAGGACGGCGTCGTGGACGCCGTCAAGGGCATCGGGTTCGACGTGCAGCCGGGCGAGATCGTCGCCGTGGTCGGGGAGTCCGGGTCCGGCAAGTCCGTCACGTCGATGTCGGTGCTGGGCCTGCTGCCCAAGACCAGCCGGATCGCCGGCGAGCTCCGCCTGGGCGAGCGCAACCTGGCGGACCTCAAAGAGAAGGACATGCAGAAGATCCGCGGCAACCAGGTCGCGATGATCTTCCAGGAGCCGATGACGGCGCTGAACCCGGTCTACACGGTCGGCTGGCAGCTGCGCGAGGCCCTGCGCTCGCACCTGGACATCTCCAAGGCCGCCGCGGACAAGCGGGCCGTCGAACTGCTCGACCTGGTCGGCATCCCGAACCCGTCGCTGCGGTTCAAGCAGTACCCGCACCAGCTCTCCGGCGGCCTGCGCCAGCGCGTCGTCATCGCCATGGCGATCGCCTGCGACCCGAAGGTCATCATCGCCGACGAGCCGACCACCGCGCTCGACGTCACCGTCCAGGCGGAGATCCTGGGCCTGCTGCGCAAGCTGCGCGACACCCTCGACACGGCGATCGTGCTGATCACCCACGACATGGGCGTCGTCGCCGACATGGCCGACCGGGTCATCGTCATGTACCAGGGCGAGATCGTTGAAGAGGCGCCGGTGCGCGAGCTGTTCGCGTCGCCGAAGGAGGACTACACCCGGCGGCTGCTCGCCGCGGTGCCGGTGCTGGGCCAGCGTCCCGAGGGCCGCCGCCTGCTCGACGACGCCGGGATCGCCTCCGACAGCAGTGAGGCGGCCAAGATCGCCGAGGAGATCCGGCTGGCCGACGCGGAGCTGGAGGCCGTGATCGAGGAGGCCGCGCCGGCCCTCGAGATCAAGAACCTGGTGCTCGAGTACCCCGGCCGTCGCGGTCAGGGCAAGAACCGCGCGGTCGACGACGTCTCGCTGACCATCGCCAAGGGCGAGATCGTCGGCCTGGTTGGCGAATCCGGCTCGGGCAAGACGACCGTCGGCCGCTGCGCCGTCGGCCTGCTCCAGGCCACCGAGGGCACCATCGCGATCGCCGGCAAGGACATCACGAAGATGTCCGCGAAGGAGATTCGCCCCCTTCGCCGGTTCTTCTCCATCGTGTTCCAGGACCCGGCGTCCACGCTGGACCCGAAGATGACGATCGGCGAGTCGATCGCCGAGCCGATGGTGCTGCACAAGGTGCTGTCCGGCAAGGATCTGTCGGCCCGCGTCCGCTCGCTGCTCGACAAGGTCGAGCTGGGCGGGCACTACATGAACCGCTACCCGCACGAGCTGTCCGGCGGCCAGCGCCAGCGCGTGGCGATCGCCCGGGCGCTGTCGCTCGACCCGGCGCTGCTCATCGCGGACGAGCCGACGTCGGCGCTGGACGTGTCGGTGCAGGCCCGCGTGCTGGACCTGTTCCTCGACCTGCAGCAGTCGCTGCAGTTCGCGTGCCTGTTCATCAGCCACGACCTGGCGGTGGTCGACCTGCTGGCCGACCGCGTCGCGGTGATGCAGCACGGCAAGCTCGTCGAGGTCGGCACGCGGGACCAGGTGCTGCACTCGCCGCAGCAGGAGTACACGAAGCGCCTGCTGTCGGCGGCGCCGGTCGCGGACCCGGTGCTGCAGGCCGAGCGCCGCGCGGCCTGGGAGGCCGGCAAGCTGGCCCCCGTCGCCGACTGAGGCTTCTCCACCGCGTTGAAGGGCCCGTACCCGGCTGGGTACGGGCCCTTCGCCGTTCCCGGGTCCCCAGCCGTTTTCAGCCGACGCGAATGCGGGGGTCGAGGATGCCGTACATCAGGTCGGCCACCAGGTTCGCCACCACGACGCTCGCCGCGATCACCACCAGCCAGCCCATCAGCACCTGCGGGTCGTTCTTGTTGACCGCCTCCACCAGCAGCGTGCCCATGCCGTGCCAGTTGAAGACCGTCTCCGTGATGATCGCGCCCGTCACCGTGGCGCCGAAGTTGACCGAGAACAGCGTCATCACCGGGATCAGCGCGTTGCGGAACGCGTGCCGCCAGATCACGCGGGTATTGGACACCCCCTTGGCACGCGCGGTGCGCACGTAGTCGGCGCCCAGGACCTCGAGCATCGAAGCCCGCTGGAACCGGCTGTACGCGGCGAACGTGATGGCCATGATGGACAGCGTCGGCAGCAGGAACGCGCCGACGTACTTCGCGAGCGCGTCGCCCACTCCGGTCGCCGAGAGGCTCTCCGGGCTCGTCGTGCGCAGCCACGGGTTGCCGAGGACGTCCGCCAGGCCCAGGTCGCGGACCCAGACGTTGAGGCGGATCGCGTAGCCCTTGAGGACGATGGCGATGCAGAAGATCGGCATCGAGAACATCAGGAACGCCAGCGTCGTCGCCAGGTAGTCCCAGATCGAGTACTGCTTGACCGCCGCGAGCACCCCGACCAGCACACCGAAGACGAGCGCCAGCACGGACGCCGCCAGCACCAGCTCGAGCGTCACGCGGAACGCCGCCAGCACCTTCGGGGCCACCGGCTGGAGCGCGTTGCCCTGCGCGATGGAGATGCCCCAGTCGCCGCTCAGGAAGCGGCCGAGCCAGGTGAAGTAGCGCGCGACGACGCTCTGGTCGAGACCGAGGCGGTGCTCGGCGTCGGCGATGGCCTGGGCGCTGATCCCGGGCTTGCTCCGCAGCTCCCCGAGGGGGTCACCGGTGTTGGCCACCATCACGAAGCAGAGGAACGTGCCGATCAGCAGCACCGGCACGGAGATGGCCAGCCGGCGCAGCACGTAGAGCACGAGATTCATCCGAAACCCCCAGGTCCGGCGATCCTCGCGGAAACGACCGCGGGGGTGACCGGAATCCGGTCACCCCCGCGGTGCGCGTTCAGGCCTTCATTCTCCGCTGGCGCGGGTCGAAGGCGTCGCGAAGACCGTCACCGATGAAGTTGATCGTCAGTGAAATCAGCACGAGCACGATGAACGGGCCGAAGAACAGCGCCGGCCGCGTCTGCAGCTGGGCGTAGTTCTCCAGGATGACGCGGCCGAGCGAGGTGTCCGGCAGCTGGACGCCGAGGCCGATGAACGACAGCGCGGCTTCCGCCAGCACGGCCTGCGCGACCGCGAGGGTCGCGTTGACCGTGATGCTGCCGACCATGTTCGGCACCAGGTGCTTGAAGATGATCCGGAACGTGCCGGCACCCGAAGCGCGAGCCGCGTCGACGAACTCGCGCTGGGACAGCGACATCGCTTCGGCGCGGGTGATCCGGGCGACCTGCATCCAGCCGAACGCCGCCAGCACCAGTGCGACGATGTACCAGGAACCGCTCCCGAACACCTTCGCCAGGATGGCCGCCGCGGCGATCTGCGGGATGATCAGGAACAGGTCCGTCACCCGCGAGATCGCCGAGTCGGTGAACCGGCGCAGGTAGCCCGCCATGGCGCCGAGGACGACGCCGACGAATGTCGACAGGACCGACACCGTGAGGGCGATCAGCAGCGAGAACTGGGTCCCGCGCAGGATCTGCGACACCATGTCCTTGCCGACCTGCGTGGTGCCCAGCGGGAAGTCACCGCTCGGCTTGGCGAACGAGGGGAACGAGCTGTCCTCGTAGTTGTGCTTCCAGAAGATCGGCAGAATGATGCTGAGCAGGACGATCAGCACCAGCACCGCGGTCGAGGCCATCGCCAGCTTGTGGTGCAGGAACTTCCGGAGCACCAGCTTGCCCTGGCTCCGGGGTTCGGGCAGGGCTTCCGGCGGGAGGGTGCCGTCCTTGGTCGCGGTTTCGCTCGCGAGAAGGGAGTTCAAGTCAGCCAACGCGAATCCTCGGGTCCAGGATGCCGTACATCAGGTCGGCGATCAGGTTGGCGACGATCACGCTGGTGGCGATCACCACGAGCCAGCCCATCATCACCTGAGTGTCGTTCTTGCCGACGGCTTCCACCAGCAATGTGCCCATACCGTGCCAGTTGAACACCGTCTCGGTGATGATCGCACCGGCGAGCACCGAGCCGAAGTTCACCGAGAACAGCGTCGTCACGGGGATCAGCGCGTTGCGGAACGCGTGCCGGAAGATGACCCGGCTGTTCGGGAGGCCCTTGGCCCGCGCCGTGCGCACGTAGTCCGAGTTCATGACCTCGAGCATCGAAGCCCGCTGGAACCGGCTGTACGCGGCGAAGCTGATCGCCATGATCGACAGCACCGGCAGCAGGTACGCGCCGATGGTGCTGGCTATGAAGTCACCGACGCCGTCGGTCTTGAGCTGTTCCGGGCTCGTGGTGCGCAACCACGGATTGCCCAGGACGTCCTGCAGGCCGAGGTCGCGCACCCAGCCGTTGATCTCGATCGCGTAGTTCTTCAGCACGATCGCGATGCAGAAGATCGGCATGGAGAACAGCAGGAAGGCCAGCGTGGTGGCGATGTAGTCGACGATCGAGTACTGCTTCACCGCGGCGAGCACGCCGACGATGATGCCGATGATGAGCGCCAGGATCTCGGCGCCGACGACCAGCTTGAAGGTGACGGCGAAGGCCGCCAGCACCTTGGGCGCGACGGGCGCGAGCGCGTTGCCCTGCGCGATGGACGTGCCCCAGTCACCCGAGAGGAAGTGCCCGAGCCACGAGAAGTACCGCGGCACGATGCCCTGGTCCAGCCCCATCTTGTGCGCGAGGGCGTCGATGGCGTCCTTGCTCATCTGCGGGTTGTGGCGGAGCTCGCCCAGCGGGTCACCGGTCGCGGCGACCATCACGAACGACAGAAAGGTCCCGACCAGGAGGACGGGAATCGATATCGCCAGACGGCGAAGGATGTAGATCACCAGGTTCAACGAACTGCTCCTCATCCGGGCCTGGTCGTCAGAAGTGCGCTGGACCGCTACCCGGTTGTCTACCGTAGTGGGGGTAACCCTACGGTCAACAGCTACTTCCGGTGGGTACCGGGGCCCGGCTCGTGGCCGGACCTCGGTACCTCCCAGGTCATCTGGAGCGAGGGGAAAGAAGAGGCGGGGCGGACCCTACTTCTTCTGCTCCCACTCGCCGGCGTTCCACAGGACACCGTTGTAGGACTGCATGTACACGCGGTCGATGCCCTTGAACGCCCACATGCTCGGCGTCTGGAACAGCGGGATCGTCGCGTACTTGTCCGCGATGGCCTTGTCGGCCGCCTGGTAGGCCTGCAGCTTCACCTGCTCGTCGGTCGCGCTCACCGCGGTCTTGAACGCGTCGTCGATCTTCGAGTCGCACAGGTTCTGGTAGTTCTGGTCGCCACCGTTGTTCGGGCAGACGTAGATCGAACGCGACTGCGACTTGAACGGAGCCGACGACCAGCCGAACAGCGCGACGTCGTAGTCACCGGTCGAGACGCGGCCACCCTTGAGGAAGTTGGCGTCGGTCTCGTCCTTGACCTCGATGCCGGCCGCCTTGGCCTGCGAGATGATGATCTCGACGGTCTGGCTGCGGCGGGCGTTCTGGTTGTGCGTGATCTTGAACGAGGCACGCACACCGCCCTTGGCGAAGATGCCGTCGGCACCCTTGACCCAGCCCGCGTCGGACAGGGTCTTGGCCGCCGCCTCGGCACCCAGGCCGGCCTTGCTGCTGTACAGGTCGGTGTAGCCCTCTTCACCCTGGAAGAACACGATCGAGTTCAGCGGGGCCGCGTCGGCCTGGACTTCCTTGAGCAGCTTGTCGGTGATGGCCTTGCGGTCGACCACCTCGAAGAACGCCTTGCGCAGCGCGTCGTCCTTGAACATGCGGTTGAACTGCAGGTCAAGGTGCTCGTAGGTCAGCTGCGGAGCCGAACCGTAGGTCACGCCCTGCGGGGCGAGGCCCTTCATCGTGGTGGCCGCGGTGGCGTCCGGCTGGGTCGACGCCGCGACGTCGATCTCACCGTTCTGCAGCGCGGTCGCCATGGCCTTGGTGTCTTCCATGGCCTTCACGACGATCTTCGACGGACCGCCCTTGCCGCCCGCCCACTGCGGGTTCTTCACGAGCGTGACGGCCTTCTGGTTGGCGTCGAACGCGTCGATCATGTACGGGCCCGAGGCCGGCATGAGCGACTTGTCGAAGCCCTTCCACTTGTTCGTCCAGAAGTCGCCGGCCTTGGACAGCTGGGCCGGGTCGCCGGTCGGCGCCAGCTTGGTGATGTCCGCGATGCCGGTCTGCTTCTCGAGGATGTGCGCCGGCAGGATCTGGACGCCGCTGAACAGGCCCTTGTAGTCGAGGTACGGCTCGCTGAAGTCCGTCTCGAGGGTCAGGTTGTCCTTGCAGGTGGCGGTCTTGATCTTGTCGTAGCCCGTGGTCGAGGCCGCGTTGAACGGATTCTTGCCGTCCGTGCCCTTGGCCATGCCGTTCTCCGACAGCCAGGCCAGGTAGAAGTCCTTGCAGTCGAAGGGCGCGCCGTCCGACCACTTGACGTTCGGCTTGATCTTGTACGTGACGACCTGCGGGTCCTTGGAGGTCACGTCGGCCGAGTCGAGGATGTCCTTGTTGAGCAGCGGCTTGTTGTTGCCGTCGAGGACGAACGCGTCTTCGAGGACAGCGGTCAAGACGTAGGTGTTGTACGAGCTGTTGGTGTCCGGGGTCTGGTTGTTGTACCCGGAGTACCCGTCGTCGATCCCGACCGTGACCGTGCCGTCCCAGCCCTTGACGTCCGCGAGCTTGAACGAGTCACCCTGCTCGGCCTTGCCGACCGCCATCGACTTGACGTCGGTCGACGAGCCGTTCTGGTCGGTGCTGCCCGAGCCCGAGTCGCCACCGCTGCAGGCGCTCAGCAGCAGCGAGGCGCCTGCGACGAGCGACAAGGCGGAGACTGCTTTGGTTCTCCTCATGAAGTGTGCCCTCCTAGCACTGAGTCCTTGAATTGTGACAAGGACCCACACCGCTCCGGTTTGGTGCCGGAGCCTACGACACGCCAAGCGACACTCAACTGGCGCACTGCGGGAGCACGCTAGAAAGGAAAAGCACCGACAGTCACCAGTTCAGGGTCGATCGTGACCAAAGGGTGACTTCCAGCCGACATCCAGAAATACGACGGTTACCTCACGGATTCACCGGGTCCCACTCGAAGGCGTACGTCAAGATCACCCGGTAGTACTGAATGCGTAGCCGAGCGATTACTTCGGGCCGCGCGTCCAGTTCACGGCGGACCCGAAAGGGCCCACCATCGGTGGACCCGGCGTGACGCCCGAGATACCCGAACCGATCGCCAGGGTGTCCGCCAGCTGGAACAGCGGGATCACCACGTTCTGACGCCAAAGTTCAGGCTCCAGGGTGGTCAGCGCTTCGGCGATCGGCGTGGCCCCGGACAGCGCCGCGTCGATGGACGGCTGCAGCGCCGGATCGCAGAACCCCGCCGAATTGCCCGGAACGACGGGTTTCGTCTTGTCCGCGCCGGCGGCGGTCTGCTCCGGGCGGCAGCCGAAGGTCGACGCGAGCACTGACGCCGAGTCGCCGCCGACTGCCTGCGGCACCACCGCGATGTCGACGCCGACGCTGCCCGCCGAGTCACCGGTCGGCTGCTGCACCCCGGAGGCGACCGGCATCGCGAGCAGGCCGCTGAACAGGTCGCGCGGCTGCGGCGTGATCGCGTTGACCTCGACCCCCTGCGCGACGAGCTGGCTGGTGAGCTCCTTGGCGATCGTCGCGTACGGCTCCTGCGTGCCCGGCGAGGCGATGACCAGCGAAAGCGCCTTGCCGTTCTTGCGCCAGGTGCCTGCGGTCTTGGCGTAGCCGGCCGCCTTCAGCGACTCCTCGGCCTTCGCGACGTCGGGCGCGGTCGGCGGCCCGGGCGGGATGGTCGCCGTGTACCCGCCGACCGACGGCGCCTTGACCTGCGCGTCGGCGTGGAGCTGCGACGACGGGCCGCCGTTGACGCCTTCGGTGATCAGCTTGGTCCGGTCGATCAGGGCGGCGATGCCGGCCCGCACCTGGGCGTCCTGCAGGGTGGCGCTGACCGGGCGCAGCAGCACGTCGGCGACCAGCGGCCGGGCCACGGTGTGCAGCTGCACGGCCGGGCCGAGCTCGCCGAGCAGCTTGAGCTCGGCGCCGGTGGTCCTGGCCAGCGCGAACTGGTCGTTGCCGCTGCGCAGCGCGGCGAGCAGCGTGGTCTGGTCCGAGCGGCGCAGCACGATCCGGTCGATCGCGGCGGGCTTCTCCCAGTAGCGCTCGTTGCGCTCGAGGATCACCTCGCCGCGGGCGGTGTCGAGGCTCTTGATCGAGAACGGGCCGGCGATGGCCGGGAAGTTCGAGGCCAGTGCCCCGCGCCAGCCGTCGGGCGCGTCCTTGAGCAGGTGGGCGGGCAGCAGGTCGGAGAACAGCGTCTGCCAGCCGGGGTACGGCTTGGCGAAGGTGACCTCGACGCGCTTGCCGCCCTCGCGGGACTGCAGGTCGGTGATCTGCCGGTAGCCGGCCGGCTCGATCACGCCGGGCTGGTCGCGCATCTGGGTGCGCAGGTAGTCGAAGTCCTCGGCGGCGATCGGCGCGCCGTCGGACCAGGACGCGTCCGGCCGGATCTCGTAGGCGACAACGAACGGCTGCTGCGAGATCACCTCGGCGGACTTCATCAGGTCCTTGTCGAGCTGGGTGCTGCCGTCGTCCTTCTGGCGGAACACCGAGGGCAGCAGCAGCTGCGACAGCGCGGAGGTGACCTGCGAGGAGTCGGCGAGGTTGTGCGGGTTGTACCCGCCGAGCACGTCGTCGACCCCGACGACGATCTGCGACGGCGTCTTCCCGGTGGTCGACGCGGGCGGGACCGACGAGGACACCACCGGTGGCGGCGGGGTGTTCGAGCAGGCGGTGACCAGCACGGCCGTGAGCGCCAGCACCGGCACCGCCTTGCGATTCACCCGCACGCCCCGTTCCTCCCCAGAAGTCCGCCGATCGGGTCAGCCATGCTCCCACGACCGCGGCCGCGGCCGGAACCGGGATTCCCGTACCCGGATCGGCCGGGCCCGGCACCGCGTGGTGCCGCTATCGGGAAGGACGCGCGACGGACCGTCCGGGTTCCCGGACCGTTCCGGAACGGCGGAACGAACACGCCCGGGACACGGGACGGGTTCCACCCGGTGGTGAACACCAGGCTTCGAATCCGCGAAAGCCCCTATAAAGATATAAGGAGAAGAACAGCGGAATTCGTGACGTCCCGTCGGTCCATTATCCACCCAGGGTGACGAACGGGCAACAGAAAAACCTCCCGGCGCGATACGCCGGGAGGTTTTTACGTGCTATTCGCGATCAGCCGTTGTCGCGGCTCTTCGCGCGCGAACGCTCCTTCGCGCGGGTATTGACGTCCAAGGTGACCTTCCGGACCCGGACGACCTCGGGCGCGACCTCGACGCATTCGTCGACCGAGCAGAACTCGAGCGCCTCTTCCAGGCCCATCTTGCGCGGGCGGGCCAGCGTCTCCATCACGTCGGCGGAGGACTGACGCATGTTGGTCAGCTTCTTCTCCTTGGTGATGTTGATGTCGAGGTCCTCGAAGCGCGGGTTCTCGCCCACGACCATGCCCTCGTACACCTCGGCACCCGGCTCGACGAAGAAGGTGCCGCGGTCGGCCAGCTGGATCATCGCGTACGCGGTGACCGGCCCGGTGCGGTCGGCGACCAGGGAGCCGCTGTGCCGGGTGCGGATCTCGCCCGCCCACGGGAAGTAGCCCTCGAACACGTGGTTCGCGATGCCGGTGCCGCGGGTCTCGGTCAGGAAGTCGGTGCGGAAGCTGATCAGGCCGCGGGACGGGAGCACGTACTCCAGCTTGATCCGGCCGCTGCCGTTGCCGCTCATGTCCTCCATGCGGCCCTTGCGCGCGGCCAGGAGCTGGGTGATCGCGCCGAGGTGCTCCTCCGGCGAGTCGATGTACAGGCGCTCGAACGGCTCGTGCAGCTTGCCGTCGATCGTGCGCAGCACCACCTGCGGCTTGCCGACGGTCAGCTCGAAGCCCTCGCGCCGCATCTGCTCGACGAGGATGGCCAGCGCCAGCTCGCCACGGCCCTGGACCTCCCAGGTGTCGGGGCGCTCGGTCGGCAGCACGCGGATGCTGACGTTACCGATCAGCTCCTGGTCGAGGCGGGCCTTGACCAGCCGCGCGGTGACCTTGTCGCCGCCGTTGCGCCCGGCCAGCGGCGAGGTGTTGACGCCGATGGTCATCGAGATCGCGGGCTCGTCGACGGTGATCCGAGGCAGCGCCACCGGGTTCTCGGAGTCGGCGAGGGTGTCGCCGATGGTGATGTCGGGGATACCGGCGATGGCGACGAGCTCGCCCGCGCTGGCCTCGGTCGCCGGGACGCGGGTCAGCGCCTCGGTGACCAGCAGCTCGGAGATGCGGACGTTCTGCACGTTGCCGTCTTCGCGCATCCAGGCCACGGTCTGGCCCTTGCGCAGCTTGCCGGCGTGGATGCGGATCAGCGCGATGCGGCCGAGGAAGTTGGACGCGTCGAGGTTGGTGACCAGCGCCTGCAGCGGCGCGTCGAGGTCGGCGGCCGGCGGCGGCACGTGCCGGAGCAGCGTGTCGAACAGCGGGTCGAGATTCTCGCTCTCGGGGATCTCGCCGTCGGCGGGCTGCTCCAGGCTCGCCTTGCCGGCGCGCGCGGAGGCGTAGACGACCGGGAGGTCGAGGATCGCGTCGTGGTCGGCGTCCTCGATGTCGCTGGCCAGCTCGAGCAGCAGGTCGTGAGTCTCCTCGACGACCTCGGCGATCCGGGCGTCCGGCCGGTCGGTCTTGTTGACCAGCAGGATCACCGGCAGGCCGGCCTCGAGGGTCTTGCGCAGCACGAACCGGGTCTGCGGGAGCGGGCCCTCGGACGCGTCGACCAGCAGGACGACGCCGTCGACCATGGCCAGGCCGCGCTCGACCTCGCCGCCGAAGTCGGCGTGGCCGGGGGTGTCGATGACGTTGATGGTCACCGAGCCCTCGGGCGTCTGGCGGTGGATCGAGGTGTTCTTCGCCAGGATCGTGATGCCCTTTTCACGCTCGAGCTCGCCCGAGTCCATGACGCGGTCGACGAGCTCGGCGCGCTCGGCGAAGGCGCCGGACTGGCGGAGCATCGCGTCCACCAGCGTCGTCTTGCCGTGGTCGACGTGGGCGACGATCGCGACGTTGCGCAGGTCGGGCCGGGTCTTACCGGTCGGCCGGCCGGTTTCGACGGTAGCGCTGGCTGCGGGCACGCGAGAACTCCTGAACTTCAAGGGTTGGATGGCCGCGTAAGCCCGTCAGGCATCCCGTGACCGGCTCTGGTCACACGCGGACCTCACCCAGGATACCTGCCGCCCCGGTGTGAGCGGCCCCACGCCCCCACATCGGTTAGGCTGACCTAACGTGGAAACCCGGTGACCGTCGCCGATCCCGGAAGGTGCGTGCGCGTGGGCAAGAAGCCGGACGACCCGCGGAAGGTCGTGCGCAAGCTGATGAAGGCCGGCAAGGTCAAGAAGAAGTGCTGCCGGTCGAAGCCGCGCTGCAAGAAGTGCCCGGTGCTCGCCCTCAAGAAGGCGAAGCTGGACCTCGCGGCCTAGCGCGTCACCGCTTCGTTGATCTGCCGCAGCTCGGGCGCGGTCTTGGTCGGCGAGAACTCGATCACCTCGTACTGCGCGAGGTGCTTCACCGCGAACGGGTCGGACGCCAGGATGGCGTCGAGCTTCCCGCGGGCCATCGGGCGCGTGATGATCACGCCGCCGGTCCGCGGCTTCCGCGCCCCGGAGGCGAGGAAGAAGCCACGCTCGTACTGCCGGTCCAGCCACTCGACGTGGTCCGGCAGCGCCAGGTCGACTTCTTCGATCGGTGCGGTGTAGGTCAGCAGCACGACGAACATGGTCACGACCGTAGACCCGCTCGGCTATAGTCGCTACATGCGTGCGCAGACGTCCCAGTGGTGGCCGCCCTCGGCGGCCCACTGACCCTGCGCTGAAACCAGCTGCGGCCGCCCCGGACGGGCGGCCTTTTTCCTGCCTTCCCCCGGGTTGGTCCCCGTCGAAGGGAAGCACATGAGCAAGCTGTCCGGCATCACGCCCTCCGGTCACGTCCACCTCGGCAACTACCTCGGTGCCGTGCGCCGCTGGGCCCGCGAGGGCGGCGCGGACGACCTGTACTTCGTCGCCGACCTGCACGGCATGACGACCCCGCACAACCCGGCGAAACTCCGATCCCTGGCGAGGGAGCAGCTCGCCGTGCTGATCGCCGCCGGGATCGATCCGGAGCGGGTGTTCGTCCAGTCCGACCTGGCCCGCGAGCTGGGTGCACTGACGTGGGTCCTGGAGTGCACCTGCAACTACGGCGAGGCCGCACGGATGATCCAGTTCAAGGAGAAGTCCAAGGGCCAGGCCGGGGTGCGGCTGTCGCTGCTGACCTACCCGGCGCTGATGGCCGCGGACATCCTGCTGCAGGGCGCGGACGAGGTGCCGGTCGGCGAAGACCAGCGCCAGCACGTCGAGCTGACGCGGACGCTCGCGAAGCGGTTCAACAGCACGTACGGCGACGTGTTCACCATCCCGCGGGCGGTGCTCCCGCCGGCGGGCGCGCGGGTGAAGGACCTCGCCGACCCGACGCGCAAGATGTCGAAGTCGGCGCGCGATGCGGTGGGCGTGGTGTTCGCGCTCGACGAGCCCGACCAGATCCGCCGCAAGATCCGCCGCGCGGTCACCGACGGCGGCTCCGTGCCGGTGCACGCCCCGGACACCCGCCCGGGGATGGCGAACCTGCTGGAGATCCTCGCCGCGTGCCGGGGCGGCTCGCCGGCGGACCTGGCGGAGGAGTTCACGTCGTACGGCGCGGTGAAGGACGCCGTCGCCGACGCCGTGATCGAGGAGCTACGGCCGTTGCGTGAACGCGCGTTAACACTGCTGGAAGACACCGCCGAGCTGGACCGGGTCCGCAAGGCAGGCGCGGAGCGCGCTCGCGAACGCGGCTCGCACCGGCTGGACGCGGCGCTGCGGATGATCGGCGCTAACTGAGCAGCGCACGGAAAGCGGGAAGGAGGATCCGGTCCGCGGGGAGCCAGTCGACGTCGTCGAGGTCGTCGAGCCCGAGCCAGCGCACGGCCAGGTGCTCGACGGCCCTCGGCTCCTCACCGGGCGAAACGAGCTTCGCGGCGTAGATGCGGAGGACCTTCTCGCCGGGCAGCGGGACGTCGTCCCCGACGCGCTTCCCGACCTCGATGACGACGTCGAGCTCCTCGCTGCACTCCCGGGCCAGCGCGAAGGCTTCGGACTCGCCTTCCTCGACCCGGCCGCCGGGCAGCTCCCACTGCCCCGCGTGCCCAGGGGGCCAGGCCCGCTGCTGGGCGAGCAGCTTCCCGTCCCGCACCAGGGCGGCACCCACGATCACACCGTTCACAGCCCCGGAATCTACCCGGAAGCCCACCACCGGCCGCGCCGTGTCGACCCTCCAGCCACGCAAGCCGACCGTTCCGTCACACGAGCCGACCCTCCAAGCACACGAGCCGACCCTCCAGACACACGAGCCGACCCTCCAGACACGCGCCATGCCCCTCCAGTCACGCGCGATGCCCTACCAGACACACGAGCCGACCCTCCAGACACGCGCGATGCCCTACCAGACACGCGCGATGCCCCACCAGACACGCGCGATGCCCCGCCAAGCACGCGAGTCGACCCTCCGATCACGCCTCGCCGCCCTCGGCCGCGCGCCAGATGACCACGAACCTTGCCCCGCCGTCCGGCGATTCCCCCACCTGCACGCGGCCGCCGCGCCGCCGGACCGTCTCCGCCACCATCGCCAGGCCCAGGCCCGTCCCGCCCGACGACCGGGCCCGGTCGTCCGCGATGCGGTAGAACCGGTCGAACACCTTCTCGCGGTGCTCCGGCGGGATGCCGGGCCCGTCGTCGTCCACCACCACCCGGACCGACGAGCGCGACGCCAGCACCGACACCACGATCTCGCCGCGCGCGTAACGGCACGCGTTGCGCAGCAGGTTGTCCAGCACCAGCTCCACCTCGGCGTGCGCGGACGACGCCCAGGCCTGCGGGACCGCGTTGCTCACCCGCGTCTCCGGCGCCCCCGTCGGCAGCCGCGCCACCGCCGCGCGCACCTCGCTGACCAGCTCGACCGGCGACGCGGGCGGCACCTCCCCCGCGTCCGAGCGGGCCAGCGACAGCAGCCCGTCGAGCAGCGACGAAAGCCGCTCGGCCTCCGTCAGGATGTCCGACAGCGTCTCCTGGGCCAGCTCCGGATCCGGGTTGGTCACCGCGACCTCGGCCTGCACCCGGATCGACGCGACCGGCGACCGCAGCTCGTGCGCGGCGTCGCCGGTGAAGCGCCGCAGCCGGTCACTGGCCTGCTCTTGGCGCTCCAGCAGCGCGTTGAATTCCTCGGCCAGCGCGCGCAGCTCGTCGTGGGAGTCCGGCAGCGCCAGCCGCGCCCCCGGCGGCAGCGCGCGCACCGAACCCCGCATGCGCGCCACCGGCCGCAGCGACAGCCGCACCACCAGCCACGTCGCGAGCCCCGCCACCAGCGCCCCGACCGACGCGACGACCACCAGCCAGACCCCGCCGTAGTGCACCGCCGCGGAGAACCCGACCAGGCCGGCCGCGGCGACGACCAGCCGCTGGGACCCGTCGGGCGCGGTGACGACCGTGCCGAGGTACCGCGCGCCGTCGCGCTGCACCGGCTGCCCCGCCTTGAGCGTCGAGATGTCGGCGGGGGCGAGGCCGGACGGTGTGCCGCCGTCCACCGGCGTGCCCGCGATGTCGAGCACCCGCAGCGTCACCGGCGCCGCGCCGGACAGTGGCCGTCCGGCGCTCACCTCGGCGCCCGCCGGGCCGAGCGCGCTCGTCAGCTCGCGGTCGACCGAGTCGATGAGCAGCGGCGACAGCTTCGCCGCGGCCAGCGCGGCCAGCCCGAGCAGGCAGCCCAGGGTGATCGTCGCGGCCAGCACGGTGATCCGGACCTGCAGGGACCGGCCCCGCCACCACGCGATCACGGCGTGATGACCTCGTCGAGCTGCGCGTCCGACGCCAGGTAGCCGTGGCCGCGCACGGTCCGCAGCAGCGCGCCGGCGCCGACCGCGTCGAGCTTGCGCCGCACGTACCCGACGTACACCTCGACGAGGTTGCGCGTCACGGCCTGCTCCTCGCCCCAGACCGCACGCAGGAGCTCGTCCTTCGTGACGACCGTCCCGGCCCGGCCGACGAGCACGTCGAGCAGCGCGAACTCGCGTGGGCTCAGCCCGACCTCTTCGCCGTTCCAGTGCACCTGCCGCAGCCCGCGGTCGACCTCCAGCGCGCCGAGCCGCAGCGTCCCGCGGCCGGCTTCCGGCCCCGCGCGGCGCAGGGTCGCGCGGACCTGCGCGACCAGCACCACGAAGGAGAACGGCTTGACGAGGTAGCCGTCGGCCCCGAGGTCGAGGCCGTCGGCCTGGTCGATCTCGCCGTCCTTGGCCGAGACGAGCAGCACCGGCGTCGTGACGCCGTCCTTGCGCAGCCGCTCCAGCACGCGGTAGCCGGACAACCCGGGCAGCATGATGTCGAGCAGGATGACGTCGAACGAGCCGGTGCTCGCCAGCTGCAGCCCGGTGGGGCCGTCCGCGGCGGTGACCACGTCCATGTCCTCCGCGCGCAGGCCGCGTTGCAGCGCCTTGCGCACGCCCGGTTCGTCGTCGACCACCAGCACCCGAGGTTTCACGAGACCCATCATGGCCGGTTCGCGCAGGTCCCGGGGGATCTCTCAGCACGATCTCAGCCGGAGGGGGCGAACCTTCAGGGGTATCTCAGCCTCGAGAGGGAAGCGTCGTGGCCAGGGAGCCGGGCACACTCGAGCCCGGGACACCACAGGGAGAGATGCATGAAACCGAAGACGAAGGGCATCACCGCCGCGGTCGTCGGCACCGCGCTCGGTGCGGGCGGGCTCGCGTTCATCGCGATGCCGGCCAGCGCCGACGCCAAGCCGGCGCTGCCGCAGGTGAGCGCCGAGGACCTGGTGCAGTCGGTCATGAAGGCCAAGCCGGGCGCGTTCGACGGCACGGTCAAGATCAGCAACGACCTCGGGCTGCCGTCGGTGGGGAATGCGCTGCCGGGGGCGTCGGTGCTGAACATCGACTCGGCGCACATCTTCAGCGACGGCGCGGGCAAGAGCCGCCTGGCCGCCACGCAGGGGGCCAGCCAGGAGACCGTGGTCCACGACGGCACGACCGTCTGGGACTACAGCTCCAAGACGAACACCGCGACGAAGGTGACCGTCCCGGCCGACGTGGCCAAGCAGAAGGGCGCGGGCAGCGAGAAGACGCCCGACCCGGTCGCGGCCTCGACCGAGTTGCTCGCGAAGGTGCGCGAGAGCAGCACGGTGTCGGTCGACGGCACCGCGACGGTCGCCGATCGCCCGGCCTACGAGCTGGTCCTGACGCCGAAGCCGACCGAGCGGACGCTGCTGCGCGAGATCCGCGTCGCGGTCGACTCGCAGACGCGGATGCCGCTGCGGGTGTCGGTGCTGAGCAACGGCACGTCGACGCCGGCGCTCGAGGTCGCGTTCAGCCAGATCGAGTTCACCCAGCAGCCGGCCGACCTCTTCACCTTCACCCCGCCGAAGGGCGCCAAGGTGCAGGAGAAGACGCCGACGGTCGACCAGCAGGACAAGAACCTCGCGGAGCAGGCCAAGCAGGACACCAAGGTCGTCGGCGACGGCTGGGACACCGTCGTCACGGGCAAGGTCCCGGCGGACGCGCTGAACGCGGCGCCGAAGCAGCAGTCCGGCCGTGAAGGTCGCAACGCCGACCCGAAGGCGCTGCTCGAGCGGTTCGCCAAGAAGGTCAGCGGCACCTGGGGCAGCGGCTACCTCGTCACCACGAAGGTGGGCAGCGCGGTGCTGACCGACGACGGCCGGTTCGCCGCCGGCGCGGTGCCGGAGCAGGTCCTCTACGAAGCGCTGGGCGCGAAGTGACCAGCACAGCTGTCGAGTCCGGGGCGGACGTTTCTTCGGAGACGTCCGCCCCGGCGGTTGCACTGGCCGCGCGCACACGGGGACTGCGCAAGGTCTATGGCCGGACGGTCGCGGTGGACCACGTCGACCTCGACATCCCGCAGGGCGCGGTCGTCGGGATGCTCGGGCCGAACGGCTCGGGCAAGACGACCACCATCCGGATGCTGCTGGGCCTGGTGCGCCCGACCGAGGGCGAGGTCGAGCTGCTCGGCCGCAAGATGCCCGACGCCGCCGCGCACGCGCTGCCGGACGTCGGCGCACTGGTCGAGGGGCCGGGCTTCCACCCGTTCCTGTCCGGGCGCGACAACCTGCTGCGCTTCGCCGCGGCCGAACCGCGGCTCGCGTCGTCCGGGATCCCCCTCGCGGTGGACTCGGCGCTGGAGCGCGTCGGCCTGACCGACGCGGCACGACGGCGGTACAAGGGTTATTCGCTCGGCATGAAGCAGCGGCTCGGGCTCGCGTCGGCGTTGCTCGTGCCGCGGAAGATGGTCGTGCTCGACGAGCCGACCAACGGCCTCGATCCTGCGGGTACCAGGGAGATCCGCAGGATCGTCGCCGAGTTGCACGCGGCCGGGGTCACCGTGCTCGTGTCGTCGCACCTGCTGGCCGAGGTGGAGGCGACGTGCACGCACGTCGCCGTGCTGCAGGCCGGGAACGTCGTCGGGCAGGGCGAGCTGGCCGAGCTGCTGGAGTCGGGGAACGCGGCCCTGCTGGTCCGCACGCCCGACGCGGAACAGGCGGTGGAAGTGCTGCGGGAGAACCGGATCGGCGCCCGGTTGACGCCGGACGGCGTCCGCGCCGACCTCACCGCGACGGAAGCGCCGAGGGTGCTGCAGGTCCTGGTGGGCGCGGGGGTCGCGGTCCACGAGGCGACGCGGGCCCGCACCGGGCTGGAAGATCTGTTCGCGCGGCTGACGGAGGGGGCGGAATGACGGCGGTCCTGGAGGCACCGGCGGCCCGCACGGGCCACGACACGGTGCCGTTGCCGCGGCTCTTGACCGCGGAGCTGCGCTGGATCTTCCGGCGGCCGCGCACGTTGGCCGTGCTCGGGCTCTTGGCGCTGATCCCGATCGTCATCGGCATCGGCCTGACGCTGGTGAGCGACAACGGGGCCCCCGACGCCGGCGGTCCGAACCCCGATGGCGCGCTGCTGGCGTCCGCGGTGAGCAACGCGTTCGTCCTCCCGATCGCGGCGATCGTGATGTCGCTGGCGCTGTTGCTCCCGCTGGCCTCGGCGATGGCGGGCGCGGACGCGATCGCGGGCGAGACGTCCCACGGCACGCTGCGCGGCTGGCTGATCGCGCCGGTCGGGCGGGGTCGCCTGCTGGCGGTCAAGGCGTTCGGCGTCGCGACGGTGTCGGTGGTCTCGGTGCTGGCGATGTGCGTGACGGGCGTGGTGACCGGGCTGATCATCAACGGCACGGATTCGCTGTTCACGCTGTCGGGCACCACGCTGTCCGTGGGCGGCGCGCTGGCGCGGATCCTGCTGGTGGCGGGCTGGGTGGTGCTGCAGCTGTGGGCGGTCGGCGCGGTGGCGCTGGCGATCTCCAGCTGGACCGAGCACCCGATGCTGGTGGTGGCCTCGGTCCTGGCGGCCGACATCGTGTTCACGATCCTCGGCTTCCTGTCGTCGCTGAAGTGGCTGCACCCGTTCCTGCTGACGCAGAACTGGTCGGCCGCCCCGGCGGAGGTGCTGCAGGACCCGATGGGCGGCCAGCTGCTGGGCGAAGGCGCACTGCGGGCGGCGTGCTACATCGTGATCGGGCTGTCGCTGGCCTACGCACGACTGTCCACCCGCGACGGCTGACGCCGTCGTGAGTGAGAAACAGTGTTCTAACCCTGTTTCTCACTCACGACCGGCCGACCACCGCGATGCCGTCGGGGTCGAACACGAGGTGCACCGCGTCACCCGCCCGCAGGTCGGACGCCGCCGGTGCGACGGCGTCCACTGTGGACTCCGTCAGCCGCACGACCAGCCGGACGTGCTCGCGCCGGTGTACGGCGGCGACGACCTCGCCCGGCACGCCTTCGGTGGCCACACGCAGGGCGTGCGGCCGTAGCCCGAGCCGTACCGGGCCGTCGTCCACGTCCGGCAATCCGACGTCACCCAGGGACGTGTGCGCCACTCCGCCCGCGACGACGCCGTCCACGAACGTCGTCACCCCGAGGAACCGGGCCACGTCGTCGTCCGCCGGATTGCGCCAGACCCGCCGGACCGCGCCCTCCTGGCGCACCTCTCCGGCGTCCAGCACCGCGACCCGGTCGGCCAGCGTGAACGCCTCCTCCTGGTCGTGCGTCACCAGCAGCGTCGTGATCTTGCTGCGGCGCAACAGGTCCGCCAGGTCTATCGCCAGCTGCTCGCGCAGTCCGGCGTCCAAACCGGACAGTGGCTCGTCGAGCAGCAGCAGCCGCGGCTCGGGCGCCAGCGCCCGGGCGAGCGCCACTCGCTGCGCCTGGCCGCCGGACAGCTCCGTCACCCGCCGCTGCTCGAAGCCCGACAACCCCACCAGTGCCAGCAACTCGGCGACGCGCGAAGCCCACGAAGACCGCGGCACGCCGTGCATCCGCAGGCCGAACGCGATGTTCGCGGCGACGTCACGGTGGCCGAACAGCTGGCCGTCCTGGAACACCAGCCCGAACCCGCGCCGGTGCACCGGCACCGCGCCGAGGTCGTCGCCGTCCCAGCTCACCGCGCCACGCGCCGACGGCTCGAGCCCGGTGATCGCGCGCAGCAGCGTCGACTTCCCCGACCCCGACGGGCCGAGCAGCGCCAGCACCTCGCCGTCGGCGATGTCCAGCCGAACGTCGCGAACCGCCGTGAACGATCCATAGTGGACAGTCAGGTCTCGTACCGACAGCGCCATCAGAACTCTCCCACTCCGCCGCGCCCGAGCCGGTCGATCAGCGCGACCGCCAGCACCGTCACGAGCATCAGCAGCGCGCACGCGGCGTACGCCATCTGGTTGTTCAGCTCCCCCGGGCGCGCCATCAGCGACGCGATCGCGACCGGCAGCGTCGGCGCCGTCGGCCGGGCGAGGAAGCTCGTCGCGCCGAACTCGCCGAGTGCCACGACGAACCCGAACCCGGCCGCGGCGACCAGCGGCCGCAGCGTCAACGGCAGGTCGATCTCGCGCCACACCCGCAGCGGGCCGGCGCCGAGCGTCGACGCTGCCTGCCGCAATCGGACGTCGACCGAGCGCAGCACCGGCAGCACCATCCGCACGACCAGGGGGATGATGACGAGTGCCTGGGCCAGCGGCACGAGGTAGGGCGACGTCCGGAGGTCGCCGGGCAGCGCGTCGAGCGTCACCAGGTAGCCGAACCCGACGGTCACCGCGGACACGCCGAGCGGCAGCATCAGCACGGCGTCCATCGTCTCGCCGAGCCCGCGCGCGGCTTTCGCGGGCGACCGGCGCAGCGCCACCAGCACGACGGACGCGAGCACGCCGACGACCATCGCGAGCAGCGTCGCGTCGACCGCCACCTTCAGCGAGTTCACCGCGGCGTCCCAACCGGACACCTGCAGCGCGCCCTTCTCGCCGGTGCCGTTCAGCGCGCGGTAGCCGTCGAGGCTCCAGCCGTCCGAAGTGGACACCGACTCGGCGAGGAGCGCGACGATCGGCGTCACCAGCAGGGCCAGGACCCCGCCCGCGGCACCGACGACCCACCACTCTCCGCCTTCCGGCCGCCCGGCCCGGCCGGAACCGATCCGGGCGCCGTCCTTGCGTCGCCGCGCCAGTCCGCCGAGCACCAGCGCGGCGACGACGGCCGCGAACTGGATCAGCGAAAGCGCCGCCGCGCCCGAGAGGTCGAGCAGGTCGACGGTCCGCAGGTAGATCTCGGTTTCCAGCGTCCGGTAGCGCGCGCCGCCGAGGATCAGCACGACGCCGAAGCTGGTGGCGCAGAACAGGAACACGACGGCGGCGGCGGACGCGATGGCGGGCGCCAGCGCGGGCAACGTCACCGACCGGAACGCCCGCCAGGGCGACGCGCCCAGCGCGCGGGCGGCGTCCGTGGTGCGCGAATCCAGCCGCGCCCACAGCCCGGCGACCGTCCGCGCCACGACCGCGACGTTGAAGAAGGCGTTGGCCAGCACGATCGGCAGCACGCCGCCGTCCGGCCACAGCGCCCGGAACGCCAGGCCGACGACGACGGTCGGCAGCACGAACGGCACCAGCACCAGCGTCCGCGCGAGGCCGACGCCGGGCAGGCGCACCCGCGCGAGCAGGAACGCCACCGGTAGCCCGGCCAGCACCGCCACGAGCGTCGACGCGGCCGCGCTCGCCACCGTGAACCCGGCCAGCTGCCAGGTCCGCGGGTCGCCGAGCACGACGTCGAGCCCGCCCGCGGCGAACCCGCGGCCGACGATCGCCAGGACCGGCCAGGCGAAGAACACCACCAGGAACCCGATCGGCGCCAGCCCGAGCAGCGCCAGGCCGAGTCCGCGGGCGGTTCGCGGCGGGGCTGTCGCCCTTCGGAGGCTCCGGGCCGGAGCCCCGGAGGTCACTGCACGAGCGTGCGCCATTCGCCGATCCACTTCTCGCGTCCGGCCTGCACCTGGTCCGCCGTCAGCGCCTGCGGCTTCTGCGGCAGCGGCGCGACCTGCGCCCAGCCCGCGGGGAGGTCGACGCCCTGGCGCGCCGGGTAGACGTACATGTTGGCCGCCACCGTCGCCTGGAACTGCTGCGAGAGCAGGAAGTCGACGACCTTGCGCGCGCTGTCGGCCTGCTTGCCGTTCGCCAGCACGCCGGCGTACTCGACCTGCCGGTAGCAGGTGTCGAGCAGCGCCTTGGTGCGCGGCTTGCCGTCGTCGCCGACTTCGGCGGCCGGCGACGATGCGTACGAGACGACGATCGGCCGCGGCCCCTTGCCGGACGAGCCGGAGAAGTCCTTGGTGTAGGCCTCTTCCCAGCCGCTGTCCACCTTGAGCCCGTTGGCCTTCAGCTTCGTCCAGTAGTCCTTCCAGCCGGCCTCGCCGTACTTCGCGATGGTGCCGAGGAGGAACGCCAGGCCGGGCGACGCCGTCGCCGGATCCTCGGCGACCAGCAGGTCCTTGTACTTCGGGTCGGCGAGGTCCTCGTACGACGCCGGCGCCGCGATCCCCTTGCTCGTGAAGTAGTTCGTGTCGACGTTGACGCAGACGTCGCCGACGTCGACCGCGGACAGCCGGTGCTCGGGGTCGACGGCGTAGCGCTGCGGGCCGCGGTCGGCCTCCGGGCTGGTGTAGGGCTCGAAGACGCCCTCGGCCAGCGCGCGGGAGGCGAAGGTCGAGTCGACGCCGTACGCGACGTCGCCGATCGGGTTGGCCTTGGTCAGCACGAGCTTGTTGGTCAGCGAACCGGCGTCGCCCTGCTTGAGCACGGAGATCTTGATGCCCGACTGCTTCTGGAAGGCGTCGAGCACCTCCTGCGGCGCCAGGAAGGAGTCGTGCGTCACGAGGGTGACGGTGGGCGTCTGCTGCGGGCCACCGTCACCGTCCGACAGCGAGCACCCCGCGGCGACGGCGCTGACAGCGGCGATGGCCGTCGCGGCGCGCACAGCCCTGCTTTTCATCTACCCCTCCTGCACTTCGCCGACGAGGAGGGAAAGCCCTCCCTACGCCGGCATGATCCGGTCAGGTGCGAACGGTCGCGGGTGACCCCGCCTCTCAGCCCGGCTGACCGGACTCCCGTGGCAACCGTGCAGCGTAGTCCAGGACGTACGACCATGGAGACATGACGGAAATCTTGAGCGACTCCGCGGCAGACGAACGGCTCGCGCCGGGCTGGACCAGGTCGGGAGCGGTGATCTCCCGCGAGGTGGAGCTGGCGAGCTTCCCGCAGGCGATCGAAGTGGTGGACCGCGTCGCGGTCCTGGCCGAGGCGGCCGACCACCACCCGGACATCGACATCCGCTGGCGCACGCTGACGTTCCGGCTCTCGACGCATTCGGCGGGCGGGCTGACGGAGAAGGACTTCTCGCTGGCGGCCGAGATCGACTCGGTGCTCGACGCCCTGTGATCCTGGTTACGCTCAGTGCACTTTCCCGCCGTTTCGACGTCTCTCGGTAAACGACTTTGCCAGGAGGGACGGCGATGACGCAGGCGATCGTGGTGGGCACGGCAGCATTCGCAACAATGGTGGCAGCGGCCGGCGGCGTGCTCTGGTTCACGGCCCGGGGCCGCCGTCACCCGGATGCCCGTGAGTTCGATCACAGCCGCTAACAAAGGGCATGATCAGCGCGCTGAGCAGGGCGGAAGCATCGGTTTCGGCCCTAGGAAAAGCCATGAACAGCACCGCCGCCCTCACCCCCGCCCAGCGCGCCTGGATCAACGCCCTCGCCCCCGCCGTGGTGCTGATCGCGATCGCGTTGCTGGGCCTTCTCGGCTGACCCGGCCTGCGCCGTCGCCCCCGGGTGGCGGCTACCGGTACCGCTGGATCCGGTCGAGCGGCGGGAACTCCGCCGGAACGTCGTCGCCGGTGGTCCAGTACTCGAGGCAGGACAGACGCCCGCCGTCGGCGAACACGATGAGCCCACCGCCGGGTGCATCGGCTTCGACCGGCTCGTCGAGGTGCGCGACCGGCAGGGAGACGTCGACCTCGAGGTCGATCGTCGGGCAGCCGCAGCCACATCGGCCGGTGACCCGCGCGGTTTTCGCTTGAGCGCGCAGTGCAGCTGCCCCGTGGAAGCCGCCGTCGAGCAGGAAGTCCAGCACCTCCCGCTCGGCCGGCGTCAACGGGCGGCTCGTCGATCGGGTGATCACGCCTCCAAGCGACGGCGGCCAGGTCGTCGGTCACCTGGCCGGCCTGGGCGACTCAGACGTTGAAGCGGAATTCCACCAGATTACCACGCCGTGCAACACTTGGGAGGTGACGACGCCCCGGCGCTGCGCCATCTACCTACGAGTCAGCTTAGACGCGACCGGCGAGCAGTTGGCCGTTCAACGGCAGCGCGCGGATTGCCTGCGGATCGCTGACCAGCGCGGATGGAACGTCGTCGGCGAGTTCGTCGACAACTCGGTCTCGGCATCTGACAAGCACAAGGCCCGCCCCGAGTACGACCAGCTGGTCGCCGCGTACGAAGCCGGCGAGTTCGACGCATTGGTGTGCTGGGACCTGGATCGACTGACCTGCCAGCCGCGCCAGCTCGAAGACTGGATCGACGCGGCGCAAGAACGTGGCCTGCTGCTGGTCACAGCGAACGGCGAAGCCGATCTGTCGAACGATGGCGGCCGGATGTTCGCCCGGATCAAGGCGACCGTCGCTCGCAGCGAGATCGAGCGGAAGTCTGCACGACAGCGTGCCGCCGCTCTCCAACGCGCAGAGCACGGCAAACCTCCGCTCGGCGTCCGGCTGACGGGCTACACCCCCTCGGGTGATGTCATCGAGACCGAAGGCGCCATCGTGCGCCAGCTCTTCGATCGGTTCGCTGCCGGGGATTCCCTCCGCGCGCTTGCGGCTTGGCTCACCGAAACCGGCGTCTCTACCCGGCACGGCCGTCCATGGAACCCGTCGAGCGTCCGCACGATTCTCACCAACCCGCGATACGCAGGGCACGCGGTCTACCAGGGCAAGACCAATGGAAAGCTAGGAACCTGGAAGGCCGTCGTCGACGATGACGTGTTCAGACTGGTAGAGACCAAGCTGGCTGACCCGCGACGCAAGACCCAGCAGGGGACGGACCGCAAGCATCTCGGGGCAGGCCTGTTCGAGTGTGGCAAGTGCGACGCGAAGGTCCGATCCTGGTCAGGCGACCGCTACCGCTGCCCCAACGGCTGTCTGACGCGCGCGCAACACTACATCGACGACCTGGTGATCAAGACGATCCGGGAACGGCTCGGCCGCGCTGACCTCGCCGACCTGATCACACCGAAGGAATCCAAGCGAGCCGAGGCGGCGAGCGCGGAACTCAAACGGCTCACCAAGAGGCTGGAGCGCATCGAGGCGGACTACGACTCCGGGGACATCGACGGCCCGCGGTACAAGGTCTCGACGCAGAAGGTCAAGGCGGAACTCGCGGAGGCACAGCGCGTCTTGGCCCGGCTGAGCACCCGGAGCGCCGCCGCTTCGACGCTCTCCGCGCCCGACCCGGTGGCGGCGTTCGACGCCGCACCTTTGATGATCCGTCGGAACGTCGTCGACGCAGTGTCCATCGTGAAGATCGCGCCGACGCCACGCGGGCGCAAGACGTTCGATCCGAATTCGGTGTCCATCAAGTGGCGCGAGGACCTGGACTGAGCCGAGAATCGGCAACGCACCGTAGTTGTCCGAGCAGATCGACATGCGACGCCGAACGATCTACGCTGGTCACCATGGGGGAAGACGCCGAAGGTACGGTGACCATAAGTCACTTCATCGACAGGCTGACTCGGCCGGCCGCACACGCCGAGTCGTTCTCGGCCGGAGAGATCCTGGATCGCGCCGCGGCACTCCGCGAGATGCGAGCAAGTCTCCCGGCCCACGAACAGGCCGCAGTCCTCGCTCAGCTTCCTCGCGGTCACGCCAAGGGGTACGAGTCATTCGCTGCAAGCTTCCATGCAGAACAGGAACGGCTGGCCGGAAATCATCGCCAACGGCTTCAGCTCCTGAAAAGCGCAGAAGGCCTACCGTTCCTGGCGTATGCGTCGCTACTTCGCCACACAGCGACGACTACCGCCGCTTCGGCTGAGAGCGACTTGATCGCCGACTGGCATCCAGGAGGGCCACCGGACGTCCGGGCAGCGGACCTCGTCAAAGCTGGAACCTTGGTTCAGCTGATCAAGCTTCTGCTCGTCCTGTCGTCGGTCAGCCGGCGCACGTTCCTCACCACGTTGACTCCGCTGCTGCTCTTCCTCCTGCTCGAAACCCTTCCGGCGTTGCATGCCCCCGCCTCACCTGAGGGCGGCAGGCGAACCACCGAACGTGTCCTACGGCCTCCGGGCCGCGACCTTCGAGCAAAGCCCCACGTTGCCAGAGCCCCGGGACATGTCGGGCCCCTTGCTGTCCTACGCAGCGAGGGTCGCGTCGGGCCGTGCGCGTTCGGGGGAGCGCTGTAGTCCCACGACCCGTCGTCGACCTTCCTGTTCGGAAGGGCCACACCGTGGCTGACGACAACTCGATTTCCGCCGCGCGCACGGCTGCGCCGGACTTAGACGCACACGCTCGCGCGCTCGTCGACGCAGCACCACCGCTGACACCCGGACAACGGGACCGGCTGGCTGCTCTGTTGACCGCACACCGGCCGCCGTCGCGACCCACGCAACCACGATGGAAGGCGGCATGAGCCAGACGCTCGCCGCTGTGACTGGTGTGACGTGACCGCAGATGTTTGTCTGTTGTGACCGCACCTCAACGGCCTCGTCGCTCAGGTGTCGTACCTGCCGCTGTCCCAGGGCTCGGTGAACGCCATGTAGTTGCCTGGACGTAGCTCCACCCACCACGCAGCGTCCTCGTCGTCGCCCGGCCGAGGGATGAGACCGAAGGTGGTGCCGAACCGCTCGACGGCGAAGGGCGCGACCTCGATTCGAGTGAACGTGACCTCGCCGAGCTCCCGCAATCTGGCCTCATACCGGCTCAGACGGCGGTCCCGGTCCACATGGGCCCGCGGCCCGAACTCGTCGATCCTGGCTTCCAGGAACCGTCCGGACTGATCAAACAGGAACAGAGCAACGAACTCGTTGCCCTGTCCCTTCGCAGCCGATTCAAACGGCGCGGTCAGGAAGAACTGCCGACCGTCAGCCGTGCAGCCGACATGCTCGGCGTGGTAGTTGTCGTGGTCGATCGCGATGAGATCGGGTGCGCCCATGAAACCAGAGACTAGCCAGGCGGGCGTTTTGGACGAGTTGCTGCAGGCATCGTTTTGCCTACTCGACAAGGCTGGCGACCACGACGACGGCACTTACGACCGGACTGACAACTGCGGTCACGTCGCGTTCACTCGTTGAGCAGGTCGGTTACGGCAAGTATGGTACCGAGCGTGAAACGTGACGAAGGGCCGCTGAAGCTCGACTGGCGATCGTCGCGCAGCAGGTCTGGAGCGGCAGCCGGGGTCCAGGTGACTTCGTCGACGCATTCGCGAGCGCGTTGGTCTACGCGCAGCGGCCGGAGCAACCAGCACTCCTGGTGACCGACCTTGGCGGACGCGGCAAGTGGACGCCCGTGTTCACGACGCTCGAACGGCTGGCCGCACACGCGGGCGAGTGCGACTACTTCACTACAACGGGCGCGGATCTGATGGAACTGGTACCGCCCGGCGTGGGTCTGATGGTTGACCCCGACGACGCGCATCGGTTCCCGGTCCTGTCTCGGATGGCGCCACCGGAACTGATCGCGCGGGCGTGGGCACAAGTGGGAGAGCGGAGACGCAAAGGCGGAGTAGTCGCCTGACGCAAGGCGCAGAGGGGGCGAAGAGGGGTGGATGGACCAGGCTTTCACGTCGACGTCGACGTGCTGGAGAGCGCATCGAAGAACATGAGCGCCGTCGCACACGACCAGGACAGCTTCGAGCTACGCGGACTGTGCGGCGAACCGGGGCTGTACGGCCACAACGGCGTTCACGACGCGCTCGCGGAGTTATGTGGCCGATGGAGTGTCGGGCTCGACGCGCTGTCCGATCGCGCCAGTGACCTCGGGGACCTGCTGGGTAAGGCGGCTTCTGCGTACCGGGCGATCGAGCACAGCAACACAGCGGCCCTCAAGTCCGATCCCGGGTGGGACGCGGTCTCGCCCGACGAGCCGACGATTGGCGCCGTCTGATGGCGGAGCTCGGCCAGACGGCCGATCCGAAGGCCCTGGTACCCGGCGACCCGCCCGCCGTGTTCGAGAACGCCCGGGTAATGAGCGAACGGGCGAAGTCAGCCCACGCAGTCGGGGACGCGCTGAGGCGAATCGACACCGGAGCCTGGCAGGGGCCGGCAGCGGACAAGTTTCACGAGGACCATCAGACCGAGGTGCCTCGTTGGGGGCAGGCCGGCGACTCCCTGGACAACGCCGCTCTCGCACTGACGGACTTCGCAAATTGTCTTTCCTGGGCCCAGGGGCAGGCAGCCGAAGCCATCGCCCAGTGGC
Organism: Amycolatopsis sp. NBC_01488; assembly: GCF_036227105.1. Classification (NCBI taxonomy): domain Bacteria; kingdom Bacillati; phylum Actinomycetota; class Actinomycetes; order Pseudonocardiales; family Pseudonocardiaceae; genus Amycolatopsis; species Amycolatopsis sp. NBC_01488. The sequence goes on along the minus strand of NZ_CP109434.1, from coordinate 3,708,664 downwards.
AGCAGGGCGAAAACGCTACCCAGCAAGCCAGGGCAGACCATGATCGCACTGTTGCCGACGCCGACGCGAGGACCAGGGCGAACGCACAACACGGTGACCCGACCGTGGTGCAGGCCCCGCCCTTCGCAGACCCCGGCGAGGCCCAGCGCCAAGCCGCACAAGACATTCTCAATCGTGCTCGCCAGCAGTTGGCGAACGTAGGCAACCTGACGGCTGACGCACTCCGCTATGAGGGAGCCGTTGCGCCGCAGGACTCCCGAAAGCAAGCCGACGCGAACTTCTTCGGCGGCATCTGGGACAGCATCAAGGGCGCAGGCGAGGGTCTGTACCAGCTCCTTGCGGATCCGGCTGAGGTCGTCGCGTCGATGGCGCACAACATCGCGCATCCGGTCGACACGTTCAAAGAGATGGTCGCCTGGGACGACTGGGCCAACGGCCACGGCGACCGCGCACTGGGCAAGATCACCGGCAACATGCTGCTCGGGTTCACCGCGTTCGGCGCGGGAAAGCTCCTGAAGGAGCGCGCGCCAGGGCACGGCGACCACGAGCCCGATTCGGATGGCCACGTCCCGGGCGAGAGCGGCAGCCCGGACGTACCCACCAGCTTCGCGCCGACCGACGTATCCAAGGTCAAGGACCATCTTTCCCGGCCCGGCCTTGACCATTTCGGACCAAACGACGTGATGCTGGACCGAATCGGGAAGGCTCTGGCCGATGGAAAGCCGTTGTCGGAGGCGCAGACCAACTTCATGCGCCACGAATCACTCGAGGCGAAGCTGATGGATGGTGGGATGAGCTACGAGGAAGCGCACGCGGAGGCTTTGCAGACCCATCCACCCGGCAAGAATTATGATCCTGACGTGATCGACCAGGAGCCCCTGTTCGGTCCGTGGTGGCGGAAGATGAACGGGTTGGGACCACGATGACGATCGTTGAAGTGGAACGGCATGGCCTCGCCGCGATCGGCGAAGGCGATCACTCAGCGGCCTACCAGGCAGCGGAGTGGCTGCGCTCGTCCCTACCGGCCATCGCTGCCCCGGCGAACCCCATCCGGATGCACGTCGAAGTCCTGCGGCGATTCGGCGGTCTCGCCCCACGCGCCCTTCTCGGCGCACAGTTCGTGCCTGGCCAGGGCAGTCAGACACAGTTCGCGGTTGCGGTGGCAACCTTCGGGCTGTTCGACGCCGACGACGAGCCAACCTGCCCGAGCGTGTTGTGGAAGGAACCGTTCACGGTCGGGCTACCCAGCGAGTTCGCCCGAGCAGTGGCCAATGCGCTCGCCGAAGGCCCCAGTCTCCCAGCGGGGCTACTCACGATCGACCGCGCAGGCTTCGACCTGATCAACTCGTCCGAGATGATCTTCGGTCAGACCGCGGCAGTGCTGAAGACCGCCATCGCGGCGCGGCTTTCCGGCCAGGATGCCGACACTGCAGCCAGGTCGCTCGTCAGCACCTGGTGAGTCCGAGCAGTGACCTCACGCGGCACCTACTAGGCCGACCTTGACTACTTGCTCGACTACGCGCGACAAGACTGGGTTGGCCTGTCCGTCGTCACCGGTATCGCAGGAGCCATGGCGGGCAAGGACGCGACGCTTGATGAGCTCACTTCGGCCATGTTGTCGATCATCGGCGACCTGATCGATCGCGGCGCGGTCCCCGGCAACCTGACCGAGCACGATCCAGGATTCGAGCCATGGTCCGGAACGAAGGCCGAGAACCTCAGCCGGATAGCCGAGGAGACTCGAGAGCTGGGTCGGTTGCCCGAGACCGGCGAGGTCGAGTTCTTCCAGCGCACGGAGGGCATAGCGAACCGACCGCTCGGACAGTCGCGTGTACCGCGACAGCCTCGCAAGCGAGGGGAACGCGTTGCGCCCGTCGGGATCTGCGTGGTTGGCAAGTCCAACCAGGACCACCGCGAGGCTCGACGCATCGCGCCGATCCCGGGGTATCGGAGCCCGGGTGAGGGCCCAGTTGATCACTTCGATGCTCACCAGGCCACCGCCTCGGAGAGCGCATACAGCTCCGCTGCTTCAGCCTCGGCAATACCGATCGTGCCCGTCCGGCGCCGAAGGTCGACTTGGCCAACGATCCACGCGTGAAACCCATCCCGGGCCTCGGTTTCAGTCAACCCCATCGCGTCGGCGGCTTGGTACCAGGAATCGATCACGCCCAAACGGAGCAGGTCAGCGACTACGCACCACCGGCTTGCGGTGGCTTCCTCCGCGATCCGGACCCCATAAGCAAGTTCGGCGAAAAGATCGCGCGGGTCGGCCTCACGACTGTTGTGCTGGGCCAGAAAGGTCCGGCTGCGAGCAGCGGACCAGCGCTCGACCAGCGCGTTGAGGGACAGCGATGGAATGTCGTGCGGAGTGAGAGACTGGTGGCTCACGGCGGGGCTCCATCCCGTCGGAGGCCCCGGTTGGCGGTTCAGCGCTGGCCGGGGCCGACCTGAAGTCGGGCCCGCTCGGCCAGGCGCATCACGTGCTGGAAGCCTCGCGGGCTTCCGACACGGTTACGCCTTTTTGGTGAGACTTGAGGTTGCACCGTGTCGGAACTCGACCACGTCGCCGTCGGCCATCACGTAGTCCTTGCCTTCCATGCGGACCTTGCCCGCGGCCCGGGCCGCCGCCATCGAGCCGGCCGCCATCAGGTCGTCGTACGAGACGATCTCCGCCTTGATGAAACCGCGCTCGAAGTCCGTGTGGATCACGCCCGCCGCCTGGGGGGCCGTCGCGCCCTGGGGGATCGTCCAGGCGCGGGACTCCTTCGGGCCCGCCGTCAGGTACGTCTGCAGGCCGAGCGTGTGGAAACCCGCGCGGGCCAGGGAATACAGGCCCGGCTCCGGCTGGCCGACCGACTCGAGCAGCTCGCGCACCGACTCCTCGTCGTCCAGTTCCAGCAGTTCCGACTCGACCTTCGCGTCGAGGAACACCGCGTCCGCCGGCGCGACCAGCTTGGTCAGCTCCTCGCGGCGGGCGTCGTCGGTCAGGATCGACTCGTCGGCGTTGAAGACGTACAGGAACGGCTTCGTCGTCAGCAGGCTCAGCTCGCGCAGCGCGTCGAAGTCGACTTCCTTCTGTGCCTGGAAGAGCGTGCGCCCGGCGTCGAGGATCTCCTTCGCCTTCTGCGCGTTGTCCAGCGCGGGCTTGTTCTCCTTCTTCGTCCGCGCTTCCTTCTCCAGCCGCGGCAGCGCCTTGTCCAAGGTCTGCAGGTCGGCGAGGATCAGCTCGGTGTTGATGGTCTCGATGTCGCTCGACGGGTCGATCCGGCCGTCGACGTGGATCACGTCCGGGTCGTCGAACACGCGGATGACCTGGCAGATCGCGTTGGCCTCACGGATGTTCGCCAGGAACTTGTTGCCCAGCCCGGCACCCTCGGACGCGCCCTTGACGATGCCCGCGATGTCCACAAAGGACACCACAGCCGGTACGGTCTTCTCCGACTTGTACAGCTCCGCGAGCTTGTCCAGCCGCGGGTCCGGCAGCGGCACCACGCCGACGTTCGGCTCGATCGTCGCGAACGGGTAGTTCGCGGCGAGCACGTCGTTGCGGGTCAGCGCGTTGAACAGGGTGGACTTGCCGACGTTGGGCAGGCCGACGATACCGAGGGTGAGGCTCACGACCCCGCAGTCTACGTGTCTCGTCCGGCCCGGGCCCACGCGCCCAACGCCGCGTCGGATTTCCGCCAGCGACGGCGCTGACCTGCTGGCATGCTCGGATCCATGGGCACCGAAACGCTCGCACTCTGGCGGGACGCCGAGCGCTGCTACCGCGTGGTCACCGCCCGCGATTCGCGCTTCGACGGCCAGTTCATCATGGCCGTCCGCACCACCGGCATCTACTGCCGGCCGTCCTGCCCGGCGTCGACGCCGAAGGTGCAGAACGTCCGCTTCTTCCCGACGTCGGCGGCCGCGCAGGCCAACGGCTTCCGCGCCTGCCGCCGCTGCCTGCCGGACGCCGTGCCGGGCTCGCCGGACTGGAACGTGCGCGCCGACCTGGCCGCGCGGGCGATGCGCCTCATCTCGGACGGGACGGTGGAGCGCGAAGGCGTCCCCGGCCTCGCGCGCCGCCTCGGCTACTCGGAACGCCAGCTCGGCCGGGTGCTGACCGCCGAGCTGGGCGCGGGTCCGCTCGCGCTCGCCCGGGCGCACCGCGCGCACTCCGCCCGGCTGCTCATCGAGATGTCGGGCCTGCCGCTCACGGACGTCGCGTTCGCGGCGGGCTTCTCGAGCGTCCGGCAGTTCAACGAGACGATCCGCGAAGTGTTCGCGACGACGCCGTCGCAGCTTCGCGCCTTCGCTGCTTCGCGACGTGGACGGCACGGCGACGTGCGCGGAACGCGCCTCAGCCTGCGGTTGCCGTTCAGGCCGCCGTTCGACGCTGCTGGGCTGCTTCGCTTCTTCGCCGCTCACGCCGTTCCGGGCGTCGAGGAGGTGACTTCGGTGTCCTACGCACGCACGCTGCGGCTCGCCCACGGCACCGGCGCCGTGCGGCTGACGCCCGAGCCGGACCACGTCCGCTGCGAGCTGCGACTGTCCGACCTGCGCGACCTCGGCAGCGCGGTCAGCCGTGTCCGCAGGCTCCTCGACCTCGACGCCGACCCGGCGGCGGTCACCCGGGTCCTGGGTGCGGACGCCGCTTTGGCGCCGATCGTGGCGGCCGTGCCCGGGATTCGGGTCCCCGGCACGGTCGACGGTGAAGAGCTGGTGCTCCGGGCCCTGCTCGGCGACCGGATCCCGGCCTCGCTCGGCGAGGAGGTCCCGGGCGAGTGGGGCGTGACGCGGCTGTTCCCGACCGCGACCCAGTTCGCGGCCGATCATCCCGTCGCCGCGGCCTTGGCCGAGGGAACGCTGGACGTGCACGTGGGCCGGGAGGCGGCCGAACTGCGGGAGGAGTTGCTGGCGTGCCCCGGCGTCGACGGTGCGACGGCGGACTACGTGCTGATGCGGGTCCTCGGCGCCCCGGACGTCTTGCTGACGGAGGACGCCGCGGTCCAGCGAGGTGCGGAGGCGCTGGGCATTGCGCCGGAGTCCTTGGCCGAGCGCGCGCGGGCGTGGACGCCGTGGTGCTCGTACGCCGGGATGTACCTCCGCCACGCGGCGACGGCCGGGCTCAGCTGACATTGGCGTGCTGACCGCAGGGGCCGGGCACCAGCGTTCTCGCCGCGGTCACGACACCCGCGACTCGGCCGACAGCGTGCGCTGCCCTCACCTTCGCGCCCCGGCCGCGCGCCGGCGTTCCTGGGTCAGGGTTCCTGGGGCAGGGTTCGCGCCTGGCAGTGCGAGGAGCCCGCCCGGCTCACTCCGTGCGGCCGCTCCCGGATCCGTGTCAGCCTTGCTCGCCGTGCCACAGGAGGGCCTGCGCCACGATCACCTGGGTGCCGTCGAAGGTTGCGGCCGGTGAGCCGTGGAGGCGGTAGCCGAGGTCCAGTGCCTCGCTCACCCGGTGGCAGAACTTCGCGTCGTCCGGGCCGGTGAGCAGGCGGTAGCGGGGCAGGCCGTTCGGCGGCTGGTCCGTCATGACCTCATCTTGTCCGAGTCGTCAGCCCGCGCGCACCTCCACCGTCGAACCCGTTCGGGACTTGCGGACCCTCAGCCGCGTTGGGATGCGCTGCCGCAGCTCCTCGACGTGCGACACCAGGCCCACCACCCGGCCGCCCGCGCGGAGCTCGTCGAGGATGTTCATCACGACGTCCAGCGTCTCGGCGTCCAGCGTGCCGAACCCCTCGTCGACGAACAGCGTGTCCAGCAGCGCGCCGCCGGTCTCCCCGGCGACGACGTCCGCCAGCCCCAGCGCCAGGGCCAGCGACGCGAGGAACGACTCACCCCCGGACAGCGTCTTCGCCGGGCGGATGGTGCCCGAGTAGTCGTCCAGCACGTCGATGCCGAGCCCACCTCGGGTGCCGCGCGCGCCCGCCGCGTCCGAGTGCACGAACGAGTACCGTCCCTGGCTCATCGTCCGCAGCCGGTGGGTGGCCGCGACCGCCACCTCCTCGAGCCGCGCCGCCAGCACGTACGAGCGCAGCGACATCTTCCGGCTGTTCTGCCCGCGCCCGTTGACGACGTCCGCGAGCGCGCGCAACTCGGCGTACGCCGCTTCGGCCGGGGCGAGGCCGGCGAGGGCCTTGCGCAGCAGAGCCGCCAGCCGGGTCAGCTCTTCGTGGTGAGCGGTCGCCACCCGCAGCGCCGCGTACGCCGAGTCTGCCCGCGCCCGCGCCAGCTGGGCCGAGTCGGCCGCCCGGTCGACGTCCGCGACGTCGTCCGGCGAGATCCCGAACAGGTCCGGCTCGGACAGCAACGCCCGCGCTCCCGCCGCGGCCGCCTCGGCCTCGGCGATGCCCTGCTCCAGCTTCTCGATCTGCTCGTCCGGCAGCATCGCGGCCCGCGCCTTCTTCAGCGACGTGAACCCCTTCGCCTTGACCGCCGCTTCGACCAGCGCGCGCTGCTGGGCGACCCGCTCCCGGGCACCCACGACGGCCGTCCGAGCCTCGGCGACCCCTTCGAGCGCCTCGGCCAGCCCGAGCAGGTGTTCCCGCCGGGCCGAGACGTCCGCGAACTCGCCGCGCCCGGCGACGAGCCGGCGTTCGCGCTCGGCCAGCCGTTCTTCCAGGGCCCGGACGTCGGTCGTGGCCTCGGTCGCCGCCTGCTCGGCCTGGCGACGCCGCTCGGCTCGCAGCTCGAGATCACGTTCGAGGAGGACGACCTGCTCGCTGAGCTTCGCCTTCCCGGCCGCTTGCTGCGTCAGCGAGGCGACGGTCGCGCGGGCTTCGACCAGCTCGGCCGTGACCGACTCGGCCGTGCGCTCGCCGAGCCGTTCCAGCAGGCCCGCCAGCCGCGCTTTCGCCTCTTCCAATGCGACGACGACCCGCTGCCGCACCGTGTCGGCGGCCTGCTCGGCTTCCTCGGCCGCCCGTTCTTCGGCTGGGTCGACGAGTTCGACGTCCCGGTTGGCGGGCGCCGGGTGCTCGGCGGACCCGCAGACCGGACAGGGCGCGCCCTCCGGCAGTGCGGCGGCCAGTTCGGCCGCCATCCCGTCGAGCCGCCGCTCGCGCAGGTCCAGCCGACGCTGCCGGGCCGCCTGGTGCGCGTCGACGACCTCGCGCAGCTTCGCCTCGCCACGCTCGACCTTCGCCCGAGCCTCCGGCAGCTCGGCCGCATCGCGCGCGAAGGCCCGCAGCTCATCGACACGTGCCCGCGCGCCGTCGAGCTTGGCTTCGGCCTCGGCCGCTTCGAGCGCGTCCGCCCGCAGTTTGGCCAGCTGACCGGGAATCGCGGCCAGCTCGGTGGTCAGCTCTTCGACCTGCTGCCCGGCCGTGACGGCGGCCAGCTTCCGGTCGTCCCGCCGCATGACGTCGAGCTGCTGCTGTTCGGCCTCGGCGACGAGCTCCGCGACCGCACCGGCCTCTTCCCGCGCGGTGGCCGCGCGGGCCTTGAGGTCGCCCGTCGCCCGGGTGCCGAACTCCCGCAACCGCGCGCCGCGTTCCTTTTCTGCCTGCTCCGCTTCGGTCAGCTCGGCGGCGCGCCGATCCAGCAGGTCGGCCTCCACTGCGACGCCGGCAGCCCGCCGCGCGGCCGCGACCTCCTGGGCCCACTCCGCGCGTTGCGGCGCCTGCTCGGTGATCTCGACGAGCCGCAGGTGCGCGGTGCGGACCCGCCGGATCTTCTCCGCGCCGGATCGTTCCTCCTGCAGGTAGACGTCCGCGCGCTGAGCCGCGGCGCGCGCCCGCTCCTCCTCCGCGGTCGCCTGTCGGACGCGTTCTCCGGACGCCGCCAGCACGACGTCGACCCACTCCGCCACGTCCGCCTCGGGCGCGTCCTGCTGCGCTTCCTGCGCGTACCTCGCCAGCAGCTCGCGCACTTTCCCTTGCTGGTACTCGAGTTCCCGGCCGCGCTCGGCCCGCAGGTCGGCGAACCAGCGTTCGACGTCGGCGAAGCGCTCGGTGCCGAACAGCCGCTCCAGCAGCTTCTCGCGCTCGGCGGTGTCCGACCGCAGGAACCGGGCGAACTCGCCCTGCGGCAGCAGCACCACCTGGAAGAACTGGGCCGCGGTCATCCCGAGCAGCCGCTCGACCGTGCGCGCGACCTCCTCGATCCGGATCAGGCCCTCCGGCGCCAGCCCGGCCGGCGCGGTGCCGACCCAGCTCAACGACACCCGCGCCTGCTGCGTCGTCGTGCCCTCGCCGCGCCGCTTCGGCCGCTGGTACTCCGGGTTGCGCACGATCTTCAGCCGGTGGCCCTGCACGGTGAGCTCCAGCGCGACCTCGGTGACCTGGTCGCGCTCGGCCAGGTCGCAGCGCAGCCGCTTGGCCTCGTTGCGGGCGCCGGGAACCACGCCGAACAGCGCGAACGCGATCGCGTCGAGCAGCGTGGTCTTGCCGGCGCCGGTTTCGCCGTGCAGGAGGAAGAGACCGTCGGCGCCGAGCACGTCGAAGTCGACCACTTCGCGTGCGCTGTACGGCCCGAAGGCCTCGACCTCCAGCCTGTGCAGCCTCATTTCGCGAGCGCCCCCCGGTCGGCCGCTTCCAGGGCCTTGAACAGAAGCTGCTCTTCGCTCTCGGTCGGCGCGGAACCTCGGCAGTCGTCGAGGAAGCTGCGCGAGATCTCGATGTCCGACCGGCCGCGCACGGCGTCGGAGTAGCGCAGCGGGGCGCCGCTGTACCCGCCCTCGGGCTCCCACTCCAGGTGCACCGCGTGCGGGAACCGCTCACGCAGGCGCCGCATCGCGTCCACCGGGCGGACCGGGTCGGTGACCGTGACCGACAGGAAGTGCTCGAGGAACCGGTCGTGCGCCGGGTCGGCGAGCAGGTCTTCGAGCGGGCCGCGGAGGGTGGCCAGCGCCCTCGGCACCGGCAGCTCGTGGCGGCGGACTTCGGCGAGCCCGCTTGCGTCCAGGTCGACCAGCCAGACCGATTTGCGTTGCCGCGCCTCGGAAAACGAGTACGCCAGCGGACTGCCGGAGTACCGCAGGTGTTCGGCCAGCGTCTGCGGGCCGTGGAGGTGGCCGAGCGCGACGTAGTCGACGCCGTCGAAGACCGAGCCGGGTACCTGTTCGACGCCGCCGACCGCGATCGTGCGCTCGGAGTCGGTCGGCTCGCCGCCGGTGACGAACGCGTGCGCGAGCACGACCGACCGGACGCCCGGCCGGGTTCCGAGGTCAGCACGGATCCGCCGCATGGCCTCGGTGAGCACGCCGGTGTGGCCGCGCGCGTCCGGCACGCCCAGCGCGTGGCGCGCGGGTTCCGGCTCCAGGTAAGGGATTCCGTAGACGGCGACCGGGCCGTGGTCGTCGTCCAGGAGGACCGGCTCGGCCAGCCCGCCGACGGTGGTGCGCAGGTGGAGGCCGCCCGCCGCGGCGAACTCCGCGAAGGCGCCCAGCCGCGGGGCGGAGTCGTGGTTCCCGGGCGTGACGACCAGTTGCGCGCCGGCGGCGCGGATCCGCGCTACCGCCGCGGTGGCCACCCGGACGGCCTCGGCCGACGGCACCGCGCGGTCGTAGATGTCGCCTGCCACCAGGACGGCGTCGATCGCCTCGCCGGCCACGAGGTCGGCGAGGTGCCCGAGCACCGCTTCCTGTTCCGCGAGCAGGTCGGCGCCGTGGAACGTGCGGCCGACGTGCCAGTCGGAGGTGTGCAGGAATCTCACGAGGGCCAAGGTACGACCCGGCCCCGACGAAAAGGCGAAGGCTCGCCGACTCCTCACTCGAACGTGTGTACTAACACGAGAGTGCCGGTTCGGACACGCCCTGCGTGGATTCGATTTGTTCGCAGGTCAGCTACCCAGAGCGACGGATCGGACGCGGTTTTTGTCGGTGGGGTCCGCCATGATGTCTGCGCGGTCGGATCCAGGCGGCCCGGAGGGAGGAGGCGAAGTGGCGACAGTGCTGACCACCGCGGCGATCGTGCTCGCGGTTCTGCTGCTGTTCGCCGTCGCGGTGCTGTGGCGGCTCTACAACGACGGGATGCGCCGGGCGGACGCGGCGGCCCGGCTGGTGGCGGCCGAGCGGGCGAAGTCGGACCAGCAGCAGCTGGCGCTGCGCCGTTACGAGGTCGCGTTCGCCTCGATCAGCGGGCGCGGCGAACTGGGCGAGCAGGTGCTGGTGGAGACGGCGCGGGCGCTCGGGCTGCGCGAGAACCTGCACTTCACCCTGCAGACGGACGTGGGCGGCGGCGGCTCGGCGAAGCCGGACATGGTGCTGCGGGTGGGCGGCGACCGCACGGTGCCGGTGGACGCGAAGGCCAGCATGGCGATCTGGGCGGAGGCGGTGGAGACCAACGACCCCGACGAGCGGATCGACGCGTTGCGAGCGCACGTGCGGCAGGTCCGTTCCCGGGCGGCCGAGCTGGCGGGCAAGGGGTACCAGCGCTGGGCCGACGCGATCTACGGAACGATCATGTTCGTCCCGTCCGACGCCGCGGTGGTCGCGGCCTTGGACACCGATCCGGAGCTGCTGCGCTGGCTCATCGACCGGCGGGTGTTCCTGTGCGGGCCGACCGGGTTCGGGGTGCTGGCTTCGGCGGCGTTGTTCGCGGCGAGCGACCGGACGCTGGAGGCCGACGTCGAGCAGGTGCGAGCCGGCGCGGCGGCCGCGCACCGGGCGGCGGGCGGCGCGGTGGAGGCGCTGAACCTGTCGAGCACGCACCTTCAGCGGTTCCTGTCGGCGCGACGGCGGGAACTGGAGGCGCTGGAGACGTTCCGGGCGACGGTGGCCCCGCTGACGGACGCGGCGGGCAGCCCGGCGGCGGTTCCCCAGGTACGGAAGGGGGACGAACTGGCGGCCAGCTGACGGCTCGATTCTCAGGCGCGCGGAGCGGCCGGACGGCGGAGGATTGCCGGGCTACGGCTCGGCCAACCGGCGAGCGGCTGCCGACGGCAACTCACGCCCGGCTACCGGCGGGGCTCGGCGGCGACTCCGCGGCGGGAGGCTCGCGGGCTGCGCTCGACCGAGGCCCGACTGGCCGGGCGAGGCTCAGCGGTGGCGACTTCGCAGCCGGATGTGCACAGGGTTGCGGCTAACCGAGCCCGACTGGCCGGGCGAGGTTCAGCGGCGGCGACTTCGCAGCCAGAGGTGCGCGTGCTGCGCCCGGCGGGGCGCGACTGGCTGGGCGAGGCTCGGCGGCGACTTCGTGGCGGGAAATGCGCGAGCTGACCGCGGCAGCGGGCCGGGCGAGATCTGCGGGTCGGTGCGTGCCTGACCGACGGGTCGCGCACTCGGGTCGTCGGAGGCGATCGCCGGCCGGTGGCGGAGAGTTGGCCTCGTCACTATCGCCGACGCCACGAGCAGCGGCTGCGAGCAGGCGCGTCCGCCGGATCCGGGTCCTGGCCCGGTCCAGCAGGTCGACCGGCACGCAGGCCTGTCACCTGCGACGATCCGTGCGCCTTCGTACCAGGAAGGAGACAAACCGGGAGCGCATCCAAAGGACTGGACCACACCACAGCAGCACCCGGCGGGGCCACTCGGGTCACGCCGCCGGGTGGCGGTACACCTACGTCGGCGGCGGTGCTGGCAAGATCTTCACAACCACGAGATACGGTGTTGTGCTGTGACCGCGATTCGCGATCGCCAGAGCGATCCAGATGCCGACGACGTCCCCGTGCCGTGGGACGAGCGTCCTGTCGTCGGTTCGAGGCGCGGGCTGCCGTGGTGGGCGGCGGTCCTGGTCGGCCTCGGCCTGGCGGTCGTAGGCGCCCTCATCGGCAAGCCGAGCCAAGGCAGCATCCCGGTGATCTTCACCGTCTGCTACATCGCCGGGGCCGTCATCGCGGTCTGCGCGGTGCGGCGGCGGGGCCTGTTCGGGCCGATGGTGATGCCGCCGCTGGTGCTGGCCGTGACCGTGCCCGGTGTGATCCTGCTGACCTCGGGGTCCCAGGGCGACGACATGCTGTCCAAGGCCCTGAACATCGGCACCCCGCTGATCAACGGCTTCCCGACCATGGCGATCACCACCGGCCTCACGCTGCTGATCGGCTTCGTCCGGATGTTCCGCGAGCGCGACCCCGACGCCCCGAAGAAGGGCAAGGCCGACCGCCGCCGGGCGGACGAGGACGACGAAAAGCCGTCCACGCGCGCCGCGGCGACGTCGGTCGGCGGGCGTCCGCGGCCGTCCGGGTCGAACCGCACGGGCCAGACGCCGGTGCCCCCGAGCGACCGCCGTGGCCGCGAAGGCGAACCGCCGCGGCGTCCGCGCCCGCCCGCGGATGGCGAACGCCGAGCGCCACGCGCCGGCGCGCCTGCCGAACGCGACCGCGGCGCCCGCAAGCCTCCGCCGGCCGGCCGGCGCACCCCGCCCCCCGCGGACAGCGACCCCCGCCGGCGCGGCGACGCACCGCGGCGGCGTCCGCGCCCGCCCGCGGAAGACGGCCGTGACACGCCGCCGCCCCGCCGCCCGTCCGGTGGGCGGGGTGCCCCGCCGCGCCGGAACCGTCCCTGGGACGACGAAGAGCGCTGACGACCAGCGAAGAGGCGGTCACCTTCCGCGGAAGGTGACCGCCTCTTCGTCTACACAGGATTCGGCGACAGCTCGACTGGGGACGCCGGCAAACCCAGCACGACGGACCCCCCCAACACGGTGGAGGCGACGGCGCGAGCCGCGACCGAAACCGGCCAGCCTCAGACCTTCCGCAGCTCCTTCGGCGGCGCGAAGGTGATCTTCTCGTTCGCCGTCGTCACTTCGTCGACGTCGCCGTAGCCGCGCTCGGCGAGCCACGCCAGCAGGTCCATCACCAGCTCGTCCGGCACCGACGCTCCCGAGGTCACCCCGACCGTCGTCACGCCGGACAGCCACGCCTCGTCGACTTCGTGCGCGAAGTCGACCAGGTACGACGCCCGAGCACCCGCCTTCAGGGCCACCTCGACCAGGCGCTTCGAGTTGGACGAGTTCGTCGAGCCGACCACCAGGACCAGGTCGCACTCCGCCGCCATCGCCTTGACCGCGACCTGGCGGTTCGTCGTCGCGTAGCAAATGTCGTCGCTCGGCGGGTCCGCCAAGCCGGGGAAGCGCTCGCGGAGCTGGTCGACGCGCTCCATCGTCTCGTCGACCGACAGCGTCGTCTGGGACAGCCAGATCACCTTCGACGGGTCGCGGACCTCGACCTTGTCGACGTCCTCGGCCGTGTCGACCAGCTGGACCTTGTCCGGCGCCTCGCCGGCCGTGCCCTCCACCTCTTCGTGGCCTTCGTGGCCGATCAGCAGGATGTCGTAGTCGTCCTTCGCGAACCGGTTGACCTCCTTGTGCACCTTCGTCACCAGGGGGCAGGTCGCGTCGATCGTGCGCAGGTTCCGGTCGGCCGCCTCCGCGTGCACCATCGGCGAGACGCCGTGGGCGGAAAACACCACCAGCGCGCCCTCGGGCACCTCGGACGTCTCGTCGACGAAGATCGCGCCGCGCTCGCGCAGCGTCTCGACCACGTGCTTGTTGTGCACGATCTCCTTGCGGACGTACACCGGGGCGCCGTAGACCTCGAGAGCCTTCTCGACGGCGATCACCGCGCGGTCGACGCCGGCGCAGTAACCACGGGGCTTGGCGAGCAGCACCCGCTTGCCGGAAGCGGTGCCGGTGATCGTCGGGGTACCCGCGGGCTCGATTCCGGGACTCGCTGAACTCATGGCACCCAGGGTACGGGCAGTCCCGAGACGAACTCGAAGTCCCGTTCGGGTGAGCTTCGTCCCCCTTCCGCGGTGTGCGGGGGGTCACGCAACGCGCCCGAACCCACCCGTTCGGTTGGGCACAATGGCGGATATGCGGCAGGCTGGAGGCATGAAGCCATTCCCGCTCCCCCTCCGGGTCGCCGCGGGCCTCGCCGTCAGCACCGCCGAGCGGGTTCGTGAGCTTCCCCGGCAGCTCGCCGGGCTTCCGGTCACCGTCGTCAGCCAGGTGCTCCAGGCCTCCATGCGGGTCCAGCAGCACGTCACCGAGCTGGCGATCAAGGGCGACAACGCCCTGTCGAGCCTGCGCCCGGTCGAGGACACGCCCAGCTGGGCGACCTTCGACGAAGACCTCGACGCCGCGCCGCAGCCGAGCCGCACGCCGGTCGCCGACGTGCCGGAGCCCCGTTCGGAAATCAACGGTCACGTTCCGTCAGTGGCCGAACTCGAAGCGGAACTGGGCGATCCGTGGGCCGAAGAGGAGCGCGCGCTCGCCGAGGACCACGCCGAGGGCGAGAACGACGCCCCGGAGGAAACCAAGCCCAAGCCCGGCACGCCCAAGATCGACAAGAAGGCCAAGAGCGACATCCCGCGGACCAGCGCCGCCGGGTACGACGGTCCCGCCGGGCTGACCGGCTACGACCAGCTCACCCTCCCCCAGCTGCGGGCCCGCCTGCGTCAGCTCTCGATCCCCCAGCTCGAGACGATCCTCGAGTACGAGCGCGCGAACGCCGACCGCTCGTCCTTCACCGGGATGCTGTCCCGCCGGATCGCCAACGCCCGCAAGGCCGAGCAGGCCGGGGAAGACGGCCAAGAGAACGGCCAGTGACCGAAACCGAAACGAGCACCGCGGACAAGCCGTGGCCCGTCCGCACGGTCGCGCGCAAGATCGGCGACTGGATCCACCGGCTCGGCAGCGTCTGGGTCGAGGGCCAGGTCACGCAGGTCAGCTCCCGGCCGAACACGCAGACCGCGTTCCTGACGCTGCGTGACCCGTCGGCCGACGTCTCGATGTCGGTGACCTGCCCGAACTGGCTGATCCGCGAGATGGAGCCGCCGCTGCGCGAGGGCGCGAGCGTGGTGGTGCACGCCAAGCCGTCGTTCTTCTTCGGCCGCGGCACGCTCAGCCTGCGCGCCGACCAGATCCGCGCCGTCGGCATCGGCGAGCTGCTCGCCCGGATCGAACGCCTGAAGAAGCTGCTGGCCGCCGAGGGCCTCTTCGCGCCGCAACGCAAGCGGCCGGTCCCGTTCCTGCCGACGGGCGTCGGGCTGATCACCGGCCGCGCGTCGGCGGCCGAGCGGGACGTCCTGGTCAACGCCCAGACCCGGTGGCCGCACGTCCGGTTCAAGGTCATCAACACCGCCGTGCAGGGCTCGCAGGCCGTCCCGCAGGTCATGCGCGCGCTGCGCATCCTGGACGCCGACCCCGAGATCGACGTCATCGTCATCGCGCGCGGCGGCGGCAGCGTCGAAGACCTGCTGCCGTTCTCCGACGAGGCGCTCTGCCGCGCGGTCTCGGCCGCGGGCACGCCGGTGGTCAGCGCAATCGGACACGAGCCGGACACTCCGCTGCTCGACCACGTCGCCGACCTGCGCTGTTCCACGCCGACCGACGCCGGCAAGCGCATCGTCCCGGACCTCCGCGAGGAGACCGAACGCGTCCGCCAGATGCGCGACCGCGGACGCCGGGCGCTGCACGGCTGGGTCGACACCCAGACCCGGCTGCTGACGCAGATCCGCAGCCGTCCGTCGCTGGCCGATCCGCTCGGCCCGGTCCAGCGGCGCCAGGACGACGTCGACGTCCACCGCGAACGCGCGCGCCGCGCCATGCTGACGCTGCTGGCCAAGGACCAGGCCGAGCTGGTGAGCGCGCGGGCCCGGCTGACCGCGCTCGGCCCGGCCGCGACGCTGGCCCGCGGGTACGCGGTCGTGCAGTTCCTCGACGCCGAAGGCAACCTCCAGGTACTCCGCTCCGTCTCCGAAGTCGAGGCCGGTGCCCAGCTGCGTGTGCGGGTGGGTGATGGCGCGATCGGCGCGGTGGCGGAAGGAGAGCAGGGGTGAGAGCGACGTTCCTCCCGCTCACCGTGGACGCGGCCCGGCGCCTGGGCGCGCGTCCGCTGCTGGACCAGGCGATGCGCACCGACCGGGCTGCCGCCGAGTGCTGGACGGCGCTGCTGGCGGGCTGCGGCACCGCGGCCCGCCGAGACCTGGGCCCACAGCTGCGGCGGCTGTCCGAGGCGACGTCGACGCAGGTCGGCTCGCGCTGGTGGTTCGCCGAGGGTGCCGGGCACCGCAAGCGCGTCGCCGGCGCGCAGGAAAACCTCGAAGAGGCGATCGCGGACGGTGACGGGCAGGAGTTCGCCCTGGCGTTCGTCGGGTACGACCACGCCATGGCCAGCGCGGTAGTGTGCGCGCACAGCCCAAGCCGGAAGGTCGGAGAACGCCCAGCGTGAGTGAAGCAGCCAGCGAGGAACTCGGCTACGAGCAGGCCCGGGACCGCCTCGTCGAGGTCGTCCGCGAGCTCGAAGCCGGCGGTCTGTCCCTCGAGCAGTCGCTCGCGTTGTGGGAGAAGGGCGAGAAGCTCGCGAAGGTCTGTGAGCGCCATCTCGAAGGCGCGCGCGAGCGGATCGAGGCTGCTCTGGCGTCCGTGGAGGACGACTCCGAGCAGTGAGGTAGGCCATGCCGACGGTATCTGGAAACACGGCGGGTATCTGACAGACTGAACGCCCGCCAGTTCCACGATCCGGGAGGCCTGATGTCCGCCGCAGAGAGTCGTCGTGAAGCGCCCGACCGCAACCTCGCGATGGAGCTGGTCCGGGTCACCGAAGCCGCCGCGATGGCCGCCGGCCGCTGGGTCGGCCGCGGCGACAAGATCGGCGGGGACGGCGCGGCCGTCGACGCGATGCGCCAGCTCGTCTCGACGGTGTCGATGCGCGGGGTCGTGGTGATCGGCGAGGGCGAGAAGGACGAAGCGCCCATGCTGTTCAACGGCGAAGAGGTCGGCAACGGCGACGGGCCGGACTGCGACGTCGCGGTCGACCCGGTCGACGGCACCACGCTGATGGCCAAGGGGATGCCGAACGCCCTCGCGGTGCTCGCGGTCGCCGAGCGCGGCGCGATGTTCGACCCGTCCGCGGTGTTCTACATGGAGAAGCTGGCCGTCGGCCCCGAGGCAGCGGGCAAGGTGGAGCTCGGCGCGCCGATCGCGGAGAACATCCGGCGCGTGGCCAAGGCGAAGAACAGCAGCGTCGGCGACGTCACCGTGTGCATCCTGGACCGCCCGCGCCACGAGCAGATCATCAAGGAGGTCCGCGACGCCGGCGCGCGGATCCGGTTCATCTCCGACGGCGACGTCGCGGGCGCGATCGCCGCGGCCCGCCCGACCACCGGCGTCGACATGCTGATCGGCATCGGTGGCACCCCCGAAGGCATCATCGCGGCCTGCGCGATGAAGTGCCTCGGCGGCGAGCTGCAGGGCCGGTTGTGGCCGAAGGACGACGCCGAGCGCGAGAAGGCCATCGCCGCCGGGCACGACCTCGACCGCGTGCTGCTGAACGACGACCTCGTCCGCGGCGACAACGTCTTCTTCTGCGCCACCGGCGTCACCGACGGTGACCTGCTGCGCGGCGTCCACTACCGCGAGGGCGGCGCGACGACGCAGTCCATCGTGATGCGGTCCAAGTCCGGAACCGTCAGAATGATCGACGGCTACCACCGGCTGAACAAGCTGCGGGCGTACTCCTCGGTCAACTTCGACGGCCACCTGGACGCGCCCGACGACGACGTCGTTCCCCCGCTGCCGTAAGGAGACCCGTGCCCAGGCGACTACTGGCCCTGCTGGTCCTGCTGTTCGCCTCGGTCCCCGCCACCGCGTCGGCCGACCCCGTGATCGTCGGGGGCGGCGACGCGGACCAGCCGTACCCGTTCGCGGTGTCGCTGCACTCCCCGACCGGCAAGCTCTTCTGCGCGGGCGCGCTGATCGCCCCCACCTGGGTGGTGACGGCCGCGCACTGCGCGTTCGACAAGACCCCGGCGGCGATCTCCGTGCGGGCGGGCACGAACGACGTGGGCCAGGGCGGCGAGGTCGCCCAGGTCGCCGGCATCATCGTGAACCCGGCGTTCAACACGCAGAGCCCGGCGGGCGACATCGCGCTGCTGCGGCTGGCGGCGCCTGCGGAGGCGGCACCGATCGGCCTGGCGACGGCCGCGGCACCGGGCACGGCGACCCGGATCCTCGGCTGGGGCCAGACCTGCCCGAAGGTCGGCTGCGGCGGGATCCCGACGACGTTGCAGCAGCTCGACACGCACATCGTCGAGGGCTCGAAGTGCACGTCCGTCTTCGACGGCACGGCCGAGCTGTGCACGGACAACCCCGGTGGCAAGGCCGGAGCGTGCTTCGGCGACTCAGGCGGGCCCGAGATCGTCCGCGACGGCGACCACTGGCTGCTCGCCGGGGTCACCAGCCGTCCGGGCAACAACGACCCGGTGTGCGCGTCGGCGCCGTCGATCTACACGTCCGCCGTCGCGTACGCGCCGTGGATCGCGGAGAAGACGAAGGCCTGACCCTACTGTGCCGATGAGCAGTAATCCGACCACAGTCACGGCCGAACGACTTCGTAGCAACGGTCACGTGCCGCGTGGGGGGCGGCCTACTTTTGGCCGGATTACTACTCTGCGTTGCTCGAGTGGCCCGGGAACAGGTGGGCGTCCGGGTCGAGCGCGACGGCGATGTTGTTGACGGCTGTCGCGGCCTCGCCGAAGCCGGTCGCGATCAGCTTGACCTTCCCCGGGTACGCGGCGACGTCGCCGGCGGCGTAGACGCGTTCGCGTGCGGTCGCCATCGTCGAGTCGACGGCGATGGCGCGGTGGCTGATTTCCAGGCCCCAGCTTTCGATCGGGCCGAGGTCGGCGGTGAACCCGAGCGCCGCGACGACGGCGTTGGCCGGCAGCCGCTCGTCGCCGGCGCCCTTGATCGAGACGTCGACGGCTTCGAGCGCGCCACTCTCGTTCTCGACGAACCGCGTGACCTCGGCGTCGGTGATGATCCGGGTGCCAAGCTCGCGCGCCTGCCGCACGATCGACTCGGCGGCGCGGAACTTGGCGCGGCGGTGCACCAGCGTCACGCTCGCAGCGACCGGGTGCAGCGCGAGGATCCAGTCGAACGCCGAGTCGCCGCCGCCGACGACCACGACGTGCTGCCCCGCGTGCGCCTGCAGCGACGGGACGAAGTGGACCATGCCGCGGCCGAGCCAGCCGTCGCCGGCGGGCAGCGGGCGCGGGGTGAACTCGCCGATGCCCGCGGTGATCAGCACCGCGCCGGCTTTGAGGGTCTTGCCGCCGTCGAGGGTGAGCTCGACGCCGTTTTCGAGCGTCTCCAGCTTTTCGGCCTTGCGCCCCAGCAGGTACTTCGGCTTCCACGGCGCGGCTTGCTGCACGAGGCCGTCGACCAGGTCGCGGCCGCGGACTTCGGCGAACCCGCCGACGTCGTAGATCATCTTCTCGGGGTACATCGCCGTCACCTGGCCACCGGGTTCGGGCAGCGAGTCGACCACCGCCATGGAAAGGCCGCGGAACCCGGCGTAGTAGGCGGCGAACAGCCCGGTCGGGCCCGCGCCGATGATCACGAGGTCGTAGGAGTCCCCAGAAGCTTCAGTCATGCTCGCTCCAGCCAGTGGTGGATGGCGGTGATCGAGAACACAGCCGATCCTAGCCGGATCGGAGTTCACTCGACGGGGTGCGACACAGGCGCCCGGACGACCGGCGCCCGCCGTGGGGTGTGCGGCGGACGCTGCTGAGCGCGACCGCGGCGACAGTGGTGCTGCACGGCTGGCTCGTTCTCGCGGTGTGGCTCGGGCTGCCGTCGGCTTCGCCGGTGGGTTTTCTCCCGTTCGTCTTCGTGGCTTTCGCGGCCCTGGTCGCGTTCGGCCGCTGGCTGGCCCGGACGGGGCTCCCGCTCGCGCTGCTCGGGCTGCTGCCGGTGCTCGCCGCGTTGCAGGGCGGCTGGCTCGCGGCGGGCGACGAAGTCCTGCTTTCGCGGGGAAAGCCGGTCGAAGTGCTGGTGACCGCGGAGTCCGCGCAGCGCCTGAAGGCCGGGATCGACTACACGTACGACCTGCGGAACCCGGACGGGAGCCCGGGTTCACTCGACCCGGGGGTGGGTACGCGCCTGACGGTCGGCAGCCGGGTGACTGTCGTCGAGGATCCTGACGGACTCGTCGCGACCCAGCTCCCGGGGCGGCAGGACCCGACGGTGCCGCTGGTGTTCGCGTGCTTGGGCGTGGCGAGCCTGGTGGCGGCGATCGTCGTCACGGCGGTGCTCGGCGAACGGCGCAGGGTGCGCAACGCCACCACGCGGTGACCCGCGAACAGGTCCAGAATCGGTGTCATGGCTGATCAGGAATACCGGATCGAACACGACACCATGGGCGAGGTCCGCGTGCCTGCCGACGCGCTCTACCGCGCGCAGACCCAGCGGGCCGTCGAGAACTTCCCCATCTCCGGCCGGGGCCTGGAGCGCGCCCAGATCCGTGCGCTCGGCCTGCTCAAGGCCGCCGCCGCGCGGGTGAACCTCAAGCTGGGCGTGCTCGACGCCGACGTCGCGAACGCCATCGCGGCCGCCGCCGACGAGGTCGCCGAGGGCGCGCACGACGCGCACTTCCCGATCGACGTCTTCCAGACCGGCTCGGGGACGTCGTCGAACATGAACGCCAACGAGGTCATCGCGACCCTCGCCACCCGGGCCCTCGGCCGGGACGTGCACCCGAACGACCACGTCAACGCGTCGCAGTCGTCGAACGACACCTTCCCGACGACCATCCACGTCGCCGCGACCGAAGCCGTCCTCAAGGACGTCATCCCCGCGCTCGAATACCTCGCCGGCGCGATCGAGGTCCGGGCCGCGGAGTGGGCCGACGTCGTGAAGTCCGGGCGCACGCACCTGATGGACGCCGTGCCGATCACGCTCGGCCAGGAGGCCGGCGCGTGGGCGTCGCAGGTCCGGTTCGGCGTCGAGCGGCTGAAGTCGGGCCTGCCGCGCCTCGGCGAGCTGCCGATCGGCGGCACGGCCGTCGGGTCGGGCCTCAACGCGCCGGACGGCTTCGGCTCCGGCGTCGCCGCCGAACTCGCGACGGTGACCGGGTTGCCGCTGACCGAGGCCCGCGACCACTTCGAGGCGCAGGCGACGCAGGACAGCGTCGTCGAGACGTCCGGGCACCTGCGCACGATCGCCGTGTCGCTCAACAAGATCGCGAACGACCTGCGCTGGCTGGGTTCCGGCCCGCGCACCGGATTGGCCGAGCTGGCGCTGCCGGACCTGCAGCCCGGCTCGTCGATCATGCCCGGCAAGGTGAACCCGGTGATCCCGGAGGCGACGCTGCAGGTCGTCGCGCAGGTGATCGGCAACGACGCGGCGGTGGCGTTCGCGGGCGCCGCGGGCAACTTCCAGCTGAACGTCAACCTGCCGGTGATCGCCCGCAACGTCCTCGAGTCGGCGCGCCTGCTCGCGGCCGTCTCGCGGCTGCTGGCGGACAAGGTCTTCGACGGCGTCAAAGCCAACGTGGACCGCGCCCGCACCTACGCGGAGGGCTCGCCGTCGATCGTGACGCCGTTGAACAAGTACATCGGCTACGAAGAAGCCGCCGCGGTCGCGAAGCAGGCGTTGAAGGAGCTGAAGACGATCCGCGAGGTCGTCATCGAGCGCGGCTACGTGAAGGACGGCAAGCTCACCGAACAGCAGCTCGACGAGGCGCTCGACGTCCTCCGCATGGCCCGCGGCGGCAAGTGACCGCTACCGCCGGCGCAGGCGCTTGTCCGCCAGCGCCGGCGGCGTGTAGTCCTTCTCGGCCGAGTTGAGGTCCGTGCCCGGCGGGACGATCTCGTCGATCCGGTCCAGCACGTCGTCGTCGAGGACGAGGTCCGCGCCGGCCAGCAGGTCGTCGAGCTGCGCGGGCGTGCGCGGGCCGATGATCGCGGACGTCACGCCGGGGTGCGCCCGGACGAACGCCGTCGCCAGGTGCGTGAGCGGGCGGCCCAGGTCGTCGGCGATCTTCTTGAGCCGCGCGATCGCCTCGAACTTGCCGGCGTTCGCGGGCAGCGCCGGGTCGAACTTGTGCGCCTGCAACGTCCGGCGGCCCTCGGAAAGGTCCACATCGGACGGCTTGACGTACTTCCCGGACAGCCAGCCGCTGGCCAGCGGGCTCCACGTCAGGACGCCCATGCCGTACTTCTGGGCGGTCGGCAGCACCGCGGCCTCGATCGCCCGGTTGAAGATCGAGTACGGCGGCTGCTCGGCACGGAACCGCGCCAGGCCGCGCTTTTCCGCCACCCACTGGGCTTCCACGATCTGCTCGGCCGGGAAGTCCGACGACCCGATCGCGCGCACCTTCCCGGCGCGCACGAAGTCCGTCAGCACCGACAACGTTTCCTCGATGTCGGTCGCCGGGTCGGGCCGGTGGACCTGGTAGAGGTCGACGTGGTCGGTGTCGAGCCGCCGCAGGCTGTCGTCCAGCGCCCGCGTCAGCCAGCGCCGCGAAAGCCCGCCCTGGTTGGGGTCGGCCCCCATCCGGAAGAAGCCCTTGGTGGCCAGCACGACCTCGTCGCGACGGCCCTTCAGGGCCTTGCCGACGATCCGCTCGTTCTCACCGTGCGAGTACATGTCCGCGGTGTCCCAGAAGTTGACGCCCGCGTCGAGCGCCGTGTGCAGCATCCTGACGCCCTCTTCGTGGTCCGGGTTGCCCCACTCGCCGAGCATCATCGCGCCGAACGCGTACTCGCTGACCGAAATCCCCGTGCCGCCCAAAATTCGTCGTTCCATGCCACCACTCTGGAAGCGGCCAGAGCGCCGGACCAGGTCACGCTCAACCTGGGTCCGGCAGTACCAGGCAGGAATCCGCGGGCCGGGGATACTGATGGCATGAGTGACGCAGCCGAGCTGGGCGCCTTCCTGAAGGCGCGTCGCGCCGCACTGGACCCCGCCGACCTGGGCCTGCCGCCCGGAATCACGCAGCGGCGGGTCAAGGGCCTGCGCCGCGAAGAGCTGGCGCAGCTGTCCGGGATCAGCGTCGACTACTACACGCGGCTGGAGCAGGGCCGCGCGAGGAACGTCTCGGACGCGGTCCTCGACGCGCTGGCCCGGGCACTGCGGCTCAACTCCGGCGAGGAGTCCTACCTGCGCAACTTGGCCGCGCCGAAGCGCCGCGACGAGCGCGCGCCGCAGCGGATCCGGCCCGAGCTGCAGCAGCTGCTCGACGCGATCCAGGCACCGGCGTTCGTCTTCGGGCGGTACCTGGACGTGCTGGCCTGGAACGCGCTCGGCGGCGCGGTCGCGTTCGCCTTCGCCGAGCTGGACGAACCCAACATGCCGAAGCTGATCTTCCTCGACGAGCGGGCGAAACGGCTGCACCCGGAGTACGACGCGGTGTGCCGCGAGCTGGTCGCGAACCTGCGCGCCGAGAGCGGCAGGCACCCCGGCGACCCGGGGTTCGCCCAGCTGATCGGCGAGCTTTCGCTGGCGAGCGAGCAGTTCCGGAAGCTGTGGGCGGAGCACGCGGTGCAGGAGAAGGCGCAGGGCTGGAAGGTACTGATGAACCCCGTCGTCGGCGAGCTGCGGCTGCGCTACGAGACGCTGCGCCTGCCCCAGGACCCCGACCAGGGCCTGGTCGTCTACCACGCCGAACCGGGGTCCGAAACCGAACGCGCGCTCGGCCTGCTGGCCAGCTGGATCGCCGCCGATGAACGACCGGTGAACACTCGGTCGTCGCAACCCCACACCGGGTGAAGCCTGCCTAGGCTTCTGGACCTGGGGAGCCGGGGGTAGAGGAGCAGCACGGTGGGCGTCGGCGCGACGATGCAGTCACTCGCCGAGATCCTCAGCTCGGACTCGGGCAGCCTCGTCCTGGGGATCGCCGCGCTGGTCGCGATCGCCGCGCCGTTCATCGACCGCTACTTCATCCGGCGGCGCCGGCTGACGTTCCGGGTGCTCTACAACTCCAAGATCGGGCTCTCCCCGATCGACCTGCACGACGGCGAAAACGGCTCGGCGCAAGCGGATCCGCAGCTGGAGCGGACCGCGCGGCTGCTGAACCGGATGAGCGTCGTGGTGATCCGGATCCACAACACCGGCGGGTTCGACATCGCACCCGGCGACTTCGAAATCCCGCTGTCGTTCACCTTCGGCAGCCGGATCGTCTGGGACGCGCGCGTGTCCGACGCGACCGACGACGGCCTGCGCCAGCACGTCCGCGACGGCCTCGAGTTCTTCACGCGGGACACGCCGCAACGGCCGGTCGAAGGCGTGAAGCTGTCCCGAGTGCGCGCTTTGCTGCCGAAACGGCTCGCCGGGCTGGCCGCCGCCGATGCCCCGCCGCCCGAAGCACCCGAGTGGCACGGCGTGCGGTTCGCACGGCTTTCCCTGAAGCGCAAGGAGAAGTTCAAGCTGGTCGTCGTGCTGCGGGAGTCCGACGGGCACGACGGCGAGATCAGCAAGGAGATCCGCCACCACGCCCGGCTCGCCGCCGGCCGGATCAAGGACGACCGCAAGCAGCGCCGGTTCGGCTGGCCGGTGATCACGACGGCGGTCGGCGTGCTCCTGACCGGCGCCTTGCTCGCGACGCTGCTCGTCTCGTGGTCCCGGCCGAGCGACTCGGCGCAGTGCGCCACCGGGAAGCTGGCGGTCGAGGGGTCGAGCGCGTTCGTGCCGATCATCGACAGCATCGCCGCGGAGTACCACGGCCAGTGCGACGGCGCGGCCATCACGACCCGGGCGACCGGCAGCGTCACCGGCGTCCGCGCGCTGGCCCCGGTCGACGCGGCGGGCAAGGACGAGCTGGCGGTGCTCTCGGACGGCCGCTCCGGCGAAGCGGGCCCCGACCTGGAGACGAAGGCCGTCGCGGTGGTCGTGTACAGCCTGGTCGTCAACCGGGCCGCCGGGATCGACCGGCTGACGACCCAGCAGGTCAAGGACATCTTCAGCGGCCGGGTGCGCAACTGGGACCAGCTGCGGCCGGGCCCGTCCGTGCCGATCGGGATCGTCGGGCGCGGGCAGGAGTCGGGCACGCGCAAGACGTTCGAGCAGAAGGTCCTCGGCGGCGCGGAGGACCGGCTGACGTCGGATTCGTGCCGCAAGCCGGAGCGCGACCCGGCGGCGGCGACCACGCGCTGCGAGCGCGGCACGACCGCCGAGGTGCTCACCGAGGTCGGCGCGGTACCGGGCGCGATCGGGTACGCCGACGTCCCGGCGGCCAAGACAGCAGCCGCCCGCGACCAGCAGGTGACGATCGTGCAGCTCGACGGCCACTACCCCGACGTCACGACCGTGGACGCCGGATACCGGTTTTGGACCGTCGAGTACCTCTACACCAAGGGCGTGCCGTCGAACGGGAGCGTGCTGAAGCGGTTCCTCGACTACCTGGCGAGCCCGACCGCGCGGGCCGAGCTGCAGGACGCCGGGTACACGCCGTGCGTGGCCAAGGACGGCCTGCTCGACCCCCACTGCACCAGGCCCGACATCTAGTCATCCGGAAATTGTCGGTGGTGCGGGTCATGATGTCCGGGTGTTGCTGAGCGAGATAGTCCGGGCGTCCGCCGAACTGGCGGCGACGCGGTCCAGGAAGGCGAAGATCGCCGTCCTGGCCGCCCTGCTGCGCGCGGCCGAGTTCACCGAGCTGGCCACGGTGATCGCGTACCTGACCGGGCAGACGGCACAGGACCGGCTGGGTGCGGGCTGGCGCACCCTGGCCGGACTCGGCGCGTCGCCCGCCGCATCGCCGGTGATCACGGTGCTGGAGGTGGACGCGGCCTTGACAGAGGCCGCGGGCGTAGCGGCGGGCACGGGCTCCTCGACGCGGCGGCAGGACGTGCTGCGGGCGCTGTTCGTCCGGCTCACCGAGGAGGAGCAGCAGTTCCTGTTCCGGCTGGTCACCGGCGAGCTGAGGCAGGGCGCCCTGGAGGGCGTGATGGTCGACGCGATCGCGGCGGCGGCCGAGGTGCCGGCCGAGGACGTGCGGCGCGCGTTCATGCTGTCCGGGAAGCTCGGCATCACCGGCGTCGCGGCGCTGACCGGCGGGCAGGCGGCGCTGGCGGAGTTCCGGCTGACGCTGGGCACGCCGATCAAGCCGATGCTGGCGTCCCCGGCGGAGTCGCTGGATGAAGCCGTCGCCGAGCACGCCGAGGCGATCGTCGAGTACAAGATGGACGGTGCCCGGATCCAGGTGCACCGCCAGGGCGACGAGGTGCACGTCTGGACGCGGACGCTGCGCGAGATCACCTCCAGCGTCCAGGAGCTGGTCGAGCTCGTGCGGGCGCTGCCGTGCGAGTCGGTGGTGCTGGACGGCGAAACGCTCGCCCTGACCGACGCCGGTCGGCCGCGGCCGTTCCAGGACACGATGAGCCGGTTCGGCAGCACGCGCGAGGAGCAGGTCAAGGCGTTGCTGCTGCGGCCGTACTTCTTCGACTGCCTGCACCTCGACGGCGTCGACCTGCTGGACGCGCCGCTGTCCGAACGCAACGCGGCGCTGCGCGAGGTCGCCGGCGCGCACGTGATCCCCGGCGAGATCGGCACCGCGCGGGCTTCCGTCGTGCTGGAAGCGGCGATGGAGGCCGGGCACGAAGGGGTGATGGTGAAGGACCTGGCGTCGCCGTACGCGGCGGGCCGGCGCGGGCGCGCGTGGCTGAAGGTCAAGCCGGTGCACACGATCGACCTGGTGGTGCTCGCGGCGGAATGGGGCCACGGCCGGCGCACGGGCACGCTGTCGAACCTGCACCTGGGCGCCCGAGACCCGGACGGCGGGCCGCCGATCATGGTGGGCAAGACGTTCAAGGGCATGACCGACGAGATCCTCGCGTGGCAGACGAGGACGTTCCAGGAGATCGAGACCCATCGCGACGACTGGACGGTGTACGTCCGCCCCGAGGTCGTGGTGGAGATCGAGCTGGACAGCGCCCAGGTGAGCACGCGCTACCCGGGCGGCCTCGCGCTGCGGTTCGCCAGGGTGGTCCGGTACCGCCCGGACAAGGACCCGGCGGAAGCGGACACGATCGACACGGTCCGCGGCCTGCTGCACGGCGACCGCTCGGAAGGGAGTTGACGACGAAAGTCTTGATCACGACATCTCGCGCGTCGGGGGTGCTTTCCTCCTAAAAGGAAAGACGAAAGTCGATGTTGCGCGCCCGCCGGTCTCGCCAGGGTGGAGTTTCCACGACTCCCGGGGAGAACAGCATGAGATTGCGCGCAACCGCGGGCCTGCTCGCGAGCGCCACACTGCTCGTCACCGCGTTCGCCGCGCCCGCCGGCGCGACGCCCGTGCCGAGCACGCCGAACGCCGGGCACCAGCCCTCGAAGCACCACTTCTCGCCGGCGGCGCAGTCGTTCGTCGGCGCCGACACCGTGCAGAAGCGCGTCGCGAAGCTCGAAGCGGCGATGGCGTCGCTGCCGAAGGAGAGCACCGCGTACAACGCGACGAAACTGTGGAACGCCGGCATCACCGGCGCGGGCAGCACCGTCGCGACGCTGGTGTCCTTCGGTGACGACCAGGTCAAGCAGGTTCTCGACACGTACTCGAAGAACCACGGCCTGCCGCCGGCGAACGTCGAGGTCATCCAGCCGTCCGGTCCGGTGCCCGCGTGCACCGACCCCGGCGTCGACACCGCCACCTGCCAGGGCTGGGGTGGCGAGACCGACCTCGACGTCACGATGATGCACGCCATGGCGCCGAACGCGAAGATCATCGTCGCGGCGACGCCGGTCGCCGAGACGCAGGGCTTCACCGGCCTGCCGGAGATGATGCACGCGGTCGACTACATGACCGAGCACAAGCTGGTCGACGTCATTTCGATGAGCTTCGGCACGACGGAAGAGAACTTCCCGTCGTTCGACTCGATCAAGACGCTCGACCCGGCGCTCGACCGCGCGAGCAAGGCGGGCATCACGATGGTCGCCTCTTCCGGCGACGACGGCCCGACCGGCGGCTACCTCTACGGCCCGGGCAACTACCCGTACCGCGTCGCGAGCTGGCCGGCGTCCGACCCGCGCGTCACGACGCTCGGCGGCACGCAGCTGCACCTCGACGCGAACGGCACCCGCACCAAGGCGGACGACCTGGTGAACGTCGCCGACGACGGGTTCGCCGAGGGCGCCGGGCTGTCGAAGGCGTACGCGCGGCCGAACTGGCAGGACGGCGTCAAGAAGATCACCGGCAGCAAGATGCGCTCGTTCCCGGACATCAGCATGGAAGGCGTGCACGGCACTTCGCAGTCCGCGCCGCTGTTCGCCGGCGTGCTCGCGCTCGCGGTGCAGGCCAAGCACGGCAAGCTCGGCCAGATCAACCCGGTGCTGTACACGAAGCTGGGCCCGGCGGGCACCAAGGCGGGCATCGTCGACGTGACCGAAGGCGACAACAGCCAGGACGGCGTCGTCGGCTTCACCGCGGCGAAGGGCTTCGACGTCGCAAGCGGCTGGGGCACGGTCGACGCGTCGGTCTTCGTCCCCGCACTGGTCAAAGCGCTGAAGTAGGCCACCGGGTGTGTCCCGGTGCCGACGAGCACCGGGACGCACCCGGGTTCAGCAGCAGCGATCCGGCTGGATCGCGTACGGGACACTGTTCGACGGGTCGGACTCGATCGAGTGGTCCACAGTGGAACTATCCTCCGGGGATGCGCAGCGAAAAGCTCACCCGCGCCTGGTTCGCGGTCACCACGCTGGTCGCCCTGACCGGCCTCGTCACGCAGGTGGTCGCCACCGCGACCGACCCCGGCGGCCGCGTCGCGAACCTGCTCTCCTTCTTCACCATCGACTCGAACCTGCTGGTCGCGGCCATCTCGGCGGCCGTCGCGCTGGGCGTGACCCGCAAGAAGCTCTTCGCCGTGCTCTGGCTCGACGCGCTGGTCGGCATCATCGTGACGGGCATCGTCTACCAGGTCGCCCTCGCCGGCCTGTACGACCTGCACGGGCTTTCGCTGTTCTCCGACACCATGCTGCACAAGGTCACGCCGATCCTGTTCGTGCTCGGCTGGCTCGTCGCCGGCCCGCGCGGCGCGCTGACCTGGCGGACGGTCTGGTGGTCGCTGCTCTATCCCCTGGCCTGGCTCGCCTTCACGCTGCCGCGCGGCGCAGTCACCGGCTTCTACCCCTACCCGTTCGTCGACGCCGGCGCGCTCGGCTACGGCCGCGTGACGCTCAACTGCGTCGCCATCGGCCTGTTCTTCACCGCGCTCGCCATCGGCGCGCTCCTCCTGGATCGCCCACTGTCCAAGAAATCGTTGGCAATCTCGGCGACAAAGCCGTAGCGTCGCCTGCCGCCCCGCGAGGACCTGGCTGACCGCGTTAGGGTCGGGCCCATGACGGCGATCGTGCAGAACCTGGTGACGTCCGGCACCTTCCAGCTCGACGGGGGCAGCTGGGACGTCGACAACAACGTGTGGATCGTCGGCGACGACGCGGAAGTGATCGTGATCGACGCCGCTCACGACGCGAAGGCGATCGAGAACGTCGTCGGCGAGCGGAAGCTGGCCGCGATCGTCTGCACCCACGCGCACAACGACCACGTCAACGCGGCCCCGGAGCTGGCCGCGGCCACCGGCGCGCCGATCCTGCTGCACCCGGACGACCGCGTCCTCTGGGACCAGACGCACCCGGACCGCGCGCCGGACGGCGGGCTGGAGGACGGCCAGACGATCACGATCGCGGGCACGGCGCTGAAGGTCGTCCACACGCCGGGGCACGCGCCGGGCGCGGTGTGCCTGTACGCGGAAGAGCTGGGCGTGCTGTTCACCGGCGACACGCTGTTCCACGGCGGCCCTGGTGCCACCGGACGGTCCTTTTCGGACTATCCGACGATCGTGAAGTCCATCCGCGAGAAGCTGTTCACGCTCCCGGACGCGACGAAGGTGCACACCGGCCACGGCGAAGGCACGACGCTGGGCGCGGAGAAGGCGGCCTCGAGCGGCTGGGAGGAGGCTTAGGACGTGTGCTTCCGGGCGACGAGGGCGAACTCCTCGATCGCCCGGTCCGCCGCTCCGGTGGCCTTCCGCACCACGGGCGGCAGGTTCATCCGGTCGAACCCGCCGTCCTCGTCGACCTCGAGCCGGACGACGTGCAGGTCGAAGTCCCGCTGCCGGACCACGCGGGCCTGGGCGACCAGGTCGTCCGGGCCGCTCAGCACGAGCAGCCCGAAGAAGGACCGCATCTGCGCGCGGGCGGCGTAGTAGGAATCCTCGTACCCGGCGGTGCGCTCGGCGTCCGCCTCGGCGAGTTCGCCGATCTCGCGCCGGCGGTGGATGACGTTCAGGTCGATGTTGTGCTGCCGCGCGCGGACGGCGGCCTCGATGAACCCGGCGCAGCGGTCGGCTCTTTCCTGCCGCAGCTTCGCGCGCCGGGCGGCGTTGAGCTTGAGCGGCTCGACCAGCGCTCCCAGCGTCACCCCCACCAGTGACGCGACCGCCGCGATCACCGCGGCACCGACCGCTGTCAGCACGTCAGCCGCGGCGAAGCCGGCGACACCCGGACTCGCTGCTTCGCTTCTTCGGCCAGCGCGAGCGCCCACTGCTGCAACCCCGCGACGTCGATGCCGTGCGGCGGCTCGTCCCGGAACGGCTCGATGTTCGCCGCCCCGCGCTCCAGCAGCGACACCGCGCCGACGTTGTTCCCCCGCGCCGCGTGCGTCAGCCCCACCGCGAGCTGCGCGAGCCCCCGCCACAGCTCGCGGTCGGGCCCGTCGGTCGTCTTCCACGCGTCCTCGAAGACCTCGTGCGCGTGGAACGGCTTGCCGTCGTCCAGCAGCTCCTGGGCCTCCGCAAGCGTTTGCGCCGGGGTCCTCGCGATGCCTTCCGGCTGGCGTTCGACCCCGTCGGCGCCGTACGGCAACGGCCGGCCGAGGCCGTCGCGCGGCCGTGCGTTGCGTGCCCGTCCTTCGGTGTCCCGGTCGCGGCGGCTCATGCCCCGATACTCCCACGTTCGCGGTCCGCGACCCGGCCACGTAGCCTGGGGACTCGTGCGTTTCCTCGACGGCCACCGGCCCGCCCACGACCTGACCTACGACGACGTGTTCCTGCTGCCGAACCGTTCGGACGTGGAGTCCCGCTTCGACGTCGACCTCGCCACCGCGGACGGCACCGGCGCGACCATCCCGATCGTCGTCGCCAACATGACCGCGGTCGCCGGACGGCGGATGGCCGAGACCGTCGCCCGCCGCGGGGGGCTGGTGGTGCTCCCTCAAGATGTGGACAGCCACGCGGTCGCCGAGATCGTCGGCTGGGTGAAGAGCCGCCACACGGTGTGGGACACGCCGCTGGTGCTGACCGGCGGTGACGCCGTGGCCGACGCGCTCAACCTGGTCCACAAGCGCGCACACGGCGCCGTCGTGGTCGTCGACGGCGAAGGCCGCCCGGTCGGCATCGTCGACGAAGCGGCCTGCGCGGGCGTCGACCGCTTCGCGCGTCTCGCCGACGTCGCGCAGCCTGCCGCCGTCGCGGTCCCGCTGGCGACGCCGGCGCGGGAAGTCTTCGAGCAGCTCCACAGCCACGGCGCGTCCCTGGCGCTGGGCCTGGACGCCGACGGCCGCCTCGCGGGCGTGCTGACCGCCGTCGGCGCGCTGCGCGCGGACATCTACACCCCGGCCGTCAACGGCGACGGGAAGCTGCGCGTCGCGGCCGCGGTCGGCGTCAACGGCGACGTCGCGGCGAAGGCCGAAGCCGTCCTCGGCTCCGGCGTCGACGTGCTCGTCGTCGACACCGCGCACGGGCACCAGGAGAAGATGATCGCCGCGCTGAAGGCCGTCCGGTCGGTGTCGCCGCAGGTCCCGGTGGTCGCCGGGAACGTCGTCACCGCCGAGGGCACGCGCGACCTGATCCAGGCCGGCGCGGACGTCGTCAAGGTCGGCGTCGGGCCGGGCGCGATGTGCACGACGCGGATGATGACCGGCGTGGGCCGCCCGCAGTTCTCCGCGGTCGCCGACTGCGCTGCCGCCGCGCGTGAGCTGGGCAAGCACGTCTGGGCCGACGGCGGCGTCCGCCACCCGCGCGACGTCGCGCTGGCGCTGGCCGCCGGCGCGTCCGCGGCGATGGTCGGCTCGTGGTTCGCCGGCACCTACGAATCCCCCGGTGACCTGCGGTTCGACGAGCAGGGCCGGCCTTACAAGGAGTCGTTCGGCATGGCATCGAAGCGCGCGGTGGGCGCGCGGACGCGCACCGACAACGTCTTCGACCGCGCGCGCAAGGCGCTGTTCGAGGAGGGCATCTCGTCGTCGCGGATGGCCCTCGACCCGCAGCGACCGGGCGTCGAGGACCTGCTGGACTCGATCGGCTCGGGCGTCCGATCGTCCTGCACTTATGCGGGCGCGCGCACTCTCGAGGAGTTCCACGAGCGGGCGCTGCTGGGCGTCCAGTCGGCGGCCGGGTTCGCCGAAGGCCGTCCGCTCCCCTCGGGCTGGTGAATGCCATGAAGGGCACCCTCATGGACTTGACGGCCATGCGGGTGCCCTTCATGGAGTCTTAGCCGTGGTCCTCCAGCATCTCGGTGACCAGGGCCGCGATCGGCGAGCGTTCGGAGCGGGTGAGGGTCACGTGCGCGAACAGCGGGTGCCCCTTCAGCTTCTCGATCACCGCCGAGACGCCGTCGTGCCGGCCGACGCGCAGGTTGTCGCGCTGGGCGACGTCGTGCGTGAGCACCACCCGCGACGCCGTGCCGAGCCGCGAGAGCACCGTCAGCAGGACGTTCCGTTCCAGTGACTGCGCCTCGTCGACGATGACGAACGTGTCGTGCAGCGAGCGGCCGCGGATGTGGGTCAGCGGGAGCACCTCGAGCATGCCGCGGTCGAAGACCTCGTCGAGGACGTCCTGGCTGACCAGCGCGCCGAGCGTGTCGAACACCGCCTGCGCCCAGGGCTGCATCTTCTCGCTCTCGGACCCGGGCAGGTAGCCGAGGTCCTGGCCGCCGACCGCGTAGACCGGCCGGAACACCACGACCTTGCGGTGCTGACGGCGTTCCATCACGGCCTCGAGACCGGCGCAGAGGGCGAGCGCCGACTTGCCGGTGCCTGCCCGGCCGCCGAGGGAGACGATGCCGACGTCGGAGTCGAGCAGCAGGTCGAGCGCGACGCGCTGCTCGGCGCTGCGGCCGTGCAGGCCGAACGCCTCGCGGTCGCCCCGGACCAGCCGGATGCGCTTGTCCGCGGTGATCCGGCCGAGGGCACTGGAGGTGCCCGCGAGCAGCCGCAGCCCGGTGTGGCAGGGCAGCTCGGCGAGCTCGTCCATGCCCCATTCGACCGGGTCGACGGTGCTGCCGCCGAACAGCGCGTCGAGCACGTCCTGCTGGACGTCGACGTCCGCCATGCCCGTCCAGCCGGACGGCGTCACTTCCTGCGCGCGGTATTCGTCCGCCTCGAGGCCGACGGCCCCGGCCTTGACCCGCAGCGGGATGTCCTTCGTCACCAGCGTGACCGC
Source organism: Amycolatopsis sp. NBC_01488 (assembly GCF_036227105.1). Classification (NCBI taxonomy): domain Bacteria; kingdom Bacillati; phylum Actinomycetota; class Actinomycetes; order Pseudonocardiales; family Pseudonocardiaceae; genus Amycolatopsis; species Amycolatopsis sp. NBC_01488. Next base: position 3,675,594 of record NZ_CP109434.1, on the reverse strand, counting down.
CGGGAACTCCGCCGCGAGGTTCAGCGCGCAGGCGAGGATCCGGTGGTCGTTGGAGTCGGTGCGGAACCCGGACGGGAGCACCGACGGGTCCGAGTGGTTCAGCTCCACCTGCAGCGTGCCGCCGTGGTCCCCGATGGGGAGCGGCGCGTCGAGCCTGCCGTGCTGCCGGCGCAGGTCGTCGAGCATGCGCAGGGACTCCCGGGCGAACCAGCCCAGCTCCGGGTGGTGGCGCTTCGCCTCCAGTTCACTGATGACGACCAGCGGAAGCACGACAGCATGCTCGGCGAAGCGGGTGACCGCCCACGGGTCCGAAAGGAGGACCGACGTGTCGAGCACGTACATGTGCTGCTGGGATTCGGGCGAGGTCGAGGCTTTCTCCGGGCCAGGAACGGCACCGGTCGAAGAACGGCCAGAGGCCTTACGGGGCAAACGCTGCGCAGTCACGACGGCATCTCCCTCGAGGGCGTGTGCACCTCACGCCCGCACTCGCTGGGCCGGGCACCTCCCTGGCTGGACCGTTCCTCCTGACCTGGTGGGTCAGTCGGCGCGGCCACGAGGGCCGGGTGCCGGCCCCCTCGTGCGTCTCGTGGGCGGCTGCGCCGCCCCCTCGATCACCGTCACGACCAGGGCCTCCCGCGAGGACCCGCACGGAACGCGTGCCCTCATCTCGGAAGGTACCCACGAATGCGGGATCGCGCAGGGAGCCAACACGGTGATTCGCCAGATCGTCACCTCACTGTCGGTCGTCTGACATCGACGTCGGGTGACGCTCACGCTGCGTCATCGATCTCTCGATCGGTACACCCACGTCGGAATGATCTTGGAAGAATTGCTGACCCGTTGTATTCAGAAGATCGACTGCACAGCTTGTACCACGTTCGATAGCGCCGCGCAGTTCGCGCCGCCAAGAGAGAACCGGTCCGAGTGAAAGCGCCTGCATCAGGCTCACACAATGGGCGTACAAGCCGTACGAGATGCCTGATAGACGGGTAATTTTCTCACTGCGGGACACACCACCGGTCCTCCGGTGCCCCGGATCCCAATAGTTCTACCTAGGAGTGTGCGAAGTGCTGAAGAAGGCTGGTTTCGTCGCCGCCACCGCTGCGGGTCTCATGATGATCGGCAGCACCGCGTTCGCCGCGACGGGCGACCACGGCGGCACCCCGGACCCGACGTTCGGCGACGCCTACGCCACGTTCATCGAAGGCGGCGGCGCCCTGGGCTACGGTGCGGCCTCCCTGGTCGCCGGTGCCTACACGGGCATCGCCACCACCCCGGCGCTGATCCTGCACTCGCTGGAGCACCACCACGGCTGAGTGTGGCTTGCGAAGGGCCCCGGAGCGTGCTCCGGGGCCCTTCGGCGTTTTTCGGGCCTTTTAAGAGCCGAACCGCCGGTGCCGCCAGGCGTAGTCGCGGATGGCGCGCAGGAAATCGACCCGGCGGAATGCCGGCCAATACGCTTCGGTGAACCAGAATTCCGAATGCGCGGACTGCCAGAGCAGGAATCCGGAAAGCCGTTGTTCGCCGGAGGTGCGGATGATGAGGTCCGGATCCGGCTGCCCCGACGTGTAGAGGTGCTCGGAGATGTGGTCGACGTCGAGGATCTTCGCGAGCTCGTGAATGGTCGTGCCCTCGTCGGCGTGCTGGAGCAGCAGCTTGCGCACGGCGTCCGCGATTTCCTGGCGCCCGCCGTAACCGACCGCGACGTTGACCTCCATGCCGGTCCGCCCCTCGGTGCGCGCGGCGGCTTCGCTGAGTCGCTTCGCGACGTCGGCGGGTAGCAGGTCGAGCGCGCCGACGATGCGCAGCTGCCAGGTCTTGCCGGGCGCGGCGAGCTCGTCGGTGACACCGGTGATGATCTTCAGCAGTGGCGTGAGCTCGTCCGGGTCCCGGTTGAGGTTGTCGGTCGAGAGCAGCCACATGGTGACGACCTCGACGTCGGCTTCCTGGCACCAGCTCAGGAAGTCCGCGATCTTCTTCGCCCCGGCGCGGTGGCCGTCCGAAACGTCCGCGAAGCCCGCTTCACGGGCCCAACGGCGGTTGCCGTCGAGCATGATGGCGATGTGCCGGGGATGCCGCCCGGCGGCCTGCTGGATGAGGCGCCGGCCGTAGGCGCTGTACACGACGTCGGACAAGAAGGAGCGAACACTCACGTCCAGGAAGAGTACGCACCCGGTGTGAGGCGCGTGACTCGACCGCTGCCCGGGAACCTACGGTCCCGTAACCTGGACGGGTGAGCCTGAAGACGGAACCACCCGAGCCCGTAGTGGACCTCCGCCCTCGCCTGCGGGGCCACATCCACTTCTGGACGTTCTTCGGCGCCCTCGCGGCGACCGCGGCGCTGATCAGCCTGGCGGCGTCCACAGTGTCCCCGATCGCCGCGCTGGCGACGTCGGTCTACGGCCTGACGGTGCTGGGCCTGTTCGGCGTGAGCGCGCTGTACCACCGCCGCTTCTGGAGCCCCCGCGCGTACAAGTGGATGAAGCGCGCGGACCACTCGATGATCTTCCTGTTCATCGCCGGCACGTACACACCGTTCACCCTGCTGGCGATGTCCAAGCCGACGGGCTACGTGATCCTCTCGATCGTCTGGGGCGGCGCGATCGCCGGTGTCGCGCTGAAGATGCTGTGGCCGCACGCACCGCGCTGGCTCGGGGTGCCGATCTACATCGCACTGGGCTGGGTCGCGGTGTTCGTCTTCCCGGAGCTGCTGACGCACGCCGGAGTCGCGGCTTTGGTCCTGCTTTGCGTGGGCGGGCTGTTTTACACGCTGGGGGCGGTGTTCTACGCCGTGAAGTGGCCGAATCACTGGCCGGAGACGTTCGGGTACCACGAGTACTTCCACGCCTGCACCGTGCTGGCGGCGGTTTCGCACTACATCGCGATCTGGCTGGCGATGTACGCCTAGCTGCGGGTTTGTGGTTTTGGACCTTGCTCGTCTACATGCGACCAATCAGCGGGCTTCCCTTCCGCTTGCAGTTTCGCCGAGATCTCACCCGCCTGCCGTTCCTCATATCCGGCCCAGTACAGCGCCTCGTGGTGATGACCCCGGTCGACGTCTGCGATCGCCTTGTACAACCGCGCGTTGCCGAGCCGGAACGCCAGCCACACCGACGGGTTCGCATCCTTCGGCGGCCGGCGGTCCATCACGACCTCGTGGGCGTCTCGCAGCGTCTTCAGCTCAACCTTGCGCACGGTCACGCGTCCCCGCGCGGGCTTCCAGCAGCGTCGCCAGTTCCTCGGTGTGGTCGCGGAGACTGCGCAGGAACGCCGCGCACCCCGTCCAGGCGGTCTGGTCCTCCGGCGGTACCAGCGTCACCACGCACAGCCCACCCGCCAACACCAGAACCGGCGGATGTGACGCGACCGTCCCGGTCTCCTCCACCGTCACCTCGGTACCCACGCCGACTGTCGACCGCAGCCCCAGCCCGTCCCACGTTGCCGTCATGCTGTTCCCATTCCCTGGCCAGGTCGGCGAACCCTTCGGACGCCGACTCCAGTGCCGCCACGCACCACCACGGCAACCCGCGCGCCTGCGCCAGCTCGTGCCACGCCCGCGACACCCGCCGAGCAGCGTTGGCCATGTTCGTCGCACTCATCGGCGACAGCACCGCACGGCCGTGCTCCCACGCGGCCATGTAGTCCCGATACGCCCGCTCCCACGCCTCGACCTGCTCGCGGAAGCTCATCGCTGTCACGCGGCCTTCGGCGTCTCACCGGCCCCACCGCCCTGCCCCGCCACGCGCGGTTCCGCCGTGAGCCCTTCCAGCTCGATCTGTCGCATCCCGGGCAGCGCCTCTGAGGTGGTCGGCACCGGCAGCGTGATCTCGAACGACGCCCGCTTCGCCCGCGTCTCGGCCGGGTCGGTGACTATGACCTTCCACTGCCGCTTACCGGTCACCTCGTCCACCCACTGCCGCACCGGACGAATTCGCCGCCCGGTCCTCACGGGACTGGTACTCGTTGTCGGGCGACACTTCGCCCACCATGACGAGCCCTGAGTGAACGCGTCGTCGAAGTCGATGCCGAACCGGTGTCCCTTGTCGATAGCCATGCTAAATCCCTTGTGTCGTCTGCTAGTTGGTAGCTTCTGGCGGCTCTCCGCCTCGTGCCGCTGCGGCGTCCAATGCCGCGCTCGCCTTGTCCAGTTCCCTGCGCAGTACGGCGATGGCGTCCGAGTCCACGAGCAGGACCACCGGGAACGCCTTGCCGAACCGGACTTCCGCGCGGTTTGCGTACGTCAGCGCCCTGGCACGGATCGGCAGACCAGCCGTGACGTGGACCTGAACCGTGTCGCGCATGCCACGCCGCGCCTACGCCACACGTCGGCGAGGTACCGCCCACTTGTCCGAGCCAGCCGGCCGAACGGCGGTTGCAATGGTCGCGCCTACCTCCTCGGTGTCCTGGCACCGGGCCTGCCCCGGCAACCTGACACCCAATCTCCGCCAAGACGCGGGACGTGATCACCACGTGGCAGGACATCTCGGGACGTCCCTGGTACCGTCGAAGACGTCCCTACACGTCCCGAGGGTGCCGATGCCGAACGAACGCCTGCGTGACGCGCTGCTGCGCAACGGTCTGACGTTGGAGCAGGTCGCCAAGGCGGTCGGCGTCGATCAGAAGACCGTCGAGCGCTGGATCACCAAAAACCGGACGCCCTACCCCAAGCACCGGCACAAGATCGCCGCCATGGCACGCGAGTCAGAGACCTACCTGTGGCCGGACTCGGTGGCTCCGGAGCGCAAGGCCGAGACCGCCGCCGCCGAGATCGTGCAGGTCTTCCCGCATCGCAACGCCGTTCCCGTCGAGTTGTGGGACAGGCTGATCAAGGAAGCAGCGGAGACCGTCGAGATCCTGGTCCACGCGGCGTTGTTCCTGGTGGAACGCCCGCGGTTCATTAAGGACCTGACGGCCAAGGCAGCGGCCGGCGCTCAAATTCGGCTGGTGTTCGGAGACCCCGAGGGGGAGAGCGTCGCTCTGCGCGGCGAGGAAGAGCAGCTGGGCGACGGGACGCTTGCAGCGCGCATCCGCAACGCGCTGGCGTCCTACCGGCCGTTGGTCGGCGTCGACGGCGTGGAGATGCGGTTCCACAACACGACGCTCTACAACTCGATCTTCCGGTTCGACGACGAGATGATCATCAACACGCACGTGTACGGGTTTCAGGGAGCCCACGCCCCGTCCCTTCACCTGCGGAGACTGTCCGCCGGAGACCTCTTCGAGACGTACTCGGAAAGCTTCGAGTCAGTCTGGAACCTCGCCAAGCCGGCCACTTTCTAGGAGGCAGCATGACCCGAGTCGACTACTACAACGACCCGAACGCACCCAAAGCGAACAGCATCGCGGTAGCAGTGTCAGCGTTCATCCAGGACGACGAAGGCCGGATCTTGATGATCAGGCGCACCGACAACGACCTGTACTCCATTCCCGGCGGACAACTGGAACTCGGCGAAACCCTGGCCGAAGCGGCGGTCCGGGAGGTCCGAGAGGAGACCGGCATCGAATGTGAGGTCACAGAGGTCATCGGCCTGTACTCAGACCCCAAGCACGTCATCGCCTACGACGACGGCGAAGTCCGGCAGGAGTTCTCAATCTGCTTTCGCGCAAAGCCGACCGGAGGGAAGCTTCAAACAAGCAGCGAAAGCAAAGAAGCCTTATGGACACGGGTCGATTCGGTCAGTGAACTGAAGATACACTCAACGATTAGACTACGGATTGCACACGGACTTGAAGAACAACCCGTATTCTTCAGTTAGTCCTCAGTCGGATTCACCGTTCTCAATCTCCGCCGCCAACTCCACAGCCCCAAAAACTCCCAACCGGATCAACTCTTGAACAACCTTCGAAGCATCCGGAGCCTTGAGTTCGTGAAGTCGACGCGCGATTGCAATAAGAGACGTATCGTTGTAGCCAGCATGCGTCTCCGCTCTTAGCAGACGTGCGATTATTGTCGCCGAACTGGCAGGATCAGCATCGACCGGCAGAGCTTCAAAAATCTTATGGCGCGTATGCCCCGACCTCGATGGCGCACACAGCGGACTATCCATGAGCAGGTCGGCAACTTCTGCCACCTTCACACCCTTAGCGAAAAGACACTTAGCGAGGATCGAAACTTCGTCAGCCTTGAGGGGCTTCGGAAGCCCGTCTATCCTTCGACGCCAATACCCAGAAAACTTACTCCAAACCTCCACTTGACGTGGTTCATCATCAGACTCAAGCAGTCGAACCAAAGCCTCATTCCACTGAGTCAACTCCCTCGAATGCGCTGCATTAATCAGCGCATCTGGCCAGTGAACGTCGGTAACATCATTCGGAAAGAACATAAACAACGCTGCATGATGTCGGATAAATGCATGAACGGACTTAGGCAAATTCCTCCTAATCTGCGGCAGCGAAACCCGCATAATTCCCGCTAGCAAATCAGCCAAGTCCGGAGTCCACCGTCCCCAATGCAGAAACCCTTCCCAGAACTTCGCAGCACTGTATTCGCCCGAGCGAGACCAATCGAAGCGTGGCACAAGATGTGACACACACCAGTCGCGCTCCATGGCGAGCAACCAAGATGGCTGCCCACCTAGAATCACTGCACTTGGATCACCGACCAAACTGGAAGTTTTTATCATCTCCTCCAGCGCAGACTTCTGTATTGCATCAACGTTAGCTTCAACTAGTCGATTTACGAGCTTTATAAGTCCATTCAGGTAAGTTAGAGTCAGGTCACCCCGAGGCTCATTAATTGCCCAGTCAAGCGTTGGACCAAGACTGGCGTCGCGCGGCGGATCATTGTCCGAAGCCTCCTCCCAAAGCGAGAATATCATCTGCAGTTGACGTCTAAGCTCGTCATCCGTCGATGAATTCTCTTGCAGACTCGACCAATACTTTTCCTGCATCCTCCGAACCTGAGTGGAAAGCTTTGGAGAGTTGGGGTTCCGCAAAACTAACTCGAGAACTTCAGTCGAGATTTCGAGACCTTCTCGATCAGCCAGCAAGTTCAACAAAGAAGACCAAGCATCAATATTCCAGATTTCACGTCGACAAAGTTCGATTAAGACCTCCACAACGAACCCCAAGGGCCGGTCAGCGCAAGCTAAAAGCACTTCCTTCGTCCAATTAATGACAGCGATGTCACCTGACACACTGTTTGCAGATTCAGCAGGAAAGGAATCCACAGCATCCGACGAGTCTCGACCCCGAAGAACACCTGTAGCTTGAAAGTCATCTCGCGCCCAGGCACCTGCAGTAATCCATGAGTGCAGGTTCGGATGTTCGCGCGGCAGGAAGGTAGGATTCTGCTCTTGAATCTTTTCAAACGAAATCTTTGTGGTGCGGTCGTCCGGTGCGCATGTAGTGAGCCAATACAACAAGTTGAATCTGACATAACGATTACTGCTCGGCCTATCGTAGCCCACGCGGCCCGTCAGGGCCTTTCGAATAACCCGTTGCCTCACGGCAGGACTCGCGCTTCCATACTTGGCCTTGAGAAGCGCGAAAATCTCGGGCTTTAACTCATGATCAAAAAGCAGTCGATGCTTCAGAATCAGACCAATAGCCTTATCAGACTGATAGGCCTCACCGTAACCGAGAGCATCTACAGCAAGCCTACGCACTATGTCATAGTCATGACCAAGCAACTCATCTAGATAGTGCAACGTCTTGGAAGGTCCAGCTTCAACTTTCGCACGAAGTGCATCGCGCGCAACGTCGATCAATATATCAATACCGCCACTGTCAGCGAATTGGTCATCATCGACATTGACACCGACGACCTGCCGGTGACGCGATATCGCATCTCGACCATCCACCCCATCGAATAGGCGGTGAGCATTTACCGCCGATACGATTTGGAATAATGTGCAGCTAATAAGCCTTTCCGCATCGTCTTCCAAGCTCGCCCGCAGTATCTCCCAAGCTTGCCGTAGCCAGTACGTCTCACCAAGAACGCTGACATTCAACTGAACAGGCCAGCCTTCGACAAGGAATGAATACCCTTTGGAAACGACACTTTTTACCTGAAGAAGAAACTCAAATGCGTGCAAGCCTGCAAATCGGTCCGCTTCAACAAGCTCAGGCAACATTGATGACAGTCGCTCCGCATACTCGTCGCCAGCAGTCGAAATAAGCATGAGCAAATACTGACGCGCGTTAGGCACGTCCGAATAAGAACTTGCAAGACTTCGCCAGACGTCCCACCATATCAGCGATCCTGACGCTACTTCGCTTTTCTGCAATAGGACGAGCAAATCTCCAGCATGCTCAGTCTTCATCATTTCAGCAAGCCATGATGACCACAATTGAGCACAGTCATCCGGCTCACGACTTGACAGGACACTGGTCAGGTATCCATTATCTGACAACCAGTTAACCCAGACATGCGGTTTTGCTGCATCTAGAAAATAGCGCAGGGTTTCCGGCCTGGAAAGCGCCCAGTCAATATAAGTGCTATCTATCGGCCCCAGAGGAGGCGTCCTCGCAGCGATAGAGCTGACTCGCCGCTGTTTCTCCAACGGCATCGCGGTTGCCCGTTTCACCCAGGCATTAATCGCCTCCGGCAGAGCACGATGGTTATCCACTGGCGGGTAAGTCACGGGCGTGATGCCCAAACGCCGCCAACCCTCTTCTTTGCCAACTTCAGCGAAGGCGTACGCCTCAGTTTTTGGAGGCAGCGCACGTGTAAGATACCTCATTACAGTGTCGTCGCCGCTATACCCGACAAACAGAACCGTATATTTTTCGAACATCCTAACCAGGAAGCTTGCCGCCCAGCCTAAGGTTATATAGGCTTTTCCAAAGTCGCGATCAGTAAGAACTATAGATTGATTTGACGACATGGGCACGACGCCATGCAAGTGCACGATCCCCTCGAATGAATCTCCGAGGGGGAGCGCGGGGCCAGCATAAGTCGAGACGGGAACGCTCATTCGCGTGAATGCTCCCTCAAAGTGCTGGTCATAGTTTGTCGTGACAATACGCGACGTAACCGAGTTCGCTAGCGTCGCAATACCTTGATGCAAGACATTGTCTTCGGCATCGGGCCGCAGTAGAAGCGCTTGAGTTCGAAGGTGGACTTGACCGCCAGCCTCTTCGAGAATACCGAGATACTCGTCAATTCGCTGATCATCACCGAGAGGCGTTTGATATCCAATCTGATCGGCGATTGTTCTAGCCAAACCGATGAAGCTAGGCAACGAAGAGGGCGGAGGAATAGAAACCCCGGCACCAGCAAAGAAGACCAGACGATCTTCTTCGAGTGCTTGCATAAGCCGCCGAGGAAGTGGCACATCATCTGTCAGCCACTCAAGTGGAGAGTCTGCCATATCGTTGTCTTCACCTAGAGGTCGAGAACAATACTGTTGCCGAATTCAGCTCTATGGGATCAAGGGCGCGCCGCCTCAGGCGGCGCGCCTGTCGCCTACGTAGCCCCTCGCCTTGGCGGCCGCATCCGCTTCCGACACGGCGGGCTGCCGCTCCGCTTCGTCCGCCGGCCGGGCGGTGCGGCCGCCAGCGGGTCACCCGGCGCAGCGCCGCGCGGCGGCGGCACGCGAGTCACCCTCAGCCATCCCGGCCTCCTCGACGAGCTACGAGCGGTGGTGACATTCGGGTCGTTCGTGACTCGATCTCTGTTACGCACCGTCGTAGGAGACCTCCATCCCGACGCCTGATCGTGACAACGGCCGGTAGCACCGCGTCAAGACGGTGAAGCGTGTCTTGACCCGGCACCACCGGCCGCGTGGAGGCTTCGTATCGGGATGCAGGGCGGGGTGTGGCGTCGGTCGCCAGGCCGCCTCCAGGCCGTCAGAGGTCAGGAACAGGCCACCACCCGTGAGAACTGATGGCAGACAAAACCGCAGCTCAGCGCACCTAAAAGGCAGGGACGCCGAGGTGAAGCAGACCCCCGGAGCAGATCGTCGCGATCTGGCTGGCCATGTACGCGTAGGCCGCCGCTGGGGACCTCCCCCTGGAAGTCCCCAGCGAAGCTGCTCAGCCGAACATGCCCGGCTGGTACTCGCCCGCCGGGGTGCGGGTGATCACGTTCAGGCGGTTCCAGGCGTTGATCATCGCCACCAGGCAGATCAGTGCGCCGATCTGCTCGTCGTCGTAGTGCTTGCGGACCTGGGCCCACGTCTCGTCCGAAACGCCTTCGTGGGCGTCCGCCAGGCGGGTTCCCTCCTCCGCCAGGGCCAGGGCCGCGCGCTCCGCTTCGGTGAACACCACCGCTTCGCGCCACGCCGCCACCATTGCCAGGCGGACCGCCGTCTCGCCGGCCGCCGCCGCGTCCTTCGTGTGCATGTCGAGACACATTCCGCAGCCGTTGATCTGGCTCGCGCGGATCTTCACCAGTTCCTGCGTCGCCATCGGGAGGCTCGTCTCCTCCACCGGGCGGGCCGCCGCGATCAGGCGCTTGACGAACTTGCCGGCGACCTCGTTCTCGAACATGTTCAACCGCGGTTCCATGACCGTTCCCTTCGTCGGTGTCACTGCCTTGACGACGTGCGCCGAGCCGGTGTGACAGCCCGGGACGTGGCGCCGGTCACATGTACACCTTCGCGCCATCCCCCACGCCGCCGATCACGGCGAACGCACCCGGCGCGACCTGCGGGAACCCGGGTGATCTCGCCAGCGGACGGCGCTTCAAACCACCACTTTCCGGGGTCACCCACCGGAGCACCACGACGGTTGCCGTGATCATCAGCGCGGCCCACGGTGGCTCCTGAAGACACCGACGCGCGAAAGGAGCAGCACCGCGATGGCCAAGACCATGCAGCCCCAGGAGCTCATCGACAGTGCCGTGGTCGACCCGGCCGGCAACAAGCTCGGGAAGGTCGGCAACGTCTACCTCGCCGACGCGACGCACCAGCCGGAGTGGATCACCGTCAAGACCGGCCTGTTCGGCACCAAGGAGAGCTTCGTCCCGCTCTCCGGTGCGCACACCGACAAGGACGGCGTGCACGTCCGGGTCGACAAGGACGCCGTCTCCGACGCGCCTCGCATCGACGCCGACGGGCACCTCTCCCCCGAGGAAAGCGCCCAGCTCTACCAGCACTACGGCCTGCCCATGCCGCGGACCTCGCCGGACGGGCGGATGGACGAGCGGATGGCCGGCCGGACGGGTGATCGGACGCAGGGCCGCGACCCGGCCATGGGCGGCGACCGCGGTCGGTCCGGAATGGACAGTGCGCGGCGCGGGAAGTCCGAAAAGGACAGCATGACGCGGTCGGAGGAACGGCTGAACGTCGGCACCGAGCAGGTCGAGACCGGGCACGTGCGGCTGCGCAAGTACGTCGTCACCGAAGAGCAGCAGGTCACCGTTCCGGTGCGGCACGAGGAAGTGCGCGTCGAGCGGGAGCCGATCAAGGACGGCCGCGGCCAGGCCGAGATCGGCGAGGCCGAGCAGGACGTCGTCCTCCACGCGGAGAAGCCCGTGGTGCGCAAGGAAACCGTGCCGGTCGAGCGGGCGCGCCTGCGGACCGAGACGGTCGCCGACGAGCAGACCGTCTCCGGCAAGGTCCGCAAGGAGCAGTTCGAGGTCACCGACGACGACGGCAAGCGCCGCAAGTCCTGACCGCCCGGAGCGGGCGGCCGGGCCCCGACCCCGGCCGCCCCCGGGTTCAGGCGGGAGCGGCCTGCAGGCGCGGCAGCCCCGCCAGCAGCCGCAGGCCCTTCTTCCGCATCGACGGCGGGATCGGCGGCATCGACAGCGTCAGCGCGCGGTCCCAGCCGTGGACGTGCAGCTCGAACTTCACCAGGAAGCCGCCGGTCGGCTCGGTGATCGCCACCTGCCCGCGCGGCACGCCGAGCAGGGCCTTGCGTGGGCCGCCCGTCGAGGGGTCCGCTTCGAAGAACATCAGCTGACGGTCGGTCAGCAGCAGGTACAGCTCGCGCTGGGCGGTGATCGAGAACATCGTGCCGCCGCTGAGGACGGCCGTGGCCAGCCCGAGGGCGACGCTTTCCCCGAAGACCTGGCGGACCGAGCCGACCTTGGCCATCGAGATCACTTCGGGCGTTTCGCCCGGTTGCATCATCGGCGCGGCGAGTTCGAGCACGCGTCTGTCACGGCGTGAGCCCATGGTGGTCCTTCGGGGGAGCGGGAGCTGACGCGCAAGCGTAGATCAGGCCCGCAGCATCGGCGCCGCCAGGAACTGCTCCGGGATGGCGAACGCGTCCACCAGCGCCCGCGCGTGCGGGCGCAGCTTGGCGCACAGGCTGTTCACCGCCGCCGTGACGGCCTTCCCGCGCGACGCCGTCAGACGCCCGTGGCCGAGGAACCACGCCAGGTCCTCTTCGATCGCCGACAGCGCGTAGAGGTCGCAGACGCGGTCGAGCAGCGTGCGGGCGTCCGGGTCCTCGCACCGCTCGATGGCCGCCGCGAACGCCTCCAGCACCAGCCGCTCCACGTGGACGCGGCCCGCGCGCAACACGTGGTCCTGGGCCGAATTGAACACCCCGAACGGGTCCGACGCCGCCTTGCGCAGGCGCTTCGCCACGCCCTCGACGACGTGCTCTTCGCGGTCTTCGAACAGCCTCAGCTGCCACTCGCGGCGGAAGAAGACGTCCGCGTCGGACCCCTCGGTGAGCGACTCGAGTGCCTTGCGCACGGACGTCCGCTCCAGGATCGCGCTCACCACCTGGTCGGTGAAGAACCGGGCCGTGGCCAGCGGCGAGAGGTCCTCGAAGTCCTGCTTGTAGCTGGTCAGCAGGCCCTTGGCGACCAGCTGCAGCAGCACGGTGTTGTCGCCTTCGAACGTCGTGAAGACGTCGGTGTCGGCCTTCAGGCCCGGCAGGATGTTCTCCGCCAGGTACCCCGAGCCGCCGCACGCCTCGCGCGCCGCCTGGATCGTCGCTGTCGCGTGCCACGTGTTCAGCGCCTTCAGCCCGGCCGCGCGCGACTCCAGCTCACGCTGCTCCTCTTCCGGCGCCGACGAGTCGATGTCGTGCAGCTTCGACACCAGCTCTTCCTGCGCGAAGTGCAGCGCGTACGTCTTCGCCAGCGCCGGCAGCAGCTTCCGCTGGTGCCCGAGGTAGTCGAGGATGACGACCTCTTCGCCGTCCGGCGTCATGAACTGACGGCGCTGCTCGCCGTAGCGGATCGCCAGGGCCAGCGCGCGCTTCGTCGCGCTCCCCGCGCTTCCGCCGACGCTGACCCGGCCGCGGATCAGCGTGCCGAGCATGGTGAAGAACCGGCGGCTGTCGCTCTCGATCGGGCTCGAGTACGTCCCGTCTTCGGAAACGTCCCCGAAGCGGTTCAGCAGGGCCTCGCGCGGGATCCGGACGTCGTCGAAGCTCAACCGTCCGTTGTCGACACCGTTCAGGCCCGCCTTCGGGCCGCAGTCCTCAATGGACACTCCCGGCAGCGGCGCACCGGAGTCGTCCCGGATCGGCACCAGGAAAGCGTGCACGCCGCGCGATTCGCCGCCGGTGACGAGCTGCGCGAACACCACCGCCATCCGGCCGTCGCGGGCCGCGTTGCCGATGTACTCCTTGGTGGCCATGGCATCCGGGGTGTGCACGACGAACCCGCCGTCCACGAAGGTCGCCGTGGTGCGCAGGTGCTGGACGTCGGATCCGTGGCCGTGCTCGGTCATCGCGAAGCAGCCGAGCAGGTCCAGGTTCATGATCGCGCGCAGGTGCGCCGCGTGGTGGCGCTCGGTGCCCAGCAGCTGGACGGCGCCGCCGAACAGTCCCCATTGGACACCGGCCTTCACCATCAGCGACAGGTCGCCGTAGCCGAGCAGCTCGAACGACGTCACCGAGCCACCGACGTCGCCCCCGCCGCCGTACGCCGGGTCGAAGCCCAGGCCGGGACGGTCGGTCTCGGCGAGCGCGCACAGCTGGTCGAGCACCTGGGCGCGGTGCGCCTCGATGCCGAGGTCCACCGGGTCGCGGAACTCGGCGTCGCTCATCTCGGCGCGCACGCCGCGGCGCAGCTCGGCCCAGCGGCCGTCGAGGACGGTGGTCAGCGCGTCCGGATCCACCTTCGAGGGCACTTCGGGGACGTCCACGACTACCTCCGGAAAGGACTTGCGGCAGGCTTCCTACTCGTTGGTAGTAAGCCTGCCGCAGCCGCGCCGATCCCGCAGGTTCAGATCGGCTTGCCGTTCACCGTCACGTTCGTGAACTTGGCGTTGTCCACGTACTTCAGCGTGTTCGAGGTGTCGGACACGCCCGCAAACGTGGAGTTCACCACGGTCAGCCCGTGCACGTGGGCGCCGGAAAGCCCGCTGACGTCGAAGGTCTTGCCCGCGACCTTCGTGCTCGAGCAGTTGCTGATGGTGAACGGCCCGAACGACGGGACGTAGCTTCCGGTCTGGCTGTTGTACGTGGACGTCACGTACGCGAAGTTCCGCGCGAAGGTGCCGGCCACACTGTCGAGGTTGATGTTCTCCGAGAACCCGCCACGCAACGTGTTCGACTTGACGTACAGCGCGAACTTCGTGTCACCCTTCACGGTCAGCTTGTACGCGTAGACGTTGCGGATGCCGCCGGTCTGCTCGCTGCCGCAGGTGATCGCGCCCCAGTTGCCGTTCATCACGCAGTTCACGACGACCAGGTTCTGGCACGGGACGTTCACGCGGCGCCCGTCGGCGTCCCGGCCGGACTTGATCGCGATGTTGTCGTCGTCCGCGCCCAGGCTGCAGTTCGCGATGACGACGTGGTCACACGACTCGGGGTCGCAGCCGTCGGTGTTGGAGTGCGCGGTGCTGGGATCGGTGCTGACGCCGTCGACCGTGACGTTGCGGCACAACGTCGGGTGCAGCTGCCAGAACATCGAGTTCTTCAGCGTGACGCCCTGGATCAGCACGTTCTCGCAGGCGTACGGCTCGACGAACGTCGAGCGCATCGTGTGCCCGGAGCCGGGGACGACGCGTTTCTCCGGCGGGGTTCCCTTGGCCACCAGCGTGTCCAGGTACGCGCGGTCGCTGCCCTTGTTCCACGACGACGTCGCCGCCGCGTCGAGCGTGCCGCTGCCGGTGAGGGCGATGTTCTTCTCCCGGTACGCGTAGATCATCGGCGAGTGGTTGATGCACTCGATGCCTTCGTAGCGCGTCAGGACGTTCGGGAACTTCGACGCGTCCCCGCTGAACTTGAGCACCGCGCCCTTTTCCAGGTGCAGGTCGACGTTGCTCTTGAGGTAGACGGCGCCGGTGAGGAAGCTGCCCGCGGGAACGACCACGTGGCCGCCGCCGGCCGCGGCGCACGCGTCGATCGCCTTCTTGATCGCCGCGGTGTTGTCGGTCTTGCCGTCGTTCTTCGCTCCGTAGCCGGTGATCGGGAAGCTCCGGTCGGGGAAGGTGGGGATCGTGGTGTTCGCGACGATGTCGTTCGCCGCCGGCCACGGGAGCGGCGGGACGTCGACGCGGTACGAGCGCGGCGCCGCCGAGGCGATGCCGGGCAGCAGCGGCACCGCCGCCACCGCGAGCCCGCCTTTGATGAGCTGCCGCCGGGTGAACCTGCCGTCCATGGGCGCGTTCCTTCACGTGAAAGACCCTGTGCGACGGCGGAACCCCCGGTGTGGACCGTGGGCACGACGCACTCTAGGCGTGAACGCGGCTCCAGGTCCAGACCTGAGAACTCGGGTACGACCGGCGCGGGCCAAGACCGTCGTGAGTGAGAAACAGCGTTCTGGCCCTGTTTCTCACTCACGACCGGCCGCGGCGGAGTCGCTCAGGCCAGGTCGGGGCCCTTCGAGCGCAGGTCGTCGACCTTGCTCATCGCTTCCCGCAGCTCGCCCAGCCACGTGTCCGCGTGCTGGCCCACCAGGCGCACGGCCCACGCCAGCGCGTCCGAGCGGGAGCGGGCCACGCCCGCGTCCACCAGCGTGTCCAGGATCAGGCGCTCCGGCTGGCGCAGCCGGGTCATCACCGGGGCCGAATGCGTCGTGAACAGCGCGGTCGTGCTCCCCAGCTTCGCGCCCCACGCCACCTTGCGCTGGTAGCGGTGCTCCGCCTGACGCGCGATCTCGATGCGCTCGTCGCGCGTCTCCTCGCGGTAGCGGCTGATCCGGCCCTCTTCGGCGGCCGCGCGGGCCGCGTCGTCGGCGTACTCCTCGGTCAACGCGGGCAGCTCGCCGACCACGATGATCTCCTCGCGGTCGACCGTGATCTCCGGCGCGCCGGTGAACCAGCCGTCGGGCAGGCGCCCGCCGAACCAGGCCGCCGCGTCGTCCGCCGAGGGCACCTCGGCCTGCTGCCAGCCGCGGCCGCCCTTCCAGCCTCGTCCCATGACTCCACCTCCGCGATTACATGATTACAACGCTACTCACGCTACGCGGAAATCGAGCGGCTGAGCACGGCGTTCACCCAGGGCGATCAGAGCTGGGCGGCCAGCGCCTCGGCCGTCGTCACCGGCCGGTCGCAGACGTACCCGCGGCAGACGTACGCCGCCGCGGCACCGCCGACCAGCGGCCGGTCCGCCAGCAGCGGGACGCCCGGCGCATCCGGCTCGCCGGCCAGCACGATGCCGCCGCCGTGCACGCCCCGCGCCGCGGCCAGGCGCAACGCCGGATCCGCGCCGACCACCGCCACCTGCACCGGACCGGCCTGCAACGCCTCGGCGACCGACAGCCAGTGCCCGGCGAATCGCGGCACCCGCGCGGCCAGCACGCCGACCCGCCGCAGCGCCTGCTCCGCGGCCTCGCGGTACCGCGACGCGCGCTCGTGGCCGGCGAGCGCGGACGCTGTCAGCAGTGCGCCGGCCAGCGCCGACGCCCCGGCCGGGCTCGCGTTGTCGCCGGGGTCGGCCGGGCGCTGGACCAGCGTCTCGGCGTCGTCGGCGGTGTCGAAGTACGCGCCCGGGACGTCCGGGGACGCGAAGTGCGTCAGAGCCAGGTCGAGCAGCCGGGTCGCTTCGGTGAGCCACTTCGCCTCACCGGTCGCCTGGTGCAGTGCCAGGAACCCGTCGGCGACGCACGCGTAGTCCTCCAGCACCCCGGCCGACTCCCCGACGACGCCGTCGCGCGAGCTGCGCCGCAACCGGCCGTCGATGACGTGCACGCGCAGCAGCAGCTCGGCCGCGCCGACCGCCCACCCGATCCACTGTGGACGATCCAGCGCGACCCCGGCTTCGGCCAGCGCCGTGATCGCCAGGCCGTTCCAGGACGCGATCACCTTGTCGTCGCGGCCCGGCTGCGGCCGCTTCGCGCGTGCCTCCAGGAGCTTGACGCGCATCTCCTCCGGCAGCTCGCCGAAGAGGCGCAACGTCGACGCGCCTTCCTCGAACGTCCCCTCTTCGGTGACACCGAACAGTTCCGCCGCGGAGCCGTCGCCGAGCACCTCACGCAGCTGCGACGGCGTCCAGACGTACGTCAGGCCTTCGACGCCTTCGGTGTCCGCGTCCAGCGAAGACGCGAAGCCACCCTCAGGCGTACGCAGGTCCGAAGCGAGGAACTCCGCGGTACCGGTGGCGACGCGCAACGCCGTCGCCGAGCCGGTGCGGCGCCAGAGGTGAGCGTAGAACCTGAGCAAGAGAGCGTTGTCGTACAACATCTTCTCGAAGTGCGGCACGATCCACTCGGCGTCCACGGAGTACCGCGCGAAGCCGCCCGCGAGCTGGTCGTACAGCCCGCCACGGGCCATCGCCTCGGCGGTCCGGTCCACGAGAGACAGTGCTTCCGGAGACCCGGTCCGCTCGTGGTGGCGCAGCAGGAACTCCAGCACCATCGACGGCGGGAACTTCGGCGCGCGGCCGAACCCGCCGTTGACCGGGTCCGCCTCCTGCCGCAGCTTCGCGACCGCACCGGCGAGCACGGCTTCGTCCACAACGGACTCTTTCAGCGGCCCGGTCTGCTCGGCGATGTGCGCGACGATCTGCTTGGCGCCGTCGACCAGCTCGTCCGGGCGCTCCCGCCACGCCTCGGCGACGGCCGCCAGGAGCTGCCGGAACGACGGCATGCCCGGCCGCGGCGTCGGCGGGTAGTAGGTGCCGCAGTGGAACGGCTCGCCGTCCGGGGTCAGGAAGCACGTCATCGGCCAGCCGCCCTGCCCGGTCATCGCCTGCGTGGCGGCCATGTACACGGCGTCGATGTCCGGCCGCTCCTCGCGGTCGACCTTGATCGGGACGAAGTGCTCGTTCATCACGGCGGCGGTCTCGGCGTCTTCGAACGACTCGTGCGCCATGACGTGACACCAGTGGCATGCGGCGTAGCCCACGGAGAGCAGGATGGGCACGTTCCGCCGCCGCGCCTCGGCGAGCGCGTCGGGGCCCCACGGCCACCAGCCGACCGGGTTGTCCGCGTGCTGGAGCAGGTACGGGCTGGTCGCACTGGCGAGACGGTTCATGCGTCCAGGGTCGCACCCGGGAAAATCGGGCGCGCGGTCAGCGGCCGCTCCGCCACACTGGGCCGGTGCTGCTGACCATCACGACGACCCGGAACCCCGCCACCGACTTGGGTTTTCTCCTGCACAAGCACCCGGAGAAAGCGCAGTCGGTCGCGTTGTCGGCCGGGATCGCGCACGTCTTCTACCCGGAGGCGGCGCCGGATCGGTGCACCGTCGCGCTGTTCGCCGAGATCGACCCGATCGACCTCGTGCGCGGGGGCGGGACGTCGTTGACGCAGTACGTCAACGACCGGCCCTACGCCGGTGGCTCGTACCTCGCGGTCGCGCTGCGGGCGGCCTTCACGACGGCACTCGCGGGCCGCTGCGCCACGCGTCCCGACCTCGTCGACGAGCTTTTCGACCTGGAAGTCCGCGTGCCGTCGCTGTCCGCGCGCGGCGGGGCCGAGGTCGTGCACAAGCTGTTCGAGCCGCTCGGCTGGCGCGTTTCGGCGAAGCCGATCCCGCTCGACCCGCAGTTCCCCGAGTGGGGCGACAGTCGCTATGTCGACTTGACGCTCAGCGGCACCCACCGCGTCGCCGACGCGCTGCGCCACCTCTACGTCCTGCTGCCCGCGCTCGACGGCGGCAAGCACTACTGGGTCGGCCAGGACGAGGCCGACAAGCTGCTGCGCGCCGGCGACGGCTGGCTCGCCGGGCACCCCGAGCGGACGCTGATCACCAACCGCTACCTCGAGCGGCGCCGCCCGGTCGTCACCTACGCCCTCTCGCGGCTGGCCGAGGCGGACGACGTCCCGGCCGAGGCCGACGCGCTGGTCACCGAGGTGCCCGACCGGCCGGAGCCGCTGGCCACGCAGCGCCACGGCAGTGTGCTCGCCGCGTTGCGGGCCGCGGGCGCGCGGCGGGTGCTCGACCTCGGCTGCGGGAGCGGTGCGCTGCTGCGCGTCCTGGAGAAAGACCGGTCGTTCACCGAGATCGTCGGCGTCGACGTCTCCGCGAGCGCGTTGGACATCGCCGAGAAGCGGCTGAAGGACGGCTCGCGCGTCACGCTGCGGCAGTCCGCGCTCACCTACGCCGACCCGGCGCTGGCCGGATACGACGCCGCCGTGCTCATGGAGGTCGTCGAGCACGTCGACGAGGAACGGCTCCCGGCGCTGGAACACGCCGTGTTCGGGGTCGCGGCGCCGCGGACGGTACTGGTCACGACGCCGAACGCGGAGTACAACCGGCTGTTCGAGTTCCTGCCAATGGGGCATTTCCGGCACGCCGACCACCGGTTCGAATGGACCCGAGCCGAGTTCCGCGCCTGGGCGGACGGCGTCGCGACCCGGCGCGGCTACGACGTCCGGTATCTGCCGATCGGACCGGAGGACCAGGAATCGGGACCGCCGACCCAGCTGGCGGTCTTCACGACCGAAAAGGAGGTGGCCGCGTGAAGCTGACCGTCCCCGACATGGCGCTCGTCGTGCTCGTCGGCGCTTCCGGCTCCGGCAAGTCGACGTTCGCACGCACGCACTTCACGCCGACGCAGGTGCTCTCGAGCGACTTCTTCCGCGGGCTCGTCGCCGACGACGAGAACGACCAGTCGGCCTCGGCCGACGCCTTCGACGCGCTGCACTTCGTCGCGGGCAAGCGGCTCGCGGCTGGGCGGACGACTGTCATCGACGCGACGAACGTCCAGCGCGCTTCGCGGGCGAGCCTGGTGAAGCTCGCGAAGGAGCACGACGTGCTACCCACGGCTATCGTGCTCGACCTGCCGGTGAGCGTCTGCGCGGCGCGCAACGCGACGCGGCCCGACCGCGACTTCGGCGACCACGTGATCCGGCGGCAGCGCGGTGAGCTGCAGCGCTCGCTGAAGTCGTTGGAGCGCGAGGGTTTCCGGCGCGTGCACGTGCTGCGGTCCGAGGCCGAGGTGGCCGAAGCGGAGATCGTCGTCGAGCCGCTGCGCAACGACAAGCGCGGGCTGACCGGGCCGTTCGACGTGATCGGCGACGTCCACGGCTGCACGGCCGAGCTCGATGAGTTGCTGGCCGAGCTGGGCTACGTCGACGGCGTCCACCCGGACGGGCGGACCGCGGTGTTCGTCGGCGACCTCGTCGACCGCGGCCCGGACACCCCGGGTGTGCTGCGGCGCGTCATGGCGATGGCCGAAGCCGGGAACGCGCTGGTCGTCTGCGGCAACCACGAGCAGAAGCTGGTGCGCGCACTGCACGGGCGGAAGGTCAACGTCGCGCACGGGCTCGCCGAGTCGCTGGAGCAGCTCGGCGCGGAGAGCGAGGAGTTCCGCCGTCAGGCGCACGAGTTCTGCGACGGCCTGATCGCGCACTACGTCCTCGACGGCGGCAAGCTCGTCGTCGCGCACGCCGGGCTGCCCGAGCGGTACCACGGGCGCGCGTCCGGGCGGGTGCGGAGCATGGCGCTGTACGGCGACACGACCGGCGAGACCGACGAATACGGCCTGCCGGTGCGGCTGCCGTGGGCGCGCGACTACCGCGGGTCCGCGATGGTCCTCTACGGGCACACGCCGACGCTCGAGCCGGAGTGGGTCAACAACACGATGTGCCTCGACACCGGCGCCGTGTTCGGCGGGAAGCTGACCGCGCTGCGCTACCCGGAGCGCGAGGTCGTCTCGGTGAAGGCGCACCACGTTTGGTACGAGCCGTCGAAGCCGCTCGACGCGTCGCGGCCGCTCGGCGGGCGGGAGCCGGCGGTCCTGGAGCTGGGCGACGTCACCGGGAAGCGGATCGTGCAGACCGCGCACCACGGCCGCGTCGGCGTCTCGGCGGAGCAGTCGGCGGCGGCGCTGGAGGTGATGAGCCGGTTCGCGGTCGACCCGCGGTGGCTGGCCTACCTGCCGCCGACGATGGCGCCGTGCTCGACGTCGTCCCGGGAGGACTACCTGGAGCACCCGGAGGAGGCGTTCGCCGAGTACCGCGCGGCCGGCGTGCAGTCGGTGCTGTGCGAGGAGAAGCACATGGGCTCGCGGGCCGTGGTGCTGGTGTGCCGGGACGACGACGTCGCCTCGAAGCGCTTCGGCATCGAAGGTGGCGGCGCGGTGTACACGCGGACCGGGCGGCCGTTCTTCTCGGCGGAGCAGAACGCTTCGCTGCTGGCGGACGTGCGCACCGCGGCGGCCGGGCTGTTCGAGGAGCTGAACACGGGCTGGTTGCTGCTCGACGCGGAGCTGCTGCCGTGGAGCGCGAAGGCGGGCTCGCTGATCACGGACCAGTACGCGTCGGTTGGCGCGGCGGCCCAGGCAGCGCTGCCCGCGGCGGTCTCGGCCCTGTCGACGGCAGCCGCGCGCGGCATCGACGTCTCGGACCTGTTGCGGCGCACGGCAACCCGAGAGTCCACAGTGGAGTCCTACCGGGCCGCCTATCGGCGCTACTGCTGGCCGACGACCGGCCTGGACGGGGTGCGGCTGGCGCCGTTCCAGCTGCTGGCGTCCGAGGGAGCGGCGTACCACGAGCGGCCGCACTCGTGGCACCTCGCGCTGCTGGACCGGCTTACCGGCCCGCGCTTCCAGCGCACCCGGACGCTCGAGGTGGACCTGCTCGACGCCGCGTCAGTGGCTCGGGGCGTCTCGTGGTGGGAGGAGCTGACGGCGGCGGGCGGCGAGGGCATGGTCGTCAAGCCGGCGGCGAACCTGACCCGGGGGCCGCGCGGGCTGGTCCAGCCGGGGGTGAAGGTCCGCGGGCGCGAGTACCTGCGGATCATCTACGGACCGGACTACACGCTCCCCCAGAACCTGGAGCGGCTGCGCAAGCGCGGGCTCAACCGCAAGCGCATGCTGGCGCTGCGCGAGTACGCGCTGGGGCTCGAGGCCCTGGAGCGCAGGGCGCGGGGCGAGCCGCTGTGGCGCGTGCACGAATGCGTGTTCGCGGTGCTCGCGCTGGAGTCGGACCCGGTCGACCCGCGGCTCTGAGCTAGTCGGCCTTGGTGGCCGAGGAGTCCTTCGCGGGCTTCTCGGCCGCCTCCGGTTCGTCCTTCTCCGCGGCCTCGACCTCGGGCTTCTCCTCGGCGGCCGGCTCGTCGAAGCTGGCCGGGACGCGCTTGAGGTGCTTCGTCATCGAGCGGACGAGGAACGCCACCGCGATGAGGAACAGGATCAGCACGAGGAAGCCGACCGGGGAGGACTTGCCGAAGTCCTCCCCCTGCCCGCCGTTGTCGCCGTTGCCCGGTTGCTGCGTCAGGACCAGGGCCGACGCGGTCACCGGAAGCGCCACGCCGGCCGGCAGCGTCAAGCTCATGTACTCACCTTCTCCTTGATGCCGGCGAACAGGTCGTCCTCCGGCAACGTGCTGTCCACCAGCGACTTGACCAGCTCGTACTCCTCGGTCGGCCAGACCTCGCGCTGGATCTCCCGCGGCACCGCGAACCAGCGGCTGGTGGGGTCGATCTGCGTGGCGTGCGCCTTGAGCGCCTCGTCCCGCACCTCGAAGTATTCACCGCACTCGACGCGGGTCGTCACCCGCTCCATCACATCGGCCTTGTCCGGGTCCCACTTCGCGAGCCATTCGGTGTACGGCGACTCGAGCCCGGCCTTCTTGAGCGCCTCGTCGAACAGCACCATCCGGGACCGCGAGAAGCCGTGCATGTAGTAGAGCTTCAGCGGCTGCCACGGCTCGCCCGCGTCGGGGAAGCGGTCGGGGTCCGGCGCCGCGTCCCACGCCGCCATCGACACCTCGTGCGTGCGGATGTGGTCGGGGTGCGGGTAGCCGCCGTTCTCGTCGTACGTCGTGATGACGTGCGGGCGGAACTCGCGGATGACGCGCACCAGCGCCTCGGTCGACTCCTCGAGGGGCACGACGGCGAACGAGCCCTCGGGCACCGGCGGCAGCGGGTCGCCCTCCGGCAGGCCCGAGTCGACGAAGCCCAGCCAGCGCTGGCTGACCCCGAGGATCTTGGCCGCGCGGGCCATCTCCTCCCGGCGGATCTCCGGCATGTTCGCCAGCACCTCGGGTCGGTCCATGGCCGGGTTCAAGATGCTGCCGGCTTCGCCACCGGTGCACGTGACGACCAGCACCTCGTGCCCCTCGGCGGCGTAGCGCGCCATCGAGGCGGCGCCCTTGCTCGACTCGTCGTCGGGATGCGCGTGCACGGCCATCAGGCGCAGGCGCGGCTTGGCGGTCTTCGTCAGCTGGTCCACCATGCTGCGAACGACTCCTTCTCTACCCGTATTCCGCGACCCACCTGCGGGCCGCCCACCCAGCGGGCGGATACTCGAAGCCGTACCCGCCCCACCATTGTCCCCACGGGTACGACAAGAACGAGCAGGAGGCCCCGCGTTGGCAGGCGGACCGGCGGAAACGGCAGCGCCCGTGCTGCCCGAAGGCCGGTACGGCACCGCGCGGGCGAAGGCGCCCCGGCGCTGGCGGCGCTGGCTCTTCCTGGCCGTCGCCCTGCTGGTCAGCGGCGGGATCGCGTGGGTCGCCTACGTCAACCTGGGGTCCGCGCCGATCGACGCCGAGCGCGTCGCGTTCAGCGGCAAACCGGGCAACGCGATGGAAATCACCATCAACGTGACGCGGGACGACGACAACCGGGCGGGCGTCTGCATCGTGCGCGTCCGCGACAAGACCGGCGCGGAGAGCGGCCGCAAGGAGCTCCTGATCCCCGCCGGGGCGAAGTACAGCAGGATGAGCACGACGATCAAGAGCATCGGGGAACCGGTGACCGCCGACGTGTACGGCTGCTCGTACGACATACCAGACTACCTGTCAACCCCATAGCGGCCAACGGGGTGAACCGCGCGCCCAACGCCCACGGCGCGCGGAAATAACGGGCGTCGCCCTGTCGCGCCGTGATAGTCTGACCGTTCAGCACGGCCCACGACGGGCCGTGTTTTTCCTTTATCTCAGCCACGCGGGCACCTAGGCCCGCGTGGGCCGGCTTGAACACGCAAGCCTGGCAGGCCCGACGAGGAGATGGTGACCGTGAGCGACACCAAGGTGACCTGGCTGACCCAGGATGCCTACGACCGGCTCAAGCACGAGCTCGACGAAATGATCGAGAATCGTCCGGTCATCGCCGCGCGCATCAACGACAGCCGCGAAGAGGGCGACCTCAAGGAGAACGGCGGCTACCACGCCGCCCGTGAGGAACAGGGCCAGGCCGAGGCGCGCATCCGGCACCTGCAGGAGCTGCTGCGCTCGGCCAAGGTCGGCGAGGCGCCCGCGAACGACGGCACCGCCGGCCCGGGCAAGGTGCTCACCGTCCGTTACGAGGGTGACGACGAGGACGAGAAGTTCCTGCTCGCCACCCGCGAAGAGGGCGCCGAAGGCGACCTCGACGTGTACTCCCCCGAGTCGCCGCTGGGCAAGGCCCTGCTCGGCGCCAAGGAGGGCGAGTCGCGCGAGTACGAGCTGCCCAACGGCAAGCTGCAGAAGGTGACCCTCGTCAAGGCGGTTCCGTACACCGACGCCAAGTAGCGGCGCTAGCGTGTCTCCCAGGATCCACGTTCTGGGAGGACAGCGCTGTGAGCACGGAACCCATCTGCCAGGCCTGCGGCATGCAGTACGCCGTGGCCCGCGACGACTGCCCGGTCTGCGAGGACGAACGCCAGTACGTCCCGCAGTCCGGGCAGCAGTGGACGAACCTTTCCGCGCTCCGCGAAAGCGGCACGTACACGCCGCGCATCGAGGAGCAGGGGCGCGGCATCATCGGCGTCGGCTCGAACCCCGGCTTCGCGATCGGTGAACGCGCGCTGCTGGTGCAGGCGCGGTCGGGCAACTTCCTGTGGGACTGTGCCGCGTACCTCGACGACGCGCTGGTCCAGCAGGTCCGCGACCTGGGCGGCATCACCGGCATCGCGATCAGCCACCCGCACTACTACACGACGATGGTCGAGTGGGCGCACGCGTTCGACGTGCCGATCTACCTGCACGAAGGCGACCAGCAGTGGATCGGCCGGCCCGACCCGGCGGTGAAGCTGTGGTCCGGCACCACCCTCGACGTCGCCGACGACCTGCGGCTGATCAACCTCGGCGTGCACTTCACCGGCGGCACGGTGCTGCACTGGCCGGACGGCGAGGACGGCCAGGGCGCGCTGCTGTCCGGCGACATCGTGCAGGTGATCCCCGACCGGACGCACGTGGGCTTCATGTACAGCTACCCGAACCTGGTCCCGGAGCGGCCGCACATCGTCCGCCGGGCGGCGGAGCTGCTGGCCGGCTACCGGTTCGAGGCGATCTACGGGGCCTGGTGGGACGCGATCGTGCGCACCGACGGCTTCGAGGTCGTCCAGCGGTCGGCGAAGCGCTACCTGGCCCAGGTGGTCGACGAACGCTGACGGTCAGTCCCGCGCGGTCCGCTCCAGCAGGGGGCGGACCCGCGGTGGCACCGGGGTCGACAAAGCGATCGACGTCGACGTCCGCAGCACGTCCGGGACCCCGACCACCTTGTCGATCACCCGCTGCAGGTCGTCGTTGCCCCGCGCCACCATCCGGACGAACAGGTCGCCCTGGCCGGTCGTCGCGTGCACCTCGCACACCTCGTCGATCGCCGAAAGCGCTTCCGCCACCTCCGCACGGCGGCCCTGGGCGATCTCCAGCACCGCGAACGCCGTCAGGCCGTACCCCATCGCCGCCAGGTCGAGCTCCGGCGGGAAGCCGCCGAGGATGCCGCGCTCGGTGAGCCGGTCGAGGCGCGCCTGGACCGTTCCGCGCGCGACGCCCAGCCGGCGCGCGCACTCCAGCACCCCCAGGCGCGGGGAGTCCGTGAGCAACAGCAGCAGTCGCGCGTCCAGCGCATCCAGGTTCTCCGGCATGCACAGATTGTCCACGATGACGGTCGATGTCCGGCAGACACCCGGCAGATTGTCCAGTGAAAATTCGGACCATTGCGCACCTTGCCTCACAGGATGATCCTTCGAGGTATGACCCAGACTGCCGAACCCCAGGGTGCGCTCGACGACGTCAGCTACGACCAGCTGCGTCAGCTCGTCGGGCTCGTGGACCACGACGCCTCGACCGACCCGTTCCCGGTCAAGGCCATGGACGCGGTGATGTTCATCGCGGGCAACGCCACCCAGACCGCCTGGTACTACCAGATCGCGTTCGGGATGCAGCTCGTCGCGTACTCGGGCCCCGAGACCGGCGACTTCGAGCGCAAGTCCTACGTCCTCAAGTCCGGCTCGGCCCGGTTCGTCATCACCGGCGGCGTGCGGCCGGACTCGCCGCTGCTCGACCACCACCGCAAGCACGGCGACGGCGTCATCGACCTGGCGCTGGAGACCACCGACGTCGACAAGTGCGTCGAGCACGCCCGCGCGCAGGGCGCGACCGTCCTCGAGGAGCCGCACGACGTCTCCGACGAGCACGGCACCGTGCGCGTCGCCGCGATCGCGACCTACGGCGAGACCCGCCACTCGCTGGTCGACCGCTCGCGCTACACCGGTGTCTACCTGCCCGGCTACGAGCCGCGCGAGAGCACGATCAAGCGGCCGGAAGGCGCGCCGAAGCGGCTGTTCCAGGCCGTCGACCACTGCGTCGGCAACGTCGAGCTCGGCAAGATGGACTACTGGGTCGACTGGTACCACCGCGTCATGGGCTTCGTGAACATGGCGGAGTTCGTCGGCGACGACATCGCCACCGAGTACTCGGCGCTGATGAGCAAGGTCGTCTCGAACGGCAACCACCGGGTGAAGTTCCCGCTGAACGAGCCCGCCGTGGCGAAGAAGAAGTCGCAGATCGACGAGTACCTCGAGTTCTACGGCGGCGCGGGCTGCCAGCACATCGCGCTGGCGACCAACGACATCATCGCGACGGTCACCGCGATGCGCGCCGCCGGCGTCGAGTTCCTCGACACCCCGGACTCCTACTACGACGACCCCGAGCTGCGCGCCCGGATCGGCAACGTCCGCGTGTCGATCGAGACGCTGAAGGAGCACAGCATCCTGGTCGACCGCGACGAGGACGGCTACCTGCTGCAGATCTTCACCAAGCCGATCGGCGACCGCCCGACCGTCTTCTACGAGCTGATCGAGCGCCACGGCTCGCTCGGCTTCGGCAAGGGCAACTTCAAGGCGCTGTTCGAGGCGATCGAGCGTGAACAGGAGCGCCGCGGGAACCTCTGACACATCTCGGCGAAGGCCACCATCGGGAACCTCCGGGTCCCCTATGGTGGCCTTTGACGTGAATCGGGAACCGCGGGCAGCCCGGATCCGTCAGTGTGGAGACGCAGAGAGAAGGGGCCGGGATGCCGGACAGCATCGACGCCAGCGACGCGATGATCGACAACTGGACCAAGCGGCTCGAAGAGAACGCCGCGCGGTACCAGGCGCTGGCCGATCGCGTGCAGGGCCAGTCGGTCACCGAGCGGTCGAAGGACGGCACGGTCCAGGTGACCGTCGATTCGCGCGGCCTGCTGAAGAACCTCGTCATCGCCGAAGCCGCGGCCGGGAAGCGGATGGCCGAGGTGTCGGCGCAGGTGATGCAGCTCGTCCAGCGCGCGCAGGCCCGGATCCCGGAACTGCTGCAGCAGGCCATGACCGAGACCACCGGCACCGGCGACCAGGCCGCCGTCGAGATCGTCCGCGAGGCGCAGAGCACCTTCCCGCAGCCGCCGCCGGAGCCCGAGCCCGCGTTCCCGGAGCCCGACCGCGTCCGCCGGTTCCTGCCCGAGGACAACGACGAGCAGCGGCCGCCCACGCCGCCGCGCACCCCGCCGCCGCCTCCGCAGCAGCAACCGCCGCGACGCCGGCGTCCGGCCGACACCGACGATGACGACGACTTCGGCGGACCGATTCTTTCCTGAGGGGGAAACCGTGGCAGACGTGGAACTCAGCGCCGACCTGACGGCGCACGCCCACCAGCTGGACACCATCGGTGACGGGCTGCAGCAGGCCGTCGACGCGGCGAACCAGGTCAGCATGCCGACCGACGCGTACGGCATCCTCTGCCAGCCGTTCCGGATGATGCTCGACCCCGTCGAGCAGTACGGCATCAACGCGCTGAAGGACGCCGTGCAGGCGATGACCGCCGTCTCCGGCAAGGTCCGCGAAGCCGCGGCGGCGTACCACACGTACGAGGCCGGCGTCGCCGACGACCTGAACAAGTCCGCGGGTGGTGCCTGATGCCGGACGGGAACCCGCTCGTCGCGCAGGCGAAGGCCGACCCGAACGGCCCCGGCGCGATGACGGCAGGCAACGGCGACTACGGCTGGGCCGGCGGCATCGGCCTCGCCGAGTCGTCGATGGACGCGTTCAACGGGATCAAGGACGGCGACTGGGTTTCCGGCGGCCTGGGCGTGCTGTCGCTGGCCGGCGAGATCGCCGGGGCGGCGGTCGACCCGTTCGGGTACCTGATGTCGTCGGTGGCGTCGTTCCTGATGGAGCACGTGCAGCCGTTGAAGGACATGCTGGACTCGGTGGCGGGCAACCCGCCGGTGATCCAGTCCTATGCGGACACCTGGGGCAACGTCTCCAAGGCGCTGGGCGAGCGCAAGACCGACTTCGACAACGCGGTCAAGAACGGCACCACCGGCTGGACCGGCGACGGCGCCGACGCGTACCGCAAGTTCGCGGCGGAGCACAGCGACGCGCTGTCCGGCGCGGCGACGGTGGCCGGCGCGATCAGCACGGTCACGATGATCATGGGCCAGGTCGTCTCGTTCGTGCGCGAGACCGTGCGGCAGCTGATCGCGGACCTGGTCGGCAAGCTCATTTCCTGGGTGATGGAGGAGGCCTTCTCCCTCGGCTTCGGCACGCCGGTGGTGGTGGCGCAGGCGTCGGCCGCGATCGCCAAGTGGGGCAAGAAGATCGGCGACCTGCTCAAGAAGCTCACCGACACGATCCGCAAGGTGTCGCCGCTGCTGTCCAAGCTGGTCGACATCTTCGAGAAGATCGCCAAGGTCTTCGGCAAGGTGCTGGGCAAGGTCAGCGGGCTCGACGGCCTGCACGTCAAGGAAGGCGGCTTCGTCCACAAGATCCCCAAGGGGGAAGGTGGCGGAGTCCACGCGCGCGCCCACGGCGAGGGTTCCTCCGGCGGCGAGGGTTCGCACAGCGGCGAGGGTTCGTCGGCCGAT
Source organism: Amycolatopsis sp. NBC_01488 (assembly GCF_036227105.1). Lineage (NCBI taxonomy): Bacteria > Bacillati > Actinomycetota > Actinomycetes > Pseudonocardiales > Pseudonocardiaceae > Amycolatopsis > Amycolatopsis sp. NBC_01488. The sequence goes on along the minus strand of NZ_CP109434.1, from coordinate 3,646,300 downwards.
TCCGGCGAACCCGGTCACACGGACGGGGATTCGCCGAGTTCCGACCCGATGAACACGGACTCGTCGCCGGACTCGGCCTCCCGCCGGAGTTCGAGCCGCGACGGTTCCGGTTCGCCGGACGGCGAAAGCTCGCCGTCGCACACGGGTGACGGAGACAGTTCCCCGTCGGCGCACAGCGGGGACGGCTCGCCGGACAGCAGCCCGTCGGCGGCGCGTTCGGGCGACAGCTCGCCCTCGCACACGGGCGATTCGAGCCCCTCGCCGACTCGCGCCGGTGACAGCTCGCCTTCGCACGCAGCCGACAGTTCTCCCTTGCACGTCGAGGATTCCAGCCCTTCGCCCACCCGCGGCGGCGACAACACGCCATCCCACGCGAGCGACAGCAGCCCTTCGCCCACTCGCGGCGGCGACAACACGCCATCCCACGCGAGCGACAGCAGCCCCTCGCCCACCCGCGGCGGCGACAACGCGCCCTCGCACGCCGCGGACAACGCGCCCTCCCGCGCGAGCGACGGCAGCCCGTCGCCGGCTCGCGGCGGCGACAGCGCGCCGTCCCACGCCGGTGGCGACAGCTCTTCCGCGCACTCCGGCTCTTCGCCCGCGGCCCGATCGGACGCACCCGGCTCGCACACCGGCGGCGACACCCCGAGCAGCGCCGCACCGCCGCGGGCCGACGGCACCACCTCCGCCAGCGGCACCGCGGCGACCGCTCCGCGCACCGGCGAGCCCGGCACGGTCCCGTCTCCGCGCGGTGGGGACGGCGCCGCGTCCGGCGTTCCGCCGCAGGGTGGCGCGCCGATGATGGGTGGCGGTGGGATGCCGCCCGGCGGCGGGCTCGGCGGCGGCTCCCCGCGCACCGGCGGTGGCGGCTGGACCGGCACCCCGGGCACTCCCGGCGCGCGGACGCCCCACGTCGACACCCCCGGCCCCCGCGCCGGCGGCGACCTGCCTTCGGGCCGTCCGCGCACGCCGGAAGCCCCCGCACCGGCGGCCCGCGGCTACGGCCCCGGCACGCACGCCCCCGACACCCGCCCCGGCGGCCACGGACCCCACGAAAACGCCCCCCACCAAACCGCGCCCCACGAAAACGCCCCGCACGAGAACCCGCCCCACGAGAACACCCCGAACGAGAGCCACCACGACCCGGACGGCGGCGACCCGCACCACGGCGACTCCGCGCCGCTGACCCCGGACGAGGTCAACGCGCGGCACGCGGAAAGCACGCCGTCCGGCAGCTCGTACCACGCCGGCGACCCCGACATGGGCGACCTGCCGCACCGCGTCCAGCCCGACCCGGACGGCCGCTACACCGTCGACGTGCACGTCACGCCGGACGGCCACGCCCGGATCGGGGACCGGCTCTACACGCCCGAGGAGTTCGCCGACGTCCTGCGCCGCAACGCCGACTACGACGGCCGCCCGATCCGGCTGATCGGCTGCGACGCCAGTTCCAGCGACTTCGCGCACCGGCTCTCCCGCGAGCTGGACACCGAGGTCACGGCCCCGACGAAGCCCGCGTGGACCGACTCGCACGGCCGCGTCTTCTCCTCCGACTACGAGATCGGCCCGGACGGCCGGATGCGCCCGCGCATCCCCCCGGACGGCGAATGGAACACCCACCACCCGGACGGTTCGACGCACCGCGCGGGCGACGACGGGTTCGCGCCGGACAGCCACCACGGCGACGCGCACGACGTCGACGCCGACAGCGCGCTCGCCCGCGGCAAGGACCACCCGGACATGCACGACCTCGACCCCGCCTGGCAGGAACCGGAGTTCAAGCGCCACGAGAACGTGACACTCGGCTCGCACGACCGGTTCTACGACCCGGCGAACCCCCGGCACCTCGAGCCGAACACGCGGTACGAGGTCACCGGCCCCGACGGCCGCTACACCCGCGTCTACACCAACGGGGACGAACCGCCGCGGATCACGCACGTCGACGCGGACGTGCCGAACACCCGCGTCGGGAACAGCAGCGTCGAGGTCGGCAACCCGGACACGACCCACCTCCTCGGCGATGTCGACTACCGGGTCAACACCGGCGAAGGCCAGTTCGAGTTCCACACCGGCGCGGACGGCCGGCCGGAACTCGACATCGACCGCTTCGACCCGCCGACCACCAACCCGGTGCCCACCGAACGCCCGATCATGGGCTACGACCCGAGCCATCAGGGCGACGGTCCCTTCGGCGCGACGCCGCGGGAGGAACTCGAGCCGAACAGCCAGTACAAGGTCTACACGAAGGAGGCCGACGGCACCGACCGGCTGCACGGCATCTTCTACACGAACGGCGAGGAACCGCCGCGGATCACGCACATCAAGACGTGGCACGACAACGAACGCGGCATGATCAACCCGGAGACGGGTGACCTGAACACGATGCACGACCAGCACGCCGGCCGGCCCGACGGCATGCCGGTCCGCGGCGCCAAGTACGAGATCGGCGCCGACAACATGCACTACCACGTCGACGAGCACGGCAACGCCGCCGTCTCCTGGGACCCGGACTACTCCCGCCCGGCGACGACGCGGGTCGACACGGGCCCCCAGCTACGCACCGGCCACGTCGGGCAGGCAGACCACCCGGGCAGCACCGTCAACCGCGGAGGGCACACCGCCGATCACCGGTCGGGTGGGCTGCAGGGCCGGATGGGCATGGTTCCGCAGCTCTACGAGCAGAACCACAGCGTCGGCAACCCGGACAACTGGCGGCAGATGGAGATCGACCGCCAGACGTTCGAGAACCGGGGCGGCGACCACGGCGCGACCCGCGTCTACGCCGACGAGCCGTCGACGCCGAACACCGAGACCCCCGACCGCCTGCACGTGATGTCCGAGAGAATCCAGCCCGACGGCACCCGCACCTACAACTACAGGAGTTTCCGCAATGTCCCGCTCCCAGCCCCCGTGGTACCCCCCACCCGGACCTGATCTCCGGGAGGCGGACGAGGACCAGGTCGTCCGCTGGATCGGCGGCTGGCTGATGGACGCCGCTCCCGAAGGCTGGCTGCGGATCGACATGACGGCCCGGGTCGCTTCGACGGTCGAGGAGATCTCGCTGGCGGTCGTCATGCCCGACGGCGACCCGGCGCGGATGGAACCGCCGCCCGACGTCAGCCCGCTGCTGTTCGAGCTGCGGCAGAAGAAGTACCTGCGCGGCCGCGGCACCTGGCTGTCGTTGCGCCTGGTCATCGAGCCGGATGGCGCCTACCGCGTGCTCTACAACTTCGACTCGGACCCCCAGTGGGACCCGCCGGTCGACACCGGGGTCTTCGACCACGACTTCGAAAGCTTTCCTCGTGACGACGAGTGGATCCCGGCCTGGTACCGGGAAGGGCTCAAGGGGGAAACCGGCGGAACGCGGACCCCGGACGAGCCGAACGCCCTGCTGAAGGACGTCGCAGACACCCTTCAGTTCGCTCTTCCCGCGGGCTGGGACTACGTCCAGCTGCAGTTCCGCGCGGTCGGCGACCACGAAGAGTCCGGCGCGGTCGTCCACTCGATCACCGGGACGGTCTACCCGTGGACGCCGCCGGAGCAGGTGCTCGAGCTGCTGCGGCGCCACCGCGCGGCTTCGGCATCCGAAGACCGGGGCACGTGGGTGAGCCTGAAGTACGAAATGAAGTTCCCCGAGTCGGTCAAAGCCCAGTTCAACGTGAACGAGGACCCCGGTTTCCGGCAGCGGCCGCCGGCCGAGGCGTTCGCCGAAGAGCTGCGCCGCTACCCGCGTTCCGAGCGGCGCACGCCCGACTGGCTGCGCCAAGGCGCCGAAGGGGCCTGAGCATGACCCAGCCACCGGGGCCGTTGCGGCCGGAGCAGCAGCAGGAGCTCGTCGGGCAGATCGGGGCGGTGCTGACCGCCCAGGTGCCGCCGGGCTGGCGGCAGCTGCGCGTCGAGTACCGCGCCGCCGGCCGGCACGTCGAGGCCGACCTGCTGGTGACGACGCCGGACGGGACGCCCCGGGTGGTCCAGCCGCACCCGGAGGCGGTGCGCCTGCTCGGCGTGCTGCGGTCGGGCATGTACCAGCCCGGCCGCGGCACCTGGCTGGGCGCGATCCTCGTCTTCGAGCCGGGCAGGCCCCCCGTCGCCGACTTCGTCGGGCCCGACCTCGAGCCGCCGTTCCGGCAGCAGCCGCCGCCGATCGGGTTCCAGGACGAGCTGCGGTTCTTCCCGCGCGCCGACGAGCACGTCCCGGCGTGGCTGCGGGAGCGGGCCGGGATGGCCGCGCCGGTGTCCGACGGGCAGGTGCGCACGCCGCGGATCTACGACGGCGTCGACGCGTCCGGCAAGCCGCTCGTCCGCCGCCGTCCGCTCGTCCCGGCCGAGGCCGAGCGGGTGCTGGCGTACCTGGACGCGGCGCCGGTCATCCTCGCCTCGCGCAGCAACGGCCCGGACGCGTTCGCGCCCGACCGCGCGGACGCGGTGCCGATGAACTTCCGCACCGACGGCGCGTGGGCTTGGCCCGGCGCGGTGGCGTACTACCTGCGTGAGCACGGCGTGCCGCCGGACCCGGACCTGGTCGCCCACATCCGGGCTCGCCGCTTCACCGCGCCGTCGGAGGTTCCCGAACCGGCCAAGGACCTCGCACTGGCCGCGATCACCGGGGAAGAGCTCTGACACGCTCCGCCACGCGGAATTCCCGTAAGCGGCTTCAGACGACGGTGTAACCCGCATTCGTCAGCGCGATCTCGAGGTCCTTGCAGTGCTCGGGACCGCGCGTTTCGAGCGCCAGCACGACGTCGGCCTCGCCGAGGTCGAGGCTGCCGGAGATGCGGGAATGCTCCACGTCGAGCACGTTCGCGCCCAGCTCGCTCACGCAGGACAGCACGCCCACGAGCGACCCCGGGCGGTCCGGGACGCGCAGGTGCAGGCGCAGGTAGCGGCCGCCCGCGGTCATGCCGTGCTGGATGATCTGCAGGAGCAGCACCGGGTCGACGTTGCCGCCGGAGAGGATCGCCACCACCGGCGGCTCGAAGACGCCGGGGTGCTGCAGCAGCGCCGCGACCGTCGCCGCGCCGGCCGGTTCGACGACCAGCTTCCGGCGTTCCAGGCAGAGCAGCACCGCGCGGGAAAGGGACTCCTCGGACACCGTCACGACGTCGTCCACCAGCGACGCGACGTGCGCGAAACTGACCAGGCCCGGCTCGCCGACCGCGATCCCGTCGGCCATCGTCGAGGTCGAGCTCAGCCGGACCGGCATGCCCTGGGCCAGCGACGGCGGGTACGCCGCCGCCTCCTCGGCCTGGACGCCGACTACGCGGACGTCCGGACGCACCGCCTTCACCGCCGACGCGACCCCGCCGACCAGCCCGCCGCCGCCAGTCGCGACCAGGATCGTCTTCACGCCCGGCACCTGCTCGAGGATCTCGAGGCCGACGGTGCCCTGGCCGGCGATGACATCCGCGTGGTCGAAGGGGTGGATGAACACCGCGCCGGTCCGCTCGCCGAACTCGATCGCCGCGGCGAGGGTCTCTTCCAGCAGCGCGCCGTGGAGGTGGACGTCGGCGCCGTACCCGCGGGTGGCGGCGAGCTTCGGCAGCGGCGCCCGCAGGGGCATGAAGACCGTGGACTTGGCCCCGAGCAGCGACGACGCGAGCGCGACGCCCTGCGCGTGGTTGCCGGCACTGGCCGCGACGACGCCGCGTTCGCGCTCGGCCTCGCTGAGGCCGTGGATGCGGGTGTAGGCGCCGCGGATCTTGAACGACCCGGTGCGCTGCAGGTTTTCGCACTTCAGGTGCACCGGACCGCCGTGGAGCTTGCGCAGGTCACGCGCGTGCTCCATCGGCGTCACCCGGGTCACTCCGCGTAGGAGTTCCCGGGCGGCCTGGATCCGCTCGATGGTCACGAGTTCCATGGCCGGGATGATGCCACTCAGGAACTCCACAGGTTGACCGGACCGGGAGCCGGGTACCCTGGGGCGTGTCAACGCACGGTAAACAGGGAGCAACCATGGCACGGGGGAACGACGCGGACGCCGCTCGACGGAGCCGCGCGACCCGGTCGGCCGGCCTGCTCCCGCTGGTCATCGGCGTCGCCTCGGCGGCCGCGCTGACCGGAGCCGCGTACTTCACCGTGGACAGCGCCTCGTGCGGTTCCCCGGCCCAGTACATCCGCCACGACAGCCACGTCGAGCTGGTCGGCGGCTGCGTCGACGGCGCGAACCTCCCCGCGACGGGCACCCCGAAGTCGGGCGGCGTCGTGCACGGGAACTACAACCCCTGATCTCGGGCAAGCGAACCGGCGCCGGAGCGGATCCGGCGCCGTTTCGCTGTGTCCGGGAGGTCAGCCCAGTGCGGTCAGCAGGTCCGCGACCAGGTCGCGGCCGTCCTCGATGCCGACCGACAGGCGCAGCAGGTCCGCCGGCACCTGGAGCGTCGAGCCCGCCGTGCTCGCGTGGGTCATCTTGCCCGGGTGCTCGATCAGCGACTCGATGCCGCCGAGCGACTCGGCCAGGATGAACAGCTTCGTGCGGGACGCCACCTCCAGCGCCGCCTGCTCGCCGTCCGCGTGGCTGAACGAGACCATTCCGCCGAAGCGGCGCATCTGCTTGGCGGCCGTCTCGTGGCCAGGGTGCTCCGGCAGGCCCGGGTAGTAGACCTTCGCGACCTTCGGGTGCTTGACCAGCGCCTGGACGATCAGCTCGGCGTTGTCGCTGTGGCGTTCCATGCGCAGGGCCAGCGTCTTGATGCCACGCAGGGTCAGCCACGCGTCGAACGGGCCGGGCACCGCGCCCGCGGCGTTGCGCAGGTAGAACAGCTGCTCGCGCAGCTCGTCCTCGTTGGTGATCACCGCGCCGCCGACGACGTCGGAGTGGCCGCCGAGGTACTTCGTCGTCGAGTGCAGCACGATGTCCGCGCCCAGCGAAAGCGGGTTCTGCAGGTACGGCGTCGCGAAGGTGTTGTCGACCACAAGGCGCGCGTCGGCGTCGTGCGCGACCCCGGCCAGCGCGGCGATGTCGGCGATGCCGAGCATCGGGTTGGTCGGCGACTCGCACCAGATCAGCTTGGTCTCCGGTCGGATCGCGGCGCGCACCTCGTCGAGGTTCGCCAGGTCGGCGACGGTGTGCTCGACGCCCCACAGGCTGAGCACCTTGTCGATCAGGCGGAACGTGCCGCCGTACGCGTCGTTGCCGAGCACGAGGTGGTCGCCGGGGCGCAGGGTACTGCGCAGCACCACGTCGGAGGCCGCCATGCCGGAGGCGTAGGCCAGCGCGTGCCGGCCGCCTTCCAGCGAGGCCAGCGCCTCCTCCAGCGCCGAGCGGGTCGGGTTCGCGGTGCGCGAGTACTCGTAGTCGCCCTCGCGGGTCCCGCCCACGCCGTCCTGCGCGTAGGTGGAGGTCTGGTAGATCGGCACGATCACGGCGCCGGTGCGGGGGTCGGGCTTCTGACCGGCGTGGATCGCGCGGGTCTCGAATCCCAGTACGGAGTAGTCGTCCACCATGGGGTCAGCGTACGGCGAGGCCCTGGCATTCCCGTCAGGTGGGACGGATCTCAGTGTCACACCACCGGGCGGCCGGGGCGGACATCGCGAGCAGCAGCGTGGCCAGCGCCGGCGGCACCACCAGGGCCAGCGCCGTCAGCCCGCCCATTCCCAAGGCGCCAGGGCCGCCGAGCGTGACCCCCGCGGCCGCGAGGGCCGCCGAGGTGACGGTCGCGAGCAGCGCCGCCGTGCTCCCGGCGATGCAGCCGATCCGGCCGGCCGGCTGCCGGCGCAGCAGCAGGAAACCGCCGGACAGCAAGGTCGAGGCGAGCACGACGTCCACGGCGGCATGGATGGCCACGCGGCCGGCGTCGGCGGGAAACCGCACGAGCGCGACGACGTCCAGGACGAGCCCGGTCAGGTAGAGCAGCCCGCCGAGTAGAGCGAGCACCGCGGCGGCGAGCGCCGTCCGGCCTTCGGTTAGCGTCACGGCTGCCGAGGATACGGTCGGTTACCGGGAGTGACTGGTACGGGTCATCAGCTCCGCGACGAGTAGGCCTCCTGGCCCGTCCACACCGGCAGCGTCGGCGTGCGGTAGCGCAGGTAGCGGAACGTCGGCGGCAGCAGCGCCAGGACCAGCACCAGCACCGCCAGGGCCGCGAGGCTCACCCGGTCGACCATCGCGAACCCGCCGTGGGTGAACATCGCGTCCGCGAACCGGGCCAGGGGGACGCCCACCGACAGCGGCTCCGTCAGCAGTGCCCCGATAGCCAGCAGGGCACCCAGGCCGAGCAGGACCGCGCCCGCCGTCGCGCGGAACAGCGTCGCCAGTGCGCCCAGCAGGAGCACGAGCCCGGCGCCGAGGTAGCCGGCCAGGTCCGCCAGCACCCAGCCCGGCAGGGCGCCGAGGCTGAATTCGGGGGGCATGTCGAGGAAGGTCCGGACCGGCACGAATCCCGCGGCGACAGCGGCCGCCAGCCCGAGCAGGCCGGCGAGGACCGCCGTTACTCCGGACGGCCGAGCCGATGAATACGAATGCGAATGCGACACCGCAAATCCGCGTGGACCGGTCACGACTCCCCCATCAGCAGAACGCAGGACACCGCGCTCACCCTAGTCCGGAAAGGGGGAATTGACTCCGAAAGAGAACGGAATTCGGCCGGACGGCGGAACCCAAGATCATTTTCCTGCGGTAGCGGCAGAAATGCTGTCACGCAATCGGCCCGACCCGGCACCATCCGCAATTGTCCGAAAAGGACGAGTGCGCATTCGGCCATCAATGCAGCGTGCCCCGGAGCCGAATGGCTCCGGGGCACGAAGGGAGGTGTACTAGCTCACCACTGCTGCTGGGGCGGCTGGCCGGGCTGGCCGAACCCGCCGCTCGGCGGGCCCTGCTGCCCCGGCGGCTGGCCCCAGCCCTGCGGGGGCTGACCCGGCTGCTGCGGATAGCCGTGCGGCGGCTGGCCCGGCTGGCCGTACCCGCCCGGCTGCTGCGGCTGACCCGGCTGCGGGAAGCCCCCACTCGACGGCTGCGGGAACCCGCCGCTGGACGGATTCGGTCCGCCCGGCTGGCCGTAGCCCGGAGGGGGTCCGTAGCCCTGCGGCGGTTGCCCCGGCTGGCCGTAGCCACCCTGCTGCGGGCCACCGAAGCCACCCGGCGGCCCGTGCTGGCCCGGCTGGCCGAACCCGCCCGGCTGCTGCGGACCGCCGAAGCCACCCTGACCCGGAGGGCCACCGAAGCCCTGCGGCCCGCCCGGCGCGGCACCGCCGCCACCGAGGCCGACGAACTGCCGGGTCGCCGGGATGAGCCCGAGCACGCCCACGACGAGGATCAGCACGCCGATGATCAGCGGCGGGAGCCCGAGGCCGAACGTGTCCTTCTCGGACGCGGACGCCTGCGCGAGCGTCTGGGCGTTCGGCGTCATGCCGATCTTGAGCAGCAGCGCGAAGAGCGTGAGCAGCGCGCCACCCGCGACGACCGCGATCGGGACGAACTTCTTGATCCCGCCCAGCCTGCCCGCCAGCGCCAAGCCGACCCCGCCCGCGAGGGAGATCAGCGACGCCACCAGGATCATGATCACGTAGAACCAGACCGTGCCCGGACCGACGATGCCGGCCGCGTCGAGCACCTTGTTGATCGCGTCCTGGTCCGGCGCGCCGTCGAAGAGGGCCGAGTAGTCGCTCGCGTCGCCCAGGTAGCTGAACGAGATGATCAGCGCGATCAGCCCGAGCAGGGCGACGACGCCACCGGCGATGTAGCCGAAGAGGCCGTTGCCCCCGCCCGACGGCGCGCCGAACTGCGGCGGCTGACCACCGAAGCCGGGCTGCTGGGGACCACCGAAGCCGGGACCGCCGAAGCCCTGCGGCGGCTGGCCGGGCTGCCCCGGCTGGCCGAAGCCGCCCGGCTGCTGCCCGAACCCACCCGGCTGACCGGGCTGCCCCGGCTGACCGTAGCCACCCTGCTGGCCGAAGCCGCCCGGCTGCTGGCCGAACGCCGCGGCCGGGTTGTCGGCCGCGCTCGGCGGCGGGGTGTACGGGATCGCCGGCGGCTGGGAGCCCGGCGGCACCAGCTGCGTGGAGTCCCCGACCGGGGCGTCGCCGCCGGCCGGGTTCACCCACTGCGTCGCGTTCGCGTCGACCGGCGGCATCGCCTGGGTCGCGCCCGCCCCGCCCTCACCCGGCTGGGCGGGCTGGACGACCTGCGTCGGCTCCGGCGTCTCCCCGAACGGGGAACCGCCCTGTGGCTGGGCGGGCTGCACGACCTGCGTCGGCTCCGGACTCCCGAACGGGTCGTCCTGCTGCGGCTGGGGGCCACTCGGCGGGCCCTGAGGTGGCTGGCCGCCACCCCACGGCTGGTTCGGTGGCTGCGGTGCACTCATGTGGGTCTTGAACCCCCTTGACGAGGACGCGAAAGTGTTCTATTTGCGCCCACGCTATCGGATCACCCGGCGGGGCGCTCGTAACGCCCCGGCCGGGTGCGCCGATGAAGGACCTTCCCAGCTCCCGCTCAGCGACCGGCGAGGAAGCCCAGGAGGTCGTGCCGGGTGACGACCCCGGCCGGCTTGCCGTCGACCAGCACGAGCGCGCCGTCGGCACCCTCGAGCGCGGTCATCGCGGCCCCGACCTGCTCACCGCCGCCGATGGTCGGCAGCGGCGGCGACATGTGCCGCTCGAGCCGGTCGGCCAGCTGCGCCTTGCCGGTGAACAGCGCGTCGAGCAGGTCGCGCTCGTTGACCGCGCCGACGACCTCGGCCGCCATCACCGGCGGCTCCGCGCTGACCACGGGCATCTGGCTGACGTCGAACTCGGCCAGGATCGCGATGGCCTCGGCGACCGTCTCGTTCGGGTGCGAGTGCACCAGGGCCGGCAGCTGGCCGCTCTTCTTGGTGAGCACGTCGGCGACCGTCGCGCCGGAGGAGTCGGGCGGCAGGAAGCCGTAGGAGGACATCCAGGTGTCGTTGAACACCTTCGTCAGGTAGCCGCGGCCGCCGTCGGGCAGCAGCACGACCACGACGTCGTCCTCGGTGAGCCGCTCGGCGAGCTTCAGCGCAGCCGCGACGGCCATCCCGCAGGAGCCGCCGACCAGGAGGCCCTCTTCCAGCGCGAGGCGCCGGGTGATCTGGAAGGAGTCGGCGTCGGAGACCGGGATGATCTCGTCGGCGATGTTCCGGTCGTAGGTGTCCGGCCAGAAGTCCTCGCCGACGCCTTCGACCAGGTACGGCCGGCCGCTGCCGCCGGAGTAGACCGAGCCCTCCGGGTCGGCGCCGACCACCTGCACGGCGCCGTCGCTGACCTCCTTGAGGTACTTGCCGGTGCCGGAGATCGTGCCGCCGGTGCCGACGCCCGCGACGAAGTGCGTGATCTTCCCGTCGGTCTGCTTCCACAGCTCGGGGCCGGTGGAGAGGTAGTGGCTCTCCGGGTTCTGCGGGTTGGCGTACTGGTTGGGCTTCCAGGCGCCGTCGATCTCGCGGACCAGGCGGTCGGAGACGTTGTAGTAGGAGTCCGGGTGCTCAGGCGCGACAGCCGTCGGGCACACCACGACGCGGGCGCCGTACGCCTTGAGCACGTTGCGCTTGTCCTCGCTGACCTTGTCCGGGCAGACGAACACGCACTGGTAGCCCTTGCGCTGCGCGACCATGGCCAGGCCGACGCCGGTGTTGCCGGACGTCGGCTCCACGATCGTGCCGCCGGGGCGCAGCTCGCCGGAGCGCTCCGCGGCTTCGATCATGCGCAGCGCGATGCGGTCCTTGACCGAGCCACCCGGGTTCAGGTACTCGACCTTGGCCAGCACGAGCGGCTTGAGCCCCTTGGTCAACGAGTTCAGCTTGACCAGGGGGGTGTTGCCCACGAGGTCTGCGATGTGCTCTGCGTACTCCACGACCGCCAGCCTAAACGGCCGACCGGTGGCGTTGTCCACTCAGCGCCGCGGTGGACCGGGTGGTCTCCGGGTGCGCGCCGCGGCCGGCTGGGCCGTCGTCCCGTCTCGAAGGTGCCTCCCGGTGCACCTCCGCCGCGAAACGGCGGTCTTCCATTCCGGAAACGATCCTATCGGCTATCGGGTTGCCCGGGATCGTCCTTTCGTGTCAATTGCGCGCGGTTCGGCCGATCGGCGATCGCGCATTCTTCCCGGCCCGCCGGCCAGGTCCGCGAAAAGCCCCGCTCCGCCTCCGCGCCGGCGAGCCGGGCGGCGGATTTCGTCCCGAACTCGGCCGGACCTGCGAAAACGGCGCCGGTGAACGAGTCGCGCTCGCCACCGAAAACGGTTCTCCGGAAATCGGCGCGGTCCTCGAACGTCGCCTTGGTGAAGTCGGCTTCGGTCCCGTCTCGCGGCGACCGCCGCCACCAGCGGCAGCCCGGCTCCCACAGCAGGATCGTCCTGGTCCGCAGCACCCGAGTCTCGGTCCCCACCCGGGTGATCCGGCCGGCCGGCTGTTGCCTTGGTCGCGTTCGGCTTTGCCCGGAGCGTGGTTCACGGCACACTCGTGAGCAACCGCTTAGCTCGCGATACGAGGATGTGTCACGTCATGCCTGAAGCCGTCATCGTCTCCACCGCTCGTTCGCCGATCGGCCGCGCCGGGAAGGGCTCGCTGGTCGGCATGCGGCCCGACGACCTGACCGTGCAGATGATCCAGGCGGCACTGGCCAAGGTGCCGCAGCTCGACCCCGCCGACATCGACGACCTGATGCTGGGCTGCGGCCTGCCGGGCGGCGAGTCCGGGTTCAACATGGGCCGCGCGGTCGCCGTCGAGCTCGGCTACGACCACCTGCCCGGCTGCACCATCACCCGCTACTGCTCCTCCAGCTTGCAGACCACCCGGATGGCCATGCACGCGATCAAGGCCGGCGAGGGCGACGTGTTCATCTCCGCCGGCGTCGAGACCGTCTCGCGGTTCGCCAAGGGCAGCTCGGACTCGTGGCCGGACACGCACAACCCGCTGTTCGCCGACGCCGAGAAGCGCACCGCCGCGACCGCCGAGTCGGGCACCGACAGCTGGACCGACCCGCGCTCGTCCGGGGACGTCCCCGACGTCTACATCGCGATGGGCCAGACCGCGGAGAACCTGGCGCGGCTGAAGGGCGTCACGCGCGAGGAGATGGACGAGTTCGGCGTCCGCTCGCAGAACCTGGCCGAGAAGGCCATCGCCGACGGCTTCTGGGCCAAGGACATCACCCCGGTCACGCTCCCGGACGGCACGGTCGTCTCGAAGGACGACGGCCCGCGCGCGGGCGTGACCATCGAGGGCGTTTCGGGCCTGAAGCCGGTGTTCCGCCCGGACGGCCGCGTGACGGCGGGCAACTGCTGCGCGCTCAACGACGGCGCGGCGGCGGTGGTCGTCATGTCCGACACGAAGGCGCGTGAGCTGGGCCTGACGCCGCTGGCCCGGATCGTGTCGACGGGCGTGACGGGTCTGTCGCCGGAGATCATGGGCTACGGGCCGGTGGAGGCGTCGAAGCAGGCGCTGTCGCGGGCAGGCCTGTCGATCGGCGACATCGACCTGGTGGAGATCAACGAGGCGTTCGCGGCGCAGGTGATCCCGTCGTACCGCGACCTGGGCATCGACCTGGACCGGCTGAACGTCAACGGCGGCGCGATCGCGGTGGGCCACCCGTTCGGCATGACGGGCGCCCGCATCACGTCGACGCTGATCAACTCGCTGCAGCACCACGACAAGCAGTTCGGCCTGGAGACGATGTGCGTCGGCGGCGGCCAGGGCATGGCAATGATCCTGGAGCGCCTCTCCTGACCCAGGCCGAGCATCCCGAACGCGTCGAAGGCCCTCTCGCGAAGCACGCGAGAGGGCCTTCGAAGAGAACCGCTATTCGTTCGTCTTGACGCACATCGTCGTCGCCGGCTCCGGGTAGACCGCGACGCGAGTGGCTTCCGTGCCCTCGCACACGCTCTTGTCGGCCTGCCCCGTGACGACCTTCACGAGCTCCGCGTCCTTCGTCGGGTCGCTGCACGGGACCTTCTGGTAGCCCTTGGTCTGCGACGAGAAGTTCGCCAGGCAGTCGCCCTGCTTCGCGTTGATCATCAGGCACAGCTTGTACGAGGTGCGGCCGGTGACCGTGTAGGTGTCGTACGCCGCGTCGCCGGTGCCGCCGCCGGGGCACTGGTCGGCGCTCCCGTCGAGGCGGCCGGCGATCTTCACGTTCGCGCCGATGTCGTTGCAGTCGGCCTTGCTCGGCTCGTCGCCACCCGAGGTGAACTCGGTGACCTTGAGGCAGTCACCGACGTTCGAGCTCTCCGGCGAGTTCATGAAGCTGATGAACGCCACGGTGCCGCCGACGACCAGGACGACCGCGAACACCGCGAGGCGGATCCACCGTGTCTTCGACTTCTTCGGCGGAGCCGGCGGCGCGGGCGGGAAGCCGAGCTGGCCGGGCGGCGGCGGGTACTGCCCCGGGGGCGGGCCGTACGGACCGGGCTGCCCCTGCGGCGGGGTGCCCGGCGGCGGAGTGCCGTAGTGGCCCGGCTGACCGAACTGCTGCGGCTGGCCGCCCGGAGGCGGTCCGTAGGGATCGGGCTGACCCACCGGCTGCTGGCCCCCGGGGGCCGGAGGGGGAACGCTCACTGTGAACCTCACACATGTGAAATGAAGAACCGACCGGCACATCAAACACGCAGGGTGAGCACGATCCGCACCGGGGTCCCCATACGCATGAATTACCCACAGAAAAGGCGCCCCGTTGGTTACGGAGCGCCTTCACTGTGTAGCCGTTCGGGGACGGTCAGCCAGGTTAATCGCGGAGATAGGACAGCAGCCGCAGGATCTCCAGGTACAGCCAGACGAGCGTCGTCATCAGGCCGAACGCGGTGTACCAGGCCCACTTCGACGGCAGGCCCTCGCGGATCATCCGGTCGGCCTGGTCGAAGTCGAGCAGGAAGCTGAAGGCCGCGATCCCGATGCAGACGAGGCTGAACACGATGGCCAGCGGGCCGCCGTCGCGCAGCGGGTTGAAGCCGAAGGCGAACGAGCTGATCAGGTTGAACAGCATCAGGATCGCGACGCCGACGACGGCCCCGACGATCCACTTGGTCAGCTTCGGCGTCACCTTGACCGCGCCGGTCTTGTAGACGACCAGCATGCCGATGAAGACGCCCGCAGTGCCGATGATCGCCTGCAGCGCGATCCCCGGGTAGATCATTTCGAACACGCCGCTCAGCGCGCCGAGGAAGAGGCCTTCGGCCGCCGAGTAGACGAGCGTCAGCGGACCGCTCGGCTTCTGGCGGAAGATGATCACCAGCGAGATGACGAGCCCGACGACGAGGCCGCCGAGCATCGCGGCGACGAGGGCGCCGGAGAGCCTGCCGGTCTCGGCGAGCGTGTTCTGGGCCCAGATCGCGGTGACGATCCCGACGAGCAGCGCGACGCCGAGGCTCATGCCGGTCTTGACGACGACGTCGTCGACGGTCATCGGCCGGTCGCCCTCGCCGGCGGAGACCCGCCCGGGGCCGTAGCCGGGCACCCCGCCCTGGGACTGGTTGAAGCCCACCGGGGGCCCGTACTGCCCGTGAGTCTGGGTTCCGCCGCGGGGCAGGTTGCGGAACGCCGGGTTGCTACTGGAACGCACCTGATCCTCCTGGATCTGCTGCTTCGTGGATCGACGCTGCATCGGGTTCAACGACCGCCGGGTACGTGCGGTTCCCGTCGAGTAAAGACGACTTTACTCGACGGCGGGCCCGCGGCCACGACAGACACGGTATGCGACCACGATCACGGCCGTTCGGCGACCGCCACCCGAAGGGCGGTAGACAGTCCGGCCCCTTCGGCGCGACGCTCACCTGGCGTGCCCGGTCGTTCACCGTACGCGCGTCGGGGAGTTGATCAATCGTGTGACCTGCGGAGACGCCGTCGTCGTCGCCGCGTGTCCGACGAAGGAGCCTACACACCATGAGGTGGTCAACACGCCCGCGCGCGGGTCGCCGCGCGCTCACCGGCCTGGTCGCCGCGGCGCTGCTCGGCGCGCTGTCCGTGACGGTCGCCACGCCCGTGGCCTTCGCCGCGAAGCAGGAAGGCATCGGCTACCGCACCAAGGACCCGCAGAAGATGACGCCACTGCCGACGACCGGCAACTGGCTGGGGTCCTACATCGTCGGCGGGCAGCAGGTGTTCTGCGTGAGCTTCCAGCTCAAGGCGCCGGACTCCGACGAGAAGTACCGGCCCGGCGACGAGCTGCTCACGAAGTGGGGCACGAAGCTCCCCGCCGACCAGGCGGCGAACATCTCCTACCTGCTCCTGCGCTACGGCGACACGAAGAAGCCGGACGAGGCCGCCGCGCTCGCGCACCTGCTGCACTCCTGGACGGCGGCCCCGCGCACCCCGGCGGACCTCGACCCGGCGCTGACCTACGACAAGATCGGCTACGACGCGCCGTTCCACCTCGCACAGCTGCAGGACCAGCACCCGGACGCCGCGGCGGCCGTGGCGCGGCTGCGCACCGAGGCCGAAGCCAACCGCGGCCCGTGGACCGCGTCGGTGACCACGCCGAAGGACCCGCAGTACCCCGGCGAGGCCGCCGAGTGGACGGTCACGGTGAAGAACGCCAAGGGTCGTGGTGTCCCGGACGTCCCGGTGAAGCTGACGGCGACCGCCGCGACCCTCGGCGACGAACCGACCACGGACACCGCCGGGAACTCGAGCCCGCAGGCCGCGGCGAAGGACGTCACGCTCAAGACGGACACCGACGGCGTCGTGCGGGTGAAGCTCACCCCGACGGGTGACCAGCCGAAGCTCGCGGCCGCTCTGTCCGCGCCGGCCGACCGGCCGTACGTGCGGGTTCCGGTCGACACGGAGAAGCAGCGCGTCGTCTCCACCGGCGGCGAGAAGGAACTGACCACGCAGGGCGTGGTCAACGTCGCGAAGCCCGGCCAGGTGAAGGTGACGAAGACCGACGCGAACACCGGCAAGGGCGTCGGCGGCGCGGTCCTGCGGATCACCGGCAAGGACAAGACGTCGGCGGCGCTCGGCCAGGACGGCAAGCCGCTCACGGGCGCCGACGGCAAGCCCGCGGTCGTCACCACCGACCGCACGACCGGCGGCGTGACGGTCGAGAACCTCCGGGCACCGCAGGACATCTGCGTCGTCGAAGCGGGCCCACCGCCGGGCTACACGAACGCGTACGACC
Source organism: Amycolatopsis sp. NBC_01488 (assembly GCF_036227105.1). Lineage (NCBI taxonomy): Bacteria > Bacillati > Actinomycetota > Actinomycetes > Pseudonocardiales > Pseudonocardiaceae > Amycolatopsis > Amycolatopsis sp. NBC_01488. The sequence continues at coordinate 3,629,251 of NZ_CP109434.1, read as the reverse complement.
CGAAGAACCCGCCGTCGGCGTGCGGCACGGTGAAGCCGGGCGAGACGCTCACCCTGACCGTCGTGAACAAGCCGAACGAGGTGCCGCGCGCGATCCCGGCCGGGGACGCACCGGTCGTGCAGGCGCGAGGCGTCGTCGAGACGAGCTATTCGACGCCGGGCCTGGCGGGACTCGGCCTGCTGGTGCTGCTGGGCGCCGGCCTGGCCGGCTTCGCCGCGCGGCGGGCCTCGCGCAGGTAACCGGCATGGCGGGCAACAACGCGAGCGGCTGGTCGGCGGACGACGACGGACTCCTGTACCGGCCGAGCGCGAGTGGCCGCCGGAGCACGGGAGGCTGGTTCGACGCGAGCCCGGCCGATGCCCGGCGAGCAGGCGGTGGCTGGGACAGCACGGAGCCGCCCTGGTTGACCGACGACCGGGCCGAGGCCGAACTCGGTCGGGCGGGAAGCGGCCGGGCCAAAGCCGAACTCGGTTGGGCGGCAAGCAGCCGAGCCGCAGCCGAACCGCCCTGGTCGACCGGCACCCGAGCCGAACCCGAACTCGGTCAGGCCGCAAGCAGCCGAGCCGCAGCCGAACTCGGTTGGGCGGCGAATAGCCAGACCGCAGCCGAGCCGCCCTGGTCGACCGGCGGTGCCGGCCGCTGGGCCGCAGCGGCCCCGGACCAGCCGACCGGCGACGACGGCTGGACTCGGCCGAAGCCGAAACTGAAGCCGAAGCGCGGGCGGCTGCTCGCCGGGTTCGCGCTCGGGGTGGCGAGCGTGCTCGCGGTGCAGCTCGGGTCGTCCGCCCTCGGCTCGCCGGCCGTGGCTCTCGTGGCCGGCACCGCGCTGCCCGCCGCCGGCGCTGCCGCTCCGGCGGCCCGGCCGGCCACCTCCACTCCCGCACCGGCGCCGGCGCCGCCGACGAGCATCGCGCCCGCGGCTCCGGCCGCCCAGACGTCCACTCCGGCACCACCGCCGCCCCAGAAGCCGGGCACCGTGCGGCTGCCCGCCGGCGGGACCGCCACCCTGGTGCGCACGGCCCTCGGCCCCGGCGGCGAGCTGCCGATCCCGAACGACCTCGGCCAGGCGACGTGGTGGGGTGCCGGGCTCGACGCCGCCGGCGGGGCGAGCGTCTTCGCCGGGCACGTGAACTGGCGGGGCGCCACCGGGCCGTTCGCGGAGCTCTGGACGGCGGAGATCGGCGGCGAAGTGACCATTGTGGACAGTGCGGGCAAGACCTGGCGCTACCGGGTCTCCCAGCTGGTCACGGTGCACAAGGACGACCTGCCCGCGCGGGCCGACGACCTCTTCGGCCAGTCCGGCCCGCACCGGGTGGTGCTGGTCACCTGCGGCGGCCGCTGGGTCGGCGGGTCGGACGGCTACGAGGAGAACCGCGTCGTCATCGCGGACCCCGAGTAAGTTACTCGTGGGTAACATCACGTCGTCACGAGGTGGTCACTGACGGCCGTATGCAGCAGAATGCCCAGGGTCAGGCGATGCGGCGCGAGAGGTGAAGACGATGGCGACGTTCTTGGTGACCGGGGCGACCGGACTGATCGGGCGCCAGTTCACCCGGCTGCTGCTTTCCCGCCCCGACGACGACCGCGTCGCGCTGCTGGTCCGCGCGTCGAGCAAGGCCAAGCTGGCCGCGCTCGTCGACCAGTGGCCGCACTCCGACCGCGTCACGCTGGTCACCGGCGACCTCGGCGAGCCGCTGCTCGGCGTGTCCGAAGCGGACCGCGACGAGTTGCGCGGCAGCGTCGACCACGTCGTGCACCTGGCCGCGCTCTACGACCTCACCGCCGACGACGAAGAAAGCGTCAAGGCCAATGTGGACGGCACGCGCAGCGTCGTCGACCTGGCCGCGGACCTGCGCGCCGGCTGCCTGCACCACGTGTCCTCGGTGGCCGTCGCAGGCGACCACGAAGGCGTCTTCACCGAAGAGATGTTCGACGCGGGCCAGCGGCTGGTCACGCCGTACCACCGGACCAAGTTCGAGGCCGAGAAGATCGTCCGCGAGCAGGACCGGGTGCCGTGGCGGGTGTACCGGCCCGCCGTCGTCGTCGGGCACTCGGAGACCGGCGAAATGGACAAGGTCGACGGCCCGTACTACCTCTTCCCCGCCATCAACCGGCTCGCCGGGCTGCCGGACGTGCTGCCGCTGGTCGGCCCCGACCTCGGCGACACCAACATCGTGCCGGTCGACTACGTCGCCAAGGCGCTGCTGGAGCTGGTCGTCAAGCCCGGGCTCGACGGCCACGCGTTCCACCTGGTCAACCCCGAGCCGCAGCCGGTCGTCTCGGTCTACAACGCCTTCGCGAAGGCCGCGGGCGCGCCGACGATCACCGTGCAGCTCGGCGAGGGCCTCTCGAAGCGGATCGTCGGGCTGGTGAAGCTGACCGAGCACATCCCGGGCGTCACCATCGCCCGCGACGCCGTCATGGAGCGGTTCGGCATCCCGCCGGTGCTGCTGGAGACCATGGCGTTCCCGTCGGTGTTCTCTTCGGACGAGGCGCGCAAGGCGCTGGCCGGCACCGTCGAGGTGCCGCGGCTGGAGGAGTACGCGCCGACGCTGTGGCGCTACTGGCGCGAGCACCTCGACCCGTTCCGCGCGCGCAAGCACGGCCCGCGCGGCGAGCTGGACGGCCGCCGCGTGATCATCACCGGCGCGTCCTCGGGCATCGGCCGCGCGACGGCGTTGAAGGTGGCGGCCGCCGGTGGCGTTCCGCTTCTGGTGGCGCGCCGGCAGCACGAACTGGAAGAGGTCCGCGACGAGATCGTCGCCGCCGGCGGCACGGCGTCGGTGTACCCCGCCGACCTCACCGACGAGGACTCGGTGCACAAGGCCGTCGACGCGATGCTGGCCGAGCACGGCCGGATCGACATGCTGGTCAACAACGCCGGCCGGTCGATCCGCCGGTCGATCAAGCTGTCCTACGACCGGATGCACGACTACGAGCGCGCGATGGCGATCAACTACTTCGGCGCCGTGCGGCTGATCCTCGCCGTGCTGCCGCACATGTCGGAGCGGAAGTTCGGGCACATCGTCAACGTGTCGTCGATCGGCGTGCAGGGCATCGCGCCGCGCTTCTCGGCGTACGCGGCGTCGAAGGCGGCGCTGGACTACTTCTCGCGGATCGCGGCGACCGAGACGCACGGCGACGGGATCACGTTCACCACCATCCACATGCCGCTGGTGCGCACGCCGATGATCCGCCCGACGAAGATCTACGACGCGTTCCCGACGAAGTCGCCGGAGCAGGCCGCGGACATGGTGATGAAGGCACTCGTCGAGCGGCCGAAGCACATCGGCACCCCGGCCGGGCAGGCGATCGGGGTGGCGTACACGCTCACGCCGGGCCTCACCGACGCGATCGCGTACCAGGGCTTCCGGATCTTCCCGGATTCGACCGCGGCGGGCGGTTCGGGCGAGTTGAAGATCGGGCGTGGCGAGAAACACCTCTCCCGCGCGGCGATGGCGCTCGCCCGGCTTTCGCGCGGGTTCCACTGGTGACTGAGGGTTTCCGGGGTGCGGCCATTCCGGCGACGCGCCGCCGCGGCCGCGACACGTGTTGGTGATTTGTTAAGCCGAAGGGCGTAAGCGGACCGTGCCCAGGTACGGTCGGGCGCATGGTTCCTGAGCGCGACCCCGCCGCAACCGCCCTCAACGGCCTTCTCCCCCTTCGTCGTGAGTACACACAGGCCTGGCACGGCTTCGACCGCAACGAAGTCCGCCAGTACCTCGACCATGTCGAGGCGCAGCTGCGTCGCGTGCTCAGCGAACGCGACGCCGCCGCCGCGCAGGCCGCCGCCGCCGCGCGCGACGCCGAGTCGGCCCGGTCGCAGGTGGCGTCGCTGGAGGCGCGCATCGAGGAGCTGAAGAAGCCGCCGGAGCGGCTCGAGGACCTCGACGAGCGGATGCAGCGGACGGTCACGCTCGCGCAGGCCCGCGCGGACGAGATCATCAAGCGTGCCGAGGCCGCCGCGGAGAAGACGTGGGCGGGCTCGACCGAGGCGTCGACGAAGCTGCGCGAGCGGTACACGAAGCTCGTCGCGGAGCTGGACAAGCAGGCCGACCTGCTGCACTCGGAGCACGAGAACGCGCTCGCCGAGACGCGCGCGGAGGTGCAGCGGCTGACCGTCGAGGCGGCCCAGCGGCGCGAGCTGCTGGACAACGAGGCCGAGCGGAAGCGGCGGAAGATCGAGCGCGAGTTCGAGTCGTCGCAGGCGGCCCAGAAGGCGGCGCTGGAGAAGCACGTCGCCGACCAGCGCACGGCGAGCAAGAACCAGGCCGAGCGGCGGCTCGCGGAGGCGACGGCCGAGGCCAAGCGGCGGCTCGACGAGGCCACGGCGGAAGCCCGCCGCCGTCTCGACGAGGCGACCACGCAGGCGGCCCAGCGCACGACGGCGGCCAACCGCAAAGTCGAGCGCCTGGCGGAGATCCGCGAGCAGGCGCGCAAGAGCCTCGCGGCGGCGGAGGACATCCTCAACCGCAGCGAGACGCAGCTGGCGACGCTGCCGGAGGAAGCGGTGATCCCCCAGGCGTCCAAGCTCGTGGGCGGCGACTCTCCGGCCGAATCCCCGACCACGCCTTCGACACCGGTGGTGCCGGTGGTCCAGCCGTCGATCCCGGCGGCGGCCAAGCCCGCGGTGAAGGCCGCGGCGGCCCCGGCGCCCAAGCCGGTCGCGAAGCCGGGGAACGCCCCGAAGCAGAACGGCCCCGCGACCAAGCCGGCGAACGGGAACGGAAACGGCGTGAAGCCGCTGTCGCCGACCGCGAGCAAGCCGGGTTCCTGAGGTTTGCGCGAAGGCCGCCTCGAATGTTTCGGGGCGGCCTTTTCGTGCGTTCCGGGGCTGAGCAGCCCCCGTTTTCCACGCTATCGGCGGCCACCGACGGTTCCGGTGCTCGGCCGCGCCGCGGACCCGAGTTGTCCCCCACTGGCGGACGTTGTGGACAACGTCAGCCGCGGGCGGTCCTCGGCCACGGATTCGCGGCCTCCAGCTGGGCCGCCAGTCCCAGCAGCAGCGACTCGCCGCCCGGCTTCGTCACCAGCTGGACCGACGTCGGCAGGCCCGACCGGGCCGACCGGCCGATCGGGACCGTGATCGCCGGGTAGCCCGCCAGGTTCCACTGGCCCGTGAAGCCCGCCAGGCGCGTCGACGGCAGGACGTTCGCCAGCCAGCGGCGCTCGTGCCAGCGGCCCGCCTTCACCGGCCAGTGCGACAGCGTCGGCGTCATCAAGACATCGTGGGACGCGAAGAACTCCGACGCCCGGGAGACCCACCGGTCCCGCGTTCGCGCACGGATCAGGCCCGCTCGCTCGAGGAACCGCCCCACCCGCACGTGCGTGCGGGTTCGCCGCTGGAACCGCGTGAAGTCGAAGTCCGCGGCCTGCCGAGCCGGCCCCGCGCACCAGCGGGCCGTCATGCCCAGCACCATCGACGCCGGGTAGCGCGGGGCGTCAGGCGAAACCGAATGGCCCGCCGACGCCAGCAGCCCGGCCGCCTGGGACACCGCTGCAACCAGTTCGCGAGGCACCGGCGTGTGCAGCAGCGGCACCGTCGTCGACATCGCGATCCGCGAAGCCGGCGGCGACGAAACGACCGCCAGCGAAGGATCCCCGGCCAGCACCGAGACCAGCAACGCCGCGTCGGCGACCGTCGTGGCCAGCGGGCCGTGCACCGACATGCCGAACCAGCCGCCCTCGGCCAGCAGGTCCGCGCCCGGCTTCAGCCCGACCAGCCCGCACATCGCCGCCGGCAGCCGGACCGAACCCATGCCGTCCGTTCCGTGCGCCAGCGGGACCAGCCCGGCCGCGACCGCCGCGGCACTGCCGCCGGACGAGCCGCCCGACGCGTACGTCGGGTCCCAGGGGTTGCGGGCGATGCCGTCCGGCGTGTCGCTCATCGGCCAGACGCACAGCTCCGGCACCCGCGTCAGCCCGACGAGCACCGCGCCGGCCGCCCGCAGCCGCGCCGCGATCACCCCGTCCTCCTCGGCAGGCGAAGCCGGCCCCGCCAGCGAACCGTGCGACGCGTACTCGCCCGCGATCTCCGTGACGTCCTTGACGGCGACGGGCACCCCGGCCAGCGGCAGCGACGCCAGATCGGGCCGCGCGGCCACCGAAGCGGCCTCCGCGAGGGCCTCCTCGGCGCGCACCCGGCGGAACGCGCCGACGACGCCGTCCGCCGCGGCGATCCGGTCGAGCGCTTCCTTGGTCACCTGGACCGGGTCGAGCTTCCCGGCCCGGACGGAAGCCGCGATCTCCGCTGCGGTGGACACCATGATCGAGACACTAGCCCACCGAACGGCCGGAAAACCGGCTCAGATCGCGCCCGCCCGCAGCGCGTAGGCGACGGCGTGGGCGCGGTTGTTGAGGCCGCAACGCGTCATCAGGCCGTAGAGGACGTTCTTCACGGTCCGCTCCGAGTAGCACAGCTTCGCGGCGATCTCTTCGGTCCCGAAGCCCTCGGCGACCAGCCGCAGCACGTCGCACTCGCGCGCGGCGAGCCCGGACAGCGTCAGCCCGTTCGGCTCCAGGACGTCCTTGCGCATCCGCTGGACCTGCGAAAGCAGCGCCCCCTGCAGCCGCGGCGGCAGGTTCGCCGTGCCGTCGCCCGCGGCGAGCACCGCTGTCACCAACTCGGCGCCGCCCGTCTCGCGGCGCGGCAGGATCGCCACGACGCCGCTCTCCAGCACCGACATCAGGTCGCTCTCGCGGAAGTGCTCGACCACCAGCACGACGTGCGACGCCTTCGCCGCGCGGACCTCGCCCAGCACCGCCTCGGTGACGTGGTCCTCCATCACCAGCAGCACGTCGGGCACGAGGTCGGTGACCCGGACGTCCGGATGGGCTTCGAGCAGGGTCACCGCGCCGGCGTGCGTGATCGGGTCCGAGGCGAGGACGGTCACTTCGACGGGCTTCATGGCAGCAGTGTGGACGGCCGGTCTTCACGCCTTCCCTATTCCGTCTTCACGCGCGTGAAGACGGAATCACCGGACGCCGCGGCCCAGCTCGCCGAACGCCTCCCGCGCCCGCTCCAGGCAGCCCGGCATCCGCTCCGCCGCCCGGCCCCAGTCGCGCTTCGCGCGCAGGTACTCCTCCCGCGCCTCGCCGCTCCAGCCGGCCAGCCCCGGCTCCACAGTGGACTCCAGCTCGGCGAGCAGGTCGCCCAGCTCGCCGGTGATCTCCCCCATCCGGTCCAGCACCAGATCGGCGAAGCCGAAGTAGACCTCGTGCCGCGTCATGACCGCCGCTGCCGGGGCACGCGGCCGCCGGTCGTCTCGAGCAGCCGGACCAGCCGCGAAAGGATCACGTCGAACTCCTGCTCCCAGTCGCTCATCGCCTGGCCGAAGCGCACCGACGCCTCGCCGCGCCACGACGCCTGCACCATCGCCATGTCGCTGTTGACGTCGCGCAGGTGCGAGCCGGCCGCGTCGAGGGCGTACGCGATGCGGGCGGCGGCCTGCTTCATGTCGTCCGTCGGCTCGGCTGTGGCCATTTTCGGGCTCCTCGAGGTCTCGGCGACCCGAGCGTCGCGCACGCCGCGGCGCGGCGGAACCCCGCCCGTGTGCCGTTGCCCGAATGTCCGCCATCCTTGCCTGCCGGTTCACGGCGGCCGCGTATGCTCACGTCAGGCATCCGGCGCGTGACGGTTCGTCAGCTCGTCAGCGCACGAAGGGAGACCGATGTCGGCTGCGGACGGCTCCGCACCGAGACTCCAGCTCCTGGGCCCGGTGAAGGCGTGGCGGGGCGAAACGGAGCTCGACCTCGGCTCCGCGCACCGTCGGACGGTTCTCGCGGCCCTCGCGATGAACCCGAACCGCACGGTTTCGCGCGAGGAGCTGATCGACGCCGTCTGGGGCGAGGCGCCGCCGCAGAGCGCGCAGGGCTCCATCTACACCTACGTCTCCGGCCTGCGCCGCGTGCTCGAACCCGGCCGCGCCAAGGGCGAGGGCCCGCAGCTGCTCGCGTCGATCGGGTCCGGCTACTCGCTCCGCCTGGACGCCGCCGCGATCGACGTCCACCGCTTCGAGACCCTGCGGGAACTGGCCCAGCGCAAGCAGTCGGCCGGCGATGCGCGCGGGGCGCGCGAAGTCCTCGACGAAGCCCTCGACCTCTGGCACGGCGTCCCGCTGTCGGGCCTGCCCGGGCCGTTCGCGGCCGCCCAGCGCGCGCGGCTGGCCGAGGTGCGGCTGGCGACGATCGAGCGGCGCGCCGAGCTCGTCCTCGAATCGGGCGGGCACGCCGAGCTCATCGCCGAGCTGACCGCGCTGACCCGCGAACACCCGTTCCGCGAGACGCTGCGCGGCCTGCTCATGCGTGCCCTCGCCCGCTCCGACCGGCGGACCGAGGCGGTCGCGGTCTACGCCGACGTCCGCGACCGGCTCGTCGAGTCGTCGGGCACCGAGCCGGGGCCGGCCCTGCGGCGGCTCCACGACGAGCTGGTGGCGAAGCCGGCCCCGAAACCGCCGCCTGCCGTGCGCGTGCCGCGGTCGCCCGTCACGTCGATGCCGGAGCGGGCCGACGTCTTCGTCGGCCGGGACGCCGAGCTGGCCCGGCTGCGCGAAGCCGTCGCCGAGCTGGGTGCGGGCACCGGGCATTCGCTGTGGCTCGAAGGCGAACCGGGCAGTGGCCGGACGGCGCTGCTGGCCGAGCTGCTCGCCATGGCCCAGGACTTCCGGCCCGCGTTCGCCGCGGCCGACGCGCTGGACCAGCGGTTCGCCCTGCGGCCGCTGCTCGACGCGCTGGGCGTGCACCCGCGCGCCACCGACGAGCGCCGCGCGAACCTGGCCGCCCGGCTCGCCGAGCGGTCCGGTGAAGACCCGGTCGACGGCCTGCTCGGGCTGGTCCGCGAGCTGTGCGTGGAGGCGCCGCTGGTGCTCGCGGTCGACGACCTGCACTGGGCCGACGACACGACGTTGCGCGTCTGGCGGTACCTCAGCCGGGAGACGCGGGAGCTGCCGCTGCTGCTGGTCGGCGCATGCCGGCCGGTGCCACGACCGGCCGCACTCGACGAGCTGAGAGCCGAGCTCGACAACGATGTCACCACCGTGCTCGCGCTGCCGCCGCTGGCCGAGGCCGAGACGCATGAGCTGGCCACCGAACTGGCGGGCGCGCCACCCGGGCCCGGGCTGCGGACGCTGGTCTCCTACGGGTCCGGGAACCCGCGCTACGTCAAGGAAATCGTCGAAACGTTGCTGGCGCACTCGATGATCGTGCTCGACGGCGTCCACGCGCACCTGGACGGCAACTCGTGCCAGACCATCCCGGCGCCGCTGGGGTCGCGGATCACGCTGTACCTGAGCTTCCTCTCCAGCGGCACCCGCGACACGCTGCGCTGGGCCGCGCTGCTCGGCCGGGAGTTCTCGCTGTCGGACATCGCCGTCGCCACCGAGCGGCCGCCGACGGCGCTGGTCGGCGCGGTCGACGAGGCGATCACGTCCGGGGTGCTCGTCGAGTCGGGCGACCGGCTGGCGTTCCGGCACCCGCTGGTGCGCCGGGTGCTCTACGAAAAGACGCCCGCGGCGATGCGGGTGGCACTGCACCGGCAGCTGGCCGAGGCGTTCGCCGCCGCGCGCGCCCCCGCCGACCGCGTCGCCGAGCAGCTCGCGGCCGCGCCCGCGCAGGTCGACCCGTGGGTGACGACGTGGCTGCTGGACAACATCGGCGCGGTCGCCACCGAGACCCCGCGCGTCGCCGTCGACCTGCTGCGCCACGCCATCACCCAGGGCGCACTGCCGCCGGACGCGCGGGAGACGCTGACCGCGACGCTCGCGCGGCTGCTGTTCTGGCTCGGCCGGGAGCCCGAAGCGGAGGCGCGGTCGGTCGTCGCGCGGACGTCCGACAGCAGGCGTGCCGCCGAGATGCGCTGGATCCTGGCCTACGTCTACTACCGGCGCGGCGACTTCGCCGAGGCGACGGCCGAGCTGAAGCGGACGCTCGACGACAGCGACGTCCCGGAGATGTGGCGCGGGCGGCACGAGTCGCTGCTGGCCACGCTGGAGCGGCTCGGCGAGAAGACGGTACTGGCGCCGGCCGGGCTGCACCCGCTGGACGACGCGGCGCTGTCCGTGCCGACCCTCGACAGCCTCGACGAGGCCGCCGAGCCGCTGGCAGCCGCCCGGCGGATCGCCGCGACGCGCGCGGTGCCGGGTGAGATGCACCTGGCCGGCGCGGTGCACTACTACTGGCTGGGCCGCTGGTCCGCGGCGCTGGCCGAGCTGGACGCGGTGATCCGCGACGGCGCGGAGACGGCGTCGTACGTCCTGCGCAGCCCGGGTTCGGCGCTGCTGGTGCACGGCGTCGGCGCGCTGATCGCCGGGCACCGCGGCCAGCGCGTGCTGGCCGGGACGCACCTCGACGCGGCGGGCCGCCGCCAGTGGCCGCCGGGCCTCGAGCCCGACGGTGGCGACTTCCTGCTGGCGGCCCGCGCCCTGCTGGCCGAGCAGGACGGCCGTCCCGAGGCGGCGCTGACGGCGTTGCTCCCGCTGCTGGAGGACCACCACCCGCCCGCGGCCCGCCACCAGTGGCTGCCGGACCTGGTGCGGCTCAGCCTGCTGCTCGACGCGCCCGATCGCGCCGAGCAGGCGCTGCGCCTGCTCGCCCCGGACGGCGAGGTCCCGCCAGCCCACGCGGCGGCGGCCGCCCACTGCCGCGGGCTGGTGACCGGCGATCCGGAGCCGGTGCTGACGGCGGTTTCGCACTACCGCGCGGCGGGCCGGCTGCTGAAGCAGGCCAAGGCGACCGAGGACGCGGCGATCCTGCTGGCGGAGTCGGGCCGGCTGGACGACGCGCGCACGACGTTCCGCGCGGCGCTGACGGCGTACACGGGAATGGGCGCGGTGTGGGACGTGCGGCGCGCCGAGAGCCGGATGCAGCCGTTCGGGATCCGACGGGCGAACTCGATACGCACCCGGGCAAGCGCCGGAGAATGAGACCACCAGCCACCTCCCACCCCGCCGCGGCAACCGCACCACGGACCGGGCGCGCCGGCGTCGGCACTTACTCGCCCCGTCGCCGGGCAACCCGATCCGGGCTTGCCACGTCAGTAAGCTCGCCGGAGTAGTCGGCAGCGAAGATGTCCGCCGGGGTCCTGGGGGCCCGCCCCCGGCGGGTTCGTCCCCCGAGGGAACGGCAGGGACATGCGAGGGGAAGCGGACACCGGTCTGCGAGTGGGCTTGCTGGGACCTCTGCGTGCCTGGCGCGGGGCGGCCGAGATCGGCCTGGGTCCCGCACGTCAGCGTGCGATCTTCGCCGTGCTCGCGGTCAACGCCGGGCGGGCGGTCCCGCGCGCCGAGCTGATCGCGGGGGTCTGGGGCGATGCCGCGCCCGCGAGCGTCGAGGGCAGCGTCCACACCTACGTCTCGGGGCTGCGGCGGGCGCTCGAACCCGACCGGTCGCGGTGGTCGGCCGCCAGCGTCCTCGTGTCGGACCCCGCCGGGTACTCGCTGCTGCTCGACGAGGACGCGCTCGACGCCGCCGTCTTCGAACGCCACCGGGAAACCGCGCAGCGGCACCTCGACCGCGGTGATCCGCGGGCGGCCGTCGCCGAGCTCGACGCGGCCCTCGCGCTGTGGCAAGGGGAAGCCCTTTCCGGGGTGCCCGGCGGATTCGCCGAGCGGCACCGCGAATACCTCGCCGAGCTGCGGCTGAACACCCTCGAACGGCGTGCCCAGGCGCTGCTGGCCCTCGGCGGGCACCTCGACCTCGCGCCGGAGCTCGCCGTGCTGGCCGGTGAGCACCCGCTGCGGGAGTCCCTGCGCGAGTCGCTCATGCTCGCCCTCTACCGCAGCGGCCGGCCCGCCGACGCCCTCGACGTCTTCCGCGACGCCCGCGCCACCCTGGTCGGCGAGCTGGGCGTCGAGCCCGGCCCGGCACTGCAGCGCCTCCACCAGCAGGTCCTCGCCCAGGACGCCGCACTAGACGCGCCCGCGTCACCTGTGGAGGTCACCGGGCACCGGCTGTTCGGCCGGGAAGCCGAGACGGCCCGGCTCGCCGAGCTCGTCGCCGACGTCCGGGCCGGGCGGGGCCGGGCCGTGTGGATCGAGGGCGAGGCGGGGATCGGCAAGTCCGAGCTGCTCACCAGCACCCTGCCGGACGGCCCCGGCTTCCAGCGGCTCTGGGCCGCGGCCGACGAGCTGAGCAGGCGCTTCCCGCTGCAGGTCATGCTGGAATGCCTGGCGATCGACGCGCATTCGGCCGACCCGCGGCGCGCGAAGGTCGCCAAGGAACTGGCCGGCGAAGGCCCGGTCCGCCGCGGTCTGGGGCCGGCCGACCCGGTGCTCGGCGCCGTCGACCGCCTGCTGGCCCTGGTCGACGAGCTGTGCGCGCACTCGCCGCAGGTGCTGGTGGTCGACGACCTGCAGTGGGCGGACGAGGCGTCCGTGCTGGTCTGGCACCGCCTCTGCGCGGCGACCCGGCAGCTGCCCCTGCTCCTGGTGGCCGCGACCCGGCCCGCGCCGGACCGCACCGAACTGGCCCAGCTGCGCCGCGGTGTCCAGGCGCGCGACGGCGTCGTGCTCGACCTCGCGCCGTTGACCGGCGAGGACGTCGGACGGCTGATCGAAGACCAGATCGGCGCCGCGCCCGGGCCGGGGCTGCGCGAGCTGGCCGCTCGTGGTGCCGGGAACCCGTTGTACGTCAAGGAAATGGTCGACGTCCTGCTGCGCGCGGGCGCGGTCGAGGTGTCCGGCGGCGAGGCCGACGTCGACGATCCGGCCGAGTTCGAAGCGCCGAGTTCGCTGGTCGCCGCGGTCGACCGCCGGCTCGACTTCCTGCCCGCGCGGACGCAGGAAGTGCTGCGCTGGGGCGCGCTGCTGGGCATGGAGTTCGCCGTCGGGGACATCGCCGCGGTGCTGGGCACGCGGCCGTCGGACCTGCTGGAGCCGCTCGAAGAGGCCGTCGCCGCGAACGTCCTCATCGACACCGGGACGCAGCTCGCGTTCCGGCATCCGTTGCTGCGCCAGGCCCTCTACGACCGGCTGCTGGCGGGAACGCGGGCGGCGCTGCACCGGCAGGCCGCGGAAGCGCTCGCCGGGATCGGCGCCCCGGTGAAGCGCGTCGCCGAGCAGCTGGTCGCCGCACCGGCCACTGTGGACGACTGGGTGCTGGACTGGCTCGCCGCGCACCACGCGGCCGTGTCCAACCGGGCGCCGCTGATCGCCGTCGAGCTGCTGGAACGCGCATTGGCCGCCGGTGGCGGGCCGCGTCGCGAAGTCCTGCTCGTGGCCCTGGTCAAGGTGCTGTTCCGGCTGGAACGCAACCCGGAATCCCTGGCGCAGCAAGCCTTCGACGCGGCCACCGAGCCGGACGCCACCGAAGAGATGCGGCACATCATCGCGGCGTTGAAGCACCGGCGGGGCGACACCGAAGGGGCGGTCGCGATCCTCGCCGCGTCGGCCGACGACCCGGCCGTGCCGGAGCTGTGGCGCGTCAAGCACCGGCAGCTGCTGGCGAACTTCCGCCGCGGCGATCTGTCCGATTTGGACACCGCGGAAAAGGCCGCGTACGAGACCAAGTCGTTCGCCGGCGGCGACCGGTACCTGACGGCCCACGCGCTGCAGTCGTTGTGGCTGGTCGATTCCGTGCGCCGCGAGCACGACTCGGCGCTCGTGCACATCGACGCGGCGATCGAGGCCGTCGGCGACGAGCACGAACTCGCCGACCTGCACGTCGACCTGCTCGACAACCGCGTCTTCACCCTCCAGAACCTCGACCGGCTGGCCGAGGCGGACGCGGCGCTGCGCGCGGCGGGCGACATCGCGGCGCGGCACGCGATGCCGGTGGGCCTGCAGGTGTCGGTCGCGGTCCACCGGTACTGGGAAGGCCGCTGGGACGAGGCCCTGGTCGAGCTGGACACGGTCACCGAGGACGGCCCGGCGATCACGTTCTACGGCCTGCGCGAGCCCGGCCCGGCGGCGCTGCTGCTGCACGGCGTCGCGGCGCTGATCGCGGGCCGCCGCGACGACCGCGCGCAGGCGGCGGCTCACCTCGACGCGGCCGAGGAGTACGCCCCGGCGACCGGCGCCGAGCGCGAGAGCTTCGACTTCCTGCTGGTCGCGGACGCCCTCGCGGCCGAGCAGCGCGGCGACCGGGCCCGCGCGATGGCCGTCCTCGAGCCGATCCTGAACCCGACGTACGCGCAGATGATGCTGCGCCACCAGTGGCTCCCGACGTTCGTCCGGCTGGCGATGGAGCAGGACGACGTCGTCCGCGCTCGCCGCGCGCTCGAGGTCTGCGAGGAGGAGGCGGCGAAGGAGCGACGTCCGGCGCGGGCGCACGCGGCGGTGTCGTGGTGCCGCGGCCTGATCGAGGAGGACCCGGCGCCGCTGCTCGCGACGGCGGAGCACTTCCGCGCGGTCGGCCGCCGCCCGGAGCTGGCTTCGGTGCTGGAGGACGCGGCGGAGCTGCTGGCCCGCGAAGGGCGTCTCGACGCGGCGCACGCGGCGTTCGAGGAGGCGGCGGAGATCTACACGGCGCTGGGCGCGCGCTGGGACCTGCGCCGGGCGGAGACGCGGTTGCGGCGGCTGGGTGTCCGACGCGGGGCGCTGTTCTCCTCGATCCGGCCGGGCCACGGCTGGGAGTCGCTGACACCGATCGAGGTCAAGATCGCGAGCCTGGTCGCGGAGGGCCGGTCGAACCCGGACATCGCGGCGGAGCTGTCCCTGCCGCGGCGGACGGTCCAGGCGCACGTGACGAGGTTGCTGGGCAAGCTGGACACCCCGTCCCGCTCGGGCGTCGCCGACGCCTTCCGCCGCCGCTCCTGAGGCCGTGTCGCCAATCACGCGTGATCAGGACGTCGACACGCGTGATTCGGAGGTCGACACGGCTACTCCGTCAGGGCGTTGGCTTTCGCGACGCGGCCCAGGAACCGGCCCGAGTCCTTGACCGTCCGGACCTGCGTCTCGAAGTCGACGTGCACCAGGCCGAAGCGCTGCGAGTACCCCATCGCCCACTCGAAGTTGTCCAGCAGCGACCACGCGAAGTACCCGCGCACGTCCGCGCCCAGGCGGATCGCGTCGTGCACCGCGCGCAGGTGCTCCAGGAAGTAGTTCACCCGGGCCGCGTCGTGCACCCGACCCGACACCGGCTTGTCCACAAAGGACGCGCCGTTCTCCGCCACCACCAAGGGCAGGCCGGACCGCGACGCGAGCCAGCCGAGCAGCGACGTGAAGGCCGCGGGCGCCTGCTCCCAGCCGAACGCCGTCAGCGGACCGGCAGCCGGCAGCACGTCCAGCCCCCGCAACCCCGGCAGCGGGCAGTTGCCGTGCACCAGAGGATCGTCGAGGGGCGTCACCCGCGCGGGCGCGTAGTAGTTCACGCCCAGCCAGTCGATCGGCGCCGCGATGGTGTCCGTGTCGCCGTCGCGAATCGACGCCGCGAACCGGCCGCCGTGATGGAGAACGTCCGCCATGACGTCGTCCGGGTACCCGCGGCCCAGCACCGGGTCCAGGAAGAAGCGGTTGTGGATCCCGTCGAACTTCCGCGCCGCATCGAGGTGCGCCGGTGACGAGCCGTCCGGGATGGCGGGCGCGAAGTTCAACGCCAGCGAGAACTCCTGCCCCGGCCGCGCCGCCGAGGTCAGCGCCCGCGTCGCCAGCCCGTGCCCCAGCAGCAGGTGGTGCGCCGCGACCAGCGCCGTGTCGTAGTCCCGGACGCCCGGTGCGTGCACCCCGCTGCCGTACCCCAGGAACGCAGCGCAGAACGGCTCGTTGACCGTCGTCCACTGGTTCACGCGGTCGCCCAGCGCGTCGTGGACCACCGCGGCGTACTCGGCGAACCGGTGGGCCGTGTCCCGTGAAGGCCAGCCGCCCGCGTCTTCCAGCGCCTGCGGCAGGTCCCAGTGGTACAGCGTCAGCACCGGCACGACGTCGCGGCGCAGCAGCTCGTCCACCAGCCGGTCGTAGAACGCCAGCCCGGCGGGCGAGGTCGTCCGCCCGTCCGGCATGACCCGCGGCCAGGCCACCGAAAACCGGTACGCGCCCAGCCCCACGTCCGCCAGCAACCCGATGTCTTCGGGAAACCGGTGGTAGTGGTCGCAGGCGACCTCGCCCGACGCACCGTCGAGGACGGCACCCGGCCGAGCCGCGAAAGTGTCCCAGATGGACGGTCCGCGGCCGCCCTCGGACACCGCGCCTTCGATCTGGTACGACGCGGTCGCCGCGCCCCACAGGAACCCCGGCGGGAAGGAAAGCTCGGTCATACTGGCGCCCCTTTCAGGATCCCCCGGACGATGTGGCGGCCCAGCAGCAGGAACAGCGCGATCACGGGCAGCACGCCCACGGTCGCGCCGGTGAGCATGAGCGCGTAGTCGGTGTAGTAGCCGCTGGCCAGCTGCGACAGCGCGACCTGCACGGTCGGCGTCTCGTTGGGGTCGAGTACCACCAGCGGCCAGAAGTAGTCGTTCCACGCGGCCAAGAACGTCAGCATCGCGAGCACCGCGGCCGCCGGGCGCAGCGCGGGAACCGCCACGTGCCAGTAGGTGCGCAGGACCGAGCAGCCGTCGACGGTCGCCGCGTCGACCAGCTCGGCGCTGATCGCGTTCTCGCACGCCTGCCGCATCCAGAACACGCTGAAGGCGCTGAGCAGCCCCGGCACGATCACCGCTTCGAGCCGCCCGTACCAGCCGAGCTCGCCGATCACCAGGTACAGCGGGATGACGCCGAGCTGCGCCGGCACCATCGCCGAGCCGACGACCAGCAGGAACAGCGTGTTGCGGCCGCGGAACCGCAGCCGCGCGAAGGCGAACCCGGCGAGGCTCGCGAGCACGACGTTGGACACCATGACCGTGCTCGAAACGATCAGCGAGTTGCCCAGCGCCAGCCAGAAGTCGACGGTGTCGAAGACCCGCCGCACGTTCTCGACGAGGTGGCCGCCCGGCAGCAGGAGCGGTGACGTCTCGCCGATCGCCGCATTGTCCCTTGTGGACACCACGAACGACCAGTACAACGGGAAGATCGACGCGCCGAGCACGCCGACCAGCACCACGTAGACCCAGCCGCCGGGCCGTCTCACGCCGACCTCACGAACCGGCGCACCAGCCGGTAGTTGACCAGCGCGAACCCCGCGCAGATCACGAACATCACCCAGGTCAGCGCGGCCGCGTACCCGGCGTCGAGGTGCGTGAAGCCCTTCTCGTACAGGTACATCGTGAGCGTCTGGAACTGGCGGTCGTTGCCGCCGGTGCCGCCCGACCCGCCGGCGTCGAACAGCTGCGGCTCGGCGAACAGCTGCAGGCCGTTGACCGTGCCCGCGATGGCCGTGAAGGCCAGCGCGGGCCGGATGCCCGGCACCGTGATCGACCAGAACGTCCGCCACCGCGACGCGCCGTCCAAGGCCGCGGCTTCGTAGAGGTCTCCGGGAACCGCCTGCATCGCGGCCAGGTAGATCAGCGCGTTGTAGCCGGTCCAGCGCCAGAGCACCATCGACGCCACCGCCACGTGCGACGTCCAGGTCGACGCCTGCCAGTTGACCGGCGCGACGCCGAACCAGCTCAAGCCTTCGTTGACCACGCCGTAGTCCCGGCTGAACAGCTGCCCGAACACGAGCCCGACCGCGACGACGGACACGACGTTCGGCAGCAGAATCCCGGTGCGCCACCAGGTCGCGCCCCGCAGCGGGCGGTCGAGCAGCGCCGCGATGCCCAGCGCCAGCAGGAACTCCGGGACCGCGGCGAGCAGGAAGATGCCGACGGTGTTGGCGAGCGCGTTGGAGAAGTTCGGGTCCGCGAGCAGCTCGCCGTAGTTCGCCAGGCCGAGGTGGCCCTGGTCGCCCTCCAGCAGGTTCCAGTCGTGCAGCGACACCCACGCCGTGTAGAGCAGCGGGAAGGCGCCGAAGACAGCGAACAGGCCGAAGAACGGCGCGACGAACAGCAGCGGCGTGGCCTTGCGGTCGAAACGGGCGAGCCGGTGGTGCACGCGGGCTACTTCAGGGCGGCTTGCGCCTGCTGGACGGCTTCCGCCCAGGCCTGGTCGACGCCGTCGGTCTTGTCCTCGATCCGCCCGAGCGCCCGGCCGAACTCGGGCCGGACGTCGGCGTCGCGCAGGCCGCGGTAGTTGGGCCGCAGCCGGTCGCCGACGCGGCGAAGATCCGGCCGATCGGCGCGTCCCCGAAGTACGGGTCGGTGTGCGCCAAGACCTGCGGGTCCGTGTAGACGGACGGTTCGCTCGGCAGGATGCCGTCGGAGAGGAAGAGCTTCTTCTGCTGCTCCGGCGCGGTCAGCCATTTCGCGAGCTCGTACGCCTCCTTCGGGTGCGCGCTCTGCTTCGGCACGGTCAGGAACGAGCCGCCCTGGTTGCCGCTCTTGCCGGGGACGGTCGTGACGTCCCACTTGCCCTTGCCCGCGTCGCCGCCGGCTTCCTTGATCTGGCTGAGCATCCACGCCGGGCAGGCGACGGTCGCGAAGGACCCCTGCTTGATCGCGACGTTCCAGGCCTGCGTGAACGTCGTCGCGGCTGCTGTCTCGCCCTTCGCGGCCATGCCGCCGGAGAGGGAGAAGGCGGTGCGGACGCTCGGGTTGCGGTCGGCGATGAACGAGTCGTCCTTCGCCGAGAAGTAGTTCTCGGGCGACTGGTTGAGCATCGCCGTGTAGACGGTCCCGGCGGAGTCGGCGAACTTCACGTTCGGCGTCTTGTCCGTGAACCGCTGGGCCGTCGCGGCGTAGGCGTCCCAGTCCGGCATCAGCTCCGCGACCTCGTCACGGTCGGTCGGCAGGCCCGCGGCCTGGAACAGGTCACGCCGGTAGCAGAGCGCGAGGCTGCCCATGTCGGTGCCGAGGCCGAGGACGAACGCGCCGTCGGTGCCCTGCGCCCACTTCCACGGCGCCCACTGCTTTTCGAGGTCCCGCGCGCCGAAGGAGGCGAGGTCGACGAACTTGTCCTTCGCCTTCCGGTACTGCGGGATGTACTGCTCTTCGATCGCGACGACGTCGGCCGCGCCGTGGCCGGTCGCGAGCTGCGTCGCGAGGCCCTTGTGGTGGGTGTCGAAGTCGGTGACGCGGTTCTGCACCTGGATGTCCGGGTGCAGCTTCTGGTATTCGGCGATCAGGGGCGCGTAGCCGAATTCGCCGAACGTGGCGATGGTGAGCTTCGTCGGGCCACCGGCGTCACTCGGGCTGCAGGCGGCGAGCGGGATCAACGCGGCGACCGCGACGGCGGTCCGGCGGACGATCGTGCGCAACGGGCTTCCTCAGATCACACCGGCCCGCACGGCGTAGGCGACCGCGTGCGGCCGGTTGCGCAGGTTGAGCCGGTTGGTCATGGCGTAGATGACGTTCTTCACAGTCCGCTCCGAGTAGCAGAGCTTGCCCGCGATCTCCGCAGTGTCCCAGCCTTCGGCCATCAGGCGAAGCACATCCACCTCGCGCGGCGTCAGCGCGGCGGCGCTGCCCGCGCGGGCCAGGGCCTCGACCTGGTCGCGCAGCGGCGCGGTGCGCCCGCGCGCGGCAGCCAGCACGCTGTCGGTGAGGCGGTCGAGCGCGGTCCGCGGCAGCACGGCGGAGACGTGGCAGTCGGCGAGCAGGCTCAGGTGCGCGGGGTCGACGTTCCCGGCGACCAGCACGATCGCGGCGGGCGACTCGGCGGCGGCGGCCCGCAGCGCGGCGATCGCCTCACGGTCGACCTGCCCGACGGCGAACACGAGCACCGCCGCCTCGCCGCGCCGGGCGCGCGGGACGACGAGCAGCTCCGGCCGGGTCTTCAGGTGGTTGGTCAGCCCCGTGAGCGCGATCGGGTCCGACGCCCACGCCGCCACTCGCACCTGGTCCATCGAGCCCTCCCCACTGTCCGTGTCCTGGTGGCGCCAGTCTGCTGAGACCGCCTTCACGAATTCTCTAACCAAGGTCGGCTCGTTCTTCACATCGTGAAGCCGGGCCGTCGACTACGGTCGTGGGGCAAACCGACGAGTGAAGGGACCGATGAACCGCCGACGTCTGGCCGCCGTGGGGGTGGCGCTGTGCCTGAGTTCGCTGGTCACCGGCTGCGGATCGGAGCCCGTCACCGGGCTGGCCATCCCGCGATCGCCGGTTCCGACACCGCCTTCATCGTCTTCACCGCCTTCACCGGCTTCACGGACCGCCACCCCGGCGCCGACGTCGAAACTGGCGCGGCCCGGTGACTGCGCGTCGCTGGTCGACGGCCTCGACGTCCGCCGCCAGGTCGCGCAGCTGGTCGTCGTGGGCGTGTCCGGCGACAACCCCGGCGCCGCGGTGTCCCTGGTGCGCGACAACCAGGTCGGCGGGATCTTCGTCGGCGGTAACGCAACAGCGTTGTTGAAAGATCGTTCCCTGGACGCCGTCCAGGCCGCGGCCCAGCTCCCGGTGGCCGTCTCGGTCGACGAAGAGGGCGGCCGCGTCCAGCGCATCGACGACCTCGACGGCGCCATCCCGTCGGCCCGCGTGCTGGCCGCGACGAAGTCCCCCGCCGAGGTCCGCGCGCTGGCCGCCGACCGCGGCCGGCAGTTGCGCGCCCGCGGCGTGACGGTCGACTACGCGCCGGACACCGACGTCACGGACGCCCCGGACGACGACGTCATCGGCGACCGCTCGTTCAGCCCCGACCCGGTGCGCGTGAAGACGTACGCCACGGCGTTCGCGGCGGGCCTGCGCGACGGCGGCGTCCAGCCCGTGCTGAAGCACTTCCCCGGCCACGGCCACGGCTCGGGCGACTCGCACCTGGGCACGGTCGTGACGCCGCCGCTGGCGCAGCTGCGCGCGGTGGACCTGGTGCCCTACCGCGCTCTCGCGGACTACGGGCCGGTCGCGATCATGGTCGGCCACCTCGACGTCCCCGGCCTGACGAACGGCGTCCCGGCTTCGGTCTCGCCGGCCGCCTACCAGCTGCTGCGCACCGAATTCGGGTTCACCGGCGTGGTCGTGACCGACGACCTCGGCGCGATGAAGGCGATCACGGCGCAGTACCCGCTGCCGGACGCGGTGCTGAAGGCACTGCAGGCCGGCGCGGACGAGGCGCTGTGGTCGTCCGGCGGCCACGTCGACGAGGTGCTGAACCGGCTGACGCAGGCCGTCCAGTCCGGCGAGCTGCCGAAGGCGCGGGTGCAGGAGTCGGTGACGCGCGTGCTGCGCGCGAAAGGCGTCTGCGGCTGATTCCGGGTGCTGTCGGCCGGCGGGCGGGCCGACCTGGACCGGATCGGCACCGCGTGATCGCTACGCTGAGCGTCCGAGCAGGCACGAGAGCGGAGGAACCGTGGCGGACTGGGGCGATCTGGTCGCGTACATCAGGCAGGCGTACCGGGTGGTGCGCGACGAGCCCGACGAGATCCGCATCCGGCTGATCTTCGGCGACGACCCCGACACCGAGCAGCGGGCCCAGGTCGTGGTGATCGCCCGCGAGATCCTCGACCAGCGCGAGGACTGGGTCCAGATCGCGACGCCGTTCGCCCGCCACGACGAGGTCGACCTCCTCGACGTGCTGACCGAGGTCGGCAACTCGACCGTCGTGGGCGGCCTCGCGGTGATGGGCGACCACCTCGTGCTGCGGCACTCGCTGCCGCTGATCAACCTCGACATCAACGAGTTCGTCGACCCCCTCGAGCTGGTGGCGGGCGCGGCCGAGCTGCTGGAGCAGCAGTTCACCGGCCGCGACGACTACTGAGTCGTCACCGGCGCTCCCGAAAGCCGCTGAGTGGCATCACCGCGACGGCAGCGGCCACGGTCAGCCCGGCGGCGACGCCGAAGGCCGCGGTCGCCGTCCCGGTGCTCAGGTAGAGGCCGCCGAGCAGGGCGACACCGAGCGTGCCGCCGAGTTGCTGCACGGCGTTGAGCAGCCCGGCGGCCGAGCCCGTCTCGTGCGGCCGGACGCGGTGCAGCGCGGCGGTGAAGAACGGGACCGTGAACGTCCCCATCCCGAGGCCGCACAACCCCAGCGCGGGCGTCACCCCGGCGGCGACGGCGAGAATCCCGGTCAGCAGCAAGGCCAGTCCCGCGAACATCACGCGCGGGCCGTACCTCGGCACCAGCCGGGATCCGGCGAACCACGACGACACCGCGAGCCCGGCCGAGAGCGGCAGCAGCGTCAGGCCCGCGGTGCGGACGTCGACGCCTTCGCCGAGCTGCAGCCGCATCGGGACGAGGAGCATCAGGCCGGTCATCACCGCGAAGAACAGCAGCGACCCGGCGAGCGCGGCCGGGAACCCGCGGTCGGCGAACAGGCTCGGCTCGACCAGCGGCGCGGCCGCGCGGCGCTGCTGGACCCCGAAGCCGACGAGCAGCACGGCACCGACCGCGAGCAGCGGCCACGACGTCCCGCCCGGGCTGATCAGCGGGTAGACGAGCAGCCCGGCGCCCGCGACGACGAGGGCCGTGCCGACGACGTCGAGCTTCGGGCGCGTCGCGGCCTTGTCCTCGCGCAGGAACCGCGCGGCGAGCAGGACCGCGAGGCCGAGCGGGACGTTCACCAGGAACACCGCCCGCCACGAGAAAGCCTGCGTCAGGACGCCGCCGAGCAGCGGGCCGGTGACCGCGGACAGGCCCATCACCGGACCGATGGTGCCGAGCGCCTTCGCGAGTTCGTCGCCGTCGAAGAGCGCGCGGATGAGGCCGATGGTCTGCGGGATGACCAGCGCCGCCGCCGCGCCCTGCACCGCGCGGGCCCCGATCAGCAGGCCGGCGTCCGGTGCGGCGGCGCAGGCCAGCGACGCGAGCACGAAGGCCGTCACGCCGATCTTGAACGCCCTGGCCCGGCCGAACACGTCCCCGAGCCGGCCGCCGGTGATCAGGAGGGCCGCGAACGGCAGCGTGTAGGCCGCGCTGAACCACGGGATTTCGGCGGCCGGCCCCGGCAGGCCGTCGTGGATCACTGGGCCCGCGACCTGGACGATCGTGGCGTCGAGCAGGTTCATGGCCTCGGCGGTGAGCAGGACGGCCAGTGCGGGCCATCGGTAGCGCGTCATGGTCGGCAAGAGGTGCCCCTTTCGGTCGGCACCGACCTTGACCCGCGTCCGGTCGCAGGTTCCACTTTTCGCGGTGGTCTGGCTGATTTCTGCCACGCCGTGCGCTTTGATGAAGGATATGACCGCACTCGACGACGTCGACCGCGCGCTGATCCACGCGCTGCACCTCGACGGCCGGGCTCCGTTCACGAAGATCGGGGACGTCCTCGGCGTCTCGACGCAGACGGTCGTGCGGCGCTATCGCCGGCTACGCGCCGAAGCGTCGCTTCGCGTCGTCGGCCTGCCGGACCCGCAACGCGCCGGGCAGGCCGAGTGGATGGTCCGGCTGACCGCGACCCCGAACACCGCGCGCGACGTCGCGCTCGCCCTGGCCCGGCGCGCCGACACCGCGTGGGTCAAGCTGGTGTCGGGCGGCACCGAGATCTGCGTGAACGTGTCCATGCCGGCCGCGAGCGACCATTCGCTGCTGCTGCGGGACATCCCGCGCTCCGCGAGCATCACGGCGGTGTCGGCGCACCAGCTGCTGCACCGCTACTTCGGCGGCCCGACGGCGTGGCTCGGCCGGGCCCAGTCCCTCGACCCGGCCCAGGTCGCCGCGTTGACCCCCGCTCGCACCGGCGACGGCAAGCCGTTGACCGGCGACGACGACGCACTGATGACCGCGTTGCAGCGGGACGGGCGGGCGAGCCTGGCCGAGCTGGCCACGGCCACCGGCTGGTCCGCGGCCACCGTCGCGCGCCGGCTGGCCGATCTGCAGGCCGGCGGCACGGTGTTCTTCGACCTCGAAGTCGACCCGGGTGCGCTGGGTGCGACGACGCACGCGCTGCTCTGGATGTCGGTCGCCCCGGCCCACCTCGACGACGTGGCCCGGCAGCTGGCCACCCACCCGGAGCTGGCGCTCGTCGCGGCGACGACCGGGCCGGCCAACCTGGTCGCGCACGCGCTCTGCCCGGACGCGGCGGCGCTGCACCACTACCTGACCCGCCGGCTCGGGGCGCTCGACGCCATCCACACCCTGGAGACGGCGCCGGTCCTCCGGACGGTCAAGGCGGCCGCCACCCGCTGAAGCGCGCTTTCCCGGGAAAGTGCGGGTCAGCGCGCCTGCGGGATCCGCATCTTCGCGACCGGCGACAACTCCAGGATCCGCTGCAGCCGGGCCCGGCCCAGCCGGTGGAGCATCTCCCCGAGCTCCTCCGGCGCGATGCTGCTTTCGAGGTCCAGCCGCGTCGCCTTGACGACGCGGTCGATCTCCCCCGCCGGGAGCCGTCCCGCGAACTCCCCGGCCAGCCACACCCCGACTTCTTCGACGACGTCGTCCGCCAGGTGGCTCCGTACGGTCATCGCTCTCGCTCTCCTCGTTCCGGATCGCCTTCGCCCAGGTCGAGGCCGGAAAATTCCGGCCTGACGCAGGTCGGACGAACCCGCTCCCGAGCCATGACGCCGAATCGCGGAAATTTCCCGCACAAAAGCTTTCCGTGTCCGGACCGGTGAGTACCGTGACGATCTTTTGTCACTCACATGGGCTGTTCGCCGCCCTGAGTTGTCGGCCGATCGGGTGGAAAACGGGGGAACGTCCCCGGTGCCGCGTCCGCGTCAGGACTCTGGAGACGTCCGGTAGTGCGGGCGTTCCCTTGCGGGACGCGGAAACGGAGACGCGATCCATGGCCCGGTACGACCGGACCGACCTCGGGGCGTACAGCCTGGGGTTGCTCGACGCCGTCGAAACGGCACGGGTCGAGCGGCACCTTTCGGCGTGCCCGGACTGCCGCCAGGAGGTCCGGGAGTTCGAGGCCGTCCGCTCGATGCTCGACCACCTGGGTCCTCTGGAGTCCACTTAGGACGATGCGCGGAAACTGTCGGTGCCCGCCGATACCGTCCGCGCCATGACCGACTTCCTGACCACCACCCGCCACACCTACTCGATCGTCGCCGAGAGCTACGACGCGTTCGCGCCCCCGATCGCCGAGGACGTCCAGGACCGCGCGCTGCTCACGGCGTTCGCCGACCTCGTCCGCGGCGACGGCCCGGTGGCCGACCTCGGCTGCGGAACGGGCCGGGTGACGGCGTACCTGGCTTCGGCGGGCCTCGACGTCGCCGGGATCGACCTGTCGCCGGAGATGCTGGCCGTCGCCCGCCGCGACCACCCGGAGCTGCGGTTCTCCCAGGGATCGCTGCTGGAGCTGGACCTGCCGGACGGCGGTCTCGCGGGCGCGGTGGCCTGGTACTCGATCATCCACACCCCGCCGGCCCGGCTGCCCGAGGTGGCCGCGGAGCTGTTCCGGGTACTGCGCCCGGGAGGCCATCTCCAGCTCGCCTTCCACGTCGGCGACCGGCGGCACCACAAGACCGAGGGGTACGGCTGTGCCGGGTTCTCGCTGGACATCTACTGGCTGCCGGTGGAGCGGGTGTGCGAGCTGGTGACGACCGCGGGGTTCGAGGTCCTGACACAGGTGCTACGCGATCCGGCGGCGCGGGTGCCGCAGGGGCGGGTGCTGGCGCGGAAGCCGCCCGGAGAGCCTGCGGCCGGCTGACCCCGGCGCCGAAGGTTCGCGCGGGTTCGACGCCCTGGACCCCGCATTCCAGGGCGCGGCCGGATGCCGTGCATGAATCATGCAGGTCGTTAGCCAAGGCGAAGGAGTTGTGTACGGTATCTCAGCACGGTTCCCGCTCCGAACCCCCGGCTCGCCCAGGTGGTTCACCTCGGGAGTCGTTCGCGCACACCCCTTGCCCGGATCACCCGGCTCCTTGACTGGACTAGACCAATCTGCTCTAGTGGCCGGTGTCACCCTCGTCTCGGCCGGATGAGCACACCCCCTCCGACACCGGGCGCTCCCGCGTCCGGACTCCGTCGTGGCCGAAGGAGTGAGCCAGTCTTGAGAAGACGTCTTGTCGCGGTCCTGTCAGCATTCGCTGCCGCCGCCGCACTCGTGCTCGGCGTGCCCGCCGCCACCGGTCAGGCCCCCCGGGCCGCGGCCGCCGCCTGCAGCGGGCCCAACTGGGTCGCGGGCCAGTGGTACGACGTGGGCGCGGTCGTCAAGTACACCAACGGCAGCTACTACCGCGCCAAGAACGCGAATCCGGGTTACGACCCGATCATCAGCACCTGGTACTGGGAGCCCTACAGCTGTGACGGCGGGGGCGGCGGAACCACCTGCAACGCCCCCAACTGGGTCGCGGGCCAGTGGTACGACGTCGGCGCGATCGTGCGCTACACCAACGGCGGCTACTACCGCGCCAAGAACGCCAACCCGGGCTACGACCCGATCATCAGCACCTGGTACTGGGAGCCCTACAGCTGCGGCGGCGGCACCGACCCGGGCAACCCGGGCTCCTTCGTCGTCAGCGAAGCGCAGTTCAACCAGATCTTCCCGGGCCGCAACTCCTTCTACACCTACAGCGGCCTGACCGCGGCTCTGTCGGCGTACCCCGGCTTCGCCACCACCGGCAGCGACACGGTCAAGAAGCAGGAAGCCGCGGCGTTCCTGGCGAACGTCGACCACGAAACCGGCGGCCTCGTCTACATCGTCGAACAGAACACCGCGAACTACCCGCACTACTGCGACACCAGCCAACCCTACGGCTGCCCCGCAGGCCAAGCCGCCTACTACGGCCGCGGCCCGATCCAGCTCAGCTGGAACTTCAACTACAAAGCCGCCGGCGACGCCCTCGGCATCGACCTGCTCGACAACCCCTACCAAGTCGAACAAAACGCCGCCGTCGCCTGGAAGACCGGCCTCTGGTACTGGAACACCCAGACCGGCCCAGGCACGATGACCCCGCACGACGCGATGGTCAACCAGCGTGGGTTCGGCGAAACGATCCGCAGCATCAACGGGTCCATCGAGTGCAACGGCGGCAACCCCGCCCAGGTCGAGAGCCGGGTCTCGAAGTACCGCCAGATCAGCTCCGTCCTCGGCGTCGACCCCGGCGCCAACCTCTACTGCTGACCTGACGCGAGCGGCTCACCCACCCAGTGGGTGAGCCGCTCGCCGAGCAGGCGGCTCAGCGCCGCGGTGTGGTCGTTGAAGTAGAAGTGACCGCCCGCGAACGACTTCAGCTCGAAACCGCCGGACGTGTACCCCGCCCACCGGCGGGCCTCCGCCTCGGGGACCCACGGGTCGCGGTCGCCGACCAGCGCGACGATCGGGCAGCTCACGTCGGGTCCGGGCCGGTAGTGGTAGCTCTGCGCGGCCCGGTAGTCGTTGCGCAGCACCCGCAGCACCATGCGGGCGAACTGGGGGTGCGCCAGCACGCCCGCGTCCGTGCCGCCGAGTTGCCGGACGTCGGCGAGCAGTTCGTCGTCGCTCCGCTCCCGGGCCTGCCCCGGCGGGCTCGCCGCCGGTGCGCGGCGCCCGGACACGAACAGGCCGAGCGGCCCGGGTCCGAGCCGCCGCGCGACCTCGAAGGCCAGGCTGGCACCCATGCTGTGCCCGAAGAACGCGACCGGTCCGGCGACCTCGGCGGCGAGCGCGTCGGCCAGCCGGTCGGCGAGCACGAACAGGTCGTCCACCAGCGGTTCGGCGTGCCGGTTCTGCCGGCCCGGGTACTGCACGGTCAGCACGTCGACCTCGGGGGCCAGCGCGGCCGAGAACGGGTGGAAGTAGCTCGCCGACCCGCCGGCGTGCGGGAAGCAGACGAGCCGCGGTGCGCCGGGCGCGGCCGGGTGGAAGCGCACGAACCACGTCGCGGATTCCGTCATACCGGCGAATCTCCCACGTCGGCGCGGCCCGGTCGTCGCCTATCGTGCGGAAGCCGGGCGGCGTGGCGGTCGGAGGCGACGTCGGGGCCTGCGGGACGCGATTTGCGGGGGTTCGCCGCGTTTGCCCCGATCGCAATCCGCCGGCCGGACGCGAAACGGGGCCGGTCCACAGTGGACCGGCCCCGTTCACGGGTACTGCTTACCGCTTACGCGCGGCTGCGACGCCGGTTCAGCAGCAGCATCAGCGCGCCGCCGCCGAGCAGCAGGCCGCCGACGGTGAACGGAACCGCGGCGTCGACACCGGTGTTGGCGAGCTCGCCGCCCCCGCCGGTCGAGCCGGCCGGGGTGCTCGGCGCGGTGGTCGGGGCGGTCGCCTCGGCCCAGCTGGCGGCCGCGTTCGCGGTCACCTCGGTCTTCTCCGAGTCGGCCACGATCAGCGACTGCGCCGGCTGCTTCGCGTAGTTCTCGGACACGAACAGGCGGCCGGTGTCCAGCTCGCCGGAAGCCTTGAGGGTGAAGGCGCCCTTGCCCGGCTTGGTGCCCGCCGGGACGTCGACGTACAGCTTGCTGCCGTCCTTGACGTCCGAGCCCTTCAGCTCCTTGCCTTCGGCGTCGGTGATCTTGACGCCCTCGGGCAGCTGGCTGGTCAGCGACGTGATGTCCCCGCTGGTGGCGACGCTGTACGGGCCGATCTTGCCGCCGGCCGCGCCCTCGGTCTTGTCCACGGCGATGTTCAGCGTCGGCTTCGGCTGCTCGCCGATGCCCTTGTTCTGATCACCGGTGAGGTAGGCGTAGAGCGCGGCGACGTCGGCGTTCGCGTCGGCCGAGTTCTCCTCGGCCAGCGGCTTGGTGGCGTCGAGGTTCACGCCGTCGCTGAAGTGCCACACGGCGGCCTGGGTCGCGGCGATGGCCTCGCGCTCGGAGACGCCGTCGTGGACGTCGACGCCGGCCTTCTTCAGCGCCTTGCCCAGCGCGTCGAGGCCGGTGCCCGGGTAGCCGTTGTGCAGCACCCAGTTGATCTTCGCGCTGTTGTCGTTGAACGGGCCCTGCGCGGGGTACTTGTTCCACGGCCGCTCGACCATGTCGACGTCGGTGCGCAGACCGACGGTGATCTGCACGCAGTAGAGCTTGAGCGTGCTGCCATTGGACAGCTTCATGTCGAAGAGCTCGGCGATGTAGTCGCCGCCCTTGCCGAGGTTCAGCCGGTAGCCGACCGTGCCACCGTGCTCGTCGACGCGGCCGCGGGCGGCACCGTCGTCGGCCAGCGCGGCCGGAGAACCGATCATGACCGCGGCGGCCGCGGCGAGAGCCGCGATCCCGCCACGCACGAGAGTGGACCTGACCTGCATAAATCTCCTATCCGAGCCCGAACCGCGACGGCAGGGCCGCGCGCCCCGATCGGCGGCCACTGATTCGGGTGAGCGATCACCCGGTCAAGCGAGACCGGAGCTTACACGGACCCCACAAGGCCTACACACGGTGTCCCCATTAACTCGAAAGGGTCGAAAAATCGTATAAAACGGTCGCCAAAAATCGATTAATCGCGTCCGCGTCAGGCCCCGGTCAGGTCCCCGCGGGCCGCAGTCCGGCAGCCATCCGCCCGATGACGGCGGCGTACTCCGCCTTGAGCCGGGGTTTGTCCACATCGGACGCTTCGGCCAGTGCCAGCCCCGCCGTGCCGAGCATGCCGAACACCAGCCGCGTCGTGGTCTCCAGCGGCTGGTCGTCGATGTCGCCGCCGTCCACCAGTGCCTTGATGAGCTGCTCGACGAGCCCGTAGGCGTACTGCTCCTCGGCCGCCTGCCAGCGCGGCCAGCCGAGCGCGAGCGGCGCCTCCCGCCAGACGAGCTTGCCGTACACCGGATCGCAGCAGCGGTCGAGGAACACGTCGAGGGCCGCGAACGCCGCCGACCAGGGGTCCGCCGCCCGCGCCGCCGCGGTCGCGGACAGTTCCATCGCCTCGGTCTCGAGCTGCTCGAAGACCGCTTCGAACAGCGCCGTCTTGCTGGCGAAGTGGTGGTAGATGGCGCCGCGCGTGGCTTGGATGTCGCCGGCGATGTCCTCCAGCGCCGTGCCGGTGAAGCCGTGCTCGGCGAACCGGCGGGTGGCGGCGGCCAGCAGCGCGGCCCGGGTGGCCTCGGAGTACTGCGCCCGCCGGCTCTTGACGGTCGACATGCGCAAAGCATAGGACATACACTGCGTATGTCACCGACACAGTGCATGTGGGGGTAGTCATGACCGACGTCGACGAACTGCTGTTCAACCCGTTCGAGCCCGGCTTCTTCGAAAACCCGTACGCGCAGTACAAGAAGCTGCGCGACGAGGACCCGGTGCAGGAGCACCCCCTGGGCTTCTGGTTCGTGTCGCGCTACGAAGACGTCTCGGCGCTGCTGCGGGCCGGGTTGTCCGTGGACGTCGCGAACCTGGCGGAGTCGCCGTTCGAGTACTTTCCCCCGGAGGAGGACGCGGGCGCGCTCAACCGGTCGATGCTCGACCGTGACCCGCCCGACCACACGCGCCTGCGCTCCCTGGTGACGAAGGTGTTCACCCGCCGCGCGATCGCGGCGCTGGAGCCGAAGATCGTGGCGCTCGTGGACGCGGCGCTCGATCGCATGGCCGACAAGGGCGAGTCGGACCTGGTCGAGGAGCTGGCGTTCCCGCTGCCGTTCGCGGTGATCTCCGAGATGCTCGGCATGCCCCCGACGGACCATTCCCGCATCCGCGAGCTGAGCGGAACCCTGGTCCGCTCCCTGGAGATCGTGGCGGACGAGGAAACGGCCCGCGCGATCATGGCCGCGGACGCGGAGCTGACGGCGATCACGCGCGAGGTGATCGCGTGGAAGCGCCAAAACCCGGCGGACGACCTGCTGACGGCGTTGATCCAGGCCGAGCACGACGGCCAGGTCCTCGACGGCGACGAGCTGGTGGCCCAGGTGGTCCTGCTGTACGTGGCGGGCCACGAGACGACGGTCAACCTGATCGCGAACGGCGTCAACGCGTTGTTGCGGAATCCTGCCCAGCTGGCGTTGCTGCGTTCGCAGCCGGAGTTGGCGGCGAACGCGGTGGAGGAGTTCCTGCGGTACGACTCACCGGTCCAGCAGACCCGCCGGGTGACGACGTCCCCGTATTCGCTGGGCGGCAAGGAGATCCCGGCGGGCACGTTCGTCTTGGCGTGCTTGGGGTCGGCGAACCGTGACGAGCGGTTCTTCGGGCCTTCTGCGGGCGAGTTGCGGTTGGATCGGACTGAGGCGCGTCACCAGGTTTCGTTCGGGGCCGGTCCGCACCATTGCCTCGGTGCGGCGTTGGCCCGGTTGGAGGGACAGGTGGCGGTGGAGCGGTTGGTGCAGCGGTTCCCGGGGTTGGGATTCGCCGGCGAGCTGGAGTGGAACGGGCGGATCAACCTGCGGGGGCCGTCGAAGTTCCCGGTGACGGTGCGCGGCTGATCCCAGCCAGCTTCGGGACGATCAAGCTACAGATTCATGTCAAATAGCTGAACTTCCCGCACAAGAACCGACAACCACTTGTCCGACGCTTCCGTCGGCAGCACATCTTCCAGTTCGACGAGGACCACGGAATCGGCCACCCGGAGGGTGATCACCTTGTCCCCCGGTTCGACACCGACGACCCTGCCGACAAGCCGTATCCGGCCGTCCGGTTCGCCGATGACGGCACTCTCCCCCTCGTTCGCGACCACCCACTCCACCGCCACGTCGGGGATGTCCAGTTCCACATCGAACACCCCCGGCGCGGCGGGTAGTCCGCCGCCAAGACGGGCAAGGGCCGCCCCGCAAGCCGACTGGAAGCGCACCAGTCGACGGTCCCGGTCGAGGACGTCCGTGATCTCTACGCGCATATATTCACTTTAACGGCACCCGCTGCATCACATTACGGACGGTCCAGATGTTGGCGACCGAATTCCAGTCCCATGTTTCGAGGTGAAAGTGGAATTTCGTCGGCTTGCTGTTCATCTCGTGCGCTCCCATCCGGATGCTGCGGCGCCCGTCGGCGGAGACGAGCCGATCCGGATCCACTCGGCCGGTTCGCGGGTGGATATTGCTGTACGGGCCCTCCCCGAGGTGATCGGACCAGGCATCGAGCGCCTGCTCCGGTTTCATGGGCTTGGGGGCGGTTTCTTCCGGGAGGTTGACTACCCGCTCTTCCGGTGCGCCTGCCGTGCCGCAGTTGTGGACCAGGACCGGGGTCGACCCCGCCAGCACGTAGAACGTGTGGACCGAATCCACCGTGAGGTCGTAGACCGGGTTGGCCTGGCGGTAGTGCCGGACCCCGGTGACCACCACCTCGTGACCATCTGGCGAGTGTAGGTGCTCACCGGCGACGACCGCCCCGATCTGCACCCAGCCGCCGGCCTCGTCCACCCAGACGAGGTGCCAGTCCGTCGCCGTCAACGTCCCGGACTGGGTCGTCACCTCGGTGCGCTGGTCCTCGTCGGTGTGGATGATCGTGGCGACCACCGTGTGTGACTCGGTCGCGCCCGACTCCGTGTCGGTCGAGACCACGGTGTCGCCGTTCTTCACCTGGTCGATCGGCTTCGACGCACCGTCCGCGAGCCGCACCAGAGTGCCCGCGGGGAAGCTGTTGCACTCGGGTGATGTGCCGCCTTCGCTGCTTTCCGAGGTACCACTGGACTTCGCGTCCTCGGCGGCATGCTCGGCCTCCGACGCCGCCTGTCTCTCCTCGGCCGCGACCGCGTCTTCTGCTTCCTTGGCCGCCTTCTCCGCGTCCACCATGACGCGCTCGGAGTCGGCGATCACCTTCTCCGCCTTCTCCACGTCCTTGCCGAACGTGATCAGGGCTCGGGCGCCCTTCCAGAAGGACTCGATGATCTCGCCCGCCTTGAGGACCTTGCCCCACGGGATCAGCGTCGCCACCGTCATCGCGCAG
Source organism: Amycolatopsis sp. NBC_01488 (assembly GCF_036227105.1). NCBI lineage: Bacteria > Bacillati > Actinomycetota > Actinomycetes > Pseudonocardiales > Pseudonocardiaceae > Amycolatopsis > Amycolatopsis sp. NBC_01488. Next base: position 3,596,760 of record NZ_CP109434.1, on the reverse strand, counting down.
GAGCCGATGTTGCCCTCGGTCACGCACGCCTGGATGTCGTCCCAGCCGATCAGGCTCTTGACGACCTCGCCCGCCGCGCTGATGAAGACCTGCCACATCGACTCGTTCTTGATCGAGTAGGCCTTCTCCAGCGACGCCTTGTCGAGACCGTGCGCGGCTTCGTAGTTGTCGCGGGCCTTCTGTCCCGCGGAGCTCGTCTTGTTGTCCGGCGGGGACGCACCGCCGCCGCCACCGGAGGGGCCCTTGGGCGCGTCCGGCCGGCAGTGCCTGCCGTCGCTGCCGAAGTTGAAGCAGTAGTCGGTGCCGGCCGGGTCCGCCTCGGTCGCCGGGGCGTTGTTCGCGTACGAGTACGCGTTCCACTGCTGGGGTGTGCCCCCTTCGATCACCGGGTCCGTCGTGGTGAACTTGCCGATCGACGGGTCGTAGTCCCGGGCGCCGAGCTGGGTCAGGCCGGTCGGCTGCTGCCGGCCGCCGACGAAGCCTTGCTTGTCCGGCCAGCTCCCCGGCGCCTGCCCGCGCGGGTTGCCGAACGGGTCGCTGTACCGCACGCTCGCGGTCAGCGTGCCCTGCGTGATCGACAGCGTGTCGGTGCCGTGCAGGTCGCTGAGCATCCACTTGACGCCGGTCGACCCCACCCGTTCCGCGATCTTCGTGCCGCCGTGCTCGTAGAACCGGGTCGCCGTGACGCCGGTGGTGCCCGCCGCCTGGAACAGCTGCAGGTCGCCGACCGTCAGCGTGGCCCCGGTCGGGTCGTGGGTGATGAGGCGGTTGCCGCCGGCGTCGTAGACGTACTTGCTGGTCCCGGCCTTGTCCGTTTCCGAGACCGCGTGGCCTTCGTAGTCGTACTCGAAGGCCTGGGCGTTCCCGCCGACGTTCCGGGTCTGCGTGGCACCGTCCGGGAAGTACCCGTACGTGTTGGACGACGTCCCGGTGGGCCCCTTGACGTCCACCTCCTGGACGGCGTGCGGGCGCACCGCGGCCGGCCCCGGGGCGGCGTAGGTGTAGTCGCTGGTGACCGGGCCGCCCGGCTGGTGGTCGATCTCCTGCTTCCGGTTGCCGGTCTTGTCGTAGGAGTACGTCTGCCAGTACGGCGCCGCGCCGCCGAGCTCGGCCGTCGACTTCGGCACCGTGCAGTCCGCGCCCGCCGCCGCCGGCGTCCACGCGTCGGTCGTCCGCTGGAGGTAGTCGTAGGCGAAGCACTGGACGTCGGAGGCGCCGCCGGAGGGCGTGTCGGCGATCTTCGTGACGTTCCCGGCCGGGTCGTAGCTGTAGGTCCGCTTGGTCAGCTCCGCGTTCACCTGCGTTGCCCGGGTGACCGTGGTCGTCTGCGGCCGGCGGGTGACCTGGTCGTACGTCTGGACCATGCCGACGTTCGTCGTCGACTTGTCCCCGTCCAGCTGCAGCCCGGACAGCGCGTTGAACGAGTCGTAGTCCGTCCTCGACGCCAGGGACGTCGTGGTCCCGAGCTTGTTGTCGATCGCGTACGTGGTCGCGGGCAGGCCGAGGCTGTCGTAGGTGTGGATGATCGTCTCGGCGTCGACGTTGCCCGCGGCCGGGCTCGTCGTCGAAGCGACGGAACCGGTCGGGTTGTACTTCGTGGTGAACCCGTAGGTGCCCGCGAGCTTGCCCTCGGTCGCCGGGATGTCGACGGCCAGCGACGTCGGCCGCTCGAACTGGTCGTAGGCGCCGACCCGCTCGGTGTAGCCGTTCGTGCCGTCCCAGCGGGTCGAGCCGACCGGCAGGCCGAGGCCGTTCGGCAGCGTGTCGAACGTCCAGGTCGCCAGCTTGGTCCCGCCCGGCGCCGGCGCGTCCGCGTTCTCCTGCGTCCGGCGGCCCAGCTCGTCGTAGCTGGAGAACAGCTTCCGGCCCCGGGCGTCCGTCGTGGACGTGACCTGGTTGCCCTGGTCGTAGCCGTAGAGGGACGTCCCGTTGTCCGGGTCGGTCTGGCTGGTCTTCCGGCCGCGCAGGTCGTACTTGGTGGTCCAGACGTTGCCCGCCGAGTCCGTGCGGGACGTCTCGGCGCCGGCCCCGTTGTAGGTGTAGGTGGTGACGTCGGCCGGGTTGGTGCCGCCGGGGGTGTAGCCGTTGCTGTACTGCAGCAGCTGCTTCGTCTGGCCGGCGACGTCGGTGATCACCGTCTCCGGGCTGCCGCCCTTCGGCGGGATCGTCGTGGTCCGGTCCGCGCCTTCGTACAGCGTCGTGGTGCGGTACTGCTCGGCGCTCTTCGAGTACACGATCGACGCCGTCGCCCGGGAGCGCCAGTCGTACTGCACGACGGTCTGGTTCGGCACGTCCGCGTCGGCGATCCTGACCAGCGTGCCGGACGGCCCGGAGTCCGCGTTGAAGTAGCTGTTGTTGGTCTTGAACGCCAGGCCGCGAGCGTCGTACAAGGTGTCCGTGAGCACCCGGCCGCCGCCCTCGGCGGGCGTCTGGGTCTGCCGGGCGCGGCCGAGGCCGTCGAAAAGTGCGTAGCTGTCGGTGTACGAGCCGTCGTCCTGCAGCGTGCTCGTCACGACCGTGGTCGGCGTCGTCTGGCTTTCGGTGTAGCCGAACTTCGCGGTCGGCGAATCCCCCGCGGCCTTGCTGCGGCCCGGGTTCCACACCGCGGTCTTGCGGCCCAGCGCGTCGTAGGTGATGTCCGTGTGGACGGCGTTCTGGTCGACTTCGGACGTCGGGTTGCCCCGCGGATCCACCGCCGTGGTGGTGACCCAGCCCTTGGGGTTCTTCTGCGTGGTGCCGGTGACGACGCCGTTCGCGGAGGCCACGAACCCCGTCGTCGACTCGTGGCCGTAGACGTCGGTCGACTTCGTCTGCCTGCCGAGCTCGTCGTAGTCCACTTTGGACGTCGGGACGAAGTGCCTGCCGGCGTCGTCCCACGTGTCCAGGGTGTCCTGCTCGGTGATGTCACCGGCGGTCGGCGCGTCCCCGAACGCGTGGTGGTCGTAGGACACCTGGACGTCGGTCACGCTGTTCTGTGCGGTCTGGTCGCCGGCGCAGGTGCCGGTGAACATCACCGTTTCCTGGGCGAGGCTGGTGATGCCGTTGGTGCCCGGCGCGTAGGTGGTCCTGGTGCAGGTGTCGTCGGTCGCGTCCGCGACGTCGCCGAGGTCCTCCAGCTGGGTGACTTCGCCGTTGTCGTTGTACGCCTTGGTGACCTGGGTGCGCCGGTAGGTCTTGCCGTCGGCCAGCAGGGCCTTGCCCTTGGTCGCCGCGACGTTGACCTGGAACGCCTTGAGGACACCGTCGGAGCTGGTCGCGTTCGGGCCCTTCACCCAGGGATCGCTGATCGACGAAGTGTCCACTGTGGACGTTCCCGGCAGGTACTCCCTGGTCTCCCTGGTGAACCCGGCGAGCGCGTTCTGGTCGGTGAGCGCGGTGCCGTCGGAGTCGGTGACGGACGCGTGCCGCACGCCGTTGTCCGGCAGCACGTCGCCGTCCATGCCGCGCATGAAGAGCGATTCGGTGACCGTCGTGGCCAGCTTCGGGTCACCGACCGTCGTCCGGACGACGTTGTAGCCACGCCACTGGCCCCACGTCTGGCGCTTGGGCGGGGTGAACTGGCCTTCGTCGTGGTGCCAGGCGGGGTCGCCGAGGTAGTCGTAGTGGGTGACCACCGGCGCCGCGCCACCGGTGTTGTCGTACTCGGTCACGTCGGTGACCAGGTACTTGCGGAACCAGTCGAGGATCGGGTCGGTCGCGCCGCTCGGCGTCCACCAGGCCGCGAAGCAGCGCTGCGTGTCGGTGTCCGGCGACTTCGGCACGCTCCCGGCGACACAGCCGCCCGGCTGCGTGTCGGCTTCGCTGGTGTAGGCGATGCCGGTCTTGCCGCCGGTCTCGTTGTCGATCTCGACGAGCCGGTTGCGCTTCAAGGGGGCGTACTTGTCGCCCACGGTGTCGACGCGGTTGGCGTAGGACTGCGGCTTGAACGTGGTGGGCGGCAGGGTGATGGCCGAGCCGTCGGTGCCGTAGCCGGTGTGCTGGACCCCGTCGAGCCACATCGGCTTCGCGAGCGCGTCACCGGTGGGCTGGAAGGACTCCGTGAGGTCCCACTTGTCCAGGTCGGTGAACTTGCCGTTCGCGTTGTACTGCGCCTCGATCGAGGCCAGCTTGTGGATCGTGAAGAACGACGGCGACCCGTAGAGGCAGGCCTTGTCCGCGGTGCAGATCTCGTCGACCGGCGTGTCCGGCCAGTTCTGGGCGTGGCCCAGGTCCGAGGTCGGCGGGTTCTTGCAGTCGTAGTCGGCCGTCGCGGTGCAGCGGTAGTCCGCGTTGAACACCACGCGGTTGGTCGGTGCGGAGCCGTAGACCGTCGGGTTGCCGCCGGCGTCCTTGGTCAGGCGGAGGCCGTACTCCATCCGCAGCGCGTAGCCGCCGGCGGTGTACTGGACGCCGGGCGTGGTGATGTTCTTGTTCAGCCCGTAGTAGTTGAACTCCGGCTGGTAGTAGTAGGAGCTGGCGTTGCCGTGCGGGTCGACGACGTAGTCGAGGTTCCACCGCCACGGCTGCACGCACATCGAGCCCGCGAAGTCACCGGCCTTGTAGCACGGGTCCTCCGGATTGTTGCCGAACACCGGCACGGTCCAGGTGGACTGCGTCTCGGGCTGGCCCGCCGTCCAGCCCGGCAGGTGGTTCAGGCCGAGGAAGTACTGGGTGCCGTCGGCGGTGGTGACCTTCCAGTACTCGCTGGTGTACGGGTTCTTCGCGTCGGCGACGAGCCGCTCGACGGTCGACCCATCGTCGTTGGCCGGCTTCCAGTGCGTGGCGTCGACCTGGATCAGCTCGGTCGAGTGGCCGCCCAGCACGAGCGTGGCGTTGTCCGGGCCCCAGCACTGGTCGCCGGTCTTCTCCTTGGCGTTGCTGGTGGCGGTCGCCGGGTCCTCCGAGCAGGTCCAGTAGTGCCGTTCGACGTACCCGCCGGGGGTGAAGTCCCAGCCGTCGCCGACCCACGAGCCCTGGTTGTTCGTCCCCGCGGTCATGCCGTCCAGCCCCGCGGACGAGTACGCCAGCGACAGGTTCGGCGCGGCGCCACCGGGAGCCTTGGGCACGGTGATCGGATAGCTGTACCCGAAGCCGCCCGAGCCGTCGCCGCCCTGCCACGAACCCGCGGGCGACAGCGGCTGCGCCGTCGTATCCCCGCCGGAGCCCGAGCCCGAGCCGGTCGCGGCGAACACGTGCGTGCTGTTCGCGGTGAACGCGGTGTCCCCGGTGACCTGCTGGGCCTTGGCGTCGTTGGCCGACGCCGCGACCGGCGCCTGCTTGCGGCACTCCGCCTTGCCCGGCGTCGTCAGCGCGCAGGCGGGCAGCTCGACCAGACGCAGCCGGTCCGCCCAGCCGCCGCCGAACGCGCTGCCGAAGGCGCCGTAGTCCAGTCCGATGTGGAGGGTGCCGCTCGAGCCGTCGGTCACCGAGAAGACGACCCCGCTCAGGCCGAGCTGGTCCGGCACCGTCCGGTCCGCGACCCGGACGTGGGCCTTGGACGGCACGCCGGCCGTCGCCGCCTTGGCCGTCGCGGCGTGCGCGAAGCCGATGTGGACCGGGCTGTCACCCGCCTTGGCCTGCACCGCCGGGCCGTCCGGCCGGTTCGCCTGTGCCAGCGTGGTGGACATCGTCACGTCCGACTCGGACGCGGCCGGCCACGCGGGCTTCGGCAGCGGCGTCGGGTCGTGCCGCAGCGGCGCCGGGGCCGCTGCGGGCGCCACCGGGTGCACCGGGGCGCTCGCGACCTTCTGCTCGCCGGTCAGCTTCCAGGTGTTCTTCGGTGGCGCGGCCGTCGCGGTCGTTCCGGAGAAGAACAACGTCGCGACGACCGACGTCGCAATGGCTCTGCGGACCCAGCCGGATCCGACACCAGCGTTCATCAGTGGCCTGCCCGGGATTCGGTGGGTGCTCAGGGGTGGTCGAGGATCGCGTCGACGTTGATCTGCTGCTTGTCCAGCACGCCGCTGTAGACGCGGACGCCGCGCAGGTCGCCGTACCACGGGTCGCTGCGGACGCCGGTCCAGACGCCGCGGCCGATGAACAGGTCGGCCAGGGCGTCGGCGCCGTTCCAGCCGACGGCCCCGGAGAGGCACTGGGGCTGCAGCTGGCGCGTGTCGGTGGTCGCGTACAGGCAGGTCTGCCCGGTGGTCGCGTCGTAGGTGCCGGTCAGGTGGGTCCACGTGTTGTCGTCGGCCGTGCCCGGGGTCAACGCGGTCCAGGCCGCCTGCTGGGTGGAGTTGCTCGACGAGTTGGTCAGCAGCCAGCTCCACTGCCCGTGCCAGTCACCCTGGCTGTCGGCCTCGCCCCGGTACCCGAGCAGGAACGGCGAGAACTGCGGGCCGTTCAGGCCAACCGCCGCACGGGCGTAGGGGTCGGCGCCGGTGGTGTTCTTGGGGTCGGCCGCCTTGACCGCCGCGACGTCGTCGGCCGTCCACGTGTGCTTGACCCACGCTTCCACGCTGAAGCTGCGGTCGCCGCGGAAGTCCTGCGGCCGCGGCCCTTCGATCTGACCGGTCGAGGAGTGGTCGAACCGGGCGACGCCGTTGGCCGTGCTCACGCCGCCGGACGGAGTCGCCGTGGCGCCGGTGACGCCGTCCTTGGTGTCCCCGGCGAGCTGGTAGTTCGCCCGCAGCACCGCGGTGTTGGCCAGCCCGTTCACCTCGGTCGCCGGCAGCGCCCGCGACCACACCTGGACCTGGTCGATGCTGCCGTTGAAGAAGTACGCGTTCTCGGGCGCGTTGGGCACGTGCGCCCGGACCCCGCCGACGCTGAATCCGCCCGGCGCGTTCCACGTCTTGTCCGCCGTGACGGCCACCTGACCGTCGAGGACACCGTTGACGTACAGCGAGATCTGTCCCGACGCCCGGTCGTAGACCCCGGTGAGGTGCGTCCAGATCCCGGCCGTCGGCACGGTCTTCCCGATGGCCCAGGTGTAGCCGTCGTCGCCGTGGTCGGCGGCGGACAGGCCCATGATCCAGCGGTCGACGTCCGGCGAGTACCGCAGCTGGAACGCCGTCTCGTTGATCCCGGACTGCCCGGCAACCGCGTAGTAGGCCTTCTTGTCGGAGAGCTTCGCCCACGCCGACACGGTGAAGCTCTGCGTGGTGTCGATGACCGGGTTCGTCGTCTCGGCCATGCCGGAACCGGTGAACACCAGGCCGTGGCCTTCACCGTGGCCGGTGGAGGAGTCGGTGGCCGACTGGCCGGCCGAGTCGCTGTACCCGGGACCGAAGGACACGCCCGTCTGCGGGAGCAGCAGCTTGCTGTCGTTGCCGGTCGCGTCAGTGGGGTCGCCGTCCAGCTTGTACTCGCGGGTCGCGCCGGACGGGACGCCCTGGTTCGCGTACAAAGTGGACACTTCGGCCGCGGTGAGCGCGTGGTGGTCGTAGACCGCCACCTCGTCGATCGCGCCGCGGAACAGCGAGATCCGCTGGCCCGCGTTCTTCGCGCCGCCGAGGACGAACTGGCCGATGCTGCTCCAGCCGGTCGCCGGGACGGTCGCCTCCGCCTTGCCGTTGACGTACAGCGTCGCGGTCTTCGCGGTGCCGTCGTAGACGCCGGTCAGGTGGGTCCAGGTGCCGGTGGCCGCCGCGCTCGTGGACACCGCCGCGGCGATCGCCGGGTTCGCGCCGTCCCCGCCGGTCAGCGCGAACTTCCAGTGGCCGCCCTCGGCGAGCAGGCCGAACGCGCTGTTCTGACTGCCCTCCTGGGAAGCGATGACACTTGTCCCGTCCAATGTGGACAGATTGGCCCACCCGGAGACGGTGTAGGACGCGCCGGTGTCGAAGACGCGGCCCTCGGTGGCGAAGAGGTCGCCGGTCTGGCCGGTCAGCGTCACGGCCTGGCCGAGCTTGCCCTCGGTGTAGTTGCCGGACCCCTCGCCCACGTAGCGCAGGCCCGGGTTCTGCGAGACGCCGTCGCCCTCGAGCTGCCAGGCGGCGGCCGGTGGCGACGCGTCCTTCACGTTGAACTGGTAGTCGGCCCGCGCGGACGGCGTGCCCGCCCGGTTGCAGCTCCACGTGCTCAGCACGTGCGGGCCCTTGGTGGCGGGCGCGATCGCGGTGGTCGCGGGACCGTCCACCGCCGCCGGCTTCACCGTGCCCGGCTCGACGCCGTCACACGACGGCAGCGCGGTGTTGTCCAGCCGCCACACGTAGTGGTCCACCTTGGTGGTGGCCGGGGCGGCGGTGAACGTGAAGTCGCCGGAGCGGCCGGGGCCGCCGCCGAACGCCGGGCCCGGCGGGTAGGCCTGCGACGCCACGGCCGGCGGGTTCGGCGCGGTCAGGTCGAGCTCGATCTCGCACGGCGGCACCCACGTCGTTTCCTTGCCGTCGAAGGCGTGGACGTCGTAGGAGTAGACGTGGCCGTCCTGGTTCATCTCGTTCGGCGGCACGGTGACCACCGCGTTGAGGTGACTGGGATCGCCGTCGCTGAGCACGTTGTCGACGCCGGTCTCGTTGCCGTCCCAGACGACCGGCGGCGTGCCCGGGCTGTCGTAGATCCGGAACCCCGCGTACAGCTGGCCTCCGTCAGGGTCGGACACGTTGGCCCGCATGGTGTAGCCGGTGCTGGACGGCCCGACGGCCGGCCGGTTCGGCCCCTGCGCGCACGGGTAGGCGTGGGTGCCGTTCCACAGCTGGAGGTTCTGCGGTGTGTTCGGCAGGGAGTTGTAGGTGACGCTGAAACCGACGTCCCGCGAGAAGCGCTTCCACGTGTTCTGGTCGTTCTCGTTGGGCGAGAGCAGGCCGAAGGTGAACGTCGGGTGGAAGCCGTTGTGCGCCAGGTCGTTGATCACGCCGGTGATGTTGTAGCCCACGGCACCGCACTGGTTGATCTCGGCGATGTTGGAGATCGACGGCGGCCCGTTGCCGAACGACGTCGGCCCGTTGATGGCGCCGGACATGAGGAGGACGTCCTTGGTGCCGCAGCTGATCGCGCTGACCACGCCGAGGTCCACCTCGGCACCGTAGATCTGCTTCCCGGCCAGCCCGGCCATGCTCAGCTGCACGTACGAACGGGCCGTCACCTGGTGCCCGGAGCAGGAGGAGGTGTTGTCGACGATGAACCCGGTGCGCAGGAAGTCGTCGCTGTCCCACTTCGTGTCACCCGGCGTCTTGCCCGGGCCGCACGCGTACTGCACGAGGTAGTGGTCCCGCGTGCAGACGCAGTTCGGCGGGGTCCACTGCGGGTCGATGTACAGCGGGAAGGTGGCCTTCTTGTCGTGCAGCAGCGCGGCGTCGGGCGTGAGCGTGAGGGTGGTGCCGTCGAGCCGCTCCCCGACCTTCGCCGTCCGGCCGCCCGGGTCGGCGCCTATGACGAAGTCGCGGTCGCCGGGCGTGTAGCCGGAGGAGTCCCACATGGTCGCGGGCGGTGCGGTGTAGACGTCGGCGCCCTTGGCGTCCCGCACGTGCAGGGTCCCGTCGGCGTCCATGCTCAGCTTGCCGCCGGTGACCGGAACGCCGAGCTTGAACGCGGCCGCGTCCCGGGCCGCTTCGGGCGTCTTGACGACGAGAACCTCGTGCGCGATCTCGGCGTCGACCTCCACCTCGAGGTCGATGCCGGGCCGCACCTCGGGGTAGGTCGCGGTGCTGCCGGTGACGACGGGCTTGGGCAGCGAGCCCGGCCAGGTCAGTCCGGTGGTGACCCCGTTCGCGGCGAGCTTCAGCAGCGGCTGGTCACCGCCGTTCGACAGGGTGATCCCGCTCGCGGCGGCTTTCGGCGCGAGAACGTTCCCCCGCGCCACCAGCGCCGGATCCGGCGGGACCCACGCGCCCCCGGGCCCGTGGACGCGCACGGGCTTGGTGTGCTGCGTCCGGGTGAGGGTGCCGTTCGGGTTGGCCACCGTCTCGGCGGCCTCGCTGGTGGCCTCGTCGACCTTGACGGTCTTGTGCCCCTGCTGCGCGAACTTCACCGCGGTGGCTTCATCCGGAGCGGCATCCGGCACAGTGGCGGCGGGCGCAGGCGCGGCCACCGCGACGGCGGGCGCGTCCAGCACCCCGACCACCATCGCGGAGGCGAGGAGAGCGGTGATGAGCGTCGATCTCAGCTTGAAACCACGCACGGAACTGGGCACCCGGATCCCCCCAAACTCGCCCGGCGGCGCTCGCCTCACCGGATCAGGAAACAACGATCGCCGAGCATCCGGCGCGCTGAATTCTCAGAGCCGCCGAGGGGCGGGGCAACCTTTTCGAACGTGGTCGAAACCGGGCGGGATGCGCAGGCCGGAGCCGATTCCGACGTAGAGGATGAATCGGTCAAGTGACGGCTTGGCGCGGGTGATGGTCTGCGTGGTGCCCCGACGGGATCCCAGGCAGACCATCATGGAAGAACGTTCTCCGCGCAGCGCGTCTGTCCTCAACCGTCTGGCACTCGCCGATGTCGCCGACGGCCGGCCAGGCGAGTCGGCGACTCAATTCGCCGACTCGCCTGGCCCTGTGGTTCCCAGGCTCAGGCGCGCGGCGGAGAGAAAGGCCGATCTGAACGGCTCGAGTTGTTCGCCGATCGGCATGTCGGCGCGTTCCTGCCAGACGGCCTGATTCAGCGCGCGCCCATAGCGTGCCGTCGGTGCCCGCAGCGAGGCAGTACAGAGCAGTTCGACGCTCTTCTCGGCCACACGGAGCCCGTCCATCGCCGGTCTCGCCGTTCGATACCAGTCGTCGCCGACGTCCCAGCTGGGCGGACGGGCGTGAGCGACCCCCTCGGCTTCATGTGCGAACCTGATGAACTCCAGCAACGCGCGGATCTGCTCGGTCCGCCGGGCTTCCTGCAGCGCCGCACGCTGCTTCCGTTCCTCGACGCGTTCGACCGCCCGCTGGGTCGTTCGCTGCGTCGCAAAGGTCAACCCACCGCCGACGACCACCCCGATCATCGAAGCGATCGACGTCCATAGCTCACCAGCCATGGTCACCAGCTAACACCCTCGTGTTTCCTCGGAACCGAGCCGCTTCCGGGCAGCAGACCGGAGGTCACCGCGGTCCGCGGCGACCTCCGGCACGGGCACCTCAGGGAGATGTCATGGATGTGAGGCTGCTTCGTAGGCCTTCAGGTCGTCGAGCGTGCGGCCGAGCAGGATCCGGTCCACCAGCATGCCGCCGCCCACTGCGCCGAAGCGGATCGTGGACAGCGGCACCTCGTCCCCGATCTGCGTCCACAGGTCGACCAGGACCGGCGTCCAGTCCGTCCCCGGCAGCGGCTCCAGCGCCGGAGTTCCCGCGGTCCGGTACCAGTCCGGCCACGGGTCAGTGCCCGCGGTCACGACCAGGGACGGGTTCGAGGTGCCGGGGCCGATCCGCAGCGACACCCCGGTCTTCACGCCAGGCGCGACGGGGTGCTGCTTCCAGTAGAAGCGGAGGTAGCGGTACTCGCCGCGCCCCGGGTTCTCGCTGATCGTGAAGTTCCAGTCACGCAGGTTGTCCCAGAACTGGCGGTGCCAGATGGTGGGTGCGGCCTCCCCCGGTGCGGGCAGCTCCAAACACTGCCCGCCGCCGACTCCGCCGTCGGGCCGCAGCGTGAGGCCGCCGGTGAACTCCGCGGGGAGCGGCTGCTCGTCGAACAGCACCGCCACCGGATTCCCGAGAACGACGTCGCGGTGCGAACCGCCGGCCGTCTTCCCGTGGAACACGAGCTCGCTCAGCCGCAGGTTGCCGCTGGGCCAGATCCCGCCGGTGCTCGCGAGCCGGAACCTCGCGGCGCGGATCGGGTCGAAGGTGTGGCTGTGCACGACCGGCGGCGTGGTCGTGGGGTCCGGGTGGATGTCGGCCAGCAGCATCGGGCCGTCGCGCCAGACGCCCGCGCGGATGTCGAACCACTGCAGGAGCACGTCGCGCAGCCAGCTCTCGGGATGGTCCGGATCCTCGACGACCGTGATGCCGGTGACCTCCAGCAGGGTGCGGTAGGTGTCGATCTCGATCACCATCCGATCGGCGGTGTGGGAGCCGATCGCGTTGACGTCGTCGGTGCGCAGCCACGGCCGGCCGGGCGGCGCGTAGCGGCCGTCGTACCAGTCGTTGCTCAGCCACTCGATCGAGTCGATCGGCGGGTGGTCCGGGTCGAGGTTCCACACCGGCTGCACGTAGTCGGTGAGCGCGTGGCCGTACACCGTGTGCGGTGCGAGCAGGGCTTTGGTGTCCGCGAGCAGGTTGGGTGTCAGCGGCAGGTGCGGCCGGGCGGTGGTGCCCCAGCCGCTGCGTCGGACCGTCGGCGTGCGGTCGGTGCGCCGCAACGCGGCCCGCGCATCGTTCTCCACCGGTGCCAGCAGTGTCCGCCATTTCGGTCGCAGTTGGGTGTCGAAGCGGATGACGGTGCCCATCCAGGTGGCGGCGAGCAGGTCGCCGCCGGGCAGCCAGGCCGGTACCGGCAGTGCCCGCAGGTCGGTCTCGGCCAGTATCTGGCCGGTGGTGCTCAGCACGACCAGGCTGCCCAGTTCGCTGCCGACCGCGATCCGCTGCCCGTCGGGTGAAATCCGGGGCCGGCGCAGGAAGTCGTCGCCGGTGTAGGTCCACAGCAGGCGGCCCGCGGCGTCGTAGGCGGCGAGCTGGCGGGCGCGGGCCAGTACCAGCAACGAGCCGTCGCCGGACACCGAAACCTCGCTCGCCGACGTGGGAATCGCGCTGACGAGCTTGCCGTCCCGGAGCACGAGGACGCGGCCGCCTTCGCCGTTCGTCCAGGCCACGACCGTGCGCCCGTCGGCGCTGACCGTGCCACCGGTGAACGTGCCGGGCACCGGCGCCTGCACCGTCCACAGGGGACTCCCGTCCTTGGCGGCCAGCGCGGTGACGGTGTTGTCCGCCAGCGTGACGAGCGTGTCGTCGTCCACCGCCAGCAGCCGCTTCGGCGTGCGTTCGGTCTGCCACCACTCCCGTACCCACCGCTCGGAGCCGTCCGCGCGGTTCCACACGGCCAGGCCGAGATCGCCGGAGGTCGCGATCCAGCTGCCGTCCGGTGCGGTGGCGAAGGCGGCCAGCCCGGCGTCGTACTGCCACTCCGCGAACGCCCGGTCGGTCGCCTTCTTCGGCAGGCCGAACAGCGCGAACCGGCGCTGCGCGACGCCGTCGAGGCCGAGTGAGTAGAGGTGGTAACCCTCGGCGGTGTCAAGGTCGTAGCCCATCGCGGCGAACCCGCCGTCGTGCGCCGACGGCGCGAACGCGAAGAAGTGCCCGAGTTTCCGCCGCCACGACGTCGCACCGGTCTCCAGATCGAGGCCGTAGACGTTGTGGTCCCAGTTGAAACAGGTCAGCGCCGCGGTCGAGCCGTCCGCGGCGACGGCGAGGTCACGCACGTGCGGCCCGAACAGGTCCGGCGCGGGCTCGACCGGGCTGGTGAACGCGGGCGGCGCCACGGCGTACATCCGGCCCGGGACGGTGCGCAGGTCGGCGCTGAAGGCACCGTCGGCGTCACCGACCGTCTCGCCGGTCAGCAGGTCCACGATCCGGTACTCCGGCGGCACGTCGACACGCAGGTTCGCCAGCAGCGGCATCCGGTGGGCGGGTACCGTGCTCACCCGCCACATGACGCCCGGCTCCCAGTCGAACAGGGTGTTGTTGACCACCCACAGGTAGCGGACGTCGCCGTCGGTCCACTCGCTGAGCAGGACCTCCGGGTTGTCGCACTCGGCGACCGGGCGGACGTCGGCCAGCGCCGCGCGCACGCCCTGGGCGGACTGCAGGTAGTAGTCGCGGTGGCGCAGGTAGGCGGCTTCGGAATTGGTCACGCCGAGCCCGAGGTCGTGCGCCTCCCGGGCGATCCGGTCGAAGGCGAAGCCGAGCGGGTACGCACTAAGCGGCGCGCCCGCCGGCGAGAGCCTCTCGATCACGGCCGGATGACAGGCATCGTCGAAATACACCTGCACGGTGCTGTCGTGCAGAGCGTGCACCAGTTCGTCCTCCGGCATCACCTGCTGCCGCGCCAGCAGCACCGCGTCGTACTGGCGCAGCACGTCGGCGCCCACCTCTTCGGTGAACACGAACGACGCGGGCCGGTGCGCCATCAGGCAGGCGTTGTAGGCCTCGAGCAGCGCGTCGAAGTACCGGCTGCCGATCGTGCCGGTGTAGTAGCCGTAGAAGTCGGCGTCGCCGTTGACGAGGCCGCTGCCGGCCTCGATGCGCAACATCCGGGTGGACACCACGATCGCCACCCGGTTCGCGTTCCGCGCCGCCGCGGTGAGCGGCCCGAACCGGTTCAGCAGCGCGAAGACCGCGCGCAGCACCGAAATCTTGCCCGCGCCGCCCGAGCGCGGATCGGCGGGATCCGGCCCGTCGCCGCCGGACCGGGGCTCCTGGGGTTCACCCCACTGGTGCAGGTCCTCGAACGCGCTGATGCCGACGCCGTCGGCCCCGCGCATCGCCAGTTGCAGCAGCAGCGGGAGGATCACGCCGCCGGTGCCGTCGTCGTTGGCGATCCCCTCGGGGTGTCCCCACACCGGCTTGCCCGGGCGGCGGTAGTAGTCCACCTGGAACGCCGCGGTCATCGGCGGCGCGAGCTGCTCCCACTGCAGGTGCAGGTCCACCTCGTCGACGTTCGCGAACAGCCGCGGCGGCGAGGTCTGCAGCGCGCGAGCCGGCGCGGGCATGGCGGTGACGCGGGTCTTGTCGACGGCGGCCAGCGTCTGCCGGAACTGCGCGGCGACGTCCGGCTTGAGCGCGAAGACGCGGTCGGACACGGTTTCCAGCACCCCACCGGCGGCCCACGTCCCGGTGTCCCGGACGGACTTCAGTGCCGCGGCGTAGGCGGCCGCCTCGGACGGCAGCGCGGCCTGAGTGCCCTGCTTGGCCACCCACCAGTTCGCCGCCCACGTCCAGCCGCGGAAGCCGCGATAGTCCTTCAACCAGGTCGAGAGCAGGGTGATCGCGCGGTTGGCCTGGTCCGGCGTGCGGTGGTCGCTGCTGTCGTTCTGGCCGAGCGGGACGAGCGCGTCCATGGTGAGCAGGATCGGCTGCTCTTCCAGCCCGTAGGCGCCGTAGCCGGCGATGGACCGGTACCGGAAGTCTTCGAGCTCCAGCTTGTCCGCGCTGAAGGCGGCCGGATCCTGACCCGCCTGCACGCCGAAGTCCAGCAGCGCGGAGGCGACCGGCACGGTCTGGTCCGCGGTCGGCGTGAAGCCACCCAGCCGGTCGACGAAGCGGGTGAACCCGATCCGGCGCATCCGGTCCACGTGCGCGGCCGCGATGTCCGGGCCGTTGCGCAGATTCGGCGAGTAGGGCGGGCCCAGCAGCGGATCGTGGGGGAAGCTGTCCTCGTAGTCGCCGTGCCGGATCAGCGCGTACCCGGGCCGCTGGGCCGAGCCGATCTCCAGGTACTGCGGCGCGACCGCGAACCCGGGGACGGTCGCGTCGAGGACGTAGCGTCCGGGCTGCCACGGCGTGCTGTCGAAGGTGGCCTGGCCCTGGACGCGCTGGGCGGTCGCGTTCATCGCCAGCGGCACGTCCTGCGCGGTCACGAGCACGCCGTCCTTGCGCACCTCGAGGTGGACGCTCGCCGGCGGTGCGGGAGCCGTGCCGGGGACGACCGTGACGGCGACCGGCTCGCCCTGGCCGTACGAGAAGCGGTTGAGCGGCGTGAAGATCGCGAGCGAGCCGAGGTTCTGCGGCCGGATCTCGACCAGCCCGTCCACGGCGTACTCGGAGTAGCGCCCGGCGACATCGGGAGAGACTCGCAGCTGGTAGTAGCCCCGGGCGTCCGCCGGCACCTGGATGCCCAGCGCGTCGCCTGCGCCCGGTGTCGCGGGCAGCTCGGCGAACTCCGGCACGCCGACCGGCCGCAGCCAGCAGCGCAGCCGTGGCGCGGGCCGTCCGGTCGCGCCGGTGACCGCGACCGTCAGGTCGAGCTGGGCGCCCGGCTGCCACGGCCCGGCCGGGAAGGTCAGCGACACCTGTGAGACGTCCGCGGCGATGCCGGTCGCCGTGCCGCCGGTCCGCGGGTAGGTCTCGAACAGCGTCAGAGGATCGACGCGCTTGAACAGGAAGGTCTTGGCGTCGAGAATCCGCAGCGACTCCATGCTGAACGGGCTGGACGGCACCGGGATGTCCGTGCCGGTGGTCCCGTCGGGGTTCAGGACGGTGATCTTCGTGGCCGTCCCGGTCTGACCGGCCGCGAAGACGTAGACGGTGCCGTCGGCGGCCATGTCGAACGCGGTGCGCCGCTGCCCGTCGGGAGTGAGCGTGGCCTGCCACAACGGGTTCCCGGTCAGGTCGGTGACTCGCAGGGTGCCATCGGGCCACGCCAGGCAGAACCGGCCGGCGCTTTCGGACACCCGCAGCGCGACCACGTCGGAATTGTCGCTGGTCAAGGGCGGCGGAGTCAGCCCGGTCAGCGGGATCCGCTCGACCTGCCCCGCGTCGTCGAACCGGACCACCGCCGGTACGCGCTGGTCGAGCGCGTAGAAGGCGCCGCTGAGGTTGCCGGCCTCGACGGTGCACGGCGTCCGGAGGCTGTCGCCGGCGGCGAACAGCTCGAGCCGGGCGAGCAGCCCGAAGTCCGGGCCCTGCACGTCCGCCCGCCGCAGCAGGAACGACTGCGTGGTGGCGATGACGCCCCCCGCGTTGACCGCGATGGCCGTCGTTCCGGGACCGACCGGCCCGGCGCCGAGCAGCGTCCCGTCCGGCTTCAGCCGCAGCGCGTGCCCGGTTCCGGGCATGTGCGAAGCCAGGTACACGTTCCCGTCGAGCCCGACTGCCAGCTGCGCGTTCGGCAGGTCGAAATGCGGCGAGTAGTGCGAAACAACCGTCGTGCGCGATACGTTGTCCACTGTGGACTCTCTCTTCGTGCTGAGTCGGACTTCGGTGCGGGAAACGCCGGCCAGACGGCATCGACTCAGGAAAGTCTGACCCCGGCGAGCCAAACTCTCCTGCCCGAAAAGGCGGAACATCGGACCTCCGCACTCGCCCCGGCCGGCGGGCACCGGCCACGCCGGCCGCCGGTGGCCGAGTCAAGAAGAAGCGGCGATCGGCAGCGTGATCGACGTTCCCGGCAGGTCGTAGGTCAGCGTGTCGCCCAGTGGCGCCGGGTCGAAGAACTGGCACGGCCCGCCGGTGTCGCAGTTCCTGCCACCGTCGGTGCCGGCGAGCACCAGCCCGAGCCGGTGCCCGGCCGGGACGACGTGGTCGAGGGCGTTGAGCGCGAACGACATCCGGTAGGGCTGCCCCGGCACCAGCGGCACGCCGTGCTCCAGCGAACCGGCGTGCCCGAGGTCGCCCCAGCCGACCGCGAGGATCTTGTGGTCCACCGAGACCAGGTCGGCGGCGGTGTCCAGGTAGCACGCGCTGTCGGCGGCGGAGCTTTCGCCCCAGCACGAGCGCGTGGTCAGGTTCTTGACGCCGGGCCGGAAGGCCGCGGTGGTGCGCGTGATCGCGGGTCCCCAGTCGACGAGCGCGACGCCCAGGCGCGCCTGGGGCTTGTCGGCACTGACGGTCAAGGACACCGACGGCCGCCCGGACAGGTGCTGCGGCCGCGTCAGCGGATCGGTCGTGTAGCTCGCCCGGCTCCGCGAAGGGCCGCCGGGATTGCCGACCCAATCCTCCCGGAACTGCGTCGGGTCGTCGACCACGACAGCGGTGCCCGTGCCCGGACGTCCGCTCAGCGAGCCGAGGTTGGCCAGCGGGCCGGCGGCCGGCCGGAGCGTGCGTGCACGGCCGGGCAACGGCCACTGCGGCAGGTCGGCCCAGTGGTCCGGGGTGGTTTCCAGGTGCACGGCGGGTTCGTCCTCGATGCCGTTGCCGACGCCGAGCAGCCAGTGGTCGAACCAGCGGTGCAGCGTCGCCACCCACTGCGGCCGCTGCAGATCGAACGGGTCGACGTGGCCGGCCTGGTCGAGCCACGCCCTGCGGGGCACGCCGGCGCGCCCCAGCGCGTCCCACCAGATCGCGAACTGGTCCGCGGGCACGATCTGGTCCTGCAGGCCCTGGACCGAGAACACGCTCGCGCGGACGTTTCCGGCGCGGTCCGCGCGATTGAGCGACTGCCAGAAGGTGTTGTAGTCGCCGTTCGTCCCGGCTTGCCGCGCGATGTCGTCGTCGAACGGCTTGCAGAGGGTCTTCGCCCGGTCGTTGTAGGTGAAACCGGAGCCGCCGCCGCTGGGGTCGAACGGCGCGCCGTTGGCGATCAGCTGCGCGTAGTTGTTCGAATCCGCCTCGATCGGCACGACGGTTTTGAGTCCGTCGACGCCGGAGACCGCCATCCCGACCGCGGTGGCGCCGTCCTGGGACTTGCCGATGGCGCCGACCGAGCCGGTGGTCCAGTCCGCGGTCATCCGCGTGCCGCCGTCCGGGGCGCTGAAGCCGTTCGCGTGGCCGTTGAGCCAGTTCACGACGGCGATGCCGGAGGCGACGTCGTCGAAGCAGCCGGAGGAACGGCCGGTGCCGCCGACGTCGACGAGCACGACGGCGTAGCCGCGCGGCACGAAGTAGTTGTCGTAGAACAGCGGGAACGAGATCGGTGTGCCGTCGGGCGCGTAGGCCTTCGTCTGCTGCTCGTTGCCGCGGCCGCAACAGAGGTAATACGGGCTGACGTCCATGATCACCGGCACGCGGCGCCCGACTGCGGTGGGCTCGGCCGGGCGGATGATGTCAGCGGCGACGCGGTCGGTCTTCCCGTCGCGGTCGAGGTCCTGGCCGGTCTCGACCCACGCCGTCTCGCGGATCGCACCGGCGTAGGAGTAGATCGGCTGGCTCACACCGTCGCGCAACCGGAACGCGGGAGCCGTTGCCGAAGCGGCTGACGTGATCATGACGGTTGCGGTCAGGGCGACCAGGACACCGGCGAGGAACCGTCTGCTCATGGCGCCCAGCCTGCAGCCACGCCTGGGGGATCGCATCCTCTTTCCGGCTCTCCGGAAAGAGGACCGGCCGGTGTAGGTTGGGAGTGTCCGGGTGGGATCGGACAGGCCACGTGCCGCACAGAACTGCGCTCAACGGGGGAGGCGCTGAGTGTGCTGAGGATCTGGTTCACGGTCGGTGACCTGCTGCGATGCCGGTTCCTGCCCCACCCCGCGCCCATGGTGGAGCTGGTCGTGGCGCTGATGACGCTGCGCCGCCGCGACTACGGCATTTTCGACCAGTGGCGGCACACCACCCGCCTCGCATTCCCCCGCGACGCCCGCCCATTGCTGGACATCGTGTTCGCCAATTCCAGCCCGGAGTACCTCGATTCGCTCAGCCCGGAGTTCGACGAGGCCGTCGACGCGGTGATCACCGCGCCGCCCGCCGCGCTGCGACCGTCGATCGCGGACAACGACGCGACCCAGCACCCGATCACCCCGTGGGGACGTCTGCTGGCCGGCGGTGACCGGGAAGCCCGTCAGATCCTGCGCCGGGCGCTCCTCGCCGCACACGACACCGTGCTCGGCGAGGCGTGGCAGCAAGTCGTCACCGGCGCACGCCACGACCTCGATCATCGCAACCGCGTGCTACTCGCCGAAGGGATCGGCCCGGCGTTGGCCACCGTGGTCCCCGGCGCGCGCTGGGCTGGCAACGTCCTGCACGCCGACTTTCCCTACGACCGGGACATCCACTTGCGGGGGCGGGGGATCACTCTGCTGCCCTCCACCGTATGGAGCGGTCATCCGCTGATCTCCCGGTCCCTGCCCGACCAGCCTTTCCTGCTGGTCTACCCCGCCCGGATACCGCTGCCGCTGGTCGCCGCCAACTCCGCCGGCACCGGGGCGCCCCCATCGCTGTCGGCGCTCATCGGACGCACCCGCGCGGCGATCCTGGACACCATCACCACCAACCCGCCGCGCACCACCACCGAACTCGCCCGAAGGCTCGGCATCTCGCCGGGCCGCGCCAGCGAGCACGCGACCGTGCTGCGCCAAGCCGGGCTCATCACTACCCACCGTCATCGCAACACCGTCCTCCACACCGCCACGCCCCTCGGCGTCGAACTGCGATCACGAGCAACGATGTGAAGACCGGAGATTCGACCAGCTGGGTGGTCGAAGGTAGATCAAGCTGACGAAGATCGCCTGAGGGCCGCCGACCGGCTGGCCAGGACCTACGACGAACGTGCGGATTGGGTAAGTGCCCCCGACGGGACTCGAACCCGCACTGAATCGATTTTAAGTCGACTGCCTCTGCCGATTGGGCTACGGGGGCACCGCCCACTCTAGGCGACCGGCCTGTGTCCGAGGTCGCAGGACTACGCCGCCAGTTTCCAGATTGCCGCCACCAGGCCGACGACCAGGGGGTGGAACGCCACGGCCGCTCGGCGGCGGGCGCGCCCCTCCCCTCGCCCACCTGGCTGGTAAGGCGCCCACACCACCGGCGCCACCACCCGGAACCGACGCGAGGCCGGGCCGCTCCCGCGGCCCGGCCTCGTGTCTACTGTGGACTCAGTGCAGGGTCCACGACTGGTTCGCCGCGCCGGTGCACGTCCAGATCTGCAGCGGGGTTCCGTCCGCCGAGCTGGGGCCGGTCGCGTCCAGGCACTTGCCCGAGGCCGGGTTCACCAGCTGGCTGCCCGAGGCCGTCCACTGCTGGGCGCCCGTTCCGTTGCAGTCGTACAGCTGGACCTTCGTGCCGTTCGCCGTGCCCGCCGCGTTGACGTCCAGGCACTTGCCCAGCGCCCGGAGGGTGCCCGACGTCGACGTCCACTGCTGGGCGTTCGTCCCGTTGCACGTGTACAGGTCGACCGTCGTGCCGTTCGCGGAGTTCGCGCCCGCCACGTCGACGCACTTGCCGCCGTAGCCGGTGATCGTGCCGCCGCCCGGGGGCGGGGGCGGGGTGGTCGTGCCGCCCGTGATCGCGTTGAAGATGCGCGAGTACGCGTAGCCCGTCGCGCGGTCGTAGTCCTGGAGTTCCCAGAACGACAGCTCCGCGACGCCGTTCTGGGCCGCGAACGTCTCCAGCTGCTGGGCGTCCGACTGGCTGAACTGCGCGCCGTCGTCGTTGCGGCCGGCGATCGGGGTCAGGCCCATCATCGCGTACGCAGCCGACGTCGAGATGCCGTACAGGCTCGCCAGCTGCGACGCCGAAGCGCGCGCCGCCGAGAGGGCATCGCTCAGGACCGGCTGGCCGTCGTAGAAGTCCATCACCATCAGGTTGACGACGCTGACCTTGACGCCCTTGTTCTTCGCGTCGCGCAGGAGGTCCTGCTCGTTCGACGGGATGCCCGTCGGGTCGACCGCGAGGGTGTAGTCGACCTGGACCGCCGGGTTCTGCTGCTGCAGCGCGGCCAGCGCGGAGTTGCGACGCTGGTTCGACGCCGTGTCGCCGAGGACGCCGCCTTCGATGTCGAAGTCCAGGCGGGGCGTGCCGTAGGTGTTGACGACGTTGGCGTACGCCGCCGTCAGGCTCGACGTGTTCGTGCAGGTCTGGGCCAGCTCGCCGCCTTGCGCGCCGCCGAACGACGGGATGACGTTGCCGCCCGCCGCCTGCAACGCGCTGATCTGCGACTTGAACGAGCCGACGCCGGTGCCGTTCGCCTCCCAGACCGGCGTGCAGCCGGACTGCGGGGTGAGGAACGCCAGCGTGTAGAACTTCGTGCCGGTGGCGCTCTGGTCGGCGGCCATCTGGCCCGCGTCGGCATCACTGATCTGCAGGTAGGGCGCCGCGTAGTGGGCGGGGAAGGCCGCCCCGGCCGCGGCGGCGACGGACGGCGTGGTGGCGAGGACGGCGGCACTCAGCACCGCGGGCAGCGCCGCGAGAAGTGCCGTTCTGGTACGGGAAAAACGCATGCGAGCTCCAGGGGGACCGTGGGGAGGGAGCCGGCGCGGACTTATTCCGCGTTGTGAAGAAAGGGTTTACCCGCTCACCGGCCCAGTTGTCCAGACCATGTCGCTCACCGGCACACAGCCGGATTTTTCCTGCCAAAACGGCGAAAACACCGAAAGGCCCCCGTCCGCCGAAGCGGCCGGGGGCCTTCAGGAAGAAAACGTCAGGACTTCGAGACGCGCGCGAACTCGTCCTTCGGGTTGTTGATCTGCCCGAGCGAAACCACCTCACGCCGGAACAGCCCACCGAGGATCCAGTCGAACAGGATGCGGATCTTGCGGTTCCACGTCGGCATCGCCTTGAGGTGGTACGCGCGGTGGAAGAGCCACGCCGGGAAGCCCTTGATCTTCAGGTTCAGCGCGTCCGCGACGCCCTTGTGCAGACCGAGGCTGGCCACCGCGCCGAGGTTCTTGTGGTAGTAGTCCTTCGGCTTGCCGCCGCGGATCACCTTGATGATGTTCTTCGCCAGCAGCGTCGCCTGGCGGACCGCGTGCTGCGCGTTCGGCGGGCACGTCGCCGTCGGGTCCTCTTCGGTGCGCGAGAGGTCCGGGATCGCCGCGTTGTCGCCCGCGGTCCACACGTCCGGGTGACCGACGACCTGCATGGCGGCCGTCGCCTCGAGGCGGCCGCGCTTGTCGAGCGGCAGGTCCGAGTTGGCCAGCACCGGGTTGGCCTTCACGCCGGCGGTCCAGATCAGCGTGTCGGTGTCGAACTCCGTGCCGTCCGAAAGCACGACGTGGCCGTTCTCGAACGACTTCGCCGCGGTCGACAGGTAGACCTCGATACCGCGCTTCTCCAGCTGCTCGACCGTGTACACGCCGAGGGTCTCGCGGACCTCGGGCAGGATCCGCCCGGCGGCCTCGACGAGCACCCAGCGGACGTCGGCGGGCTGGATGTTCGGGTAGTAGTTCTCCACCGCGAACCGGGTCATGTCCTCGAGCTCGGCCAGCGCCTCGATGCCGGCGAACCCGCCGCCGACCACCGTGAACGTCAGCAGGCGCTTGCGCAGCTCGGGGTCGAGCGTGCTGGCCGCCTCGTCGAGCTTGGTCATGATGTGGTTGCGCAGGTAGATGGCCTCGCCGATGGTCTTGAAGGCGATGCCCTGCTCGACCAGGCCCGGGATCGGCAGGATCCGGGCGACGGCGCCGAGCGCGACGACCAGGACGTCGTAGCCCAGCTGCTCGATGTGGCCGTCGGCCGCTTCGACCGTGACGGACTTCTTCTCGTTCTCGATCTTGGTGACGCGCGCGGTCAGCACGTGACAGCGCTTGAGCACCCGCCGCAGCGGCACGACCACGTGCCGGGGCTCGATCGCGCCGGCCGCGGCCTCCGGGAGGAACGGCGCGTAGGTCATGTGGGGCTGCGGGTCAACGACGGTCACGGAGGCCTCGTTGGCCCGGAGCATCTTCTGGAGGCCGTACGCCGTGTAGAGCCCGACGTACCCACCACCGAGGACGAGGATCCGAGTCGGTTCCGACTTCGACTTCGCAGCAGCCATGAATCCATAGTCGCACCTTCACAGAGGCTTTGCTCGGGGACCCCATCTGGCTGTGACCAGCGTCGCTGCACCTTCCGTAACGATTCAGTCCGAGGCCGTCACCGAGGTCGCGGCACGGAACACATCGGCCACCATGGCGTGCGTCACGAGCCGCGTCTGGACATTGCGCGGCGACACGTGATAACAGCCGAAAACGCGCAGGTCGTCCAGCTCCAGGACGGCTCCGTGGGCGAAGGCCGGACGCGGCCGCGGCACCGGCCAGCCGGCCGCGGCGAGCACGGGCAGTAACGCCTGCCAGCCGAACGCGCCGAGCACGACGATCGCCCGCAGTGTCGGACGCAACAGTGTGAGCTCTTCGGCCAGCCACGGACGGCAGGTGTCGCGCTCGGCCGGCGTCGGCTTGTTCTCCGGCGGCGCGCAGCGCACCGGCGAGACGAGCCGGGTGCGGTACAGCTCCAAACCGTCGCCCAGCCGTTCCGACGTCGGCTGCGACGCGAGCCCGACCTCGTGCAGCACCCGGAAGAGGAAGTCACCCGACGGGTCGCCGGTGAACATCCGGCCGGTGCGGTTCGCGCCGTGCGCCGAGGGCGCCAGCCCGACCACCGCGATCGACGCGTCCGGCGGCCCGAAGCCCGGCACCGGGCGCGCCCAGTACGCCTCGCCGCGGAACGCCGCCTTCGTGCCCGCGACGCCTTCGCGCCAGGTCACCAGGCGCGGGCAGGCGCGGCATGACGTGACAGCCTTGTCCAGCTCGGCCAGGGACCTCTCCCCGTTGTGCACCGGCTCACCCTGCCACAGGGGCCCGCCGCCGCCGACTAGGTTGGGTCCATGGCGGACACGACCCCCGAAGAGGCTCCCGAGAAGAAGACTGGATCTTCATCGGAGGCGACGGAGATCCCGGCCGAGCCGACCGACGACATCGTCACGACCCAGCACACGCTCACCGTGAAGCGCAAGAAGCTCGCGTACACGGCGAAGGCGGGCCGGATCGTGCTCCGCAAGGAGGTCGTCAAGGACGGCAAGTCCGAGGGCTTCAAGGCGAAGGCCGAGGTGTTCCTCACCTCCTACACCCTCGACGACGCCGAGCCCGGCACGCGGCCGGTGACGTTCGCCTTCAACGGCGGTCCCGGCTCGTCGAGCATCTGGCTGCACATGGGCCTGCTCGGCCCGCGCCGCGTGCTCTCCGGCGACGTCGACGACCTCGTGCCGCCGCCGTACGGGCTGGCGGACAACCCCGAGACGCTGCTGGCGCACAGCGACCTGGTGTTCATCGACCCGGTGTCGACGGGCTACTCGCGCGCGTCCGAAGGCGGCGAAACCAAGGACTTCCACGGCTTCAAGGGCGACATCGAGTCGGTCGGCGAGGTCATCCGGCTGTGGGTGTCGCGCCACCAGCGCTGGCTGTCGCCGAAGTTCCTGGCCGGCGAGTCGTACGGCACGCTGCGCGCCGCCGGGCTGGCCGCGCACCTGCAGGAGCGGCACGGGCTGTACCTCAACGGCCTGCTGCTGATCTCCTCGGTGCTCGACCTCGGCACGCTGCGGTTCACCGAGGGCAACGACCTGCCGTACTCGCTGTACGTGCCGACGTACGCGGCGATCGCGCACTACCACGGCCTGCACGGCGAGCGCCCGCTCGACGACGTCCTCGCCGACGCCGAGGACTTCGCGGCGAAGGAGCTGCCGTACGTGCTTTCGCGCGGCGCGCGGCTGTCCACTCAGGACCGGGCCGAGGCGGTGGCCACGCTGGCGTCGCTGACCGGGCTCACCGAGTCCTATGTGGACCGGGTGAACCTGCGGATCGAGCACGTGCGGTTCTTCACCGAGCTGCTGCGCGACCGCGGCCTGACGGTCGGCCGGATGGACGGCCGGTTCACGACGTGGGAGCCGGACGGCGGCCGCGAGCACATGAGCGACGACCCGTCGATCTCCCGCGTGATCGGCGCGTACGCGGCGGCGTTCAACCACTACGTGCGGGCCGAGCTCGGGTACGAGAACGACCTGCCGTACGAGCTCATCCACGAGGACACGTTCAAGGCGTGGTCGTACTCGGACTTCGAGGGCCGCTCGGTGTCAGTGGTCGACTCGGTGAGCGCGGCGATGCGCGCGAACCCGCACCTGCAGGTCCACGTGGCGTTCGGCCACTACGACGGCGCGACGGCGTACTTCGCGGCCGAGCACGTGCTCGCCCACCTGCAGATCCCGGAGGAGCTGCGGGAGAACATCGACACGGCGTACTACCCGGCCGGGCACATGATGTACGTCCACGAGCCCACGCGGGTGCAGCAGGCGAAGGACCTCGCGAAGTTCGTCAAGAAGGCGTCGAACCGCTGAGCCCGGCGGCGTCCTCGTCGAGTGCAGGCTCGGTGAGGACGCCGGCCGGGCCTCGCTCAGCGCGTACGTCCGGGCAGGCCCGCCGGCGGCGTGCCGTGGTTCCCGGCCCGCAGCGCCCGGTGGCGGGTGAGCCGGGCGACGGCCTCCGTTCCGGCCGCGAGCACGACGTAGGCGAGCAGCCACGGCGCGAACCCGGGCGGCTGGCGGTTCGACGTCACCAGGTCGACGAGCACCGGCAGCGCGAACAGCGCCGGGGACGCGAGACCGGTGTCGGCGAGCCGGGTGGCGGTGTCGACCGCGAGCGAGCTTTCGTCTTCGGCGATGACCGGCCGCCTGACCACGCCGGCCAGATGAACGCGACCACCGCCGCACCGACGACGAGCTGGCCGAGCCAGGACAGCGGCCAGGCCCAGCGCGAGGTCGTCACGGCCATCACGGCGGCGAGCACCACGCCGCCGCCGAAGGTGATCGCCGCCGACGCCAGGTACCAGCCGCCCAGCACTTCGCGCCACGGCGGCCGCGGCCGGTCCGGCCGCCGGTCGCCGAGCCACACCGCCGCGCGCCGGTCGGCCCGGCGGACCGGCAGCCAGTTGCCCACGAAGATCACGGTGAAGAGGACCATGGAGATCCGGCCCTCGGCCAGGTACCGGTCCACGCCGAGCAGCAACGGCAGGAACTGCACGGCGAACAGGCCGACAAAGACGGCGACGAGCAGCCCGGGAAGCACGTTCCAGTAGCCGGGCGGGCGCGCGCCGCCGCGGACGCCCAGCCGCAGGGCGAGCAACGGCGTCGGCTCGGCCACCCGGAAACCGTGTTTGGCCAGCCAGGTGGCCGCGGCCGTGAACTCCGCGTCGACCGGTTCCGTGCTCGGCATGAGATCTCCCCTTTGTCCTCCCGATACACGCGCGGAGCGGGCGAAAGGTTGCTGGGAAACGATGGTTCACCGGCCGTGGAAGCCGGGCGGAAGAGCCCGGTAGTCGCGGGCGGCCCGGCCGCGCGCGGCGAGGTAGGCAGCGACTTGTTCGGCACGGCGAGCACCGGCTGCCGGATCGCGTCCATGCCCACGTCCCCGTCACGCGGAAAAGCCCACCTCCGGCCGAAGCCGGAGGTGGGCCGTTTCCCGGAACCTACTTCAGGTACTGCGATCCGTGGGTCACCGCGGAGTACGCGTCGACCGCGCCGTGACCGTAGAAGCCGTTGAACGACGGGTCGCCCACGCACGTCGCCGTGAACGTCGCGTCGCGGCCTTCCTTCAGGTAGTCCACCGTCCTCGGCACCGGGCAGGCGATCTTCGACGCCGAGCCCTCGAGCACGCGCTGGACCGCGTCCGGCGAGAGGCCGAAACCGCCGTGCGACGGCTTGCCGTACTGCGAAACGATCAGCGCCGCGACGCCGGTCGCGTGCGGCGTCGCCATCGACGTGCCCTGCAGCCACTGGTAGTAGCCGACCCGGCCGTCGGCCGCCGTCGCCTTCTGGATACCCGCGGTCGTACCCGCGGGGGTGATGTTGCCGTCGGCGTCGATGTTGCCGGCCGCCACCCCCACGTTCTTCGGGTACGTCGAGAGGATCTCGTTCTGCAGCGTGCGGTACCACGGCGTGCCGAAGCCGTCGCGGAAGAAGCCACCCGGCGCCGACACCGAGATCTGCTCGGTGCCGTAGTTCGAGTAGTCCGCCTTCGCCTGCGACGGCCCGAACGCACTGACACCGATCGTGTGCGGGCCCTCGACCGGCAGGTTCAGGCAGGTCGCGTTGTCGATCGTGCGCGGGTGCGTGCTGGTGCTCGGGTAGTCCGGGCTGGTCGTGTCCGGCTGCGGCGCCCCGAGGTCGGTGTGCTGGTTGCCCAGCGCGACGACCGAGGTGACGCCCTTGCGGTACGCGTAGTTCAGCGCACGGGACGTCGCCTCGATGATCGTGCGCTGCTCGGCCTGCTCCGCGGCGGAGTCGGCCGGGTTCGCCGTGCAGTTGTACAGCCACGGGTCGGTGTAGAACGACATGTTGACCACGTCGATGCCCGCGTCGCCGGCGTAGGTCAGTGCGTCGATGGTCGGCTGCAGGAAGAAGAACCCGGAGTCCTGGCCGGCGCGGACGTTCACCAGCGTCACGTTCGGCGCGACGCCGGAGACGCCGAAGCCGTTCAGCGCGGCACCGATGGTGCCCGCGACGTGGGTGCCGTGGCCGTTGTCGTCGTGGTCGGCGGGGTCGACGCAGCCGCGGAACTCGCACGGTCCGTCGACGACGGTGCCGTTGACGTCGGTCGGGATGTCCTTGGTGAAGTTGCGCGAGTCGGCGAGGTCGAAGTTCGGCGCGATGTCGGGGTGCGAGCCGTCGACGCCGGTGTCGATGATGCCGACCTTGACGCGCTTGTCGCCGCGCTGCACCGTGTGCGCGAGGTCGGCGCGCACGGCCTGCTGGCCCCAGAGCTGGCTGTCGAGCGGGTCGGTCTTGATCGGCTGTGCCTTCTTCGCGGCGGCCTTCGGCGCGGCGGCGGCCCCGGCGCCCTCCTTCTCGACGGCGTCCGGCTTGGTCTTCGGAGAGCCGTCCTTCGGCGCCGTGCCGATCACGCGCTCCTTCGCGGCGCCGAACACGGCCCGGTTCGCGTTGACGCGCTCGGCGAACCCGGTGGCCGGGGCGCTGGCCTTGATCAGCCCGACGGCGGTGTTGGTCTCCAGCACGGTGCCGCCCGCGGCCCGGATGGCCTGCTGGGCGGTGCCGATGCTCTGGACGTCCTTGGCGAGCACGGTGAACTCGGTCGCCGGGCCGGACAGCGCGGGCTGCGCCGACGCGACCGGGACCGCGACGGCCGAGATCGCCCCGAACAGCGGGACGGCCATGGCCGCGGCGAGAAGCCTGGGTCTCTTCACGATTCTCCTCCTCGGGAAAGCGGTTCCTGCACCGTATAGACCGGACATAGCGCAAACAACGGCCAAACGTACGTTATGGAACAACCGACTTCTGCTCGGCGAAGTGACATGCTGACAAGTGGCCGTCCGTCCTGGGGATCAGCTCCGGCACTTCGGTGGCGCAGCGGTCCTGCGCTTTCCAGCAGCGCGTGCGGAACCGGCACCCGGACGGGGGATCCAGCGGGCTCGGGACGTCGCCGGTCAGCCGGATCACCTGCCGCTGCCCGCGGACCGACGGATCCGCCACGGGTACCGCCGACAGCAGCGCCTGGGTGTACGGGTGGGACGGTCGCTCGTAGATCTCTTCGTCCGTCCCGATTTCGACGATCTTGCCGAGGTACATCACCGCGACCCGGTTGGACAGGTGCCGCACCACCGAAAGGTCGTGCGCGATGAACACGTACGACAGCCCGAACTCGCCCTGCAGGTCGCCCAGCAGGTTCATCACCTGCGCCTGGATCGAGACGTCCAACGCGGACACCGGCTCGTCGCAGATGATCACCTTGGGGCGCAACGCGAGCGCCCGCGCGATGCCGATGCGCTGGCGCTGCCCGCCGGAGAACTGGTGCGGGTAGCGGTTGAGGTGCTCCGGGTTGAGCCCGACGACGTCCAGCAGCTCCTGCACCTTCTTGGCCCGCGAGCCCTTCGGCGCAACCTCGGAGTGGATCTCGAACGGCTCGCCGACGATGTCGCCGACGGTCATCCGCGGGTTCAAGGACGTGTACGGGTCCTGCAGCACGATCTGGATCTCGCGCCGCAGCTTCCGCAGTTCGCTGCCGCGCATCGAAAAGATGTCGCGGCCCTCGAACTTCGCGGTGCCGCCGGTCGGCTCTTCGAGGCGCATCAGGACCTGGGCCAAAGTGGACTTGCCGCAGCCGGACTCGCCGACGACGCCGAGCGTCTCGCCCGGCAGCAGGTCGAACGAGACGCCGTCGACGGCCTTGACCTGGCCGATCGTGCGCTTGAACAGGACGCCGGTGCGCACCGGGAAGTACTTGGTCAGGTCGGCGACCGAAAGGATCGGCTCAGGCACGGGAGTTCACCACCTCTTCGGCGAAGTGGCACGCGCTGGTCCGGCCGAAGCCGATCCCGTGTGGCGGCGGGACTTCCTCGGAACACCGAGCTTCGGCGCGCTTGCACCGCGGGTGGAACGGGCAGCCCGGCGGGATGTCGAGCAGGCTCGGCGGCAGGCCCTTGATGGTTTCCAGCGTCTGTCCCTTGAGGTCGAGCCGGGGCAGGGAGTCCATCAGCGCGGCGGTGTAGGGGTGGGCCGGCGCGCGGAACAGCTCGACGACGTCGGCCTGCTCGACGATCCGGCCCGCGTACATCACCGCGATCCGGTCGGCTACCTCGGCGACCACCCCGAGGTCGTGGGTGATCAGCACCAGGCCCATCTTGCGTTCGGCCTGGATCTCGGCCAGCAGGTCCATGATCTGGGCCTGCACGGTGACGTCGAGGGCGGTGGTCGGCTCGTCGGCGATCAGCAGGTCCGGGTCGAGGGCCAGGGACATCGCGATCATCGCGCGCTGGCGCATCCCGCCGGAGAACTGGTGCGGGTAGTCCTTGATCCGCCGGTCCGCGGCCGGGATGCGGACGATGTCGAGCAGCTCGATGGCGCGCTTCTTTGCGTCCTTTTTGGACATCCCGAGCCGGACGCGCAGCTGTTCTTCGATCTGGAAGCCGACGGTGAAGACGGGGTTCAACGCCGAAAGCGCGTCCTGGAAGATCATCGCGATCTCGCTGCCGCGAACCTCGCGGCGGCGGTCGTCGGACGCGGTCAGCAGGTCCTCGCCGCGCCAGCGCACCGCGCCGGCGGTGATCACGCCGGGCGGCATGTCGAGGATGCCCATCACGGTCTGCGCGGTGACGCTCTTGCCGGAGCCGGACTCGCCCAGCACCGCCAGCGTCTCCCCGGCGTGCACCGAGTAGCCGACGCCGTTGAGCACGTTCGCCACGCCGTCGGAGGTGCGGAACTCGACGTGCAGATCCTCGACTTCGAGGAGGAGTTCGTTGTCGGACAAGGGGATCTACCTCGACTTCGGATCGAGCGCGTCGCGGATGCCGTCACCCAGCATCACGAAGGCCAGCACGGTCAGGGTGACGAAGGCACCGGGGAACAGCAGCATGTGCGGGTCGACCCGGAAGTAGTCCCGCGAGTCGCTGATCATCACGCCCCACGAGATCACCGGCGGGCGCACGCCGATGCCGAGGTAGGCGAGCGTCGCCTCGGCGCCGATGAACGCGCCGAGCGCGATGGTGGCGTACACCAGCACCGGCGCGAGCGTGTTCGGCAGCAGATGGCGGAAGATGATCCGCGGGGTGCTCGCGCCGAGGCCGCGCGCGGCCTTGACGTAGTCGAGCTGCTTGGCCACCAGCGTCGCCGAGCGCATGATGCGCATCGCCACCGGCCAGCTCAGCACGGCGATGGAACAGACCACCTGCACGATGATCGTGACCGCGCCGGGGTTCGAGCCGGGCGCGTTGAACGTCGTGAGGATGACGATCGCGCCGAGCACGAACGGCAGGCCGGCGAAGATGTCGCCGAACCGCGACAGGATGCTGTCGACGAACCGGCCGTAGTAGCCGGCCAGGATGCCGACGAGCGATCCGAAGAGGACGGTCAGCAGCGTCGAGAAGACGCCGACCAGCAGGGACGCGCGGGCGCCGTAGATGGTGCGGGCGTAGACGTCGTAACCCTGGTTGTCGTAGCCGAACCAGGCGTCCGCGGACGGGCCTTCGTTGGCGTGCGTGAGATCGCTGAAGCCCGCTTCCCGTGAGCTGAACAGGCCGGGCGCGATCGCGATCAGCACGATGACCAGGATGATCACGGCCGAGATGACGAACGCCGGCTTGCGCCGCAGCTGGCGCCACGCGTCGTTCCACAGGCTGCGCGGTTTATGCGGGCCGGTCGCGGAGTCGTCGACGCGGGACAGCTGCGCCGCGTCGGCCCCGCCGCCGCCCACCAGGTTCGGGTCAGTCATAGCGGATCCTCGGGTCGAGAACGGCGTAGAGCAGGTCGACGATCAGGCTCATCAGCAGGTAGACCAGCACCAGCAGGACGACCACGCCGACGACGGTCGCGCTCTCCCGGTTCTGGATGCCGCGGAAGATGAGCCCGCCCAGTCCGTTGATGTTGAACACGCCTTCGGTGACGATCGCGCCGCCCATCAGGGCGCCGAGGTCGGTGCCGAGGAACGTGAGCACCGGGATCACCGAGTTGCGCAGCAGGTGGACGAGCACGACGCGGCTCTGCGGCTGGCCCTTCGCGATCGCCGTCCGGACGTAGTCGGCTCGGCGGTTTTCGGCGATGCTCGTCCTCGCCAGCCGGGCCACGTACGCCATGGACAGGCTGCCGAGCGCGATGCCGGGCACGATCAGCTCGCCGACGCTGGGGTTGTCGGACACGCTGGCCTCGATCAGGCCGAGGCCGTTGCTGCCCAGCGCGAGCTGCAGCACGATCGCCGTGACGAACACCGGCAGCGAGATCAGGAACGTGGTCGAGACCAGCACCAGGTTGTCGAGGAAACCCTTGCCGCGCAGGCCGGTCAGCACGCCGGCGCTGAGCCCGATGAGGGCCTCGATGACCACGGCGATCACGGCCAGGCGCAGCGTGATCGGGTACGACGTGGCGATCAGGTCGCCGACGGAGGTGCCGTTGAAGGTCTCGCCCCAGTCGCCGGTGAACAGGCTCCCGAGGTACTTGAAGTACTGCACGAAGATGTTGTCGTTCAGGTGGAACTTCTCGGTCATCTGGGCGATGTAGGCCGGCGGGCAGGCGGCCTGGCCGCACTTGCCGGAGAACGGGTCGCCGGGCACGGCCCAGACCAGGACGTAGATGAGGAAGGTGGTGCCGAAGAACACCGGGATCAGCTGGAGCAGCCGTCGCAGGACATAGCGGGTCATGACGTTCCTAGTGCGCGCCGGCCGTCGTGAGTGAGAAACAGTGTGCTAACCCTGTTTCTCACTCACGACGGCGTGGTGGTGGGTACCGGCAGGTCAGCGCGTCACTTCTTCAGGACCTCGATGGACGGGTAGTCCGGCATGCGCCGGAAGTCCAGGGCCGCGGTCTTGAGGTTCTTCGACTTCGCCGCGACGCCCTTCTCGTCCCACACCGGGATCGACGGCAGGTCCTTCGCGATCAGGTCCTCGGCCTGCTGGTACAGCTTGACCGCGGCGTCCTTGTCGGCGGTGGCGTCCGCCTGCGCCAGGATCGCGTCGACCTGCGGGTTCGAGTAGCTGGAGTCGTTCGAGGACCCGCCGGTCTTGTAGATCGGGTTGAGGAAGTCCTCGATGGACGGGTAGTCCGCCGACCAGTCCGAGCGGCCCATGCCGGTCAGCTTCTTGCCGGTGACGATGCTGCGCCACTGGCCGAAGTCGGTGGCCGGCACGAAGTCGCACTCGACGCCGAGGGTGTTCTTGATGCTGTTGCACGCCGCGGTCAGCGGTTCCTTGCGGCCGCCGTCCGCGTTGGACGCGATGGTCAGCTTGCCCTTGAAGCCGGACTTCGCGAAGGCTTCCTTGGCCGCCGCCGGGTCGAACTTGCAGAACTGGCAGACGCCGGAGCGGGCACCGGTGATGCCCTGGGCGACGTACCCGTCCAGCGGGACGTAGGTGTCGTTCATGACGGTCTTGGTGATCTGCGCGCGGTCGATCGACATCGAGATGGCCTTGCGCAGCTCGAGGTTGTTGTACCCGGGCACGTAGTACGGCACGGCGATGGTGCTGACGCCGAGCAGGGCGCCGGTGACCAGCCGGTCGCCGAGGTCGGCCTTGTACTTGCCGCCCGCGACCGCCGACGGCGGCAGCGCCTCCATGAAGTCGAGCCGCCCGCTCAGCAGGTCCTGGTAGGCGGTCTCCTGGCTGGAGTAGATCTTGATGTCGAGGTCCTTGAAGTGGACCGCGTCGTCACCCTTGTAGCCGTCGAAGCGGGTGAGCTTGATGTCCTGGTTCGGCGTCCGCGAGACGAACTTCATCGGGCCGTTGCCGATCGGGTGCTGCTCGAACCCCTTGGGGTCCTTGAAGAACGAGTCGGGCAGCGGCGCGAACGCCTGGTAGCCGACCTTGATGTCGAACACCGAGAACGGCGCGTTGAGCGTCACCTGGAACTCGTAGTCGCTCTTCTGCACCAGGCCGGACATCTTGTTCGTGGCCGGCTTGGCGTTCTCGTCGGCGGGGTGGACGTCGGTGTAGCCCTGGATGTTCGAGAAGAAGTCCGTGTTGAGCTGGCCGTTCGGCGCGTAGGCGCCGTAGTTCCAGGCGTCGATGAAGTTGTGCGCCTTCACCTCGGTGCCGTCGTGGAACTTCCAGCCCTGCTTGATCTTGATGTCGTAGACCTTGGAGTCGGTCGTCGTGATCGAGTCGGCCATCAGGTTGAACGGCTTCGCGTCCGCGCCCTTGAACCCGATCAGCGTGGCGAACATCGGCTGGATCGCCTTGGTGCCGCCGAGGTCGTTGATGTTGGTCGGGACCAGTGCGTTCTGCGGCTCGGTTCCGTAGACGCTGACCGTGCCGTCCGGGTCCGCCCCGCCGGCTCCCGTGGAGCTGCCCGAACCGCCGCCGCACGCGGCGAGCGCGAGCGCCAGCGAGGTCATCACCACCGTGGGTCCCCAGAGCCTGCGCGAACGACGCATGATCCCCTCCATCTCCGTGACGTCCGAAAGGTGAGACGCACGCTATCGGGGGCGGCGAAGCTGATCACAGGACTGCGGTGTTGCAAATCAGTGACGACCGTCGGGACCACCTGGTTGGAGCACGACCAAGGTAGGAAACCGGGTACTCCGGACGGCGTAGCGCCGACGCCTGGTCATCGCGCGCTCACCGTGGGTTCGAGTCGAATCCCGTTGTGGCACAAGCCCTTTCGGATGTCCGAAAGGGCCGGTGCGGCGGTTGTCAAGAGCGGATCAGGCGAGGGACAGGGCGATGCCGTCGAGGATGTCGTGCTCGCTGACCACCAGCTCGGTCGGGCCGCCGCGGGCCGCGAGCTGCTCGGCGAGGGTCTGGACGATCACCGCGCCGCCGGCGATCACGTCGACGCGGCCCGGGTGGATCACCGGGTTCGCCGCGCGGGTGGCGTGGTCCTCGGCGAGCAGCTTCGCCGCGAGGCGATCGATGTCGGCCGGGCCGAGCTTCGACAGGTGGACGCGGTCGCTGTCGTACTCCGGCAGCCCGAGCGCGATCGCCGAGAGCGTGGTCACCGTGCCGGCGACGCCCATCCACGTGCGCGCGCGGGCGACGTCGACCACGTCGAACGCCTCGGTGAGGACCTTGCCCGCCAGGTCGCGGGCGGCGGCGATCTCGTCGGCGGTCGGCGGGTCGCTCTTCAGCGCGCGCTCGGTGATCCGGACACAGCCGATGTCGACGGACTTCGCGGCGAGCACGTCGGCCCGGCGGCCGTCCCAGGTGCCGAGGACCAGCTCGGTCGAGCCGCCGCCGACGTCGGCCACCACGAACGGGCCGTCGTCCGGGTCCTGCTCCCCGACCGCGCCTGTGAAGGACAGCCGCGCTTCTTCGTCGCCGCTGATCACCTCGGCTTCGACGCCCAGGGTTTCGCGCGTCATGCGGAAGAAGTCGTCGCGGTTCTTCGCGTCGCGGGTGGCGGAGGTGGCGACCATCCGCACCTTCTCGACGCCCTTGCGCCGCGCGGCGACCGTGTAGTCGGCGAGCGCGGCGCGGGTGCGTTCGAGTGCCTCGGGCGCGAGCTCGCCGGTGGCGTCGACACCCTGGCCGAGCCGGACGATCCGCATCTCGCGGTGCAGGTCGCGCAGGTCGACCGTGCCGTCGTGGCGCGGCGTCAGCTCGGCGACGAGCAGGCGGATGGAGTTGGTCCCACAGTCGATCGCGGCAACACGAGGCATGCCGATCACCCTAGCTGGCGGGTGTCGTCGTCCCGACGGTCGTGGTCGTGGTGGTGGTTGTGACCGAGGTGACCGTCTGCCCGCACGTCGGCGGCGGCGGGGTGGTCGTCGGGTTCGGCGTGGTCTCACCGGTGCCGGTCGTCGTCGGAGGCGGCGGCGGGGTGGTCGTCGTGCTGATCACCGTGGTCGTGGTGGGTGTCGTCGTCGGCGGCTTCGTGCACGAGGCCGGTGGGGTGGTCTTGGTCGTCGTGCCCGGGCTGGTCGGCGTCGTCGTGGGCACCGAAGGCGTCGTCGTCGGGACCGGGGGCGGCGGCACGGCCGGCGGGGCCGGGGCCAGCGCGGCGTTCGGCGCGCCGATCGGGACCGTGCTGTCCGGCACCTGCATGATCCCGTTGCGGTACGCCTCGGCCCACAGGATCACGGTGTTCACGTACGTGTCCGAGTTGTTGTAGCGGTAGATGGCGCCGCGCAGCTGGTCCGGGTTGGCCAGGTCGAAGCCGCCGGAGCAGAGGTAGCGGCCGGTGGCCAGTGCCGCGTCGAAGATGTTGTTGGGGTCGGACTTGCCGTCGCCGTTGCCGTCGGAGGCGTAGCCGCGCCAGGTCGCCGGGATGAACTGCGTCGGGCCGACCGCGCGGTCCCACACCGGGTCCGTGTCGAGCTCGCCGTGGTCGGTGTCCGGGATCGCGGCGAAGCCGCCCTGGCCGTTGAGCTCCGGCCCGAGGATCGGCTCGCGGGTGGTGCCGTTCGCGTCGACGTAGCCGCCGCGGGCGTGGTTGGACTCGATCCGGCCGATGCTGGCGATCAGGGCCCAGTCGATGTGGCACGCGGGCTGCTCGCGGCCGAGGATGTCGGCGGCGTTCTTGTACGCGGCGAGCGCGGTCGCGGGGATGCCGAGGGGGCCGTCGGGCAGCTCGTAGGCCGGGAGCGGCAGCGGGGTGGGCGCGCCGGGGAGGGTGCCGTCGACGGCGATCTGCTGGATGGCGGCGTGGCCGGGGTCGTAGCCCTGGCCGAGCGCGGCGTCACGGGTGTGCTCACCGGTCCCACCGAGCCAGCCGAGGGTGACGCCGCCGGCGAGCAGCGCCGGGATGACCGCGAAGATGCCGGTGATCAGGGGGTACGCCGTGCGGTGGCGGATCCCGAACCTTCGGGTGTGGCTCCCGACTGCGTCAGGCAGTCGCCGCACGCGCATAGCTCGAAGCCCTCCTGGCCGGATCGGTCACCCACCCTCGGGTGACAGCCTGCCGTACCCGGGGCGTGGTTTCACCCCTTCGGGAGTCTGGATCTCGCCGGACGGGGTTTTCGCTCACCCAGCCCAGTTATCTGTTGACGACGCGCGAGCGTTACTCGGCGCAGTCTCCCGTGGGCCACCCGTTCGCCTTAAGGAGGTCCAGCGTCTCGTCACCGAACGGATTCACGCCGGGACCGACCGCGAGCGCGTGGGCGACGTGCACGTGCAGGCACTTGACGCGGCCGGGCATGCCCCCGGCGGTGACCTGGTGGCCGAGCGGCTCGATCGCGTCGCGCTCGGCGAGGTAGGTCTCGTGGGTGCGCTGGTAGCGGGCGGCCAGCTCGGGATCGGTGCTGAGCCGCTCGGTCATCTCCTTCATGATCCCGGACGCCTCGATCGTGCCGATCATCGAGTTCAGCTTGGGGCAGGTGAGGTAGTAGAGGGTCGGGAACGGCGTCCCGTTCTCCAGCCGCGGGCTGGTCTGCACCACCGAGGGGTGCCCGCTCGGGCACCGCGCGGCCACCGCCCGCAGCGCCCGCGGCGGCCGTCCGAGCTGCTCCGCGATGATCTCGCGGTCGGCGTCGGTGACGGGCTCGAACCGGTGCTGCTGCGTGCTGTTCACGCGGTCCACGTTACCAATCCGGCCAAAGCAGGCCGCCCCGCCGAGCGGCAGGTGCATGTGGCCACGAAAGCCATCGGCCGTGACTGTGGCCGGATTGGTGACGATCGGCGCAGTGAGCGTGGGGTCAGCCGCCGGAGACCTGGTTCCAGAGGTTGTCGTACCAGGAGCCGTCCGGGACCTGCGGCTGGCCGGGCTGGGGCGCCGCGTCGGGGGCCTTGTCCTCGGGCAGCTGGACGATGTACGGCGTCTCGCCGGGCTTGACGTACCGCAGCCGGCGCCGGGCCTCGGCCTCGATCTGCGCCGGATCGCTCAGCTCGGCCTTGCGGCCCTGGAGCTGGGCGACCGTCTGCTGCAGCTGTGCCTGCTGCGCCTGCTGCTGGCGGATCTCGGTGCGCTGGGCGAGGTAGGTGCGCAGGGGCACGGCGATGGTGAACGCCAGCGCGCACACCACGATCGCCACCACCGCCGCGCGGCGGGTGGTGGACATGCCGAGCACCTTCGCCGCACCGGACGCGCGCTTCGCCGCCAGGCTCCGGCGCAGCCGGGCCCGGGTCGTCTCGACGTCGCCGGTGCGACGGCGCGCAGCCTCGGGGCCCGCGGCCCCGGTGCGCCGGCGCGCGGCCTCGGGACGGCGGGCCCGTGCCGGACCTGCCGCCCGCGAAGCCCCGCTGCCGCCGCGGCGGTTGCGCGTCGTCCTCCCCCGGTCCGCCATCGCGGGCTCAGCCCTCGGCGCTGAACCGCGGGAAGGCCAGCTCGCCGGCGTACCGGGCGGCGTCACCGAGGGTCTCCTCGATGCGCAGCAGCTGGTTGTACTTGGCGATCCGCTCGCCGCGGGCCGGGGCGCCGGTCTTGATCTGGCCGACGCCGGTGGCGACCGCCAGGTCGGCGATGAAGGTGTCCTCGGTCTCGCCGGAGCGGTGGCTCATCATCGACTTGTAGCCGAACGACGTGGCCAGGGAGATCGCGTCGAGCGTCTCGGACAGCGTGCCGATCTGGTTGACCTTCACCAGCAGCGCGTTCGCGGCGCGGCGGGTGATGCCCTCCTCGAGCCGGTCCGGGTTGGTGACGAACAGGTCGTCGCCGACGATCTGGACCTTCTCGCCGACCTCGGCGGTCAGGGTGACCCAGCCGTCCCAGTCGTCCTCGCTCAGCGGGTCCTCGATGGACACGAGCGGGTAGTCGCGCAGCAGCTCGGCGTAGTACGCCGACATCTGCTCCGCGCTCTTCTTGCTGCCCTCGAAGGTGTACGCGCCGTCGGCGAAGAACTCCGTCGCGGCGACGTCCAGCGCGAGCGCGACGTCGCGGCCCGGCGTGTAGCCGGCCTTCTCGATGGCCTGCAGGATCAGGTCGAGCGCCTCGCGGTTGTTCGCCAGGTTCGGCGCGAAGCCGCCTTCGTCGCCGAGGCCGGTCGAAAGGCCGCGGCCCTTCAGCACCGACTTCAGCGAGTGGTAGACCTCGGCGCCCCAGCGCAGGGCCTCGCGGAAGGTCTCCGCGCCGATCGGCGCGATCATGAACTCCTGGACGTCGACGTTGCTGTCCGCGTGCGAACCGCCGTTGAGGATGTTCAGCATCGGCACCGGCAGCACGTGCGCGTTCGGCCCGCCCAGGTAGCGGAACAGCTCCAGCTCGGCCGACTCGGCGGCGGCCTTCGCGACGGCCAGCGAGACGCCGAGGATGGCGTTCGCGCCGAGGCGGGACTTCGCCGGCGTGCCGTCGAGGTCGACCAGCTTCTGGTCGACGATCCGCTGGTCGACGGCTTCGATGCCGACCATCTCCGGGCCGATCTCGTCGAGCACCGCGGCGACCGCGCGCTCGACGCCCTTGCCGTTGTAGCGGCCGGTGTCGCCGTCCCGCAGCTCGACCGCCTCGTGCTCACCGGTCGACGCACCCGACGGGACCGCGGCCCGCGCCAGCGTGCCGTCGTCGAGGGCCACCTCCACCTCGACCGTCGGGTTGCCACGCGAGTCCAGAATCTCGCGCGCGCCTACCTGCTCGATGAGAGCCACGCCATGCTCCTCGGTGCGTCGTGCCTGTGGTGAACGCCGCCTCCGCGGGAAAGAGAACGTCGGCGGCGGTGACGCGCCCAGCCTAGCCTTCGCGGCAGGTCACCCGTTGGAGGACTCACCGCCCGCGCGGATCGCCTGCCAGCCGGGCGGCAGGTCCACGGTCTCGGACGTCTGCTGCCAGAACGTCCAGCTGTTGCCGCCGAGGTCGGCGACGGTGAACACCCGGGCGCCATAGGGCTGGTCCTGCGGCGGCTCGAGCTCGCCCTCGTCGCCGAGGGCCGCCTCGATCCGCTCGTAGGCCTCGTCGACGTCGTCGACGTAGAGGATGTTGAGCTGGCCGACCGGTCCGTCGACGCCCTTGGCCTGCCAGTAGTCCGGCCCGACGCCGGCGATCTGGATCCGCACGTCGCCCGCGCGCAGCCACGCCTGGAAGACGTCGCCGGCGCCGTCGCAGAACCGGACCTCCTCGGCGAACCCGAAGACCCTGGTCAGCCAGGCGAGCGCCGCCGTCGCGTCGGAGTAGTACAGGTAGGGCGCCAGGCCCCGGTACGGGCTGCTCATGGCGGGACAGTCCACCACGTCCCGATCGGCGGCGTGTGCAAGCCCCTCTTCCGAGGTAACGTGGGATGACCATGACGGACGCCGCAGCTGCTTCGCAGCCTCCCGAGGAGTCGCGGTTCCATGCCTTCCGCCAGGCCGAGGATCTGGTCGGCCGCCGCCGTCCGCTGGACGCGCTGAAGGCGTTGCAGCCCCTGCTGGAATCCGAGACGGACAAGCCGTCGGTGCACCTGCTGGCCGGGCGCGCCTACTTCCACTCGGCGCAGCTGCGGCGGGCCGAAGAGGCGCTCACGCGGGTGCTGGAGCTGGACCCGACGGACCACTACGCCCGGTTCGTCCTGGGCCGCACGCTGCAGCGCCTCGGCCGGTTCGTCGAGGCGCTGGCCCAGATGAAGATCGCGTCGGCGATGAACCCGGTGCCGGAGTACCTCGAGGCGATCAGCGAAGTGAAGGCACGCATCGCGTTGCGCGGGTCCTGACGCGAGCAGGGCTTGAGCCGAACGCACCGCCGCGCCCGCTGCCGTCCTGCCTCCTGCGGGAAACTCCCCCGCCCTCCCTGGGGGGCGTCCCCAAGTCCAGTCTATCGGCGCCCCCCGACAAACCCCCGACTCGCGCGCACTTCCAGCGATGTCGTCCACAATCTCAGCGGCCTGTGGACAACCACGTCAGGGCGCGACGCTGGCCTCCGCGTAGGCGTCCGCCGCGCTGAACACGTCCTGTCCGTACGCCACACCCGAGTTGTAGAACAAGATCGCGCGCCACCAGCCGGCCGGGGTGCCCAGGTCGTCGCCGCCCGAGCACAGGTAGCGCGCCGCCGTGAAGGCCGCGTCGTCCACGTTCTGGGGGTCCGGCGTGCCGCCGTCGCCGTTGGCCCGCTCCTGGTACTTCTTCCACGTCGCCGGCAGGAACTGCATCGGGCCGATCGCGTGGTCCCACGACTTGTCGCCGTCGAGCTTGCCGCCGTCGGTGTCGTGCACCGCCGGGACGCCCGGCGAGCCGTCCAGCGGCGGGCCGACCACCGGCTTCGCGACGCGGCCGTTCGCACCGATCGCCGAGAGGTCGAAGTCCCCGCGCCCGGTCTCGACCCGGCCGATGCCCGCGAGCGTCGCCCACGAGAGGTGGCACGTCGGCTTCTGGCGCTGCATCCACATCTCCGCCCGGCCGTACGCGGCGAGCACGCGCGCCGGGAGGTGCGTCTTGTCCGCGACGCGGGTCGCCCACGCGTCCAGCTCGGCCTGGTCGGACACCGCCGGCCGGTCGACCGGGGCGGCGAGGCCGGCGCGCGGCGACTCGGCGCCGGGCTGGGGGCGCTGCTCCGGAATGGCCAGTGCCGGTTGCGCCGGCGGCGGCGCGGCGGGGGCGTCCGGGTTCCGGATACCGATCGTGACGACGAGCACCACGCCGGTGATCACCAGCCCGAGGGCGAGGGCCGCCCGGCCGAGATAGCGCCGCGGCGGACCGCCCGGAGGCGCGTGCGGAGGCGTGACGGTCGGCTGAGCGGTATCGGCCACCCGATTAGGGTACGGAGCCACTCAAGGGGGTCCCCCGGTCGCCTGACCAGGCAAGCGGAGGGTAAAAACCAGGCCGCTGCCAGCGACGTCACAAATTTTGTTATCGAGTCGACGCGCAGCGCCCTGACCTGCGGTTACCCTAACCTAACTTCGCAACTCGGTCCGTTTTGCCCGATTCTTCCGTCTTCTCTGGGCGTCGGCCCGCTGGACTTACAGGTGAGCCTTACCTAAAACCTTCAGAGAAGCACAAGAACTCAGGGAGGCGGACCGGTGTTGTTCTCGAGCGCGCTGATCGGGCTGCGCGAAGGCCTGGAAGCCGCACTGGTCGTCAGCATCCTGGTGGCGTTCCTGGTCAAGACCGACCGGCGCCACGCGCTGCGGTGGGTGTGGCCGGGCGTCGGCGCCGCGGTGCTGCTGTCGGTCGCCGTCGGCGCGATCCTGACCTACACGACCGCCCAGCTGTCCTTCGAACACCAGGAACTGCTCGGCGGCAGCCTGTCGATCATCGCGGTCGTGTTCGTCACCGCGATGATCTTCTGGATGCGCAAGGCGGCGAAGAGCATCGCCGCCGAGCTGCGCGGGAAGATGGACGACGCGCTGGACGTCGGGCCACTGGCCGTCTTGCTGCTGTCGTTCCTCGCCGTCGGGCGCGAGGGCCTGGAGACCGCGGTGTTCTTCTACTCCGCCGTCCAGACCGCGCAGTCGCACACCGTGCAGCCGCTGATCGGCTTCGCCGTCGGCATCGCGGCCGCCGTCGTGCTCGCCTGGCTGCTCTACAAGGGCGCCGTCCGGTTCAACCTGGGCAAGTTCTTCACGGTCACCGGCGTCCTGCTCGTGTTCGTCGCCGCGGGCGTGCTCGGCTACGGCCTGCACGACCTGCAGGAGGCCGCGTTCCTGCCGGGCATCGGCACCCTCGCCTTCGACGCTTCGGCGACGCTGCCCGAGACGTCCTGGTACGGCGCCCTGCTCAAGGGCATCTTCAACTACTCGCAGCAGACGACCGTGCTGCAGGCCGTCGCGTGGGTCGCCTACGTCGCCATCGTGCTGCCCCTCTTCCTCAAGCCCAGCAAGAAGACCGCGCCGGCGCCCGCCGCCGCGGCCGCCTCGAAGGAGTGACCGTGCGCAACATCCGTCGAACCCCGCTGGCCCTGCTGGCCGGGGCCACCGCGCTGGTGGCGCTGGCCGCGTGCGACAGCAAGGGCGACGCGGCCGGTGCCGCGGCGGCCGGCGGCCCGATCAAGGTGTCGGCGTCCGACACCGCGTGCGACGTCTCGGCCACCACGGCCAACGCGGGCAACCTCACCTTCGAGATCACCAACGAGGGCACCAAGGTCACCGAGTTCTACCTCTACGCCGAGGGCGACCGGATCATGGGCGAGGTCGAGAACATCGCGCCCGGCCTGAACCGGCGGCTGATCGTCGAGGTCGCCGACGCCGGCAAGTACCAGACCGCGTGCAAGCCGGGCATGGCCGGCACCGGCATCCGCGGCGAGTTCACCGTCACCGGCGGCGCGCCCCAGCAGGGCGACGCGAACGCGCAGAAGGCGCAGGCGACCAAGAGCTACGACGACTACATCGCGAACAACACCGCCGCCCTCGAAGAGGAGACGGCCAAGTTCGTCGACCTCGTCAAGGCGGGCAAGGCCGACGAGGCGAAGGCCGCGTACGCGCGCACCCGCGTCTACTACGAGCGGATCGAGCCGGTGGCCGAGAAGTTCGGCGAACTGGACCCGGCCATCGACGTCCGCGAGGCCGACCTCGAGCAGGGACAGCAGTTCACCGGCTTCCACCGGCTGGAGAAGGACCTGTTCAAGACCGGACTGCAGGCCGACAGCCCGCAGATCGCGGACAAGCTGCTGACCGACGTCAAGGACCTCGTCGCGAAGACGAAGACGCTGCAGCTGACCGCGCTCGACCTCGCGAACGGCGCGAAGGGCCTGCTCGACGAGGTCGCGACCCACAAGATCACCGGCGAGGAGGAGACCTTCTCGCACACCGATCTCTGGGACTTCCAGGCCAACGTGGACGGTTCGAAGGGCGCGATCACGTCGCTCCGGCCGATCCTGCAGGCGAAGGACCCCGCCCTCGTGTCCACTTTGGACAAGGAGTTCGCGAACGTCCAGGGCCTGCTCGACAAGCAGCGCGCCGGTGACGGTTTCAAGCTCTACACGGATCTGTCGCAGGACCAGGTCAAGGAGTTCGCCTCGGCGGTCGACGCGCTGAGCGAGCCGCTGAGCAAGGTTGCGGAGGTCGTCTCGAAGTGACGTCGACAGAGGGCACGCGGGTTTCGCGGCGGAAGCTCTTCGGCCTGGCGGGCGCGGGTGTCGCGCTCGCCGGGGCGGGAGCCGCCGCCGGGATCGGGATCGACAAGGCGGCGAGCAGCGCCGAAGCGTCGGTCAACACAGTCGGCTTCCACGGGGAGCACCAGGCCGGGATCGTCACCCCGGCCCAGGCGAACCTGCACTTCGCGGCCCTGGACGTCACCACGAAGGACCGCGAGAAGCTGCGGCAGCTCCTGAAGACGTGGACCGACGCGGCCCGCCGGATGACGGCGGGCCAGGAGGTCGTCGCGAACGGCGCCGTCGGCAGCGGCGACTACGCGCCCCCCGGCGACACCGGCGAGGCGCTCGACCTGCCCGCGTCGAACCTGACGCTGACCATCGGCTTCGGGCCGTCGCTGTTCGACGGCCGGTTCGGCCTCGCGGGCAAGCGGCCGCCGCAGCTGATCGACCTGCCGCTGTTCCCGAAGGACAAGCTCGACCCGGCGCGCAGCGGCGGCGACCTGTGCATCCAGGCCTGCGCGGACGACCCGCAGGTGGCGGTGCACGCGGTCCGCAACCTGGTGCGGCTCGGCTTCGGCGTCACCGAGGTCCGCTGGTCGCAGCTCGGCTTCGGCCGCAGCTCGTCGACGTCGCGGGCGCAGCAGACGCCCCGGAACCTGTTCGGCTTCAAGGACGGCACGAACAACATCAAGTCCGAGGACACGGACATCCTGCGCGACCAGGTGTGGGCCGAGGCGGGTGACGGGCCGGCCTGGATGACCGGCGGCTCGTACCTGGTGGCGCGCCGGATCCGGATGCACATCGAGACGTGGGACCGCGAAACCCTCGACGGCCAGCAGAAGATCATCGGCCGCACGAAGGGCACCGGCGCCCCGCTGGGCCAGACCGCGGAGTTCGACGAGCTGGACCTCAACGTCGGCGGCGCGGGCGGCGAGAAGGTGATCCCGGAGGATGCGCACGTCCGGCTGGCTTCGCACCAGGCGCTCAACGGCGTGCGGATCCTGCGCCGCGGCTACAACTTCGTCGACGGCTCCGACGGCGTCGGGCACCTCGAGGCGGGGCTGTTCTTCCTGGCGTTCAACCGGGACACGCGCAAGCAGTACGTGCCGATGCAGCAGGCGTTGTCGTCGAAGGACGCGATGATGGAGTACGTCCAGCACACGGGTTCGGCGCACTTCGCGGTGCCGCCGGGCGTTTCCGAGACCGGCTACTGGGGCGAGGGCCTCTTCGCCTAGTCCACCTGTTCCGTCGGGTACCGGTCGCGGATCCGGGTGTTGAAGAACCGGCCGTGGCTGGAGGCCGCCATCAGCTCCCGGTACACGGACTCCCGCACCAGCCGGTAGCGGTAGACGCTGCCGTTGACGAACTCGACCTCCAGGAGGTGCTCCTCCCGGTCGTACCCGATCGACGCGATCGTCGAGGAGCTGACGGCTTGCCTGCGCATACCCTCATTATCCCCTTGCCTAAAGCCTTTAGGTAGATCTATG
Source organism: Amycolatopsis sp. NBC_01488 (assembly GCF_036227105.1). Lineage (NCBI taxonomy): Bacteria > Bacillati > Actinomycetota > Actinomycetes > Pseudonocardiales > Pseudonocardiaceae > Amycolatopsis > Amycolatopsis sp. NBC_01488. Next base: position 3,551,803 of record NZ_CP109434.1, on the reverse strand, counting down.
GTGGCTTTAGGAGGTGGCAGTGGTGGTACGCGCCGGGGTGACGACCGAGCGGCTGGTCCGCGCGGGCGCCGAGCTGGCCGACGAGATCGGGTTCGATCGCGTGACGCCGTCGGAGCTGGCGCGGCGGTTCGACGTCAAGGTCGCGAGTCTGTATTCGCACGTCAGGAACGCGCACGACCTGCGGACGCGGATCGCGCTGCTGGCACTGGACGAGCTGGCCGACCGGGCCGCGGCGGCGCTGGCCGGCCGGTCCGGGCGGGCAGCGCTCGTCGCGTTCGCCGGCGTCTACCGCGGCTACGCCCGCGAGCACCCCGGCCGGTTCGCCGCGGCGCAGCTGCGGCTCGACCCGGAAACCGCGGCGGCGAGCGCGGGCGTGCGGCACGCGCAGCTGATGCGCGCGATCCTGCGCGGCTACGACCTGACCGGGCCGGACCAGACGCACGCCGTCCGGCTGCTCGGCAGCTTCTTCCGCGGGTTCGTCGCACTCGAAGCCGACGGCGGCTTCGACCACAGCTCGCCGCCCGCGCCGGAAAGCTGGACCCGCCTCCTCGACGTCCTCGATTCCCTTCTCCGTGATTGGCCACGCCCTTGATCACCACCCCGGTGACCGCCGACCTGCTCCGCGGCGCCCTCGAACTCGAACCCACGCCACGCGGCCTGGTGCCGCACCGGCTGCCCGCCCGCGCGCGGGCACAGAACACCGACCCGCGGCTCGCGATGGCCGAGGCACAGCCCGCCGGCGTCCGCCTGCGGTTCCGCACCACGGCCCGGACGGTCGAACTCGACACGCTGGCGACGAAGGTGGAGTACCCGGGCGCGCCACCGCGTCCCGACGGCGTGTACGACCTGGTGGTGGACGGCAAGCTCGCCGGCCAGGCGACCGCGCCTGGCGGCGTGCGGTTCGCCGACCTGCCCGGGCACCGCAAGGACGTCGAGATCTGGTTGCCGCACAACGAGTTGACGACCTTGGTCGCGCTGCGGACGGACGCTCCGGTTGCGCCCGTTCCACCGGCCGGGCGGGTGTGGCTGCACCACGGCAGCTCGATCAGCCAGGGCTCGAACGCGGCCAGCCCCTCGACGACGTGGACCGCGCTGGCCGCGACGTCCGCCGGGGTCGAGCTGGTCAACCTGGCCTTCAGCGGGAACGCGCTGCTGGACCCGTTCACCGCCCGCGCGCTGCGCGACACCCCGGCCGACGTCGTCAGCGTCAAGATCGGCATCAACGTCGTCAACGCCGACGTGATGCGCCTGCGCGCGTTCGGCCCGGCGGTGCACGGGTTCCTGGACACGATCCGCGACGGTCACCCGTCGGCGCCGCTGCTGGTCGTCTCGCCGCTGTACTGCCCGATCCACGAGCGGACGCCCGGCCCCGGCGACTTCGACCACGCGGCGCTGGCGTCCGGGGTCGTCCGGTTCCGGGCCACCGGCGAACCGGGCGACGGGAAGCTCACGCTCGAGGTGATCCGCGACGAGCTGGCACAGATCGTTTCGCAGCGCGAGGATCCCCAGCTGCACTACCTGGACGGGCTTTCGCTGTACGGTCCCGCCGACTATGCCGAGCTGCCGTTGCCGGACGAGTTGCACCCGGACGGCGCGGCGCACCACCGGATCGCCGCGCGCTTCACGGAGCTGGCCTTCGGCGGCCCGTTCGCTTGACTTCAAGCTCCCTTGAAGTTGAATGCTCGAGGCATGTTCACCGAAGCAGAGCTCGCTTACCTCGACGCCCAGCCGCTGGGCCGGCTGGCCACCCGCCAGCCGAACGGAACCCTGCAGGTCAACCCGGTCGGCTTCCGCTACAACCCGGACGAGAAGACGATCGACGTCACCGGCCACAACCTGCGCGGCAGCAAGAAGTTCCGCAACCTGGCGACCGACGACCACGTCGCGTTCGTCGTCGACGACCAGCCGTCCACGAACCCGTGGCGCGTCCGCTGCCTGGAGATCCGCGGCCGCGCGGAGGCGCTGACCGGCGTGAACCTGCCGGACAACCACTTCGACGACGCGGTGATCCGCATCCGCCCGGAGCGCATTCTCGCCTTCGGCGTCGAGGACTGGGACCGCGAGCCGCTGGAGCTGGAACCGAACATCCGCAACGTCTGAGGGTCTCCGGCGGCTCGTCGTGAGTGTCCGGTCGCGTTGACACTCACGACACCGTGCGCCCGGGCTTCAGCGGCGGCCGCCCCGAACCGTGTAGGCCAGGGCGCCCGCCGCGGCCAGCACCGCGGCCGTCCAGGTGGCCATCGAGGTGCCCGGTGGCTGCAGCATCCAGGCCGCTATGCGGGCCTTGGCCGAGCCGTCGTCCGGAACGAACGCCGCGATCGCGAACCAGGCCAGCGGGAGCGTCCAGCCGAACTGGCCCCCGGCGGCCGTGGCCGCCAGGCCGGCCAGGCCGAGCAGGCCCGCCGCGTCCCGGACCACGGCCGTCAGCTCGACCGTCGACGGCCCCAGTTGCTGCACCGCCAGCACCGCACCCCCGGCCGCGAGACCGATCAGCGTGAGGTGGGCGAACCGGCGCAGCGGCCAGCGCACCGCCGCCGTCCGGTCGAGGTCGGGGTCCTGGCCGCTGAGCCCGATCGCCGTCACCGAGACTCCGGCGGTCAGCGTCAACCCCGCGTACAGCAGGGACCACGAGCCGTGCGCCGGGAGCCACACCGCGAGCGCGCACACCACCAGCGCGGTCACGGCCGCCGGGACCTGCCGCGAGCGCGCGTACAACACCGCCCACCTCATCGCGTGAGCCCCGGGACGAGCACGGCCAGCGGATCGCCGTCGGGGCACCGCAGGTAGTACTGCCGCAGCGCGGCGATCCGCCGCTGCTGCTCGGCGGCCGGCAGCTGCCGGAACGCCCGCCAGGCGGTGTCGATCACGCCGCCCGGCTCGACGGTGGCGCCGAGACCGCGCGGCAGCGGCCTCAGCTCGCCGGTGAACCACGACGCGGACACCGTCCGCGCGGCCGTGTCGCCGAGTTCGCCCGCGTTCCGCGGCAGGCACGAGGGTGTCCCCGCGCCGGCGAGCAGCACCCGGCGCAGTTCGTCCCCGCTCGCATCGAGCAGTTGCGGTTCCGACTGGTAGTCGACGAGCACGGCGCCGGGATCGCGCGGCTCCGGGAGGGCGAACCCGACCGCGGCCGTCGACTCGTCGACCCGGGTCGGCGCGCCCGGGATCTTTTCCAGCTGCCGCAGGACGTCCCGGCCCACCGAAGCCAGCAGCGGCAGGCTCGCCTCGTGCAGCTTCGCGACGCAGACCGGCCCGTCGCACACCCTCCGCGCGGCGGAGTCGTCCGGCGAAAGGCCGGCGTCGGCCGACGACGGCAGCAGCGGCAGCGCGACCGCGACGGCGACCGCCACCGGCAGCAGCCCGAGCAGCCGGCCGCGCGCCGACGTCGCCGCCAGGAGCAGGAACGCGGTCAGGGCGAGCCCGGTGAACCAGACCGCCTGGCCGAGGTCGACCGCCGTCGCCGTGGTGACCATGGTGCCGTGCGGCTGGGCGATCGCCGGGCCGAGCAGTCCGATCCGCGGCGAACCGATCACCGACGACGTCCACGTCTCCGGGTCGAGCGCGCTCCACAGCAGCACCATCAGCACGAGGCTGAGCACGGCGGCCGCGGGGGCGGTCAGCGGGTGCGGCAGCAGCCGGCCCACCGCCAACCCCAGCCAGGCGCCCGCGACCACCGCCAGCACGCCGACCAGCACGATCGGCACGAAGGCCGCCGAGACGAACCCGCCGTGCGCGACCACTTCGACCATCCCGGCGGCGAACACGAGCAGGTAGCCGAAGGCGCTCAGCCCACCCACGGCGGCGGCCAGCATCGCCGCCCGGTGCCACGGCGGCCGCGACGTCGTCGCCAGCAGTTCGGTCATGCCGGACCGGCTGTCCCGGATGCCCTGGATCGTCCCGGCACCGACCACGATCGGCCACAGGAAGACGAGCAGGAACCGCACCCAAAGCGCGGCGGTGGTGGTCTGCGAGGTCCAGTCCGCGGGCGCCTTCCACCACGGCCCGGACAGCAGGAAGAGAAACCCGAGCGCGACGACGAGCACGGCAAGCCCGGCCCACGGCGCGATCGACCGGCGGAGTTCGGTGCGGAGGATCATCGCCCCACCACCCGGTTCCGGCTCGACATGGGCCCGGCGCCCACACCGCGCCGAACCGGATCCCGACCACCCCAACCCAGCTCAACACCGGCCCGACAAACCAGACCCTGCCCACCGCCGATGATCGGGCCGCGGAGTCCCTTGTGGACCTTCATCGTCACCACGATCCCTTGCCGGGCTCGTGGTTCAGCAGAGCCGAATAGCCGCGCTCGATCGGGCTGTCGCCGACGTCTTCCGGGGTGCCCGCCGCCGCCAGTTGGGCCGGGGTTCCCTGGAACACCAGTTTTCCCTCGGCGAACAGCACCACGTCCGTGCACGCCGTCGCCACGTCCTCGACCAGGTGCGTCGAAATCAGCACGCACGAGTCCTGGCCGAGTTGCTGCACCAGTTCGCGGAACCGGACCCGCTGCGCCGGGTCGAGGCCGGCCGTCGGCTCGTCGAGCAGCAGGATGTCCGGGTCGTTGACGATCGCCTGCGCGATCCCGACCCGGCGGACCATGCCGCCGGAGAGGGTCTTCATCCGGTCGTCGGCGCGGTCGGCCAGGCCCACCCGCTCGATCGCGCGCTGGACCGCCCCGGGGATGTCCGGCTTGGCCATCTCCTTGAGCCAGGCCAGGTACTCGACGAACTCCCGGACGGTGAACCGCTTGTAGTACCCGAAGTTCTGCGGCAGGTACCCGATCCGGCGGCGCAGGTCGCGCTGCCCAGTGCGTCCCCCGGCCGGCGCACCGAGCAGCGACAACCCGCCCGCCGCCGGCCGGAGCACCGTCGCCAGTGCCCGGATCAGCGTGGTCTTGCCCGCGCCGTTGGGCCCGAGCAAGCCGTGCACCCCCTTGCCGAGGGACAGGTCCAGCCCGTCCACGGCCATCTTCCGCCGCCCCACCCGCACCTTCAGCCCCTCCGCCTGGATTTCCCAGGCGTAGGTCGTCGGCGCGACCTCGGCGGCCGCCACTGCCCGCATGTCTTCCTCCCTAGTGGTGCGCGCCGAGCCGGGTGAACGCCGTCCTGCGCAGGACGACGACCACCGTGGTCAGCGCGAAGATCCCCGCCCACACCGGCACCGCGCCGGCGTCGAGCGCAACCGCGTGCCCCTGAGCCACGAAGCTCGGCAGCACGATGATCGCCACCCACACCGCGATCAGCGCGTACGCCGCCCGGCTCACCCCGATCAGTCCGCCCAGCGCGAGCGTCCCGGTGGTGAACGCCAGGCTCGGCAGCAGCCAGAGCGCGGACGCGGTGCCGGTGAGCCACCCGGCGGCGCCGAGCACCGGCAGGACGACGACGAGCACCGCCACCGTCCGCCGGACGATCAGGTACAGCCCCGCCCGCGGGGTCGCGGCGACGACCTCGTACGCCGGGTCGAGCCCGCGCGCCCAGGCCGCCGCGACCCCGAGCACCGGCAGCACCGGCGCGAAGAGCTGCACCGCCGTGACGTCCAGCGCGGACGCCCCGGCGAGCCGGTCGAAGAGCACCGCGACCAGCGAAACCAGCGCGATCATCGCCAGCCACGGCACCATCGCCGGCGTGACCCAGGTGCCGAGCCACCGCCGCCGGTACCGCCGAGACCGAGGCTTCGCCCGGGCCTTCGGAGCGTGGAACGGTTCGCCGGCCAGCAGGACCTCGCCGGCGAGCCGGCTCCAGACGACGTCCACCACCGGCTGGACGGGCGCCACCTCCGCGAGCCGCGCCCGGCACACCCGGCAGGCTTCGAGGTGGGCCTCGAGGCCCCACAGCCGGTCGCCCGGGAGGTCGTCGCCCGCCACGTAGCCGGCGATGAGCTCGTCCGACGCATGGGTCATGACAGTGCCTCCCGCATCGCGATCCGCGCCCGGCGGGCGCGGGTCTTGACGGTTCCTTCCGGCAGCCCGAGCAGGACGGCGGTCTCGCGGACGGTCAGCCCGTCGAGCACCATCGCCTGCAGCACCTGCCGCAGCTCGGGCGCGAGGTCGCGCAGTGCGTCGCCGACGTCGTCACCCATCGCCGCCGCCAACGCCACCTCTTCGGCCGCCGGCACGAGCGCGGTGTCGAAGGCCACCTCCACCGGCGGCTCGGCGTGGTGCGCCCGGCGCCGGAACGCGTCGACCAGCCGGCGGGCCGCGATCGTCCACATCCAGCCGACCGCGCTGCCGCCGGTCGCCGCCCCCGCGAACGAGCCCGCCGCGCGCCAGACGGCCAGGTAAGTCTCCTGCATGACCTCGGCGACGACGTGCTCGTCCGCGCACCGGCGGCGCAGGCGCACGGCGAGCCAGGGCGACGTGCGGCGGTAGAGCTCCTCGAACGCCGCGCGGTCGCCCTTGGCCGTGCGCCGGACGAGGTGCTCCTCGTCCGCGCTCTCCAGGGGCTGCTGTCGTCTCACACCAGGCAAGACGCCGGTCAGCGGGAAACGGTTCTCACTCGATTGTGTGCTGCGTCACAGTCAGGGCGTCGTCGGCCAGAACTTCCGCCAGCCGTCGGCCTCCAGGGTCGTCGGCTCCAGGCCGGCGTCGCGCGCGGCCTGCTCGGCCGCCCGGACGTCGTTCGCGAACTGCTTCGCCAGCGCCCGCAGCTCACCCTCGGGGTCGACGCCCGCGCGCCGCGCCGTCGCCGCGATGCGGAACAGCTGGGCCGCCGCACCGGTGCCGACCGGGAAGAGGTCGAGCGGGATGCCCGCGCGCCCGGAACGCTGGCCGAGCTTGCCGGCCAGCGCCACCGCGGGCTGGCCGAGCGCCACGCCGTCCACAATGGACTTGCGCTGCTTCTCCTGCTGCTTGAGCTCTTCCCACTTGACGTTCTGGTGCTCGACCGTGCGCACCGAGCCGTCGTCGGCGAAGACGTTCGGGTGCCGGCCGACCAGCTTCGCGACCAGCATGGCCGCGACATCGTCGATGCCGAACGGGTCGGCGGCGTCCTCCGCCGCGACCCGCGCGTGGAAGAGCACCTGGAGCAGGACGTCGCCGAGCTCTTCGCGCAGTGCCTCGCGGTCGCCCGATTCGATGGCGTCGAGCAGCTCGTAGGTCTCCTCGACCAGGTACTGCCGGAGCGAATCGTGCGTCTGGGCCGCGTCCCACGGGCAGCCGCCCGGCGAGCGGAGCCGGTCCATCACCTCGGCGGCCTCGACCAGCGGCGCCGCGGGGGTCTCGATGACCTCCGCGCCGGTCGCGATGAGCAGCGACGCCGCGGGCTCGTCCCGGGACCCGGCGAGCAGCACGACGTCCTTCAGCGACGGCGCCTCGGTCACGGCCGGGACGCCGAACACGCTCGCGTCGAGGTCTGTGGCCGCGTACACCGCGCGGGCGTCGCGAAGGATCTTCAGCGCCCCGGCGGGCAGCGTCGCCCCGCGGACGACTACGACGACGCCCGTGCTCACTGCTTCGCGGGTGCGGGCCCGCTCAAGGGCAGCACGGTGCCCTTCGTGGTGTCCTGGTTCGTCGCGAGGTCCATGCCCACAACATCCCACACGCCGTACCGGGGGTTGACGCGCAGCCCGGCTTCGGCCAGGTACGGCTGCAGGAAGCGGGTGCCGATCGAGGTCAGCTGCTGGTCGGTCGGCTTCTGCGCCTCCTGGTCGGACGAGACGGCCTTCTCGGTACCGCGGGAGCGGACGACGAAGACGTACCAGTCGGGCTTTTCCGGCATCCGCGCCTGGAACGCGACGACGCTGTTCGCCGCGGAACCGAACAGCGGGGTCTGCGCCAGCGAGAGGTACTGCGCGGCGCCGAAGGTCTCGGTCATGCCGGCGTCGGAGAATCCGCCGGGGCCGGGCTGGCCCGTCTGCTGGGCCTGCTGGGCGTCCTGGCTCGCCTGCTGGAGGACGCCCTGGATCTTGCCCGGGTCGGCCGCGAACTGCTTCGCGAGGTCGAACGCGCGGGTGCGGGCCGCCGAGTCGGTCTCGCTGGTCGCGCTGATGCCGATGTAGTCCGCGCTCACGGAGAGCTTCGGCAGGTACTTCTGCGCGAGCTGCTCCTCGAGGACGACGTCGGTCGCGACCTCGTTGGGGTCGCGCAGCTTCGAGACGATCTGCGTGACGGCGACGGAGTCGCCCTGCCCGGTGTCGCCGACCGGCGCGGCGTTCTCCTGGGCGGTCAGGCTCGCGACCTTCGCCTGGTCGGCGACGAGACCTTCCTGCCGCGCGGCCCGCGCGGTCAGCTCGTGGAGCACGGTCTGCCGGACGATCTCGCGGCCCAGCAGGTCGAGCTTGTGCTCACGCGCGAGCTTCTGCGTGTACGGCTGCTCGCGGACGGCCTGGTCGATCATCGACTGGACTTCGTCGAGGCTCACCGAGCGGTCGCCGACGATGAAGGCGCTGCCGACCTGACTGGGGCCCGAGCCGCACCCGGCGAGCAGAAGAGCACCGGCAACGACCGCGACCAGCGCGCGAGGGCGCCCCATGATCCGCATCACAGCGCATACCCTCTCACACCATCGCACCCGAAACGCAACACCCGGGCGATGTCGCCGGGCGTAGCCTCGACGACATGGACCACTGGCTGACCATCGAGGTCTTCGATGGCGAGTCCACGGCTTCCTTGTGGCGGCTCGCCCATGGTGACGCACTCACCGAAGCAGCACTGACGAACGGCGCGGAACAGTGGGTGTGGCACGAACACCGCTGGGGCGTCGTCCTGGAGATCGAGTTCGGGTCGGAGGAACGGCGCGACGCGTTCCGGACGCTGCCGGTCGTGACGGCGGCGCTGGACGCGGTGCCGGACCCGACACGGGGGTTGCTCGTGTACCCCGGCCGCGGCGGGGGCGCGGGCTCGCGGATGCCGCGGAATCCCCGGCCGCTGCCGATGGCGGGTGCCGGAGCGATCCCGGTGCCGGTGGAGTCGGTGAAGATGGGGCTGGCGGAGGCGTTGCCACCGATGTTCAGCGAAGTCGGCTGACGAACCCGCGCCAGGCTGCCCGACACCATCGGTGAAACCCGGACGCCACAACGGGAACCCCCGGAGTGGCGCCCGGTGCGCTCACACCGCCGCGGGCTTCTTGGTCAGCTGCGTCAGCAACTTCGTGCACCAGTCCAGCAGCTCTTCGTCGCGCAACGTCGGTGCGCCGATACGGCCACCCGCCGGGCCCTCGGTCGGCTTCGGGACCGAGACCGTGTTCGTCACGGCCTTGAACATCGCCTTCGGATAGAGGCGCTTCAACCGGACCAGCTGCGAGTCCTGCAGCGGCAGCGGCGCGAACCGGATCGTGCTGCCCTGGACCGCCACCTCCGTCACGCCGGCCTCGCGGCACGTGTGCCGGAACCGCGCCACCGACAGCAGCCGGTTCACCGGCGCCGGCGGCTGGCCGTAGCGATCGATCAGCTCTTCGCGGACCGCGTCCAGGCCCTCGGTGTCCGGCGCGGCCGCGATCTTGCGGTACGCCTCCAGCCGCAGCCGCTCCCCCGGCACGTAGTCGTGCGGGATGTGGGCGTCGATCGGGAGGTCGACGCGGACTTCCGCCAGCTCCTCGTCCTCCGCCGGCTCGGCACCAGCGTGGCGGCGGAACGCGTCCACCGCTTCGCCGACCAACCGCACGTACAGGTCGAACCCGACGCCCGCGATGTGCCCGGACTGCTCCGCGCCCAGGATGTTGCCCGCGCCGCGGATTTCCAGGTCCTTCATCGCGACCGCCATGCCCGCGCCCAGCTCGGTGTTCTGGGCGATCGTCGCGAGGCGGTCGTGCGCGGTCTCCGTCAGCGGCGCTTCCGGCGGGTACAGGAAGTACGCGTACCCGCGCTCGCGCCCACGTCCGACGCGGCCGCGCAGCTGGTGCAGCTGTGCCAAGCCGAGCAGGTCACCGCGCTCGACCAGCAGCGTGTTCGCGTTCGAGATGTCCAACCCGGTCTCGACGATCGTGGTGCACACCAGAACGTCGTACTCGTTCTCCCAGAAGCCCTGGATGATCTTCTCGAGCTTGTCCTCGTTCATCTGGCCGTGCGCGGTGACGACGCGCGCCTCCGGCACCAGCTCCCGGATGTGCCGCGCCGCCTTCTCGATCGAGGAGACGCGGTTGTGGACGTAGAAGACCTGGCCGTCACGCAGCAGTTCACGCCGGATGGCCGCGCCGACCTGCTTGTCGTCGTACGCGCCGACGTACGTCAGGATCGGGTGCCGGTCCTCGGGCGGGGTGAGGATCGTGGACATCTCGCGGATGCCGGCCAGCGACATCTCGAGGGTGCGCGGGATCGGTGTCGCCGACATCGTGAGCACGTCGACGTGGGTGCGCAGCGCCTTGATGTGCTCCTTGTGCTCGACGCCGAACCGCTGCTCCTCATCCACGATCACGAGGCCGAGGTCCTTGTAGCGGATCCCCGTCTGCAGCAGGCGGTGCGTGCCGATCACGATGTCGACCTCGCCGCCGGCCAGCTGCTCGAGGATGATGTCCGACTCGGTCTTGTTCGTGAACCGGGACAGGCCCTTGATCGTCACCGGGAACGACCGCATGCGCTCGTGGAACGTGTTCAGGTGCTGCTGGGCGAGCAGCGTGGTCGGGACGAGGACGGCGACCTGCTTGCCGTCCTGCACCGCCTTGAACGCGGCTCGCACGGCGATCTCCGTCTTGCCGTAGCCGACGTCGCCGCAGATGACGCGGTCCATCGGCACGCCGCGCTCCATGTCGGCCTTGACCTCGTCGATCGCGGCGAGCTGGTCGTTGGTTTCGGTGAATGGGAACGCGTCTTCCAGCTCGCCCTGCCACGGCGTGTCCGGGCCGAACGCGTGCCCCGGCGCGGCCTGCCGCGCGGCGTACAGCTGCACGAGCTCGGCGGCGATCTCCTTGACCGCCCTCTTGGCCCTGGCCTTGGTGTTCTTCCAGTCGGAGCCGCCGAGCTTGTTCAACGTCGGCAGCTCGCCGCCGACGTACTTCGACACCTCGTCGAGCTGGTCGGTCGGCACGAACAGCCGATCGCCCGGGTGCCCGCGCTTGGACGAGCCGTACTCCAGCAGCAGGTACTCGCGGGTGGCGCCCGCGACCGTCCGCTGGACCATCTCGACGAAGCGGCCGATGCCGTGCTGTTCGTGCACGACGTAGTCGCCGGCCTTCAACGCCAGCGGGTCGACGGCGTTGCGCCGCCGGGACGGCATCTTGGTGGTGAGGTCCTTTGTGGACGTTCCGGCGCCCGAGCCGCGGCCGGTCAGGTCCGCCTCGGTGAGCACGACCAGGGCGCGCTCCGGCGAGATGAAGCCGTCGGTCAGGCCGCCGCAGGTGACCGTGACGACGCCCGGCGCCGGCGCGCTCGTCAGGCCGTCGCCCGCCAGCGCGGCCGGGACGTCGGCGGCCGAGAACTGCTCGACCGCGCGAGCCGCGGTGCCGTGTCCGGCGACGACGAGCACCGCCGTGCCGCCCGCCGCGATGTGCGCGCGCAGGTCCGTCGTCGCGCGCTCGAGCTCGCCGCGGTACCCCGGCGCGGCTTCGACCGAAACGCGGTAGACGTCCGGGTCTTCGCTGGTCAGCTGGGTGAGCGTCCACCAGCAGCGCTTGGTGTCCTGCGCGTGGGACGCGATCTCGTCGAGCCCGCGGTAGGCGGACGCGCCGAGGTCGATCGGGGCCTGGCCGCCCGCCGCGGCCGTCGTCCAGGACGCTTCGAGGAACTCCTGGCCGGTGCGGACGAGGTCGGCGGCCCGGGCGCGGATCTTCTCCGGGTCGGCGAGCAGGACGTGGGTGCCGATCGGCATCGCGTCGGTGAGCAGCTCCAGCTCGCCTTCGCAGAGCACCGGGATGAGGGCCTCCATGCCCTCGACCGGGATGCCGTCGGCGAGCTTGGTGAGCATCTCGGCCAGGTGCGCGTCCGCTTCGTACGTCTTCGCCAGCTCCGCGGCCTTCTCCTTGACCGGCGGCGTGAGCAGCAGCTCGCGGCACGGCGGCGCGGTGACGCGCGGGATCTCGCCGGGCAGCGACCGCTGGTCGGAGACGGCGAACGCGCGGATCTCGCTGACTTCGTCGCCCCAGAACTCGACGCGGACGGGATGCTGGGCGGTCGGCCCGAAGAGGTCGAGGATGCCGCCGCGGACGGCGAACTCGCCGCGCTTCTCGACCATGTCGACGCGGGTGTAGGCCAGCTCGACGAGCCGTTCGAGCAGGCCTTCGAAGCTCTGCTCTTCGCCGACGACGAGGTCGACCGGGGCGAGCGACCCGAGACCGGGGGCCATCGGCTGGATGAGGCTGCGGACGGTGGCGACGACGACGCGCAGGCCGTCGTCGTCGGCCTTCAGCCGGTGCAGCACCTCGAGCCGGCGGCCCACGGTGTCGGCGCGCGGGGAGAGCCGCTCGTGCGGGAGTGTCTCCCAGGAGGGGAAGTCGACGACCCGGCTCTCGCCGACGAGCGCTTTGAGCGAAGCGGTCAGCTCGTCGGCTTCGCGGCCGGTGGCGGTGACGGCGAGCACGGGCTTGCCGCCCCCGTCGTCCGAGGCGAGCGCGGCGGCGACGAGCTGCCGGGCGGCGATCGGGCCCTGCAGTTCGAGCAGCGGCGCACCGGCGCGCTCGACCACGCCACGCAGGGCCGGGTCGGGAAGGATGGCGGTGAGGAGTCCGGACAGTGGAGCGTCGGTCACGGTCCCAGCCTACGTGCCACCCCCGACAGGTTTCCGATCACCGCTGGTCGCGCAGCAGTTCCGCCACCCCCGCGACCCGCGGCAGCTGCTCGTCGAACACCTTCGGGTCCGTGCTCGCGATCCGCAGCAGGACGTGCTCCGCCCCTTCGTACTCCCGCAGCCGCGCAGCCACTTCCGCCGCGGAGCCGGTCACCTGCATCTGGATGCCCTGGACGAACGCCGCCGGGCGGCCGTAGTTGGCCAGGCAGTACTCCTCCAGCAGCGCCTGCCCGCGTGCGACGTCGTCCTCCACCAGGACCGTCGCGAACAGCGCCGGGGTCACCGGGCGCGACGCGAGAGCGCGGATCCGAGCCAGGCCCGACACGTAGTCCGCGGGGTCCGGCGGGTAGGGCAGCCACCCGTCGTACAGCTGTCCGATTCGCGACAGGGCCCCCGGGGTGTACGCCGCCAGCCACACGGGCGGACCGCCCGGCCGTGCGGGCGCGGGGAACGATGGCAGCGAGTCGTAGTGCAGCACCGTCCCGTGGAAGGAATCGGCACCGCTCCACGCCGCCCGCCACAGGCCCACGATGTCGTCCAGCCGGGCCCGCCGGCGCTCCCACGGGACGCCGACGAACGCGAACTCCGGTTCGCTCCGCCCGGCGAACCCCGCGCCGACGGCCACCGTCAGCCGGCCGCCGCTCAGCAGATCGAGGGAAAGCAGCTGGTTCGCCGACAGAACCGGGTCCCGCAACGCCGGGAGCAGCGCGGACGTCCCCAACGTCACCCGTGAGGTCCGTGCGGCGAAAGCCCCCAAAACAGCGAAAGCGTCCAGCGGAGCGCGCGCGAGGGTGTCGCCCACCCACACCGAGTCGAGGCCGAGCTCTTCGGCGGAGACGGCGACGTCGACCAGCTCGGGCGCGGTGCGCCCGGCGTCGAGGATGGGCTGGTAGGTCGGCACGACCAGGCCGTAGTTCGTCATGCCGGAAGCTTCGCCGGACGCGGGTATGCCCTCAATTCCCCGCGGGGAATGGCGCAGCCGAGCAGGATGGGGCCGTGGACTTCGGAACGGCGCTCAAGGACTGGCGCACCCGCCGCCGGCTCAGCCAGCTCGACCTGGCCCTGCGCGCGGGCACGACGCAGCGGCACGTGAGCTTCATGGAGAGCGGGCGCTCGGTGCCCGGCCGCGGCATGGTGCTGCGCGTCGCCGAGTCGCTCGAACTGCCCCTGCGCGAGCGCAACGGCCTGCTCCACGCGGCCGGCTACGCACCGACGTACCCCGAAACGCGGCTCGACGACCCGGCGATCCGGCCGGTGCTCGACGGCCTGCGGCGGCTGCTCGACGGCCACCGCCCCTACCCGGCGATCGTCGTCGACCGCCACGGCCTGCTGGTCGCGAAGAACGACGCGTTTTCCCTGCTCGTCGAGGGTGTGGCGCCGGAGCTGCTCGAAGAGCCGGTCGACACGCTGCGGCTCGCCCTGCACCCGCGCGGGATGGCGCCGCGCGTGGCCAACCTCGACGATTGGGCCCGGCACATCCTCGAGCGCCTCCGCAACGACCTCGCGCGCACCCCCGACGACCGCCTCGCCGTGCAGCTCGCCGAGCTGACGGGCTACCTGCCGCCGGAACGGCCGCCGAGCGCGGACCACCTCGGCTTCGCCGTCCCGGTGCGACTGTCCACTTCGGTCGGTGAGCTGCGGCTGATCACGGCGATCACCACGTTCGCGACCGCCGCCGACGTCACGGTGTCGGAGCTGAAGCTGGAGACGTTCCTGCCCGCGGACGCCGAAACCGCGGAACGCCTTCAGACGACCAGCGCCGTCAGGTGACCCATCAGCAGCTCCGCGCTCGCCCACAGCACCGCCGCGCACACGCTGCCGGCGGCGAACCGGCGGTACGGCATCGCCGCCGAGCCCGCGACGCGCGGCACCAGCGTCCGGAAACCGGCCAGGCAGCGGCCCGCGATCACCGCCGGGACGCCGTAGCGCGCGATCGCCGCTTCGGCGCGCTCCCACCGCTCCTGGCCGACGCGGCGGGCGAGCCGTGAACGCCGGAGCCGCCGTCCTTCGAGGTACGCCAGCTGGTCGCCGAGGACGGCCGCGACCACGGCCACCGGCCACGCGAGTCCGAAGTGGAGCGTGCCCCGCTCGGCGAGGAATCCCATGAGCAGCAACGTCGACAACGTCAGCAGCACGATTCCCGGCAGCACTGCCGTCTCGGCCGCGATGATCGCGAAACAGACCAGGTAGACGACCACCGCGGGTGCGTCAAGCAGTGGCCGCAGCAGGCTGTCCATGGCCGGTCCTCCCCACCGCCACCGGCAGCGCCGCGCGGTAGACGAACGCGGGCGGCAGGTTGCGCCAGACAACCGGAGTGCGCTCGACGACCGCGAAACGGCTTCGCAGTGAAGCGGCGAAGCGACGCGCGGGTGGCGTCCAGGCCGCGTGGGCGTACGCGAACGTCGTGAACCGGCCGTTCGAGGCCAAGGCCGCGGTGACGGCGTCGAGGATGCGGTGCTGCCGGTCCGCGGTCATCGCCGTCCACGGCAGTCCGGAGACGACGACGTCGACGTGGTCGAGAGCGAGGTGCTCCGCCGAGCCGGTGACGACGTCGACCTGCGGAAACCGTTCTCGCAGCGTCGAAGCGAAACGTGGGTTGATCTCGTACGCGGTCAGACGCGCTTCGGGGCGAAGCAGCGCGAGAACCGCTTCGGTGAACACTCCCGTGCCCGGCCCAAGCTCGGCTACGCGGGCCGCGCGTTCCAGGCCGAGGCCCGCCGTCATCGTCTCGGCCAGCCTCGGTGAGCTGGGCGCGATCGCGCCCGTCAGCATCGGATGGCGGAGGAACTCCCGGGTGATCGTCATGATCCCGAAGCTAGGAACGACGGGGGTGGCCGCGAATCCGCCGGACCGGCCGGACCGTGTCCTCCCCGGGGAGGACACGGCCGGGGCCGACGGGATGACGACCCGGGCCGGGTCGCGGCGTTACGTTCGGAGCGTGGAACGACTCGTCGTGTGGGTTCGCAGGCGCCGGTGGACGGTGGACCTGCCGCTGTACGCCGTCTTCCTGTTCCTCGCGCCCAACTGGACCGGCGAGGTTTCGTGGCCGGTCCGCGCGATCCCGATGCTGTTCCTGCTGCCGCTGCTGGTCCGGCGCCGCTTCCCGCGCGCGGTCGCGGTGCTGATCCTCGCCGGAGCGCTGGTCACCTACACCAACGAGATCTGGGCGTACGACCGCGGCCGCGCCGAGCTGAGCATGGCGGTCGTCCTCTTCACCCTCGTCCAACGCGGCGACCGCCGGTTCGCCGCCCTGACCGCGGGTGCGATCCTCGCGCTCGATGTGACGTGGGGGTTCAGCTGGGGCCCGCAAACGCAGAACCCGACGCTGAACGTCGTCGGCATCATCCCGATCCACTTCGCCGCGTGGGCGCTCGGCGAGTTCTTCCGCGCCAAGCAGCAGCTCACCGTGGAGGAGGAGAAGCGGGCCGAAGCCCAGTCGCGCGCCGCGATCGCCGAGGAGCGCACCCGGATCGCGCGCGAGCTGCACGACGTCCTCGCGCACAGCATGAGCGTGATCGTGCTGAACGCCGAGGGCGCGAAGCTCGCCCGGCACCGCGACCCCGAAGCCGTCGGCCGCACGCTCGACACGATCGGCCGCACCGGCCGGGACGCGCTCGCGGAGCTGCGGCGGCTCCTCGAAGTCCTGCACGCCGGCCAGGCGGCGCGCAGTCCCCAGCCGACCACCGCCGAGCTGCGGGGGCTCGTCGAGCAGTGCGGGCGCGCCGTCGCGCTCGAGGTCACCGGCGACCCCGGCGGCCTGCCCGCCAGCGCCGCGCTGCAGGCGTACCGGATCGTCCAGGAGGCCCTGACCAACATGATCAAGCACGCCCCGGCCGACGCGACCGGCCGCGTCGAAGTCGCCTTCGAACCGGCGAAGATCCGGATCGAGGTGACGAACACCGGTGGGCAGTCCCCGCCGGCGCCCGCGTTGCCCTCGTCCGGGCGCGGGCTGGCCGGGATGCGCCAGCGCGTCGAGATGTACCACGGCGACCTGGTCGCCGGGCCGCTGCCGGACGGCGGGTACCGGGTGCGCGCGAGCCTGGTGGTCGCCTCGTGACCACGCGGGTGCTGCTCTGCGACGACCAGGAGCTGGTGCGCGTCGGGCTGCGGATGATCGTCGAAAGCCAGGACGACCTCGTCGTCGCGGCCGAGGCGGT